>CAVRVZ010000001.1:0-73181 GCA_963724755.1 uncultured Acidobacteriaceae bacterium
ACAGCGATGGCGCTGCAAAGCGAGAACTTTTGCACCTGATGGGTGAGCAGAGCCGGGGGCCATCGACGTCGCGATCTTTTACAGCGGCGCGCATCGCTGGCGCGAAGCGGTCGAAGTATTGCGCATGGTGGAGCACAACAACAAGGATCCATGGGGCACCTCGCCGCTTTTCTACTACACGCTGGCGTACTATCTGCAGCAGTCGGGCGAGGAATCGCAGGCGGCCAGGTATCAAAGGAAGGCACAGGCGGCGGCAGGGATCATTGATCGCTTTCCGTATGGCACGAGAGAGTGAAGCTCCACTCTGGGAAGCTGTGAAGGCGGACGCGAAGGATGAGACGGCGCGATTCAATCTAGGCTGCCTACTCTATTTTCTCGAGCGCCCGGATGAAGCGATAGCACAATGGAAGTCAGCAATTTCGATTGACCCCAAAAACTTCAGCGCGCGACGCGCACTGGGCCTGGCTTACGCGGCACAGGGCAAGACCGATGAGGCCGCCCAACAGCTTGAGACGGCGATCATCCTCAGGCCGGATCACATTCGCACGCTGAATGATCTGAGTTCCATCTATGCGCGAGCCGGCAGGTTCGATGAACAGATAGCATTACTCAACAAGGCTCTGCAGCGTTCGCCGAAAGATGATGATCTTGTGATTGCATTACTCAATGCTTATCTGATCAAGGGCCTCTATCAGCAGGCCGATGAGATTGTGAATACACATAAGTTTGCTCCGCGGCATCGATCCACAATTCTTCGCGACGAGTATCGCAACCTTCGCTATGGAATGGGAGCAGTCGCATTTAATAAGGGCGATTATGCTCAGGCGTTACAGCTCTTTCAGTCTGTGTTGAAGCCGCCGGTCACGCTTGGTGTTGACGATTTTCAGTTTGTGTCAACTCCGCGGGCTTACTATTATATTGGTCGCACGCTCGAGGCACTGGGCCGCAAGGATGAAGCAGCGGCAGCTTATACGCAGAGCATCAGCGGAATCGATCTTCTCTCCGGTGACAGGGATAGCTGGAACAGCGATAACTTCTTTATGGTTCTTTCTCTCGAGAAACTGGGGCAGGCTGACAAGGCAAAGGTGTTGATTCCACATTTCGACGGCTTTGCCCGAACCGAGATGGATGAGACCAATCAGGTTCATCGCGGCAAGGCACGCTACCTGCTTGCATTGATCGCAAAGTACTCCGGTCAACGCGAAGAGGCACTCAAACTCATGAACGACGCAGTGGAGGCGTTACCGGATTCTCTGCCTCCGCGCTATGAATTGCGTGGCGACGCAATCGACCCACTCACCGGAAGCAAAGCCAATTAGCCGCCAATGGAGAATCAGTATGAAAGACCTTAGCCCTAGTAGTTCAAGCCGCAGGAGTTTTTTGCGCGGCGCCGCAGTCGCTGCCATCTTCAGTCCCGCGCTGGGAGCGGCGATGCCCGCGGCACAAGATGCCGCTGCAGACAGCGAAGATATCGCCTTGCTGGGAAGCATCGTGATCGATAACGAAATCTATGAGCACGACTCTATTCTGAAAGGTTCGCTGCGATTTCTTCGCCTGCCAAAATCATCGGTAATTGTTCAGTGGATCGACAGCTTTGGCAGGATTGCAGGGGAGAGAGTTCTGCCAATGCCGTCCTCGCTGGCCAAGCCGCTCGACTTTTCTTTCAACCTTCGAACTGGCCTGACCTATATGAATGCCATTCGGGTTAAGGCAAACGGTGTGGTGCAGGCTGTGTCGTCCAGATTTATGCGTTCTCCAGCGGCATCCCCTTGGAACGACTACGGTAATTACCTGGGCGTATCGTCCCGATGGATATTACGATCAGTTACGCACGGCGGGAGTGAATGCAACCATCGCTTATCGCGATGGAGACTTCTCGACGGTTCTAAACAATGATTTTAACTTCTATGTTGAGCAGATGGCGTGGGAGGTTTATGCGAACTACCACAAAGATCAGCCACTGTGGAGGGATACTCTGGCCAAGGTCAGGAGTGACCGTGCCAATCTAGATCATTGGATCAGGAAACCTTGCCTGAACGATCCAGAGACCCAGAAGTATGTTCGCGAGCGTCTGCAGCACTATGTTCGCCAGCACCGCGCTTTTCGTCCACTCAACTACACGATCGCCGATGAACTTGGTCAGGGAGACCAACTAAGCGCCAATGATTTTTGCCATTCGACGCACTGCGCGATCGCCTTCGCGGAGTATTTGAAAAAATCCTACAGCACAATTCAGAACGTGCGCGCGGAGTGGGGATTGAGCGAAGTGATTCGCTGGGATGACGAGGCTATCCAATCGGGCAATGATTGGATGAAATCGCATTTGATGATCAATCGCACAACTACAGACGCAGCATTTGCCTCCGTCGCCCTGGCGAATCTTGTAAATAAGTACGGAACTGTAAACCGATTCAATAAGGAATGGGGAACAACTTTTCCCGAGCCGCGAGGCGGCGGCATGGGGGCGCAGGACATATGGGAGCCGATACTTGGCACGGTAAGAGAGTCGCTCTCGATAGAAAATTTGACCGAGGAGTCAATTGAAAAAGCGCTAGGCCCACTGGAGCAGTTTAACGTTCGCATTGGGAATCGTGCCGGCTGGAATGCGCCGCATGACCCGGCGAAATTTAAAAACTGGTCTGAAGTCAAGGCATTCTTCATTCGCTTTGACAAGGAACTGGGAAAGTCAGGTCAACTAAGGGCTGGAATATATCTCCCTGGTCGGATTTTCGCAATTTCATGGACGCAACATTCGCGGATGCCGTTTTGCGTGCGGCGACTGTATGCAAGGCTGAAGATCCACATGCAATTTGCGCCACAGAGGGAGGCCAGGCTCCTTTTGCATTTGGCTGGTACAACTACGAGCAAGTTGTGCGCGCCGTGGATGCCATTGAAGCTTATAACATTGGTAACAATGTCGAAGTTATCCGCTCATTAAAGCCTGAAATGATCATGCTCAAAACGGTAGGCTACAACCACAAGCCGGGAACCCCGATGACGGCTGTAGATCGCCTCAGGCAGCGCCAGGAGGTTCGTCCGGTATGGTGGGCGCTCTTCCACTCTCACCAGGGAACTATCATCTGGGATGCGCAGGAGGAAGGCGGAACCTTTGTCGATCTGGAGACCGGCCAGCTAACTACTTCCGCAGAGACTTTCCTGAATACCTTCCGCGAACTGCGCAGCGGATTGGGAATGCTGGCCATGAATTCGACCCGTACCCAAGATGGAATTGCTATTCATTATTCGCACCCCTCCGTGCAGGCACACTGGCTGCTTGAAAACGTAAAGAAGGCGCGGCAATGGATGGTGAATACTATCGATGCCCCCACCGACAGCCGATTTATCGCAGTGAGAAACAGTTGGACAAAGCTGATCGAGGATCTTCAGTTACAGTATGACTTTGTTTCAGCTACCGGGGTTGAGTCCGGTGCGCTTGGTTCTGGGAAATACAAGATTTTCATCATGCCCGAATCGATTGCAGTGAGTGCGGCAGAAGCAGACCAGATACGCGAGTTCGTTCGCGGGGGTGGAACAGTGGTCGCCGACTCCCACGCGGCGCTGTTGAGCGAACGCTGCCGTGATATCGGCAGAGGGCAGCTGAACGACGTCTTTGGAATAACCGAGGGAGAGGCCCGGCAAGTCGGCGCAACTGCAAAAGGGCAGGCCGGCGATGGATCTCTGCAAATTGCAGGAAAGGATTTGGGGTCAATTGTTCCGGCGGAAAACATGTTGGCCGTTAGCACTGGGAAGGCGCTCCTCTGCAACGGCGATGTGCCCATGTTCATCGTGAATCATTTCGGTGATGGCAGGGCTATCTATCTGAATATGGATATGTCCGACTATGCCTTCGACCGGCTAAATCCCAATGCCTCCACGATCATTCCCGATCTGATGGAAGGTGTTCTTGCTCTTGCTGAGATTCATTCGCGCGTTCGTGTGCTGGGGCTGGATGGCAAACGCCTGCCGGGAACTGAGGTCGTAATTCTAAAGAATGGAGTTTGTGATCAGGTCGCAATCTTTCGTAATCCGCAGGCCGATGATGGTGGGTGGGGCAGCCATGTGGTGAAGAAATCCGACTGGCGGGATTGGACAGGGGATGCGGACAATTCCGCGATGGAAAAGGAAGCGGAAGTGACCATCGAATGGGGGACGCGTGCCCGACTTATGACGTGAGATCAAAAAAATACCTGGGGTCGATCGACGTTTGCAAGGCCACTCTGAATCCATTTGAACCGCTGGTCTATACGCGCGCTCCTCATCCTCTACCCATATTGCATTTGGACGTGACCTCCAACTGCAAGTCTGGATCGGTAGTTGATTTGACGCTAACATCCGGCGAGTCACAGCCGGAGGGAACAGTTCGCGTGGTGCGTTTCGAGTTTATAAAGCCTGATGGAGGGACTTACGAGCTGTACGCCAAAAACGTCATGGTTCAGGCGTTTCCTTATAACACGCAAATTCCGATAGCTTTCAACGATCCTGCCGGTAGTTGGAGTGTGCGCGCTCACGATCTGATGAGCGGTCAAATGCTTCAAGCCTCCTTCACTGTGGACGATGCCAAACGTGCCTGACGGGTATGACAGTCGATGCATTGCGCAGTGTATAACCGCGAGATACTGCTTGACTAGTTGAACCCACACATTGACCAAGGTCGAAGGTCCGCAATGAAACTGAATGCTCTTCCCGTGTTCTTGGTCTTCCTGACGATGGGCTTTGTCGATGCAATGGGACCGTTCGTGAGCCTGGCGAAGAATGAGTTTCATTTGAGCACTGCAATCGCTGCTCTCATCCCATTCGTGGGTCTGAGCATGTTTGGGTTGCTATCAATTCCTGCCGGACTTCTGCAAAACCGGAAGGGAAAGAAGTTTACTCTTTTCCTCGGACTGTTAGTAACTCTGGTTGGGGTGCTGGCTGCCAGCTTCGGATTGTCGACTTTTCCGCGGTTTCTCTTTACGGTGGTACTGATTGGCGCTGGAGCCGCAATTCTCCAGGTGGCCGGAAACCCCGTCATGCGCGATGTCTCGGCGCTGGGAAAATTTCCTCGAAACCTTGTCTTGGGTCAATTTATTACGTCTGTCGGCTCCTTATCCGGTCCGGTTATTCCGGCGGTAGCGGCGCGGTATTTCGGCGCAAGCTGGCGGGTGATATTTCCCATTTACAGCGTGGCCTTGCTGATTACAATCCTGTCAACGGCAGCGCTTCGCATTCGACAGGATGAATTGTGCCCGCAAAGCGCCACACTGCGTTCGTGCGTGGCTCTCCTGGGGAACGGCTATGTGCTGGCGATGACCGCAGCGATCTTTCTTTACGTTGGGGCGGAGGTTTCGGTAAGCACCGGGATACCTCTTTACCTTAAAGAACAATTCAATGTGGACATTACCAAAGTTGGTTTGCTCGGCTCGGGATTGTTTTTTCTGGCTTTGACAGCGGGACGGCTTTTTGGAGGCGTGATATTGAATTGGGTCATCGCATCAAAGTTTTTGCTGATTAGTTGCGGCGTCTCGCTGCTGGGATTGCTGGGACTATTCGTGTCCGACAAAAACATCGCCATATCTGCTTTCGTTCTTACCGGTTTGGGATTTGCCAACATATTTCCGCTGGTATTTTCTGCCGCGCTGAAGAAGATGCCCGAGCGATCCAATGAAGTCTCGGGCTTGATGGTAACGGCGATTGTGGGCGGTGCACTGCTACCGCTGTTAATGGGAGTGGTGGCCGATCATAGCACGGTTCGGTTAGGCTTTGTGGTTCCAATTGCAGCTATTGTGTTTGTTGGTGCGGCGACGTCGCTTGACTGGCATAGGAAAACTTCCGGTGCAGAAGTATAGGCCTGAAGAAGCAGGATAGATTGATAGGCAAGAGCCGGGGGTGGCTGTTTGCCTGGTGGTTCCTGCGCTGATTGGCGAAAGAATCGGCCATCAGTTTCTGATGCACTGTCTTATGGACCAGATTGGGTCAGGGCTAAAAACAAAGTCTTGACGGCTGCCGTCTAAGTCGCACCGGCCTACTTAGCCAGAAGCAGCACAGACGAGCCGGCATCCAATTGCAAGGTAACTGTGCTGCTTTCATGGTCCAAACTTACTTGAAGGTTATCTCCAGTCATCGCATTAGTTGCCTTATGAATTCCTGCAAAACGCACAGTTACTTTCTGCGTTTCTCCCCAGTTGGTGAGAATCGCGGTCAAGCCCTGCGAACCGACCATGCCGCGCAGAATCACTTTCTCAGACCCAGCTATCAGCTGCACAGGCATCTCATCCCTTTGTTTTGATGCCGGCCCTATAATCCATTGCTGCACGGTGGGGTTGTTACGCCGCGCATAGGCCAGTGTAACGGCGGACTCGAAGTAGTAGACTTCGCCCTTCCCGAAGTGATGTTTGACGGCGAACGGATTGCCGTCGTTGTCGCGTAGAGTAACTTCGGCTCCTCTGAGTTGCAAGGGCAGCTTCCACAATTCTCCACCCAACTCGTTTTGCGGAGTTCGAGGCATGCAAGATCATCGATGGCGCACCTCTGCCAGACGAATCTCTCGTTATCGAGCAATTCCCGGATGGGAAATGCATAGTGAACGGGCAATATCCTATGGTCCTCGAGGCTGTGTCAAGCCTTTATCCTCGAATGGGAGTCATCGGAATCTCGGATGAGAGCGGAAGCCGAATCGGTGATTTGCTGACCTGCAAAGACGAGGAGTTCGCTTCGGTTTCAACGTTCAGTGCCTTATATTTGGCCGCGTATCTTGCAGAGGTCACCAGAGACAATTACGGGGTCGCTAGTCGCTTCAAGCATGATTACCTGTTGCTCGATAAAGATCGACTCCAAGAGTACAGTTCTGAGTTTCTCGAATCAAGCGCAATTTGGGGAGGCTTCGCCCACGTTCAAGCGGTTGTGAGCACTCATCAACCCGCTTCAAATGCTGCATTGATCATCGCAAAGCGCGGGATAACATTGCCATCTCAACTGCACAGGGAAGCAGCCAATCGTTCAGTCGTGCAGCCCCAAGCATTCGAACGCTTTCTGAAGCTTTATCACATTCTTGAACTGAGTTTTGACCTGGAGGTCGTGAACAGAATCAAGAATATCCCGGACGATTTGAATGGCATCGGACAGATTCTTTCCAACTACTCCTCAAAGGAAATAAACAGGCTGAGCCAGATTGTGGCGACGACAAACTCTCCGGACAAGATTGTCCGATGTCTCGCTGCACTGTGCTCCGACGCTCAATGGCACACCCAAATCCAGAGTATCTTCTTTGATTTCGGAAAAGACGGCAATCCCCTCGATGGGAAGGGAACAGAATTCATTCGCGCAATCGCGTCATCCGGATTCAGTCCCCAGATTCTCATCGATATTGGGATCGTCAATCGCAATGCAAACAACGCACTATTGGTGCAAAGGCTGGAAGAACTGGCGCTAAGGCTGAGCACTTATTGGATCTATCGGGTTCGATGCAGCATTGCTCACAGCAAGATCGGCGAATATGTAATGACGTCGAGAGACGAACCGTTCGTTGCTCTTTTTGCGGAACCTCTGTTGCGGTGCGTACTCGAAACGACATTAAAATGACGAACCTGGTCACCTCTCCGGTTATTCATAGGATCCGGAGTCGGCGGATTCAGAATCTGAGCGTAAGCTCGAAATCAAGAGTCGCCCCGGTCCGCCATCCAATCGCAAACCACTGCCCAGCTCCGCGAGCGCGATGATCTTCGCGGATGAGTTGAAAGGCAGAGAGTTCGGCTCGCGCGCGAGGATCTCGACATTGAGTTGAGAAGTTACGCGTTTGAGGGTCGGCTACTGCACGATGTCAGACTGCAAGTGCGGCCAGCATTGCTGCAAGCTCACGGAGTCCAATCGCCGTTATCTCGGCGTCGATTGGATAGTGCCCGCTGCCTGCATTCACCAGGAAGCGGCGATCCGGCTTCAAATCCTGACAGGCGATGTAAAACCCCTTTTCCGGCCGGCCGGCGAGGCTGCGCTTGATCTCAATGGCCCACAGGCCTTGACCGGGAATCTCCAGCAATAAATCGATCTCCGCACCGGCCGAAGTGCGATAGAAGCTGGCCACAGTGCGCTCTGGCGCCGCCTGAATAAGGTTTTCGATCACGAACCCCTCCCATGAGGCGCCTGCTACTGGATGGCCTGCAAGGTCGTTGTACGTCTTGATCCCCAGCAATGCGTGAACCAGGCCACTATCCCGCACATACACTTTGGGCGACTTCACCAGCCGCTTGCCTACGTTTCGATGAAAGGGCGGTAGCCTGCGAACCAGCAGCAGGTCAGCCAGCAGGTCGATGTAGCGCTGCGCTGTGGAGGCAGAGATCTGGAGCGCGGCGGCCAACCGTGAGGCATTCAACAAAGTGCCTTGACCATGCGCCAGCATCGTCCAAAGCCGCTCCAGCACACCGGCGGGAATACGGGGTCCAAACTGAGGTACGTCCCGCTCCAGATAGGTACGAATAAAATCCGTGCGCCAGCGTAGGCTTGTGCTGTCGTCTTCGGCTAGATAGCTGCCGGGAAAACCTCCTCGTAGCCAGAGCTGGAGCAGCGTGGGCTCGTTTGCGGGCAGCTCCAGAGTAAAAAACGGCCCCATGTCAATGTAGGTAATGCGTCCAGCCAGACTTTCTCCAGACTGCCGAAGCAGATCGATCGAGGCGGAACCGAGGATGAGAAAACGGCCCGTGGCATGGCCCGCACGTCGGCCTTGATCAATGATGCCGCGAAGCGAGCTGAACAACTCCGGAACGCGATGAATTTCGTCCAGCACGACCAGGCTGTTCTCATACTGGCGGAGAAAGAGAACCGGCTCGATCAGCTTCTCCCGATCCTCTCGTGCTTCCAAATCAAGGTAAAGTGCTCCGGGGTGCGCGCCGGCAATCTCTCGCGCCAAGGTGGTTTTTCCAACCTGCCGTGGGCCGATGATCGCCACAGCCGCTTGTCTCTTGAGAGCCTGCTCGATCGACTTGGCAACAGACCGAGGAATCATCCATGTATATTATGCGCGTTATGCGTGATTTGCAAGGATAAATCAAGAATGGCCGTGGTTCTCCCTATCGAGGATGGAACCTGAACTGGCAATCGATCCGGCATTCTGTATGCATTCGCTCTTGCTCAAGATCTTTATTTCGACATACATGAAGCCCGTAAATCAACCGGCATTGGATTTTCCCATCCGCCAGGCCCAAGATGCCCGTCCGCCTGGGTTTCCCTATCGCAGTTGTGGAGCGCTGGTTCCCGGCGCTCTATCCTGAAAGTTTCCACTCAGAGTTGAGCGAAGTGAGAAGCGAAGACAAAGGTACAAACGAAGGTACAATTTCCAAGTCCCTATGCTCTCTAAAGGACTTACGGCTTCTTCGAGTGCTGCAAATTCTACCGTAACTCTATGATTATAATAGTAATTAGACTCTGTCACGGCAGAGGTCGCGGGTTCGAGCCCCGTCGTCCCCGCCAGATTCTAAAGGACTTAAGTCCTTTCTGGCATGTGACATCAAGGTACAAAAAAGTACAACTACAAACTTAATGGATTTGAGCCCAGTCAAGGAGCTCACTTCGGATTATCTAACTACAGAGTTGGTATACATGGGTGACGGCTCAAACCTACAGTCTGATCGTATCCACAGATTCCAACGAAGAGGCGGAAAAACAAGTGCCACCTCAGCTTACGTCATGCCATCGGGGTAACGAGACCTCGCCGCGATAGTTCGATCCGTTATAGTCGGGATTTCGGACAGGTGCATAAATACGCTTGCCAGTGTAGGGGCTGTCCTGGGTGTAAATCCAGACCTCCTTCGTGTCAAGAAGAACGATCTCATCGCGGGCGTCGCCGGTAAGATCGGCAGCATAGGCTGTAAGGTCCGGGTGGCCGTCGTCGGGAAACATGACGACGCGCCGCAGGTTGCCGTCCATCATGCCTCCGTCCTTCGTGTTGCCGTTAATCAGAATGAATTCCTGACCATCACCCCGCCAGTTGACTGGCAGCAGGATGTCGCCTCCGTGTTCGGGTTCCTCCTGCTGAAGGATGTTGCCATCCGGATCGAACAACGTCACGATGCCAGGGGCCCCCCAGAAGGTCACGGTGGCGAGCTGAAGGCCGGGCATCTCTGTTCGGAACTTGCCAACGCACAATCTTTGACCATGGCCGATGCGAGGGTGCTTGAGGATGTTGCCACGGCTATCGACCACGACGAAGCCTTCGTCGCTAGCCACTGCGTACATGCGGGGGGAGGCATTAGGATCAGGACCGAAATTGCCCAAGACCACGGCGTCGGCGTGGTCGATCAAATCTAGGTCGCGGCTCCAGAGTTGTTTGCCGTCAGGGCTCCAGACCGAATAGCCGATGGCGATCTCGTCGCGACCATGGACGTCGAAAGGATACGGATAGTGCCCGAGCTGGCCCTGGCCGTGCCAAAGCAAATCGAGATTGTTACTGTAAATCCAGAAATTCCAGTACTCGTCTTTGATGAGAATTTCGTGACGACGTTTGTCGCCGGAGACATTGACAAAGGCGATGGAGTCGCCCTTTAGGCGCCCGAGGACGGGGAAATCTTCGTAGGTAGGACCGTGGTTGGTACCCGTGTACCCTGGCCACAGCGGGGTGGGAACCGCGTGAAGTAACTTGCCTGTGCGGCCGTCGAGCACCTGAAGCTTGAAGTCCTTGATCAGAACCACTTCGTTGCGGCCGTCGCCGTTAATGTCATGAATATCGAAAGGCACGGGGGAGCAGAGCAGCGCATTAGGCGGATTCGGCTTACCGATCTGCCAGAGTACTTCTCCGTCAAGCGTTACGGCGGTCAGGCAACTGATCTGGTTCTCCACGTTCTGTGCGATTAGCAAGTCGGTCTTACCGTCACCATCGAGATCGCCGAAAGCGACGGAGCGGCCCGCACCGAAATTGCCCAGTGAGAATTTTTTCCAGAGCTTTGGCTTCGGGTTGCCAGCGCGCAACTCTTCAAGTTCGGCCTTGCGGCGGCGGATGCGGTCCTGGATAGCCGCGAGCACTGAGTCTGATACAGTGACACGGAAGTCCTGAAAGCGCGTTGGAGTGCCAGACGTGACACCAGTCTTGCCTTTGAGGATTTCCCTATCCTCTGCCTCGAGGACGAGCTTGCCATCGACGTAAGCGCGGATTCGTGGGCCATCGTTTTCAACCTTGAGCGTGTAATAGCGGAGGGCGACCTCGTAGCCGAAGGTGGTGCTAGCGAGTTGGCGCCAGTTCTGTTCAAAGAATCCTTTGTCAAGCACTTGGCGTACAGCGAGGAAGGCCTTATTTCCGCCTGTCAGCGCGAAGATGTAGTAGTGATGGCTGGTATGGTAGCGAAAAACGAGGCCGGCGAAATCCGAGGTGGCAAGGGGCTGAACGCGCGCCTGAACGGTATAATCACTCCATTCAGGGTCGCCGGTGAGAAAGATGGGATTGGAATTAGTTTCGACGATCCTGGGGTGGAGCCTATCTACGGCAATGCTCTGTTCGAGGTACGGCGTGCCGCCATCCTCCCCGACGAGCCAGGCGTTGGAGTGACAAATCGCGTTCTCCCACGGGCCGAGCCAATCGCGATTGCGCAAGTAGTGGTACTCCTCAATCGAGCCACCGACCCAAGTCAGCGGCGCAGTGAGGTGACCGACAGGGAAGCGTGAGAAATCGTCATAAAAAAGGTCCTCACCTCGGGCCAGCGGGCTAGCAACGTCGCCGACCAGAGGATCGAACATCTTGGACAACTTGGCCACGGACACTCCTGCCGCCATGCCTCCCATGAAACTCCTGCGATTCATATCTATCACCTTGGCACATAAATTCCTCGCAAAGATATCCTGCCAACTCTACACTTGTCAAAACCGGAGCAATAGGAAGCCGCTGTTTGCGGGGGCCTCTTGCTGTCCATACTCATACCTAGTTCGCTTGTTTGGGGAACAACGTCCGGCTTTCACCGGATTACAGGAAGAGGAACTCATCGAATGGATTGCAACCAAAGTGGTTGCAAAACTCGGCACTCCATCTAAGCATCAAGGAGTTGGAGACAAGCGGTACGTCCGCGATGTTGAAGCTGCGGCGTTTCTCGGTATCAGCGTCTTCACGCTCAGAAGCTGGCGGAGCAGACCCTGCCACTTCCTAGTGACACATTCCCACAGTGTCCGTGCAGGGAACTGAGCCGAAGCAACCTCTGCCGGATTTCTGCCCGTGTCAGGCACTGTCTCAGGTGGTCATTGACCGTGTTCAGGATGAAAATGTTGACGGTACGGACGACGGTACCGAAACGTGTTTTTGGGTGATTTTGGATGTTTTTCGGTGCCACCGATGCTCCTAGAATCAACAAGTTACGACCATCGGGTTAACTGTCACGGCAGAGGTCGCGGGTTCGAGCCCCGTCGTCCCCTCCATAAACCAAATAAAACAATGGTTTATGGAAGTGACATCTTCTTTCATACTGTCTTTGAGGGTGCGGAAGGGCGCTGAATATAGCCTCCTTCCGGTAGATTCCGGAAGACCAGGTGCCGGCGAGTCGCTTTTCTTAGCTGACAGACTGTTGATATATATTCTGAGAACTCCAGAGCAAAAATGGACCACATTACGCAGCGATGGCTTCACAATGATTGCTCAGAAAACTGCCCATTGTGTCAATGAAGAGTAGTGCAAAAGGATAAAGCAATCCAGGACTTTCGTCATATCCAGATTCGAGAGTTCTCAAAGCAACGAGCTAAATATCGATCATTCAGTGATTCACATTTGAGGGGAATGGCGCGGTTGTCAGCAAGAGCAGGACGCCAGGGAGGGCGGAAAGCCTACGGTGGCGTGCTGGCGTATACTGGCGCCGTGCCTGGAATACGAGATTGGAAATATTGCTTTATATCGGACTAGAGTGCCGGTACAAAAACCTCAGTCGTCCATGTCAGCACGAGCCAACAGCAACGTGCAGTGTTCCAGCTACGTAAGGTTGGTACTGCCTTCCTCACACATGCGCAGTGGCTTGCAACAGGAGAGTCTTCATGACCGCTGAACTGATCCATCGGCTTCACTTTGCTTTCACGATCACCTTCCACTATCTTTTTCCCCAACTCACCATGGGTCTCGCGCTTCTGATTGTGGCGCTCAAGTCTGTCGCTCTCAAAACCGGCAACGCGGATTGGGATCGTGCAGCCCGATTCTGGGGCCGCATTTTCGGCATTAACTTCGTCTTCGGAGTGGTGACCGGCATCCCTATGGAGTTCGAGTTCGGCACGAACTGGGCGCGGTTCTCTCAGCTCTCCGGCGGCGTCATCGGGCAGCCTCTGGCCATGGAGGGCGTCTTCAGCTTCTTTCTGGAGTCGGCCTTTCTGGGACTGTTTCTTTATGGCGAAAAGCGAATATCCAAACTCATGCATTGGTTTTCGGCGGTAATGGTCTTTGTGGGATCGTGGATCTCAGGCTACTTCATCATTGTCACTAACGCCTGGATGCAGCACCCTGTGGCATACGACCGCCTGCCCAACGGCCAGTTTGAAGTGCTCAGCTTCTGGCAGCTTCTTCTTAATCCATGGGCGTTGCTTCAGTACGCACACAATATGACCGGCGCAGTCATTACCGGTTCCTTTGTCATGGCCGCCGTGGGCGCTTTTTATCTTCTGGAGGGGCGGCGGGGGAATTACGGCCGCATCTTCCTCAAGGTCGGCGTCATCGCCGGCGTCATAGCTTCCATCGCAATCATCTTTCCCACCGGCGACCTGCACGGCAAGTACGTCGCGCGCAACCAACCGGCCGCTATCGCCGGCATGGAGGGCCTATTCCACAGCGAAGCCGGTGCGAGCCTCGTGCTCATGGGCCAGCCCAACGAGGAGACCGGCCTGATTGACAACCCAATCGTCGTCAACAACGCGTTGAGCTTCCTCATCTATGGCACTACCAAGGCTGAAGTAAAAGGCCTGGACCAGATCCCCCGCGACCAGTGGCCTACCGCCCTGCCGCTGCTCTATTATGCCTACCACATCATGGCCGGCCTGGGAACGTGGTTTGCGCTGCTCATGATCGTCTGCGCGCTGCTGCTCTGGCGCGGGCGGCTCTACACAGCGCGCTGGGCGCTGTGGGCGCTGCTGCTCAGCTTCCCTATGCCCTACATTGCCAACACCGCCGGTTGGATGACCGCCGAACTCGGCCGCCAGCCCTGGCTTATCTATGGTCTTATGCGCACCAGCGAGGGCTACTCGAACACTGTTTCGGCTAGCAACGGTCTATTCACGCTGCTGGGCTTTATGGGCCTCTACACACTGCTGGGTCTTCTGTTCACCGTCCTCATCTACCGCGAGATCGGCAGTGGCCCGGAACCGGAAGCTATTTCCGCCAGATCGGCACACGCCGATTGACGATTGCCGCACTGCCTTGACGGCCTGAGGAGAAAGGAATTACTTCATGATGGGTTTTATCTGGTTCTGGCTGGTTGCCGTGATGATCGTGGTCTACGTGGTGCTTGACGGATTCGATCTGGGTGTAGGTGTGCTTCACTTGTTCCTGGTACGCTCTGAGCAAGAGCGCCGCGCCACACTCGGCAGCATTGGCCCGGTGTGGGACGGCAACGAGGTGTGGCTGCTGGCCGGTGGCGGAACGCTTTACTTCGCCTTTCCGCTTCTCTATGCCTCGGCTTTCAGTGGTTTCTATCTGCCTTTGATGATCGTGCTATGGCTTCTCATCCTGCGCGGCGTAAGCGTGGAACTTCGCAACCACATCGACGTTGGAGTTTGGCGCACACTGCTGGACGGCGTCTTCGGACTGGCAAGCGCACTGCTCGCCATCTTTTTCGGCGCGGCCCTGGCCAATGTTATACGCGGCGTTCCCCTGCAGGCTGACGGCTACTTCTTCCTGCCCTTGTGGACCAACTGGCAGCCGGGCACTCATCCCGGCATTCTGGACTGGTACACAGTGATTGGGGGCGTGCTGGCGCTGGTTGCGCTCACGCTCCATGGCGCTCTCTGGCTCACCATCAAGACCTCAGGCGAACTGGCCCAGCGCGCTCGACGCATCGTTGATCCGCTCTGGCTATTGCTTGCATCTCTCACCATCATCAGCCTGGTGGCCACCATCGCCGTGCGTCCTGCCGGCCTGAACAACTACTTCAATTACCCATTTACCTTCGTCATTCCGGCAGGAGTGGTCGCATCCATGGCCGGTATCTGGCTCCTGAATCGCAATGCACAGCCCGTCAAAGCTTTTCTCGCTTCCTGCCTCTATCTCTTCTTTATGCTGGCCGGCGCCTGCTGGAGCCTTTATCCAACACTCCTCCCCGCTTCCACAGGTTCTGACCGCGACATCACCCTCGGCAAAGCCATCTCCGGTCCACACACCCTAGCCGTGGGCCTGGTCTGGTGGAGTTTCGGCATGGCGCTGGCAATCGGCTATGTGGTATTTGTATACGGCAAGTTTCGCGGGAAGGTGGATCTTCATACGACAAAGCACTGACGGATTCAAACAACTCACTTGAAAATTTAAAAGACTCTCCCGAAAGTGCGAGAGGAAACTGGAGTATCCAGATTCTCGCCTCCGGCTGCAAAGGGAGCCGGCGACTGTCGATCGCTTGACGGATTCATTGCAAGGCTTTCTCATAAAGTCTATGAGTGCCACACCTGGCGCATTAGAATCGGTGAGTAGCATTTGTCATGTTTTTGTTGCGGCAGAGGCTGTACGTTCGATCCGGTAAACCCCACCGGAACTGAAGACTTAAGTCCATGCCGGCATGTGACACGAAGTCCCAATTAGAGACGATTAAAAAAGTGCATGGAGCGGGGTCCGATTGAAGTACGGATCCCAGGTCAAGCACGCGTGATGAACGGGAGGCCGGGATGCTGGTTCTGAAGAGGATGAATAAGGCGTGGCTCGCTGCGCTCATGGTTGTTTGCGCTTTTGCTATAAGCATTTCGGGTCGCGGCCAGGATAGGGCGAAGAAATCTTCCGCCAACTGGCCCATCATCGGCGGCACTCCGGGGAATTCCCATTACTGCAGCCTGAAGCAGATCAACCGATCGAATGTTGCGAAACTCCAGGTGGCGTGGAAGTTCGAAACCGGCCAAACGGGCGGCCTTGAGACGACGCCACTGGTTGTGGACGGCGTCCTCTATGCGCTCACTCCCACGCTGCAGGTGATTGCTCTGGACGCGGCGACGGGAAAACTTTTATGGAAGTTTGACTCCCATATCAATGGGACCGAGCCCTTACGCGGGCTTACCTATTGGACCGACGGCAAGGAGAAGCGGCTGTTCGCGGGCGTGATCAGTTTTGTTTACGCGCTTGATCCGGCTACCGGCAAGGCGATCGCGAGCTTCGGCAAGAATGGACGAATCGATCTGCGCGAGAATCTGGAGCGCGATCCTGAACTTCAATCGTGGGAGATTACCAGCCCTGGAGCTATCTACAAGGATCTGCTGATTGTAGGCGGACAGAATCCGGAGACGCTGCCTGCGCCTCCGGGCGACATTCGCGCCTACGACGTGCGAACGGGCGCGCTTCGCTGGTCGTTCCACACTATTCCTCACCCTGGCGAGTTTGGCTACGACACCTGGCCCAAGGGCGCATGGAAGTTCGAAGGAGCAGCGAACAATTGGGCAGGGATGGCGGTGGATATGGAGCGCGGGATTGTTTATGTTCCCACAGGCTCAGCTGTGCCCGATTTCTACGGTAAAACGAGAATCGGCGACGATCTCTTTGCCAATACCTTGCTCGCGCTGAATGCAGAGACCGGCAAACGGATCTGGCATTTTCAGGCAGTTCATCACGATATGTGGGACAGGGATCTGCCCGCGCCGCCGATTCTGGTTTCCATTCCGCGCGATGGGAAACAAATTCCTGCTGTGGTGCAGACTTCAAAGCAGGGTTTTGTTTTTGTCTTTAACAGGGAAACCGGCGCGCCTCTGTTTCCCATTGAAAACAGGCCTGCTCTGCCCAGCACAACCCCTGGAGAGGTCGCCTCAACAACCCAACCTTATCCTTTGCTTCCAGAGCCCCTTGCGCGGCAGACCATCACAGAGAACGACCTGACCAATCGGACCCCGGAGGCACATGATTGGGCGGTAAAGCGACTGCGCGAGATTCGCCACGAGGGGCAGTTCGTCCCGCTCAGCGTGGGCAAAGATACGCTGGTCGATCCGAGCTTTGAAGGCGGCGCCGAGTGGGGTGGGCCGGCCATTGATCCAAAGACGGACGTTCTCTATGTGAACGCAAACAACTATGCCTCGATAGGAGCGCTGGCCTTCAACAGCGGAAGCTCGCCAGGACAGACGGTCTACCTGGCACAATGCAGCATCTGCCACGGCGAGCATCGCCAGGGCACGGCTGAGTTTCCGTCGCTGATCCATATTACCCAGAGGCTCACGCCGGAACAGATTACCGCGACCATCCACGGCGGCAAGGGACGCATGCCCGCTCTGCCGATTGTTGGCAGCGAATTGAAAGATCTGCTTGCCTATCTGGCCACTGAAAAGGATTCTCCATCGGGCAATGCACAGGAAAACGAAGGGCAATCGGCTGAAAGTGCGAAGAATGCCGCGCAGCCAGCGCAATCTCTTCAGAACAGAGATAAGGCGGGAGCGGCGGTCTTCCAGGATAATTGCGCTCTTTGCCACGGCGATAAGCTCGAAGGCAATCCGCCGACATTCCCGTCCTTGCTGGGAGTTGGAAATCGCTACTCGGATAAGCAGATTCTCAATATTATTCACACGGGCAGGGGACGCATGCCGGCCTTTACCACGCTCACCGACGAGCAGACCCAGGCTCTGTTGCGATTCCTGCGTCCGACAGCGCCAGCACCAGCAGCGCAAAGCGACGGGCAATATACGATGACCGGCTACCGCAGATTCCTTGACCCCGAGGGGTATCCGGCCACCGCGCCTCCATGGGGCACACTGAACGCCATCGACCTGAAGACGGGCAAGTATCTCTGGCGCGTTCCGCTGGGGCAGTACCCGGAGTTGGTGGCCAAGGGAATGCCTGATACCGGCAGTGAGAACTACGGCGGTCCGGTGGTAACGGCCGGGGGCCTAATCTTTATCGCCGCCACAAACTACGACCATAAGATTCGCGCGTTCGACAAAGCGACCGGCAAATTGCTCTGGGAAGCGCAACTGCCTTTTGCCGGGAATGCGACTCCCGCCGTCTACGAAGTAAAAGGGCGGGAATATGTGGTCATCGCCTCCGGCGGCTCATGGATGAATCACAAGGGAGGTACGGGCGGGGTTTACGTGGCCTTTGCTCTGCCGCAATAAACTGATTTTGAATCAGATGTTCGCTTGGCCGGTTGATTCCAGCCACCGGCAGCGGAGCGTTTTGGCCAGGCCGCAATTTCAAAACGGGCGTAAGATGTTGTTATGAAGCGTCTCGCTATGGTTGCGCTGATCGTGGTAGGGGTTGCGCTCCCGGTCTGTGCCCAACGGTCCGGTTCACACGGCGGTTTCTCAGGCCACGCATCATCGGGATTTCACGGCGGTTTTTCGGGTCACTCAGCTCCGGCGTTTCACGGAGGCATCAGAGCTTACGCGCCCAGCCGATATGCGGGCTTCCCCCGTTTTAGCGGCAACAGATCTTTGAGCATAGCTCACGGCGCACAGAGAGCCGGCGCCGGCAATTTTAGAGATCGCCGACCTTATACCGGGGACAGGCACTATCGCAGGCCATATATATCGAATTATGGAACGGGAGTTCCTTACATTTACCCAGGATGGATTGATGGTTATCCCTATGGATACCCCTATGACGACATCTATGGGGACTATGGGGATTCTGACACCACGGACAGCGACAATTCTCAGGCCTCAGCGAACGCCGCTCCCGAAGGAAACTATGCCCAGCCGCCTTATGAGCCTTACCAGCCGCCGGCTCTCCCGCCCTGGCAGCCCAATTCTGTTCTTCCGCATCCGTCCCCGGCTGCGGGCAGTGAGGATGCGGTTACGCTCATCTTCAAAGACGGCAGGCCTCCCGAGCAGATTCACAACTACGTGCTCACCCGGACCACACTCTACGTCGAAGGTCCACATCGTCGCGATATTCCCACCAGCCAACTGGATCTGATCGCGACGGCGAAGGTGAATCGCGACGCAGGAGTCGACTTCCACCTCCCAGAAACGCCACAGTAGCTATATCAACGGTTAATGGCGCACCCCAGCTTTAACCTGTTTCGCCACCAGATGATTCGGCCGGTCAAGAAATACCTCTGAGGGCCGGTACCGGCGCCGCTCCCCGCACAACGGGCATTTGACCACGATAGACAAGGGAGGGAAATCCCTGACCCCGGCGGGTATATCGCGCCGGCAGCGCTTGCACGCGACGATGAATAGCCGGAGCTCCCTGATGCCGAATGCCATAGTGCATCAGGATAGGCGAATATATAGCGAATATGCAACCGTGGAGAAGAATGCTACAGATAGTGTGCAAATTCAATCCAGCTATCCGCGACCCATACGATAGTCCACATAGAGTATGTGAGCTTTGACTTGGTCAACCGCTCTGTATTGTGGGAGTTGCGCCATCTTTATCAAGTGAACTATCGCGCCGGGGTTGCCATCGCTCCACTCCACAAGCGACTGCAAGACCGCTTCAAGATTCGAGGCCTGGAGTTGATTTCTCTCCGCCTCGCGCTGCGCGAATTCCAGTGCAATCGGGTGCGGCCAATTCTTCAGTTCCAGGCGTTCTGACTTGTTTGGGCACAGCGCTCGCAGTGCGCCAATATCCTCCATATGCGGCGACCGCGATGCAAAGATGACGGGCGTGCGTCCGTAATAGTGCAGGTCTTTGATGATGCCGGTGACGACGCGGGAGGGAGCATCGAGATGGTCGAGCACCATGAGAAAAGGCTGCGTATCGAGTGCCCGATGCACAATACCCTTCAATGAAGAGGACGATAGAGCGGCAACCTTACTGGGAACTTCGATTCCCGCGTCAGCGGCATGCAATGCGTAAAGCAAGGCGAGAAGGAATTGCCGTGGAGATTGCATCTGCTCGACGTAGAGCGCCTGCGGCCGGCTCTCAACAAAGGCGCGAAGCAATCGCGATTTGCCTACGCCTTCTGGACCGAAAACCAGGAGCGGCTTGCGTATCTTCGCCTGGCTGCGAAGACGGCTCATTTCTTCTTCGCGTTGCACGCAAATCAGGTATTCGCGGGTTGGTTCGCGTTGTGCCCGCAGGGCGCCGTGTTCAGGGATTGCGTGGTCCGTCATTTGTTTCATCCTTGAATTCGCACCCGTGTTTTTCGGAACTTATGCGGAATTCCTGGAATACCGAATGACCTCCACATCGGACATAACAATCAGGCCTTCCACGACCATCGCATCCAGGTGGGGAATCAACCGGCTAATCTGCTCTTCTGTATCGATAATGCTTAACATGATGGGAGCATCCGAAGAAAACTTCCAGTGGCTGGTGTGGCGGATTCTGGTGCTTGATCCGTAACCCTCAATGCCCCGGTACACAGTGGCGCCAGCAATCCCCAGCTCCATGCACTTTGCTAAGATAGCTTCATGCAGAGGCTTGCCCTGCCACTTATCGGCTTCGCCGAAATGGATACGCAACATGCGTGCTTGAAATTCTTCTTTCATTCCGGCTCCTTACAATATTGCCGTTTCGGACTGGCTAATGAGCTCCGCTGTGCTGAATGATGCGAACGCCAAAACGTCCCGTTCTATTTGGTTGAGCCGTTCAAGCGCCGACTGCACGGCGGGTGTTCCTTCTTCTTTCACTTTCCGCGCACGGTCAAGCGCCTGCTCAGCAATGCGGCTGACTTCATGGATCAGCTTGCGAATCTCGACCTCCAGATGCCCTCGGCTTTCCTGAATGCGATTGAAAACATCGTTTTGCACGCGCGCGCTGTTCACTTCCAAAAGATATCGTAGAAACTCCCGTGCCTCGTTGGCGATCACAGTGCGTGCGCCCACCAGCGGCAAAACGAGGTCGGCGATCCAGCGCAGCGGCGATGCGGGTTGCGCGGTTCCGATGAAGTCCTCGAATGTGAATCTGGAACGCACGCGGAAGCCTTTCTCCGGATCGAGCGCATGGGGCATCCGCGTCAGTTCGTTAAGGCCCGCATCGGCGAGCTTTTTCAGAAAGTTGTTTCCCATCTCCACAAATCGAAAGGCCACGGCGCGGTATTGCCGCTCGCCCTCTTCCTGCTCAGGCTTGAGCCAGGGCATAACCTTGCGGTGCGCGATCTGCTGAGCCAGGCGCATCACTCGCTGCCGATAGTGCGGGCCAAAGCCGCGGGGTACGGACTCAAGTTCGTTACAAATTCCGCTTCGGATTCGTTCCATGCGGAATTGAAGAACTGCTTGTGCCTGTCACCAAAGAGGTCGGAAATCCGATGCTGCTCCGCCATAAACAGGAAATTCAGTTCATGAATGGAACGCTCGGCCTCGCTGATGGTTTCCTTCATGAGGCCGATGCGCCGTTCGGATGCTTCGATTGGGCGCAGCAGCGCATCACGGTCCTCACCGATCATGGCCAGCAGTTGCTCGCTCAGACGCTGGAGGCCGCGGTCGCATGCGGCGCGAACAAGATTTGTGCCAGAGTCATCAACGAGGGCTTGCAAACTCGCCAGCAGCATTTCCCAATCCCGCAACGGACCGCGGTTTTCCATCCGCTCGGCAGCACTGACCTCATAGACCTCGCCCATGGGGCGGCGCAGCCTATGCTCCAGAATCTCGCGCGTGAACTTAGACGCCGCTGCGCGCTCCGGGTCGGTGGTGCGGTCGGCTTTGTTGATGACCAGGATTAAATTCTGAACCTGCTTGCCAACCGCTTCGACCAGCGTCAACTCTTCGCCGGCAATCGGCGGATCGGCTCCGACCACGACCAGTGCCGCATCAATGTGAGGAATGAACGTCTGTGTGGTTGCCGTATTTCCGGTGAAGACCGAGCCCAGGCCCGGCGTGTCGACAAAGCACATGCCGGAGGACAACAAGGGGCTGGGTACGAATACCTCCGCGCCCTCCACGCCCTTTTTGTTTTCGGGGTTCAGTTCTTCGGTCACGTATTCCTTCAAGTCGGGGATGGCAACGTCCCGCCAGGATCCATCGCGCAGGCGAACGCTCGCATGAAGTTCGTCGCCAAACCGAATCACCGTCGGCACCGCCGTGACCGGAAGAAATCCGGTGGGAACAACCTCATGGCCAACCAGAGCATTGAGCAGTGTGGATTTGCCTCGCTTGAACTGACCGACACAGGCCACATAGAAACGACCTTCGGAAACCCGGGCTGCGAGCTCACAAGCTTCCTCGGCGACAGACTCAGCTTCCAGTTCCTGCGCCAGCCTGCCAAGCCGCAACAGACGGGAGGCGCCGTCCATGCACATGGATGTCTCTGTCAAAATGCTCTCGTAAACTTGTGCTGTCGAACTGTTCATGTTGGCCTGCATTTGTTTTCCCGAACTCTTACCGATCCTGCATCGCTTATGCCAGATCAATGTCCAAAGCGCGATAAGAATACTTGATGATATCCACGTCTGAAAGAACGACAAGGCCCTCTACCACCATCTGTTCCACCAGCGGAAGTATCGATTTCAGCTTCTCCTCGGTATCGACGGCCGAGAGCATGATCGAACTGTCGTGCGACAGGTGGAGGGCTTTGTCTTTGTGAATGCGGCGGTGCGCACCATAGCCGAGGATGCCGCGATAGACCGTAACCCCGGCAATATCGTTGGCCCGCATGGCTTCGACGAGCGATGTATAGAGAGGCTTGTCTTTCCAGCGATCCGATTCGCCGATATAGATTCGCATCATGCGGGCCTTGCCCTCGATCTTCAGGTGCTCGGGTGAAACTGGTTTCTTTTGCTTTGAGACCTGGGCCGGCTTTGCCACGGTAGTTTCCTGAATCTCGATCATTCCGCTTCCGGCCATCTCCTCCAGCTTGCCGAGCAGCGCATCGACTTTATCGCGTGATTCGATAAATTCAATCTTGAGCGGCAGATGATCTGAAATATCCACCAGGCTGGCGGAATGCATGTGATGATCCGCACCAAACCCGGCAACGCCTTTCAGGACAGTTGCGCCGGAGATGCCCCGATAGAAGAGAAAGTCGAGGATACTCGAATAAATCGGGACCCCGTGATGAGTTGCTCCCTCACTCAGATAGATGATTACCTTCACTGCCTTTCCGGCGTTCAGCATATTCTCTCCCTCAGAAACCTAACCCGCATTGATATTGTGTTCTCATCAAAGAATCTCGGCAATCAGAGAGCCTGCCCACACTGCAGCAAGGCCAAGAACAAGGCTGCTGACGGCATAGAAGGCGGCGAGCAGGAAAGCTCCGCTGCGAAGGGTGGAAAGAGTTTCCCACTCATACGTTGAAAATGTGCTATAAGCGCCGACAAAGCCGATTGGCACCAGAAACCTCCAGGCGGGATTCAGATCCGCGCGCCGAGACAGTAAGGTAAGCGAAAAGCCGATGATCACGCAGGCCGACATGTTGATAACAAAGGTGCCGTATGGAAACTTTGTACCCATACGGCCGGCAATCGTTGAGCCCACCCAATACCTGGCAATGGAACCGAGTGCGCCGCCGAACGCGATTAAAAAGTATTTCTGCAAGCCTGTCTCTCCCTCTTGGTGGTTTCGCTTACGTCAGGTCCAGTCCTATCCAGGAAGCGTCTCTGATTTTATCTGGAGGCCCCGGCATTCTTAGTGCCCATTTCATGGCGGACATAACTCTCCATTTTTTTGACGATTGAGCTGAGTTCATTGATCGTCGTATTGAGTTCATCTACCGCATCCGCCGGCACTGCGCCGCACCCGCGCAGATGCTTGGGTTTCAATTCCTCAATGGCAATATCGACAAATGCCAGGTCAGTTGTGATTAATCGTGTGACTTCAATCTCCGGCGGCTCGGGCTTCATGCGCTGCCAGTGTAAAGTTCGCAGCAGTTGAGCCCGCAGACGGCGAATATGATCTTCGATCTCATGCGCCTGCGCGGGAGTAACGTCTAGGACATAACGGGGAAACGGAGACTGCGATGCCGCGGAATGAAGGGCATTCTCGATTTCGCAGAGCAAACTGTCGATGTATTTGCAGGTAATGATCAGGCGCCGCTGCTGGGGCTCGTTCAGTTTCCCAGGATATTGCGTCTCTTCAGTTTCCTGTTCGGGCATGACTCCTCCAGGTTTTACAGCCTTCGTGCCGGAATTTCCCTTCAGTGAACGATCATTACCGGGCAGTGGGCATGCTTGAGAACCCGCTCAGTATCAGAGAGAGCGGTCGAGATTTTGAACCAGATCGCCAGCAAGGTTGCATCCAGAGCCAGACCCACCCAGAGCGCAGACAAAGCCCTAGTATTTGTCATTAATGCAAACTCCTAAGTTTTTGATCGGGGACTCGGCCGGGACATAACTCCGCAACAGGGTTCCCTGTCAGGAGTCATCATCTGTCCGGCCTACTGGAATGGACAGCGGTTAAGGGTGAACTCCGTCACCACAATAAAGCTTAATCGATGCGACACTTCGTCGTCAAGAGTCGAAAGGATGAAGGGTTTGCAGTGGCGCTTCCGTTGCTCGCATAGTTGATTTCACCTACGGACAGATCGCTGGGAGAGGAAAAACAACCTCTGCAAAGTGCTGCTATCAATCCTCACAAAGGACCCGCTCTGACCTCACAATGGACCCGCTCTGATGGGATTTACTTCAGAAGCTGTTATGCACAATTAGGTATACTATTGATTCTAATGTGGCCCCGTAGCTCAGGTGGATAGAGCAGCAGTTTCCTAAACTGCGTGTCGGAAGTTCGAGTCTTCCCGGGGTCACCACTACCCCTTCCTCAAGCGCATTCGGTTCATCAGCGAGTCCAGTTTGGCGCGATTTTTGACTTCACACCCACTGCCTAATATAAGATGTTGAGGTCATGGAAAGTTGTTCCATGACATGCCTGCTGCACCGTCGAGGGGCAGCACAATTCACCACAGAAATCGCCAGGATGCACGGGAAGGCGGTGAAAGTCCGCCACTGCCCCGCAACTGTAAGCGCCCCTGCCCCGGTACCCATCGTTGGGATATCGGAAGAAGGCAGGATTTCAGCCAGGGTTATTGCGCGCGAGCGCGGATGCCCAGGAAACCACTGGAGGCAAGCCTATTGGTTTGCTTTTGGGAAGGTGGCTCGAGGTGGCGCAAGTCAGGAGACCGGTCCTTGGCGCTTCAAAAACCGCTTACGTTCCGAGGGGGACGAAGGAGTCGTCATGCCAATTTCCGCATCTCCGCGTACTCGCCTGAGTCGCGTCCTGTTCTGTATATTCTCAACAATCCTGTTTACATTTGCCGCGACCAACTGCCTGGCTGCGTCGATCCGCGGCGTAGTGACCGATGCAAGAGGCGCCAAGATCACAGGCGCCAACGTTACGCTGATCTCGAAAGGGAAGGTGGTAGCCACTGCCGTCTCTACCGCGGACGGCAGCTTTCAGATTCTGACCGGGGTGCAGGGGCGGTTCTACCTGGTGGTTTCGGCCAAGAGCTTCCGGGAGATTGAGACGCCGGGGTTCTATGCCGGGCGGATGGATAATATTGAGCGCACCGTGGTGATGGAACCGGAGTGGGTGCGCGAGTCGATCGTAGTGACCGCAACCGGAACGCCTACGCCGCAGGCGCAAACCAGCTCAGCAACCGATGTGCTGGGGCCGCAGGACCTGGCTCAGCGCGACGATCTGGTGAGCGTGATGCGGCTGATGCCGGGCACGGTTGCGGTGCAGGCCGGCCAGCGCGGCGGGCAAGGTTCGCTGTTTGTGCGCGGCGGCGATTCGGACGACAACAAAATTCTGCTGGATGGAGTGAGCGTGGGCGATCTGGGTGGTCGCTTCGACTTCGGACCGCTTTCGACGACTGCTATCGAACGCGCGGAGGTCTATCGCGGGCCCAATTCAAACCTGTATGGCGCCGATGCGGAGAGCGGCGTGGTAAGCCTGACCACTCCGCACGGGACCACCAGCTTTCCCTCGTTGATGTTTCAGGGCGATGCGGGGAACTTCCACACCTCGCGCGAGGAGTTTGAAGTGGCCGGCGCGCATAACAAGATCGATTACCTGGGCGCATTCAGCTGGCTCGAAACCAGCAATGCGCTGCCCAACGACGAGTACCACGTGGCCACGACGGCGGCTAACGTGGGATGGGCACCGAGCGGGAATACGCAGGTTCGCGCTACGCTGCACTATGGCGTGGATGGGACTGGCGTGCCCAACGCATGGGACTTCTATCACGTGACAGACGTGGCTACGCAGAAGGACCAGGATATGTACATGAGCGCGTCGCTCGACAACCAGACCCTGCCTGACTTTCATAACAGCTTTCGTTACGGACTGACGCGCAAGCGGGAGCAGTATCACTTGTGGCAGCCGTCGGGGGAACTGCTTACTTACGACATCTATGGAGATCAGGCATATTACGGAAATCCGGTGACTATAACCGGGGCGAATGGGTATTCGGTGAGCGGACAGGCAATCCTCGACTATCCGGGAACGTACGATCCATATCCGCAAGGATACCAACTGGTTTCAAATCGCGATGAATTTATGTATCAGGGCGATTACAAGGTTACTCCGCACTTTGCCGCGCTGTTCGGCTTCAATTACGAGGGCGAACGCGGGGCCGAGCCGCCCAGCTTGACCTACCCACCGGTGCAGCGGAACAACGAAGATTATCTGGCGTCGGTACACGGGGACTATAAGAACCGCTTCTTCTATACGCTGGGCGGCAGCCTGGAGCACTACTCTCTGTTTGGCACGCAGACCAACCCGCGCGTAGGGCTTTCCGGCTATGCGCTTAAGCCGCGCAAAGGAATCTTCAGCGGCACGCGCATTCTGTTCAACTTTGGCGATGCGGTGAGAGAACCTGCGCTTACGGACCAGTTCTATTCGCTGTACAGCTTTCTTGAAAAGTACGGCGGCCAATCCACCGTGCAGGAGTTCAATATCGCACCCATCGCAGCGCCCGAGGCGCGCACCTACGAGGGCGGCGCGGAGCAGACGTTCTTCAGCCAGCGGCTGCTCTTTCGCAGCAGCTTCTTCCACAATGAGTTCGGCCGTCAGATTGAATATGTCGGTTACGATCTGGTTCCAGAGCTATTGCCCTATCTGACTCCGACCCAGCAAAACCAACTGGAGCAGGAGTTGGTAGAGAATGATGCGTATGAACTGACCCTCAACACGGAGGCGTTCCGCGCTATGGGCGTGGAGACTACCGTGGAGGGCGGAATCGGGCGCAATCTCTTTATGCGCGGCGGCTACACCTACCTGGATGCGGTGATACAGCGGTCGTTTGCCAACGACGACGTGGCGCTGCTGGGGCCTATCCCGACTTATGACGGAATACCCGTTGGAGCGGATTCGCCGCTGGTGGGGGCGCGACCGTTCCGGCGCCCGCCGCACACTGGGTTCTTCACTGCCAGCTATTCAACGAAAGGAATCACCGGAGTTTTTACCTCCTCATTTGCCAGCCGCTCGGACGATTCGGATTTTCTGGGCGGTGAAGATCTGAGCGGCGGCAATAGCTTGCTGTTGCCGAATCGGAATCTGGATCATGGATACGCCAAGCTGGATTTGGGCGGCAACTACCAGTTACTCAAGTGGATAAGCATTTACGTCCAGGCGGATAACCTGCTGAGCGAACAGCACATTGCGCCCATCGGCTATCCCAGCCTGCCGATGAACTTCCGCATCGGGCTCCGATTGCAGTGGGGTCCGGGAAGCAAGAAGTGAGATTCGGGAGGAGTGAATCGGTTTCGTTTCTTCACACGGGGAGGAGTGAGCGGTTTGGATAGCGTCAGAGGGCTGCGGCCATTTCTTTCAGGATGGCTTCGGCTGCTTGGGCGGGGTCGGGGGATTGGGTGATGGGGCGACCTATGACCAGGTAGCTGGCGCCCTGGCGGAGGGCTTCGGCTGGGGTGGCGATGCGCTTCTGGTCGGCTGCATCGGCTCCGGCGGGGCGGATGCCGGGAGTGACCAGCACGCCTGCTGGGCCAGTGAGCGCGCGCAGGGACCGAACCTCTTGCGGGGAGCAGACGAAGCCGCTGATTCCGGCTTCGAGGCCCGTTTTGGCTAGCAACTCGACCTGGGCGGCGGGATCGCGGCGGAGGCCGACGGCGGTTAGTTGGGCTCGGTCCATGCTGGTGAGGACAGTTACGGCCAGCAGTTGGGGAGGGTCGCTTAAGCCGTCTAGCGCGGCATGGGCGGCGGAGAGCATGGCTGGGCCTCCGGCGGCGTGGATGGTCATCATGCGTACGCCGAGAGAGGCGGCGGAACGCACCGCCGCGGCTACAGTGTTGGGAATGTCGTGGAGCTTGAGGTCGAGGAAGACGGAGTGGCCGCGGTTGATGAGCGGTTCGAGGACGGCGGGACCAGCGGCGATAAAGAGTTCCAAACCTACCTTGAACCAGCGGCACTGGCCCTCGAGCTTGTTGACCAGGGCAGCGGCAGAGAGGGCATCGGGGACGTCGAGGGCTACGATGAGGCGCTTGCGCGCTTCTTCCCGAGGATCAGGCTGGCGGGCGGTTATGAAGGTTGGATTCAACCGCTCAGGGATGGGCATACCTAAATGCTAAAGCATTGGAGCTCTTGAGGGTAGGACAGTTTTCTGACGCGGGAATCTTATGAACTATTCTGATGGAAGTGGCAATCGCAGCTGAATCCTCTCAAGAATCGGCAAATCTCGCGACTGAATCCGACATTCGTAGGAGCAAGAAGGAGATTGGAAGTTGAAGATGCGGGCATTTTGGGTGTGGGGATGGGGGATTGCGCTGCTGGCGGCGGCGAGCGTGGGTTCGGCGGCCGAGGTGTATACCAATCCGCTGAACCGCGACCCGCTGGTGAGGGAGGCATTCGAGCACTTCTATAACCTCGACTATCCCGGCGCAATCGAGCGTTTTGAGCGCTTTCATGCCGAGCATCCGGGCGATCCGCAGCCCACGGCGCTGCTGCTGGAAGCGGTGGTTTTTCAGGAACTCTACCGGCAGGATCTGCTGGATACAACGTTCTATGCCAACGACGGATTTTTGACCGGACGCCATGCGACACAGGAAGACCCAAAGACGCGCGATCGGATTATGAGGCTGGCCAACGAAGCTATCAAAGAGGCCGATTGGCGGCTGGGCAAAAATCCGAATGACGTGGATGCTCTTTATGCGCGAGCCTGGGCGCGGGCGCTGGAGTGCACTTACGTGGCGATGGTGGAGCGGGGATTCGGGGCGGGATTCCGTCTGGCGATGAAGGCCAAGGACGACGATGCGCGCGTGCTGGAGCTGGACCCGGATTATGTGGACGCGAAGCTGGTGGTGGGGGTCTATGAGTATGTGGTGGGAGCGCTGCCCTGGCCATTCAAACTGCTGATCGGCTTTGCCGGGATTACCGGATCGAAGAGCAAAGGGATGGAGATGCTGAGGGACGCAGGGAAGCGCGGCGTGATTACCAGCGTAGAGGCGCGCACGGTTACCGCGCTGTTTTTGCGGCGGGAGGCGAGATATAAAGAGGCGATCCAGGTGGTGCGCGGACTGAAGAAGGAGTATCCGCACGATTTTCTTTTCTGCCTGGAAGAGGCCAACCTGCGCAAGGACGACGGCGAGGGGATGGTGGCTGGGGCGGCCTACCGGGAACTGCTCGACGACGCGGCCAAGCCGGGCTACTTTGCGGAGGCGAAACTGGAGCTGGCTTACTTTGGTTTGGGGGATGCACTGCGCGGGCAGCGGCACTATGCGGAGGCGGCGCAGTCCTATGAGCAAGCCGCATGGACAGC
Source organism: uncultured Acidobacteriaceae bacterium (assembly GCA_963724755.1). Taxonomy (GTDB): domain Bacteria; phylum Acidobacteriota; class Terriglobia; order Terriglobales; family Acidobacteriaceae; genus Telmatobacter. Next base: position 29,681 of record CAVRVZ010000001.1, read on the forward strand.
GAATGTGGGGCCGGAGCTGAAGATACGGTCGCTGGTGGATGCGGGGGAGTGCCGCGATTTGAACGGAGAGCGCCAGCTGGCGGTCAGGGATTACCGGGCGGCCATCAATGCCGGGCCTGATACTTCTCGCGCGGGGACGGCCAGGAAGCATCTGCGCAACGCTTATACAGGGAATTGACAGTCAATCTTGAAATTCGATTTTGTGTGAAGGGTATGGGCTATACGGGATGCGGTAAAAGCAGGGAACAGAGAATAGGGATCGTTACCCTGTTTGTTAGCTTCACGGAAGGGAACCATTTCCGCAATGCAAACGTATCCTAATCGGCGTGCTGAAGAGGCCAAATGATGACAGACTCAAACAGCAATGTTCTTGTACTCGAAAAGCGGTATCGACAACTGATGGTTTTGACTGTCTGCCTGATCGTATTGATGGCAGCGCAGACAGCTTATACGGTGTGGGCTACACGACTTGAACGCACAGACGGAAAAATCCTGCGCGCTCACGGATTGGTGATCACCGACGACAGGGGAACGACGCGCGTGGTGCTCGGTGCGCCACTGCCGGACCCCATAGTTCTCGGGAAAGTCCGTAGTAGGGGTGGATCAGTCTCCGGCCTGCTTATCTTTGATGCCACTGGTGATGAGAGAGGTGGATATGTCACAAACGATGCCACAGCAGACAATCAAGTCGGCAACGCGTACCTTACCCTTGATGGGAAGGAGTTTCAATCCGTTCTGCTCCTAGCAGAACCAGATGGCAGCACAACTTTCAAAATATGGGACCGGCATCACGGCTCGGTCATGATGGGCGCCGGGGAAGATGGACCATTTCTGAATCTCAAGCGGGAGGGGTCGCTGGTTCTCGCGCAGCCGCCAGGGAACGCTGAAGCTGCGGACACGCGTCCCTTTTTTCGCTATTGAGCAATCTGGCGCATGGTTGTGATTCAGCATTGTGGATGGGGTTTCCGGGGGAGGATCGAAGATGGCCGTCTTTTGTACTCAGTGCGGAACGGGGCTGCCGAACAATGCGCGTTTCTGCTCCAATTGCGGCAGGGTGATTCCATTCACGCAGACGATACCCGGCAGGCCGCTGGTTCGTCCGCGCGCGGGCCGTCAGATTGCCGGGGTCTGCATTGCACTGGCGCAGGCTTACGGCTGGGACCTTGCGCTGGTTCGCATCTTCACCGTGATCGGGTTCTTTTTTTCAGGGGGACTGGTGGGGGTGGCTTACCTGGCCTGCTGGATCGGCATTCCCGAGGAGCCGTTAGCTCTGCCGTGAGCTATCCTTGTGGATATGAAGAGTTATATGGCAGCCGACGGAGCGAAGCTGAGTTATTGGGATACCGGGGCTGGGCAGCCCGTGGTTTTTCTGCATCCTACGCCGCTCGATCATGAGTATTGGCGTCCGATGGTGGAGGATGTGGCCGGGGTGCGGGCTATTGTTCCCGACCTGCGCGGGCATGGCGGCTCGGAGTTGGGGCGGAATCTTCCGGTGGGCGGATTCGCGCGCGTGCCTGACGCGCCGGTGCTGACCATTGAGCAACTGGCCGACGATATTCTTGCTCTGCTCGATCATCTTGAGGTGCCGGAGGCGGTCTTTGTCGGCTGCTCGATCGGCGGCTATACGCTGCTGGAACTGTGGCGCAAAGCTCCGGAACGGATGAAAGGATTGGTCATCGTTTCTTCAAAGCCGCAGCCTGATGCGGAGGCCAATCTTAAAAAGCGGGTTGCCAATATCGCCCAGGCTCGAGCGGGAGCAAGCGGGGCGATATTCGACGGCATGGCGCAAACATTGATTGGGGCAACGGCACGCCAGCGCCGCCCGGCGATTGTGAAGGAGCTGAGGACACGCATGACGCTGACTTCTGAAGCGCTGGTTGCTGTGCAGGCAGGGCTTGCTGTACGGCGCGATTCCATGCCTACTGTGGCTACGATTGACGTGCCGGTGATGGCGATTGCAGGGGCTGAGGATTCCACTGCGACTGCGGATGAGATGGAGGCCTTCAGATCCGCTCCGGGGGGATGCGAATTTCATCTGCTGCCCGATGCCGGGCACTTTTCGGCCTACGAGCAGCCGCGCAAAGTGGCTACTTTGTTGGCGGAGTGGCTGCGGCAACCTGAGGCTTGAACTGCGCTGCTGCAGCAGCCGTTCGAATGCAGCGCCAAATGCTGTAGGCTCAAGAGAACGTACTTCCTCTGGAAACTCAATTTGACCGCATCTTCAAATCCAGCTTCGTCAGCGTCACCGCGCCCCTTTTCCCATCCGCAGAAGGGAAGTCCGCTGCATTGCGGGAAGGTTTCGCTTGAATTGCTGGCTCGGCGCTTTGGCACGCCGCTTTACGTTTACTCCGCCGATCAGATTGTGGAGCGGCTGGGCTTGTTTCAGAAGGCATTTGCGGGACGGGACCACCTGGTTTGCTACGCGGTGAAAGCCAATTCGGCGCTGGCTGTTCTAAAGCTGCTGGCGAAGCACGGCGCGGGCTTCGATATAGTTTCAGGCGGAGAATTGGAGCGCGTAAGGGCTGCCGCGCCCGAGGCCGTGGGGCGAGTGGTCTTTTCAGGCGTGGGCAAGACGGTGGCGGAGATCGATCTGGCGCTCAAGGCCGGGATTCTTAAATTCAATGTGGAGAGCGAGGCGGAGCTAGAGCTGCTGGCCGCGCGAGCCCGCAAGCTGAAACGCAGGGCGCGCTTTGCGCTGCGCGTGAACCCCGACGTTTTTGCCGAGACGCATCCGTATATTTCCACCGGACTGCGCGAGCACAAATTCGGCATCGATATTCGCCAGGCGGCGGGGATCTACAAAAGCGCAGCCGGCAATCGCTGGCTCGAGGCGCACGGGATTAGCGTGCATATTGGGTCGCAGATTCGCTCGGCTGAGCCTTTTGGCAAGGCTATGGAGCGGGTAGCAAAACTGGTGGGCCAACTGCGGCGCGACGGCATCGCGATCAAGGCGGTCGATGCCGGCGGGGGTCTGGGAATCGACTATCACGCGGGGAGTTTTGATGCGGTTGTGAAAGTGCAGGAGTATGCCGCGGCTCTCGATCATGCGCTGCGCGGTTTTGAGGGCAGGCTGTTTCTGGAGCCGGGAAGGTTTATCGTGGCGCAGGCCGGGGCTCTGCTGGCGCGGGTGCTATACGTCAAGCAGAACGGGAAGAAGACTTTCGTCATAACCGACGCTGCGATGAACGATATGGTTCGTCCGGCGCTTTACCAGGCTCATCACGAGATTGTGCCGGTGAAGCCGCGCGGAGGGAAGGCTCGCGCGGTGGATGTGGTGGGACCGGTATGCGAAACCGGCGATTACTTTGCACGCGACCGGAGGCTCCAGCCCGTCGAGCCCGGCGATCTGGTTGCGCTGCTCGATGCCGGAGCCTACGGCATGGCGATGAGCTCGAACTACAATACACGCCCGCGACCGGCAGAGGTGCTGGTGGAGGGTGCAAAGGTCCACTTGATCCGCCGCAGGGAAACGATGGACGATTTGCTGGGGCCGGAGACGGCATTCGATTCCGATTGACTTGCACCGTCGGTTGGAATCAAAACGTGTGCACACTCCGCCTCTTGCTGTTAATGTGTTGTGCGGAGGATTCTTGCGATGCAATTGGGATTGAAAGTAGCCTGCGCACTGGCGATTGCCGCTCTTACGATGGGATTATCTTCAACCATTCATGCCGACCCGCTGAAGGTGAAGACCGCACAAGGCAAGGTTCTCGGCAAGACGATCAACGACGGCAAGGTGAAAGCGTTTCTGGGGCTGCCTTATGCGGCGCCGCCGGTGGGCGATTTGCGCTGGAAGGCGCCTGAGCCGCCAGCCAAATGGAAGGGTGTGCGCGACGCCAGCAAATTTGGAGCGCATTGCTATCAGGGGCACATCTACAACGATATGACCTTTCAGGACGACGGGCCGAGCGAGGATTGCCTCTACCTGAACGTCTATGTGCCAGCCGGGGCCAAAGGCAACAGTAAGCTACCAGTGATGTTCTGGATTCACGGCGGCGGCTACTCGGGCGGATCGGCTTCTGAGCCCCGGCACGACGGCGATTTTTTGCCTACCAAGGGCGTGGTGCTGGTCACGATTAACTACCGGCTTGCGGTCTTCGGCTTTCTGGCGACCGCTGACCTGGGCAAAGAGGCGGACGGCGCGGCAGGGAACTACGGCCTGATGGACATGGTGGCCGCGCTTCAGTGGGTGAAGAACAATATCAAGCAGTTTGGCGGCGACCCGGACAATGTGACCATCTTCGGCGAGAGCGCCGGCTCCTTTGCGGTATGCACGCTGATGGCGTCGCCCATGGCGAAGGGATTGTTTAACAAGGCAATTGGCGAGAGCGGCGGCGCGCTGGGCCGTGGTATGCCGGGTCACGATTCATTGGCGAAGCGCGAATCGCGGGATGAGGAGTGGGTCGCCACCCTGGGGGTGACCACGCTCGAACAACTGCGGGCGCTGCCGGCGGAAAAGATTCTGGAAGCCAGCAGGAAAAAGACCCACGGAGGATTTGGGCCGGACGTTGACGGCAAGCTGCTCACAGAGCCGGTAGCCGAGGTCTATGCCGAGGGGAAACAGGCTCACGTGCCGCTGCTGGCCGGCTGGAACCGCGACGAAGGCAGCTCAGAAGGAATGACGGCGGAGAAGTGGAAGGCCTTTGCGGAAGAGCACTTCAAGGAGCGCGCGGAAGAATTCCTGAAACTTTATCCCGGCGATAGCGATGAGCAAGCAGCGCGTTCAGCGGCCGATTACAACGGCGATAAGTTCATTGCCTTCGGAACCTGGAGGTGGATCGAGGCGCACAGGAAGACGGGCGATTCGCCGATTTACCGCTACCACTTCGAGCTGGCTGCGCCGCCCAGCAAGTTCAATCCAGTGTCAGCTGCCTTCCACTCTGACGATATCGCCTACGTCTTCGGAACGCTGGATACGAGGCCAGGCGCCGTGTGGCGGCCCGAGGACCGCAAGCTGAGCGGCCAGATGATGGACTACTGGACCAATTTTGCCAAAACCGGCGATCCCAAGGGCCTGGTCTGCCTGTATGGCCAAAGTACGGCAAGGACGATGAACTCATTCACCTGGACAGCACCATCACTTCGGGCCCGGATACGCTGCGTCCGCGCTATGAGTTTCTGATGGAGATGATGGCTACACCCGGTTTTCGAGAGATGCAACGATAACCATGGACTGGCGGAGTGGTTTACGTTGAAGGCAGATAAATTTCATTTGGATCGGCCCTATGGAGCGCAACAACGATCAGCATGCAACAGGAGTTACGATCATGAGTTTGTTCCAGCACCAAAAGCATGAGCCTGGGTTCTCACTTTTGTTGACTGCAGTCGCAGTTTTGCTTGGTATTGCAACGGTATTGCCTGCCCAGCAGGCGTTGCAGATAACCGTTCACTGGGACAAGATTACGGCGGCCTCAAAATCGACGCCGACGCTGCAGGTGGTGGTCAATCCTCCATTGCGCCCTGGGCAGCCGCTGGGGATTGCCGCCTATCAGGCCGTAAAGGATCTGGGCGCCGATTATGTGCGCTATGTGCCCTGGCTGCCTTATCCACGGCTGGCCGTGGCCGAGTTGGAGCCACCAACGCCCCAGAAGACCAGTTGGGACTTCAGCCTCATCGATCCAATGACCAGGGATTTTCTTGCCGCAACCGATGGTCATACGACGGTGATGAACTTCAGCACCATGCCCGCGTGGCTCTTCAAGACGGACAAGCCGGTTACCTATTCCGACGATCCCAACCAGGTGGTGTGGAACTACACGCAGGGTACGGAGCTGCGCGACCCCAGCGGCAAGGAACTGGGCGATTATTATGCGCGGCTGGTCAGTTGGTATGTGAACGGCGGCTTTACGGATGAGAACGGGGTGCGTCACGAATCCGGCTATCACTATAAATTTCCTGTGTGGGAGGTGCTCAACGAAGTGGAGTCAGAACATCGTACAACTCCCAAACAATATACGGAGCGCTATGACTCCATCGTCGAGGCCATTCATCGCGTAAGCCCGGGGACAAAATTCATGGGCATGGCGCTGGGGAACCCGAGCGATCATCCCGAATTTGTCGAGTACTTCCTGAACCTGGCGAATCACAAAAAGGGGATTCCGCTGGATTTCATCTCTTACCATTTCTATGCGTCGCCTGCTCCATCGGAAACCATTGCAGACTGGCAATATACCTTCTTCGATCAGGCGGATGGATTCCTCAACACGGTTCGTTACATTGAGAACATTCGCAAGCGGCTTTCTCCGCAGACGAAGGCGGATACTGACGAACTGGGTGTGATTTTGCCCACTGACAACAATCCGCAGGACAAAGTGCCTCCGCCGAAGGCCTACTGGAACCTGGCCAGCTCACTTTACGCTTATCTTTTCATTGAACTCTCGCGGCTGCAGATCGACGTGATCGGCGAGTCGCAGTTGATTGGGTATCCGACGCAGTTTCCCAGCGTGAGCATGATGAATTGGGAGAATAACAAGCCCAATGCGCGCTTCTGGGTGCTGAAGCTGCTGAAGGACAACTTCCACCCCGGCGATGAAATGGTCGAAACCGACATCGGCTCCCCGGACCTGGCAGCGCAGGCCTATATCACTTCCGCCGGCCACAAAATACTGATCGTCAACAAGCGGAATCGCGCGTTTGAGATCGCGCTGCCCGATGCAGGCAAGGCGAGCGCGTTGACGGTGGATCTTTCTACCGGCGACGGACCTGCCCGTAACATTATGCCAGCGGACGGCAAAATAATGTTGCAGCCTTTTGCTGTAACGGTGGTGAGCTGGTGAGCGCGGCGGGGCAGCCGTTGAAGCGCTATGCCTTTATGCTGCGCTTGAAGCCCGGCGCTGCCGAAGCTTATGAGAAGGCGCACCGCGCGGTGTGGCCGGAGCTGCTGGAGTTGCTGAAGAGCGCCGGCATCAGCGAATACTCGATTTATCGCCGGGATGAGCTGCTGATACTTACTTTGAGGGCGGTGGATTTTGAAGCCACCTGGAGCAAGATTGACAATCATCCCGTAAATCTGCGCTGGCAGCAGGTCATGGCGCCGCTGTTTGCGCCGATGGAAGGGTTGCGCGCGGGCGAGAGGTTTCCCATGCTAGAAGAAGTTTTTTATCTGCCGTAAGGGATGCGAAGGTATGAGTAGCACGACGAAAGACGAGCGGCCTTTGCGCCTCGGCTTGTGCGGCATCGGGCTGGACGCTTACTGGCCGCAGTTTGTGGGGCTTGAAGAGCGACTTAAGGGCTATCTGTCGCAGGTGGCTGCGCGGCTGGCCAGACCCGGCGTTGAGGTGGTCAACCTGGGGCTGGTGGATACGCCAGTGCGTTCGCGTGAGGCGGGCCACCAGTGCCGCCGCGAAGATATTGACGTGCTGTTTCTTTACGTCACAACTTATGCACTTTCGAATACGGTTCTGCCGCTGGTGCAGCGCGCGGGCGTGCCGGTGGTGGTGCTGAATCTGCAGCCTGCGGCGGCTATCGATTATCAGGCATTCAACCGGCTCAAGGATCGTACGGCTATGACCGGGGAGTGGCTGGCATTTTGCTCGGCTTGCCCGGTTCCCGAGATCGCCAACGTCTTCAAGCGCGCGGGGATTGCCTTTCACCAGGTCACAGGGGTGCTCGACGATGAGCGCACCTGGGCGGAGATTGAAGAATGGCTGGCGGCGGCGCGGGTGCGGACTGCGATGTCTTCAGCGCGGCTGGGTTTGATGGGCCACTACTATAGCGGCATGCTCGACATTCTAACCGACGTTACGCTGGTCTCGATCGTTTTCGGCACGCATGTGGAGATGGTGGAAGTGGACGAGTTGAGCGCGCTGGCTGCCGAAGTGAAAGAAGCGGAATTCGCACGGCGGGTTGCTGAGTTCCACGCGGCCTTCAATGTGCAAGCCGACTGTCCGCCTGAGGAGTTGCGAAGGGCAGCGCGAACGTCGGTGGCTCTGGATGCTTTTGTCGCAGGCCACCAGCTCAACGCGTTGGCTTATTACTATAAGGGTTCAGGCATTGCGGCGAACGAAGATGTTATGAGCTCCATCATTTTGGGCACCTCGCTGCTGACGGCGAGGCATATTCCTGTGGCCGGCGAGTATGAAGTGAAAAACGCGCTGGCGATGAAAATGATGGATTGCCTGGGGGCTGGCGGATCGTTTACCGAGTACTACACGATGGACTTCAACGACGACCTAGTGATGATGGGGCACGACGGTCCCGGTCACATTGCGATCAGCCAGGGAAAAACCAAGGTGAGGCCGCTGACGGTTTATCACGGCAAGGTGGGGCGCGGTCTTTCGGTGGAGATGAGCGTTAAACACGGTCCTGTAACGCTGCTCTCCGTGGTGGAAGATGCGGAAACGCGCTTCAAGCTGCTGGCTGCCGAGGGCGAATGCGTGGCCGGCGAAATCCTCGAGATCGGCAATACCAACAGCCGATATCGATTTCCGCTGGGAGCGAAGGGATTTGTTAGCGCATGGAATGAGCAGGGGCCAGCGCACCATTGCGCCGTGGGCGTGGGTCACGTGGCCTCCACGCTGCGCAAGACCGCCGCGTTGATGGGAATTGGATTTCATCAGGTTTGCTGAGCTGCCTCCTCGAATCGATTCGATAAACTCAAAGGGAGAGCAAACCAAGCCGGAGCCCCTTTGCACAACGAAGCTAAAGAACGCCTTATTCGCCCCGCACGCAACATTTGCGGAAGTCTCCGCCTGCCCGGCGATAAATCCATCAGCCACCGCTATGCAATGCTGGGTGCTTTTGCTGAAGGAACGACTCGGCTCAGCAATTTCTCCACCGGCGCGGACTGCGCTTCGACCCTCACGTGCATGCAGGCTCTCGGAGCTAAGGTCAATAGGACTGGAGAGAACTCCGTTGAGATCGCAGGCGTTTCCGGGCGCGTAACTGTTGCCGATCACCCACTCGACTGCGGCAACTCCGGCTCGACCATGCGCATGATCTCCGGACTGCTGGCACCGCAGCAGGGCAGCTTTACGCTGACCGGCGACGAATCGCTCTCCCGCCGTCCCATGGAGCGAATCCGCAAACCACTGGAAGCGATGGGAGCAAAGCTCACGCTGACCGATGGGCATGCGCCGCTGACGATTCACGGCTCATCGCTACGCGCAATCGATTTCACTACTCCCGTTCCCAGCGCCCAGGTAAAGACTTGCGTACTGCTTGCCGGGCTGCAAACCGCGGGGACTACTACCGTGAGAGAAGCCGTGCGCACCCGCGATCACAGCGAACTTGCTCTGCGCGCATTCGGCGCGAATCTGACGCGCACGCTCGACTCTGTTTCCATCGCCGGTCCACAGTCTCTCCACGCGATTGAAGCCGCTGTGCCCGGCGATCTTTCTTCCGCCGCATTTTTTCTATGTGCCGCGGCTATTTTTCCTGGGTCCAGCCTGGTGCTCGATGCGCTGGGTCTGAATCCTACGCGCGCCGCGCTGCTGGATGTGCTGACCGCATTGGGCGCACACATCGCCGTACTCAATGTGGAGGAGAAGCATGCCGAACTGGTGGGAACGGTGCAGATCACCTCGCCACCCGATGGCCTTGGATCGACTGAAGTGAGCGGCGCGTTTGCCGCGCAGCTTATCGACGAATTGCCGGTGCTGGCGGCTATTGCTCCCTATACCAGCGGCGGCATCCGCATCCGCGACGCGAAAGAACTTCGCGTGAAAGAATCAGACCGCATTGCGCTGGTGGCGAAGAACCTGCGCGCCATGGGCGCTGAAGTGGCTGAATTCGAAGACGGGCTGGATGTGCCCGGCGGCCAGAATTTGCATGGAGCAACTATCGACTCCGGCGGCGACCATCGCATCGCCATGGCCTTCAGCGTTGCGGCATTGCGTGCCGAAGGAGATACGCTCATCCATGGCGCTGATTCCGCAGCTATCAGCTTTCCAGAATTTTTCAATCTTCTTGAGCTGGTTGTGGAGCGGTAAAAATCAATCTACTCTTCACATTGCAAATAGAAGAGCCCGGTCCGGGCTCTTCATTTCTTTTACATGCAGCGGACTTACTGAGCGGATGGAGGAGTTGCCGCTGGTTTCTGTTCTGTCTTGGCAGGCGCCAATCCTGGAATCACAGGCGTGGTATTCACCTGGCCTGAAGCGGCTTCGTTGAGGTTGATGCCGTAGTGCTGCAGGGTAGAGGCCAGCATCTGATATAGACTTGCGCGGTCCTCGGCATATTTCGTGTTGGCAGCGATCAGGCTGTCCTCCGCCGTGGCCAGGTTGCGCTCCTGCATCAGAACATTGGCAGCGGTTGAGGCTCCCAGATGCAGCTTCTTGACTTCCGCTTCGAGACTCTGTTTGTTGTAGTCCCTGGCGGCGATGTCGGCACGAACCAGCGCGCGGTCGTTGGTGAGCGCAAACTGCTGATTCACGACTTGCATGCGAATCTGCGTATAAAGCTGCTCAAGCCGCAGTTCGGCCTGGCGATACTCCATCAACGAGCGCGCCTGCACCGACTGCGCGAGCTTGTTGCCGATGGGGATGTTCAAGCTGAAACCTACGCCCTTATCCGGCGCGCTGCTATTCACCAGGCGGTTGAGCACGGTTCCGTAGCCTACGGTTGGGTATTTGTTCGCGGTGCAGGGTACGAATCCGGAGCCGCTGTTGGCAATGGTGATGCAATCCGGGCTTTGTGCGCCACCTACGCCGGTGCCCTGATAGAAGCCGTAAACGTCCAGGGTGGGCAGCAGGGCATTGCGCGCGCCCTTTAGCGTGATCTCATCGTTGCGGAGCGTAATCACCGCCTGTTCCAGTTCCGGACGTTGCTGAAAAGCCTCCTGCACCAACGACTCAATGGGTTGCTTCTCCTCGGGGATCTCTTCCAGGCTTACGCGGTCAGTGGGAATCACGGCCGCCGCACTCAACGCAGGATCGTTCAAATTGCGGGCGATCGCCTGCTTGATGATCTGCTGCTGATAGTTGAGGGCGCTCTGTGCACTGATGAGAGCCTGTTTGTCCGAAGCCATGCCGGACTCGACGTTGACTACATCGAGCGGCGCCACGGTGCCGATCTGCAGTTCTTTCTGATAATCCGAGACTAGCTTGGTGCTCTGGTCCAGAGCGCGCGCCTTGGCTTGCACGTCTTCATAGGCCTGCACCAGTCCCCAATAGATGGTTTCCACTTGATTGACGGTGTAGAGAATCTGCTGGCGGAACGAGGAGTCGGCGATGCGCCGATCATTCAGCGCCTGGTAGATGAAGCGCTTGTTTATCCAGATGCCGGCGCCTTGCAGCAGGTGCTGGGTAACCGTGGCCTTGAAGCTGGAGTCGAGTTGGGGACTGTAAATGTCGAATTCATTGTTGGTGGTCACACGGGAGTTGTTGAAAGCCATGTTCAGCGCGGTTCCAGTGACGAAGCCCTGGTTGTAAGCGAAGTTATATTGGTCGGTATTCAGGGAGGAGCGGGGAGTGAATGCACTGACCTGTGGCTGCACGGCTCTCTCCAACTGAACTGTCCCGGTAACCGAGGGCATCAATGTCTCAGGGGTTGGTCCTGCGCCTGCCGTGGTCAGAGTCAATCCGGAGACGCCGGAACCCGCGCCGCCAGCGCCGACCGTAGTGCCGCCCGGACCGCCGCCGGTGCTAAGCGTAGAAGTGGAACCGCCTAGAGTGCCGGTGACCAGGCCTGACGGGGCACCAAGTGGTGCGGCACCCATGCGGGTGCGCAGAATATCGGTGTCGGCAATGTCCAGATCGTAGCGTGCGATGGCAATGTCGTAGTTGTTTTCAATCGCCAGGGCGATCGCGTCGGAGAGGCTTAGATAGATCTTGCCATCCTTTACCAGATCGCCGAGCCGCACAGAATTTACAAAGCTGGCCTTAGCGATGGTGGTGGGCCTGTAGAAGTTGATCGGGTTGCCCAGGTAGCCGGCATAGGCCTTTGAAAAATCACGAGTGGAGGAACGGAGCGAAAACGGCTCTGTTTGAACCGGAGCCGGAGCCGACGGCAGATCGGATGCGGCTTTGTCCGGACCCGATGTCCCGGCCGACGCCTGCTGGGCAAAGCCGGAAGGCATTCCGGCCGTCAATGTAAGCAGAACCGCTGCCAGCGCGCGCAGGCGTTTGCACGTCTGGCCGGAATGATGATTGCGTAGATAGTTGCCTGCTGCCTGCTTCTCAAATATTCCGTACAGATGCATGGTTATTCTCTCCGAATTCCTGAGGTAAATGGGGCACCGAATTTGAAGACTGCCGGAGATCTTCTCCAGACGCAAATTTCTGATTTGCAAAGCGATCTTCTTCTTCAGCCCATCCAGCGGGTTTACTGGGAATACGCGTTCAGCCCCGGTTTCGTTCCTGCGAGTTTGTTTTCGCATACGAATCAGCGCCGCCTGCGCAGCCTGACCGTAATAGCATGCAGAAAGCTGAGTATAACGCACATGCGCTCTCCGTTTCGGTGAGCGCCGCCCGGGAGTAACCTTTTGTGAAAAGGGAGAAAAGTGCCTGAGCCCGACCAATTCGCGCCTGAGCCGCAAAACTGGAAGCTCACCCTGGCCTACGACGGCACCGACTTCAGCGGCTGGCAGGTGCAGCCCGGAGAAGTGACCATCCAGGGCGAGTTGCAGACGGCGCTAGCGAAAATCACCGGCGAATCACCGCTCCCGCAGGGCTCAGGACGCACCGATGCCGGAGTGCACGCGCTGGCCCAGGTAGCCAGCTTTGCCTTGCGGGTGCCTATTCCTGACGGAAATCTACAGCGCGCCCTCAACCGGATTTTGCCCCTATCCATCAGGGTTTTAGATGCGAGAGTGGCGCCAAGCACCTTCCATGCGCGGCATTCGGCTGTGGCCAAGACCTATGAGTATAGGGTTTTTCGTGGAGCGATTTGCCAGCCGTTTCTAGCTCGCTACGTTCTGGCCTGCCGCTGGCCAGTAGACTTTGAAGTCCTGCAGAAATCGGCTCAATTCTTTGTTGGAGAACACGACTTTCTCAGCTTTGCGGCCACCGATCCCGACTCGGCCTGCCGCGTATTGGATGCTGACGGGAATTCTGATCCCAGGCCGAGCCCGCGGAAGGGGTTTCAGATTAAACCGCCCACGCCGTCCACGGTCAGGACCATTTATTCTTCGGCGTGGGAGGAGCGCCAAAGCGAGGCTGGCAATTTACTGGTATATCGGGTACGCGGGAACGGCTTTCTGCACCACATGGTGCGTAACCTGGTGGGAACCATGCTTGATGTGGGCCGTGGGCATTTGGAACTCGCGGAGGTCACGGCGATCCTTGCGGCGCGAACCCGTTCGGCGGCCGGTCCGACTGCTCCTGCTCGGGGACTGTTTCTTCATTCGGTGGAGTATCCAGCCTGGGAAGATCCTCCGATCGGCGTTTGACTCGCGGTTGATCAAATCCGCATTTGGCTCAGGCACAGAGTGCTCCTGCTACTCTGAAACGGAGCATATGCCCGTTCTTCCCCGCATCTCGGCTTTCTCGCGCGTTACAGCTCTGGCCGCACGACGGCCAGTCCACGCCGCCTTTGCGTGGCTGCACGGAAACCCCAAGACGATCATGGACTGGCAGGCAAAGCTGGTGGCCATACCAGGGCCGCCCTTCGGCGAAGAGGCTCGTTCGGAGTGGCTCGCGGACCGTTTTGCCGAAGCCGGACTCAGCCAGATGCATACCGATGCAGCCGGCAACGTCTTTGGATTACTTCCCGCCAAGAAGCTGCCTGCGGAGAGTACCGGCCCGGTGGTCGTGCTGTCGGCTCACCTCGATACTGTGTTTCCCGCTGGAACTCCGCTCCATCCGGTGGTGGACGGTGAGCGCCTGAAGGCTCCCGGGGCGTGCGATAACGGCGCAGGGGTTGCCGGAATGCTGGCTATTGTTCATGCTCTGATTGAGGCCAAAATCGAACTGCCTGCGCCGCTGATTTTTCTGGGTAATGTGGGCGAAGAGGGCGAAGGCGACCTGCGCGGCGTGAGGCTTCTCTATAACCAGAGCGCGTTTTCCGGCCGCATTGCTGCGCATATTGTTCTGGATGGAGCCGGAGCGGACTCGGCCGTGACCCAGGCGATGGGCAGCCGCAGATTCCTGGTCACAGTTACCGGACCCGGCGGCCATAGTTTTACCGACGCGGGCACGCCCAACCCGATTGCCGCGCTGGCTTTGGCTCTGGCCGTGCTGGCGGATACCAAATTGCCGAAGGAGCCGCGCACCACTTTGAACCTGGGCACCATTCACGGCGGCACCAGCGTGAACTCCATCCCCGAGAGCGCACAGGCATCGATCGATTTTCGCTCCACCAGCGCCGAGCAGCTCACGTCGCCTTGAGGTTGCTCTGCATCGCGCCGTTGAAGACTCTGTCCAGCACACCAATGCGGCCGTGAAGCCGGGAGACGCGCAGGGCAAGGGAGCGCTCTCCTTCACCATCGCCAAGATTGGTGACCGTCCCGCCGCACAACTGCCCGGCGACTCTCCGCTCTTCGACGCCTTACGTGCCGTGGACCGCCATCTAGGCCTGCACACCGAATTTCGTCTCGGTTCCACCGATGCCAATGTTCCACTCTCGCTGGGCATTCCAGCTTTGTCGATGGGTGCGGGAGGCGAGGGCGGCGGCGCGCATACCCAGGCTGAGTGGTACTCCGCCAAGGATCGCGAAGTTGGCCTCAGGCGGGTGCTGCTGCTGACCCTGGCCATGATCGAATGGGCTGCCGAACAATAGTTTGTTCCACTCCGCGCATGCGTCTTTCTCAATCTGCTTTCAGCAGCCCTTGCCGCCTTCACTTTCTGTTTCGCTCAGACCCCCGCTGCAAAGCCGGCGCCGACTTCGCTCAACACTATCGCCACGCTGGAGATTCTGCGCACCGTTGTGCTGGAGACCTGCGTCGCCGGCAAGAGGGTCTATGTGGAAGAGACGGAATAACAAAAGTTGGTGCGACCCTTTTTGCATTCGCACGTCTATAAATATGGAACGGTTATTCAGTCGCGATGCCCAGGGGAACTGCTGTGACAGGCATTTCGAGCTACATGCGGCGCTCCTTAGCACACGGAACGATGAAACCTTCAGCCAGACGGGTTTGCCCGCGACTGGCTATACTGTAAGTGGATCAATCAACATGCCAGCCCCCATGCTGGTCACATTGACGAGGTTATTGAACCCATGAAATCACTCTTCGAACGGCTGCGTTCGCGCCGTCTCGCTTCAGCATTTGTCTTGCTTGCCACACTCTCGGCCGCCATTGTGGCCGGTTCCTTTGCCGCTCACGGGGTGCGCGGACAAGAAAAGCAGAACTCCAGCGCCGACGCCACCCCCCTCAAGGTCGTCAACTCCACCGTTCCTCCCAACGAGTTCGTGAAGATTGCCCAGAGAGTGGGTCCGGCGGTGGTGAACATCAACACCCAGACCCTGCCCAAGCAGGCCTCGGCAAAGGGCCGCCGCAACTTCCAGCGATCCAGCCCAATCCGCAGAACCCCGGCGACGACGATCAGGGCGAGGATCAGCAGGGCCAGGGCCTCCGGACAACTTCCAGGACTTCTTCAACCGCTTCTTCGGCGGCCAGATGCCGGTTTCGGCGGGCAGATCCCCGACCAGGAGGGTGGAGATGACGGCCAGGTTCGCGAGTCGCTCGGCTCGGGCTTCATCGTCGACCCCAAGGGCTACATCATCACCAACAATCACGTGGTCGAGAAGGCCGACAAGATCTACGTCAAGCTTTCCACGGACCCCGACAGCCAGGATCTGGGCCGCCCGGCGCGCGTCATCGGCGTCGACAAAGCCACCGATCTGGCAGTCATCAAGATCGACACCAACACGCCTCTGCCCACGGTCAAGCTGGGCAACTCCGACAATGCTCGAGGTGGGCGACTGGGTGGAGGCCATCGGCAGCCCCTTCGCGCTCTCGCAGACCGTCACCGCCGGCATCATCTCGGCCAAGAACCGCACCATCGAGCCCGGCGCCAGCGGCCAGTTCCAGCACTTCATTCAGACCGACGCGGCCATCAATCCCGGCAACTCCGGCGGCCCGCTGCTGAATATGAACGGCGAGGTGATCGGCGTCAACACGGCCATCTACACGCAGTCGGCCGGCTACCAGGGCATCGGTTTCGCCATGCCGTCGAACACCGTGGTTCAGGTCTACAACGACCTGATCAGCCCCAGCCACAAGGTCACGCGCGGCTCGATCGGCATCGAGTTCCGCGAAGGCCTCTCGGGCGCCGTCAATCGCGTCTACGGCTTCAAGAACGGCGTGCTGGTGAATAAGGTCAAGCCGGGCGGCCCGGCAGACAAGGCGGGACTCAAGCCCGGCGACATCATCATCACCATCGACGGCCGCTCCATCAAGGACGGCGACGACCTGGTGAATGAGATCGCCAGCCGCAGGCCGGGCTCGACCATACGCC
This sequence comes from uncultured Acidobacteriaceae bacterium, assembly GCA_963724755.1. Classification (GTDB taxonomy): domain Bacteria; phylum Acidobacteriota; class Terriglobia; order Terriglobales; family Acidobacteriaceae; genus Telmatobacter. Next base: position 46,015 of record CAVRVZ010000001.1, read on the forward strand.
TGGGCTACCTGCGCGACGGCAAACTTGACGATACCACGGTGACCATCGGCGACCGCGACAAGGTTTTCGCCGACCTGGGCAACCAGCAGGCGGAAAGCAACCCTGACGAGAAGGGCGATGTTGGCGAAACCAAGCTGGGCATCGTGGTGCACGAGGCATCTGCGGCCACCGCGGCCAAGATCCAACTCCCGGCATGGTGATTCAGTCGGTGCGCTCCGGCTCTTTCGCCGACCTGCAGGGGCTTGAACCCGGCCTGGTGATCACCCGCATCAACAAGCACGCCACCGGCACCAAGGAGCAGTACGATGCCGTGGTGAGCAAACTAAAAACCGGCGACGACGTGGTCTTCGAGATCATCGATCCGCGCCATCCCGAAAATGGAATCAACTACCTGGGTGGTACGCTCGAATAGCGTTCGCAAAGTGCCGGTTGCAGAATTCCGCAACCGGCACTACCTTTCTGAAATCCGATACAACTTTGATTCCGGATCTTTTTTTCTTGGGACATGCGGCATGTTCCGTTAAACTGCAACGTAAGAAGTTCAGCTTAAGTTTTCAAAGGTGGAACCAGCGTGTTCTCTATTCCGGGCAGGCGCGGCATTCGTTCTCACTGCGGCATTGATCGCATTGCCCGTGCTGGCTTCGACCACCCACCTCCACGCATCAACCATGCACATCGAACTACCGACTGCCCATCGGACCACACCATCGGTTCAGCGCCGTCAGCAGGCAGACTGGCAGGAAGCACAAGCACAAGTTGCACGGCCAGCAGGCCATCGATCCAGGCCGCGTTACTGAAATCCAGCAGGCTCTCATCCGCGAGCATTATCTGAATGGCCAGGCCAACGGCGAATGGGATGCCGCCACGATAGCCGCAATGCAGAAATATCAAGCCGATCAAGGCTGGCAAACCAAGCTGACGCCTGATTCCCGCGCCCTCAAGAAGCTCAAACTGGGCCCCGACTACTCCAAAGCCATCAACGCCAAAGACTCATCCTTCGGCGAGCCGCCGCCTGCCAGCACCATTCCTCCAGGACAGTCCGCGGGTTTTGCCGCAGCGGCAGGCATCAACCGCTGATCGATTGGCGAGGATGCAACTGTCAAGCCAGGTGGTTATCGCATCCTGATGTTCCCACCGTTCTATATTTTGGTGCGCGGGATATAATTTTATGCGCTGGAGTTGAACGATGCGCAAACATCGACGTATGCAACTGGTTCTTGCAGGCGCAGCATTGCTGATTTCTTTCAATTTTTCAGCGCCAGGCTCCTCCGGCCAAATCACCACTCCCGTTGCGATGAAATCCGATCATTACCAAGTCCGAGGAGGTTCAGTGATGGCCTTTGCCCTGAAATCAACGGCATTTGCGAACGGCGACGGGATTTCAAGAAAATACACGTGCGATAGCGCCGATATCTCGCCCGCATTGAGCTGGGAAGGGGTTCCAGCCGGGACGCATTCACTGGCGCTCATCGTGGATGATCCGGATGCGCCCGTGGGCACGTGGACACATTGGATCATCTGGAATATCTCTGCCCGAGCAACGGCCTTGCCGGAGGGGGTGCCAAAGGTCGCAGTACTCGACAATGGCGCACGACAGGGCATGAATGACTTCAAGCGCATTGGTTATGGCGGCCCTTGCCCACCCCCGGGCAAACCTCACAGGTACTTTTTCAAGCTGTACGCACTCGATGCAGCGCTGGACCTAAAGGCCGGCGCTAAAAGAAGCGAACTGGAGCTCGCCATGAAGGGGCACGTGCTGTCAAAAGCGGAGTTGATGGGTACTTACTGGCGATAAGTTCGAAGCGTTATGCCGGCGCACCGTTTCTATCCGCAATGCCATGCTGAATAAAATTTCTATTTTGCCTGCAAAATACGAAAGCGGCTCAAAGGCCGCAAGTAACAGATAAATTAAGAGATAAATGGTGCGCCCGGAGAGATTCGAACTCCCGGCCTACTGATTCGTAGTCAGTCGCTCTATCCAGCTGAGCTACGGGCGCACAAGTGTGGCTTCAAACGAAACCATAGACAGATTATCAGGGTTTTTCGGGCTGCGCAATTGCAACTTATCGAGTTGCGGGAGTTAATTGCTGGGCCTTCGCCGGCGAAGTCTGCGGTAGAACCTCGGCGATTTCCAGGCCGGTCTGGCGGACCAGATTGGTGACGCTGGCGGCGTTGAGGCGGGTGGCGTCGTATTCCACGCGCAGGGTGCGGGCCGCGTGGTCGAAGGTGAGACGGCGGATGCCGTAGACGTCTTTTGTGCTGGCCAGCGCCGAGCTCACGGACTCAGTGGGCGGCGTCGTGTAGGACAAGAGAATTTCTACCGTCGTCATAGTGGAATGATACCAAGCCGGCTGGCCCTGGAGCGTGATGCAACGCACTACAGGCTTTTAAGAAAGGCGCGGATCTCTGGGTTGGACCAATCCGGGTCGCCGACGATCTTGCGGCGGATGATGCCCTGGCGGTCGATGATGTAGGTTTCGGGCCAGCCATCGGTGTGGAAGAGCTTGGCGGCGGATTGGCTGGGATCGCGGACCGTGAGGAAGTCGATGTGGCGGCGGACCAGGAAGCGGCTGTAAGCGTCAGGATCTTCGTCGATGCTGACGCCCAGGATGGTTAGGTCGGGCCGGTCGTGGTGGAGATCGATCAGTCCTGGCATCTCCTCAACGCAGGGCGCGCACCATGTAGCCCAGAAGTTGAGCACTACGATCTTGCCCCGGTAGTTGGCCAGATGGATGGAAGTGCTTCCGTCGGCGACGGTGAAGTCGGGGGCCGGCTTGTTCATCGGGTAAGGGATGCGCGCCACGGTCGCAACCGGGCGTGAGGGGCAGCAGCAGGAGAAAAGCCAGCGGGGATAAACGGCGGAAAAGCACATCTCTATAATACGGAGCGGAAGGCCCCAATGGAAAGGTGAGCTTGATGGTTAAGGATAGGCCTGAAGCGAATGGCGCGGCTGGTGCAGACAAGTATAAGCCGATGCTTGGGCTTAGCGGTGAGCCGGCGGCCGTGCTGGAGCAGCGGGGAACTGTCCCAGGGACGATTCTTGCCCAGCCGGAACCGGAGGAGATGCTGGAGCTTACGGTCATGGTTCCGGCGCGCAACGAAGAGGATTGCCTGGGCGCATGCCTTCACTCGTTGGTGAGCCAGTCGGAGGAGATTTTCGAGCTGGGACGCGATTGGGAACTGATGGTGGTGGACGATCACTCGACCGATCGGACCGCTGAGATTGCGCACAGCTTTGCCGGCGTTACGGTGATGGAGGCGGGCAAGCTGGAGCCGGGTTGGACGGGGAAGGCGAACGCCATTTGGACGGCGGTAAAGCGGGCGCGGGGGCGATGGTTGCTGTTTACCGATGCGGATACAATTCACGAGCCGGGAGATTTGCGCCGTGCGATGCATGAGGCGGAACGGCACAAGGTGGGGATGCTGAGCTATTCGCCGCGGCAGATGGTGAGCGGGCTGGCGCAGCGGTCGCTGATGCCGCTGGTTTTCTGCGAACTGGCGCTGGCTTATCCGCCGGCTAAAGTCTCCGACCCTAATGAGCGGATTGCCGCGGCCAATGGGCAGTTTTTACTGGTGGAGCGGGAGGCCTATCGGCGGCTCGGCGGGCACGCGGCAGTGGCCGACAAGGTGCTGGAGGATGTGGAACTTGCTTTCCTGGCCAAGCGGCGCAGGGTGGGACTGCGCTTTCGCTATGCCGAAGATGCGGTGGCGGCGCGCATGTACCGCTCGACGGCGGCGATGATCGAGGGTTGGACGAAGAATTTGGCGCTGCTGTTTGATAATTCGCTGGCGTTGGCGGTTTGGCGAGCGATCGATATTTTTCTTCTCTTTGGATTGCCCTTGCTGGCGATCTGGCTGTGGAACGCACGATTTGCCGCGCACTCGCTGGAGTGGCTGGGCGCGGGATGGGTGCTGGCGCTGCTATGGGTGCGGACGCTGTTCCGGTTTTATGCGCGGGTTGCCAAGTCGAATTTTCCTTTTGTGGACTGCGCACTTGCTCCGCTGGGATTGCCGCTGTTTGTGGCACTGCTCTATCGAAGCTGGTTTCAGCATCGGATTCTGAAGCGTGTAAGCTGGAAGGGTAGGAGTTATGCGGATTGATGTTACTTGATTCCCAGGTCTCAAAAGCGAGACCCTTCGACTTCGCTCAGGGCAGGCTCTGGGGCACCCACTATGATCTGTTTGTATGAAGCATTTGCAGGAGTTTGAGCATCTCACATAATAGGAGTGGAAATGATTTATTTAACGCGGCGCGCGACGTTTTCCGCTTCTCACTACTATTGGAACGACGGCTGGACGGCGGACCAGAATGAGCAGGTCTTTGGGCGGTGTGCGAATCGCAACGGGCACGGGCACAATTACATGCTGGAGGTTACAGTGGCTGGCGAGCCCGATCCGGTAACTGGGTTTGTGGTCGATCTTAAGTGGCTAAAGGACGTGATCGAGCGGGAGGTTCTGGTTGCCTACGATCATCGCCACCTGAACATTGAGGTTGCGGAGTTTGCGGAAGGGAAGCTGATTCCAACGACGGAGAACATTGCGATTTCCGCGTGGAAGCGGCTGGAGCCGCCGGTAAGAATGGCGGGCGGCGCGCGGTTGAGCCGGATTCGCGTCTATGAGACGCCGGAGATTTTTGCCGAGTACAGAGGTGAGGCGTGAGAGCCTATTTTGGCCGCCGGTATATGCTCAGCGCCAGCCATCGGCTGCAGTGCGATGCGCTCTCGGCCGAGGAGAACCGGGCGGCATATGGAAAATGCAACAATCCCCACGGCCACGGGCACAATTACGTTGTGGAGGTATTGGCGGGCGGCACGGTGGACCGGGAGACGGGGATGGTGGTGAATATGGCCGCACTGGATGAGGCGGTTCGAGGCAAAGTTCTCCAACGTTTTGACCATAGCCAACCTGAATCTGGACCCGCATTTCAAGAATCGCGTTCCAACCACAGAGAATCTATGCAGGGCAGTTTTCGAGTTGCTCGATGGATTGCTGGAGCCTGCGGAACTGGTTAGTGTGCGCGTGGAGGAGACGGAGAATAATTTTTTTGAGTACTCCGGCGAGTGAGGTTGAGCGGCGCGGAGTGAAAAGCAACCGCAGGTCCTTCGACTCGTCCGCCGCGGCGGACTCGCTCAGGATGACAATGTTTATTGGAAGTATGCAAAACGCCCTGTCTCCAGGGCGAGAGGATGAGGATGATGGCGCAACCGATTGCAGTGAGCAAGACTGTTCGCAGGGCGGCAGGGATGGACGAAGGGCTGAGCGAGTTCAGCACGGAGGAGATGTATCGCGAAATTCTGAGCCGGCTGGGCGAGGATCCAGACCGGGAGGGTTTGCTGGCCACGCCTGAACGGTTGACGAAGTCTATGGCATTTTTGACCAAGGGCTACGGTGAGGACCCCACGAAAATTCTGCGCGGGGCGCTCTTCGACGTGGATTACGACGAGATGGTGATCGTGAAGGATATTGAGATGTTTTCGCTTTGCGAGCACCACCTGCTGCCCTTTTTCGGCAAGGTGCACGTGGCCTATATTCCCAAGGGAAAAGTGATCGGGTTGAGCAAGATTCCGCGGCTGGTGGAGGTGTTTGCGCGGCGGCTGCAGGTGCAGGAGCGGCTGACGCAACAGATTGCCGATGCGATTCAAGAGGTGATTGAGCCGCAGGGCGTGGGAGTGGTGGTGGAGGCGCGGCACCTGTGCATGATGATGCGGGGAATTGAAAAACAGAACTCGTCCACAGTGACTTCGGCGATGGTGGGCTGCTTCCGCCAGAAGGAGACGCGGCTGGAGTTTCTGTCGCTGGTGCGGCAGCCTGGAAAGGCGCACTGTGAGGGGTGGGTCCGGTCGGCTACAGTTGTTAGGGTGAACGGGCTTCTTGGTAGTGGACAAGCCGGGCGGCATGACCAGCCACGATGTGGTGGGGCGGCTGCGCAAGATTACCGGCGAGCGATCGATTGGACATCTGGGCACGCTGGACCCAATGGCGACTGGCGTTCTGCCGCTGCTGCTGGGCAAGTTTACGCGGCTGGCGCAGTACTTCTCCTCCGCGGAGAAGAGTTATACCGGGGCGATCCGCTTCGGATTTTCTACGGATACTTATGACGCCGAGGGCGAGCGAACCGGGCCTGAAGTGGAGCCGGTGCTTACGCTGGAACAGGTGCGTGCGGCGGCTGGCCGTTTCCATGGCGAGATGGAACAGATGCCGCCGCCTTACTCCGCAAAGAAGATTGCGGGCACGCCGGCTTATAAGCTGGCCCGCGAGGGAAAGCCGGTGGAACTGAAGGCTGCAAAGGTTCTTATTGCCAGCTTTGAGATCACGGGGCTGGAGGGCGCCGAGGCGAGCTTTACGATGAGCATCAGCGCCGGAGGGTACGTGCGGTCGGTGGCGCACGAATTGGGGCAGGATTTGGGATGCGGAGCGCACCTGAGCCGTCTGCGGCGGACGCAGGCCGGGCGTGTTTACGCTTGCCGATGCGCACACGCTGGAGGAGCTGGAGCTGCTGGCTGGGAATGCGGAGGCATTGGAGGCGTTGTGCATTCATCCGCGCAGCTTGCTGCCGGAGATGCCGTCTGTGACCGGGGACGAGCAGGCGCTGGGCCGGCTGCGGAACGGCGCGCAGGCCAATCTGCCGGAGTTTTCCAGTGCGCCGCTGGTGAAGGTGTTTGCCGGGCAGCGGGAGCTGGTGGGGATTGCGAAACGCGTGGCGGGAACGCTGTTTCAGCCGGTCATTGTCATGGGGTAATCGGTCAGCAAGTTAGCCGTGCTTCGCACGTGTTGGCGAGTTAGCACGGATAGCGGTCGCCATTCTACTTACGCAGCAGCGGCTTTAGCGCAGGGAGCAGCGTGTCGGCGATGATCTCGGAGCCTTTGGCGGTGGGGTGGATGCCGTCGGGCTGGATGGTGCCGGGGACGTGGACCAGGTCTTTGTAGATCATGGGGACAAAGGCAGTGTGGTGCTTGGCGGCGAGGTCACGGAAGATCTGATCGAATTGACTTGATGTAGTCCTGGCCGTAGTTGGGCGGAAGGGTGATGCCGGCGAGCAGGATTTTGATGTGCGCGTTTTCGAGCGTGGTCAGCACCTGGTCGAGGTTGCGGCGGGTCTGGTCGGGGGGAAGGCCGCGTAGGCCGTCGTTGCCGCCGAATTCAACGATTACGACTGCGGGGTGCAGCAGCAGGATGGAGCGGAGATCGGCGACGGCGTCCTTGGTGGTGGCGCCGCTGGTGCCTTGATTGCTGACTTTGTAGTGGTAGCCGCGGCTGTCGAGGTCGCGTTGCAGAGCGTCGGGATAGGACTGGCCGGTCTGGAGGCCGTAGCCGGCGGTGATGCTGTCGCCGAAGCAGACCAGGACGGGGCGGTCGGCGGCCAAGAGCGGGCCTGCAAATATCAAGCAGGCAGATTGAAACGATGAGACGTGCGGCGAACGTCCACAGAAATAGTGTAGCGAAAAGCAGGGAACAGAGATTAGCGATTAGGGACTAGGGACTGAGTGGGGAGGCGGGTGATTGAGGTTCGGGATGCGAAGAAGTGGATTCAGAACGGCGCGCGGCGGGTGGAGATTCTGAAGGGGATCTCGCTGGTGATTCCGGCAGGGCAGTTTGTGGCTATTGTGGGCGCCAGCGGCAGCGGGAAGAGTACGCTGCTGGGGCTGCTGGCGGGGCTTGATACGCCCAGCTCCGGCGAGATATGGCTGGATGGAGCGCCGATTCACAATCTGGCCGAGGCGGAGCTGGCTGCGGTGCGCGGGCGCAAGATTGGGTTTGTCTTTCAGTCGTACCAGCTGATTGCCACGCTCACGGCTCTGGAAAATGTGCTGCTGCCCTATGAGCTGAATGTGGAGGGCAGCGGGCTGGAGCAGGCGCGGCGGCTGCTGGAGCGAGGTTGGACTTGGCGGAGCGCATGGATCACTATCCGGTGCAGCTCTCCGGCGGCGAGCAGCAGCGAGTGGCGCTGGCGCGGGCCTTTGTGGTCGAGCCGCCGATTGTGATGGCCGATGAGCCGACGGGCAACCTGGACTCAGCGAACGGGCGCATGGTGCTGGATCTGCTGCTGGAGCGCAATCGAAAGGCGGGCACCACGCTGGTGCTGGTGACGCACGATCCTGAAGTGGCGAGCTGCGCGGATCGCAAGATTGTGCTGAAAGACGGGATGGTGGTGGAGGACAGCTTGCCGTTTTCCGAATGCTCTCAGACCAGAGACCGACAACCAGGACGAGCAAAAAAATGGCTAAGCGGGCATTGAGTTGGAAGCGGGCTGGGGCCATCGGCTGGCGGGATTTGAAGTCCGCTCCGGGGAAGTTCGGCTTTGTGGTGCTGTCGGTGGCCGTGGGGGTTGCGGCGCTGGTGGGGGTGCGGGGCTTCAGCGAGAGCTTCAGAAGAACTTTAAGTTTGGAAGCCAGATCATTGATGGCTGGGGATTTAAGCGCGCGTATTTTGCACGAGCCGACGGCGGAGGAAAAGAGCAAAATTGCCGCGATTGAGCAGTCGGGACGGGATTCGCTCGACCTGGGTGACGGAGACCATTTCGATGGCTTCTGTGCCGCCTGATCCTTTGCCGGTGCTGGTTTCGCTGAAGGCTGTGGACCCGGCGGAGTATCCCTACTATGGCGAGGCCAGGCTGGAGCCGGCGATGAGCTTGCGGCAGGCTCTGGAGGGGGACTCGGCGGTGGTGGCGGAGGAGTTTCTTATTCGCCTGAATGCGCAGGTGGGGCAGACGCTGCGGCTGGGCGGAAGAGAGTTCAGGATTGCGGCGGTGCTGAAGCAGGAGCCGGACCGGATCACGCGCCGGAGCGGGGCTGGGGCCGCGGGTGATGATCTCGCAGGCGGCGCTGGAGCGCACCGGGCTGCTGGCGCCGGGAAGCAGGGCCACTCACCGGCTGCTGATGAAGCTGCCGGAGAAATTGCCGGCGGGAGTAACGGCTGAGGCGGATGCCGCCGCGGTGCGCAAGCAACTGGAGGCGGCGCTGCCCGATGCGCAGGTGATGGATTTTCGCGAGGGCAATCCTTCGCTGACCGCGGGGCTGGATCAATTCGACCGCGATTTTGAGCCTGATCTGCCTGGTGGCGATGGTGCTGGGAGCGATTGGCGTGGCGATGGCGATGCATGCGCACCTGGAACAGCGGATGGATATGCTGGCGATTCTGAAAGCCCTGGGCGCGGGATCGGGCGATTTGCTGCGGATTTTTTTGTTGCAGACTCTGGGGCTGGGGCTGGCCGGAGGATTGCTGGGCGTGGCTGCCGGGGTGGGCGTGATGGCTGCGCTGCCGGCGGTGCTTGGGCAAGCTGCTGCCGGTTCAGGCGGCGCTCGAGTTTCCATGGAGATCGATTGCGGCCGGGTTGGGAACGGGGCTGCTGACTACGCTGCTGTTTTGTTTGCCGCCGCTGCTGGACGTGCGGGGGGTCAGGCCGGTGCTGGTGTTGCGCAGGCTGGTGGAACCGGGGCCGGAAGGGCATCGGCGGATGGTTTGCGCGCTGGTGGGCGCGGCGGCTGCAACTGGGAATTTCGGTGGTCGTGGTGCTGGCGCTGGGGGGAATTGCGTGGGCGCTTTCGGACTCGGCGAAGGTGGGCACCTGGTTTGCTGTGCTGTTTACGATTGCGCTGGTGGTTCTGCTGGTGCTGGCGGCGGTTGCGCTTTGGACGCTGCGCTTTCTGCTCAATCGCGTGCGGCTGCGGCTGCCTTCGTCGCTGCGCCACGGGCTGGCCAATCTTTATCGGCCGGGGAACCAGTCGGCGGCGGTGCTGGCGGCGCTGGGGACGGGCGTGATGCTGATCCTGGCGGTTTACCTGATGCAGGCGGCGCTGTTGCGCGATTTGCGCGAGACGGCTTCGCCCAAGCTGCCCAATATTTTTCTGGTGGACGTGACCACCGACGAGATTGCCGGGGTGAAGGAGTTTTTTCAGCATCAGGCGGGAGTGAGCCAGGCGCTGGATCTGATGCCGGTGGTGACGGGGCGGTTTATTTCACTCGAACGGGCAGCCGGTGGAGCAAATCAAGGGGCAGCATTTTCCGCGGCGGATGCTGCAGAACGCAGAATTGAGCTGGGCCGACGCACCGCCGGACGGCGACAAGGTGAAGCAGGGCAAGTGGTGGACGGATGCGAATGCGGCTGAACTGGCGGTTGGCGAAGGAATGGCCGAGCGGCTGCACCTGGGCGTGGGTTCGGCGGTGGAAGTGGAGACCGGCGGGACGGTGCGGGCGCTGAAGGTTGCCGCGATCTATCGGGCCGACGGGCAGCATCTGGGAGCGCGGGTTTCATTTGTGCTGCCTTCAGGGCAGCTAAAGGATGAGCCGGCGACTGGTACGGCGGGGTGCACATCGATCCCAGGCAGGTGGCGGCGATGGAGCGGGCGTTCTTTCAGGCTTATCCGACGATTACGGTGATCAACCTGGCCGATGTGCTGGAGCGGATTGAGAGCGTGGTGGACCAGATCACGTTTGTGGTGCGCTTTCTGGCCGGGTTTTCGATCTTTGCGGGGCTGATGATTCTGGCCTCGAGCATTGCCAGCACGCGCTTCCGGCGGATGCGGGAGGCGGTGGTGCTGAAGACGCTGGGGGCTACGCGGATGCGGATTGTGCGCACCTTCAGCGTGGAGTTCAGCGTGCTGGGGTTGCTGGCCGGCTCAGTGGGCGTGGTCTTTGCCAATCTGCTGACGCGGGTGCTGCTGCACAAGCTCGAAGTGGGGTTCCATATCGAGTGGACGCTACGCTGATTGCGCTGGTGGGGACGGCGGTGCTGGCTACGGCGACGGGGTGGATTGCGAGCTACCGGATTCTTGGGCTTCGGCCGCTGGAAGTGCTGCGGGAAGAGTAAAGAAGGCAGGGAATAGGGGACTAAAGACTAGTTACTCCCAGGTCTTCCGCCGCGGCGGACGAGACACTTCGGTAAGCTCAGTGCAGGCTTTGGGACACCCACTGTTCAGAACAAGGGCAGCAAGCCAGCACCGTTTAGCGGTGTTGGCGGTTAGCAGGTTAGCTGATTTCGTGTGGATAAAGGCTATTTTTATATTCTCTATTTTTTATTCCCATTCTATTCCTACTCCTATTCCCTAGTCCCTATCCTTTTTTTTAGCCTAGCGGCGGGAGATGGTCGGAGATTCCGAAGAGGAAGATGAAGCCGATGATGCAACTGTAGGCTGCGCCTGCCCATGCGATGGCGTGGTAGAAGCGGGGGTGGTGGCCGGTGGCGCGGAAGGCGCCGCCCATGGAGGCGGTCATGACGGCATTCATGGCGATGAGGCCGAGGCAAAAGGCGGCCAGCCCCAGCATGCCCCGCGAGGTGCCGCCCAGGTTGGCGGTGAGGAAGAAGAGCGCCAACTGGCTGGGAGTTTCGGCGCCTACGCCGTGGAGGACGCCGATGACGAAGACCGATTTGCCGTTGTAGATCCACTGAAAATGATGGGGCTGCGGCGCTTGAGGGTTGAAGCAGCGGCGAATTTGCCAGGCGAGCCAGAGGATGAGCGTTGATGGCGATGGCCAGGCGGCTTTCAATGCGGCTGTGGGAGTGGCCGTGGGCGTCTTTGCGGAGGATTCCGGCGATGACGCCGATGCCGAGCAGGATGAGAGTGAGTCCGATGAGCCGCTCGCTCCAGTGGTCAAGGCCCTGGGGCAGGCCGAGGTTGAGTTGGAGGACGGCGATGCCGAGGACAGCTATGGTGAAGGCGTGGCCGAGGGCGTAGGTCATGCCGAGGCGCAAACCGCTGCGCCAATTGCGCTGTACGGCGGTGATGTCAGAGATGGCGGCCAGGTGATCGTAGTCGAAGCCGTGGCGCAGGCCCAGCAGCAGGCAGGAGCCCAGCGCGGCATCGAGTTTCCAGTCGCCCGAGAGCGGTATCACGAAATTCAGTATAGCGCATACGCGATGCGGGCGGAGTGGCGGCGGTCACAGGCGCTTTTTTATTTGGGTGGGGCGAGCTGGAGCTGGTAATCGCTGTAATCGATGGTTACGAGGGTGCGGCCAAAGAGCGCGCTGTTCGATTCAGCGCGGGCATGGGTGGCCATGGCGTAGCCGCTGATGTTCTTGTAAAGGCGCATCATGTGCGTGGTGCCGGCAAAGACGGAAGGGCTTTTGGATGCGATGCCGTCGATCTCGACGATGGAATTATCGCGCTCAGTCCACCCAAAGGGTTCCGTCGATCATATTGGTGGCCTTGACCTGTCGGGGACGACGGCCAGTGCAATGCAGTCGCGGCCATCGATACTTCTGTGTGACTCCGGGCTTGAGCTTCATCCGGTAAGTTGGCGGAGGTGAACCAGGAGTGCTCAACGTTGCCGGGGATGTTGATGTTTTTTTCATTGTCGAGCAGGGGACTCAAGCCAATCCTTTGTATGAACTCAGAGCCGCTCTGCGAAAGGATGACGTAACTCTTGCCGAAGCCCTTCTTATAGGTTGTTTTCACCTTCCTTTCAGCGACGGGATGAGTTTCGTCTTTACCCCGGTAGACGGCATAGGATTCGGTGAGGGAAAATCCCAGAACATTGTCATAGCGGGCCTGGGCAGCGGCGTCGATGCGGCGGATGATGGAGGCTTCGTCGGGCTGCTGGGCCGGGAGCGAGGCGAGTTGCGAGTAAGGCCAGGCTCAATGCAGCCAGTAGCAATCGCGCCGCGTAATTTCGCCGAAATCCGGTCATGCTGAAACTCTCTGCATCGACTCTATACAGGAATAGGCTCGTTCTGAAGAGGGCCAGGTTGCATAAGATCACTTTCTCACACTGATGCGATGTTCTCGGCCTGGGCGCACTCCACAGGGATTGAATCGGGCGAATGCTCCCGGGCGTACTGGATCATGGCGCGAAGATTCTCCGGCGGAGTAAACGGCGAAAGCTCGCAACCGGCTCCGACGATGTGGTAGCGCCCGCAAATCCTGTGACACTTACGAGTGGCCTCGAGGACGCTCTGCGGATTTCCTTCCAGCATATGCTCGATGGTGGCGACATTGCCCAGAATTACGCGATTCGGTCCCAGCCCAGCCCTGGCAGCGGTCAGATTTACGGGATAATCCAACTCATAAATATGGACGGGCAAGGTAGCCATTTGGGAGATAAGCGGGCCGGTATTTCCGCACATATGCGGCAAGGATGGTCTCCGGATGGCTTTTGCGGATTGATTCTACAACGCGCATTTGCATGGGCAGCAGAAAATTGCCGTAGTAACGGGGGCCAATCATGCTGGCTGCCGCATCGCTCATACCTATTGTATCGGCACCCGCCTGGATCTGCGCATGGGCGTAAATGATGGCCACTTCCGATGTGAAATCCAGCAAATCTTTCACAAACTCCGGATCATCCCGAAAGTCGGTCATCAGATGGCTCAAGCCTCGCAATTCGGCGGCGAGCGCCAGCGGCCCCTCGACCCAGCCCACGATGGAGGTTTCACCAAGCAATTCCCGCAGGCAGATTTCAATAGCCTTGATCCGATCGTGCATGCGGCCGCCGCCCAGCGGATCGGGCATCCCGAATTTCTTCAGCCTGGATTTATCGAGCAGAGCAGCCTGGTCCTCGCGGATTGCCGGGCCTTGGTTCTCGAACCATCCGATGCTATCTTCGCCGGCGATGTCAATCACTTCACGTGCCGGATCGGAGCACATCAAAACGCAGTCGATGCCGAAGTCCCGTACGAATTTGAGCTGTGCATCGGCCATGATGCGGCCGTCCCTGGTGTAGTCGATATAGCGGACGCCCGCATGCTTTGCGGCCAGCATCATGACCATAGGCTGCGCGGGCAAGCGGTCAACCGGCGCGCCCGCGATAACCCCTCGTATCCTATCGATCGAACGCATGATCGCCCTCCGGAACGCCGCTATATGCGTCGCAACCATCAAACAATATACTTTAACTCACGGGTAACGCTTGATGCGCGCATCAAATGAACTGAACGGCAGTGCAAGCAGCGGCATGATTGGCTTGCGGCGCGATTTTGTTGCCCGTGTCCGTTTCCGGCAGCATCGCGTTCGGCAACGGATTTACCCGCGACACTTCAGAAACAAACCCGGATAGCGGCGAGGCGCAATAGTGACTGAGGAAACGAAACCAATTCGAGTGCGGCGGGAAGTGCAGGTGCGCGGGGTGGTGCAGGGGGTGGGGTTTCGTCCGTTTGTTTACCGGCTGGCGCTGGAGGAAGGGCTGGCGGGGTTTATCGGGAACGATACGGATGGGGTGACGATTGAGGTTGAGGGGGCGGCGGAGCGGGTGGAGGCGTTTCTGGCGCGGCTGCGGGCGGAGGCTCCGGCTTTGGCGCGGATCGATTCGGTGGCGGTGCGGGAGTTGGAGGCGCGGGGAAGCCTTGCCGGGCAGGCGGAGTTTCGGATTGTTGCCAGTGAGGTAATGGGGCGCGTGACGACGGGGATTCCGGCGGATGCGGCGACTTGCGCGGATTGCCTGCGGGAGTTGATGGATCCGGCGGACCGGCGGTACCGGTATCCGTTTTTGAACTGCACCAACTGCGGGCCGCGGTTCACGATTACGCGGCGGATTCCGTATGACCGGCCGCAGACTTCGATGGCGCGGTTTACGATGTGCGCGGCTTGCCAGGCGGAGTACGACGATCCGGCGAACAGACGATTTCATGCGCAGCCGAATGCCTGCTGGGATTGCGGGCCGCGGGTTTGGCTGGTGCAGACGGATGATTCTGAAGCGATCACCGGAGAGAAGGCTGTGCAGGCGACGATTGAGTTGCTGCTGGCGGGGAAGATTGTGGCGATCAAGGGGGTGGGCGGATTTCATTTGAGCGTGGATGCGACGAACGAGGCGGCGGTGATGCGGCTGAGGGAGCGCAAGCGCAGGTATGGAAAGCCGCTGGCGGTGATGGTGAAGGATTTGTAGGCGGCGCGGGCGATTTGTGAGCTGACGGCTGAGGAAGAGGCGCTGTTGATGACGTCTGCGCGGCCGATTGTGCTGGCGCGGAAGCGAGAGGGCGGCGGGATTGCGGAAGCGGTTGCGCCGGGGATTCCGTGGCTGGGAGTGTTTTTGCCTTATGCGCCGCTGCAGCATTTGCTGTTTGCTGACGAGCGGGTGCGGGCGCTGGTGATGACTTCGGCGAATTTGAGCGAGGAGCCGATTGCGATTGATAACGACGAGGCGCGGGCGCGGCTGGGCGGGATTGCGGATGCGTTCCTGATGCACGACCGGGAGATTTTGCAGCGGTGCGACGATTCGGTGATGGCGGTAAGTGGATGGTGCGCCGCAGTTGATCCGGCGAGCGAGGGGATTTGTTCCGCTGGGGGTGGAGTTGGCGCCGGATTGGATTTGGAAGCGCCGCCGCTGCTGGCCGTGGGCGGGCACTTGAAGAATGTGTTTGCGCTGGCGCGGGGGCGGCACGTTTATCAGAGCCAGCATTTGGGCGATCTGGAAAATTTGACGGGGCTGGAGTTTTTCAAGGAGTCGCTGGATCACCTGATGCGCACGTTTGAGATTGAGCCGGAGACGGTGGTGCACGATCTGCATCCGGGGTATTTGTCGACCGGCTGGGCGAAGGAGTGGGCGAGGGAGCGAGGTTTAGGACTGATTGCGGTGCAGCATCATCATGCGCATGTGGCTGGGTGCATGGCGGAGCATGGGCTGAAGGGGCCGGTGATCGGGCTGGCGCTGGATGGGACCGGATATGGGACGGATGGGCGGATTTGGGGCGGGGAAGTGCTGATTGCGCGGCTGGATGGGTTTGAGCGGTTTGCGCATCTGGAGTATGTGCCGATGCCGGGGGGCGAGGCGGCGATCAGGGAGCCGTGGCGGATGGCGTTTGCGGCGCTGCGTGCTGCGGGGTTTGATGTGGAGTCGGGCAGGTCGTGAGCTGGTGGGCGCGGCGGACAGGAGGCGCGGGTGCTGGACCGGATGATGGAGCGCGGAGTGAATTCGCCGATGACTTCGAGTTTGGGAAGGATCTTTGATGCGGCGGCGGCTTTGATTCTGGGGCGGCGGATGGTGGACTATGAGGCGCAGGCGGCGATTGAGCTGGAAGGGTTGGCTGGTGATGAGCCGGACAAATTGGAGCGAGGCGATTACACGCCGGAGTTATGGGTCGGAGAAGAGAGCGGGAAGCGATGCACTGTGATTCGAAGACCGGAGAAGATGTGGAAGGCGCTGGTGGACGATCTTCGGCGCGGGGTGAGGCAAGGCGCGGATTGCTGCGCGGTTTCATTCGGGCGATTGCGGAGGGTTTCATTGCGGCGGCGGGGAATGCATGCGGATAGAGACTGGAATCAGGCAGGTTGTGCTGAGCGGCGGGTGCATGCACAACCGGCGGCTGGCGCGGCTGCTGCGGGCGGGGCTCGAAGAAGAGGGGTTCGAGGTGTTTCAGCACGTGCAGGTAAGCCCTGGGGATGGCGGGTTGAGTTATGGGCAGGCTGTGGTTGGGGCGGCTGTGCTGGCTAAGCGGAGTTAGTCAATCTATATCGATTGAGATTTAGCTTTCCACCTTTGCTCGAAAAAGTGCAAAGATGTACTGACGGTTATAAGCATTAATACAATGTTCTGCCCGTCCCTATGGGACTCCGAACAACTTGTGGAATCCTTTCCCCACGCTAAAGCGCGGGCTAGCAACTCTGCGCCTCCGGCACGTTTGTGAGACATTCCTTATCTTATGTGGTCTCAATAGCTGGAGTTAGCCGGAGATTCGTACTAACTCCTGGGCTTGCTCGCGGGGGCCGAGGATGCTGATGCGGGGGATGCGGCCGCGGACCATGGCTACTTCGTCGCAACGGTGCAGGCGCGGGCAGCTCTGGCAGTCTTTGAAGACTTTGTCGGGCAGCTCGGACTTGTCTTCTACGGTGCGGAAGCCGTATTTGAAGAAGAAGTCGGGGATGCGGGTGAAGAGGCAGACGGATTGGATGCCGTGCTCTTCGGCTTCTTCGATGAGGGCTTTGAGGATGCGGCCGCCTGCGCCCTGGCCTTTGGCTTCAGGCTTGACGACGATGGAGCGGACCTCGGCGAGATGCGGGCCGTAGAGATGGAGCGCGCCGCAGCCGAGAAAGACGCCGCCATCGGATTCGGCGACGGTGAAGTCGCGGATGTTTTCGCAGATTTCGGCGAAGGCGCGCTTGAGCAGCGTGCCGTCGCCGGAGAGCGAGTTCACCAGGTCGTAGACTTTGGTGGCGTCGGGAAGGAGGGCCTTACGCACCAGCATGGGCGGCCTCCTGCGATTGGATGCGGGCGATTTTTTCTGTCGCGGCGGCGAGGGCTGCGTGGACGCGCGCGCGCGCGGTTCCGCCGATCACGTCGTGGCAATCGAGCGTGGCTTCGAGCGTGATGGCGGCGTAGAAATCCTGGGCGAACTCGTCGCCGAATTGGTGGAGCTCGTCGAGGGTGAGATCGCCGAGTTCGACGCCTTTTTCAATGGCGAAGCGCACGGCATTGCCGATCTTCTCGTGCGCGGTGCGGAAGGGAACGCCCTTGTGGACGAGGTAGGTGGCGGCGGCCATGGCATTCAGATAGCCGGACTGCGCCGCTTCGCTCATGCGCTGGCGATTGAACTGAAGGGCGGCGGTGAAGCGTGCTACGAGAGCGAGCATTTGCGGCACGAATTCGACGGCAAAGGCCGGCTCCTGGGTCTCCTGCATATCTTTATTGTAGGCCAAGGGCAGGCCTTTGAGTTGCAGCGTGACGGCCTGGGCCGCGCCGTGGATGCGGCCGACCTTGGCGCGGATCAGCTCGGTGAGATCGGGGTTTTTCTTTTGCGGCATGGCGCTGGAGCCGGTGGAAAAGGCTTCGGGCAGAGTGACAAAGTTGAACTCCGCGGTGGCGAAGAGGGTGATTTCTTCGGCGAAGCGGCTGAGATGCAGGCCGACGAAGGTGAGCGCCTGCAGATATTCGAGAATAAAATCGCGGTCGCTGGTGGCGTCGATGGAGTTGGCGGTGGGCGCGGTGAAGCCCAGCTCGCGGGCGGCGATGGTGCGGTCGAGGGCGAGCGTTGCGCCGGCTACTGCGCCTGAGCCGAGCGGGCAGTAGTTGAGTCTGGCGGCGCAGTCGTTGAGGCGATCGGCGTCGCGCAGGATCATTTCAACGTAGGCCAGCAGCCAGTGGGCTACGAGCACGGGCTCGGCGCGCTGCAGGTGGGTATAGCTGGGCATCACGGAATCTTCGGCGGCGCGGGCCTGCTCGACGAGGGCATTGGCCCAGGCGGCTAGACGATTCGATGACAAGGGCGATTTGAGTGCGCACGTAGAGGCGCAGGTCGGTGGCGATCTGCTCGTTGCGGCTGCGGCCGGTGTGGAGCTTGAGGCCGAGCGAGCCGATGCGCTCGACGAGTTTGAGCTCGACGAAGTGATGAATGTCTTCGGCGGTTGCGTGGTCGCGCACTGGGCCTGGCCGGCATCGGAGGCGTGGTCGGCGGCGATTGTGTCGAGCGCGTCGCGGATCGTCGCTCCTTCATCCTTGAGTGAGGATCTGGCGGCGACGAGAGCAGATGCGTGGGCCTTGCTGGCGGCTATCTCCTGGGGGAGAAGACGCCAATCGAAGACGATGGAACGCTGCCAGCGTTCGAAGTCTGGATCGAGCGGTTCGCGAAAGCGGCCGGACCACATCTTCCGGGATTTTGTTCGTTCGACATTGATTCAAGACGTACCTCACGCTATTCCTTTTCCTTAGCACTATTCTCAATCTTGGGCATTTCGCTGCCTTTGCTGAGGGTGAGGAGGCCGGCCGCGGCGTAGGTGAGGAGCTTGTCGCGGGTGTCGGTGATGTCGAGATTGCGCATGGTGAGCTGGCCGATGCGGTCGCGCGGGGAGAAGGTGGATTCGGTCTTCTCCATGCTGAGGCGCTCGGGATGGAAGGTGAGGTTGGGCGACTCGGTGTTGAGGATGGAGTAGTCGTTGCCGCGGCGCAGCTCGAGTGTGACTTCGCCGGTGATGGGTTTGGCGACCCAGCGCTGGGCGGATTCGCGGAGCATGATGGCCTGGGAGTCGAACCAGCGGCCCTGGTAGAGCAGGCGGCCGAGTTTGCGGCCATTGTCGCGGTACTGCTCGATGGTGTCCTCGTTGTGAATGCCGGTGATGAGGCGCTCGTAGGCGATGAAGAGCAGGGCGAGGCCGGGGGCTTCGTAGATGCCGCGGGATTTGGCTTCGATGATGCGGTTCTCAATCTGATCGCGACATGCCGAGGCCGTGGCGGCCGCCGATGCGGTTGGCTTCGAGAAGAAGCTCGACGGGGTCGCTCGAATTGCCGGCCGTTGAGGGCGACGGGAAAGCCCTCTTCAAAGCGGACGGCGACCTGCTCCGGCTTGATTTCGACATCGTCGCGCCAGAAGGCCGTGCCCATGATGGGGACGACGATTTTGATGGACGTGGACAGGTGCTCGAGGTCTTTGGCTTCGTGCGTTGCGCCGAGGATGTTGGAGTCGGTTGAGTAGGCCTTCTCGGCGGACATCTTGTAGGCGAAGCCGTGGCGCTGCATGAAGGCGGACATCTCGGCGCGGCCGCCGAGCTCGTCGATGAATGCGGCGTCGAGCCAGGGCTTGTAGATCTTGAGATCGGGATTGACGAGCAGGCCGTAGCGGTAGAAGCGCTCGATGTCATTGCCTTTGAAGGTGGAGCCGTCGCCCCAGATGTGGACGTCGTCCTCCTTCATGGCGGCGACGAGCATGGTGCCGGTGACGGCGCGGCCGATGGGGGTGGTGTTGAAGTAAGGGACGCCGGCGGTGGTGATGTGGAATGCGCCGGCCTGCAGCGCGGCGATGCCTTCGCGAACCAGCGGGCCGCGGCAGTCGATGAGGCGGGCTTTTTCGGCGCCGTATTCGAGGGCCGCGCGCGGGATGGCGTCGTAGTCGGTTTCGTCGGGCTGGCCGAGGTTGGCCGTGTAGGCGTAAGGGATGGCGCCCTTCTGCTTCATCCAGTGCAGGGCGGCGGAGGTGTCGAGCCCGCCGGAGAAGGCAATGCCGACTTTTTGGCCGACGGGCAGGGATTCGAGAATTACGGACATGCTTGAGAACCTCTGATCAAATCGTTACTTTGAAAGGGCACGACATCAGTCGTGCCGTAAATGCCGCAAAATGAGGCGGGCTTTAGCCCCTGAGGGATGCTTTTCGCCCATTTCACCAGAAACTCCGAGTTTTTCCGCAGCCTGTGAAGCCGTGCCCTTTCAAAACAGCGACTTGAGCAAAAGCTCCCGATGAGCTCCATTTCATAGCGCCCCTACGGGCGCGAGATTCACATTGGCCTCTTAATTCTGGTTTTGATTCGCCAAACATTCGCAGTCAAAATCGCCAATCCGATCGACAAGTAGAAAAAGACTGTCATCTGTCGATGATTCCAAACGCTATTCACATGAAAATCTCTCAGACTATTTGTGCTTGGATGTGCGGGGTCGACATAGACTTTGACTCTCTGGCCTACGGTGAGACCCGAATTGTGATCTTCTGATTCGAGATAATCTTTGCCATCGAACTGAAAGTCATAGGTTACTGTGTCGTGTCGTCCCCTACTTGCCGTTTGGATATTGCCAACCACAACCTGTTGTCTAGTTGCGATTTCTGCATCTCGGTGCGAGAGATACCAAAATAAAATGGTCGCGCTACAAAAAATGACAACCCCAGTCATTAATTTGCTGGATTTTGATAGGCCCACGGTTTTTTGTGATTGATCATCCTTCAGTTCAGACATACTCACTCCTCAGCATTTTTGCGATTATGGCGGCTCAGCTTCATGCCAGCCCGCCGAGCAGCAGCAGCAGCAGCGCCTTCTGCGCGTGCAGGCGGTTTTCGGCCTGGTCGAAGACGATGGACTGCGGGCCGTCGAGGACCGCGTCGGTCACTTCTTCGTTGCGGCGCGCGGGCAGGCAGTGCATGAAGACCGCGCGCGGCGCGGCCTTTTGCATCAGCGCTTCGTTGACCTGGAAGGGCCGGAAGATGGGCGCGCGCTTGGTGGATTCGTGCTCGAAGCCCATGCTGACGCAGACGTCGGTGTAGATGGCGTCGGCGCCTTCGACGGCGGCCTGCGGGTCCTGCAGCAGGCGCAACTCGCAGCCGTTGGCCTGCGCAATGTCGCGCGCCATGGTGACGATTTCGATGTCCGGCGAGTAGCCGCGCGGCGTGGCCACGGTGACATTCGCGCCCAGTTGCGCGCCGGTGAGCATCAGCGAGTGGCAGACGTTGTTGCCGTCGCCGACGTAGGTGAAGTTGAGCCCGGCGGCGGAGCCGAAGTGCTCTTCGAGGGTCATGAAATCGGCCAGCGCCTGGCAGGGATGCTCGAAGTCAGAGAGCGCGTTGATGACCGGCACACGCGAGTTGGCGGCCATCTCGGTGATGGTGTCGTGCGCGTAGGTGCGCAGCACGATGACATCGACCCAGCGCTCGACGTTGCGGGCCACGTCGGCGATGGATTCGCGCTCGCCGAGGGGCGAGTTGGTCTGATCGACGAAGATGGCGTTGCCGCCCATGGTGTTGATGCCGGCCTCGAAGGCCAGGCGCGTGCGCAGGCTGGCTTTCTCAAACATGAGCACCATCTGTTTGGCGTCGAGGGCGTGGCGATACTCGACGGGATTGCGCTTGACCTCGTGGCCGAGCTTGAGGATGGCGCGGACCTCGGCCGCTGGAGAGATCGGCGATGGAGCACATGTCTTCGCCGGCTAATCGCGCGGCGGCGGCGAGAATATCGGGGTCCTTTTGGACGGGAAGCGCCGGCGGGTGTTCGAGGGTTGCTTTGCTAGCCATGGATTTGTCCTCCTTGGGTGGTTGCGGCGCGTGCGTTGCGGCGGCTGCGTGTTCGGTGAAGATTTCGTCGAGCGCGGCGATGGCGGTGTCGACGTGAGCGCGCTCCAGAATGTATGGCGGCAGGAAGCGCAGGACCGTGTCGCTGGTGCAGTTGATGAGGATGTGGCGCTTGAGCATCTCGGCTACGGTGAGCTTGGCGAGATCGGCGGAATCGAGCTCGGCGGCGAGCATCAGGCCCTTGCCGCGCACGTCGATGATGGCGCTGTGACGCGCTGGCGAGCGAGCGCAGTTGGGATTGGAAGTAGTCGCCGACTTCGGTTACGTGGGCGAGGAGATTTTCCTTTTCGATGTGGTCGATGACGGCGATGGCTACGGCGCAGGCGAGCGGGCCTCCGCCAAAGGTGGTGCCGTGCATGCCGGGATGGAAGGCGCGCGCGACTTCTTCAGTGCAGAGCGTTGCGCCGAGAGGAAGGCCGCCGGCGAGGGGCTTGGCCAGAGTGGTGACGTCGGGCTGAATGCCGTAGTGCTGATAGGCGCACCACTTGCCGGTGCGGCCCATGCCGGCCTGAATTTCATCGACGATGAGCAGCGCGCCGGTGGAAGCTGGCGAGCGCGCGGGCTTCGGCGAAGAACTCCTGCGTGAGCGGACGAATGCCGCCTTCGCCCTGGATGGCTTCGACGAGGATGGCGCAGACTTCGGTGGAGAATTTGGCGCGCAGGTCGGCTACGTCGTTGAAGCGGACGAATTCAACGCCGGGAACGACGGGGGCGAAGGGCTCGCGGTACTTGTCCTTATAGGTGGTGGAGACGGCGCCGAAGGTGCGGCCGTGAAAGCTCTGCTCGAGGGCGAGAAACTTGGTGCCGAGGTCTGACGCCTTCGCTGCGCTTGAGGCCGGCATAGGCGCGGGCCAGCTTCATGGCGCCCTCCCAGGCTTCGGTGCCGGTGTTGGAGAAGAAGGCGCGGTCGAGGCCGGTTTGCTCGGTGAGGCGCAGGGCGAGCTCCGCCTGGCCCTCGTGGTAGTAGAGGTTCGAGGTGTGGATGAGCGCGCGGCTCTGGCGGGCGATGGCTTCGACGATGACCGGGTGATTGTAGCCGAGCGCGTTGACGCCGATGCCGCTGAGCAGGTCGAGGTACTTCGTACCGTTCTCGTCGATGATGTGAACGCCCTCGCCCGTCGACGAAGAGGATGGGGTTGCGGTCGTAGGTGGGAATGCAGCAGCCGGGCTTCAGCGGCGCGAATTTGATCGAGTTTGGTCAATTCATTTCTCCTGTTGTCCCACTCTTCACTCGCTCTTCAGCGCCTCTAGGCCACCATACTTCGGTGCCGTGGGCTACGCGGGAGCTGCACAGGTCGGGCAAGGAGAACCTGCAGCTTCCGCGGGCAGAATTCTTACGCGCTTTACGCCGTTCAAAAGAGCTTCACGGCAGGCGCTGAGCTTGGGCAACATGCCGCCGGAGATGACGGCGCTTTTGGCCATCTCGGCGATCTGGTCGATGCTCAGCCATCGGAGGACTTCTCCGTTTGCGCCTTTGACGCCGGGAACGTCGGTGAGGAAGACGAGAGCGTCGGCGCGGCAGGCGATGGCGCAGGCGGCGGCCATTTCGTCGGCGTTGATGTTGTAGTACTCGCCGTCAAAGCCGAGAGCCATGGAAGAGAGAACGGGCACGCCGTTCAACTGCCAGATGGACTCGATCCAGCGCGGGTCGCTGGAGGCGATTTCGCCGACAAAGCCGAGGTCGGGCGCGGTGCGCTTTTTGCGGGCGCGAAAGAGCAGGCCGTCGCCGCCGGTGAGACCGACCGCGGGCAGTCCGAGCGCGCCGAGTGCCGCTACCAGGCCTTTGTTCACTTTGCCGCCGAGGACCATGAGCGCGACGTCGCGGGTTTCGGCGTCGGTGACGCGCAGGCCGTTGATGAATTCGCTTTGCTTGCCCAGGGCTTTGAGCATGCGGGTCAACTGCACGCCGCCGCCGTGGACCACGGCCACCTGGTTGCCGTCGCGGACAAGATCGGCGATGGCGCGCATGGAGCCATCGAGCAGCGACGGAGTCTCAAGGCCGGCTCCTCCTAATTTGACGACGTACTTCATTCGAGGCCCTCCGCGGCGAGTTTCATTCAAGACCTTCCGATTCTGGCCAGCCGAGCATTACGTTCAGGTTTTGCACGGCCTGACCGGAGGCGCCTTTCAACAAGTTATCGAGACAACTGACGATGACCGCGCGGCGGCCGTCGGCGGCAAGGTGGAAGCCGATATCGGCGTAGTTGGTGCGGACCGAGTATTGAATCTGCGGCAGCGTTTTATCGTACAGCCGGACCATGGGGCTGCCGGAGAAAAATTCGCGATAAACGCGGGCGATGCTTTCCGCGGTCTGCGTCTTGAGGAAGCGAACATAGATGGTGGAGAGAATGCCGCGCGGAATGGGCAGCAGATGGGGCGTGAAGATCGATCTGGCTGGAATCGATGCCGATCTGCTCAAGCAATTCGCCGGTGTGGCGATGGGTGAAGACGCCATAGGCGGAGAGATTGTCGGCCGCGTACATGAAATGGGTTTTGGCGGTGGGCGACTTTGCCCGCGCCGCTGACGCCGCTTTTGGAGTCGGCGACGATGCCGTTGGTCGAGGTCGATCAGCCCCGCGGCCACCAGCGGCTTGAGGGGCAGGATGATGGAGGTTGCGTAGCAGCCGGGATTGGCGACCAGGCGCGCGCCGGCGATCTGCGGCGCGATGCAGCTCGGGCATGCCGTAGACGGACTGCGCCTGGGTTGCGGCGGCAAGGTCGGAGCCTTCATCGGCGAAGGCATAGACGGCGCGGTTGGCGGCATCGGTGAGCCGCCATGCGCCGCTCAGGTCGATGACGCGAAGGCCACGCGCGAGCGCCTCGGGCACCCACTCGCGGGACTGCTCGTGCGGCGTGGCCAGGAAGAGGACTTCAACGCCGCGGCTGGTGAGCAGCTCCCAGGAAAATGGCTCCTGCTTGAGATTGCCGCTGCCGTTGCTGTCGGCCAGTTCGGGATGAATTTCGGCGAGAGGAACGCCGCCGCGCGCCGCATCTTTTTCGTCGACGCGGCCGGCAAAGACCGGGGGCTTGCCCTTGAGGCGGGGATGATGCAGCAGCAGCCGGGCCAGTTCGGCGCCGGCGTACCCGGTAACTCCTACAACCGCGGTTTGGATAGATTTCGTCATGATTCGAGCATCGTCCTTAGTCTTGCTTCCACTTCGCCTGCCCGGCGCGGGTCGGGACAGATGACCAGTACGGTATCGTCGCCGGCTACGGTGCCGACCACCTCCGGCCATTCTTCATAGTCGAGGGCCGCGGCTACGGGCTGTGCTCCGCCCATCACCGTGCTCACGACCACCTGATTCATGGCCTGGCGCACGCGCAGGCCAAAGCTCTCGATCATCTCGGCTACAGAGGGCGGGCTGTCGTCTTCAACCGCCGTGGCGACTGCCGTTGGTTCCATTGCGATGGGGCAGGGAATAACCGCCCGGGCCCTTGGAGAGGCGCAACTCGTGAATATCGCGCGAGAGCGTGGCCTGGGTTACCGCAAAGCCGCGCCGGCGCAGCTTGCGGCGCAGCTCGTCCTGGTTGGTGACCGCGGAGCTGGCCAGCAGGTCGCGAATCGCGTTGTGTCTTTGAATCTTCATCGCAGTTGGTTGAGCGTTCGATTGCCTTTGGCGGACAAAATCGAAAGCGCGGCTCGCAGTTAGGCGGCCGCGCATGAATAAATATACAACAGAAGTGCATAAGTATGCAAGGACGGGCGGAAATTTCCTGAAAAATATGATTTGAAGCTGCGATTTGCACCTGCCGCCCTCCCACACCATGGCTCTGCGCTGATACACTCTCGTGTGGCAGTGTTGGCGAATTTTACGCGTACCCTATTTCAAGCAGATGAAAAATAACGATTCCATTTCCACTCTCAATGATCTGTTTTGCCGCGTAGCCGCGGCAAACAACCCGCGCGCCGTGCTCTGGCAGGACGAGTTCGGCCAATGGCAACCAATTTCTTCCGACCAGATTTACCAGCGCGTAAGGGCTCTGGCCAAGGCATTTCTGGGCTGGGGCGTGCAAAAGGGCGACCGCATCGCCCTGATCGCCGAGAACCGCTGGGAGTGGGCCGTTACTGATTTTGCCGCGCTGGCTATCGGGGCCGTGGACGTGCCCATCTATCCCACGCTTACCGGGGAACAGATAGCCGCGGAACTGGACGACGCCGGTTGCCGTATTGCGGTGGTTTCCACGCGCCTGCAGTTTGACAAGCTGAACGCCGTACGCGACAAGACGCAGATCGAGCGGATTTTGATGATGGATCCGGCGCCGCCGGAGGGAGCGATTGCTTTCAACTTTGAGGCGATTGAGGGAGCCGATGCCAGGGGGAGCGAGCGCGATCCGGTTTTTGACGCGCTGGTGCGCGCCGCCGAGCCCAAGGACATGGCCACGCTGATTTATACCTCCGGCACCACGGGCACGCCCAAGGGGGTGGTTCTAACGCACGGCAATATTGCCGCCAACATGAACTACGCGCCAGAGGATTTCGACTTCGATCCCACCGACGCTTTGATTTCATTTCTGCCTTTGTCGCACGTTACTGCCCGCGTACTGGACTACATTATGTATTCGTTCGGGGTGCAGGTGGCTTATTGCTCGCAATTCGACAAGCTGCCCCAGGCGATGCGCGAGATCAGGCCTACGGTGTTTGTGGGAGTGCCGCGAGTCTTTGAGAAAATTCGCCAGGAGGTGGAGCGCCGCGCCGCGCTTTCGCCGGTGAAGAAGCGGCTGTTTGCATGGGCGGTGGGGGTGGGAGCGGAGCATATCGATACGGTTTATGACGGCCGCAGGCCCAAGTCGCTGAAATGGAAGCTGGCCGACAAGCTGGTTTATTCCAAGGTGCGCGAAGCCTTCGGCGGGAGGGTGAGGATTTTTGTGCCTGGCGGCGCGCCGCTGGGAATCGATACCGCGAAATGGTTTGCTTCGGTGGGAATTGCTCTCTGGGAGGGATATGGTCTTACAGAGACTTCGCCGGTGATCGCGCTGAATTCGCCACTGCGCCACCGCATGGGCGCCGCGGGCAGGATTTTGTCGAACGTGAAGGTGAAGGTGGCCGAGGACGGAGAGTTGCTGGTGCGCGGGCCGTCGGTGTTTGGCGGCTACTGGCACAAGCCGGAGGCGACTGCGGAGTGTTTCGACGAGGAAGGATGGTTCCGCACCGGCGATATCGGGCATCTGGACGCGGATGGTTTTCTTTTTATCACCGACCGCAAGAAGGAGCTGCTGAAGACTTCAGGCGGGAAGATGGTGGCGCCGCAGCCGATCGAAAACAAGCTGAAGGTGAATGTGCTGGTGGCGCAGGCGGCGCTGGTGGGCGACAAGCACAAATTCATCTCCGCGCTGATCTCGCCTAATTTTGCGGCGCTGGAGGATTGGGCGAAGCGCCACGGAATCCAGGCCAAATATCGCGCTGAACTGGTGGCCGACAGGCGCGTGATTGCGCTCTACGGGGAGATCAGCAATACGGTACTGGTTAAGCGTTACAGAACA
>CAVRVZ010000002.1:0-171898 GCA_963724755.1 uncultured Acidobacteriaceae bacterium
TACGAGAAGGAAAAGCCGCCGCTGGGCTGGCCGCGCACCACTGACTCGCTCTGTCCCAAGTGCGTGCCCGAGATTCGCAAGCAGATTCTGGACGGCAAGCTGCCCCATGAAGTGCTGCTCAACGAGAAGGTGGGCGAGATCAAGGCCCAGATCATCGAGCGCGACGGCAAGATCCTGATGGTGAAGGACTGCCCCAAGCACGGCCACTTTGAAGACGTAATGTCGATCGACACGGCCTTCTTCAAGCACCTTGAAGAGAGCTTCCCCGGACGCGATGTGCGCGCGCATGGCAAGGGCGACGAAAAGCTGCACCACCACGGCACTTCGACCATCACCAACGGACGCGGCTCAGTGCTGACCATCGACCTGACCAACCGCTGCAACATGATGTGCGACCCTTGCTTCATGGACGCCAACCAGGTTGGCTTCGTCCATGAGTTGACGTGGGACGAGATCAAGACCATGCTCGACAACGCCATCACCATCAAGCCCAAGAGGCAGATGAGCGTGCAGTTCTCGCGGCGGCGAGCCCACGCTGTCGCCTTACTTCCTTGACGCTGTAGCCTACAGCCGCAAGGTGGGCTACAACAGCGTCCAGGCCGCTTCTAATGGAATCGAGTTCGCCAAGAGCAAGGAGCTCTGCCGCGCCGCCGCTGAAGCGGGCCTGCGCTACGTCTATCTCCAGTTCGACGGCATCGGCAACGCCGCCAACTCACACCGCAAAGTCGGCAATCTCTTCGACGTCAAGCTGCAGGCAATCAACAACCTGCACGAAGCCGGCGTAGAAATCGTTCCAGTCACTACCATCATTAACGGCATTAACAACGAGCAGGTGGGCCGCATCATCCAGTTCGCTCTCGACAATCCCAAGAGGATCAGCTTCCTCAGCTTCCAGCCGGTCAGCTTTACCGGCCGCGACGAAGACATCACCGACGATCGCCGCCAGGCGCAGCGCTACACGCTCTCGCACATGGCCCACGACGTAAAGAAGCAGTGCGGCATTGGCGAACCGGAGCGCGACTGGTTCCCTATCAGCTTTATGAGCACCTTCTCCGACTGGGCCGATCTGATTCACGGACCAGCAGCCGAGTGGGGCCAACTCAGCTGCGGGTGCCATCCCAACTGCGGCATCGGCATGGCGTTGATGATCGACAAGGAAACCAAGGAATCAGCTCCCGTAACCGCCTTCCTCAACATGAACAAGGTGGCCAAGGATCTGGCCAAGGTCAACG
This sequence comes from uncultured Acidobacteriaceae bacterium, assembly GCA_963724755.1. Classification (GTDB taxonomy): domain Bacteria; phylum Acidobacteriota; class Terriglobia; order Terriglobales; family Acidobacteriaceae; genus Telmatobacter. The sequence goes on from CAVRVZ010000002.1 coordinate 1,233, forward strand.
ACGCAGCCCGCGGCAAGACCCTCTCACTCATCGGCTTCGGTCTTGCGCTGCTGCGCAACTACGATCCATTCCAGGCGCCCACCCACTTCAAAATCACTGACATGATGAAGAAGATGGACAAGACCTTCAACGCCACCGGCAAAAACTACGGCAGCGTCAAAGGCGACCGCACCCTCGAAGATATCCAGAAGCGCCGCCAGGACCGTTGGAATTTCCTCTTCATCGCCGGCATGTGGTTCCAGGATCTCTTCAACTACGACTTCCGCCGCACCGAGCAGTGCATCATCCCCTACGCCACGCAGGAAGGCGAAATCAGCTTCTGCGCTTACAACACCGGCGTAGGCTGGCGCAACATCATCGAGAAGATGCACATGACGGCCACCCTCACCAAGTGGTATGAGGAGCACGGCCGCCACGAGATCTTCGCCGGCGGCAAAAAGGTGGGTATGACCGAAGTTGGCCACACGCTGGCCCTGAACATGGACCACGTGAACTCCGAAGCCAATCACACGCTCGACGAGCTGGGAATCGCCAAGAACGCCCGCGAAGAAAAAATGCGCGCCCGTGAAGACAAACTCAAAGCTGAAGCCGAGAACGCCCAAATGGCCAAGCTCTATCGCGAGCACGTGCTGGGCGAAAAGCCCATCGAAGGCCTGGTTACCCTCAGCTCCATCGCCCCAGCCAAGCCTATCGCGAAGCAGCGGGAAGGCGAACTCGTCGCCGGAGACTAATTTCGAAAGCTATATCTGCAAACTCAGCGGGCCGCTCATAATTGAGTGGCCCGCTTTATTAGATGTCACGATTGGATAAAATCGAACTTCGGCTGTCCTGTATACCATAAGAGCGAATCGAGTACCCTGATTTTGTATGGATAGCCTTTCATGTCGGAGCCAAGAATTATCGGTTCAATTTCCTTATAAATATGGAACCAAGCCTCAAGAAATCGGCTATATTTCGAGTTCGCACCATTAGCTTCGCTGATAATTTTGATACTGCATATTCGGCAAATCACCTGAAGGGCATATTCTGCATAGTTATCGTAAATCGGAATATCTTGTGGATAGCAGCACCAGAGAGATTTTGATGCAAGTGATGTGACATTCCGAAGTTTCCCGGATTTGTTCGCCGGTACAACCGATTGTATTAACAATTCTAGGCTTTTGAATTCCTCAAAAATCAATTCTTTATTCTGATTAAGATTTATTCGAGTCCTAGAATCAGCAAACGCAATCACCTGTTCGGTAATTCGGTTCTCTGTTTCGGACGTGAACGATTGAAGAACATGATAATCATGGAGCCATTTTAGAAGGTGCTTTGAGCGATCCGATCGATACATACCCGGTGATCGGACTGCAAGGCTTACCTGCTCATCATTCTGAATCTCACCATATTTCTGAAACCAGTCAATACTCTCCGGAATGTAACGCTCTGCGAAAGACTTCAAATCAAGCATGCTTCACCCAAAACAAAAGTGTTCGAGACGAGCCCGGTATTCCAATATTATATTTTTGAACTTGGAACTGCACGAACTACCAAACTTCCAATTTAAAATCCCGATAATCCCGAATCAACTCGAAGTCGGCGCGATTGCTCGTAATCAAGCATGCGCCGTCGGTGGAGGCGGTACTGAACCCAGCCGCTCGATCTCCTGTGCAACCACGGCCTGAAGAGCAGGCAAGGCAACTTGCACAGTGTCCCACACCAGTTTCGCCGCAACTTCCTCGTAATCGTGCCGGTAAACATTACCCGCTGACGCTATGTTCTTCCAGGGGATTGAGGGATGGCGCGCCTTCAATTCATCTGGAAGACGGCGCGAGGCCTCTGAAACGATCTCCAGGCAGCGGATAACGGCGAACACTGTCCGCGTGTCGTTCTCAAATGCCTCATAGTCGATGCCCTCTGCGAACGCGACTGCTAGATGGATGTGACGCTCCATGTCGCGCAGCACAGCCAAAGTGTCAGAAGGCATAGATGGCATCCGCCGTGGCGGGTTTTACATACGGCTTCAGTCCGTCGCGGTTGACAACGTCGACGGGCCCCTCGAGCAAGGCGGCGAGCTCGCTTTTAAGCCCTGCGTAGTCGAAGACCGTAACCCGGGCTGTGGGGTCGAACTCGATCATAATATCGGTATCGCTATCCGGACGCTCGTCGCCGCGGGCGCGCGAGCCGAATAAAGCCGCGTGCGCAACGCCGCGTGCGCGCAATGCCGCCCTGTTCTCACGTAAGCGGTTAATGATCTGGTCGCGATTCAACAAGGTTGCTCCTTCTTCTCGGTAATAGCCAAAATGCCGTCGACTGCTTCTGCGAAAAACTCACCCATCGTATCCGGCAAATGAGCACTTCCCGCCGTACTTCTTCATCAGCGCCTTAAAGCTCTCCAGCCGCTTGGCTTCCAGTCTGGACACGCGCGCCTTCCTGGCGCGCGGCTTTGTGCCGGCTGCGCGGAAGGATTTGCCGGCGACCTTAGAAGTTACGCGGGCTGAAGCTGTTTTGGCGGGCATGGAATACACTCCTATGGATCAATCATGCGCCCGCGCCACACGAGCGTCAAGGGACCGAAATCGTGCGGCCCTGGTAGCCGGACGACCCGCATACGTCCGCCGTGGCGGAGGATCTGGGATGGAACGAATTTAAGTCAGCACCTTCATCCCTTGACTTTCAGATAAAGGCGATAGTGCTCGTCCTCGATGGTTGCAAAAGGCCGCAGGGTTAGATTGCCCGCTGCGGTCTTAGCTTGCCAATCGGTTGAGCCGGTTGCAATCTGGCTGGCGGCGAGAAGTTCCTGACTGCTGACCTTCTCAGGAATCGCGCCCACGCCGAACAGCGCCAGCGGTCCATGCACCAGCGCCACCAGGTCAGGATGCTGCGGGTCCACAGCCTCCAGCACCGTAGGCATATCGAACTCAATCTCGATCCGGTCACCGGTCTTCCATACGTCTTCAAGACGGGCAAACTGGCCTGGCGTGGGACTCATGAGAACTTGCTTCCCGTTCACTGCAACTGTGGTCTTGGGTCCGGCCCATGCGGGAATGCGCAGATAAATCGGGAATTTGCTGGCCATTACAGCGTCGATTAAGATCCGGGTCGAAGGATGATGCGGATAGTTCGTCTCCTGGGTAAATGCGATCACCTCCCGCCCGCGCGACCAGGTCAGCCGCGAAGGCACATATAGATTGATATAAATTCCCTTCGTATCGCCGAAGTAAGCGCTGATGCCGTAGTCCGCAGTAATCTGTGCAAAGGTCCCCGTGCAGCAGCTCCACTTATCGGGGTAGTAAGTCTTTGAGCCGTCATTGTTATAGTCGGAGTAATAAAATCCGTGCCCATCCCTCTTCATCGGCTTGGCGCCCAGAATGGCGTTATAAAGTATCCTCTCCATGCTGTCGCCGTAGCGGCTGTCCTTGGTTACGCGCAAAAGATAGCGGGTGATCTTGAACTGCGCGTAAGAGCCGCAGCAAGTTTCAAAACTCGAGTGTGTCTTGGTCAGGCTCTCGCCCATCACACCGCTACCAGGCTCGCAAAACTGCTCGTCCGGCCCCCATCCACCGGTGGCAAAGCTCTGTGTCGTGCGCAAAAATTCAAAACCGTTCTTCGCCGCTTTGAGATGCTTCTCACTGCCCATCACCAGGTAAGCCTGCATGGCGCTTGAGAGCGCATTCACATGGCTATAGGCGTGCTTTCCGGGCAGCACATTTTGTCCCGCCGCAAGCGGATCAAAGTACCAGTCGTCTGCCAGAAAGCGTTTCGCAAGATCGAGAAAACGGTCGCCCGCCCCGCACTTGTATGCAATAAAAAGATTCTCCGGCAAAGTATAAGGCTCGTCCCAGCACCACGAATCGTCGCTGTGCGGCCGCGCATATTGTTCGGCGCGCGATATTCCCCTGGCTGGCAGGTAAGGCAGTGCTGCATCAATCTCCGCATTCAAAGTCCGCAGAGAGGTGTACTCCATGCCATATCGATGCGCATCAAGCAGGCCAATGGAACCTTTGTCGTAGATGTAAGCGGGAAAGCGATTGTCCTGGTAAAACTTTGGCGAAATTGCCGCGGCATAGCCCTTCACCAGCCGATGCACCTTTTCCTGCGTTTGCTTGTTGCCCGTTGCGGCAAAGCAGCGCGACAAACCGGAGAGGTATTGGCCAAAGGTATGGCCGGGGCAAAAGCCGTGACTGTCCTTGAGATGCTTGCCGTCCACCCAGTCGTACCATCCGCCCATATCGTCGCCGGGGGCCGGCAATCCGGCGCGCTGGCGATAGGGCTTAAGCAGCATATCCTCATCGAGTGAAAGATAGAAGATGTGGTTCGTCTCAAACTGCTCGCGCAGCGGCCCATCCAGCAACTCGATCTCGGCGTAACCAAACTCGCTCAGCGGTCCATTGGTTAAATAGTCCGATGCAAGTGCGGCGAAAGTGTGCTTGGGTGCGGCAACTGCAGCTGCGGCAGCAACCGCTCCGGATTTAAGAAAATTGCGGCGGGATTGGGTCATGGATGCGCTCCCATCGAAATTGTAGCGCGAAATATCAGATCTCCGGAATCGGGAGAGTTGACGAGGTCAGCCCGCAGCGACAAGATGAGGTATGCGCACATTTTTGGTTGTGGCAGTCGCGCTGTTTGCGATCCCTGCTTTTGGCGTTGAGCCGTCGGCTGAAACCAGCCATGCCTTCGATCAATACATCTCCGTAACTGAGAAGCAGCTTCACGACGGAGCATTCCTTTATTCCGATTCCCATCCTGAGGTAAAAGCCGCCGCCCGCAATGGCCAGACGATTGTCGTGCAGCAGCGTAGCGGAGAAGTTCGAATCCAGGGCGGCCTGATTCATGACTGGCTTGGCTTCTCCTTCTTTCCCGGAGTCCACATTGCCCAGGTTCGCGCATTGATGCAGGACTACGGGAATTACAAGCGTATCTACTCGCCGGATGTTATCGATTCAAAAATGCTCAAGCAGGACGGTGATCGCTTCCGGGTGTTTCTGAAGTTACAGAACAAGCAGTTCATCACCCTGACTTATGATTCCGAATACGATGTCAGTTACATTGTGCCGGCGGCGAATAGGTTAGAAATCATCTCCCATTCCTCGCGCATTCAGCAGGACGGCACTGACCAGGGATTTCTGTGGCGGCTCAACTCGTATTGGCGTTTTGAAGAAGCCGATGGCGGCGTCTACGCCGAGTGCCGCAGCGTTTCACTCTCACGCGGCATCCCCTTTGGTTTCGGCTGGCTGCATGAGCCGCTTGAGAAATTCCCCCGCGATTCTATGACGCGCACCATGGACGCAACCAAACGCGCCACCGCGAATGCACTCGCAAAACATTAGAGTCTGTTCAAGTTATTCGTTCGGTTGATGCTCGGTAGGCCAGCTACCCCAACTGGCTAACCTTCACCACCAACTTCTCGAAATCCACCGTCCCCAGTCCCCGCGCGGCGGCCATCTCCAGATAAGGCAGGTGCTCGGGGTCCAGATTCCAATAAGCCTTGGCCACATACGCATCGATGGCCACAGGATCGGTTCCGGCAACCATAGTCTTCTTCAGAACCACGTCTTCAAGGTTTCCGCCGGTGGGACCGTTGCGCAGCAGAATGCGGTAGCAATCCATCAACGTGACTGTAGGCAGCATAAAGTTAGCCAGGTCAGCCAGGCTCTGGTGAATCTGTTGGTGCAACCGATTGCGCTGTCCGCCCAGGATTCCGTACCAGTTCTTCATGCCCAACGTAACCCCCACCAGCCCGTGATGCTTGGCGATAGGCAGATTGAAGATTTTGTCCGCTTCAAGAAACGGTGTAAACACCGGCCAACTCTTGAGCACCACGCCGCCCAGATCCACCTCGCGATAAAGCTCAGGATCGGGAAGTATCACCTCCGCCCCCTCAGCTCGTGCCGCAGCCTGAATACCCGAGCGCTGAAAACACCTGCGCGGCTCATTGCAACTGACGTCGGTGACGATCACGCGCTTTGCTCCAGCCTGCCAGCACTGGCGCACCACCTCGGCCACCACTTCGGGATTGGTATTAGCGGCCTGCTCCGGAGTTCGATCCCATGCGATGTTAGGCTTGAGAACCACCACATCCTGCCTGCTGACGAATCGGCGAATCCCACCCAAATCTTCAAGCGCCCGCTGGACGAGTGCGCGCGGTTCCCCGCCTTGAACGACAGTCAGGTGCGGCCATTGCGGGGTCTGAGAATCGGAAGTTATGCGATGGTCGTGCCGCGCCTGCTCAGCCTGCGCCGGGACCGGGCGAAAACTGTGCTCGCGGAGCCAGACAGCAGCGCCCGCAGCGCCCGCAGCTACGCCGCCCAGGCGAAGCAGCTGCAGCGTCGCCTCGCGCCGCGTGAGCCCCGGCGCCTGTTTTCCGTCCGCCTTCTGTTCGTTTTCCCCGGTCATGGCGATTCTCCCCGATCAATATCGAGCAGTTACACTTCAAGCAAATGAATGCGCCGCGGATCGTTTATGCCTAACCCGTGCGCCGGGTCAGCGGCGGTGGCGATGTAACGCGGCGGTCGGCCCACACCTTCAAGAGTCGGCATTCCCACTTCGGCACGCTTGCGCTCGATTATCTGCCACGCGGTCTGATCGATGGCTACGCGGTCTTCGCCCACGATGAGCGCGTTGGGCTGCCACAGACGCTCGGGATGAAAGCCGGGCCCGCCGTCATAGACGGAAGTCATCGCGTCGCCAATGGTGAAGCGCACCTTGTGGCGAACCACTGGAATGCAGTTCAGGTCGGCTACGCCGGGGTTGCAGCCGCCGGCATGCAGTTGGTTGGGACGTTGGAGGACGCCGAACATATTCTTCATGGAGAAGGTTACGCCAGACATCTCGTGATCCTTGAGGATGGGCAGGTTGAGCACCATATCGCATTCGCGGGTGAGAATCTTGGCCAGCTTTACGTTAACTGCCGAGCCAAAGGCCGCCGGATCGCTCTCGAAGCCAGCCACATCGGAGCCGTAGACGCGGATGCGGCTGGGGTCAGTGGAGATGGTGAGCCCGCAGGCCTGCAGGTCGCGGGCATTACGGTCCCATACCAATATGTTTCCAGGCTTGACGCCGGCCTGCTGCAACCGCTCGCAGACGGCCATCACCAGCGCTGCGTGGGTTGAAATTCCCTTGCCGCCCAGGCCATTTACCTTGAGGCCGATTACCTTGTCCATCGGCACAATCCGCTTCCAAGCCTCGACTGGGTTTTTCGTGCCCGGTATACGTAGCGATGGCGCGGTCGAGCAGAGCAAGCACGCGCTTCTCATCCAGTTGCCCGTCTTGCCCGTGGAGGGCCGCATCGCGGGCGACCACTACTCTGGCCTTGCCGGTTGCGGCATGTTGGGCGTTCTGGTCGAGCATAGCGGCAAATCCAAATTTGTCCGCCGCGGCGGACGAGCCCAACAGCAGGGCTCCTGTGGCTGTGGTCTTGATAAATTCCCGACGGCTTTTCATTGCTATCCTCATCTTTCTGTCTTTTTGTTGCCGGCGTTCCGGCCTATGTGTTTACAGCTTCGCTTCCACGCCGTGCGCCAATGCAAGCAGAGCCTGCTGCGCGCCGGGCGTGGATTCATAAGCAACGATGCGCACCAGGTACGGGCCTTTGCGGAAGATGACGCTTTGCGCGTAGGCAAGGCCCTCATCGCCCAGCTGCACGGGCTTGGCGTCGCTGGTTCCCGTCTCCAGAATCTTGCGCGCGCCCGCTGCATCGCCCATGGTGTGCACATCCACGGTAGCTTCCAACTGGTTCTGAAATTTGTAGTCGGAGGTCGAGGTTGAGACTACGCCGGCGGAAACATATTGCTCGGCGTCGCCGTCGATATACTGCCAAAGGTCTTTGGCCGCATAGGTGCGGGTATCGCTGGTTTTATCCCAGCCTGTAACCGCGCCTGATGCCGGGAAGGGGTCGGCATGGTGCTTTTTGCATCCTGTGAAGGCGACGGCGGCCACCATCGCAACGGCTACGGCTGTCCATTTACAAATCTTCGATCGAAACATTAAAACGGTCTCCTTTACTTTCTATTCAGCAAAATCTGGCTGCTCGGCGAACGGCTTTCGCCGATGCTGGTTACGTAAACAGCGGGGCGCTCCTGCAGCGGGCAGGCATACTCACAGGCGCCGCAGCCCACGCAGCGGCTGGGATCGACGCGCGGCTGTTTGAGAGTTTTGATGTTGCCGGCCGAGTCGACCACCTGGGCTTCTTCAACATAAATGGCTTTGGGCGAGACCGGGCACCACTCCTCGCAGACAATGCAGTCGGTAGCCTCGGCCCAGGGCAGGCAGCGGCCGCGGTCGTAAAACGCGGTGCCCAGGCGGACCGGGTTCTGCGTGCCCACTCCCACCACCCAGCCTTTTTCTTTGGGCGTAATCTGCCAGATGGCGCCGGTGGGGCAAACCTCTGAGCAGAGCACGCAACTGGGCTCGCAGTAGCCGATGCGCGGCACCAGCGTGGGCGTCCAAAGCCCTTCCAGACCCGCTTGTTCCAGCGTGGGCTGCAGCGCATTGTTGGGGCAAACCTTCATGCACTCGCCGCAGCGGATGCAGCGGGAGAGAAAATCGCGCTCGTCGAGCGCGCCGGGTGGACGCAGCAACCGTTCGTTGCGGCTTTTGCCCAAGCCGGTGTTGGCGCGCATGAGGGGAACCAGCGCTGCGCCGGCGGCCAGGCCCGTGATCGTTCTGCGCCGCCCCAGGTCTGGCGAGGCGACCTCTTTCTCTTTACGGAAGAATCGAAATTGGAGGCCGTCGTGCGGGCAACTGCCCACGCAGTTCATGCACATCAGGCACTCGGCTTTGCGCCATGGAACGCCGCCAATGGGATCGTCGCCGCCCTGGCAACTAAGCAGGCAGCGGTTGCATTTGTCACACGAGTTGGGATCCTTGTGCAGCCCCAGCACGCTCCAGCGAGAGACCGCGCCCAGCAACGCGCCCAGCGGGCAAATCGACCTGCACCACAGACGCGTGACGCGCAGGCTGGCCAGCAGAATAGCAATCAACAAAATCCCCAGAATCAGTCCTTGCGCGAATTGCCGCGGGCGGAAATCCAGAATTGTGAATTGCAGAATCGCATGGAGAATTTCGCCGGTCGACTTGATGGCAGCGATGTGACTGTGCTCCATCGGCGCCAGAACCGCGCGCACGGCAAAGTTGAAGGCGGGCAGCAACGATAATCCGAAGGACCGGACCAGCAGACTGAAGGGATCGAGCCAGCCGATGGCCGCCGAGCCGAAGACCGCTGCCACCAGCCCGGCGATCAGCACTACATACTTGCCCGTCTGCCAGCGCTTGTATCTGTTTGATTCGATGCGCTGCTTACCGCGTTTGGCCTCCGAGGGCAGGCTGCCGACGAAGTGTTGCAGCGAGCCCATGGGGCAGATCCAGCCGCAAAAAAAACGCCCCAGAAAGAGCGTGGGCAACAGGATAATCAGGCTCCAGATCAGCCCCCGATAGAGCGCGTGGCCGCCCAGCGCATTGACCAGGGCCACGAGCGGGTCCCACTCGAAAAACAGGCGTACCGGCGCGCGCAGATGAATGTCGCCCGTGGTGCCGGGAGTGGAGCGCAACGTCGTAAAAATCAGCAGCGCAAGAAACAGGAGCAGAAAGAAAATCTGCGAGATTCTGCGCCACAGCGGCAACCTGGACCGGGCCACAATTCTCCTTCACACGCCGCGTGCAGGCGCTACCTATATAAGGAGAATGATCGGCGCTCAGGCAGGAGCTGGACTGTGATCCGCATCACCTAATGGCGGTTGGGGGCTGTCGACGGTATCTGGATTCGAATGCAGGCGCTGCTTTGACCTGAGGGATCATTCCTCCGCAAATTCAGCCATAATCTCAGCCTGGATTGGCTCTGGTTCTGAAGAAGAAATAATTGGCGCGTTTCCGGTAGCTACAAAATCGACCATCTGCTTGGGGGGCAGATACTTGATGTGCGCCGAGACCTGTCCATCCGTTGCTTTGACCAGCGAACCGTTGGGATAATAATTCTTCCAGATGTAATAGACGATATAAACATTCACCAGCGCCGTATCGCTGGAGTTGTATATCTTGCCAATCACCCGGTAGTGGAACCCGTCGGAAGACTCCATCAACTGATCGTTGACAATGTGCGCGGCCTTTGAAGCGGCATTGCGCATGGGAGCTTGTGCGGCGGCGTTAGCCGGCTGGGGCGTCTCCTGGGACGCCGCAACCCCGAGCCCAACCGCCAGAATTGCACCCAGAGATGCGATGAATTTCGAGCTTACCGGTATGTTCTTCACGGGAACCTCCTGGCCGGCTCCAACCGCAATGATTATACGGCTGTTGAGCGGTTTCGCAAGCCCGGCTTGCCGCTTGAGACGTAAAACGAAGCGTCTTATTCTGCCACCCGGAACAAATTCCTTTCAATCTTTACTGCGCAAGCTCTCAGAGCCGATTGATGAGCGATGCGATGCAGGCCGCGCCGAAGCCATTGTCAATATTGACCACGGAGACGTTTGGCGAGCAGGTGTTCAGCATGCCCAGCAGCGCCGCCACCCCACCGAACGAGGCGCCATAGCCCACGCTGGTGGGCACGGCCAGCACCGGCGCATTCACCAGGCCGGCGACTACGGTGGGCAGCGCACCCTCCATGCCGGCGCAGACAATGAGCACCCGTGCGGATTCGAGCGATGCCTTTTGCGCCAGCAGGCGGTGAATACCGGCTACGCCTACATCAGCAATCAGCTCCACGGTATTACCCATCAGGCGCGCGGTCACCACGGCTTCCTCGGCCACCGGCAGGTCGCTGGTGCCGGCGCAGACCACGGCGATGGTTCCCTTGCCGGAAACGGCCGGAGCCTGCTCAAGCGTAATGGCGCGGGCGGTCTCATGGAATTCAGAGCGCGGCGCCACCTCACGAACCGCGCGATACATATCGGCGGAGACGCGGGTGGCCAGCACGTTGCCTCCTGCCTTGGCCATGTGGTCAAAAATTTTAGCTACCTGCTCCACGGTTTTACCCGCGGCAAACAGCACCTCGGGCATTCCGGTGCGCAGCGCGCGGTGATGATCGAGCTTGGCAAAGCCAAGGTCTTCAAAGGGCAGATCGCGAAGGCGGTCGAGAGCATCTTTAATTTCAGTCCGGCCCTCGCGGACTTCCGTCAGCAGCGCCTCAATATTTGCACGATTCATCAGATTCCATCCTTTTCTGTGCTGGCTGCATAGGCTCGCATAGCCTCCTGCATCACCTGTTTGAGGGGGACCGAGTGCTCGGTTGCCAGCCGCCGGCAATCCTCATACTCCGGCGAAGCGTTGGCGACGGCGCCGTTGGGCCAGCGCGCGATTTTGATGGTCACTTCGCCCCATGCGGTCAACACCTTCTTGAACTCGCGCGCCAGCGAACGCTTATTTTCAAGCCTCCAACGCAGACCGATCGTAGTGGTTTCACGGAAGAGAAGATCTTCGAGCGCGGGTGCGAGATCGGGCCGGCAAAGGACGGTCATCTGCACGCCGGTGCGCCCTTTTTTCATCTGCACCGATGCGCGATATACGTCCCACGCGCCGGCGGCCAGCAGCAGATCGCTCACGTAGCCCAGCAACTGCGGGCTGGAATCGTCAATGACCGTCTCAATCACCGCGACGGATTCAGCCTGGTCAGCCTGCGCATCCTCTTGCTCGCCCACCAGCAGGCGCAGCAGGTTGGGCTCTCCCGGAGTTTCGCGGCCGCCGGCTCCGTAACCGGAGGCTTTCACGCGCATGGGAGGAAGCGACTGGTAGCGCACATCGAGCATCCGCAACAGAACCGCGCCGGTGGGTGTCACGCGCTCCATGGGCGCGCCTGCGGAATAAACCGGCGCATTGCCAAGCAGAGCCAGCGTGGCCGGTGCAGGTACGGGAAGCGTTCCGTGCTGGCAGACGACAGTTCCGCTTCCTACGTTCAAAGGCGACGAGAGCCAGCGATCCACACCCAGCGCCTCAGCACCCACCGCGGCGCAGACGATATCGACGATAGTATCCACCGCGCCCACCTCGTGGAAGTGCACCTTTTCGACTGGAATGGAATGGATGGCCGCCTCCGCCTCGCCCAGCAGTTGGAAGGCGCGGATGGAGCGCTCTTTCACGGCCTCGGCAAGCGGAGCGGAACGAATGATCTTGAGAATCGCGGACAAGGAACGATGAGGAGCATGCGCATGATGCTCGTGCTCTTCGTGCTTATGCGCGGCTTTTGTTTTGCTAACTCCGCTAGCCCCGCTTGGATGTTCCTCATGCATGTGCTCCGCATGACCTTCATGTGAATGGGCCAGCTCGCTCGCCGATTGGTCCGATGCAATCACGTCTACTTTGGTAGCGGCCAGGCCGCCGCGGCTCACCTTGCGCATCTTCAGCCGCGCACCCACGCCGAGTGAGGCGGTCGTTTCTTCAAGACGAGCAAAAGGAACGCCGGCATCCACCAGGGCGCCCAGCAGCATATCGCCGCTTATGCCGGAAAAACACTCCAGGTATCCAATCCGCATGGTAGTGATTCTAAATCGCTGGCTATGCGCCGCGCCGGACTAAAACGTCCGCGGGCAGCACCACATTCATAGCGCCGGAGCGAAAGCCCTCGCAATCCAGCGCGACGTACTTGAATCCCGACTTCCTGAGAGCCGCGGAGATCGAGTCTATCATCTCCATCGAAAGCGCTCGGGGCAGCTCCGCACGCGCAATCTCCACGCGGGCCACTTCGCCGTGATGGCGAACGCGCAATTCGCGAAATCCCAATTGCCGCAAACTCTCCTCGGCCTTCTCCACCTGTTCCAGCACCTCGCGAGTTACGGTGCGGCCATACTCAACGCGCGATGAAAGGCACGGCGCAGCCGGACGATCCCACAACGAATAGCCGGCGGCTTTGGCCAGTTCACGAACATCCATCTTCGTCAGTCCAGCCTCCGCCAGCGGCGCCAGCACGGCGTGCTCTTCGGCGGCGCGCTGGCCGGGACGAAAATCGCGGGTATCGTCGGCGTTCATTCCATAGGCGATGCAGGTAAAGCCCAGCTTGCCGCCCAATGCTTCCATCACCGCAAAAAGTTCATCCTTGCAATGGAAGCAGCGATTGGCGTCGTTGCGCGCATATTCGGGCCGCTCTAGTTCATCAGTCGCAACCACGTGCAACGGCATATTCAGGGCATTTGCAAAATCACAGGCTTGTTTCAGGTCGCGCCGGGCCAGGCTGGGTGAATCGGCCAGCACAGCCAGCATCCGGTTGCCCAGAACGCGATGCGCCGTGGCGGCCAGAAATGCCGAGTCCACGCCGCCGGAGTAAGCCACCATCAGGCTGTCCAACTGCTGCAGATGTGCTTCCAGAGCGTGCAGTTTGGCCGTCGCGTCCGCAGCGCAGGAAACAGCACTCCCCGCAACCGCAGCTCTAGCCGGATTCGTTTGTGTACTCGCCGCCATAAGGCAGATTATAGTCTTCTGCCGCTTGGAATGCCGCGTTTGCGGCCTCTGCCGCAAAGTTGGCCAGCCCGATGCGGTAGGCTACTTATGCCGTTCAAGAGCGAAACCAGAGTTCCAGTGTCCTTTTGAGTTCTATAGAGGGTCGCCACTCCCTGATGGTCGCGCCGACTTTGGTGCTGCGGTTTCGGGATACTTCGACTCTGGTTTCGCTGTAACTGCCATGGAAAAAGAACCGCTCAATCTGTGGTGCGCGTACCCCGACGATCTGCTAGCGGACGAGGTTGCGCAGGCCTGCGCGCAACTGCTCAGCGATGACGAGCTTGCGCGCTGGCAGTCGTTCAAGCGAGACCGGCACGCCCGTGAATTTCTGGCCACTCATGCCCTGGCGCGCATCGCTCTCTCGCACCATCATCCGCTGGCTCCCCAGGCCTGGCGCTTTGCTTTGAACAGCTACGGCAAGCCCACCGCAGAGCCGGAGTGCGGCCTGCGTTTCAATCTCTCCAATGCTCCCGGCCTGGTGATTTGCCTCATTGCCCGCGGTGCTGAGGTGGGCGTGGATGTGGAGCCTTGTGTGCGCGCCGGAGAGATTGCTGCGCTTGCCCCGAATGTGTTTTCCCCCGGTGAATTAGCCCAGCTTGAATCCCTGCGCGGCGACGAAATACTCGATCGCTCACTGCGTTTGTGGACGCTGAAGGAGTCCTATATCAAGGCGCGGGGCATGGGGCTCTCCCTGCCGCTGAAAAAATTCTCTTTCCTGTTTGGCGGCACGGAAGGAATCCGTCTGCAATTGGATCCGGACTTGAATGATCAGCCTGAACGCTGGCGGTTTTGCCTGCTGGATCACGCCGGGCATCGCATTGCGTTGATGGTTGAGCGATCCGTTTCTCCCAATTTGCAGATTTGGGAGGCGCATCCTTTCAGCGCGCCGCCCGCACGGCTGGCCGCTGGTGGAGAATTGTGGTTTCCGCTGCTGTGCGCTGCCCCTAAGGCAGAACAGCCTTGAGCATCTGGGCAAACGTCTCCACATTGGGCGCAAACAGCATGGACATATGCCCGGTGGGAACGTCATGAATCTCCAGCTCGGCTGCCAGCGGACCCCATCCCAGCGTCGCATCCTCGCGCTTGCCCAGAACTTCGGGACCGCGGTCCACGGCCCGTATCAGCGTGATCTTGCCTGCATATGGACGGAATGTGTATTGCCTCAGTGCCCGCCAATGCGCTTCTTCAACCTCTATATAGTGCAGGCCCAATGGAAGAGGCTTGCCCGCCAGCCGGTAAGCTGCGCCGGCCGCAACCTGAGCGCGCCGCTCTAGCTTCTCCCACCAATATTTCCTCTTTACCGTAGCTTTTCGCGTCAGATAGGGCAAACCCTCTTTGCGAAGATTCTGCCAGAAGGTAACTGCCCGATCTTTGGGATCCACGCGTTGCTCATGCCCCGTAATAGCGGTATCGAACATGACCAGCAACCCCGGCCCCAAACCCTGCGCATGCAGCTGCTGCGCCATTTCATAGGCAACCAATCCGCCATAACTCGCGCCTCCCAGCAGGTAAGGTCCTTGCGGATAGAACGCTCGCATTTCCTTGATGTAAGTAGCTGCCAATTCTTCCATACTGATCTCGCGCAAATCCGGCCGCGTGATGAGCGGAGACTGGAATGCATAAAAAGGCTGATCGGGCCCCAGAGCTTTCGCCAATTGCTCATAGAAAAGAACGTCCCCTCCCACAGCGTGGACGCAAAAGAGGGGAATGCGCGAACCGTTGGGCTGAATCGCGCGCAGGGAAGAACGGATCTTCTCTTCCGTGCCGGCAGTCTGCTGCGCCCTGGCGATCACCTCCGCAAGTTGGCGCACGGTGCGCGCTTCAAAAAGCACGGCAAGTTCCAGATCTACCTGCCAGGTCTTCCTGATCTTGGCAAACAGGCGCACGCCGACCAGAGAATGACCTCCCAGCGCAAAGAAATCGTCGTCCGGTTCAACCTGCTCCACTCCCAGCAGTTCCTGCCACCACGAAGCCAGAGTGCCCTCTATGTCTTCGCCCGATGCGGCCCCGGAAAGTGCGGCAGTGCTCGCTGGGGCAGCGGTTGCCCGCGGCGATGGCAGTCGGTTGCGCGACGTCCAATTCCTCCGGCGGCTGAGCGACGGCGACCACAGCCGTGGGAGTCGCCGCGAGCAGGATCCGCGTCAGAGCCCGCGCGCCTTCGAGCGGCGGAATTCCAGGCGGATCGACGATTTCAATCGGCTGCTCCGCGCTGGAGCGAGAGGCAAAGCGGCCTAATCGATTCTCTTCCAGCGCTTTTTCGAAATCGGCAATGCGGCGCATCGCAAATCCTTCAATCTCCGCCAATACCTGGCCCTGCTCGTCGAAGAGCGTGATATCGAAGGTCTCAATTTCATTGCGAACCGGATTGACCTGCCGCGAGCGAATGTGGCTACAAAACCTGGCGGGAATCGTCCGGTAGACGCTGATCTTTTTGTAGGAGATGGGAAGGAAAAGATCGTCGGAATGTTCGTAGTCTTCCGTCAGGTAGAGCGCGGCTCCCGTAGCCATATCGAGCAGCGCGGGATGCACGCGCAGGCTGCGAACGTCCGCGGAGAACCTCTCATCCAACTCAATATAAGCCAGGCCCTCCTGCTTGCTGATGTTCAGCCGCATGAGAGAGCGCCAGCGGGGTCCGAAATTTAATTGGCGTTCCTGCCGGGTCCGGTGTTGCTCGTCGAATATGTATTCGCGCTCGTGGCAGCGCGCGGCGATGGCGGCGCGATCGACCTTTGCCGTGGGTCGCGTCTGGCACGGCGCAATGATGCCCGTAGAGTATTCCACCCACTCGCCGGCCTGCGCAAAAAGTGAGAAGCGGAAGGCGCCCTTTTCCGCTCCCGCCTCCTGCTCGCGCTGTAGCTGCACCCGCACCTCTCTGGTTTCTTTCTCGTCGAACATCAGTGGAGCGAGAAAAAACACATCCCGGAATTCGAACGCGCCCTGCTTGCCGCGCATGAATGCTCCGGCAGCCATTTCAATGTGGCCCGCTCCGGGGATGATCGCCTTGCCGCCGATCAGCCTGTGCTCGGAGAGCAACCACTGACGTTCAAGAGAGAACTGGGTGGAGTACACAACCTCGTCCGGCGTTTCAAGCAAGCGCTGTTCCAGCCATAAATGCGGAGAGGCCGAGCGCGCGCCCATCCCCACCTCGCGCCAAATGCCCCAGTTAATCACCGTCACCGGACCCTTGCGGCTGAGCGCAAAGGCATCGAGAAATGCGTTGGCCGCCGCATAGTCCACTTGGCCAGCGGGCGGAAAAATAGAACTGATGGAGGAGAACAGAACGAAGCACTTCAGCGGCTCATCGCTGAGAGCTTCTTCCAGAACCAGCGTTCCACGCACCTTGGGATCAAGCACCCTGGCCGCACTTTCGGCGCTCTTCAGCATCAGCGGTCCGTCGTCCAGAACGCCCGCGGCATGAAAGACGCCATCGATTTTTCCATAGCGCCGCCGCGCCTCGGCAACAATGCCGCGCATCTGTTCGAGATTCGTAACGTCTCCCTGCGCAACCATCAATCCGCCCGCGAGAGAACGAATCTCAATCAGCTTGCGAATGGTCTGCTTGACGGTTTCAGTCTGCGCGGCGTCGTCGAGTGCGGCCTCCCACTGCGCTTCGTCGGGCAACTTCGAGCGGCTCACCAGAACCAACCGTGCTTTGAATTCGCGCGCCAGATGCTCGGCAACCACCAGTCCTATCCCGCCCAATCCGCCGGTGAGCAGGTAAACGCCTCCGCGCTCCAACCGGCGGCGTTCGGGAGCGGCGGACAGATCGTAATGCTCCAGCGTCTCAACAAACCGCTCGCCATTACGATACGCAACGGTCGCATTCTCGCGAATGGAAGCCATCTCGGTGACAATCTGCCCCGCGCATTCCGCGACCCTGTTGTTCTCAAGATCCAAATCGATGCTGCGGCAGGTTATTCCCGGCAACTCCTTCGGGATAACTCGCGCCGGACCCAGCAGCACCGCACGAGCCGGATCGTGAACCGGTTCTTCCGCAACCTGTTGCATGCTGTTCGAGACCAGTGCGATCTCCGCAGTCCGCAATGTCCTGATCAGCCAGCGCCTGGGCAAGATAGAGAGGACTATAAAAACTTCGCTCCAGCGTTTCTTCGAGCGCAGCTTGCGCGCCTTCCTTTACCACGGACCATAGGTGAAGAATCTTCCAGGGCGCATCTCCACTCTTGAAACAGTCGCCAACCAGCGCATCATAGTCTTCGCGAACTCCCGGCCGAACTGTATAACTTCCTCTTTTAACCGGCTTATAACTGGAGCCTGGGGCCACCACAATCACATCCTGTTTGTTTGCCCTGAGCTGCGCGGCGATTTTGTCGCCCAGACCAAGCGAGTCGCTGAAGATCATCCAATTGCCCGGCTTCGTTCAATGAGGAAGGAGTGATCGGAGCGGGTTTCCACACGCGGCGATAGAACCACTCGTCGGCGCCGCGCTCAACCTGCGGCTCACTTGCCGGCGTGGCTGCCGGTTGAACTTTATCCGCCTCAATCCAGAACCTCTGGTGCTCAAAAGGATAAGTCGGCAAAGAAACTCGCCGGGGAGAGTCTGGCGCATGCAGCTTCGCCCAGTCGACGTTTACCCCTGAAACCCAGAGCTTGCCCAGCGTTTGCAGCGCGCAGCCGAGGCCCGAAACTGTTTCGCGGGGATGAGGAAGCGACTGAAATGCTTTTGCCTTCCCGCCGCCCTGCTGACGAACGAAGGTTGTAAGCGCGTTGCCTGGCCCCACCTCGAGAAAAATCTGCTCAGGCTTGCGCAAGAGCTCGGCCAAATTGTCAGAGAAACGAACCGTCGAGCGAATGTGGCGCGCCCAATAGGCCGGATCAGTGGCTTCCTCTGTCTTTGATCCAGCTTCCGCTCACATTGGAGAGGTAAGGAATGCGCGGAGGCTTGAACGCAATGCCCTTCAGCCGCTTTTCAAACTCGCCGAGAATGGGGTCCATCATCGCGGAGTGGAATGCATGCGAAGTGAACAGCCGCCGGCTGGCGACGGATTGCTTCGCAAGTTTCTCTTCCAGCGCCGCAATCTCCGGCGTTGGTCCGGAGACTACGCACATCTCCGGATTGTTGACGGCGGCCAGGGAAAGCGCGCCGCTCAATTTGATTTCACCGGCGGCAAGCGGAACAGCGAGCATCGATCCGGCGGGAAGATCGTAGATAAGTCGTCCGCGCGCGGCGACGATGGCCAGCGCGTCTTCAAGCGAAGAACACTCCAGCCAGGCAGGCGGCCACATATTCACCGATGCTATGGCCCACCATGGCCGCCGGCTCCACGCCCAGCGAAATCCACCAGCGCGCCAGTGCGTACTCGATGGAAAATAGTGCGGGCTGCGTGAGCCAGGTCTGATTCAGCTTTTCTGCCGCGGCCTCCATTTCCTCCTGCGGCGGATAGAGCGCTCGATCAGATCGAGTCCCAAAGGCTTACGAAGATGCTGCGCGCAGAGATCGAGCGTCTCGCGAAAAACCGGCTCGTTCTCGTAGAGTTCGCGGCCCATTCCGGCATATTGCGAACCTTGTCCGGAAAATAAAAACACAACCGGGTGGCGCAGTCGCCGCGGCTACGCCGGAGGCAATCTGTTTGCGCTCTATCTGCGCAAGCGCGCTGATTGCTTCGCGCGTATTCTCGACGGCCAGTGCGCGGCGATGCGGAAATGCGTGGCGGCCAAGCTGGCAGGTGAAAGCAACGTCAGCCAGATTCAATTCGGGATGCGCGTGCAGATAATCGGCGAGATTCGCAAAGGCTCGATCCGCTGCGGCCTCAGTCTTTGCTGAAACCGTCAGCAGCTGCCAGGGCTTTGGAATTCGCGGCTCTGCCGGCAGCGGCGGCGCTTCTTCCAGCACTACGTGCGCATTGGTGCCGCCAATGCCCAGCGCCGTTACGCCGGCGCGCCGCGGCGCTCCGTTGGCCGCCCAGTCGGTGAGCTTGCTGTTGACAAAAAACGGACTGTCCTTCAACTCAATGTGCGGATTCAGCTTTTGAAAATGCAAGCTGGCGGGCAGTTGCGCGTGCTCCAGCGCCAGCACGGTCTTCATCAGCCCGGCCACACCTGCCGCCGCATCCAGGTGGCCTACGTTGGTCTTCAGCGAACCGATTCCGCAGTACCCACTGCGTGCGGCGGACTTTCGGAATGCATTCGTGAGAGCACGTACTTCAATCGGATCGCCGACCACCGTCCCGGTTCCGTGCGCCTCAACGTAGGAGATCGCATCGGCGCTAACCCCGGCAAACTCCAGAGCCTCTGCAATCACCTCGGCCTGGCCTTCAACGCTCGGCGCCAGATAACCCACCTTGCGCGCGCCATCGTTATTGATGGCCGACCCGAGAATGACGGCGCGGATATTATCGCGGTCAGCAAGCGCATCTTCAAGCCGCCGCAGCACCACAATCCCCAGCCCGCTTCCAAAAACCGTTCCGCTCGAACTCGCATCGAAGCTCCGGCAATGGCCGTCACGGGAAAGAATCTCGCCCTCGCGATAGAGATAGCCGAGTCCATGCGGAATTTCGATGGTCACTCCGCCCGCCAGCGCCATATCGCACTCGAAGTTGAGCAGGCTTTGGCAGGCCAGGTGAATCGCCACCAGCGAAGTGGAGCACGCGGTCTGCACGTTGATGCTGGGCCCGCGCAGGTCAAGTTGATAAGAAACGCGCGTGGCCAGCACGTCTTTATCGTTGCCCGTCTGCTTCAGTTGGAACAGTCCCGCACTTTCAAGCAGCCGCCGATTAGCCAGCAGGTTATGGATCAGATAGGTGTTCATGCCCGACCCGGCAAAAACTCCAATCGATCCATTAAAGCCTTGCGGCGTGTGCCCGGCGTCTTCCAGAGCCTCCCATGCGCACTCAAGAAAATGCCGGTGCTGCGGATCCATGATGGAAGCGTCTCTCGGACTGAAGCCGAAGAACGAAGCATCGAAAAGCGGCACATCGTCGAGAATCGCGGCTCGTTTAACGTACTCCGGGCTGGCCAACTCCTCTGCCGTCGCGCCCGCTGCAATCAATTCCGCATCGGATAAATCGCGGATCGACTCAACCCCATCGTGCAGGTTCTTCCAAAATTCCCGAAGATTACGCGCGCCGGGAAAGCGGCCAGCCATGCCGACGATTGCAATTGTGGAGGGCTTCATCGCTTTCCTTTCAGCGCTGCCGGGCCAGCCTGCGGCGCTGTGCGCGGTCTGAAATCTGGCTGTTCGATTGAGCTCCGGCAAGATGGCCAGCAAGAGTGCTTACCGTGGAGTATTGAAATAGATCCAAAATTGAAATATCGCGTCCTAAATCCGTTTGTAACTTTGCCTGCACCTCGGCGACTGTGAGAGAGTGCGCGCCTAAATCGAAGAAGTTATCGTTGATGTCCACGCTTGCCACTCCCAGAGCATCCTGCCAGGCGGAGGCCACAATGCGTTCCATTTCGTTGCCGAGTTCGCTCAGGGGTTGGCTAGTGGCCGTGCCTGCGGCAAGGCTAGGCGGAGGAAGTTTGAGCAGCGCCTTGCGATCGATCTTACCATTCTCAGTAAGTGGCAGTGCGGGAAGAAATTCAAAAGCTGAGGGCACCATGTAATCGGGTAGCTTCATCCTGCAGCGCGCTGCGCAGAGCGCCGGCTGTCTCGGCTTCAGAACTTTCAGCAACCAGGTAGGCAACCAGCCGCTTATCGCCCTCCCTGTCTTCGCGAGCTACAACCACGGCCTGCCGGACTCCGGCGCAGTGCTCCAGCAAATCTTCGATCTCGCCGGGTTCAATGCGGTGCCCGCGCAACTTGATCTGAAAGTCTGCGCGCCCCAGAAACTCGATATTTCCATCGGGTAAGTAGCGCGCCAGGTCGCCAGTGCGGTAAATACGCTGATCGGATAGTGATGGAATAAGTAGAAATCGTTCGGCAGTTAGATCGGAATGGTTCCAATATCCGCGGGCCACGCCGTCCCCGCCAATGAATAACTCGCCGATTTCTCCCACCGGAACCGGCTGTAACTCCGCGTCCAGTAGATAAATCTGCGTATTAGCGATAGGCCTTCCAATCGAAACCGTCTTCTCCGGCTCGCCCACGCGATAAGTTGTCGACCAGATGGTAGTCTCTGTCGGCCCATACATGTTATAGATCTCGCCCTTGAATACCTGGCGAAGAAGCTCGATGATAGATGCCGGCACAGCCTCTCCGCCCAGCAGCATCTGTTTCAGCTCACCCAGCGCGGCAAACACGCGCGCGTCCAGCGCAAGCATGCGCGCCAGCGACGGAGTCATTTGCAGATGCGTCACACCGTCACGCGAGATCTCATCGGCAATGGTGCTTGCACCCTCATCTCCGTGAACGACCACCATGAAGCCGCGCGTCAAGGTCCACAGAAGTTCCAGCACCGAAATATCGAAGGAAAAACTCGTAACCGCGAGCCAAACTCCTGGTCCGTAACCGATCGCCCGGTCCATTCCAGTGAAGAAGTTAGCCACGTTCCGGTTCTCAACCATTACTCCCTTGGGTTTTCCCGTTGAGCCGGAGGTGTAAATCACATAAGCCAGGTGGTGGCTTTCCGCATTGGTGACGACTGCACCAGAGTTATGCGCAGAAAGGCCGGAATCTTCTGCGTCCACCACCGTAATGCCGCTCAACTCCAGCGGAAGCTTCTGCCGCGCCTCCGCCGTGGTAAGCAGTACCTTCATTCCCGAGTCTTCAATCACCAGGGATAGCCGTTCTTTAGGATGCGCGGTATCCAGCGGAACATACGCCCCGCCGGCCTTCAGAATCGCCAGCAGGCTGACCACCAGCGTCTCCGACCGTCCCATTGCAACGCCGACCAATGTATCCGGCTTCACGCCCAGAGCTTGCAAATGTCGCGCCAGGCGATCGGAACGTTCATCGAGTTCGCGATAACTCAACCGGCGATCCTTCGCAACCACAGCAATCGCGTCCGGGGTCCGGGCTGCCTGTTCGATAAACAGTTCAGCGATGGTGCTCAAGCGCGGATAATCGGCTTCAGTTCGATTCCACTCAAGCACCTGAACGGGTAACATGAAAATTCTCCAGGAATAAAAACTCGATGCCGGTTCCGAGAAAGGTCTCGATCGCCTGATCGGGAGTATTCACGATTGGTTGCCCTTTGACATTGAAGCTGGTATTCAGCACCATCTGCCGGCCTGTTGTTTTTCCCACGGCCACCAGCAACGCATGAAAATCCGGATTATCCTTCACGCTAACCGTCTGCAGCCGAGCCGAGCCGTTCACGTGGGTGATGGCGGGAAGTTTCGCCCGCGCCTCGGGAAGAACATCGACCACGCTGATCATGTAAGGATGCTGCTCGCCGGGAACCAAATCGAACCACTGACCAGCTTCTTCCACCGTGCAGGCGGGAGCAAACGGACGGAATGCCTCGCGCTTTTTGACCATGGCGTTTATCCGGTCGCGCATCTCCGGGTGCCCCGGATCGGCCAAAATGCTGCGATTGCCCAGCGCTCGTGGACCGTACTCCATGCGTCCCCGGAACCAGGCGATCACCCGTCCATCCGCAATCAGCTGCGCCGCGGAAGCGCACGCAGCTGCGAGAGAATCGAGGCGCTGCCATTTGATCTTGCCGTCGAAACGCTTCAGCGCGGCTTCAATATCGCTCGTGGAGTAGTGCGGTCCAAAAAGCGGAGCCGGCAGCCGTCGATTGGGAACCTCCTCTGTAAGCGAACTACGATGCAGCGCCGCTCCCAGCGCCACGCCGTCGTCGCCGGCCACGGGCTGCACATACACTTCATCGAACAATCCTGAGCGCATCAGCTTGCCGTTGGCGGTGCAGTTCAGCGCAACTCCTCCGGCCAGTGCGATGCGCCGCAACCCCGTCTTCTCACCAAATTTTCCACAAACGTGCAGAATTGCTTTGTCCAGGCACTCCTGCAACGCCGCAGCCACATCCTCATGATCGTGAGTCACCGGGTCGGCAGGAGCTCTGCGACAAATCAGGTGCTTGTCGAGATATGCGCGCGTGGCCGTATAGTTTTCCCGCTCCTCGCGCGTCTTGTTCAACTTCAATATCGGGATGCGAATCGAGCCGTCGTCGTGCAGCTCCACGGCCTTCTGAAAAAACGAGCGGAAGCGCGCAGGCTTGCCGTAAGGAGCCAGTCCCATGATCTTGTATTCGTCGGAGTTGAAGTCGAAGCCTAGATGGAGTGTGACCAACGAGTATAGAATCCCCATCGAATCATTGGCGCTGACGGTATGGATCTTCTCAAGATAACCATCGTCAAAATCGAAAACGCTCAGGCTCTCGATCTCTCCCATCGCGTCGTTCACTACCACCAGGCATTCGTCCCATCCAGAGGTATAAGCAGCACTGGCTGCGTGAGCCAGATGGTGACCAACTGAAAATACTTTTTCTTCCGGAAATCCGGGCAGATCGCGGCGCACCTGGGCCAGTAGTGCTTCTCTCGAGAAGACCTTGTTATAGAGCTTGGCCGATACTTCATCCTTCAGGTAGAGGTCGCGATACGGTGCATAGTTGAAACCGTGCGCAAGCTCGTCAATCTCATCGATCTTGATGCCCGCCTCTTTCAGGCAGAAGCGAATTGCGTCAATGGGAAAGCTGCCGGTGGCCTTCTTCCCGTTGAAGCGCTCCTGTTCCGCGGCAGCGACCAACCGGCCGTCGACCACCAGCGCGGCCGCAGCGTCCATCCCCTGGGCGATCCGGTACTCGCGCTCTTCCAGGCCGGGCCAGGTTGCCTTCTTGAACGGCATGGAGTTTTCCAGCCCGCTGATCCCTAAGACCTTCATCCTCATCCCTTCTACGTTGATCAAGCTCCCGATTTACCGCACGGACGCACCCCGGCACGGTCATTCTATTGCAGGAGAGCTTCACTATTAGCCTATTTTGTTCGGAGGGTATCTGTCTTGCATCAAAACGGGCCATTTGTCCTATGCTCAAGAGATGCGATCCCGGCCGGCTAATCCCATTCGCGAATCCGAGCAAATTGAACAGGCCCTGATCCGCCATATTCGCAACCGCGCGGCGCAATCCACCCTGGGCACCGTGCATCTTGGCATCGGCGACGACTGCGCACTACTCCGCCCGCGCCGTGGCGAAGAACTGGCTGTCACCACCGACCTCTCCATTGCCGGCCGTCACTTTCGCCTCGACTGGCATCAGCCCGAATCCATCGGGCACCGGGCTTTAGCGCGCGGTTTAAGCGACCTTGCCGCCATGGGCGCCCGTCCCGTCGCCGCTTTTTTGTCCCTCGGCCTGCCGCGCGCGCTCACCACTGCCCCAGCCCGCCACCGCGCTCAGCACCCTCAATCTTCATGGATTGCCCGTTTCCTCGACGGACTGCTCGCCCTGGCCGCGGCCCACAAAACCGCGCTCGCCGGCGGCGACCTTTCCGAGTCGTCCATTCCCATCGCCGATATCGTCCTCATCGGCGCAGTTCCCCGCGGAAAAGCCCTGCTCCGCTCCACCGCCCGCCCGGGCCACCTGCTCTATGTAACCGGCTCCCTCGGAGGAGCCGCAGCCGCCCTCGCCCGCCTCAAAGAGCAGGTCTCAGACCACCCCGCCCGCCGTCAGTCGCCCCGCATTACTAAAAAACTTGAAGCCCAATTCGCCCCGCATCTCTATCCACAACCCCGCGTCGCTCAGGGTCTCTGGCTCATGCGCCACAAGCTGGCCACCGCCGCCATCGATCTCAGCGACGGCCTCTCCACCGACCTCGCCCACCTCTCAGAAGAATCTGGCGTGGCCGCTGAAGTCAACGCCGCCGCCATCCCCATTCACCCCGCCGCAACTCTCCACCAGGCCCTCAATGGCGGCGAAGACTACGAACTCCTCTTCACCGCCCCACCCACGGCCAGCATGCCCCGCAAAATCGCCGGCGTTCCCATTACCCTAATCGGCCGCATCCTCAAATCCCGCCCCGGCCGCCCAACCATAACGTTCCTCACCGCGCAAGGCCCTCAACCCCTCAACCCACAAGGCTGGCAACATTTCTCCTGAAAACTCGCGCTTTTTTGTCGAGCTCGCGCAGGTTTACGTCAGTCACGGGCCGCCCCAAAAAGGAAGGGAGTTACTCGAGGATGCTATCGAAGTGGCACCGAACGATAACAGGTTTAAGCTGCTATTGGCTGAAGTCAACTTCGAGGGTGCGGAGCCGTTGGAGGCCTTGGCGGTGCTCCAGGACGTGCCGGCCAGCGCGGGGGCCCCGGGGCAAGTGGATTTCTTGCGTGGTAGGGCCTCTTTGCTGCTCGGAAACCTGGAGGCAGCAAAGCCGTTGCTTGATGCCGCTGTTGCTGCGGATCCTGAAAAACTTGATTACTTATCCTCTTTTGCTGAGGTCGAAGCGCTCCAACAAAACTACGAAGGAGCTTTCGCACCCTTGAATAAGGCTCACGAAATAAACCCTGGCTCAGCGTATCTGTCCTATCAGATAGCCTTCATCGATACGCTGGCCCACCGCTATGATCAGGCCATGGAATCCTGCAAAGAAGCAACTCGACTTGCCCCGAATTTCGACGAGGCCTACTTTTTGTTAGGTGCCATCCAGTTTGAGCGGAAGGCATGGCTCTCGGCTGAGGCAGATTTCGAGCATGCACTATCGCTAAGGCCGCGTTTCGCGTCGTACCACGCTGCCTTGGGCGCGACGTTGCTTAAGGCGGAAATCTAACGGAGAGCCGGCACGAACTGGATGAATCCCTCAGTATGAATCCGCACGCGCTCATTGTATACTTTTGGTGGGTTCAGCTTTTCGGCCCGCGTGAATCATCCGGCAAAAGCTATCGCTGATCTTGAGACCCTTGTGGCGCTTGATGGCAATTATCCTGAGGCTTACCAATGGCTTGCTAGACTTTAACGAGCAGAAACCAACCGACAAAGGCATTGCATGCGGAGGCCCGGTACAAAGCTCTGGAACAAAAGATTGGAAGCCGACACCTTCCCTTACTACTGCGCCAACTGGGAATGACACGCTTCCTTGAGGCTCGAGGCACTAGCGAGTGATTAAAGTTCCCCAATATGAGCGTCGATCTGGCCGCGCGCACCGGCGAACTGGGACGCCAACCGAAAATGGCGCGTCGCTTTTGCGAGCGCTTTCAAGACCGTATTCTCTTTGGTACTGACGCCGTCCCACACGGGGATGAGTGCCCGCATTAGGAGGTCCCTTTGGCACGAGAATGGAAACGACGGAGTTTTTTAAAGTCGCTGACGCTTGGAGCGGCGGCCTTATCAGTTCCTGAATCGGTGCTCGCGGGCCAAGCGGTTGAGCCAGGAGAAAATCAGCCAACTTCGCCGGGGCCCGCCGCGCCTGTTTACGATGGCAAAGTCTACGGGATTTTCGATCCGCTCAAGGTGGACGAGACGGCCGATTCAATCACCATCACGGGCGGCACGTTTACTTTTGTTCTTGACCGGGCGACCGGGCAAATCACTTCCCTAAAGGCGCTGGACGATGAGTTCGTAGCGCCAGGGACGTTGCTTCCCAACCCCTATGTCGGGCTGATGCCTGCGGACGACCCTGGCGCACGTCGCGAAGGCGGCAAAGACCGGCCGCGTTTCGGCTACGAAAAATCCGTGGAAATGCGCCCCTTGCTGTGGTCGGGCGGGCTGACGGATGCGTATCGCTTCGATGCGGCCAAAGGGGCCGGCATCCGCACCCAGTTGGTGATGGCGGAGCCGGGCTCGGTCCAGATGCGGGCGCAAGGCCGCTATGGAGACAGTCCGCTGTCGTGGACCATCGATTATCTCGTCGACGTGGACGGCTTCACTAAGGTGACCGTGAGCCTGAGAACTGACAAACCCGTGCAACTGCGCTGGAATTGCTTTAACCACGCCTTCCTGGCAAAGAACGTTATCCGATACTTCACCAAGGTGAACGATCCGGGCAAGCCGCCCATAGACATTGGGACGCAGCCAACAATCTCTATTTCCGACAGGCGAGAAGGTGAACCGATTTTGGAATCGCACTGGAACGCCTTCTTTCGCCTCGCGAACCAGAACACGGGAATTGAATTCTCGAAGCAGGCTTTCCAGGAGCGTTACGGCGGCTACCGGGATTCGGCGGTGAAGCTCGAGCACGGCAAGGTGGTGGACACGGGTGCTGTCGAGACGCGCGACGGACGAGAATTGCCCGGCTACGATTCGCGCGGGAGGAACGACATCTTCACGCAGATTTATGTGCGCGCTCAGGGTCTTGAGCTCGAGGAGTTCGATATCCGCAACGCGACCTACCCGTTGAACCCTGGCGATGTCCGCCGCCGCACTTTCTGGGTACAGCCTACCCCTGCTAAGCGCTCGCGAAGTGATCTGAATTACTCTCGTGTGGTGTGGCCAGGACCGCACCAGATCGTCATGACGCGTTGGCAGGGAACCGAGCGTCCTTGGGAGCCGCCGAGCGACGAGTTGGTGCGCTTTTGGGCGCAAATTGGCACCAATCTTATCGTCGGCGGCGCCGATTACTGGTCGGGGGATTACGCGCATCCGCTCCAGCCCGAAAAGACTAGACACTTTCTGGAAACCGCCCATCGGTACTGCATCAAAGTCATTCCCTATGTCACTTTCTCCGATTTCAATTTTGCGGCGCCGGAATACCAGGAGCACTCGGCCGAGTGGAGGTGTTCGCAGAGTACTGAATTCGCCAACGAGACGACACTGATGTGCTTCAACAGCAAGGGATGGGGAGAGCATCTCGAGCAGCAGTTCGAACGCCTTCTGGCGAACTTCCCCTTCGATGGTCTCTACATTGACCATTGGATCAACACCCGTTTCTGCTGGAATGCCCGGCACGGCTGCGGGGGCTACCTGGGCAGCTTTGCCACCGAAGGCTACCACGAATTGGTGAAGCGGGCCCGGCGCGTGGTGGCCCGGCACAGTGACGGGAAAGGCATCATCTTGCTCAACGCCAACATGCTCCTGTTTTCCGGCGTGGTGCCGTGGGTCGACATCCGCCTGAACGGAGAAAATGACGATCCCCGCAAAATGACGGAGGAAACTATCGCGACCACCTGGAATGGTTTTGGCCAAGGGGTACAGACACTGGCAATATGGGGGCAGAACCGAGACTCGGCCACCACAATCAACTTGCTCACTTCTTACATGATGCCGTTCCCGATATATCCGCGCGAATTCATCCAGGACTGGGGCTACCCGGTCAATCTTCCCATCTCTGTCGGAAAAGCTGCTGAGACGTGGCAGAGTCCCCACTCTTTGCAAATCGCGCGTGCCCGCGAAATGTGGGACATCACACGGTTCTTCGACGTCAATGGGGCCGAGAAGTTGTCCGATGTCGAAAGTGGCGACGTGCTGCGGATGACGCAAGCCGGATCCGTTGTCACAACTTTCGCCAGAGAGGGCCGCGTGCTCCTCGTGATGGCCGTTAAGGGCGGCAGGGGAGCACGCCGAGAGACTCTTCACATCTTGGTCCCTGAAAAGCTCGGCTTGAAGCCGGGGATTCGCTACCGGCTGGTGGATCTACGTGGGAAACGTTACGTAGCCCGCAACAAAGCTGTGGCGGATCTTGCCGCGGCTCCGGTTCACCTTGTGAACGATGAGCCCTTGATATTGCTTCTCGAACCTGAACGTACCGGCCTCCAGCTCGTTATCTTTAGCGGCGCCGATCAGATAACGGAAGCCGGGCCACTGGAATACCGGGTCAAAGCCGTGCCAGGCGCTCCGCTCGAACTCTATTTCGATACCGCCGGACGGCAACTGCATCCTGCAACTCCAGGTTTTGAACAGAAAAGGGTTGGCGATTTCGTGGCCTTTACCGGCACCCTTCCTGCTGACCAAGTCGTCAAATTCGTAAGCTGACCTATCGAGTGCGCCAGGACTGAGTCAAAGCCGCACCCATGTGGCATGGCTGATGTAGCTTCGGCGTTCCGATTTGGGGGAGCATTCCAAAACGGGGGCTACGCTTAATACTGTTCACTTAAGTATCCTGATGGCATTTTGGATATCGATGTGAGGCTGGGGCTGCTGTGTCGGGGCCGAAGCGGGAAGTTGCTCATCTTTCGCTTGACGCCGCGGAGATTGCGGCGGTTGCGGCGGGACACGACGCGCTCCTCAAGAATCTCGTCGAGCACGGTTATAAAATCTGGCTATTTACTTGACGCCACCAACCCCAACCGATTGTGGTTTAGCGAGTTCTGCAAACGTAACCGGTTCAACCTGAACGGCTTGCTGAACCAATCGGTAGAACAGCTTGCCGCGTGAGGCCGAAGTGCGGCGGTTGAAGCGGAAGGTAAACTCGTTCAAGTAGTCGTCCAAATACGCCTCGCCTATGGCGCCCTGATGCGTTCCCAGTATCCAGCGCTTCAGCAGACCGATTACGAGATGAACGCGCGGTAACACATGTTCCCCTTCGGGCTGTTCGGTCTGCACCTCGCGCCGATGCACATAGCCATCCATCTCCAGATATGAAGCAAATCCATCGGTGCGCACCGTACTGCCCGGTTCGATCGATGCGGCTATAAAACCATGCAGGGTTACCCGCGTCGCTCAGGATCTCTGGCTCATGCGCCACAAGCTGGCCTCCGCCGCCATCGACCTCAGCGACGGCCTCTCCACCGATCTCGCCCATCTCTCAGAAGAATCTGGCGTAGCCGCTGAAGTCAACGCCGCCGCCATCCCCATTCACCCCGGCCGCCCAACCATAACGCTCCTCACTGCGCAAGGCCTTCAACCCCTCAACCCACTAGGCTGGCAACATTTCGCCTGATACCATCTATCATCAGTAGAGACATGACGACTATTCCCCGCGTCCGCTTTGCCCCTTCCCCCACCGGCCTGCTGCATGTAGGCAACGCTCGAACCGCGCTCTACAACTGGCTCTTCGCCCGCCGTCTGGGCGGCGATTTCATCCTCCGCATTGAAGACACCGATCTGGAACGCTCCGAACCCCGCTTTGAGGCCCAGATCATCGAAGATCTCCGCTGGCTGGGCATGGACTGGGACGAAGGTCCGGGCATCTCCGGCCTGCCCGGACAAAGGCGATCGCGGCCCCTACCGCCAATCCGAACGCCTGGCCATCTACGCCCAGCACACCGAGCGCCTTCTCGCTGAGGGAAAGGCCTACCGCTGCTTCTGCACCCCTGAGGAACTCGAAGCCGAGCGCAAACTCGCCGCCGCCGCCCAGGGTCCGCAAGTCTACTCCGGCCGTTGCCGCACCCTCACCGACGCCACAATCCAGCAAAACCTCGCCGCCGGCAAGCCTTACGCCGTCCGTCTGAAGATCGAAGACCATCCCCTCCGCTTCCACGATCTCGTCCACGGCCCCATCGAGTTCGCCGCCGAAACCGTCAGCGATCCCATCCTCGTTCGCTCCGCCGCGGGCGGCGCGGCAAGACAATCAACCATCGAGGGCTATGGTGTTCCGGTCTATAACTACGTGGTCACCATCGACGACGCCCTCATGGGCATCACCCACGTCATCCGCGGCGACGACCACATCTCCAACACCCCCAAGCAGGTAGCCATTTACGAGGCCTTCGGCTGGCCTGTCCCGGAGTTTGCCCATCTCTCCACCATCCTCGGACCCGACCGCGAGCGCCTCTCCAAGCGCCACGGAGCCACCTCCATCTCCGCCTTCCGCCGCATGGGCTATCTGCCTGAGGCGCTGGCCAACTACCTCGGCCTGCTCGGCTGGGGCGCCGAAGACGGCAAAACTGAGACCTTCACCCTGGCCGAGCTCACGAAAATCTTCTCCATCGAGCGCGTCACCCCCAGCCCGGCCGTCTTTGACTTCGACAAGCTCAACTGGCTTAACCGCCATTACATCAAGCTGGCCGACCACGAGCGTATAGCCAAGCTGGCCGAGCGGCAGTTTCTGCTGCAAAGGCCGGATATATTCCCCCTCTGGTCAGCCACTGAGCTCTACACCGCCGAAGCCATGGCCGTCCTCAAGAGCCTTGACCCTCCCATCAAGCTGAACCGCCCCTCCATCGAGCTGATCGATCAGAGAAAGGCGTGGTTTGATCGGCTGCTGGCGCTCTTTCTGCCCGCCGTCGATCACCTCGATGAACTCCCAGCAAAATCCGCTAACCATCTTTCACTTCGACCCCGGCGCGGCCCAGCGCGACGCTGAGAATGCCGCCTTCCTGGCCGCTCCCACCGCCCGCACCGTGCTCGGCCAACTGGCCGCCCTGGCCCGCGCCCACCATGAATATGTAGCCCCGGAAGACTTCAAAGCCTGGCTGAATGAGATCATGGCGGCAACCGGCGTCAAGGGCAAGGAGCTCTACAATCCCGTCCGCATCGCCCTCACCGGCGCCCACTCCGGCCGCGAGTTCGACAAGCTCATCCCGCTTATTGAAGACGGCGCGGCACTCGGCCTGCCCTTCCCCGGCGTGCGCGACCGCATCCAGCAGTTCGCCCAATTTATAGGAGTCTGAAAGCCTTGAACGTCCATATAGCCGCCCCCGTCTTCAATGAAACCTTCCCGCACCGCTGGCAGGCGGAGATTCTCCCCGAGCGCCCGCTCATCATGCCCGCGCGTCACTTCGTCTATCCCCGCGAGGCGGAAGAGGTGGAACGCGGTGCGCTGGAAGTGCTCATCCAGCCTGGTTCACAGCCTGGTCTACAGCCCGGCCTTGCCGGTGAACAATCCCAAGCAATCAATTCGCCAACAGCGCAGCATTTCCTGGCAACGTGCGCCCTGGGATTTCACGACCCCGTAGTTCCCACCGGCCTCTGGTCCATGCCGAATCCAGCGGAGATCTGCGCCGTCTCAGGCGGCTATGCCTACGTCATCGACACCGCCGCTCCCGAGCGCTTCACCATGATCGCTTACCGTCCGGTGCTGGAGCTTCGACCGCTCCCCGCGCAGGGCTTGCTGCTCTTCATCGGCCACCACAGCATCCTCGCCTGGGGCAGCGACGGCCAGGCCTGGCAATCCGGACGGCTGTCGTCGGAAGGCCTGACCATCACCGAGATTGAAGGCGATGTTCTGCATGGATTGGGATGGAACCTGATTACGGATAAGGAAGCGCCGTTTGACCTGGATCTGAAAACGGGCAAGCGTGTCAGCGACAAATGAGTTTTGCCGCGGCTTGATGGAGCTTTAGCGGCGGGAGAAGAGGCGTACTGAAATACAGTTTCTGTGAAGCTGTATAGGCATGCTCCATAAATCTTTGATTATCTATTCGTTATGGATGGCTGCACAGACGCACAGCAGCACAATTAATCAACTCCAGCGCAAGCGCTCCCGGTAAGCCATTGATTATCTATAAGTTAATCGCCGGACCACAGTTGCACAGCCAAAATCCGTTCCTATTACGCCGGGGGGTAGCTCCTGATGCCCGGGATGGTTCGGAGGGATCCCCGTATTTATTCTGCGTTCTATTTACGTAATTATCTGCAAAAATGGACCATCTGTTTCGGCCACACGGTAAGGAGAGATCGGATTCATTGGCCCAAGCAAAACGAACGGTTCACGGAATGCATGATGGTGTGCATCTGCGCACTCTACTCCCCGAGCGCAAAGCTGCGCGCCGATTCCAGCAGCTTGGCCACTGATTCCTTCGAGCACGATTCCGTATAAATCCGCATCAGCGGCTCGGTGCCGCTGGCGCGCAGCAGTAGCCATGTCTCGGCGGCATTCGGTTTGCCGGCGGCCTCGGGATTGTCGAGAAAAAACTTTACGCCGTCCAGAGTCTGCTGGCGGAGGATGGGCATTCCAGCAAAGATGGGGTTGCCGGGCTTCAGGCGCTTTGGCCCGCGCGATGGCGCCGTTCTTGATCTCGTCCGAAATGTGCAGATCGATGCGGCCATATTCGTGCTCGCCGTATTCAGCCTGCAAATCGGCGACCAACTGGCCCAGCGTCTTGCCTTCCTCGGCCATCACGTTGGCCAGCAGCAGAGAGTTCAGCAGCCCATCGCGCTCCGGCAGGTGGCGCTGGAAGCCGATGCCGCCCGACTCCTCGCCGCCCATCAGGATCTCCCGCTCCAGCATGTAGTCGCAGACAAATTTGAAGCCGATGCCGTGCTCGATCAACTCGCGGCCGTGTTTCGCGCAAATCCGGTCCAGCATTTTGGTGGTATTGAAGGCGCGGGTGACTGCGCCGGGCCAGCCTTTGCGCGTGAGCGCCCAACTGAGCAGGACCGAAAAAATCTTGTGCGGATCGACGAAGTTTCCGTTCTCATCGGTCGCCCCGATGCGGTCCGCATCGCCGTCCGTGCACAGTCCGGCCTGGCAGCCGTTGGCCACCACCGTCTGGCCCAGTTCGCGAATGTGCGGCTCGATGGGCTCTGGATTGATACCGGGAAAGAGCGGGTCAGGATTGCCATGAATCTGCACGTGGGCCACGCCCAGGCGAGTAAAAATGTCAGAGATAATCGTCCCACCAGCGCCGTACATGGAGTCGATAGCGAACTTCATTCCGGATTTTTCGAGGGCTTCGAGGCTCGTGAAATTCTCAATGGCCTTGAGATAATTCGGGCAGAAAATCGACTTCCTGATCGATCGCGGCCGGCTTGGCTGCGCGGGCCACGGGCTTACCCAGATAAGATTCGATTTCGGCCATGATCGAGGGCTTGCCCGAGCCGCCGTACCAGGCCTTGTATTTCACGCCGTTCCATTGCGCGGGATTGTGCGAAGAAGTGATCATGATGCCGCCGGCCAGCCCGCGGTCGCGCACGGCGTAGCTGAGCGCCGGGGTGGGCGTGATGGCATTGGCCATCTGCACGGCGATGCCGGTCGAAGCCACTACCTCGGCACAGGCGAGGGCAAAATCCCGCGAGCCGAAGCGCGTATCGAAACCAATCGCAAGGCCTTTAGCGGGGTCTTCTTTGGCGTGAACATATGCGGCGATGGCCTCGGCGGCGATGCGCACGTTGGCAAAAGTGTAGTCGTCGGCGATGACAGCTCGCCAGCCGTCGGTGCCGAACTTGATTACGGGATGAGGCATGGATGCTTTCTGGTGCTCTCCTGTTGACTAGGGTAAAGGATGGCGGTGGCGCGCGGCGCGGTCACGGATCACATCGCCTGAGGCTCGCCCTGCGATTGCTGTGCTTCAAAGTAATAGTGATAGTGATTGCGGCAGCCCGGATTGAACTGCGCCCCGCAGGATGGGCAGCGATTGTTGCACTCGATATACTGGCTAATGCTCATTTCCACTCCGCACTCTCCGCACAAGACCGCTGAACGATGCCATTCGCTTCGCGGCCAAACCTCGGCTGCGTGACCGGTTAGCGCATCGTGGCAATCCTTGCAGGCATAGTAGACGCCGCAACATTTCATTCGGATGGCGACAATATCTACTGGCTGGCGGTAATGGGTGCAGCGGGTCTTCGGGTCCACGTCGATTCCTTTCACAGTGGGGCGCAAATCAGGCATAACTATAGATTAATCGTGCGGTCGTTTACGAAACCAACGCTTCACATTAATTCATCAGTTGAATGCAGTAACTTCAAGAACCTCGACCGCTCCGCATCCAGAAAATTTGATCGTTACGCCGCGGGCTCCAATCGGAGTCAGTAAAAACGCCGAGCTCTTTGCCGGTAATGATGGAGCGCACGCGGTACTTTCCCGCGGGAATCAACGGCAGCCGCACCGTGGCAGACCGCTTCCTGCGATTTGTTACGGAAAACCGCAATCATCCCATTGCCGCTGCGCGCCAGGCGTGCGTAGCCGTCCCATGCTGCGGGCGAGGGCTGCAACCAACTGCCCAGCGGGAAGAAGCTTTCGCTGATCTTCGTGCTCCTTCTCAGCTTTTTGAACCAGCCGATTTTTTCGTGGTACCACTGGCGGTCGGCGGCGCTCAGTTTTCTCAGGTCGCCGAGCAGCAGAGGCGCCGATCCGATAGCGGTGGCAAAGCTCTCCTCGACGGTCGGCAGATCCGCGTGCAGGTTGCCGATCAGCATCGCCTCCACAGGCATGGAGGCCGCACGCTGGTAGAGCAACTGGCGCGCCTGCCTGGGGCCGGCTGAATCCTTCTCTCCGTCGGCTACGTTGCTCATCCAGTCAAGATCGCCGGCCGCAAGCAGGCCCGCATCGATAATGTGCTTCTGGCCCCACAGCTCGAAGGTCAGGTCGAGCAGCACTTCCGGATGCTTCTGGTAAATTTTGCCGGTCACATAGGAGATGCCTTCATAGATCATGTTGAGCGATTGCGCCCAGTTGCCGTGATAGTGGCCCTTGGCCCAGCAGCCCGGCGCTTCGCCGTAGGCATTGAAGACGGTGGTCAGGTCGAGCTTCACGTAAGCCAGATGGAAGCGCTCAATGGCGTCGATGATGCGCGCCGCGGCAGTCTCCCGATAGGCGCCCGCCATGCACATCACAGCCTTGGCGCCCGCCGCCGTATAGGTGATCTTTGGTTTTCCATCCTGGTCGAGCGCCACCCACTCGGGGTGCTCGCGATAGACCGCGGTCGTGGTTCCGATGGCCGCCATGGGAATCCACAGTCCCAGCCTCATTCCGTGCGCTTCCACGGCGTTTCGAATCGGCTGCAACCCGCCGGGAAACGCGGTCAGATTCACCGTGTTCTCGCCGTAGTCCTGTTGCCAGCCGTCGTCGATGGTGAAAATATCAAGCCCCATCGTTCCAGCCACATCCACCAACTCCATCACCGTATCGTGATTGATGGTGCGCTCGAAGGGCTCCCAGGTGTTGTAAATCCACGGCGGACCCTCGGCGTCCACGCGCCGCTCCAGCACCTGCGCCGTGTAGGAAGGCAGCACCCAATGGGGATCGTTGAAGCCGTCGCCGTTGCGGTAAGCGACCAGCGAGACGCAGGCGGTGGTGAACTCCTCGCCACCGGCAAGCGCGCGCTCGAAGGGCATGAGATCGGTATCGTAGAGTACGCCGATGCCCACATGATCGGGATCGTCCCAGCCGGCAATCTCGGTGCGCTTCATGGCGCCGGGAACTTCGCTCAAGATCGCCATGCCCATGCCGGTTCGGCCGTTGGCCACCAGCAGTCCCGCATCTTCCGTTCGCCCGGTGTAGAAGATCTCGCGGGGAATCGAGCCGTACTGCGTGAGCAGCGTGGTTTCATTCTCCGGCCCCAGCGCAATCCCGATGGCTTCAATATTGAGATGAGTAATGCGGAGCGGATCCGTTCCGGTATTGCGCAGGACCAGGTGCTTGCGGATGGCCGGATGGTGGCCATAGACGCAGTAAACCGCCGCTACCTCCAGAGCCAGGGTTTTGTGCCGCAGCCGTATGGTCAGTGACTTTCCGTTGGCGAGCGCGGCCTCATCGGCGCTCACCAGGTCAAAGTCTGCATGGGTTCCCGCGCAAAGGCGCCCGTTGCACAGGAAAGAAAACTCCGCAGCCATGCTGGTGTCGATCTTCCCCGGCAGGATGTAGTCCGCATACGTCGACAGGTCGGAGAATTGCTGCGTGAAGAGTCCTGTTTGGGACTGGAAGGCGAGTGTTCTTGCAATCCGGCCGTTGCCGATGGTCCAAGTCTTGGCTGCAACCCCCGAACCGGGATTGTCCTCCACGCTTTGCGCAGCGGCGAAAAGCGAAGGCCCGCATGCGCAGCTGGCCGCCATCAATAATCCGTTCTGCAGCAATCTTCTTCTGCTGAGCAAAGCCTCTGCGGCGTTTCTCATCACCACTCTCCGATCTTCCGCCAGTTCACTGCTGCACTCAATTCCATGTCACCCATAACGCATTGTAAGCGGATTCAATGATCAGAGATCAGGGGTCAGGAATGACCCGCTCTGCAACCTGCTTCGATCGTGCGCCGGTAAAGGGATTTTTTCTGCAATGGAGATGGTATAGCTCCTGCACCAATCATTGGCGCGAAATTTATTCGGGAGGGAGCAGAGGTCTTTAGGCCTCTGAATGATTGCATCCAAGAACGGCGGCTTCAGCCGCGGAGATTTTGCCGAAAACACGGCCCTGAGCCTGAATGCCGCGCCTATTGGATGCGTTCGATTTCAGGAGCCTCGACCCACGTTGTGGGTGCCCCGCTCCTGCTCCCTCCGTATGAATCCCAGATTACATAATCACGGTCTTCACCCCGGACCTGGGGCACCCTGCATAAATTGAGGAAAAAATCGGTTGGACATAGGGGCACGGAGTGGTGTGTAATTTATCGCACGGGCGCTCAAGACCAGGTTTTCCCCAATGCCTTCGTCCTATTAATTCCCCACAGCACCTCGGGTGTAATGGCTCGTCCTCTAGTCAAAATTTTTAACGAAAGGATGGCAAAAACATGCCTGAAGCAACCTGGAAACCTCACGAGAAGCATGGACAACTGACGATGCAGAGCGACTTACCTGACAGCGTCTACGCGTTTCCCAAACAGCGAAAAGAACCCATGACCGACGCGCAACATGTGCGTAACGCGGTGGCGCGGTTCGATCAAGTGATCGACGTCTCCGATACCGACCGTGCTTTGGCTTTCGCGAACATCGAGAAAGCTGCGAAACACTACGGCGTCAACCTTTCTGAGACGTCGTGGCACGACCTGCGCGGTCATTCTAAAAAGGATTGAATCGAGACTGCCGCTAAAGAGCGCGCGGACGCCGAGCGCGGGGCTAAGAAGCCATTGGCCGGAGACCGGCCGACAGGAGCAGATGAACTATGAAAGCAATTGTTGTCCACCAATATGGCGGGCCTGACGTACTCAAGTATGAAGATTACCCTGATCCGGTGGCGGGTGCGGGCGAGGTGCTGGTGCGGGTGGCTGCCGCGAGCGTGAATCCGATCGACTACAAGCGGCGCGCCGGGTTTACCAAAGACTTTTATCCGCTGACTTTTCCGGGACTGATAGGAGTGGACGTTTCGGGGACTGTGGTCACGGTTGGGCCGGGCGTGGAAGACTTTGCAGCCGGCGACCGGGTGTTCGCTATGGCGGACAATACTTACGCCGAGCTTTGCGTTGTGAAAGCCGCGGTTCTGGCGAGAGTTCCCATGGGACTCGATTTGATTGAGGCGGCGGCGCTGCCGTTGGTGACGGTGACCGGCAACCAGCTGCTTTTGGCTACGGAAGTCAAGGCAGGCCAGAAGGTTATGGTCGTAGGCGCTCAAGGAAACGTGGGGCGCTCGGCGGTATTCACTGCGAAGCAGCGCGGGGCCACTGTGATCGCGGGGGTTTTGAAGAGGCAGATGGATGAAGCGAAGACTGTGGGCGCGGATCAGTTGGTGGCAACCGACGATGACACCGCGATTGCGAACCTTCAGCCGCTGGATGCGGTGGCGGATACGGTTGGTAGAAGCACAGCCGAGAAGCTGATCGCCAAGGTCAAGCCTGGAGGAGTATTCGCTACGGTTGTCGAGGGGCCGCAGAACGCCGCGCAGTATCCATCAGTTAAGGTGGCGCTTGTCTTTTCGCATTTTGACAGGAAAACGCTGGAGTTTATGGCCGCAGCGGTGCGCGATGGCAAATTGGTCATACCTATCGGCCCGAAAATGCCTCTGAGTGAAGCGGCCCAGGCTCAGGCATTGGCAGAAAAAGGCGGCATCGGGAAGATCCTGCTGGTGCCTTGAGCTGACTGTAGAGCACGGAGCACTTAAACGGAGAATCGAGATGAAAAAGGATCACCCCGGAATCGATCCCGCTTCGAGACCTGAGTCTCCGGCGGATCCACGGGTAACATCATGCTGAGAAGAAATTAGCCGTGAAAGCAGCCAGAATTCATAGCTTCGGGCCGCCCGACGTCGTCGTGGTTGAGGATGTGCCGGTGCCGTCGCCGGGCCCCGGCGAGGTTCTGGTGCGCGTGATGGCCGCTGGCGTCGCTCCCTGGGACGCGCTCATCCGCGAGGGCAAGAGCAAGGTCAGCCCGCAGCCTCCGCTCACGCTCGGTTCGGACCTCTCTGGTGTCGTCGAGAAGCTCGGCCCCGGCGTTTCGAACTTCGCGCCGGCCAACGAAGTCTACGGCGTCACCAACCCGCAGTTCTGTGGCGCCCAGGCCGAGTTCGCTCTCGCCGCGGCGGGGATGGTCGCCCTCTCGCCGCGTTCGCTCAGTCACGTCGAAGCCGCGTCGGCGCCTGTGGTCGCCGTGACCGCCTGGCAAATGCTCTTCCAGTATGCGCAGGCGATGCGCGGACAAACGGTAATGATCGTCGGAGCCGCCGGGAACGTCGGGGCCTACGCCGTCCAAATGGCCGTAGACGCCGGGATGCACGTAGTTGCCATCGCCCGCCCCGACGACGAAGACCTACTCCGTTCCTTGGGCGTGAAATCCGTCATCGACTCCAGCAAGCCCGCATTCGAGCAGGACCTCCCGCAGGTGGATGCCATCCTCGACACGGTCGGGGGCAGTACGTTGCAGCGCTGCGTCGTTGCGTTGAAACCCGGAGGCAAACTCGTGACCTCGGTCTCCACGCAACCGCTGCCGGCGGGGGCCATTTTCTTCTACGCCGAGGTGACCACCGCGCGCCTGCAAACGCTCACATCATTGTTTGACGCAGGCAGAATCACAGCGCGTGTGGGTTCACTCCTGCCACTATCGGAGGCGCGCCAGGCCATGCTTGCGGGCGCACCCCACAAGCCCGGCAAGATCGTCCTCGAGATCGGGGCGCTGGAGCAGAGCCCATCGCGCGGCAAAGTGCGGTAACGGATGCGGTCGGCGGAATGACCGCCGAGAAGCTGATCGCCCAGGGGCCGGACATGGAACGTCCAAAGGAAAAATCGAAATGACGAAAGAGCGCCGTGGAATTAATCTCGCTTCGAAACCCAGCGGCTACGCCTGCGTGGAATGCCTGGCGTCGCCGAATGGCTGGTGGTTTCATCTCCGCCGCTGTGCCGAGTGCGGTCACATCGGCTGCTGCGACAGTTCTCCAAGCCAGCATGCATCAAAGCATGCGGCGGAAACAGGGCATCCGATCATTGCCAGCTTTGAGCCGGGTGAGAATTGGTTCTACGATTACGAGACGAGAGGGGAGATCAGAGGAATGGAGTTGCTTCCGCCGCATTCGCATCCCGTAAGTCAGTCTGTACCTGGGCCGGCAGGAAGAGTGCCGGCCAACTGGGAATCGCTGCTACACTAGCCGGCATCGATCGATTTTTTGCGGGACTCGGGACACCGAATTTCAAATGAGCACCGTATCGAAAGGAGCTATCAATGAGCGCAGTACAAGTGGAACAGAAGAGCTATGAGATGCCCCCGCGCGAGGGGCTGAGCGTCGCACATTTTCTCACCGTCGCCGACATCGACCGGTCGGCTCACTATTACGAAAAGGTCTTCGGCGCTCGCATTTTGAGCATGGGGGACGGCAACGCGCCTGCGTACCTTCAGCTTGCGAATATCTGGATGATTCTGAATGTTGGGGGCGGGCCGACACCAGACAAGCCGACGGTAACACTCAGCGTGCCCGACCCGAATCACATCAACAGCTTTATGAATTTCCGCGTTGCGGATATCCAGGCGTGCTATGAATTATGGAAAAGCCGAGGAGCCGAGTTCATCACGGAGCCTATACCCAAGTACGGCGAGATTCGCTGCTACATCCGCGATCCTGACGGTTACATTATCGAGGTCGGACAGAGCACCGATCTTACGTATGGTTAACGCTCGGCCCAAATCAGATTCGGACGGGATGCGGATTTAAACGGTTGCGGATGATTTTTTGAGGCCTCCCGGGATGCAGCGCCCATGCACGAAACAGACTTAATTTTAGAGAGGAGAATGAAATGGCAGCAAAGGGAAAAGTCTTAGTGCTGGTTTCGAGCGGATACGGCTTACCGTTGAAAAATGGCGGGTGTTATCGCGGCGCAGGCTATTACCTGAATGAGTTGACGGTACCAGTCCGCGCCCTCATGCAGGAAGGCTACGAGATCACTTTCTCCAATCCCAACGGCAACACTCCGCAACTGGATCTACATTCCGCTGTCCCCGATTTCTTCGGCGGGGACGAGGCCAGGCTCCAGGACTATTTCAAATTCCGCGACAGCTTGACTGGCCTCAGAAATCCAATGCGCATCTCGGATGTCGTCGCATCGGGCCTGGATCAATACGACGCTGTTTTCGTCCCCGGCGGCCATGGCCCGATGATCGATCTACTCGATGATCCCAACGCGGGCATTGTGATGAGACACTTTCATCAAACATCCAAACCTACGGCGGTGCTGTGCCATGGCCCGATTTCACTGCTCTCCGCGCTTCCCGAATCGAAGGAGTTTGTCGCCGCGCTGTCGGCGGGCGATGCCGCTGGAGCACAGGCCAAGGCGCAAGGATGGATCTATGCGGGATATAAGATGACGATCTTTTCGACGGCGGAAGAGCAGCAGCGGGAGCCGCTCGAGATTGGTGGCAAGGTTCTCTTCTACCCGGACTTCGCCTTGCGTACCGCGGGCGGCGACGTAAGTGCGGCCGCTCCATGGGGGAGCTACGCCCTTCAAGATCGCGAGTTGATCTCAGGTCAAAACCCGTTCTCGGACCAAGCGCTTCTGAAACTTCTTCTACCGGCACTCAACGCGAAGAAGAAGCAGGCTTCAACGGCATAGGAATCGGGAACGCCCATCGTTTACACGATCAAGTTGACCTGCATGGCGCCAGTCGAAGTGCAAGGGAAGGAATTGCCGATGAATCTAGTGGCATATCGCACTATACAGATCGATGGGTTATCGATTTTCTACCGAGAAGCTGGTGCGAAGAATTCGCAAACACTGCTGCTGTTGCATGGGCTTCCTTCGTCGTCGCGCATGTTCGAGCCGTTTTTTGCGCGGCTCTCGGACCATTACCATCTGATTGCGCCTGATTATCCTGGCTTCGGACACAGTGACTGGCCCGACCCGAAGAAATTCGCTTACACTTTCGATCACTATGCCGAGATCATGAACGATTTTACTCAGGCGCTGGGACTCTCGCGCTACACCTTATATATGCAGGACTATGGAGGCCCCGTCGGCTTTCGCATGACTCTTGCGCATCCGGAGCGGGTCGAGGCTCTGATCGTGCAGGACGCAGTCGCGCACAACGAAGGCCTGGGAGCAAACTGGAAAACGCGCCGGGCGTTCTGGGCTGATCGCGCCGCCAATGAGAGTGCATTACGCACCAATCTCTTGTCGTTCGAGACCACGCGCGCGCGACATGTCGGAAACGATCCCGACGTGGAGCGCCACAATCCCGACCTCTGG
Organism: uncultured Acidobacteriaceae bacterium; assembly: GCA_963724755.1. Taxonomy (GTDB): domain Bacteria; phylum Acidobacteriota; class Terriglobia; order Terriglobales; family Acidobacteriaceae; genus Telmatobacter. The sequence goes on from CAVRVZ010000002.1 coordinate 43,612, forward strand.
ACCGACGAGTTTTATTTTCTCAATCGGCCAGGCCAGGCCGATATCCAGAGCGATCTTTTCTACGACTACCGAACCAATGTGGACACCTATCCGAAGTGGCAGGCCTGGATGCGCGAAAAGCAACCACGACTACTCGTGATCTGGGGTAAGTACGAATCATCGTTTGACCCGAGCGAGCCAGAAAGTTACCGCAAGGATGTGCCCAACGCCGAAGTCCACATTGTTGACGGCGGCCACTTCGCACTGGACACGGCTGCCGATGAGATTGCGGATTTTGTGAAAGGCTTTATGACGCCTTCCCAGAGGTGAAGCTTGATAACCGGCAGGCATGAATACGAAGGAACCACATTCAGCAAATCAGCACTGTTTCTCGGAATTGGAGCTGTCTATGTGCAGCGTACAAATCGAACAAAAGAGCTATGAGATGCCCCCGCGTGACGGGTTCACCCTCACACATTTCATCACCGTCGCCGACATCGACCGATCAGCTGATTTTTATGAAAAGGTTTTCGGCGGCCGCATTCTGAGCAGAGGCGACAGCAAGGGTGCGTCTGGGCACATTCAGATCGCGAATACCTGGCTGATTGTCAACGTCGGGGGCGGGCCCACCCCGGACAAGCCGTCGATAACGCTCAGTGTCCCCGCCGACCCGGATAAGGTGAGCAGCTTTTTGAATATTCGCGTTGCGGATATTCAAGCGTGCTATCAATTATGGAAAAGCCGGGGAGCCGAGTTCATCACGGAACCGAAAGAAAAGTACGGCGAGATTCGCTGCTACATCCGCGATCCTGATGGTTACATAATCGAGGTGGGACAAACTACTTAGCTGGCTATCGATTGATTCAATAGCCGCAGTTGATATCGATCAACTTAGTAACTTACCGGCTATCCAGTAATCGACACTGAACTTTCCCGGGCCAGAACAAATCAGCCAGATAAAGAAGAGCACGTACAGCACTTCAGGAAGGTAGAGGAAATCGTCTAGCCAGTTAAGAGGCGAAAGTTTTTTAGATAGGACGGAAAGCTTAGTGGTCAGGATGGCGACAAGCATATCGACCAATAGAGCTATGCAGGCCAGGCTCGAAAGAAACCCCGCGATCAGCAACGTTCCGCCAACGAACTCTACAGCCGAAACGAAATATGTCATCAGGCGGGGGAACGGGACTTTGGCTTCAACTAGCGTTTCGTACATAGTTTGCCTGCGGCCGGCGACAAGCAACTTGTTTGCGCCGGTGATGGCGAAGAACAGCCCGAGCGAAACGCGTGCCAGCAGGATGGCATATTGCTCGAAATCATTGCCGCCCAACAGCGCAAACTGGACCAACCGATTCCAATCCATCTCTTATGCCTCCATCCGGAGATATGCTGTAACGATATCGACTGGATCGCTCCCAATAATCGCTCTTTCTGGAAATTATCCTCATCCCTTACCCTTTGCGGCGGTAGAGGATTTGGAAGTCGTAGCCTTGGTTGGGGGGGAATAGGGTGGCTACGTGGCGGAGGCGCTCGGCGAGGGCGTTGGCGGCTAGCAGCGGGTACTCGCGCTCGCGGAGGTCGTGGTAGTCGAAGTCTACGGCGAGGGAGAGCATGTAGATGGCTAGCGCGTCGGAGAAGGCGGACTCGTAGTAGGCGGAGCGGGAGCGCTCGTCGATGGACTTTTGGCCGGCGCGGACGTCCTGGGCGCGGCGGCGGGTCTCCCAGGCGTCCTGACTGGTTTCTCCGCGGACCTGGGCCTCAGCTTGCGACCAGACCAGGGATGAAAAAGCTTTCGGGGACGCCGGCGGCCTCGACAAAGTTGTGGGCTACGTTGATGAAGAACTCGAAGGCCAGGCCGAAACGGTCTTCGACCAGGCGGGTGGAGAGGAAAACCGCCTCAGTGGAGCCGAAGATGGCGTTGCGATGGCAGATGGCGCGGTCGCCGAGATCGACGCTGTAGCCGGGAGCGATTAGGATTTCGCCGGTGTCGGCGATGGCCAGGGGGACAAAGTAGTAGGCGCGATGGTCGAGGGCGGCCGAAAGCGTGGCGGGGACGGCGCCGACCAGACGCTCGAGGTCGGAGTCGGAGACGCGGGTCTCGCCCCAGGCGGCGTAGTGGATGCCGTTGGCGGCCTGGGAGACGGTGGCGTGCGCGGCGACCTTCTCCGCCGGCCAAAGCTCGATTTGTGTGCCGCTGGCCATCGAATCTGTATTCTAGACTAAAGAGGCTGTGAGAATGATGGAAACGCAAAAGAACGGGCGCGCGGGCGGAGCGACGGTGCTGGGGTTTCCGCTGGAGGGGTTTGGACTGTTCCAGAGTTTGCTGCTGGCGCTGGCGTCGGCGTTTTTTACGTTTTTCGCGAGTACGTGTCCTGGCGATCATTGCGCTGCTGGCATGGAATTTGATTGGGCGCCACTCGGTGAACTATGCGGATAGCTATCTTTGGGTTGGGTTACCGGCCGGGGTGCTGGTGCTGGTGGTGGCGGTGCCGGTGTTTGGGGTTTTGTGGGTGCGGGCGAAACTGCGCGGGTAGGTCGGATTTGGCGGCTTATTTATAGGTTGGGATTTGTGGGATCCCACCCTTTTCATCCGCCGCGGCGGATACCTGAAAAGGATGGGGCACCCACTTCTCTGCTATAACCATGAAAAAACTTTAAAGCCCGGCGGGTTTGGGGTTGGCGCGGTCGTATTTGGCTACGGAGATCTTGCGGGCCAGGCCCAGCTTGGAGAGCAGCCAGATGCCGTAAAAATTGGGATCGACTTCGTACCAGCGGAGGCCGTGGCGTGCGGAGACGGGATGGGCGTGGTGGTTGTTGTGCCAGCCTTCGCCACCGCTCAGCAGAGCGACCCACCAGTTGTTGCGGGAGTCGTCGCGGGTTTCAAAGCGGCGGCTGCCCCACATGTGAGTGGCCGAGTTGACTAGCCAGGTGGAGTGGAGGCCGAGGGTGACGCGGAGGAAGGCTCCCCAGAGCACCATGCCAACGGCGTTTTCCCAGCCGCCCCAGAGCCAGCCGAAGCCGAAGAGAGCCACGCCGCTCGCGACCAGCGTAATCCAGTGATATTTGCTGAGCCAGACGAGGAAGCGGCTGCGGACGAGGTCGGGGACGTAGCGGTGAAGAACTTCAGTTTGCGCGTGCAGCGCTTTGCCCCAGAGGAGCCAGCCGGTGTGGGCCCACCAACCACCCTCGCGGGGAGAGTGGGGGTCGCCTTGCTGGTCGCTGAGCTGATGGTGGACGCGATGCGTGGCTACCCAGAAGATGGGTCCGCCCTCAAGGGCGAGGGTTGCGCAGGTGGCCATGACGTACTCCAGCCATTTGGGAACCTGGTAGCCGCGATGGGTGAGCAGCCGGTGATAGCACATACCGATGCCTACGTTGATGGCTACGATATAGAGCGCGATCATGACCAGCAGGCGCTGCCAACTGAAAAAGAAAAATGCCGCCAGGGCGCCGAGATGAAATGCGACGATCACGCTGAGCGTGAGCCAGTTGATGCCGGCGCCGACGGATACGGCGCGGCCCATGCGAACTACTTCGCGCGCGGAGACAGCGTCGCGGATGGGCGCGGGGGTGGTGGAGGCCGGTTCAGATAATTCCGGAATTTCCGTAAGCGGAATAATGAGACCTTCGTTTGTGACTGCGGGGGGGGAAGTGGGTACCACTGAAATCATTCGATGAAACATCCTGGGAGAGTGGCAACATGCCCACCTCACGCCTGATTATATAGGAGGCAATACCACAAAATCAGATCAGTATTGAACGGTTCCTGGCGGAGGGATCAGATTTATCTCAAATGGTGAGCTATATTGCACACTTTAAGGGGGAATGCAGATTTTCAGACTCATCGGCCGGGACAAAAGGCCGATAGCCGCCTTTTGTTCCCCATCCAATTCGGGCACCATGACAATTGCCTGCCGCGTCGGGAATAATCGTAGCGGACGGGCGCTGCGTATCATCTAGCCGACGAGAGGAAATTCCGCATGGAACTGAACAAGAAGGTCGCCAACTTTACGCTCAAAACCGACGAGGACAAAACCGTAAGTCTCACGGACTACGCCGGCAAGCCCGTGATACTTTTCTTTTACCCCAGGGCAGATACGCCGGGCTGCACGATTGAGGCCTGCGGTTTTCGCGACACATTCAAAAAACTTCAGGCGGCGGGCGCGGTGGTGCTGGGCATCAGCCGCGATACGCCCAAGGATCAGGCTAAATTTCGCGCCAAGTTCAATTTGCCTTACACGCTGCTTTGCGACGTGGATGAGAAGGTGTGCAACCAGTTTGGCGTGCTGAAGGAAAAGAATATGTATGGGAAGAAGGTGATGGGCATTGAGCGGACTACCTTCCTGATCGGCCCTGACCAGACGCTGCTGCATATCTTTCCTAAAGTTACGCCGGAGGGGCATGCGGAAGAGGTGCTGGCGCTGCTGAATGAATGGAAGAAGGCACATAAGTAGCTCTCTCTTCCCACCCATCAAGCAAAAAGCGCTCGATGGATGGGGCACCCGGTAGGCTTATTTGAACGAAAGAACAAAATCAAGTCGCGTGAATCCCATGTCTCAAAATCGAGACATGGGGCACCCGGGCCGTTTACCCGGTCGTCTGTTGCCGCGGGCGTTCTTTGAGACATCGCCAGAGTTGGTGGCGCCGCGGCTGCTGGGCAAGTTGCTGGTGCACAATTCAAACTCTGGAGTTTTGGCGGGACGGATTGTTGAGACCGAGGCCTATCTGGGGCCGCACAACAACCCGCCCGATCCGGCCGCGCATTCACATCAAGGGCCAACACCGCGGAACCAAGTGCTATTTGGTCCTGCCGGGTATGCGTATGTGTATGCAATCTACGGCCGCTATTTCTGCATGAACTTTAGTTGTGAGACGGAGGGTTTTGGAGGGGGCGTGTTGCTGCGCGGGCTGGAGCCGGTGGCCGGCACAGACCAAATGGCCCGGAATCGGGGTCTTGCACCCGGCGCGACGGACAGGCAGCTTACCTCCGGCCCCAGCCGGCTTTGCCAAGCGATGGACCTGACGCGGCCGCGCCACAATGGTATTGATCTGGTCGATTCCGGATCGCCGTTACAGATTCGCGACGACGGATTCAAGGTGAGCGAAGTATTGGTGACGGCGCGCATCGGTATCAACGTAGCGGTGGACTGGCCTTTGCGCTTCGCTCTGCCGGGGCATAAATGCGTTTCCGGGCCGAAGAGCTTGACCGGCAAACGCGTCAAGTTTAAATAGAAACAGGTTTGGATAAAAATCTGGCGGAAGCATTCCGCTATCATGGAGAAACAAAGGGCGCCCGCTGCTGCGGACGCCCTTCAGTGACCATGCACGTGTCAGCCTACTTCGTCTTGCCCCCCTTGGAGGTGATGGCCTGCTGTGTGGACTTAGCCAGGATACCCTTTACATCATCGGCATAGGCTCCGTTTGGGGCCAGTTGAAGGTACATCCGATAGGCTTTCGCGCAGCCGGGAGGCAGAGTATACAGTTGCGTCCTGGTATCGTAAGTGGCTTTCCCTATTAGCCCCTGGGCCTTGAGGTAATAGGCGATGGCCAGTTTAGGATCAACCTTGATGGCCTCATCCGCGGCAGCCGCCTGGGCATCCGCATTGCGTACCTGGGAAAAGATCTTAGATTCGTTCACCAGAATGATAGCCGCCCGTGTTGGATCGGCCTTGGCGGCGGCATCGAAAGCGGCATTCGCATCGGCAACCTTGCCCGTGCGCGCGTAAATCTCACCTAATGCAGCGTTTGCCGAGCCTTGAATGCCGGCATTCGGCTTTTTGGCCGCAGCCTCGATTGCAAGGACCTTCTTATAGGTAGCTTCCGCCAGATCATATTTTTTCAGTCCGAGCTGAGCCTGCGCCAGCTCCACCCACAGGATGGAAGCGTCCGGCTTGGCAGCGGTGTCCTTGAGCATGAGAGTTTCGATCTCGGTATACTTGGCAGTCCTGATCTCCGCTTCCTTGGCATCGAGATCGGCATTGGATGCGGTTGCGCCCAAAGTCTGGATTGCCGTCACCCGCGCGTTGTCGGCGTCACTGAAGTCCTGCGCAGCGGCCTTCATATCGGCGATGATAATTTTGATGACCGCGTTGGTCTCGGGCGCTTGCGCGGGTGTTTGGACAGGCGTTTGCGCAAGAGCGGGCAAGAGTGCAAATGACAGCAGGCCTATGCAAAGTGCGATCGTGCGTTTCATGTTCTTCTCCTTGGGAACGACGCAAGTGAAGCTGCTGTTTCTCATCCGCAGTGATGGTCTTGCCGGTATGCAAGAGAACAGATTTGGCGGTTAGAGCCATAGTGGCAAGCTTCACCCCGGCCGTTTTCCCTGAACAGTAGCTTTCTCGGCGAAGGATGAGCAATTGCAGAACGCAATGCAATCAGAAAGGCGAAATACTTTTTCATACGCGAACTCTATTGTTACTGCAGGGATTATAGCGCGAATGGTGCGCGGAGAATTCGACGATAAACGACTTTATCTGATGCAGGGCGCGAGGCACTAAATATCTGTCATTGGGTGGCAGCAGATGATCCGTACGGTAAAACGAAGGGCGCCCGCTGCCGCGGACGCCCTTTGCGAGTTTATGCTGTGAATCGGCTTACTTATTGTGAGCCTTGTTATTGGTTACGGTCTTCTGGTTGAAACTGGCGAGAATGGCTTTTACATCGTTGGCATACACGCCGACCGGCGCCAGTTGAAGATACATCTGGTAGGCATCAATGCAGCCAGGAGGCGCAATGAACGCATGCGTCTTGGGATCGACGGTTGCTTTGACAACAAGCCCCTGGGCCTTTAGGTAATAGGCGACGGCCATCTTAGGATCGGCCTTGATGGCCTCGTCCGCGGCAGCCGCCTGCGCATCCGTATTGCCTACCTGGAGGAAGATGACAGCTTCGTTTTTGAAGTAGATAGGCGCCCGTGCTGGATCGGCCTTGGCGGCGGCGTCGAAAGTGGCGTTGGCATCGGCAACCTTGCCGGTGCGGGCGTAGATTTCACCCAGAGAGGCGTATGCCGAGCCCTGAATGCCGCCATTCGGCTTATTGGCCGCGGCTTCCATATCCAAGGCCTTTTTCAGGCTGATAATCGCTTCGTCGTACTTCTTGGGATCGTTCTGCGCAGTTCCCAGGCCGGCCTGCGCCTGTCCCAACTGCATCCACAAAGTGGAAGCATCCGGCTTGGCGGCGGTGTCCTTGAGCATCAGGTTTTCCGCATCGCTGTATTTTGCGACCTTGGTCGCCTCATCCTTGGCAACAATGGCATCGGAAAAATCCTGAGCAACAACTTTGATATCCGCGTTGATATTCTTGATGACCGCGTTGTCCTTCATCAGCGTTTCGTTGCGTTTCTTGACCTGCTCGATCTGTTCTTTCTGGGCAGAAGTCAACTTGTCGAGGAATGCCTTGCGGGACATATCGTCGTCCTGCTGCAAATCCTGACCGGCGGTGATCTTTATCCCGTCGATTGCGTCGATAACTCTGTTGGCCGGCGTACTGGGCGCGCGAAAGACCATGGTGTATTTCCCGGGGGCCGCAATGCCCGAAAAATTGCCGTCCGAGTTGACCGGGTAGGAGTAAATGGGGGTTATGCCTCCGTTGGTCGAGAGGCTTACTGTGCCGGACATAGTGGCCGAACCATCCGGCCCGATAACGCGGCCATGGATCTTGCCCGTGGGTCCCTTGATGTGAGGACCAGAGGCAGATACAAGATTATTCATGTCGAAATTTTGCAGCAAATCCTGCCCGGCAGTGACCGTCACATCGAGGGAGCTCCTGGTGAACTCCGAGAATCCGGATTGATCTTGCATGATCACTCGTCGCGGCATAGGTGCCTGCAGGAAGTTCGCCGTTATAAAGTGCCGGCCTTGGAGATCTTGAATTTGTAGTCCCCTTTTTTGCCGCCTTCGGCTGAGAAAGACACCGTGCCGGAGGACGCGGGGGAGTGATTGTGAGCACCGATAACCTGGCCGTGTACTTTAGCCATGGAGGCTGAGGAATCCGTGGGCGTTTGCGCAAGTGCGGGTAAGAGGGCAAAAGTCAGCAGGCCAGCCGCGGCAGGCAACCCCAGCCAGAGTGCAATCGTGCGTTTCATATTCTTCTCCTTGGGAGCGGCGCGAACGAAGCAGCCCGCGGGCTCAATAAAGTCATATTTTCCCGGCTGCGCCTAGACCGGCGCCCACAGCGTTTCCCCGGTGGGCGCGTCTTTGCAACCGCGTGCCAAAGTCCATAACAGGCAGACCCAACGTTAAATCCCTTCGGCTGCCCAACACAAGGGCGTCTGGCAGGATATAGAATCCCCGCCATGCCACAGAAGGCTAAGAATCCAAATTGAATCGACTCTTAATCCCAGCCGCGGGGGCAGATTCGTTGCGCTCCGGAAAATCCTCCCCGGATTGTGCCCCTGTATTATCTTTATATGGTAGTGCCTTGGGGTGGGGGCGTGTGTGGCCTTTATCACACTCTAAAATAGGGATATATATGGCAACCACGATTCGCGCCGCAACTCCGGCGGATGTGCCGCAGATTCTCGCTCCTTATTCGTGCGTTGGCCGATCTACGAGCGCGCGCCGGATGCTGTGACAGCGACCGAAGCGGGACTGATGCGGGACGGCTTTGGCCCCAACCCCTTTTATTCCTGCCTGATAGCCGAGCATGACGGCCAGACGGCGGGATTTGCGCTTTATTTTTTCAACTACTCCACCTGGATGGGGCAGCCGGGGATTTACCTGGAGGATCTATTTGTGCATCCGGAGTTTCGCGGGCTGGGGATCGGCAAGGCGCTGCTCAAGAGGGTTGCGGCCGTCGCCGTGGAGAAAGGCTGCCAGCGACTGCAATGGGAGGTGCTGGACTGGAATACGCCGGCCATCGAGTTTTATCGGGCCATGGGGGCCGAGTTTCTGGATGAGTGGCGTAATGTGCGCGTCAGCGGCGAGGCGCTTGAGCGGCTGGCCGGCTGTGGAAGGAATGCAGCCATGAACTTGCGCTGCGACCAATGCAAGGACGAGCTGCCCACCGCGCTCTCAGAGCCGAAGGCGGCTGCCCCACCGCAGGTGGTCAGAGTGATCGGCGGTGGGCTGGCCGGGCCTGAGGCGGCGCTGACCGCTGCGCGGCTGGGCTGCCAGGTAGACCTCTACGAGATGCGGGCCGTGGTGGACGGAAAACCGCGGCTTACGCCGGCTCACCAGACGACGGAGTTCGGCGAGCTGGTCTGCTCCAATTCGCTGAAGAGCGAATCGCCCAATACAGCGCCGTGGCTGCTGAAGCAGGAGATGCGGCGAGGGGCTTCAGCTCTTTTGCGCATTGCGGATGAATGCGCTGTGCCGGCTGGCCACGCGCTGGCCGTGGATCGCGTGGAGTTTTCGCGGCGGATTGCGGAGGCGATTGCGGCTGAGCCTCGGATTCGCGTGATTCGCGAAGAGGTCACATCTTTGGACCCGGACGAGGACGACGCGAAGGGCTGCACCATTGTGGCTACCGGGCCGCTTACTTCGGATGCGCTGAGCGCCGAGATCGCGCGCATTACCGGCGCGGGGCAACTGGCCTTCTACGACTCGATCTCGCCGATTGTGGATGCCGACTCCATCGATATGGAGCGGGTTTACTTTGCGGCGCGATGGGACAAGGGGACGGCCGACTACATCAATTGCCCGATGGACCGCGCGGAGTTTGACCGCTTTCTGGATGCGCTGCTGGAGGCCGAGGCCGCCGAGAGCAAGGAGTGGGAGAAGCTCGATTATTTTGAAGGTTGCCTGCCGATCGAGGTGCTGGCGCGGCGCGGGCGCGATACGTTGCGCTTTGGGCCGATGAAGCCGGTGGGACTGCGCGATCCGCGCACGGGAAAGACGCCCTGGGCGGTGGTGCAGTTGCGCAAGGAAAATCTGCGCGCCGACAGCTATAACCTGGTGGGTTTTCAGAATCATTTGAAATTTGGCGAGCAGGCTCGCGTGCTGCGGCTGATTCCGGGGCTTGAGAACGCGCGCTTCCTGCGCTATGGGCAGATTCATCGCAATACTTATATCCAGGCGCCGATGTTGTTGGATGAGACACTGCGCCTGAAAAAGAGAGCCGAAGCTCATGTTTGCCGGGCAGCTTTGCGGGGTGGAGGGGTATACGGAGTCGATCGCTACCGGGCTGCTGGCGGGGATTTATGCGGCTGCGCTGGCGCGCGGCGAAGAACCCGTGCCTGCGCCGCGGGCTTCGGCTCTCGGTTCGCTGGTGCACTACATTACGCACGCCGATCCTAAAGATTTTCAGCCGGCTAACATCACTTTCGACCTGCTGGAACCGCTCGAAGAAGAAGTGCGCAAGAAGGTTCGCGATAAGAAGGAGCGGCACCGGCTGGTTTGCGAGCGGGCGCTGGCGGCGTTCGATGCGTGGTGGGCGGCGGTCGGACATGCTTTGGTTTAATAACTCGCAATCCTGCTTCGATTATGCTAGAGTTCGTAATCAATCCTGTTCCTGCCATTCCAAACCCTCCGGACGTTTTTGTGCAGGGAACACAATAGGTACGTTATGCGCTCATTTTTATTTGTGATGGCTACCGTAGTGCTAGCGGTTTCAACAGCGATTGGACAATCTGGGGATATCGCAAAGCAAATTTATAGTTCATCCCAAGACTCTGTCTTCCTCGTCTATCTGAACGACAGCAGCGGATCACCTAGCGCACTCGGAAGCGCATTCCTAGTAGCCCCTCGTCTTCTGATTACGAATGCCCACGTCGCAGAAGCTGGTAAACCAGTTCTTGCTGTAGGCCCAGTCCGTATTCCACTCAAGATTCTTCGCACCGATGAGAAAAATGATCTAGCAATTCTATCCGTAGACGTTGATCTCACTTCAAAACCATTGTCTCTCGCAAAAACGGAACTATCACCAGGAGAACAGATATTCGCGATTGGAAATCCAGAGGGGTTAGAAAAAACAATTAGTCAAGGAATTGTTTCTGGTCTGCGCAAGAGGGACGATAGAAATCTTATACAAATAACATGCCCAATTTCCCACGGATCGTCCGGTGGCCCCATTCTAAATGCTAAAGGCGAGGTTGTGGGCGTTGCAGTTGGAATGCTGGAGGATGGTCAAAACCTTAATTTCGCGGTACCGGTCGCATACGTTAGATCAATCCTCGAAGAGAAAACCAATACTACTTCCTCTATCAACATGAATGATAGCTTGACTGATACCAAAAACCTATTAAAGAAAAGATCTGAGGCTGAATATTCGGATGACCCTTCGTCAGATTATCAACAAGTGACACATAAACTTCTGAACTTGATGGGCACTGTAATCGCATCCACTTCCAGGGAAGATATGCTCACTGAGATGGCCTGCCTGGGAACAAAGGCCTTCGATTTAAGCGATGCTGGAATCTCAGCAGCGCGCAAGCTTTTGCGCGAAAAACCGTCGTCAGGACATCGCGCCTTGCTATCCTATGTGCTCTATGATCGCGCCAGTGATGAAAATTTTAGATCTCTAATTGCCCAAAAGGATAGTGACGATCAGGTACAAGCTACTGCGGCACATGAGAAGTTTCTAACTGAGGCAGGACGTGAGGCTGCTGAGGCATCGAGAACGGCAAAGGGTAAGGATCTCATGATTGCCAATTTTGTGCTCGGCAATACAAAGAGAGATCTCGGAGAATATTCTGAGGCAATTTTGTTGCACTCACAAGTGGCAAGTGGAAATCCTCAAGTTTGCGGCAACGATATCGCCGAACAAGCAATTAGCAACCTAATCTATGAAAACGATCGCGCCAAGAAACCCGATGATGCAGAGCGGTGGTTCAAGAAATATGTAGGCCTTTCTGCTCCATCAGCATATGAATGGGATTCCGAAGGCGACCGAAGGAGAGCTGTAAATGACTTCGTTGGATCTGTTAGCGCTTACGAGAATGCAGCGAAGACGGGTACTTATTATAACTATGACTATTGCTACGCTGCCATCGATAATTACTTGAAAAATCCGATATATCAAGATGGAGTTTTAGCAGATGGTAGAAAGTGTGTGGAGGAGTCAGTCAACAATACCGTGAAGAGTAACGAGCGTCATTTTACATCGACACTACCGATTGTTTATTCGGACATGGCAGATATTCTCGAACAAAGAGGTGTGTACCAGCCAGCTCTAGAGTATGCTAAGGAGTCATTGGCTGTAAAACCTGATGATCCATTTGTCGTATTCACCGAAGCAAAGGTCTTTGAAGATCTCCAACGATATACCGAGTGCATCGCGGCATCCCAGGCCGCAATACGTGCTTCTGATGGGAAATATTCGTGGATACAATTCCAGCTTGGTCAGTGTTATTTTGATACGGAAGATTGGAATAACGCAGCCACATATTATCGACTAGCGGCCGAAGCAGACAAAACGGACGCCGCCTCCGCATTTAATTTAGGCCTTAGCCTAGCCAGGCAAGGGTATACCAGTGACGCAAATCAATGGTTCCGCGAGGCTTTAAACCGAAAACCAAGTGACGAACTCCGAGCAAAGATTTTGCATGCCTTGAAATGATCGATGTGGTCATTACACCTAATATTGCCAAATCATGACTGCACATTACCGCTACATCGTCGTCTTCAGCATTTAGATTTTCATATGCGGTGCGGCAATCGCGATTTATCCCAAGAGCACGCCGAAACCGATTGTGTGGGATGATGGGGTTGACGGGCTTGGGCTACATAGATGATGAACCCCGCACAACTGCTCTCACATCCCATTGCGGCCGTGGGCTTGCGCGCTGCTTTGGGCAGCTACGTGATCTATATGGCGCGCAAGTTTTATGCGGATCCGTTGGGGTATTTCCGCAAATCGGCGCGGAGGATGCTGGAGATTCCCTGGCTGGGGCCGCTTGTGCGCGGGCTGGCCTGCTTTTGCCTGTGGGGCGGATGCTTTATTGTCGCGGCGGCGATTGCGGTGCAGATTTTTGGGCTGCATGGCGATGTGCTGGCATGCGTGCTGATTCTGATCGCTGCAATCGCGACGTGGTTTATGCTTCCCGTGCAGCAGGACCGGAGTTCCGCGGATGAATCCGGCATTGGAAATTTGCGCAGACCGAAATAGTTGACCACGCAATGCCGTGGTATCGCCGCCTCCATCTCCGTTGCCGGGGTGACAACGTGTACCCTGAAGAATGGAGCGTGTTGATGCGTGGGATTCAAATTTTGGCCTGTTCACTTTGCTCAGCGGCGCTGTTTGGCGTGGCAGCAAACGCCGCAATGGGGCAGGGTGCGACGGCCAAGGGTGCGGATACCAAGGACGCGACGCACTTGATGCTTCCTCCGGTGCCCAAGGCGCTGCTGCCGGAGTCTTTTGCCGGGTGGGTTGCGGCGGGGGCGCCTAAAAAGTTTAGCGACGCAGCGCAGGCCGACCCGGCCAACGCGGCAGCACTCAAGGAGTACGACTTTACCGACGGCGCGCTGGGCAGCTACAAACGCGAGGGCGAGACGCTGAGCCTGCGCGCGCTGCGCTTTCACGACGCCAGCGGAGCTTATGGCGCCTATTCGTTCTATCGGCAGAATGGATGGCCGAAGGAAGAGATCGGGTCAGGCGCTACATCGGACCACAATCGGGTGCTCTTCTGGCTGGGCAATACCGTGGTGGATGCGAATTTCTCTCGCATCGGCCCTATGTCCGCGGCTGAGTTGCGGGAGTTGGCCGGCCTGTTGCCCGTTCCCGAAGGGAACAGGGCGATCATGCCGCCGATTCTGGCCTTTCTGCCCAAGCAGTCGCTGGATGGGCAGACTACGCACTATGCGGTGGGGCCGGCGAGCTATGCGGGAGCCGGCGGCGTGCTGCCGGCGGAGTTGGTGGGCTTCGATCGCGGCGCTGAGACGGTGACCGCAAATTACTCGCTGCGCTCGGGACCGGCTACGCTGACCATCATCGACTATCCGACGCCGCAGATGGCCATGGCGATGGAAACGAAGATTCGCGATTACATCAAAACTGGCAGCGGGGCAGGCAGCAAGGCGCAGCCGCCCTGGCCCAAGCCGCTCGCGGACTCTGACCAGGCATCGCTTGAGGTGCGCCGCAGCGGGCCGCTGGTGGCGCTGGTCAGTGGTGACGCCATTCCCGACGAAAGCCACAAGCTGCTGGCCACGGTGCATTTTGAGTCCGACCTCACTTCGATTCCTCAGCCCACGGAATCAGAGGTGGCAAAGACCGGCAAGCTGCTTCTGGGCATTGTCGACACTGGTGATCATCGGCGCCGAGCGCCGCAATCCTGCTGGGATTCTTCCTCGGCGGCGGGCGGGCGCTCTATCGCATGGCGCGCGGCAAGCCAGTTCCTCGGTTTACGACGAGGAATTCATCCGCATCGATTTGCGGGAGGAGTGGGTTGAACCACAACCGGCAATTGACAAGCCGCTCCGGGAGGACTAAGGGCTCCGCCGAATCTGTGGAAATCAGGGGATAAACCTATATAAACACCCATGAAATAACGGGGAAACAGGGATGCAAATAGGCGAAGACACGCCGAAAACAGGCCCAGCGACTCTAATGAAAATTAATTTGCAAACTACTGAAACAAAATGATTTATTTCTTCCTAGATTTCTCCTTGACACTCCCACCCCCCGCTCCTACTATGCAGCCAGAAAGTTCTGATGGTTTTGCCTCCGTTGGAACTATTCTCCCTGAGGAGAGAGCTGCCCTGTTGCCGGGCGGCTCTTTCCGTATTTAAAGGGCTTATGGGGCGGCTGTCTCAGGGGTCTGGTTCGGATCAGCGGCTGAATCGATCCACTGCTTTCCGCAGGCCTCGCATCGCCACGAATTGGCCGGGTCGACCCCTTCAAGTACAGGATCTTTAGCGCCACATTGGGGACATGCGGGCGCTTCGAACTCCGGCAGGTCCATTTTAGATTGCTCGATGATCTCTTGCGGGATGGGTTGCGCGGCGATGCTACGCGCTTGGTCGAGCTGGTCGGCGGCGACAAGGATGCGGAGATTTCTCTCGTCCAGTTGAGAATACGGAGAATATGAGCCACCGGGTCCCTCGATCCAGCTCTCGATACCGGCGCGGCGCAAAACCTCGCCTAGTTGCCACGCTTCTGCCCGGTCATCGCAATCGCACAACGGCGTCTTCCACGTGTATTCATGCGGTTGATCGACATTCTCCTGGTCCGCTTCCGAGTCGCCTGGATCATTCTGCGGGTCCGATGATGCGGCTGCCGGCGAAATGGATTCGGCAGCCGGGCAATCCGCAATCTCATGCGCGACTGCATGCGCGCCCGGGTCGCCCATACCGCGCTTTCTCATCTCGTCGCGCAGGACCTGCTGCGCGGTTTCAGTGAGGTCATTGAAATCGTCCGCAAGTTCGTGCAGTTCTTCTTCGCTCTTTTCGCGGTAGAGTTCCGAGAGTCTTTGCCATTCCTCTAATGGGTTCTCTTGCATAGGGGCAGTATAGAGCGGAATCAGAATAACTGTCTCCTCTTGAGTTCTATGCAAGGTCGCCGCTTCCTGATGGTCGCGTCGACTTGAATACTGAGGTTTCGGGATACATATGCTCTGGTTCCGCTGTAGCCGCTTTACGCTACCTATCCGTCAGGATAAAATCAATCGAGCGAGCCGATGTAGCTCAGTTGGTAGAGCAGCTGATTCGTAATCAGCAGGTCGCCAGTTCAAGTCTGGCCGTCGGCTCCAAAGAATCTATGGTATACAAAATGAGCTGGAGCTGAATTCGCTTCAGCTTACATGCCGATGCATGACATCGCTGCATATAAAGAAGCCAGTCCTCTATTTTGCAAGCCGACCGGTGAGAAAGATGTCAATCGCGACGTCTTTGTCGGCTTTCCAGAACATAAAGCTTGGATCCTTCAGTCCCCATTGGATGTATGGAACGACAAAATGAGCCTTGGCCGTTGCGGTTGTGCTTTCAAGATGGACAAGGATGGGGAGGTTGATCTCATGCGGCGTGCCGAGGAGTGTGAAGATACCGGTTACCTGGACGGTCGAGTCTCCTGATGGAGCGATGACGCCAGTGTAGGACTTCGGCTCAAACGAGACAGTTGCGTGTTGTTCGACCGTCAGGATGTCCTTCTTCATTTTCTTGTCGCGACTGTCATTGCCGGTTTTGCCGCTGCCGGCGAGGACGACCACCGAGCCCGAAATCCTGGCAGCGCTGGGGTCAAACTCAATCGATCCAGATTGGATGTGAAAGGCGCCGTTGACCACCTCGTGTGTCGTTTTCAGCGTCATCCTGACCTCGCTGGCATCGGGGTTGGCGACGAAGGTTTGATGTTGGGCAAGCGCGACCGGAGCGAGTAAGAGCGCGAGGGCGAATAGCTTGAGGAATTTCATTCCATCTCTCCTATGTTGTTTTTATGTTGTTTTAGCGATTGAGAGTTGTTCTGGCGTGCCTCGACTTCATCCTGCGACTGCATGGGTAGCAACAGCAGAGGGCTGGGTAACGCGTGTCAGCCTTGCCGTTACGCGCATCACTCCGGGCCAGACCCTGAGGCAAAACGGCAATACATCGCGCGCGAGTGAATTGTTCAAGCCATCGGCGGCAAACTCGGCAAGGCGCATCTGCGCCAGCAGTGCGGCGCGCAGCTTAGCCTGGAAAAGCGGGGCCGGCTGGGCTTGAAGACAGGCGGCGACGGCACAGCAGGCGGTATGCAATGCGATGGATATGCCATCGCCAGTGAACGAAGGGATGACGGCCGCCTGATCGCCGATGCAGTAGAGCCCATTCTCAGTTGTGCGGCGGATGTAGCCATAAGGGATATGAGTGATGGCGATCGGCTTGGCGAGCAAGGGCTCCGCGCCGGCAAGCCTCATGGCGAGGTGCGGACAGTCGTGCTGCATCTTCGCGAGGAAGTTCTCCCAGCGATGACCCACACGTGCAAGATACCGTTGTTGCACCACACAGCAGAGGTTTGCGATGCCGCCTTCAACCGGCTGGATGCCACCATAGCCTCCGGGATAGAGCATCAGCTCAGAGGCGCGTGCGAGCTCAGCGGCTTGCGCGGGCGCCAGGCGAAAATACATTTTGAAGGCGACCCATCGCTGCGGGTCTGCCGGACGCGCGTAACCGCGGAGATCATGCTTGCCTGTGGCGAGAAAGACCGTTGGAGCTTCATAGGCAACGCCGTCGTCGAGCGTTGCTTGCCAAGTGCCGCTTGCCGTGCGCTCGAGCGCTTGCACACTGCGACCTCTCTCTACGCGAACTCCCGCTGCAATGGCCTCGGCGATCAACGCAGTATCAAGCGCCTTGCGCGTGAGCGAGGCTGCGGGAAAGGGCAAGGGGGCCTCCGCGGCGCGCCTGGCCGCGGCGAGGCGGACGTAGTCAATGGGCACGGCGCCAATTGAGGCCACGTCGATGCCGAGCGCATGCAGATCCTCAAGGGCCTCACCGCTTAGGAACTCTCCGCAAACCTTATGGCGCGGTGCGGGCTCGCGTTCAATCAGCGTGACACTTCGTCCCTTTCGGGCGAGCGCGATGGAAGCCGCACAACCCGCCACTCCACCACCAAGGACGAGAACCTGATCTTGCAGAGGCATCTTTTTCAGATTGGATGTTGTAACTGGAATCTCCTTGTTTTGATCCGATGCATGAAATTGTACTGCTCTGACGGTATGGAATGACTAATGCCGCAGTTTGGCGGTGGCGCAATTTGCAGCTCGCAATATTGGCGTGCGGGTTTGACGGGGCGAAGGAGGAATAGTGAGCCTTAGCGTGCTATCCCTATGTTTTGCACCAGGGTGTCAGCCACGGCGAGTGGTGAGCTCGCGCCAGTTGAGGCCGAGGTCGACGAGAAGAAGGGAAGCAAGTGTGAAGGCAATTACGCCGACGGCGGACAAGCTGTCGCCAAGGTGGCTCCAGTAGTGGGGCCAGAGATTGAGCACTCGGCTGGAGACGAAGGTAAAGGTGACCGCATAGGAGCGGGCCATCCATTGGCGGTGCTGGATGATCTGGCGATTACGCGCGGTGATGAAGGCGGCAGTCGTGCAGACGATCCAGGCGGTAGCCTGCATGGAGGTTCCCGGCAGGCCGGGGCGGCCCCAGGCGAGGGCGATTCCGGTGAAGGCGCCGATAAATACGGAGATGACGTAGACGCGGCCGAGGATGCGATGAAATTTGAGGTGACGCTGGCGGATGCGCGAGGAGAAATTGATGGGGCCGATCAAGAGAGCGAAGGTTCCAGCGAGTACATGCGGGATGAGGAGATGGCGGTCGGCGATGACCTGCAGACGGTAGGCGTGGTACATGGGATAGTCAGTGACGAGGAGAACTTCAGAGGTAATGAAGACAAAGAGCGCGGTGATGCCGAGGGAGATCCAGAGAACGGTTTTGGCCCTGGAACGGGTGGAGCTTGGCGCTAGCAGCGTGGAAGTTGACACGATTCTCCTCTCAGTTGATTAGACACGATGGGGGGCGCAAGATTTCGTGGGTGTCATTTCCACCGCCCCACACATAACCGTCCCGGCCGCCAATGCTCCACTGTCACCACCTCTAGCGGAAGCTTAGCCGCAGCCAGCAAACGCGCCCAATCTTCCTCACGGAAGGCGCGCCGGAAGGACACCGATCCATCATGCCGCACAAACCGGTGCCAACTTACTACCCCCGCCAGCAAACGAAACATCCGGCATGCCCGCTCCGACCGCTCCAAATCATTGATAAACCAACCTACCTGCGCATTCGCTTCCATCCACCGCAGCAGCGCGACGATCTCCTCATCTTCAAGATGGTGCGCCATCAGCGAACTCACTATGATATCCACCGGCTTCTCCGGCCGATACTCCAGAACATCGCCGGTTACCCATGAGATGCCCAATTCCCTCGACGTGGACTCCGCTGCCGCGCGCGTCGCATAGGGGTTCAGGTCGATTCCCGTTAAATGCACAGGGATGCCGCGCCTCCGTGCCCAGCCTGCAATCTGCCGCAAGAGGTCACCGCCGCCACTGCCCACATCGACGATGCGCACCGGATGACACAAGCCATGGGGTAGCCGATTTAGCCAAGCCAGCGTCGGACGATAGCCCAGCAGCCAGCGATTGATCTGCTCCAGACTTCGCAGGCAGCCATGGAAGTCCTCATAGCTGCACTCGCCATCCATCAGCTCCGGCAGCTCGCGCGGAGAGACTCGCCGTTTGAAGTCAACCTCCGCACTAGACCGCATGGAAGCGCATCGTTTCCGCAGTCAGTCCCGGGCCAAACGACATCGCGCACCCGCGCTGCCCCGGCTGCGCCTGCTGCATCATTTGTTGCAGCACAAACATCACGGTCGCCGACGACATGTTGCCGTAGTGCGACAGCACCTCGCGCGAAGCCGCCAGCGCATTCGCCGGCAGCTCCAGTCCTTTCTCCACCGCATCCAGAATCGATCGCCCGCCGGGATGCACCGCCCACAGGTCGATGCCATCGCGCTCGGCCATCAGTTCGCCATCATGCAGCGCACGGCCCAACTCCGCCGGCACCTGCCCGGAGAGCAACATGTCGAATCCCAGCCCACGGATCTTCCATGTAATCAGCCCACGCGTCTCCGGCACCATCACCGCCTTGAAGCTGTCCAGCGCAAAGCCCTGTTCGCGCGCGGTAATCAGGCTCGCCGCGGCACCATCGGCAAAGACCAGGAACGAGAGCACCTGCTCCAGCTCCTGGGTCTCCTGGAAGTGCAGCGTGCACAGTTCCAGGTTGACCATCAGAACACCAGCCGTTGGGTCAGAGCGCACAATGTGCCGCGCCAGCTTGAGCGCATTGATGGCGGCATAGCAGCCCATGAAGCCAACCATTGTGCGCTCTACGCCCGTCGAAAGCCCGAGGTGGTCGACGATCTCGAAGTCCAGCCCCGGCGCATAGAGCCCCGTGCAGCAGGTCACCAGCACGTGCGTAATACCGGAGCGCTCCTTCTCATCGAGACTGAGCCGGTCCACGGCCTTCCGCATCAGCATTGGGGCGTTCTGCTCAAACAGCTCCATCCGCCGCGCTGTGTTGGGAAAGTTGCCTAGCCGGTAAAACTCATACGCGCCGTGCGACGAGAATTGGCCTGCGCCTTTCTGCGGATTGAGGAACGAATAGCGATGCGCGATTTCTGCGCGGCTCACCATGCGGCGGAAGACCGTGCGTAGCCGCGGGTTAACAAGCATATGCTCGGCGAAGACGACGAAGGCGTCATGCACATCATGCTCGGGTACGGCAGTGGCGATTCGGTTCAGGTAAACCGTAGTCATGCACAATGGGTTCTCGGCCCGGATGATAAGGGTTAGACGTTGCATGAGCGCCTTGGGGACGCTGGACCATGTGGAGACGACAATACGGCGAAAGTCCACTCCTTGAGAGAACCGGCTCCGTATTCTCTTAATACAACTCTACTGCCCGTTTCGCCGGGGTAAAGCCGCGTTTCATGCGCTTCTGCTCGGTTATCCACAGAGTTGAAGGCCGCCTCAACCAGGGCACGAATCAAGACAGGTACCCGTTATCCACGTGTTTTTTTGCTAAGACGGTAGTTCTAATCCTCTTATCCACGCATACTCTTGGCATAATCGCAGCAAGAGCGGTTCCTCCGTATCTGTTCCATAAGTTACGTTCAGGACCTGATTCGGGAATTCGAGTTCAGAAGCTGAGTTGAATCACCGAGGCAGAGCCGTAACCGGGGTTCCCAGAGACAGAGTTTGGTCTGGGACAGGTGAAACCCCTTGGGAGCACGCAAGAGTGACCAGCTATAGCCGTCAGGACGTGTTGCGCATCTTCGAGATCAGTTCCCAGCAGTTGCAGGGGTGGGAACGAGCCGGACTGATTCCTCAGCGGCAGATCTATTCCTTCCAGGATCTTGGGCAGTTAAGGATTCTGCGCGCGCTGAGGGAGGAGGACGTTTCCGCGGCCTCCATCAGACATTCCATCATGGCCATGAAGGCTGTGGCGGGCATGGCCAATCCTCTGCTGGAGGCCTGCGTGATCCGTACCGGGACGCGGCTAGCCTTTCGCCACCACGGAGCGATGGTGGACCCCATCCGCCGCCAGTTGCTCTTCGACTTTGAGCGTGTGAACGGTATGGACCCGTCATCGGCCGGCTCCGACCTTTATTCGCTGCGACGGCCGGGCGTGGCTGCGCCTAGCGGCGTGCAGGACCGCTTTCTGGCCGCTGTGCAGGCCGAAGAGGCGGGCGAAAGAACGCGCGCCATCAAGCTCTATGAGGAGATTCTGGAGGTCGATCCGCAGTACGCGGCGGCCTATATCAATATGGGGACCATTCTCTTCCACCAGCGCAATTATGCGATGGCCGAGGAGCTTTATCGCCGCGCTATCGTGGCCGATCCCTCGTATGTGCTGGCGTACTTCGATCTGGGCAATGTGCTGGACGAGCTGCAGCGGCTGGATGAGTCGATCACAGCCTACCTGCAGGCGGTGACGCTGGCGCCCCGATACGCCGACGCACACTATAACCTGGCCCTGGCCTACGAGCGCAAAGGAGACCGCCGGCAGGCTCTTCGCCACTGGCAGGCTTATCTGCGGCTGGACAATCGTGGACCCTGGGCAGATCACGCCCGGGGACAGATTCGCAAACTCATCGGCCGCGAAAAGCTCGCGATCGCCTGGCGGGCGGAGAGCTTTATTCCGCCGCGCAAAGGGACGGCGGCGTTGGAGCTGGTGTAAGGGCGTATCCCGCGAACAATTTCTCAAGCCAAAAGTGGCGGGTGGCCCACCCTTGACTTAACCACGAAACAGCGGGTGCCCCATCCTTCGCGTTTTTTGCGAAGGGTGGGTTTCACTACCGTCCCCGGACCAGTAATTTGTTCACTTCTCGCCGCTGCGCCGTCCACTCCGACTCGATCTCTACCGTGCCCACTTTACCCGTTGCATAATGCACGAAACTCGACCAGGGCCAATCTTCCGGCTTCTCGACCAAACCCCGCTTGACCGGATTGCAATGCATATAGCGCAGTTTCTCCACCCGTTTCAGCTCGTTATGAACGTTGAAATCATAATATCGCGGCTGCCAGAAGTGCTCCTCTCTCATGCTCTTGAGCTTTCTTGATGTTCGCTGTTTCAGCACTTGCAGGGCAATCGAGAGCAACGAATCTGGTGGCTCGCCTAAAAGCAGATGAACGTGCTCGGGCATTAGCACATATCCTGCAACCACAAATCCGTAGCGCAGCCGCACCGCTTCAAGCACTTGTTCGAAGATTTGATATGCGCCGTGATCGCCCAAGAGCGGCTGCCTTCGGTAGCAACTGAAAGTGATGAAGTGGAATACGCCGCACTTCTGGTAGCGGACAAGTCCTTTCGGCATGGCGGATAAATTCTACATCCGGAAAGATGGTCGAGGTTTGTGGTGACCAACCGCGCTTTCGTGGTTAGGTAAAGGTGGGCTGGCGGGCTTGCTGCTAACCCACCCTTCGATAGGAAAAATCGAAGGATGGGTCACCTGCTCTGTTGCGACCACTTGAAGGGCGGGGCACCCGCACCAGCGTTCCCACCCATTCGCCAGAACAAAGGCGAATGGATGGGGCACAGCACTTCATCGAGCTAGGAGCTAATAGCTAGCAGTTGCATTCATATCTTCGTCGTGCGCTGGACGGCGCGGACGCCGGCTACTCTGCGGAGGCCGAGGACCATGCGGTTCAGGTGGCGGAGGTCTTCGGCTTCTACTACGAAGGCGATGGCGGCTTCGCCGTCTTCGTTGCGGCTGATATCGACGTTGCGGATGTTGGTGTTGTCGTCGGAGATTACGGCGGTTAGCTCCTTCAACATGCCGGCGCGGTCGTCGCAGGAGACGGTGATTTTGACCGGGTAGCGCTGGGGTACGGCCGGCATTGGTCGCCGACGCGGGACCACTCGACGGCGATGCGGCGGTCGCTCTCGTAAAGCAGGTTCTGCACGTTGGGGCAACTGCGGGCATGGACGGCTACGCCTTTGCCGCGGGTGACGTAGCCGATGATCTCTTCGCCGCGAATGGGGTTGCAACAGCGGGCGCGATAGACGAGCAGGTCGTTCTGGCCCTCGACCTGGAGCGAGTCGGAGCCGGTGAGATGGAGCTTGCGCACGGCGTCGGACATGGCCGACTCGCCGCTGCCGGGTTTGGTCTCGGGAGCGGGCTCGGCGGTGGGCAGGTTGGTGCTGCCGGGGGCCAGCTTGTTGAGCACGTGGCGGGCGGAGTTTTTGCCCTGGCCCAGCGTGGCCAGCAGATCGGCGGCGGTGGCCACGCCGTACTCGTTGGCGATGCGGCTGAGGTCCTGATCGTCGATCTGGCTCATGGGGACTTTGTATTTGCGGGCTTCGCGCTCAAGCAGCTTGCGGCCGATTTCGACGGCGCGGCGGCGCTGGTCTTCATTGAGCCAGTGCTTGATCTTGTTGCGGGCGCGGGGGCTTTTGACGAAGGTGAGCCAGTCGCGGCTCGGCTTGTGATCTTTCTGGGTGACGATTTCGACGATGTCGCCGGTGCGCAGCTTGGTGCGCAGGGGCGCCATGCGGCCGTTGATCTTGGCGCCGACGCAGGTGTGGCCCACCTCAGTGTGGATGGTGTAGGCAAAGTCGACCGGCGTGGCGTCGGCGGGAACCACAACCACCTTCCCCTTGGGCGTGAAGGTGTAGACCTCGTCGGGATAGAGGTCCATCTTCAGGCTGGAGAGGAATTCGTTGGGGTCGGTCATCTCCTTTTGCCACTCGACGAGCTGGCGGATCCAGTTGAGCCGCTCCTCGTCGCGGGCCGTCATCGATGGCTGCCGCCGGACTTGTACTTCCAGTGGGCGGCGATGCCTTCTTCGGCGATGCGGTGCATCTCTTCGGTGCGAATCTGCACCTCGAACTGATGGCCGCTGGCGCCCATGACCGTGGTGTGCAGCGACTGGTAGCGGTTGGCGCGGGGGATGGCGATGAAGTCTTTGATGCGACCCGGCACCGGCCGCCAGAGAGTGTGAATGAGACCGAAGACGGCGTAGCAGGAGGCTACGTCCTGGGTGATGACGCGGATGGCGAGCAGATCGTAGACCTGGTCGAAGGAGACCTTGGAGCGCTCGATCTTCTGGAAGATGGAGTAGAGGCGCTTGATGCGCCACTCGACGCGGGCCTCGATGCCGTTTTCGCGCAGTTGCTCGACCAGCGTGTCTTCAACGCCGCGCAGGAACTGCTCGCCCTCAATGCGGCGGGCTTCGACGGCGGCGGCTACTTTCTCGTAGCTGACCGGATCGGTGTAGCGAAAGGCCAGGTCCTCAAGCTCGCCGCGCACCTTGCCCATGCCCAGGCGGTGGGCCAGCGGAGCGTAGATCTCCTGGGTCTCGCGGGCGATGGCCTCCTGGCGGTCGGGCTTGAGGTGCTCGAGGGTGCGCATGTTGTGCAGGCGGTCGGCCAGCTTGATGAGCACCACGCGCACGTCCTCGACCATGGCCAGCAGCATCTTGCGGACGTTTTCAGCCTGGCGGTCTTCGCGGTTGGCGAATTGGATTTTGTCGATTTTGGTGACGCCCTCGACGATGTGGGCCACCTGGTCGCCGAACTCGGCCTGGATTTCTTCGTTGGTGGCGGGCGTGTCTTCGACCGAGTCGTGCAGCAGGCCGGCGGCGATGGCGGTGGCGTCCATCTTCATCTCCGCCAGCACCTCGGCTACCTCGAGCGGGTGGATGATGTAGGGCTCGCCGGAGGCGCGCATCTGGCCCTCGTGATGCTTGACGCAGAACTCCCATGCCTTGCGGATGAGAGAGATGTCTTCACTGGGACGGTTGGCGTGGACCTGCTTGAGCAGCGCTTCAAAGCGCTGGTCGATGGCGCGGCGGATCGGCATCGGGCACAGCAGGCTGCGACTTCCCCGCGGGAGACGGGGGCGCGCTGGGAACCTCTGCCGGTATGGGTTGCCGGACTGTCGCCATGCTTTATTATAGGCCGCATTCGTTCGACGCGCTATGATGGTGCGGGGCTTCGGCAAGGTTCAGAGTGCGGAGAGAAAGTATCTTTCCCGACGCGGCCAATCTACACTTCAAAGGGAGCTTATGACCAAGCCGCGCACTCCCAAACCTGTTACAACCCGGAAATCGACAATGGCTAACATGCCGACTGCAACATCTGAACGGATCAAGGAAATCCCTCACTCCGCCATATGGAGCCAAGGTAAACCGCCGCGCCGCTGACCGGCTGCGCAGCGGCTATCTGTGGGTTTATGCCTCCGATATCGAGAGCGTTGAGTTGCCTGCGGGCGACCCTCCCGCGCTGCTGCCGGTGGCCGACAGCCGGGGACTGCTGCTGGGCACGGCGCTTTATAGCCCCTCGTCGCAGATTGCGCTGCGGATGGTTTCGCGCGGGGCTGGATGAGGCTGGGTGGCTGCGGTTGCTGGCTGAGAGGCTGCGGATGGCGATTGCCCGGCGGAAATCGTTGCTCGACGAGCGGAATGATGCTTGCCGGCTCTGCTTCAGCGAGGCGGATGAGACTGCCCGGGCTGGTTGCGGATAAGTATGGCGAGCTGGTGATTCTGCAATTGCTGACCAAAGGGCTGGATTCGGCTGCGGTGCGGGAGACGTGCGTGCGCGTGCTGCGCGAAGAGCTGGCGCCGGCGGCGATTCTGGAGCGGCCCGACCCGCGGGTGCGGGAGTTGGAAGGGTTGGCAGCGCCGAGTTCGGAGCCGTTGTTTGTCTCTGATGGAGCGAGCACAGTCCACCAGCGCACAATTTCTGCTCAATGGCTTCAGGTTTCATTACGACGCCAACGCGGGGCAGAAGACGGGGGCATTTCTGGACCAGCGGGCTAACTACGCTGCGGCCGCGGAGTGGGCGCGGAGACTGGGCGCGGCAAATGCCGGAGTGATCGGGCGGGCGCTGGACGTTTGCTGCTACCAGGGCGGGTTTGCTCTGCATCTGGCGCAGGTTTGCGGGCAGGTTACCGGAATCGATTCGTCGCGCGCTTCGCTCGAAGTGGCGGAACGGAATCTTGAGGCCAATCGCGACCGGCTCACGGCGCAGGTGGATTGGGTGGAGGCGGACGCGTTTGAGATTCTGCGCGACTGGGCAAATTCTGAGAAGCTTCGACGCTATCGTTCTCGATCCGCCCGCTTTTGCCAAGACAAAGCGAGCGGTTGAGGGTGCGCTGCGCGGCTACAAGGAACTGAATCTGAGAGCGCTGAAGATGCTGCGGCCTGGCGGGCTGCTGGTGACCTGCTCCTGCTCGCACCACGTGAGCTGGAGCGATCTTGAAGGCAGCGTGGCCTCGGCTGCCGCCGATGCCGGAAGGCGCGTGCGGCTGTTGGAACGGCGCGGCGCAGCTCCCGATCATCCGGTGGTGCTGAATCTGCCGGAGACTGAGTATCTGAAGTGTTTGGTGCTGGAAGCGGAGTAGTTTTCAGGCCGATGAAAGTTGCTTTAAAAAACTTCTTTGACGCAGGAAATCGCCGCTTTGAAAGGGCACGGCTTTAGCCACTGAAGGAATGCGTTCTCAGTAACTCACTTTTCCTCGGCGGCTAAAGCCGCAGTCTAATAATGGCGTTCTACGACACGGCTGAAGCCGTGCCCTTTCAAAGCAGACACTTGTGTCGATTAAAGCAATTTTTTCGTACAAATTGACTTCCCTCGCTCTGATCAAACCTGGGCGACGCGCTGATTAGTTGGCCAGTGCGGCAGGAGCCGCAGCAACCATCCGAACAAGGAACGGCGGGGACGGGCGGAGGCGGCCTGCTTTCTTTTTCTGCGCTTCTGGCCGCAACTGGGCCAGCGTTTCTTTGACCAGCGCGCGCAGGGACTCAGCCTCAAAGGTGCAGGAGCGCAGGTAGGCGGAGACGGTGAGCCCGGCTTCAGCGGCGCGCTTGCGGAGCTGCTCGCACTCCGACGTACTCATGCGGATGGTGATGCTGGCGGACTTCAGATTGCGTTCCAGCGCTGCGGCGGGATTGTTTGTGGCCCAGGATTCAGCCAGAGCAGTTGAAGGTGCGGCCGTGGGCATCGCCAAGCTTCATAGCTATCAACTGGCCTGGGATTGGAGGGCTGGGTGAGCGACTGGTCGCTGGAATCGCCAGGGCGGTAGCGTGCGTGGGTGCGCAGGGCGCGCTCGTAGCTGAGGGTTGCCACATCGTCTTCAAGGCCATCATCGTTCCAGGCGGGCTCGCGGTTGCGCCACGGCGGGCAGGCGCGGCTGGTTCGGGCGCGGCCAGCGCTGCCAGCAGATTGGCAAAGCTGGAGGGGGAGAGTGAGGGCGCGGATTCAACGGATTGCTGCATGAGTTGGAGCATACTGCGAGGGTGGGCTGGGAGCGTGAGGAAATTCTTATGTGAATGGCCGAGCGGATTCCCGAATTGAACGGTGGATTGATCGTTCCAAAATGAATTCAAGTTAACTGTCTACCGATGACGGTCTGCGCACAGTTATTGGTCCCTGCATAAATACATGTCGTTGCGTCGTCCCTACGGGACTCCGTTACGAATTTGCGGAATCCCTTTTCCCCACGCTTCCACCACAAGAAACAAAGACGTTTCTCGGGGACCCCGGTGAGGCGCGGTGCGCTAACAAAGTCGCCGCGGCGACCGCCTCCGGCGCGTTTGCGCTGACATTTCACATGCAGTCCTCAACAGCCAGCAATTACTTCGCATGCCTCGGGCTCGGGGAGGACGCGGCCTGGGAGGCGCAGGAGTTGGGTGATTGCTTCGACGCTCAAGGGGCGGGCGAAGAGAAAGCCCTGGCCGAAGCGGCAGCCCAACTGACGCAGCAGGCGATATTGCTCGTAGGTTTCGATGCCCTCGGCGACTACTTCCATGCCCAGCACCCGGGCCAGCTCGATGATGGTGCGCACGATTTGCAGCGGCTGATCGCCCTCGGTCATGCGGCCCACAAACGAGCGGTCGATCTTGAGCACGTCAAAAGGGAAGGAATGCAGGTGGTTGAGCGAGCTGTAGCCGGTGCCGAAGTCGTCCATGAGCAGGGAGACGCCCAGCCTGCGCAGGCTGCCCAGCACCTCCAGGGCGATGTGAATGTTGGGAATCAGGCTGGACTCGGTCATCTCCAGGCCGAGTTGCCGGCTGGAGATGCCGAATTGAAGCAGCAGAGCCTCAACGTGGTCGGCCAGGCCTTCGCGGGAGAACTGGCGGGCGGAGAGATTGACGCAGACTCGCAGGGAGCCGTGGCGGGAATCTTCGCGGCACCAGGTCTGGATCTGCTTGCATGCCTCGGCGAGTCCCCAGTCGCCGATGGGCAGAATCAACCCGCTTTTTTCGGCCAGCGGAATGAAGTCCATGGGCGGGATGAGTCCCCGCTCGGGATGGGCCCAGCGGATGAGCGCTTCAAGGCCAACGATCTTGCGGGTGGAGAGCTCGACCTCGGGCTGGTAGTAGAGCACAAACTGGCGTTCGTCGAGGGCGCGGCGCAGATCAGTTGCGCGCGGCCAGCCGGGAGCGACGGTTGCGGCGCGAGGCTTGCGCGAGCCGTTTCCCGCAAAGGATTTGCGCAGTCTGCGCAGTTCCAACTGGCTTGAGATCATATCGGCAAGACTCTCAAGCATGCGAAGTTCGTCGGGCGACAGGCTGGGACGGGGCTCACGCCAGAAGATGGTCAAAACTCCCAGAATCCTGTCGTCGAACGAGCGCACGGGAGCGCTGGCAAAGAAGTTCATGCCGATCTGTCTGAGGCGGGGCGCCTGCTCATCCAGGATGGATTGTTCGTAACAGTCGGTCATGCATTACCGGCCCGTCTTCGGCAAGCACCATATCGAAGATGGAGTTTTTCCGGGGCAGCTCGCGCACATGCATCGCCGTAGTGCGACTTGATCCAGATGCGGCTTTCGTCGGCAAAGCCGAGCCCGGCGGAATCCGCCTGGAAGTATTCAGCGGCCAGCCGCGTGATGGCGTCGTAGCCGGGTTCGGGCGGAGTATCGAGAATCCCGAGCGAAGCCAGCGCAGCCAGGCGGGCTTCCTCCTCCTGCCGATCGATTTTGCCGGTCTCCGACTCAACTAATGGCATCTTGGCTCCGCGCCCAGCGGTATCCCGGCACTCTGAAAACAGCCGGGAACAGCCAGCTTCCCGAAGGCAAACCGGCATTGCACAGGGCCGAGAGCGGCCTCACTTGCGGCATCGCGTTCGATTTCCGCGGCTGCTGCCTGTGAATGACCGCCCATAAGAACGTGTTGCATAGGTCACGCAATCCCTTATCGGAAGGGATTACCAAGGGCATGAGGTTACGGCGGGGCTAATCCGAGTGAGTACCTATCCAATGAACCAGCGGTTACTTACCTGTGACTTAAGGCTGACCGGTTTCAGTCCAGAGGAAGGTGAGCTGGTCGGCATCGTCCTGGATCTGCTGGTCCACGCCCATGCCAGCGCTGTGTCCTCCGGCCAGGCTGTAGTGCAGCAGGATGGGCCGGCCGCTGGTGCTGGCCGACTGCAACAGGGCCGTCATCTTGCGCGCATGCAGCGGGTCAACGCGCGTATCGCTGTCGCCGGTAAAGAACATCACCGCCGGGTAGGCCGTGCCCGGCTTTTACATTTTGGTAGGGCGAATACTTGAGCAGATAGGGGAACTGCTTTTCGTTCTCCGCGGAGCCGTACTCCGTGGTCCAGTACCCACCCACCAGGAACTTCTGGAAGCGCAGCATATCCAGCAGCGGATAGCCGCACAGCACGGCTGAAAACAGCTCAGGATGCTGGGTGATGGACGCGCCCATGAGCAGGCCGCCGTTGGAGCGGCCGGTGATGGCAAAGTGCTCCGGCGAGGTGTATTTGTTGGCGATCAGGTACTCGGCTGCCGCAAACCAGTCGTCGAAGACGTTTTGCTTGCGCTCAAACATTCCCTGCTCGTGCCAGCTCTCGCCATACTCGCCGCCGCCGCGCAGATTGGGAACCGCAAACCATCCGCCCTGCTCAAGCCACCAGGCCGCGCGGGGGCTCCAGTCGGGGGTCATCGCTGATGTTGAAGCCGCCATATCCGGTCATCAGCAGCCGCTCGGTTCCGTCCTGCTTCAGGCCTTTTTTGCCGGCGATGAACATGGGAATCTGGGTTCCATCCTTCGACTTGAAAAAGACCTGCTTCAGCTCATACTGGCTGGAGTCGAAGGGAATTTTGGGCTGGAAAAAGACTTCGCGCTTGCCGGTTTTCGTATCGAGGCGGTAGATGGTCCACGGCACGATGAACGACTCAAAGCTGAAGTAGCCATAGCGATCCGTGGTCAGGCCGGAGACTCCCGAGGCGGAGCCGATTCCGTCGTACTCGATCTTTGCCCGTCCGGCTTTCCATCGAGGGCATAGACCGTGGTCTCCGATTTCACGTCCTTCAGCCGGTTTACGTAAAGCTTTCCGCCCACGATCGACCAGTTATCGATCACATCCGGCCCCTCGGGCACGATGGTCTTCCACGCATCGGGCGGAGTGCCGGGAACTGCCTTGAGGATGCGGCCCTTGGGGGCCTTTATAGTCGGTCTTCACGTACCACGCATCCTTGGCGTAGATGGCTGCGAAGCGCGAATCGATGCCCCAGACCAGGACTTGAAAGGGCGAATCGGGTTTGGTCAGGTCGCGGAAGACAATATCCACGCGCCGGGGCGGCACGCCGCGGCTGATGGTCACCACCAGGTAGCGGCCGTCGTCGGTCACTACGCCCGAGAAAAGGTCGTTGCCGGCGAGCGGCTCACCGTGAAACTCGCGGCCGAAGATCAGCTTATCGGCGGAGACGGGCGTGCCCAGCACGTGCTGGTAGAGCAGCGTTCCATCCTTGTTGTTGCGCGCGTAGTAGAGGCTGGCTCCATCGGGCGAAAAGCCGGCGCCGAAGTAGCGGGCCTTGGGCAGCTCATCCTTGAGCGTCTGGCCGGTCTTGACATTCAGAAGATGGATGCTGGTTTCGTCCGCTCCGCCGATCCTGATCCCGTAGGCCAGGAGCGTTCCATCGCGGGAAACATCCGTCATGAAGACCGAAGTATTGGGGTCGCTGCTCAGCTTGGCCGGATCGAGCAGGCGCTCGTCTTTACCCTTCCAGCCGTGGCGCACATAGATGGAGAACTGCTGCTCGCCGGCCAGACGGCGGACGAAAAAGTAGTTGTTTGCCCGCTCGAAGGGCGCGCTGGTCTCGGAGACGTTTTCGAGAGCGGTCAGATCTTCCACCACTTGCGGCCGGATGCGCGTCTGCTTGAAATACTGCGCGGTGTAGGCGTTCTGCGCGTCGATAAAGGCGCGCGTGGCGGGGCTTTTTGCGTCTTCAAGCCAGCGATAATTGTCAGTGATTTTGGTGCCGAAGTAATCGTCGACTACCGGGATGGCCTGAACGGCGGGCGGCGGCGGCAAGGTGATTCCCTCCCGCCCGTGAATCGTCTGGGCAATCGCATATACCCCCATCATTGCCAAAAGCACCCATCCAAAAATCCGCTGCATGCAATGCCTCCTGCCGGACAGTTTACGCGGTGAAAATGGGGCTCGCCGACTTGGTCTTTCTGAATTCAGTTCAGATGAGAATCATCCGGCGGCGCTGCAATCCCGTTAGAATCGACTGCAGTGGAAGAATCGCAACCAACTCAACCTTCCCTCCAGCGCGCCTTCGCGGTGGGCGCGCGGCCTGGGGATGCTGCGCCCATCGCACGCGCATACGGCCTTCACGGCGACCATCCTGCTGATGGCGTCCACCTTTCTGTCGCGCATCATCGGGCTGGTGCGGGTCAAGTACATTGTCTGGCTCTTCGGCAGCGGCATGGAGGCGGACGCGTTCAACGCCGCATTCGTGCTGCCGGACATGATCTCGTACTTCCTGGTCGGCGGCGCGGCTTCCATCACCTTTGTCACCATCCTTACCCGCTATCGCGAAACGGGGCGCGAGGCGGAGGGCGAGCGGTCGCTGTCGGTGATTCTGACCACCATGTACCTGGTGCTGGGCGGGGCCATTGTGCTGGCCGAGATCTTTGCCCCCTGGTATATCCACTGGTGGTTCAACGGCTTTGAGCGCAGAAAGGCGGCGCTTTGCGTGCAGCTGACGCGCATTCTGCTGCCCGCGCAGTTGTTCTTCTTTGCCGGCGGAGTCTTTGGCGCGGTTCTGCTGGTGCGCAAGCAGTTCAGCGTGCAGGCGGTGGCGCCGCTGATCTATGGCATGGGCACCATCGTGGGCGGCCTGCTGCTGGTGCGGCGCATCGGCGTCTCATCGCTGGCTATCGGCACTGTGGCGGGCGCGTTTCTGGGGCCGTTTCTGTTGAACTGCGATCTTCGCGCGGCGGGCGGGCACGCGCTACCGGCCGATTCTCGACTGGCACGACGAGGGACTGCGCGAGTGGGTGCGGCTGTCGCTTCCGCTGATGGCCGGCGTTTCGCTGGTGACCGCCGATAACTGGATCATTGCTGCACTTTGCCTCGACGACCAGCGGCGCGGTCTCGCTGATGAGCTATGCCAAGCAGCTCTTTACCGCGCCCATGGCCATGCTGGCGCAGGCGGCGGGCGCGGCTTCCATGCCGTTTTTCGCCAGCCTGTGGTCGCAGGAGCGGCGCTACGAATTTGCCACCGGCGTGGCGGACTCGGTTTCGCGCGTGGCCGCGCTGGGGCTGCTGGCGGCCTCGGGCATGGTGGCGCTGGGCCGGCCGATGATCGACCTGTTCTTTACCGGCGGACGCTTTTCCTCAGCCGATGCGCGGGAGTGCGCCGCCTACTTCGCCGTCTTCTCCGTCTCGCTGTTTCTGTGGTCGGCGCAGGCCATTTATGCGCGCGCTTTTTATGCCGCCGGAAACACGTTTGCTGCCCATGGCGGCGGGAACGATTGTGACGGTGGTTTCGCTGCCCATTTATGCCGCGTTTTACCACTGGCAGGGCGCGATGGGGCTGGCCGTCGCTTCCGATATGGGCATCGCGCTGCAAACCGTGACCATCGCCGTGCTGCTGCATAAGCGGCGCATGGTTTCGCTGGCCAGCCTGGACTATGCCGAAATGGGCCGCTGCCTGCTGGCCGCGCTGGCCAGCGGCGGTGCTAGCCTGGATGGTTATCTGGGGCATGGGAGGCTTGCTGGGCTATCTGGTGCACCGCACTGTGCACGCGCAGATCCGCTGGATCGACCTGGGTCAGATTGTAGTCGGCACCGCTGTTTGGCTGGTAGCCGCAAAGTGGGTTCTGGAGAAGAGCGGGTTCGGCGCTGCCCAGGGTGACGATGAAGCGGCTGGGACTGGCATAAGATGATTCCAAGATCATTTCCGGTTCATTTTTTCTATCATATTTCATTTTGCAATCTTGTTTCATTCTTTTCCGAAGTTGTCCACTCCCAATTCGTTTCGCATCGATCAGCCCCGATCCTATTCTGCTGTTCGGATTTCAGCAACGGCAAGTCTTGTACAAAATCCGGCAGTGCTCACTTCCAAAAACACACAAGCCCCTGCCGATGCGGGGGCTTGTGTGCTGATGCCGAGACTGGAAACGCTTCTATGCCTGAACCGGCTTGGGCGTCTCAGGCACGGTCTGGATCGCTGTAGACTTGGCCTCGGCCTTGCGGATGTCGATTCCGCCCTTGAAGAAGGCGCCGTCTTCAATGCTGATGCGGGCCGCGGTGACGTCGCCGGTGAGGGAGCCCTCGGCGCGAATGTCCACGCGGTCAGAGGCGGAGACATTGCCGCGAATCTTGCCCAGAATCACGATCTCGCGAGCGGTGATGTTGGCCGCTACCTGGCCGTTGCGGCCCACGGTAACGCGGTTGCCGGGAAGGTTGATGCTGCCCTCGACTTTGCCGTCGATATAACAGCGACTCCGAGCCGGTGATCTCGCCCTTGATGAGCAGGCCTTTGCCGATGGTGGCCTGGTCGCCGGTTGCGGCCGGGGCGCGATTGGCGGATTCAGCCGACCGAAGCGGCGGGCGCGGGGCGGTAGGGTTCCGGAGTGGAGGCGGGGTGAATCGGTCCGGGCTGGCTGGGTTTCCACATTGCGCTCACGATAAGATTCCTTTTCTGTCCTGACGGGACGGGGTAATAAAGGCAATAAAATTGCCTGGGATCCAAAAATCTGAACTTGCGGGCTGCCGGACAATCGGGCTGCGGCAACCACGGACGGCTACACGTACGATGGTACGCCTTTGCGGCTCCACAGAATGCCGCGTTACGGTTATTTTAAGCCGATCCGACGATTTAGGGAAAACGCGGGTAAGCAACGGATATCGGAAGCATAAGCTGAGAAAATTCCAGCGGAGTGCGGAAGGGAAACCGGACTCACGCAGACCGTTGTCGTCCACCCCAACGACGAAAATCGTTCGCCGGGGCCCGGTTCACCAACGAACAAAAATCGTTCGCCGGGGGCCCCGGTTTGCCAATAGCCTACTCTTAGTTATGACCGATCGTGAACTGGTGGCGCGGATTGCCCGCTCTGCCGGGCAGAAGGCCGGATACAAGCAGCTGGTCCGCGAGCTGGGCCTGGGCGGCGGACGCGAGCGGCGGCTGCTGCTGGAACAACTGGCGCGGCTGACCGCGCGCGGCGAACTGGTCAAGCTGGACCGCGAGCACTGGAGCATTCCCAGGGCAATTCCGGCGCGGCGGAACGCGGGACAATCTGGCCGCCGGAAGGCTGGATCTGCATCGCGACGGCTACGGATTTGTGCGGCCCAACCGCGCCAGGCGGATGCGCGGCAGGCATCCGGTGGAAGATATTTTTATTCCGCCCAATGAGATCAACGGCGCCATGCAGGGCGACCAGGTGCTGGTGGAAGTGGAGCCGCCGAAGGCCGATGGCCGCCGGCATGGGGCGCATTGTGCGCGTGCTGGAGCGGCGCAATCCCACCGTGGTGGGAGTCTTTCACTATGCGCGGTCTGAGCGGGCGCAGGGGCACTCCGTCGTTCCCTTCGACGAGCGCATGACGCAGCCCATTTTGATTCCCGACGGGCAGGAGCTGCCCGGCTGCCGGCGAGGCTGCCACGCCGCATCGCGTGCTGGGCGCGAGGCGGCGGCTCGACTGCGACTTCACGACGATCTGGAAGGCCTGGTGGTGGATGTGGAGATCACCAGTTGGCCTACGCCTACACGGCCGCCGGTGGGCCGCGTGATCGAGGTGCTGGGCTCGCCGGACGACTTCGGCGTGGACGTGGAGATGATGATCCGCAAGCACCAGTTGCCGCGGGTTTTCCCGGAGAATGTGCTGGCCGAGGCGCGCGCGGTGGCGCATCTCGACGCGGACGAAGTCGCCAGCCGGCGCGATTTTCGCGGGCTGCCCATCGTGACCATCGACGGCGAGACGGCGCGCGATTTTGACGATGCGGTGCTGGTGACGGAACGCGCGGACGGCGGCTACGAGCTGCAGGTGCACATTGCCGATGTGGCCGAGTACGTGCGCGCGGGAACGGACCTCGATCTGGAGGCGCGGCTGCGCGGAACCAGCGTTTACTTTCCCGATCGCGCCATTCCCATGCTGCCGCAGGAGCTTTCGACCGATATTTGCAGCCTGCGCCCCGGCGAAGACCGGCTGGTGCTGAGCTGCATCATGCAGCTCGATGCCGACGGGCCGCATCGAGAGCTACGAGATTGTCGAGGGCGTGATTCGCTCGGCGGCGCGGATGACCTATACCGAGGTCCACGCGATTCTGGAGGGCGATGCGGAGACCCGCGCGCGCTACGCCGCTCTGGTTCCGGATTTCGAGCGGATGCGGACGCTTGCCGGGCTGATGAACAAGCGGCGCGAGGAGCGGGGGAGCATCGATTTCGATCTGCCTGAGCCGGTGATCGAGTTTGACGAGCAGGGGCAGATGCGCGGCGTGACCAAGTCGGAGCGCACCTGGGCCAACCGGCTGATCGAGGAGTTCATGCTGGCGGCCAACGAGTGCGTGGCCACCTGGCTGGAGGACCTGGGCGTGCCCTCGCTCTATCGGATTCATGAGAAGCCGGAGCCGCGCCGCGTGGTGCAGTTTGAGGAGCTGGCCGCGAGCTTCGGCTACTCGCTCGGCCTGGGCGCGCTGCCGGTCAAGCGCATCCAGACTCGCGGCGAGCGGCGGGAGGCTTACGGCAGCGGACGGCAGCGCGCGCGCAGCACGAGGTGCCGGAAGATATTCCCGTCACGCCGCGCATGTATCAGAAGCTGGCCGCCAAGATCGAGGGCAAGCCGGAGGAGCGGATTCTGAGCTACCTGATGCTGCGCTCGCTCAAGCAGGCGCGCTACTCGGAGATCAACGAAGGCCACTTTGCGCTGGCCGCGCCCTCGTATACGCACTTCACTTCGCCCATCCGGCGCTATCCGGATTTGATTGTGCATCGCATTGCCAAGGCGCTGCTCAGGGAGGGCGTGAGCGGGAAGGGGGTGGTGGCGAAGGGACGGCACAGCTCGCCGTGGACGCATCCGAATGAAGGGACAGCCGAGTTCTGTGGTATCCCACCCTTGCCGCAAAAACAAAGACGCGCCGATGGGACCCCGGTAGTCCATGGACGCACGCAGGCTTCGACGCAGCAGTCATTGCCGGATCGAGCCGCCGATTCCCGAGGCGGAGCTGGCGCAGATTGCCGAGGAGACCAGCCAGACCGAGCGCCGCGCCGCCGAGGCCGAGCGCGAACTGGTGGAGTGGAAGAAGGTTCGCTTCATGCAGGACCGGGTGGGCGAGGAGTTTGCCGCGCTGGTGCTGAATCCGGCCAAATACGGCCTGTTTGTCGAGCTGACCGACCTGTTTGTCGAGGGACTGGTGCCCATCGACTCGCTGCGCGACGACCGCTATACCTGGCGCGAGAACACGCACGAGATCATCGGCGAGCGCACGGGCCGCCGCTTCCGCGCCGGCGACCGGGTGCAGGTGATTCTGGACCGCATCCTGGCGCAGGAGCGCAAGCTGCAGTTCTCAATTGTGGAGGAAGGACTGCCGCTGACCGGGAATCAGCCCGGCAGAAAGGCCGCCAAGTCTTCGCCAGGAGCGAAAAAGAACGGACGCAAAGGCGGCGCGCCGCCATGGGCCGAAGAAGAAGCGGTTCGGCCCAAAGGGCAAACGGCGTTAAGTGGTAACGGCCCCCAGTGCGGAGGCCGTTCGCCACAATTGCGCCGTCTGGCTGCTTAGAAGCTGGGATTCGCCTCTTTATCGGCAAGTGTGCCGAGAACCGGGAGCTTCAACTTCTTTCCGTTCAATGCGGCGATAGCCCACACAACCCATGTGCCCAGCCATATGCCCCAGATCACCCGGACGATGGACAGGAGGATGCTTGCCGCAGGGAGCATGTAGGGCAATGAGCAGATAAGTCACGATGAAACTGAGCAAAAACACCACCACGTTGAGAAGGAGCGATTGCCAGGCGTGAAAACGCACGTATGCGCTCCTGTTGTAACGCGGGAGAATCAGGAAAAGGATCGCCGGAATGAAGGTGATGTAGGAGAGTGCGGCGATGCCATTTTCAGAGAGGCCAGACGGATTGGTTTCAGACACAGTAGCTCCTTTGTGGTGTTGAGTCTAACCTGCGGAACCGGCCTTTGCACCTTCAAACCAGGTTAACCATAAAGGAACATATCCTAGGCCGGCAACGCATGAAATGAGCGAATCAAGACTGATGATAAGAGAAAACACATGTAATTGTAATTGTCAAGTAAGATTTCCGTGAGCGGACCCAGATAGTTAGCTATTGTTCCAGAAAAGACCACTGGCAAAAGCAAACGGCGCTGGAGCCTGCTGGCCCACAGCGCCGCTGCGCTAAGTGAAGTTTGCATTGCCTTCAGGCGCCGGCCTGCTTTTCAGCCAGGTTGCCGATAAACGGCAGCTTGTAGCGCTCGCCCTTGCAGGGCCTTGAGCAGGACAATGATCCAGGCCACAAAAAGCAGCAGCATGCCGAGCAGGAAGATCAATCTGCCCGAGGATGGGAATGATGTTGATAAAGCTGATGGCGAAAGCGGCAATGCCCAGGAAGATGGACTGCCAGGCGTGGAACTTAATGTAGGGGTTTTTGTTGTAGGGTTCGACGATCAGGAAGATGATCGCCGGAATGACTGTCACGTATGCCAGCGCGCCGGCGGCATTGTCAGAGAGACCAGATTGCGGAGTTTCTTCGGTCACGTTATCTCCTTTTGCGGTTGAGATCAAATTGGGGTTTGGGATCAAACGACTGTGGTGCTTTGCCCAGGTTTATGAGGTGAAAGCGCACAGGAGCGGATGCCTGCCGCGGTCCAGCTTTCACCGGCAGGAACGGCTCCCACGAGGAGACCGTTCCTGCAAATGCTCATTTTATGCCTCCTAGCTGTTGGCTTGCTTCTCGGCCAGATCGCCGATGAACGGGATTTTGAATCTTTCGCCGTTGAAGGCTTTGATCAGCACGATGATCCAGAGGATGAATAATCCCAGACCCACCAGCGGGCGGAGAATCCATGTGGACCAGCCGATGACCGGCAGCATGTGAAGAACGATGAGCGCTATTTCAATCGCAAACCAGGCAATGGCCAGGAAGATGGACTGCCAGGAATGGAAGCGCACGTAGGAGTTCTTGTTGTAACGGCGCGACGATCAGGAAGACGATCGCCGGAATGATGGTGATGTAGGCAAGCCCGCCGGCGGCATTGTCAGAGAGACCGGATTGCGTTGTTTCTTCAGTCACGTTAACTCCTTGGGGTTCGGTAATTAACTGCGGGACCAGTGGCTCCACGCTCCTGCCGGGATGAGCTAATAAAGGAACCTCCCGTGGACCTGGGGAAGAGCGGGCGCTAGGATCAAGCTAAGAACACCCGATATATGCGGATTTGTCAAGAGATTTCGGTGGCGGGTCGCAGAGTTATTGGACGGCTTGCTCCAGCGGATTGCCACGGTCAGATTTGCTCAAGTAATTGTGCATCGTTGTTGCGCACGTTTCCCACCCGCTCGCTGACAGGCCAGGCACGCATCTTTTCAGCCGGGTAGGGGCGAAGCAAGTCCACCGGCGGCCTAGCCGGATCGCCCGCGTCGAGCCAGCGTGGGTAATCGCCGGCAGCCACTATCACCGGCATGCGGTTGTGGATGGGCTCCATCAGCTCGTTGGGATCGGTGGTGAGGATGGTGAAGGTCTCCAGCGGCTCGCCGTCTTTGGGCTTCCAGCTCTCCCACAGTCCGGCAAAGGCGCAGGGTTCGCCGCTGCTGAGGGCAAAGGCATAGGGTCGCCGGGTTTTCCTGTCGATCCGCTGCCACTCATAAAACGCGTCGGCGGGCACCAGGCAGCGGCGCTTCTTAAGCGCCTCGCGATAGGCGGGCTTGGTGGCTACTTCCTCGGAGCGGGCGTTGATGGTGCTAGTAACTGAAATTGGCGTCTTTGGCCCAAAACGGCACCAGTCCCCAGCGCAGCAAGGCAAACTCGCGGCTGCCGGAGTCGCGATTCAGGCGCACCACCGGCTGCACGCTGCTGGGCGCCACGTTATAGCTGGGCGCAAACCGCGGCATGGTCTCAAAATCCACGCCAAACCAGCCGGCGAGCAGCTCCCGTTCCGATTGACGGACGTATCGGCCGCACATACCCAAACAGAATAGATTGTTCCGGGCTCAGCCAGGAAGCGGCCGGCTCTAAAAACCATGTGATCCAAGTACAATGGACCTGGGAGATACGATGGCACACATGGTTTTTTGCGTTCGCAACAAGAAGGAGATGGAGGGCCTGGACGAGCCGCCCTTCGACTCGGAGTTCGGTCAGAAGATCTTCAAAAATGTATCGAAGGCGGCCTGGGCCGAATGGACCGAGCGGCAGAAGATGCTGCTGAATGAGTACCGGCTGCAGCCCTGGACCCCGCAGGCGCAGCAGTTCCTGGTGGAGCAAATGGAGCAGTTCTTCTTTGGCGACAGCGCGGCGCTGCCGGCGGAATTCGTTCCCCCGACGCACTGACGTATACGCGCTCACTTTGCCGCAGCGGGCTTCCATGTATAAGGCAGCGGCACAGCGGGCGGCCTGTAAATGATTATCGATCGCTGGTAGGCGGTGACCACAGTGAGAGCGTCGAGCAGAATTTTTGCCGCATCGGCGCTGGCGCTGAAGAGAGCGCCTGCTTTATCGATGGCATTTGGAGAATTGTAAGCGCGCAGAGCTTCTAACTGGCTCGTATAGTGCTCGAACCAGTCGCCGGATAAATTGTTCTTCGCGATATTTTCCCATTCGTCGGCTGCCTGGCGCGGCGAAAGCATGGGGCCATGCGAACTGGGTCCGAGCAGGCTGACAAAGCTGGCGGGGGTCTCAGCTATGGCCCAGGACTTATCCTGCTCCTCCTGCTTCTGCGACAAATATGCATCCGCCGCCATAGGCGCGCCTGCCGCCGCGGCAGCGGCCACCGGTCTGTTGCGAAACAAATCCATATTATTGCGCGCTATCTGAACTTGCTCCGCTGCTCCCGGCTTTCCGTTCCATTTATCCTGCGTGGCATTGATGAGGATACCGGCATATTGCTTCAGGCTATCGAAATCCATCTTGTCATAAACCTCCCAGGCAGCCTTTGAGTTACCGTCGTCAAGATAGAACTCGATTACATCGGCAAGCTCGGGATTGATGCCCAATGATTTGTCCCCATATGCATCCGGCACTGGATCAGGGGCATGAATGGCGGCGACGGCGCAGGCGCGGATGGTATCCATTGCATCTCGCCGGTTAAACATATCGTTGAGCACAAAAAGTTTTGAGGCGAAATCGATGGACGCATCGCACAAGGTTCTCAGGGGAAGATTTTCGGCGGGGAGCAGGTCGGCGGGCCGGGAGATGGTTCGCGCCGTAATCTCGGTTAGAAAATGCCCGTCGACCAACTCGGGGATGAAGTCGGACCAGTCTTC
This sequence comes from uncultured Acidobacteriaceae bacterium, assembly GCA_963724755.1. Lineage (GTDB taxonomy): Bacteria > Acidobacteriota > Terriglobia > Terriglobales > Acidobacteriaceae > Telmatobacter. The sequence goes on from CAVRVZ010000002.1 coordinate 84,139, forward strand.
GCCGTGCTGGCCTTTGTCAAGAATTCGTGATGAAAGCTCAACCCTGCCCCAGGTGGCAAATTCGCGCGCCAGCGAATCCTTGTCTACGCCTTTATCCGTTAGCCAGGCAGCCGCCGCCCATGCTTTGCTGGTGTCGCCCTGCAGAGGCGGATAGACGCCGTTCGAGACCATGTCATAAGCGTTGGGATCGGAGTGCGCCAGGGGAAGCAGCGCCAGCTCATCGGTGAGCAGCACCTCGCGTGCCTTGCGGGCGTCAAGCTCGTCGGAGGGAAATGCGTCGGCCATGCGCTGCATGGCGCCGGTGAGCACGGCGCCGTGATCGCGGCCCGTTTGCACCAGGTTATTGATGGCGGTGCGAATTTCAGCGGAGCGCGGCGACTTGGGCTCGAGCGCGAGATAAGCTTCAAACCAGGCCGCGGCTGATAGCTCCAAGCCGGGCAGCTTCGAGGTTGCCAGTCCTAAATAGTAGAGATTGTCTGGCCAGTAAGGATCGGAGTCACGGGCGGCGAGAAAATCTGTGCGTGCTTCGGCAAAGTCGGAGCGCCTGGCCGCTGCCAGCCCCTTCAGCTCTGCGGCGCGCCCGGTTGCGGAGGCCTGATAGGTTGACGCGCTTTGACCGCGTGCCGATGCGGAAGCCAGCAGCAATGCGGCTGCGGCGATTGGGATAAGGCTTGCGCACAATGCGCGAACTCGTCTGCTCATCGGTGCGCCTCCGCTGCGGGTTTTGTGTGACTGACGGCGGCGCGCGCTTTGGCTGCCTGCTTCTTGAGCACCAATTGCCGAACCAGCCTTTGCAAGCTGGCCTGCGCCGCTAGCACTTTGTTGTCGTTGTTTTCAAGCTGCGCCAGATGGTCAAGGCTGTCAGCCTGGCGATAAATTGTGTAAGCGGAGTCAAGAATGTCGGCCCATGGACCGGTAAGATCTTCCACCTTCTTTGACTGCGAAACGGTATCCCATACGGCTTGCCAGTTTGCGATCCAGACGGCGTACTGAGCTTTTTCGTCGATGGGCTTGTCGCCATTTTCGATTTTGTCGCTCAGGTCCATGAGCTTGCCGGTCAGGCGCAGCTTCTCTGAGCGCCGCTCCAGTTGCTCCTTACGGTCCACCAGCATTGCGTAAAGGGTATGGTCGTTCGGATTAGTGGCTTCTTCAGGAGTGCGGTTGAGTATCTTCTGCAACACCTCTTGCTGCTCCTCCTTCTGCGCGTCCTTGAGTTCGTCGTTGAACCCTCCCGCAAGATCGAGAACCAGCTTGATGCTCAGGCCCTCGGCGTCGGTGGTGGCCTCTTCGCTCTCTTTTTCCCACTCGTGGCGCTGCTCATCGGTGGCCTTGTTGGTTTCAATCAGGCGGCGCAACGACTCCTGCGCCTGGCGGAGTTGCTCGTCGATCTGTGATACCTCAGTCTGGTTGGCAAGCAGGACCCTGCCCGGAGTGCTGTTGGGCGAAACCGGCGACTTGAGCGCGGGAAAGTAAACCGGCTTGTCAGCTGGGGCGGGTTCGGGACTGGTGAAGCTGAGGGACTCGGGGGCTTCAGTGTGCGGAGTGACGACGGGAAGCGATGGCGGAGAGAAGTCCAGGCCCGCGTTTGGCAACGCCTCCGCCAGCACTGCCGATTGCCGGTTGCCATCGAAGCTGGCATTGAAGTCTTCGCTGAGAATGCCCTCAAATTTGTTTGCCAACTGCTGCGTTTTCTCCGCGTAATCCAATCTCGCCTCAGCCTCGCGCTGCCGTCTGGCCGCTTCTTCCGCTAGCTGCCGGTTATGCTCGGCGTTCTGGATTTGCTGATTTGCATTTGCAATGCGATTGAGAATATTCTGATCGCCGGGATGCGCGGCCAGCGCCTGCCGGTAGTGCCACAGTGCCGCGGTGTAGTTGCCGCTGTTGTAAAAATTGTCGCCCTGGTTGAGTTCGGCAGCGACGGGGTCGGGCGGCGCTTGAACCGGCCTCGTGATTCTCGGTCCCGGACGCGGGCCGGGGCGAATGCCTGGGCCGCGACTGGGTCCATGCGGAGTAGGCGACGGTCCAGGCGGCACATCGACCGGGCAAGCTCTGATGGTGCCGCCGACGGCATATTCGCTTCTGGTGGTGATGCAACCGGACTGCGCGGTTGCCCTGCCGCACATTGCTCCTGCCAGGAGTACGGCGGCCAGGCTCACAGCGAGGGACAATAGGAGTTTCGTGCCCGCCGCTTTGCCTTTACGCATGGTTTTGACCTCAATGAAGGAACGCATCCGCTGGCGATTCTTGCACGAAAAAATTGAAAAACTGCGTGGGGAACGAGAGTGGTGCAGCCGACGGACAGAGTAGCTGACCACAACTGCCTGCAGAGATAGTAGTAACAAAACAATCTCGCATTCTCAAGCTCGAATGCGCGCCAAACGCGCCCCCGAGCCGCAAATCCCCTTGCTGATAGAATAGAAACTGCCGCGCTGCGCGGCGATTCGCTCTTATCTCCGCCCCCAACCCCATAGCCATCTTTGGCCGAACCCGAGAAGAAGAAGGAATACGTCCCCCTGTGACCCAGACGATACGCAATATCGCCATCATCGCCCATGTTGACCACGGCAAGACCACCCTCGTTGACGCCATGCTGCGGCAGTCGGGCACCTTCCGCGCCAACGAGCAGGTGGCCGAGCGGGTGATGGACTCGAACGAACTGGAGCGGGAGCGCGGCATCACCATCCTGGCCAAGAACACGGCGATCGTCTTTCGAAGGCGGCAAGATCAATATTGTGGATACGCCGGGGCACGCCGATTTTGGCGGCGAGGTCGAACGAGCCCTCAAGATGGTGGACGGCGTGATGCTGCTGGTGGATGCGGCCGAGGGTCCGCTGCCGCAGACGCGCTACGTTTTGTCCAAAGCTCTCGAAGCCAAGCTCAAGCCCATCGTGGTGATCAACAAGATCGACCGCCCCGATGCGCGGCCGCAGGAAGTGCTGAACGAAATTTACGATCTTTTCATCGATCTGGACGCGGACGAGTCGCAATTGGATTTTCCGGTGCTCTACGCGGTGGCCAAGGCGGGAACGGCGACGCTCGATCTGGCCAAGCCCGGCGTGGACCTGCAGCCGCTCTTCGAGTCCATCGTTTCCACCATTCCGCCGGCCACCGGCGATGCGGACGGCACGCTGCAGATTCTGGTCACCAATCTCGACTACTCCGATTACTTTGGCCGCATCGCTATCTGCCGCGTCTTTCAGGGCACGCTGCACGCAGGCGACGACGTAACCATCTCCAAGCGCGACGGCTCGCTGATGAAGACGCGCATTACAAAACTTTTTACCTTCAGCGGCCTCAAGCGCATCGAGACCACCGAGACCACCATGGGCGATATTGTGGCCGTGGCGGGCGTTGAAGGCATCACCATCGGCGAGACCATTACCTCGGTCGAGAACCCCGCTCCGCTGCCGCTGATAGTGATTGATGAACCGACCATTGCGATTCAGTTCAGCGTGAATAACTCGCCCTTTGCCGGGCGCGAAGGCCAGTATGTGACCAGCCGCAATCTGCGCGAGCGCCTGGAAAAAGAACTGCTGACCAACGTCTCGATTCGCGTGGAAGAGACCGGCTCGCCGGACAGCTTCAAGGTGCTGGGCCGCGGCGAGCTGCAACTGGCGATTCTGATCGAGATGATGCGGCGCGAAAGTTTTGAGCTGATGGCCGGACGGCCGGAGATCGTCACCAAGGTGGTGGACGGCGTGCGCATGGAGCCGGTGGAGCACCTGACCATCGACGTGCCCGAGGCCTATACCGGCACGGTGATCGAAAAGCTCGGGCCCGCGCAAGGGCGAGATGACCAAGATGCACAATCACGGCTCGGGCGCGTGCGACTGGAGTTTCGCGTGCCCAGCCGCGGCATCATCGGCCTGCGCTCGGAGATGCTTACCGAAACGCGCGGGACAATTGTGATGAACGCGCTCTTCGACGGCTACATTCCCTACCAGGGCGAGATTCCGCAGCGGCCCACCGGCGCGCTGGTCTCCGACCGCCAGGGGCAGACGACCACTTATGCATTGAACGGCCTGCAGGAGCGCGGGATTTTGTTTGTCGGCGCGGGCGTCGAGGTCTACGAGGGAATGATCATCGGCGAGCACTCGCGCGACAAGGACCTGGACGTGAACGTGGTGCGCGAAAAGAAAATGACCAACATGCGCGCCTCCACAGCCGACGAAGCTATCCGCCTGGTGCCCTGCAAAACGCTGAACCTTGAGCAAGCCATCGAGTTTGTCGCTGACGATGAGATGGTCGAGGTAACTCCGAAGTCGCTGCGCCTGCGCAAGAGGATTTGCAAGCAATCGCCGGCCCAGAACGGGGAAAAGATCGAGTAACCAGATGATACGTGTCGCATCATTGGGACTATAATTGCCGCAAAGCGTCCGTCAATATAACGCGGTTTTTTGAGTCGCTGCTGATAATGCGATTTTTGCGATTGATGCTGCCCGGCATTTTTGAGGCGAAGTATGTTCCCACACAGCCAATCTTTGAAGTTACTTCGGATGATGTGGAGAGGATCGTAAAGAGAGATTTTCCAGCTGAGGAGTTCACCACCGTGACGGCCATTCTTAACATACACGCAGAGGTCGAAAGCGGGCGGCGCGGGTTCGACTTGAGCGTTAAATCAATGAACGTGACACGGCTGGACCTTATGAATCAGCCTGTGATTACCAGATGTCTTGGTCTATCGGAATATCCCGCTTACCACAAGAAACTACCGGAATTCAAGAACTGCCATAAGAGACACGCAGATTATGAAAGCGACTGCAGCAATCACGAGGTCTGGTTAAGCGTTGAAGGATTGCAGGTCAGGCGATTATCGGCAATCTGGAAATTCCATCTGTCTCACTCGGGCAGCTTTGCATCCAGCACTTCTTGCGCGCGCGCAGCTCTCCACGCGGCCAGCCGCTCATACAGCGCCTTATCGTTCAGAGCCAGAATCTCGGCGGCAAAAAGCGCGGCGTTGGCCGCTCCGGGCTTGCCGATAGCCAGCGTGGCCACGGGAACGCCCTTGGGCATCTGCACCATGGCGAGCAGCGAGTCCAGTCCGTTGAGCGGCGTGGAGGCAATGGGCACGGCCAGCACGGGAACCAGCGTCTTGGCGGCGATGACGCCGGCCAGGTGAGCCGCTCCGCCGGCTCCGGCGATGAAGACCCGCATCCCCTGCGCCGTTGACTTGGCAACGTATTCAAAGAGTTGATCGGGAGTGCGATGCGCGCTCAAAACCCGCGCCTCATGGGGAATCTCAAGCGCCTTCAGAATCTCAACCGCAGCCAGGAGCACATCGTAGTCGCTCTTGCTGCCCATCACGATGCCTACCAATGGATGTTCGCTCATAGGAGTGATTATACGAAAGCCCGAGCCAGACCAAAGTAGCAATAATGTATTCAGAATCGGGTGCCCTACCTGAGCGCCCTCGCACGCGTTTTTGTTTTTTGTGGCTAGGGTGGGATTCGCCTCATTTCAATCGATGCGGATCCAATTTCAATGCCGGTGCCAAGCCTCAAGGCCACTTCAATCACCGCAAAGAGCACGCTCACAGCCGCCAGAAATCCCTTGGCCCGCTGCCAGTTCTGCTCGTGCCGCTCCATGCGCCGCTCCAGATCGGCCAGGCGTCCGCCGTTGCCGTCGCCCATCAGCCCGGTCATCTGCGTCTTGAGCACGCACAGATCGCTCAGCACCTGCGCCTCGAATTCATTCATCATCCGCATTTGCCAAGCATCCCTCAGGGGCTAAAGCCTCGCATTGATTTTGCTGCCAGTTGACGGCACGACGAAGTCGTGGGATACACGGTTAAAACTTATGGCGGCTACAGCCGTGCCCTTTCAAAACTTCGTGCTCAGCTTCGTTGAAGTTTCAACAGCAGTCATTTACGATCCCAGCGGCAGGTTGATAAACAATGCCGTTGACCACTCCGAGTAATTCGGCGGCGTGGAGCCGTCGTACATGCGGATATAGAACCGGTCGTTGGCGGTCATGCGAGAGAAGGTCATATTCGGCAGAGTCGCCCGCACCACCAGCGTCGGATCTTCTCCCGGCATGAAGGCAAAGTCCCGCAGCCGAATCTCGAATCCTCCGCCCGCTGGCGGCGTTACGCCGGCATTGATCGCCACCGTGGTTCCATTCAGAGTGGTCACCGTGAGGCTGGTCAGATTGGCCAGCACAGTGGGAGCGATTGCCGCCGGAAGCCACGCATCGGCGGGCACCGTCGTGCTGGTCTTGATGGCCAGATCGTCGGCCCAGTCATTGGCAAACTGGATCGCATACTCCACCATAATCAGGATAACTGGCGCTATAACTCACCTTCACCGTCCGCACCACCACCTGCGCATTCAAGTTAGTCGAAGGCGCATTCAGCAGCAGCGCGTCGCCCGGCCAAACGTCACTGGCAAAGCTCGTCCTGATTCCCTTTGTAAGTGCCGCTCCACAGCGCGCTCACGCTGGCCGCCGCCTGCTCTATCGCCAGCGCCGCATTCAGGCAGTCGGCGGAACTGCGCGCCGGAGGATTGGTGACCGAGCCGATCCACGCGGCCACCGCGGGCGAGCCGGCCTCAGTCAGCGCCGCCTGGCTGGCGGTATTCACCGCTCGACCCACAGCCCGGCCCACCGTGCGATAGTTCACCGCAATCTGCTCGCCGGCCACCGGCGCAAACCCGGTATAGAAAACCACTTTGCCGGTGCGCTCCAGGTGGCACTCCGCAGCTTCGGCCGTGGTGCCAATCCGCCGCGTATAAGGCCCACCGCTGGGCGGCGTGCTCACCACCCAACCCGATCCAAGATTGGTCAGGTTGATGGCGCGCATGGTTCCGATCAGATTGATGCTGCTGGCCGCCACCACCATGCAGGCTCCGGGCAGATTGGCGATCGCGCCGTCATAGAGCGTTACCGGCGTTCCGCCCACTCCATTCACAAACTCCTGAATCTCCAGTTGCAGCTTGCCCGGACTAAGTATCGACTGCCCGCCGCAAGCAATCGCACCGCTGTCTCCGAAGGAGCGGTAGATGGCCAGCGTCCGCTCATGCTCAGGGCAATGCACCCTCACGCGGAGCGTATATTGGTTGGCCGGATTGATTGCATACGCCGTTCCCGCCGGAGCCCCTGAGATCATGGGCTGCAAGGTAACCGCTCCGGTGCCGGCCTGCGCCGTCGCCTGAAAGCCCGCGATGCAGCTGGCCTGCGTCTCCAGTGCCGATAAAGAAGCCGGCCAGAATTCCCGTGCTGCCCGGCGAAAGCGTAACTCCCACGGCCTCCAGCAGCAGCGTTCCGCCCATCTCCACCGGATCGAGCCAGGTGAGCAGCGTTTCGCCGTCGATGCCGTTGCCGCCGTCCATCACCAATCCGCCCGCGCCCAGCGACAGATAACCGCTCCCGCTCGAATTGCACCAGACTTGCGGATTGATTTGAGGCTCGTTGAAGAGCTCGCTGATGATGGTGGATTTTGAGGCGGCGGGAAAGTATGGATCCTCGGCCAGATAAAAGGTCGTTGTAGTTCCGTCGCCCAGAAAGTACTCAGTAACATAGGCAACCGGCTCATGCTCGCCGCAAACCGTCACATCGTTTGCCAGTGCGCGCTTTACGCTGGCAGTGAATGCCAGGGCAGCCAGGTTCAGGCTGCCGTCGGTCTCGTTCAGAGGATGCACCGTGCCCGGCACGCTGGAGACAGTCAGCGCGCCGTTGACCGCGCGATAAGCGGCCCGCGCCTGGCTTGCCACTTGCCCGGCGCTCTCGCTCCACGACGCGCCCGGCTCCGGAACAAAGTTACTTACCGGCGTAGTTAGTGAAAGACCCTGCGTAGAGAGCGCCGCCGAGCCGGATTGAGTTACCAGGGAGGTCATCAGCGCCCCGGCTGTCTCGCCCGTTGACGCCGGTGCTGGGCGGCATCAATAACTGGTCCAGCAGCAGTTCGTCGCTCATCGCCTGAATAGCGATCCGGTAGCGCGGACCCTCGATAGCCAGCCCGGCATACTCCTGCAACGGAGTTACCGCGATGTAGCCCGTGAAGTAAAGCGTGCCGTCGTCGCCCGTTACCGCCAGATACTGATTGCGTGAGGGCATGGCCAGGCTGCCGTTTGCCGGCAGACTCAGCCATAACTGGCAGATGGAGGGCTCGTTCAGCTTGCGCTCGATGGTCAACGGCCGCGCCCCATCGAGCGCAGCCGTATAGTCCTGCCCTTGAATCGTAATCTTCATTGTGACTCGCTAACCTTACTGACTTAGCTGACTCGCTGACTTGCTTACACCAGCGCATTGGCCGCGGGCAGAAAACTCCGGTAACACACCACGCGTTCCCCATCCAGCGGATCGGTGACCGGCAGCGCCAGAAATTGTCCCTTGAGCAGAACCCGCGACTGCCCGCCTGGATTCTTGCCGCTCAGCGGGATGACCGCTTCTTCCGCGCCAGTCATGGTCTGCAGCCGCGGATAGTAGTAGAAGATTCTCTCTCCCTGGCTGCCCTGCATCACAAACAGCGCCGACCACTCCTGATAGAAACTTCCGCCTTCGCGGTCTACAAATCCAGTTACAGCCTGCAGCTTGGCGCCCGCCGCCGGAGCGCCTCCCGGCAGCGGTTCGGCCAGCGTAAGTCCGGTGGGATTTACCTGAGAAACCAGCGCCACATTGAAGGTCACGCGCCGAATATAGTTCACGTCCGTCAGCGCCTGCCGCACATATGCGCCCGCAACAGGCGAACCTACAAACCCGGTCTGTCCGGTGTAATCCACATCGAGCGCAACGATCGAGCCGGCCGCAAACTTAGCCGCGTCCGCCGAAGCCAGCGCCACGAATGTCGCCGTCGATCCGGTCTGCGGAATCACCGCTGCGGCCGCCTGCGCTCCATCCGCTGCCGGTGCAGCGCCGCTTGCCGGAGCCAGCAGATTCATATGCTGCGAACCTGTAGCCAGCGCCATGGTCAGCTTGGTCCAGCTCAGGAACTGCAAACTCACCTGCGCCTCAAGCGTCTCGCGCACCTGTTCCAGCGTTGCCGCCGGAATGCCCGTCAATACCGGCGCGGTCTTGCTCGTTGGCTTGCGCGTAAAATTCTGAATCCAACCCAGGCTGATCCACGGAGCCGGCGGAGCGTCAAGATTGAACGCGCCCTGCTCCGACGCATCGAAGAGCACCGGCGTCTGCGTGGCCCGATTCACGGGCGCAAAATATCCTCGCACGCGCCTCGCCACCGGCGCGGGAGCTTGAAACCAATTTGCCGCCATTTACTCCCCCTGCTCCTGGTAGCTGTAAACCATCACCTTGGCCGACCGGCTCAGCAGATCCCGCTGCGTCACGACCGGCGCAAATCCCGGCTCGTCCCAGAAGACCTGCGTCAGCATCGCCGCCGGCGGCGTTGCCGTGTAATTGAGCTTGGGCGTGAAGAAAGGCTGCGAGCATCGCCACCAGCTCCTCATCCATCTCGCTCAGAGCCCGGCCGCGGTCCAGTCCGCCAAAACTCTGCGTTCCGCAAGTCTGATAGAGAATTTCGCACTCCTCGGCCGCCATCGTGGACGCGAGATCCGTATCCACGCCCAGGCCCAGCCAGCGCAGCACAAACACATCGTTGGGAAGCTGGCTGAAGGGAGCTTCCGCTTCTTCCACCAAAATCCCCGGCCGCACCGTCCCGCGCAGCAGAATTGTACGCTCCGGATTGATCGTCGCCAGCCGCGTGCGCAGCGCCATATAAAACGAGTCTTTCGCATTTTGCATAAGAAGACAGGGATCAGGGGTCAGGGATCAGGGATCAGTAAAACCGCTCCTTGATCACTCTCCCTTGCTTTCCCATTCACCTTTCCGGGTCAATGTTCGTTGACAAACAGCCGCTATAGGGCAGAAGGCTGGCATCGGCCATTGAATCGCACATCATGATCCCTGATCCCTGACCCCTGATCCCTGTTTTCACACCGCCTGTTGCCGCGCCTCTCGCAGCAGCAACCGGTAGAGATAGATCTGGCCGAAGGCTTCGTTGGAAGCGATCGACTCAATCAGGTAATCCTGCCCGGCCACGGTAACCGCCAGCGTCATTGCAAAGAGAGATTGGGCCGAAGCCAGGTCCAGCGCCATTACCTGCTGCTGCACGCCGGTGGCCGAGACCAATAACTCCCATTTCGACTCATTGCCCTCCTGCCATGACGGCCGCAGCTTGCGCATCACCACCGGGCTTACCACCACATCGGCAAAGGTTGTTGCCACCAGCCCCACTTCGGACTGGCTGGTATCCGTATTCGTGCCCGTCACGCGCAGAAGGGCCGACGTGCCTGTCACGCTTCGCAGCAGGGCATCGGCCAGCATCTGCGGCGCTCCCACCGGGTTGCGCGGCGCCGTATCGCTCATCGCTCACCCCAGCCTGTTCGCAACGTAGGGACGCAGCCATGCCTGCACCGTTTCGTCCACCAGCGAACTCGAGAAATACTGCATCTGCATCGTGTCGATCTTGGTCTTGCTGGCATTCAGCGCCGGCGTCGACTGCGCATTGCGCACAATCTGCGCGCACGCCGTCTTCACGTCGTCGCCGATCAGTCGCCAATCCCGCCGTGTAAGTCACCGCAACTTCGTTGTAAGGCAGCCCCAGCACATTCCAGGGCAGCGTCAGCTCCCCGGTGTTGGGGTCGAAGTCCACCGAGTTCGGATCGATCGCCGTCCACTGCCCAGGCAGTGAAAATGCCCACGCGATCTCAAACAGCGGCTCGTTCAGAATCTCCCCGCGCCGCGGCCTCGCATACCGGCCCTCAATGCTCACAATCGGCGTTGTGGCCGTGCCCAAAGGCGCAAGCGGCAGATAACTCAACCGCACCGTCTGCGATCCGCTGGTCAGCCGCAGCCGCTCCGTGTACTGGATCACGTTCAGGTCCGGCCGCCTGCAGTAACTGTTGATCAATGCCGTGGCGGCCGTGATCCAGTCCGCCGTCGTTCCAGCCGGCAATCCATAGTTCGGGTAATCCGCTGGCTGCAGATATGCCATAACCTATCCTTTCGAAATGTAGGGAATAGGGACTAGAGACTAAGGGACTAAGACCGACATCAGAATGCATTTACCGATCAGATCGCGTGATCAACTTCGCTTAACGATTCGAAGCCGCTCCGCGAATACGACTGATCTGTTATCTGTTCCTTGTTCCCTGTTCCCTACTCCCTGTCTTTTTCCTACCGCGTGACAGTAACCTGGCAGTGTGCAAAGCCTGCGCCCTTTACCACCGGAGCGCCAAACTTGACCGCGACATATTGGTAAGTCAGCGAGTTCGGCAGTCCGAGCTGGAAGACGCGCGGAGCCGGATCGCCGAGCCAGTGGTACTCGATCAGGTCCTCGGTCACGATGTAGGCCGGCAGTGTCGCCGAACCGTTGTCCAGGGTCGGATTGCCCGTGTAACTCAGGCTCCAGTCCGGAATCAGCGGCAGATCGCCCGCTTGCGTCGAAAGCATCTTCACCCGCACGCCGCCGGTGATGTTATCGGTGTTCAGCACCACGTTGAACTCCGTCTTCATCTCCTGGTCGATCAGGTCCAGCAGAACTGGGTTGGCATAGATCGCCGTGGGACGCACATAATAGCCGTTGCTGGCCACCATGTTCGCCACCGCCGTCTTCAGCCCGTTGACGATCGAAGCGCCCTCGCCGATTGACATTATCGGCACGCGTTGCCGCCGCCGGCGATCTGCGCTGCGCATCCCATATATTGATAGGTCGTCGTGCGCAGTCAGGCTGGTTTCGTTGCCGTTCCACAGCGCCACGTCGTGCGTCACCATCACGCCGCTCACCGTATCCACCAGGTCCTTGGCCTGCAGATAGGCAAACTGCTTCTGCTGGTCGCCCAGCTCGATGTCGAAGAGGTTGTAGTTGATCTGTGCGACGATCGCCTTCAACATCACGGCCATCTCCGTGCGCGTTGGCTGCACCACTGTCGGATTGATGCTGCGCGGATTCATGAAGCCGGCCGTACCCGGATTCGGAATCGCCGTCTCCTCGAAGAAGCGCGAGGGATGCCCGGTTGCCGGAACCTGCTTGATGCGCTGCCCAAATGGGCTTGACCGCCGGCAAATGTCGAAAATCTCCGTCTGATACAGCGGAACTTCGATTGCGCCCGGCCCGATAAAATCCGCTGCTGCGTGAATGTCTGCAAAGGTTGCGTTCATAGGCTCTTTCCGCCCCCTCCATGGGGCCGTGTTCAGCTGCTAGCTTCCAGCTCCTAGCTGCTAGCTTGTCGCCGCCAGAATCTGGCTTCGGTTACATGTCATTCGGCAGGGCACGGTCACGATGACTTTCACCAATGCCGCATTCCAGCCGCAACTTACCGCTCCATCAACAGCTTTAGCTAACAGCTAGTAGCTAGAAGCTGAAGCTGCTTTCAGGCGATCGCGCCTGCCCGCAGCAGTTGTGTCTTTACCGCGATGCGCTGTTCCAGGCTCAATCCGGTCAGCGCCGCATCCAGGGTGCGCACGTCCACCGGACCATCGCTGATGCCGTGCTTGGCCAGCATCTCCGAGGTTGCCGCCGGCACCGTTCTGCGCAGCGGGCTCACAACCGTTTGCGCAGCCGCGGCCTTCAGCTCAGCCAGTTCCCGTTCCGTCACAGCCAGCTTCTCCGCCAACTCCGTCTCCCGCCGGCTCTGCTCGACGGTGGCTGAGATCCTCTCCACCTCGCCGGTCAAAGCGCGCCCTGACCGCTCCTCCAGCCAGCTCAGCGTTCTTTCGAGCAAAGTCGTTGCGGCTTCCAACCGTTCCGCTATCTCCTTCTCGTCCTTTTCCATGTTTTTCCTTTCGTGTTTGCCGTGAATGTCATCTTTAAAATCGAGTTACTCTGCAAACAAAAGAAGCTCCGATCTCCGGAGCCTCTTAGCTAACTCGCTGACTTGCTACTTCCCTAACTTGCCATGCGAAAGCTGGTCGCCCGATAAGCCGCCTTTTCCCGGAGCAGAATGGCCGCCCCGGTAAAGGTCACGCGGGTCAGCTTCCATATCTCGGCCCGCATATCTTCCACCCGCGCATCGGCCAGCTCATAGCTCATTCCCATGGCGTTCGGGTTTGCCGCGGCAGAGGCCTCAATCGCCTCGGCCACCTCGGGAAAGTCCCGCGCATACAGGTATCCGCGCACCACCAGCCGCTGTCCGATCACATCCGCCTCGGTCAGCAGCCCAATCTTGCGCCGTGCATCATGGCCGTCCCATCCCGGCCGGTAATCCACCGCCATGCCCAGCAGCGAAGGCAGTGCCTTCTCCGCCGCCTCGCGCGTCAGCATCACCCGATGCCCCCGCGCTCCGGCCGGCGCCTTGTCGCTGGCCGTGTTCACCACCGTCAATACCCCCTCGAACGGCACCCGGTTCGGGTGCCCATCCACGTGAGGAATCTTTACCGCCATCGCTTCCAATCGCATTTTTTGCTCCGCTTCGCTCCGCAAAGGGACTAGGGACGTAGGGACTAGGGACTAAGGTCAGACTTGGTTCGTGCAGTCAAGGATATTGGATCCAAATCCATATCCAGGGTTAGCTCTTCTGGCCTCGTTTTACTATTCCCTATTCCCTAGTCCCTAGTCCCTGTTTTTACCGCTTCGCCCGCCAATTGAACCGCCCCATTCTGTCCCAGCGGCCCCATCCCCCGCATCGCCCGCACCTCGTTCACCGTCAGCACGCCGGCCTGCAGCAACTGCACCTGCACCGCCAGCTCCGTCTCCTCGTCTCTTGCATTCAGCTCGTTGAAGACAAACTCAAACTCCCGCCAGCCGATGCACTTGCCGAAGAGATCGCGGGTAATGTGCCCGGCCAGCAACATCGCCAGCGGCGAGATCGCTCCGCGGAATGCCTCATCGGTCATCTCCGCGGCGGTCGACTGGTTCACGTCCGCCTCCAGCCCCAGCATCAGCGGCGGCAAGCCAAACGCATTCGCCACCATGCGGATGAGAAACTCCTGCCAGGCCAGCCGCATATCCGCATCCGTGCCCTGCGGCAAAGCGCAGCACCTCCGGCTTCTGCTCGGTCGAGATCAGCGGTACCCTTCCGGTTCCTTCGATCTCGTCCTGCCACCAGCGGATCAGCCGGTCGTGCTGCGCCGGCGTGGCCTCGTTCAGCCACAGCGCATACTGCGCCACCTGCGTTGGCCGCCAGCTTGCCCGCGAAGCGGTGCGCGCTCAAAAACTGGTTCACCGTTTCAAAAGCCACTTCCAGCGGCCCAAGACCAAAAGGAGTGAAACTCCGCGGATTCATGCGCACATACATCAGCTGGTCGTCGCGCAAATCCACCGCCCCCGACTCCAGTTGCCCCGGCATCACCTGCGCATACCTGGGCGTCTCCGGGTCGCCGTCCCACTTCGCGTTGATGCGGATCGAGGCCCCGTCCACCGCCCAAAGCATCGCCGGCCGTTCCCCATCGCCGGTGGGCTCCATCTCCATGGCCCCGAAGCCGCCGGTCAGCGCATCCTCGATCACCTGCTCGATCAAGGTTCTGAAGCTGTCCACCGCGTTCGGCTCTTCCAGCGTCCGGCGCAGCGCCCGCAGCTTTCTCTCCGCATAGGCCACGTCCGCCGGCCTCACCCCGCGCCGCACCCTCACCTGCCAGTCCATGGCCGCAATGCGATCCTTGATTACGTTGATCGCCCGGCGCACCACCGGCGTCTCCGCAAACCGGCGCAGATTTGCCGGCGTCGGCTTGGGCAGCAGGCGCCCCGGAAACTGGACCGGACTCAGGATCGCCGGCAGCGCCAGCGTCTTTCGCTCCGCATCCGCGTCGGCCGCGCCTGCCTGCATCGCCTTCCGCCCGCTCCCGGCCTGCCCGCCGTGGCGGGTCGCCTGCCGCCATATCTCCCGCAACTGTTCTCCTACCCTCACGCGCACCTTCCTATTCTTTCCCGCCCAAAAACAAAAAGGCACAGCCCCGGAAAGGGCTATGCCTCGGAATACAGTGGTCAGTGTCAGTTATCAGTGGTCAGCTGATGTACTGACAGACGCTCTAACTTCCATCCATCACTCAACAAATTCGATCCTACCGCAAAGACAGTTAATTATCTGCAAAACTAAAAGAAGATAATTTGATCAATGGAATCGGAATCGTCGCAGTCACATGTCCACGGTCGAAAAACTGACCCTGATCCCTGACCCTGACCCCTGTCTTTTCACACTCGCAGCTCCCGCCGCGCCGTCTCCGCCACCCGGCCCAGGTCCGATGTGGTCAGCACCCTGATCTGGTGCTCTTCCATCGTCTCCACGCCAAAGCGGTACATCTCCAGCCGTTCCGGCTCCTCGTCCGTGGCTCCCAGCCGGCCGCCGGCTCAATTACCGCGGTCAGTTCAAGCTGCGCCTTCTCCACCCGCTCCACGCCGGCGCGCAATCCCGCCGCCGAAAATGCCAGCACCTTGGCCATCTCCACCCCCGGCTCCAGGCTCACCGCATGAAACATGCGAATCACACCGTTCGGCCGGTATCCCACATCAATCCGCAGCGGATCCCCGGGCCGCGTATACTCCGAGGCCGCAATTCTCTTCCGCATCAGCTCCCACACCCCGGCCCGTTCGAACTCCGTCCGCATCCTGGCCTGAATCGCCGCGCGCCCGCTCAGCCGCGGCACCCGTTCGCGGGGCGGCGGCTCCACATACAGCCGCATCAGCTCTTCCATCCCCGCCGGCAGGCTTTCCGCCAGATACGCCTTGGCCTCGGTCATCTGCACGCTCAGCGAAAGCGACTCATTCAGAAGCCGCATCAGGTTACCGTCCGGCTCGGCCTAGAAACCGTACGGCGCAGCTCGCTCTCCATCCCCTCCAGCAACGCGGTATCCGCATCCGGGTCGAGGCAGCGCACGCGCCGCCAGTCGCGGGTAAAACGCACCTCGGCCGCCCGTCGCGGCTCGTCCGCCGCGGCGGCTCGCGCAGGATCACCCCGATATGCACATACTCGTTCCGCACCGCATCCGGCACATACCGGAGCAGATGAAACTCGCATGCTCGCCGCTGGTTGCCACTATTCATCGTTACTTTGCAGTGATCAGCGATTCGTGATGAGTGAATCGTGATGAGTGATCAAGGACCGCCCTGCCCTAGTCCCTATTCCCTATTCCCTAGTCCCTATTCCCTGGTCCCCACTCCCTGCTAATTCACCCTTCCCGCAATGTTAGTCTCCCATCGCGCATCCTTCCACACTTCTTCCTCCCATTTTCCCATCCCTCCCCATTTCGGAAACGGCTTCCGATCCGACTTCCCGAATCCTTCAATCAGCTCCCGGATCCGGCTCTGCCGCTTGCAGCAGCTTCTCCACCAGCGCTTCCATCTCACTCAAATCGCCGCCATACCATTCAGGCGGTATCTCGTTGGCTGCCGCCCACACCGTATCCGCCGCCAGAGTTTCGAGCCGCGTCAGCCAGGGCTCAAAGGACTCCCACCCGGTAATCTCCCGGTACACATCGTTGCGGTAGTAGACCCCGCGCAGCGGCGCATCCTCAAACCGCCACTCCCCGGCGTGAAAGCAATATCCAAAATCGATGAAGACTGCCCGGTACCGCCGTTCCCGCTGTTTGCGCGTAAAAACCGCCTGCCGCCCGTTGGCGTTCCCGGTCCACTTGTCCAGGGCCAGAATGCCGGCAAACTCGCCCAGGTTTCTCACCTCGGCCATCTGCTCCTCGGGCAGATAATCCACCACCTGCCCCGGCATCAGCCCGCCCACAAACCGCGACCCGAACTGCAAACCCGCCTGGCATCGCACCCGCGTCCGGCCCAGGTCGATCTCCAGCTCCGGCGTATTCTCCACCAGCCAACTGGAAACCTCCACCAACTCCGTCTCCGGCGCCGTCAGCCCCGCCGCCGTTGCAATCCGCGAGGCCAGAAACTCGTTGGCCAGCACCCGCATGTGCTGCGGATTGTTCTGGAACTTCACAACATAAATATGCCCGTCCGCGCCCAGCATCAACTGGCCCTGCGCGCCGCCCCGCATCCGCCGGATCTGTTGCACCGCCAGAACCGCCAATCGCGCTCTCCCGCCGTTTCCTGATTCTTATCGAATTCTAAGCGCTTTCACCTGAATTCCGAAAAAAAGGGACTAGGGACGTAGGGACTAGGGACCATGGAAACGAGGCGAAACTTCGGTCTGGTATCTGGAACCGGATCGTCGCGCCGGAGCAGCTCGAACCAACTCCGATCTTAAGTCCCTAGTCCCTAGTCCCTACGTCCCTAGTCCCTCGCTTCTCCATCATCTCCGCCCGCGCCGCCATCCCAATGGCCATGGCCATCACCCGGTCGTCGTGCGTCCCCGCCCGCGCTCCACTCCTGCCGTCGGGCAGCCGGACAAAACTCCTGCACTCACCCAGCAGCCGCCGGCTCTGGAAGCGTTCCGGCTGCTCCACCAGCGCCGCATCCAGCCGCCCCAGCGCCGCCGGCCGGCTCAAGGAAGTAGTCAGCCATCCCAGCTGTCCTCCCTGCCGCCATGTATAGATCCGCTCATATTTACACACCGACTCCAGCAGCGCCAGTACACCACTGCCGTGGTTGTTCCTCTCCACCACCAGCCAGGCCTGGTTATACTCGACCGCCAGCTTCGTCACCAGCCATGCCAGTTCCAGCCCGCCCACATGCCCGGCAAACTCCGCGCACTGCAACCCCGTCTCCATATCCAGCACCTCGGCAGCCGAGTAGTCGCCCTCGCTGCCTCCGCCTGAGGGATCCACCGCCACCAGGTACTGCTTCCCCATGAGCGCCGGCAGCCATATCTCCAAATCTCCATTCCGCCGCCGTTCCACCGGCTCCGGCATCTCCCTGAGCCGCGCTTCAATTGCCGCCATCTCAAAGATCGAATTTCCACTGGCCAGAAAACAGCTCTCCTCGTCCTCGGCATACTCCTGCGCGGCAAGACCGCGAAAATTCGCCCTGATCTGCCGCCGATAGCCAATCTGTTCCAGATCCAGTTTGTGCCGGCCCATCAGAATCGCGTTCCTCATCCGTCAGGCTGGCTTCGTCCACCGCCCCGGCCCGGTAACGCCGCTCCATCCACCATGGAAAGAAGTGCCTTACCATCCCCGTCTCATTGGCCTTCTGCCACTCATCGTAAAAACAGCCGCCCACGCCGTCCGGCGTCGACTCCAGAATCAGCTCCGCCCCCGGCGCCAGCGCCGCCCGCAACCCGGCCAGCGTCTCCGCCGGGTCTCCCGGCCAACGCGCCAGCTCCGAGCAGTGCAGGTTCTGCACCGTCAATCCGCGGCCCGCGTTACGGTCTCCCGCTGAAACCACGCGATACTGCGCATCAATCTCCGGAAACACAATCTGCCGCACATTGGTCCGCGAGGTCTTCAGCGGTCCCTCCCGTATCTCCTCCGGAAGCCAGTCCACAAACCGATGCACAATCTGGAAGATCTCCTCCGCCGCCTCCTGCGTGTGCGCCACCTCCAAAGTCAGCGTTCCCGGATGGGTAATGGTCTTCAAGAAGAACCGCGCCGCCGCCCAGGTCGTCAGCCCCATCTGCCGCGCCTTCAGCACGATGTTCCGCTGGCCCCGCTTTTTCTCAAAGGCCCGTTGCACTGCATTCGCCCTCAGCCGTGCAGGCTTCCCCGCGCGTGTCCTCACTCGCAGCAGTTTCTCGGCCAGCGCCATCCCCACCGTCCGTCCCCGCAGGCTGGCAGGTCGCTGGTCCAATATCCGCCCATACCGCTCCAGTTCCTCCCCGTCCAGCTCCTCCTGGCAAAGCTCCCACTCCCGCGACTCAGTCGCGCATCCTCCCTCTGTCTCTGTCACGATTCCCCCGTGTCGGCCGTTTAATTGATGCTGTCTTCAGAGTTCCCACAGCCTGCGAGGACTCCCCGGACGCGCTTATTCCTGAATCTCCCTCGGCGCAGCGCCTGACGGAGGTCAGAGTCAATACAGCGAGCTCTGCCTTTAATGCCGTTTAAAGGATGCTGAGAATCTCCTGTCTGCTGCGCGGTAAACGCAAGCCGTAACAGTACTCCCTGCATCTCTGCTCCCGGCTCCCATGCGCGCTCGCCTATTTACCGGCTCGGCCAGTCCTGCGCGGCCTTATTGCTCAACCTTAGTGCAGTGAAAATGACGGTGTAGCGTTAAATGACATTGATTCCGCCAGCGAAATTGAACAGGTTCCACTCATCAAGCCGCTGGTAGATGTGCATCCTGTTATATTGGCGCTGAAGTAGGGAAATATCGCCGTATAGCCCGCCATACCATTCACGGTTCCGGTTGATGCACTGCCGGTTGTCAGCAGAATATATAGTTGCCCCGCATAGAGCGTGACGCTCCCCTCACTGCAAGCATTCGTCCACATCGTATCCGCCGTTGGCATGTTGGTCGCCGCAGACGGATTGCAAATCAGCGTTCCACTGGAATTTGCTATCGCGGCGGAGTAGAGATTGGAAGCATCCGCCGTGTGTGAAATCATGTAGATATTCGAGAATGTGACAGTCTGGTTCGGTATAAAACCCCAACCCTGAATACGGCCCACTACGGTGTTGTTCAAAGAAGCGCTGGTCGTACCGACAAATGGGGCCATCCAATAAGTAGTGGGCGCCAGCGATACAGTCGTCGTGCCTGCCGTAGCTGTTGAGTTTACGCTGACCGTTCCATCAGTATTGTTGATGATCTGCGCGGCGGCAGTGTTTCCGTTGATTGAAGTAATACCGCCTCCGCCACCACTGCTCGGCGCATTGCCGATCGTATCCGCCTCCCAGCGTGTTCCGTCATAGCACATCTTCACAACGGTATTGGCGCCGATGTCACCGGCGGCAAGCGTGGTTGTAGTCTGCCATTTCGCCACACTCTTAGCCCCCAGCGAATTCACGTTAATCGTAAGTCCAGTCCCGGTGTTAGCCGTTGTGGTGGAATAGCTCACGCAATCGCCCGCTGCCGGCGTAAAGGATGGCGCGGTGGCGCAGGACTGCGCGGTTCCTGAACCGGACGTATCGGAGCAGGCAAGCAGCATGGCCATGCTGTGCGCCATGGCGGCTACAATCTGCTTGCTGCCATTCGTCCCAATCAATGGAGCCGATGCCGGAATTGCCGCGCCCTCGATCTGCGCGACCGTGGGACCGGGATAACTACCGCTTAAATCGCCGCTCGCCGTCCCGTTCGGAGGCAGCGCCGCGGGAACCGCTCCTCCGTCAGTGATGCTCGTGCCGCTGGTATTGCCCATGACGGCCAGGTGGCCCACCGTCGCGCCGCTGCCGGGGCCGGTAACGGGATTGGTGAGCAGCGGTTGAGCGCCAATGGTGTTGTAGCTTATCGTGTAAGGAGATGCGCCGTTGAAAGCAGTCCCCGATGCCGCGCCGGAACCCCCGTTGTTGAAGGTCAGGTAATTGGTTGTCGTGCCTCCTCCGCCGCTTGAATAGACCGGGATGTTCAATACTCCACCGCTATAAGTAGACGCGCCGTTTGTTCCTGTCGTGGTTAATGTCAAACTGCCGCCGCTCCCGCATGCCGAGCCGGCATCTACCACGTTTCCGTTCGCGTCAAACTTTGCACAGTCGTTCGTTGCAGTCGTGCCGGTCGAGTGCTGAACATTGGCCCCATTGCCATGGTTCCCCGTCATTTCCGTCCCGCCATTCAGCGTGAGCCCCGGAGCGGATGCCGGCACGGTGAAGATCTTGGCCGATGAAGTCAGGCGCTCAAGATAGCTGGAATTGTCCGGCACATGATCGATGTATTCGCTGATCGAAGTGGGATCGCGAAACGCCAATCCGCCGGTCGCAGCGTCAATTCCGATTGCCGTGTCTCCTGCGTCCCAGGTTGGCCTGTTTCCCGGCGTGGCAAGTGTCTTTCCGGGGTTGCTGTCGATAAGCGTAAAGGCGTCGGTCGGACCTCCATCCCACTGCCAGCCGCTGTTATTGACCCCAAAGTTATAAAGACCTTTCAGTCCGGATGGCGTGTATTTATACCATATTGGATCGAGAGTCGCCGAAGGCGCGTTGGTCGTGTAGTTATACCCGGTTTGCCTGTTCAGCAAGACGGGGGTGTAACCTCCTTTGTTGCCTGACCAGCCATCCTCGGTCGGCCCCTCACAGGTGACGTATGTTCTGCCAAAAGTGCCTGCGTAATCGGGCGCCACAAGACCGCCGGCTATCGGGCATTGACCCTGGTAATAACCATGATTGGTATTCGTCCCGGTCAACACAATGGCGGCGCCTGGCCAGCCGTTCTGACCAATCGCAGGACCATAGACTCCGTACTGATTGAACGAGTACGAGGTAAGGCTCGAGCTTGGCGTGGTGTCGTTGAAAGTGACATATGTCCCTGCCGATGGCCCGCAAGCTACTCCCTGCTCCCCGGGTATGGCGTAATTGAGGCCGCTCCCGCTGTAAGGCGCAACGATGCCGTTCACACTTTGATCCACGCGCAGAAAGTCGCATGTGTCGCCGGATCCGGGGCTGGTTGGCGATATCACAACCACGCCGTTGCCGCCGCCAAGAGTTGCATTGGCCGCCGATGTTTCGCCGATAAGCAGCGGTATGGTCGTGGTCGAGGTTATGCCTTGATGGATCACAACATAATAGGCGTAGTTCTCCGATCCCGCGGTGCTCCCGCTGGTGTTCGGTAATAACCCGCCACCGCCACCGCCGCCTGATCCATTCGGCATCCTAAGAGTTACGTTGTTGACCACATAACCGGAACCGCCCGCCACTCCGTTCAGCATGGGGTTGGTGCAATTACCCATCTCGTTGTGGACGCCTATCGCCGTGATGTTACCGCTTCCTCCGCCGGCGGAGTTGTTCGCCTTCAATCCGAACTGGTTGTAGCCTTGCAGAATCACGCCATTCAACTTGAGGTCGTTGCCGCCTTCCCAGTCGATCGAGTTTCCATAGCATCCCATCGACAGCACGGAATCATTGATGTAACCCACTGCCGACATTCCCGACCCGGCAGTGTTATAGATGCCCGACCCGCAGAACGTCGCATCGCAGCGCAGCACTCCGTAAGAGCCGGCGTTGGACTGGCCAAAAGCAGGATGGTAAATCTGGTTATATCCGTTGACCGTGAAATCCTCGTCCGCATCGACCTGCAGCCCGTAGTACCAGTAGTATCCGGTCGTTGGCAGATTTGTGCTGTATTGAACCAGGCGCGGGCGATTAATGGTCAGGCCAAATTGCCCCGATGTATCGTGGATTGCCGCGCCTGTGCTTGTGGTTCCTGGCATCAGGCAAACGTCGTTCAGCGTGTCCAATGCGCCTGAAACTTGAATGCCGTCGCCTGCGGCGGTCGTCAGGATGCATGCGCCATTTCCGTTCAGGATGACGTAGTTATTGCTGATGGTAAGTGTGCTGGAGACGTTATAGATGGTTCCCGGCGTCAAGTTGACTGTTCCATTCGGATTTGATAATGCTGCCTGAATCACAGACGTAGCATCGCCGCTGACTGGCGGTATCGTAACTACGCAAGGCCCGCTCGCGGAAGTTATGATTCCACCAGAGCCCGCTAGCTGGCAGTTACCTGGAGTCAGGCCCGAAGCGGTAACGCTGGTGGCAGAGATCGCCCCGGTAAATGCCGCGCCCGCCAAAGGCGCCCCGCCTAGGTTAGCCAGTGCCGCGGCTGCGGTTGCGGCCCCGTGCCTCCTGCAGTCACCGGAACCGCATTCATGCCGCCAACCGTAGTGCCGTTGGCCGTGTAATATGCAATCTGTCCGGCAGTTCCCGAATTCACCGTGCCGCCGCCGCCTGTGCCGCCTGAGCCGCAGGCCGATCCGGTATTGGTCACGTATCCCGAGTTATCGATCTGCAGGCAGTAGTGCACCGCTGCTCGCCGCCAGCCCGGGAAACATGATCGAAGTCGTTCCCGTAAAGCTTGCATACAATGAGCTGCTGCTGCCGCCGTAAACTTTGAACCCCGCGCCCGACCCTGTTTCGTAGTTGACCCGCACCACTCCCGAAGAATTCGAGGCATCGATGTAAGTGTCGCCGCTGTTGCGTGCTCTGGTAAGCCTTGAAGCTGTCCAGTCCGCCCGTTGCCGAGTTTAAGCGCCCAGTTATGTGCTCGCGTCCTTCTCCATGTACCACTGGCTGTTGCCGTTCCAGTCCTTGTAGATTAAGGATTCCTTCTGGCTCGTCGTCAATCCCGCCCACAGGACGGCGTCGATCTCCGCATCCAGTTGGTTCTTCACCGTCGGCGTGCCGGCGAACGTCGACGTCCCGCCCACTTGCAGCGTCCCGTTGAACTGCGCGTTCCCGGCGTTATTGATCGTCGCCACGGTGGACTCCGTCGCTCCGCCCGATCCGATAACCACTCCTCCGGTCCCCGAGTTATTCGATCCGTTCAGCACCACCGCGCCCGTCCCGGCCGCATTGATCACCGTCTGGTTGTTGGTGCTCGATTGTCCGTTGTTATACTGCCCAATCGAAAGCCGGTTCACGTTGTTCAGAAGATCATCCAGAACCTGATAGAACTGCTCGCCCGCCGTCGCATCGCTGAGTACCCCTCAGTCCAGCGGTATCCATAATCCGTCTGGATCTCGTTCAGCAGTCCGCGCTCGTTCCCCGCGCCAATTCCCAAGCCGTAGTGATTGGTGACCGTGGCGTCCTTCTGGCTGCCGTACCAATCTCCATTCAGCCCGTTAAAACTGCGATGAAAGGTATCCAGAAAACTGTTCCGCGTCCCGTTGTCCGTCAGTTGGCCGGTGAACATCGTCCCGCCGGTCATCCAGTTGTTGTACGAACTGCCCGCATCCGCCACCACCTGGTTAGTCGAGTTCTCGTTCCGCAACCCAACAATGGTATTGTTCTGCGCATTCGCTCCCAGGTGCAGAGCCGTCGAGCAACTCTCCACGTCGCCGCCGGTAAATGTGTTTCCATCCCCTGCTGCAAGGTTGATTCCATACGTCCCGGCTGATCGGGTTGCCCCCGCTGGTCGGGCAATCGATGTGCAGCCGCACAAACGTGCTCGCGTTCATCCAGTCCGTCGTCGCCGGATTCGAAATCTGGTGCCCGATCGCGTTCACCGCCGTCTGGAATCCGCTAAACTGATCGCCAAAGAAGCTTCCGCCCGTATAATTCCCCGTCCCGTCCAGCGTCATGCCCGTCTGGTTCGAGTTACCCAGGAAATACAGGCCCTCCAGATCCATCTCCTGCGTGCGATAGGCCGCCAGTCCCTGCGCGGTTGCATTGCTTGCCGCGGTCGTATTGATCACCGCATCGTCCAGGTGAAATCCCATCGTATCCGCCGCATAAGTCGGGTCGCCCACCTGCACCATCGCGCCCGTTCCCGAATACAGAAAGACCGTTCCGCCCTGGCTCCCGCTGGCCGTGCTGGCTCCCCGCAGCGCGCAGCCGCGCAAGCGTCACATTCCTCGTTCCCGCGGTAACAATGATCTGGTTAGCTGTCGAAATCGTCGCGCAAGGCAGCAGCACAGTCGCATTCGCCGTCGAAATCGTCAGGTTCGATCCCATCGACTGCGTTCCGGTAAAATTCCGCGCGTCGCACGTCCCGCCATAACTCGAGCTAAGTGTCCCCAGGCAAGCTTGTAACTTGGCCCCAAAGTCCGCGCCGGGATACTGATCCACCTGGTATGTGCTGCCCAACTTGTTATTTAGCACCAGCGCCGTATAACTCCCGCCGCCCGGCAATGTTCCGCCGCCGCCGTCTAACTGCGTTCCATAACTCTGTGACCCAGCCGCATTCCAAACCGTGTAACCGCCGTTGCCCTTCAGCAGGTTCCCGCCAAAGAACGTCATATTCTGTCCGCCGATCAGGTTCACCGCCGCCGCCGTATCCCAGTTCCCGGCCGCATTCACGCTCGCCGTCGTCGTTCCCGAGCAGCCCACCCCGCCCGAGGTCACAGTAACCGTCCCAATCGATCCGTTGGTATTCACGCTCGCCGTGGCCGTCGCCGTGCAGCTCCCGCTGAACGCAATAGGAACCTGCGTCCCATACGGATCGAATCCCAATCCATGCTCCGAACCCACGCTTACAGCGGTCACCGCGCCGCCCGCGGCCGTCACCGTCAGTTGCGGCTGCACTGCGTTCCACGACCGGCAGCACCACCCCATTCCGCACCGTCCAGCCCTGCTGCGTTCCAGTTAGATCCAGCACCAGCCCCGTCGGCGGCTCGCCGGTTGCCGCCGAATTCCCCGCCTTCTCCACCACGTTATCCAGCACGTTGTTCGATCCCGCCGCCGCCGTAAATCCATGCGTCGCCTGGATCGTAATGTTCTGCCAGCGATTCGAGTCCGCAGTCAGCCCCGCCGGCGTAGCCACCGGCAGCGCCGGCATCGCAATGCCCGTATTCAGTCCGCGAATATCGATATTCCGGAACTCGCTCCACAGCGGCCATTGCGCCAGATAAAGCCCGCAAGTGTGCGTCGAGTGCGCCCCCGGATACTGCTGCCGCCATCGGGTCCACGCCCGTCGCCACAATCTCCAGGTTCTCAATCTCCGCCACCTGCAGCCCGTTTCCGCCCGCTCCCGTCACCGCGGGCATCGCAATCGCGCAATTGCCCACCGACCATGCCGCGCCCGTTCCCGCCGTTCCCGCTCAGCCCGTTTCCGCCCGGCGAAAAAATCGAATTGCTCTCCATCGGCCGGCTCAGCGCGCAGCTTCCCGCCGGCGCGCGTCCCTCCGCCGCCGAGCAGGACACATCCACGCTCTGGTCCACATAAATCGTCAAATCGTGTATCCGCGTATAACTCAGCAGATTCGTGCTGTCCGCCGTCGACGCCAGCACATCCTGCCCCGGAAATCCCATCAGCGCCGAAACCTGCTTGCCCATTCCGCCAATCGACTCCCCATGCCAGCTCAGCGTATGCGTCTTGCAGGTCCCCTCCGGAATCGTCAGCGACACCCCGTGCGTCTGCGCATAATTGATCGCCGCCTGCAACGCATTGGTATCGTCCGTCGTCCCATCGCACACCGCGCCGAACTCCTTCACGCTGCGCTCATACTGCTGCGACACTGGTCGGCCGCAAATCCGCCACATAAATCCCATTCGGATTCGTGAACCCATCCGTCCCCGCATACGTCGGCGGAATCTCCACCGCCCCGTTCGTTCCCGCCGCGCTCATCGCCTGCCTGAAGCGTCGTCTGCGAACTTACCGATTGCGGCGACTGCACTCCATTCACCGACGGCGTCGTCAGCGGCCCCGTCATATTCCCACCAGCCAGCGGAACCGCCAGCGCAAAGCTCTCATCCACGTAATGCTTGTCCGCCGCCTGCAATGGCTGTGTCGGATCTCCGCTCAAATAGAGCGGCCCGGTCATCGTCCCGCCCGATGCCGTCAGCCGGCTCTCCGTCAACGCCGCAATCGACTGGTCCACATACGCCTTGCTCACCGCCTGCACAGCCTGCGCCGCCGGCATCACTTGCGCCTGCACCTGCGCCAGAGCCGCCTGCGCCGCCGCCGGCACCACCCAATACTCGGTGCTCGTCGAGCCGTCGCTCATGTAGTAAACCGCCGTGTAAAAAAGCCCCGCCGGAGTCGCCCCCAGATTCGGCGCCAGATTCACGCTCACAAATCCATCCGGGGCAATCGTCACCGTCGTGCTGTCGGCCGCCACCGCCTGGCCGCTCGCCGTCGTAAACGCCGGCCAGCTCACCACCAGCGTTCCTGAGCCGGCTTGCCCGTTGGCCAGGTACACCGTCCCCTGAACCGTCGTCGTGCTCACCGCCTGCGCATTGGCAACCACTCCCAACGCCATCCAAATCAGGCACAAGCCCAGTCTCAGTCCCATCCGTCTGCCGGCGCCAAACCACTCGATTCCTGTGAGCTTCATCTGTGTCTCATCCTTCTTTTCGTGCGATTGCAGCGTAGAGCCAATCTCTCTCTCCGCCGCTCTGCTGCCCAAATCGTTTTCTTGCCAAACCGCCCTGCCCGTCAGGCTGCGCGGTTCTCCAATTTCTCGTACTCCTCAAAAACCACTCGCCGTCGAGTGGCTTGATTCCATTCTCTCGGTCTCCGCCAAATCTGGTCACCCGGCAAGCGATCCTTGCTTGCCGGGTGACCCTTGCCGGCCTCTTCATGACGCTTCGATGCCCCATAAAGATGCTTGCAAATTACATCAGCCTTGCCGTTCCCGGCTCCCGGTCCCCGTCTCTGAATGTTTCAACTCACCTCTTCACTCCACTCCGGCTCTTCCGCCAGCGCCTGTGCCGATTTTCCCGCCACCGTTTCGTCTTCTTGGCGCCATTTTCTACCGGTTGTGTCTCCGTCAGCATGAGCAAAAGCTTTGTGCTGTTCGCATCGCCTTCTTTCGCTTTCGTCACCAGCGATGTCCGAAATAGTTTCGCTTTCTCGCTTTAAGGTCTGGCACGCCGCCCGGCGCAGAGTCTTTGCCCCATTCACCTTGCAAGTCGTACAGTCCAAATCGCATCCCAAACACGGGTTCTTCTCCGCCGTCGTTTGCTCCCGTGCCTCATCCGTTTCCTCTTGCTTATTCTGCTTCTTTGCAGCCATCTTTCCGCCATTCCCGGCCCACCATTCCACGGAATTTCGCGTCCCGTAAAAAGGAAGAAGGAGCAACCCCTTCCGGAATCGCCCCTCCAGCGCTCTCAAAAAAATGCTGTAGCCTCGTCTTCTTCTCTACGCCCGCGAACCCGCGGTGATGGCCCGAAGAAGATCGGGAAAGCCTTCTGTGCTCTCCCCGTAATAGAATCATTTCGCTTTGAATGTTCTAAGCTTACCCAATAACAGCAGAATTACATGCAATCCCCATCCCAACCCACTTTTCTCAAGCGTTTTCAACAACATAACCAGTTCCAGCCTGCTCGCAAACATTGACACCATGCCGCATACGCTTAAAACAGCCCCCTGAATGGCTCCCGCCGCCCATCCACGGCATAATCAATCTATGCTCATCCTGGCCTCCGCATCGCCCCGCCGCCGCGAACTCCTCGTCCAGGCCGGCTTCTCTTTTGAGGTCCATCCCGCCCACATCCCCGAAGATCCCCACCCCAACGAGGATCCCATCGCCTACGTCACCCGCCTCGCCCGCGAAAAAGCCCAATCCGTCTTCCACCAATTAACCCGGTCCACCGATATCGCCATATCCGGCTCAGCCCTGTGTCAGGGCACGACTTCAGTCGTGCCAAAATTACCCCGAAATGAAGACCGGGCTTTAGCCCCTGAGGCAATTTTCCCGGACTCACTCGCCGTCCTCGGCGCCGACACCACCGTCACCCTCGACAATCAAATCCTCGGCAAGCCAGAAGACCCCGCCGACGCCGCCCGCATCCTGCGCCTGCTCTCTGGCCGCACCCATCGCGTCATCACCGGCATCGCCCTGGTCACCGCCAATCGCACTCAAGTCGCCTCTGAATCCACCGCCGTCAAATTCCTCACCCTCTCTGAAGAAGAGATCGCCGCCTACATCGCCACCGGCGAGCCCATGGACAAAGCCGGCGCCTACGCCATCCAGGGCCGCGCCGCCCGCTGGATTCCCCGCATCGAAGGCGACTACTTCAACGTAGTAGGCCTGCCCATCGCCCTCGTCTCCACCCTCCTCGAATCCGCTGATTCGCCCGTCCGCACCTCCTTCACACACTCGGGAGGGCGTTATTGATCCGGTCCATAAATACTGACATTTGGGTGCCCCATCCATTCAGCGCTTTTTGCTGAATGGGTGGGAAACGATAGCCCCGTGCCCCATCCTTGCTGTCATTCTGAGCGAAGGTCGCCGCGGTCCGGGGTCCCCAGCGACAGATCTTCGTCGATGGGGTGGCGAGGCGGCCGGAGTCGAAGAACCTGCGTATTGTTTTATTGCCGCATGAGTGGGATACCACAAACCTTCAACACTCCCGCTCACCCCGGCCCCCCTCCGGCCAACCCCCTTGCCTAACCAGGTTCCACTGCGCCAATTCTCCAATTTTGCTTCACAAATTTAAGAAATTGTGTCCTAAACTGCGCTTAGAGCGGAGGTGTCTGCCTTCATTGCAACCCCCTCCGCATCGCCCCCATAGCCATGCAACTCGCCCAAAAACACGCCTCCGACTCGCCGATGATCCCCGACCGCCTCTACTTCAAAATTGGCGATGTCGCCCGCATCTGCGAGCTCGAGACCTACGTCCTGCGCTTTTGGGAGTCGCAGTTTCCCCAGCTAAAGCCCAACAAGAGCGGAACCGGCCAGCGCCTTTACCGCCGCCGCGATGTAGAGATGGTTCTTGCTATCAAGCGCCTGGTCCACGCCGAGGGATACACCATCTCAGGAGCCCGTCAGGTCCTGGAGCAGGTCCATCGCCGCCCCGCATCGCATCTGGCTCCGCAGCTACCCCCCCACCGCGCCCCCGGTCACGATTCGCAATCAAGCCTGCCCATCCCCGGCAGCGACCCCACCCAGCGCCTCGATTCTGTAGCCGCCACCATCGTCAGCGCCCGCGCCGAGCTAAGAGAAATCGCCGGCCTGCTATCCTCGCCAGTCCCCATCCCCCCGCGCCGCCGCCCAAGAATCACCCTACCCTCAGAATTCTCCGGGTCGCTTTTCCCGTCTTAGAGCTGATCGTTGTCAAATCTTTCTGTTATCGCTTCATAATTTGAAATTGTCATCCTGAGCGACCGTAGTCCGCCGCGGCGGACGAAAGGAGTCGAAGGATCTGCGTTTCCATCGCTGGAATGCAGATGATCAACTTGTGCGGATTTTTGCGATGTGTAAGAGCGAGAAAAGAGCAGGGAATCGAAGCCGCGCCAGAGAAGCGCCGGCCCTCCATAATTAATGTAGGAAGAATAAATGGTCGGGACGGGCAGATTTGAACTGCCGACCCCTCGCACCCCAAGCGAGTTCCGCACAGTTCATGCCCTTTCACGCTATGCGTGCCCTGACCGGGCCAGGATACGGGCTGCATTGTCGTGATAAATCTTCCTGAGCACGTCGTCCGGGAGACCAAAACCGTTCAGCGTCCAATGATAGTTAAAATTGAAGTTGGCGCTTTCCACCTTGCCGCGCATGTAGAAATGCTCATCTTCCGTCTCGAGAATCCGGAATGTGGTTTGAAAGAAAGGTAGGTTGTAGGATACGTCGGTTCCATAGACGATCCGATCGGAATATTTCGCCAGAAACCGATGCATGAACCGGGGTATCGTTGCTGTTTCAGCAAAGCGCGCGGAGAGGTCCGCATAGAGATTCGGATTGCGATCGAACATCTCGCCCAGCCGGTTCAAATCATAATCGAGGTTGGAGTAATGACAGGCAATGAACTGTGTCTTCGGATGTCTGGCGGCGATATTGCCCAGGCTGTTGATCAGCTGGTCATGATCGTACATGCCCGGCTCCAAAACGATTCTCCATGTCCAGCCGTTCATAAGTCCGTCATTGGTGTTATCCATCGCCTGGTAAGACCAGATAGGGTCGGAAACATGAATGCTTACCGGCATACCGAGCTGCCCGGCTTTGTCCCACAACGAGTCGAGCCGCGCGTCGTCCGGGTGAGGGCCGATTGGGGCGTTCGGGTTCGGCGGCATCGGATTCCGGGTGTAGGTTGCTCCCCCATTCAATCCTCCGAACGCATTTGCCCCATTTGCAGGGCGACGCGCGGCGGAAGGCGCACGCGGGGGGCTGAAGCCGCGGCCTTTGTCAGACAGTTCGCCGATTCCTTTCGCGCCGGCGCGATAACACCCTTCGAGCGAATCCACTGCACCAGGTCCAAAGTTGCCATTTTCCACGCCGCGTAAATCGAAGCCGCACCAAAGGTCGAATCGGTCCGGATGGTCCGCATAATCGCGCGCACGTTCTGCAAAACGATCTGGGGTACTGGCGCCGGTAAAAATGACAGTCTTCTCAACCCCGACCTTATCCATAATCGCGACCATTTCACTAACGCTCAACGGCCCATGACCATGGCAATGTGCATCGATGATGGGAAATTTCGCCTTTGTAACTTCGGTGATTGGAATCCGGTAAATGGATTGCGGAAGGTACTCATTGAGAAGAATGGTGGGCGGAGAACCGGCTGGCACGGAAGGCGTCGACGCCGGGCTTCCTTCCTGTTGCTCACCGCGCAAATATGGATATGCAGCAAAGACCGCTCCGCCTATCACTAACTCTCTGCGATTCAATGGTTTCATCCGGAATCTCCATTCTAAAAATAAATTCCTAGAAATTGTACTCCTGTTGGCGCAAATTGCAGGATCAACGCGGTAGTTTCAAGGGAAAAGCCAGGCGATTCACTGCCGTCCTTTTCCCCCGCCTCATCGAGAACCCTCCGAGTTAATTGCGCCGACACCTGGCCACGTCCGACTGGATGCAAAACGACAGGCAGCTGAGTCGTTGGAATCGGTCCTCGCGCGGACTCTTCAGTAGGTGGGTAAATACCGGATGAACGCCAAAATTGCGTCGAGGTCCCCACAAAAGCCCCCACAATTGAGGGTTTTAATTTTAGGGACCTCTTTTTAAGTCTTTGAATTGAATGGTCGGGACGGGCAGATTTGAACTGCCGACCCCTCGCACCCCAAGCGAGTGCTCTACCAGGCTGAGCCACGTCCCGACACGATCAAGCCGGTCCACTGCTGCGGACCGGCTATGGGGTCCAGATAAGTTTACACCAGCGCCACCCCTGCGCGCCGCCGCCCCACATACAATCCCCTCACGCCTTGCGCGTGCTCCGATAAAGCTCTTCCAGCGCATCGCATGCCGTCCGCACCCCGTCCTCATGTTCCAGCCGCCGCGCCACCAGCGTCGCCCGCAGCGCATACAAAGGCTCAGCCAGCATCGCTTTCAGCTTCCGCGCCACTCTCAGCGGCGTGTAATTCCCGCGCTGAATCACCTTGGCCACCTTCAGCCGCCGCATCCGCCTCGCGTTGTCCGGCTGGTCGTGCGAGTAGGGCATAATCATCATCGGCTTGCCCGCCCGCAGGCATTGCGCCGTCGTCCCCACTCCGCCCTGGTGCACCACCATCGCCGCCCGCGAAAACAGCCCCGAATAAGGCGCATATTCAGCCACGCAGATCGTCTCCGGCAGCTCTTGCCGCGGCCGGTTGCGCGGGTCCGAGCCAATCAGCAGCACCGCCCGAATCCCCAGCCTGATCGGCCGCCTTGGCTGAGAACTCATAGAACCGTCCCGCCGCCAGCACCGCCGCCGAACCCAGCGTAAACACCACCGGCGCCGGCCCCGCGGCCAAAAACTTCTCCAGATCCGCCGGCAGCGCCGCATTCCCCGCATCCGAGTCGTAGTAGCAGAACCCCGTAATCAGCGCATGCTCCGGCCAATCCTTCTGCTCCGTGCCCAGCACCCGCGAAAACAGCGCCAGTACCAGATACGGCGAGTGCTTGGCGTCAAACAGCGGATTTTTCCCCTTCGCCAGTCCCAGCTCCGCGCGCAGATCGTAGATCGGCTGCGGCCACTTCCGGCTCACAAACCTGGCCAGCCGTTTCACCACGCGGCCAAACCCAGGCACCACCTTGTCCGCCCGCGCCACCCGCGGATAAGGCGGCAGCACCGGCGGATCAAAGGCTGAAAAAAACGACAGCGGCGCCAGCACATAGCTCGCCCACTGGAATCCCCGTAACCTCGGCCACGAGCGGCCCTGCGTAGTTCAGCTCGCCCAGCAGCAGCAGATCGGCCCGCTCCGGTTTGGTCGCCGCATCCAGCAGATCGTCATAGGTCTGCCGCAGCACCGGAAACAGAAAATCCCTAAGCCCGTGCTCGGTCCCTTTCTTTACGTCGTAGACCATCTCCACCAGGATGCTGTTGGTAGGGTCGATATCCGGCCGCACCGCGTGAAATTCCAGCCCCAGCGGCGCAATCTTCGGCTCAAAAACCGCCGGTACCGCCATCACCGGCACATGCCCCCGCCGTTTCAACTCCAGCGCAATGGCGATCAGAGGATTAATGTCGCCCAAAGTCCCGATATTCGAAAGAACAATACGCAAACCAGCTCCCCAGGGTCCAATTGACCGCAGCTATGAGGGTAAAGCATGAGGGGTAAGGGGCGGTCCGGCCCTGCCTACATCTCCCATTTACCGCATAGTGCTATCCTTGCCCCGATACGTCAAATTTAAATGGAGCCTCTATGTCCTTCCAGCGCAATCGTCTACTTCTCATCCCCACCGTCGCCGCCGCAACCCTGTTCTGCAGCCTTCTCGCCGCCCCAACCCAACTCACCGCCCAGGCAGGGGCCACCGCGGACAGGCCTTCGTCCGCGGCGTTGGAGCAGCCCTACAAAATCATCGACCAGTGGAAGATCGGCGGCGATGGCGGCTGGGACGACTTGCACGTTGATTCTCCGGCACATCGCCTCTACATCACTCATGGCGCCCGCGTCGATGTCCTGGACACCCAGACCGGCAAACCCGTCGGAGCAATCACAGGTTTGCACGGCACCCACGGCGTCGCCCTCGACACCGCCGGAAAATTCGGTTACATCTCCGACGGGCGCGGTAACGCCGTAGTCGTCTTCGACCGCGCCACCCTGGCCACCGTCGCCACCATCCCCGCCGGCCAAAACCCCGACGGCATCGTCTTCGAGCCTGCCACCCAAACCGTCTGGGCCTTCAATGGCCGCAGCAATGATGTTTCCGTCATAAGCGCCGCCACGCAGAAAGTCGTCGCCACCATCCCCCTCCCCGGCAAGCCCGAATTCCCCGCCGTCGACGGCAAGGGCACGGTCTTTGACAACATCGAAGACAAAAGCGAAATCGTCCGCCTCAACGCCAAAACCGAAAAAATCACCGCGGTCTGGCCCCTCACCGGCTGCAACAGCCCCAGTGGTCTGGCCTTCGACCCGCGCGGCCACCGCCTCTTTCCCGTCTGCGACGGCAAGAAGATGGGCGTAATCGATTCAAAAACCGGCAAGACCCTGGCTACCGCCGCCATCGGAGAAGGCCCCGACGGAGCCGGCTGGGACGCAACCCACAAGCTCGCCTTCGCCTCCTGCGGCGAGGGAATTCTCTCCGTAATCGACGCCTCAGCCCCCAACTATCCCACCATCGAGAATCTGCCCACCCAGCGCAGCGCCCGCACCATGGCCTATGACTCCGCCGCCGACCGCATTTACCTGGTAGCCGCCGAATTCGGCCCCCGCCCCTCGCCAACTGCCGAAAATCCTCGTCCGCGCCCGCCCGTTCTGCCCGGCAGCTTTACAGTCCTGGTCGTAGGCCGGTAGTCCAAATTGAGAAATCGACAGTCCTGAAAAGGTGCGCGTTCCACCGCGAATAGCTGCCCACCGCTCGACGCGGACCCCATCCTCCTTCTATCCTCAATGTGTTGGCCGCGTTAGGTTAGAGTCGCGGCCCCATTGGAATCCTGCCTGCCATGAACGCCAAGACCATTGCTGTACACCTGCCCGACGGGGCCGTCCGTGAAGTCCCCTCCGGCACAACGCCTTTCGATATCGCCAACTCCATCTCGCCGCGCCTTGCCGCAGCCGCCGTCGTAGCCCGTCTCACCCCCGTAGCCACCAACGCCGTCCAAAACTCCGCCCGCGACGGCCAGTCGCGCCGACAGCCAGGCGGAAGCCGCAATGTACGCCGCTGAAGACGCAGCCGCCCCGCGCCTGGTCGACCTCGCGACCC
Source organism: uncultured Acidobacteriaceae bacterium (assembly GCA_963724755.1). Lineage (GTDB taxonomy): Bacteria > Acidobacteriota > Terriglobia > Terriglobales > Acidobacteriaceae > Telmatobacter. The sequence goes on from CAVRVZ010000002.1 coordinate 118,503, forward strand.
CCCTCACCGCCGATACCCGCCTCGAACTCATCAAGGAGTCGGACCCTGAAGCGCTCAAAGTCGTCCGCCACTCCGCCGCCCACGTCCTCGCCACCGCCGTCCTCGAGCTCTTCCCTGAGACCAAGCTAGGCCACGGCCCCGCCACCGACGCCGGCTTCTTCTACGACTTTTACCGCCCCACCCCCTTCGTGCCTGAAGACCTGGTAGCCATCGAGGCAAAGATGAAGGAAGTCGTCGCCCGCGACGAGAAATTCGTCCACGAATCTACGACTCCAAGAGATAAAAGCCTGGACAGAGCTTCGAGCGGGACGGCGACTTCATGAAGACCCATTTCGTCACCAAGTTCACCGAGCCCGGCTCCCAGGTCAGCTTCTATCGCAACGGCCGCTTCGTCGACTTCTGCCGCGGCCCTCACGTCCCCTCCACCGGCCGCGTCAAAGCCTTCAAAGTACTCTCGCTGGCCGGCGCATATTGGCTGGGCGACGAAAAAAATCCCCAGCTTCAGCGCATCTACGGCACCGCCTTCTTCTCGCAGAAAGATCTCGACGCCCACTTCGCCCGCCTTGAAGAAGCTGCCAAGCGCGACCATCGCCTGCTCGGCAAGCAGCTCGACCTCTTCAGCATTCAGGAGCTTGCCGGTGCAGGCCTCGTCTTCTGGCATCCCAAGGGCGCAATGATCCGCAAAATCATGGAAGACTGGATGCGCGAGGAGTGTCTCCGCCGCGGCTACTCGCTGGTCTTCACTCCCCACGTGATGCGCCGCGAGCTGTGGAAGGTCAGCGGCCACGAGGGCTATTACTCCAGCAACATGTACACCCCCATGGAGCTGGACGACGCCGAATATCGCCTCAAGCCGATGAACTGCCCCGGCCACATCCTCATCTACAAAAACTCGCCCCAGCAGTTATCGCGATCTGCCCGCAGCGCTCGCCGAATTCGGCAACGTCTACCGCTACGAGCGCTCCGGCACCATGCACGGCCTGTTGCGCGTCCGCGGCTTCACCCAGGACGATGCCCACATCTTCTGCACCCCCGGCGCAGATTGAAGACGAAGTCGTCGCCTGCATCGACTTTGCCGAAGCCGTCCTCAAGACCTTCGGCTTCCAGGAGTTCAAGGTCGAGCTCTCCACCTGGGATCCCAACGACCGCGCCCACTACTTCGGCTCCGACGAAAACTGGGCACATGCCGTGGGCGGACTTCAAAGAGGCATTGACAGCAAGGGCATCACCTACAAAACCATACCCGGCGAAGCCGCCTTCTACGGCCCCAAGATCGACGTCAAGCTCATCGACGTCCTCGGCCGTCCTCTGGCAGCTTTCCACCGTCCAATTCGACTTCAATCTCCCCGCCCGTTTCGAACTCGAATACGTAGGCGAAGACGGCGAGCGCCATCAGCCCGTCATGGTTCACCGCGCCCTCTTCGGCTCCGTCGAGCGCTTCTTCGGCGTCCTCATCGAGCACTACGCCGGCGCATTCCCGCTCTGGCTCGCCCCCGTGCAGGTCGGCCTGGTCCCCATCAGCGAGCGCCACCACGCCTATGCCCAAAAAGTCGAAGCCGAACTCAAAGCCGCCGGCCTCCGCGTTGAAGTCGACGCCCGCAACGAAAAAATGAACGGCAAAATCCGCGACTTCGCCAACCAGAAAACGCCCTACATTCTCGTCTTCGGCGACAAGGAAGAAGCCGCCAACTCAGTCAGCGTCCGCACCCGAGGAAAAGGCGACCAAGGCTCCATCCCCCTGGCCGATTTCATCGCCAAAGCCCAAGCATTGGTGGTCAGCCAATCCACCGAATTGTAAGCAGCCGCCGAACAAGCCTGAGAAGCGCCAATCAGATTATTTTGCATCTGAAAAGCACGCATTCAAACTTCGATCCCGATAGGTACTCCGATGGAAATCAACCGCACGTTATCCACGCAAGACCTGATTCCATCTATCAATCGTGCTCTGTCCCTGGCCGTAGATAAAACTCAGCGTCTTGAGCGCTGCTGGAACGTCTCCGATGGCGCCCCCGTCTTTACCGTCGAAGGCAAGTACACCGCGCGCAGTTGGACGCAGTGGACCCAGGGATTTCAATACGGCAATGCACTGCTCTGTTTTGACCTGACCTCAGAACCCGCCCTCCTCAAAACCGCCCGGCAGCACATCGTCGCCGATATGGCCGGGCATCTCACCCACCTCGGAGTCCACGACCACGGCTTCAACAATATCTCCACCTACGGCCACCTGCGCCGCCTCATCCTCGACGGCCGCATCGAAGCAAGCGAATGGGAGCTTCATTTTTACGAGCTCGCCCTCAAGGTAAGCGGCGCCGTTCAGGCTGCCCGTTGGACCAGCCTCAGCGACGGGCTCGGCTATATCTACTCTTTCAACGGCGCCCACTCGCTCTTCATCGATACCATCCGCACCCTTCGCATCTGCGGCATGGCTCATCTTCTTGGCCACACCCTGTCTGCCGAGCAGGATAGCGAAATCAATCTCCTCGCCAGACTGCTGACCCACGCAAAAACCTCTGCCCTCTATAACATCTACTACGGAGAAGGACGCGACCACTACGACGTGCCCGCATTGGCTGGCCGAACCGTGCATGAAGCCATCTTCAATCCGGCCAGCGGAGTTTTTCGCTCCCCCTCCACGCAGCAGGGTTACTCGCCCTTCAGCACCTGGACGCGGGGTCTCGCCTGGGCCATGCTGGGCTTTGCCGAGCAACTCGAATTCATCCGCTCCTTGCCTGATTCTCAGTTTGGCTCCGACGGAGTACCGGAGAAGTCCGCAGCGTCGGCCATGCTGGAGCGCGCCTCTCGAGCCACCTGCGACTTTTACCTTCACCAGGCAAGCGCGCTCGATGGCGTCTGCTATTGGGATACCGGAGCGCCGCAGCTACACCGTCTCGGCGACTGGCAATTGAAGCCGGCCGATCCGTTCAACGATTTTGAGCCCGTCGACTCCTCAGCCGGCGCCATTGCCGCTCAGGGCCTGATCCGTCTAGGCCGTGTGCTCGGCGCCGAAGCTGGACGCGACTACACCCAGGCCGGACTTACCCTGCTTGCGCGCCTGCTTGAGGAACCCTATCTCTCCACGCATCCCGATCACGAAGGGCTTTTGTTGCACAGCATCTACCATCGCCCCAACGGATGGGATTACGTTCCCCCATCGCGCAAAAATTCCATGCGGAGAATCAAGCATGTGGGGAGACTATCATCTGCTTGAAGCTATGCTCTGGTTACAAGGATCGCTAACTCCAGTTACTACACATTTTTCTAAGGATCCTCCGAATAGGTCGATATGTTTGAACAGGGCGACGGCTTGAGCCGTGCACAACTTTGAGGCTTCAAAAAATCGCGGGCTTTAACCCCTGAGGGAATGTGAGATTTCAGATGAAAACTTGTTCAGAGTCTCCCTGCCCTGCACGAAAGGATCGAAGATGAGCAATCAAGGCAAAGTAGCTCTAGTTACCGGAGGCGCCAGCGGCATCGGCCTGGGCATAGCTCTCAAGCTGGCGGAAGCCGGCTTTACCCTCGCAATCTCCGGCAGGCGCTCCCTCCAGCAGGTGCAGCCTGCCCTCGATTCCATCCGCCAGCATTCCTCCGGCTCAATCTATGTCCAGGGCGATGTTTCCCTCCCCGCCGATCGCCGCAATCTATTGCATACTATCGAAGAATCTCTCGGCAGGCTTAGACGTACTCGTCAACAATGCCGGAATCGCCCCGCGCGCCCGCGCCGATATTCTCGAAGCCCAGGAGGACAGCTTCGACGAACTCATCTCCACCAATCTAAAGGGCCCGTATTTCCTCACCCAGGCCGCCGCTGCATGGATGATCCGCCAGCAGGCCGCCGACCCTGCCGCCCATCGCGCCATCGTCAACATCAGCTCTGTCTCCGCCACCGTAGCCAGCGTCAACCGCGGCGACTATTGCATCTCCAAGGCCGGCATCGCCATGGCAACCAAGTTATGGGCAGTCCGCCTGGCGGAATACGGCATCGGTGTCTACGAAGTGCGCCCCGGCATCATCGAAACCGGAATGACAACAGACGTCCGAGCCAAATACGATGCTTTGATTGAAGCCGGCCTCTTGCTTGAAAAGCGCTGGGGAACTCCCCTCGATGTCGGTCGTGCCGTAACTGTCCTGGCCACCGGCGAGCTCACCTACGCAACCGGCGCGGTTCTGGTTTTGGATGGTGGACTCACTTTGAACAGGCTGTAGCCATCGAATCAGGTACCGGGTGCCCCATCCTTTCGCGTTCTTTGCGAAAGGGTGGGATAGCGACTCAACTAACTCCGCTGTTCCTCACGCATTAATCGCCATCCCCTCCACCGCCCCATAAGCATCCAGCAAACTCTCCGTCAGCGTAGGATGCGCGTGGATGGTAAACATCATCTGCTCCACCGTGCCTTCCAACTCCATCACCGCAACCGCCTCCGCAATCAGCTCCGTAGCCTGCGGCCCGATAATGTGCACGCCCAGAATCTCCCCATACTTCGCGTCGGAAACGATCTTCACAAACCCGTCGTGGCTGTCCACGATCGTAGCCTTCGAGTTTCCCGCAAACGGAAACTTGCCCACCTTCACCTCGAAGCCCTTTTCCTTCGCCTGCGCCTCCGTCAGCCCCGCCGATCCAATCTGCGGCTCGGTATAAGTGCAGCTCGGAATCCGGTCCCGCTGCACCGGCCAATACTCCCGCCCGGCAATCTTCGCCACCGCCACCATCCCGCTCATCGCGCCCACATGCGCCAGTTGCGGCAGTCCCGCCACAATGTCCCCAATGGCAAAAATCCCCGGCTCCGCCGTCTCCTGCGCCTCGTTCACCTTCACAAATCCGCGTTCCAACTCGATCTTCGTCTTCTCCACGCCCACATTTTCCGTCAGCGGCAACCGCCCCACCGCCACCAGCACCTTTTCCGCTTCCTTCACCTGCGCCTTGCCGTTCGCGTCGGTATAACTCACCTTCACGCCGTCCGCGGTCTTCTCCACCTTCTCCACCTTCGCGCCGGTATTCACGTCGATGCCGCGCTTCTTGAACAGCCGCGTCAGCTCCTTTGAAATCTCCTCGTCCTCCACCGGAACCACCCGCGGCAGAAACTCGAGAATCGTAACCTCCGTCCCAAAGCTGCGAAAAATCGACGCAAACTCCACTCCCACCGCCCCCGCTCCAATCACCACCAGCGACTTCGGCACCTGCCCAATGGCCAGAATCTCAATATTCGTCAAAATCCGATCGTCCGCCTTCAGCCCCGGCATCATCTTCGCCGCCGACCCCGTAGCCAGAATCACATTCTTCGCCTTCACCTGGCTCACAGTCCCGTCCGCCGCAGTCAACTCCACCGTATGCACGCCGTCCTCGCGCCGGCCCTGTCAGCCGTCCATACCCCTCGATGGTCGTGATCTTGTGCTTCTTCATCAGGAAGCCCAGCCCCTTGGTGTGCTTGTCGACGATGGCGGTCTTCCGCTCCTGCACCGCCGCCCAGTTCAGCGTCGGCGTTTCAATCCCCTCAATCCCAAACTCCGCCGCGCTCTTCAGGTAGTCCCAAATCTCCGCGTTGAACAGCAGCGCCTTGGTCGGAATGCAGCCCACATGCAGGCAGGTCCCGCCCAGCACGTTGGTCTTCTCAATCAGCGCCACCTTCAGCCCATACTCCGCGCCGCGAATCGCCGCCGTATACCCGGCCGGCCCGCTGCCAATAATCGCCACGTCATAAATCGTCTCTGCCAAGGGGAACTCCATTTCTCGGCGCGCTGTCTCTCGGACCACCGCCCGCCATCGCTAGTTTAAATGCCCGCCGCATCTGCGACTCCAGTGCGGCTATCTTACTTCGCACCCTCCGGCCCCAGCAGCCGAACCTCCTGAAGCGTCCACCAATAACCGCCGCCTTCAGGGATCGATTTCAATTCGTCCCGCGCAAACGTATTGGTAAAATTCGCCGAGTAAGAAAGCCACGCCGTTCTTCCGTCCTTGCTGATAAACTTCGACGGAAAATTCACAAAGTAACCCTGCTCGCCGAAATCCTTCATATAAACCACCAGCTTCCACGGCCCGGTAATCTCCGAGGATTCAAGAATGTAAGTATTGAACTTCGAAATAGTATTTCCCCCGTCCGTAACTACCATTAAATATTTCTTCAGCGGAGCGTCATAAGTCATGGTTACGGAACCCATGTTGTTATCCCACTTCAGCATCGGCTTGATCCGCGAAAAATCATGCGTCCAGATGGCCTTCCCCTTGCGGTTGTGACCGGCAAAAAACTCATACTTAGCCGCGTTCTCCATGTTATGCACGGTCGGCTTCACACGAGCCAGGTAAATCTCATCGCCGGTAATCCAGCTCAGGTCCGCATCGCGCGGATTTGGATCAGGATCGGAAGCCCCATGCGCCACCAGGTAAGCCTTCCCATCCGGCGAGTACTGCATCTCCTGCCCGAAATCCACCACATGCGGAACGCCCATCTTCACCTTGCCGCCAAAGTGATCCGGCTCCGGAAACAGCGGATGATCGGGCGTGTGCTTCGTCTGATGCCAGGTCTTTCCGTAATCGGTCGAGTACCGAAATCCCACAAACGGACCCAGCACATCCCAATTCAAATGCTTGCCCGGAGTCTGATACAGGCAATAAGTCCCGTAATACCAAACGCCCTTGTAAACCAGGCTGCCCGCCGGATATCTTCCCCCATAAGGAGCAGGATTGGATGGATAAGTACCCACATCCGTAATCTTCAGATTCATTGGATCGTCGCCAAGAATCGTGGCAAATCCGGTAGTAGCCTTCGCGCCCCCGGAGCCTGAATTGACTCCATTCACCTCTCCATCCGTCCACGGCGAATAGAGATTCCCATCCGCAGCCCACGATGGATACCAGGTATCCGCATGCCCGTATTGCGCGTGCCTTCCGGTAAACGCAATCCCCGTCAGCTCCTTTGAATTTTCAAAAGGAATGCCCGCAGGCGGCTGCGAAGGCCAAATCTTCGGTGCCGCCTAACCGTGCTTTCCGATCCCTCTTGACATAGAACTGCATGCGGACAAAGTATCGCCGCAAGAATGAAAATGACTGGAATCCAGTTAGCGCACAATCCACTATGTTTCATCGTCACAAAATTACCTCGAACTGAAAAATATGTTACGCAATTAGGTCCAAACTGCAACTTATCCTCTTCAATAAGATCAAATCCCCACAAACTGTCATCCTGAGCGGAGCGCAGCGCAGTCGAAGGATCTGCGGTTGCTTTTGTTTTTCATCAAACAGTTTCTCGCAGCTTCGCTTCCACCAACTCCGCAGCCGCACGCAAAATCTCCGCCTCATCTCCAAAACCCTCCAGCCAATGCACCTCCGGCTCCCGCCGGAACCACGTCATTTGCCGCTTGGCATAATTCCGATGCCCCTGTTGCGCTGCCATCTACCCCCGCCTCATAACTCAAAGTTCCCCGCCAGCACGCCAAGTCGCCTGCCGGTAGCCCAGCGAATCCAGCGCCTTCACCGGCCCATACCGCGCCAGCAGACCCCGCGTCTCCTCAACCAGCCCAGCCGCAAACATCGCCGCCGCTCTCTGATCGAGCCGTTCATAAAGCGCCTTCCGCGGCGGGTTCAGCCCGATCCGCAGCAGCCGAAACCCCGTCAGCGGATCGCGCCCCAGCACCTCGGAGAGCGGCCTGCGCGCCCGCCACGCAAACCTCGATCGCTCGAATCAGCTTGGCCTTATCGTTCGCATGAATGCGCTGCGCCGAAACCGGGTCCAGCCTCCCCAGCAACCGGTGCAGCCAACCCTCCCCATGCCTCTCGCGGCTCCGTTCCAGCCGCGCCCGCAGCTCCTGCTGCCGTTCCGGCCCCGCAAACAATCCCTCCGTCAGCGCCCGCAGATAAAGCCCCGTTCCCCCGGTCACAATCGGCAGCCGCCCGCGCCCGGCAATCTCCTTCAGCGCCGCCCTCGCCAGCTCTGCTGTACTCGCCCGCCGTAAACGGCTGGTCCGGCTCAACCACGTCGATCAAATGGTGCGGCACCCGCGCCCGCTCTTCAGCAGTAGGCTTGGCCGTCCCCAGCTCCATCCCTTGGTAAACCGCCACCGAATCGCAACTGACAATCTCCCCGCCAAACCGTCCGGCAAGTTCCAGCGAAAGCGCCGTCTTCCCGCTCCCCGTCGGCCCCAGCAGCACCACTGCCAGCGGATCAATGGCTCTCGGCGCAAAGGTTCCGCCGTCCGCCAGGACTCCGCGAATGACTGTCGCGAAGGACTCACAGCCGCCACCACCCCTGCGGGAAAATCCACTTCGGATTGGTATGAAAAATCCACCACAACAAAATCGCCCCCGCCACCAGCACCAGCCCAATCGCCTGATTCCGCCGGAAAATCCGCCGCTGCTCCTCCCGCCGCGTCTTCTCGGCCACCTGCTGGTCATACGGCTTGATGCGCGTTTGCACCATCGAGCGGCATCCTCGCTGCTCTTGCGGCACGAAGGCCGCCACGCCACGCACCAGTATAGGGGACGCGAGCGCTCACATTTCTCTCTGATCCGTTTGACTTCCCCCACCCCCATTGCCGACCATAACCTCTCGGGGGGTATATGCACGATCATGAAAGTCCTGATCTTCGGTTCCGGAGGCCGCGAGCACGCGCTGGCCTGGGCGGTAAAACGCAGCAAGCGAGTCACTGAGGTAGTCTGCGCCCCCGGCAACGGCGGAATCGCCCAAATTGCCCGCTGTATGCCAGTCGATCTAAAGGACCTCGACGCCATGGTCCGCCTCGCCGTCGCCGAGCAGCCCGGCCTCACCATCGTCGGTCCCGAGCTGCCCCTCTCCCTGGGCATCGTCGATGCCCTCCAGGCAGCGCGGCCTGCGCGTCTTCGGCCCCACCCGCGCCGCCGCCATGCTTGAGAGCAGCAAGGGCTTCGCCAAGCGCTTCCTGCAGCGCCACAACATCCCCACCGGCAACTACGCCATCTGCACCACCGCGGCCGAGCTGGAGAAAGCCGTCGAAATCTTCCATCCGCCCATCGTCGTCAAGGCCGACGGCCTGGCCGCCGGCAAGGGCGTCATCATCTGCCCCTCGCGCCACATCGCCATCGAAGCCGCCCAAGGCCTCTTCTCCGGCAAGCTGCTGGGCCAGCCCGAGCAGCAGATCGTCATTGAGGAGTTCCTCGAAGGCGAAGAAATCAGCTACCTCTGCCTCTCTGACGGCAAGCACGTGACCCCACTCGTCCCCGCGCAGGACCACAAACGCATCGGCGAGGGCGACACCGGCCCCAACACCGGCGGCATGGGCGTCTACTCCACCGATGCCATGCTCGACCCCGGCATGAACGAGTGGATTCTCCACCACATCGCCGAGCCAACCATTCGCGGCATGGCCGAGGAGGATACGCCCTTCGTCGGCGTCCTCTACTGCGGCCTCATCATCACCGCGCGCGGACCCGAGGTTCTCGAATTCAACGCCCGCTTCGGCGATCCTGAAACCCAGGCCATCCTCCTGCGCCTCGAATCCGATCTCGTCGACGCTTTAGAGGCCTGCATCGACGGCCGCCTCGCGGAAACCGAACTGCGCTGGTCACCCGGAGCCTCAGCCTGCGTCGTGGCCAGCTCCGCCGGCTATCCCGGCAGCTATGAAACAGGCTTCCCCATCACCGGCCTCAGCGCCGCCGCCCAGGTTCCGGGAGTCGAAATCTTCCACTCCGGCTCCGCCCAGGTGGGAGGCCAACTGCTCACCAATGGAGGCCGCGTCCTTCGCACCGCCGCCGCCGCACCCTCCCTTGAAGAGGCCCTGGCCCGCGCTTACCAGGCTATGGGCAAGATTCACTTTGAAGGCATCTACTATCGCCACGACATCGGCCATCGCGCCCTGAAGAGCAAATCATGACGGAGCAAACCATGACCCCAGCTGCCATCACGCTCGAAGAACTGTTCGCCTGGAATCAGGAGTCCTCCAACTTCTGGAAAGCCCACCTCGACGCCAACCCCGCCCTGCTGGCACTGCCCTGCGGCATCGGCGGCGCCGCCACCGTGCAGGAGTTCGTTCGCCACATCTGGGGAGTCGAGTTGCGCTGGGGACAGCGCATCGCCGGTCTGCCCGTCTCGCCCAAAGAAGAAATGCCCGATGGTCCGCTGGATGAGATCTTTAGCCTGCATAACCAGGCCGTGAAGATTTACCGCACCCTGCTCGACGATCCCGCTCAAAACTGGGACGAGACCATGACCCTGGATTTTCACTGGCTGCCGCCGCAGGCGCGAACTGCAACCCGGCGCAAAGTCATGGGCCATGCGCTCTTCCACAGCCAGCGCCATTGGGCGCAGTTGGCCACTCTGGTCCGCGCTGCCGGATTCCCCTCGGGATTCAAGGGAGATCTGCTCTTCAGCTCGGCTCTGGAATAGGTTCGCCCAACGATTCAGCTTCTGGCTTTGATTCCATCGGCAGAGCGGAATCCTGCGCCGGTTGGGCGTTTACTTCCTGTGCCGGCTGACGCCGTTTTCCTGCGCCGCTGCACAGCCGTCTTTTGCTGCTTGAAGCAGACGCGGCACAGCACAGGCCTGCCCTGCGTTGGCTTGAACGGAACCGTTGTGGCCTCGCCGCACTGCGAACAGGTCGTTCGGGTCTCCGGGCGAACCCGGGAGCCTCCGCGCACGCGCTTCGCCTTGCACTGCTTGCAGTGCTTGGGGTCATTCTTGAATTGTTTGTCGTGAAAGAATAACTGCTCGCCTGCCGTAAAAACGAACTCGGCGCCGCAATCCATGCACTTCAAAACTCTGTCCGCAAATTCCATGACCGGCTTCCCTGAGACAGGGAAGTAGCCCGAAATCGGCCATAGCTCATGAAACACTTGCCGGTCCCGCTTCCCTGTCTTCAATCTTCTATCGACAACAAGGGCCCGGGCCGCAACGACTTCAGCGGCTATTCACTCGTCTAACCCTGCAAAATCAGGAAGACCTGAATAACATTACCACATTTACGCAAACATAACTATAAAACAATAAATCGCGACAGCCGCCGAGTCTTTGGTAACTCTCTGGTAACTTCCACTTACTGCTAGCGGTAGTTAGCATGGCGGCTTATGTCGCGATTTGTCGTTGAAGTTAGTCTTGCTCTTTGCGAGCCTTCTTACGATTCCGCTTGCGTGCTAAAGCCGCCTTTACGCGTTTCTTCTCGCCCGGCTTCAGGTAGTAGGAGTGACGCTTGACTTCCTTGATGATGTCCTCCTGCTGTACCTTCCGCTTGAACCGGCGTAACGCATTTTCGAGCGGCTCGCCTTCCTGTATGCGAACCTCTGCCAAGAAATCCCACCTCCAAACCTGCCAAAGGGCCAACTTCCATGATACCGGCAATATCGGAGTTGCGGTAAAGCGCAGGCTCATTTCCTTCACAAAATCTGTTCATCCAATGAAATTTGTGCCGAATCGGCCAACAAATGCCATTCCCGGCCCTCTTCGGCACGGCCCTTGGGCGGACCGCAATCGGCAAAAAATGGAAAATAGGGCTATTGCAGGGAAAAATGGCTCTGTGGGCTCACAGTGCTGCTGCAGTATACCTATTATTATGTTGCATTTTGATAATTCAAAAGGAGTTGCTGCAATTTCTGGTGCCGAAGAAGGGACTCGAACCCCCACACCCTTGCGAGTACGTGGACCTGAACCACGCGCGTCTGCCAATTCCGCCACTTCGGCACGGTACACATGTTCAGCGGTATTCGCTAAACCGGCAACATCTCCGAGTCTCGCAAATGCGGAACCCGGTGTCAAATAATGCCGGAGAAAGCTGGCCGGGATTTTGTGCCCCGGCCACTGCATTCATGTTAGTTACACCAGCTTGGCGTCCAGCGTGATTTCCGTGTTATTGGCGAATAGCTTTGAAATGGGACAGCCGCCTTTGGCATCGGCTGCGGCCTTGTCAAAGACTTCCTTGGTTGCGCCGGGAACGCTGGCGGTAGTGGTCAGCGCAATCTTGGTGATCGCAGAATCCCTCCCCGACCTTGGCCAATGTGACCGCCGCATGGGTTTCGATCTTAGTTGGGGTGAGCCCCGCGCCGCCCAACTGCGCGCCCAGAGCCATTGAAAAACAGCTCGCGTGCGCCGCCGCAATCAGCTCCTCCGGGGTGGTGCCGGTGGTTGCGCCTTCAAACCGCGTGGCGAATGAGTAGTTCGCGTTGTTCAGCACGCCCGTCGCCGTTGAAATCGTGCCCTTGCCTTCCTTCAGTGAACCTGTCCAAACCGCACTTGCCTTGCTTGCCATGATTCCTCCTTGGGGAATTCGGTTGTTGTGTTGTATGCGCCGCCAGGGGGAAGTCGAGGCGCCGCCAGAGAGTTCTTATTAGTGTTGATGCATGAGGCCCCCGCAGCGATGCCGCGGGACGAATGCCTTTCCTTTTATGCTAATCTGTCCAGCATGTTGCCGCAGCGTCCCAGCGCCTTCGATCCCGATTTCGCGCCTGAGATTTCACATTCCGGTGCATCGGGCCCGCCGAGCAGCCTGTCGAGCATCACTGCCAGATCTGCCCCACCTGCGGCCACCGGCTCACCGGCCACCACTGCAAGCTGGTCTGCACCCACTGCGGCTATTACCTCAGTTGCGCGGACTATTACTGATTCGGCCCATAAATACGTGACACCTTGGGCTCGTCCCCAATCCATTCAGCGTTTTTTGCTAGAATGGGTGGGAGACGATAGCACTATTGAATGAGGGCACTGGATTTTTCTAATACGCTGACCGGATCCGGGCTAATACCGAGGTCGGCTCAAATACGTTCGCATCGCGCCGCCGGCAATCGCGTCCGGCGAAGCAGCCGGCAGCAGGTGGCGCGGGCAAGAACTTTACGGGTCAGTCCGGTCAGCGCCATACCGGCAGCCGCCGCCAGCGAAACCCAGCGCCGCTCGCCGCCGGCAACGGTCATCGCTTCCACGTCATCCTCAAAGACGGTGCGGATGCGCACGTAGTAGTTCACCTGCATGATGGCGTGGCGCACCGTCATGCGCAGCTCTTTCTCGGGAACTTGAGGGTCGCGCAGAACGGGAAGCTCCCACAGGCCGGGCATCACGGTGAGCGAATCGGGCCGCTGTTCCAGCAGCACCTCGCGGTGAGCCTGCCCGGGCTTCCGGCCGGTGCGCACGCTGAGCGCGTGGGCCACTTCGCGGCTCAGCATGGGCGGCCGTGGCGGCGTCTTGTGCTCGCCGCGAGTCGCGCAGTCCCTGCTCACCGGGCACGCCTGGCACTGCGGCTTGCGCGGCAGGCAGACCGTCGCTCCCAACTCCATGAGCGCCTGGTTGAAGTCGCCGGGCTGCGCAGGATCCAGAAGCTGGCCGGCCAGCTCCTCAATCTTGCGCCGCAGGGCCGCCCCGCCGCCCTTGCGGCTGCCAGCCTCCCAACCCTCCAGCCGGCACAGCACCCGCTCCACGTTGCCGTCCACCACGGCCACCGGTTCGCCGTGAGCGATGCTGGCAATGGCCGCCGCCGTATAAGCGCCGATGCCGGGCAGCAGGCGCAGCTCCTCCGAACTGGCCGGCAGGTTCCCGTCATAATGGCTGGCCACATACTGCGCCGCCTTGTGCAGCATCCGCGCGCGGCGATAGTAGCCCAGCCCGCTCCACAGCGCCAGCACGTCCTGCTCCGGCGGCCAGCGCCAGCGACAGAAGCGTGGGAAATCGCTCCAGAAAAGCCTGGTACCGCTCCACGACCACGGCTACGCGGGTCTGCTGCAGCATGATCTCAGAGACCCAGATGGAGTAAGGATCGGGATTGCGCCGCCAGGGCAGATCGCGCCGGTTGCGCGCATACCACTCCAGCAATGGCCCGCGCAGCCTGCCGATCTTTCCAGCTTCCCGCTCCTCGTAGCCATGGGCTCAGCTTAAGCCATCACCCTGACTCCAATTCATCGCTGGGTGCCCACCAGGTTTCAAGTGGGAAACATGTCCATTGTATCGCCGGTTGCCCCAGGTCTCGCTTCTGGCCGTGGCGGATGAGATCTAGGATTCAATGAATCGCAGACTAGCCCCATGCCCCATCCATGCGACTTTTTTGTCGCATGGGTGGGAAACCACGAACTCGGTTGATCGTCTCACCCCAGCAACTCGGCAACAATCCCCGCCGCCGCCTGGAGCGCCGCATCAATCTGCTCCCTGCTCCTTGCCGCCCGCTTCGGCAATCTCCGGCTTGCCGCCCCCGGAGCCGCCCACCAGCTTGGCCACCGCTCCCACCAGCTTGCCCGCCTGGATTCGCTTGACCAGTCCCGGCGTAACCCCCGCAATCAGCGCCACCTTGCCCTCTGGCTGCGCCGAAGCCAGCACCACCACGCCCTCGCCCAGCCGCTGCTTCAAGTTGTCCACCAGCGTCCGCAACTGCCCGCGCTCCAGCGCGTCGGCCCGCAGCGTAACCAGCCGCACGCCCTTCACCTCCACGGCGCGGCTGAGAGCCTCGTCCAGCTCTCCGGCAGCCGACTTCATGCGCATCTCTTCCATCTCCCGCCGCAGCCGCTTGAGCTCGTCTTCCTGCGCAGCCAACTTCGCACGAAGCCGTCCGAAAGGCTGCCCCCCGCAGGGGCAGGGGCAAGCTGCGCAGCAATCTGCGCCACGGCAAAATCCTGCCGGAAAGCATCCAGCGCGCCCATCCCGGTAATCGCCTCCAGCCGCCGCACGCCTGAAGAAACCGACCCCTCGCTCACAATCTTGATCAGCCCAATCTCCCCCGTAGCCGCCGTATGCGTTCCGCCGCAAAGCTCCGTCGAAAATCCATCCGACAGCTTCACCACCCTCACCTTGTCGCCATACTTCTCCCCAAACAGCGCCATCGCATGGTACTCATTCACAGCCACGTCAATGGGCACGTCCTCCAGCGTCTCCACGCGCGCATCGGCCAGCACTTCGCGATTAACGATCGACTCAATCTCCTCCAGCTCCTCGTCCGCCACCTGCGCAAAGTGCGAAAAATCGAAGCGCAGCCGATCCGGATGCACCGCTGACCCAGCCTGCTTCACGTGCGTCCCCAGCACCTGCCGCAGTGCCGCATGCAGCAGATGCGTCCCGGTATGATTGCGCCTGATCGCATTCCGCCGATCCCCATCCACCACCGTGCGCACATGATCGCCCACCGCGAGATGCTCCTTGAGCAGAGCCTTGTGCGCGCGCACCCCCTGCACCGGCAGCACTGCGCCCTGAATCTCCGCGACCGTAGTATTCCCATCCACAGTCAGGAAAAATCCCGTATCGCCCGTCTGCCCTCCCGAGTCGCCGTAGAAGCTTGTCTGATCAAGCACCACGTCAACCAAATCTCCAGCTTTGGCAGCCGGCACGCCTACGCCGTCCTTCACAATCGCCAAAACCTCAGCGTCGTTCGCAGTCAGCTGCTTATATCCCAGGAACTCCGTCTTAGCCAGTTCCCGAAACGCCGGACTGGCGGATTTCTGGCTCCCGCCCTTCCAACTGGCCCGCGCCCGAGCCTGCTCTTCCGCCCGCGCAGCCTCAAACCCAGCCTCATCAAACTTCACGCCCGCATCGCGCGCCGCATCCACCATAAAATCCAGCGGCAGACCAAAAGTCTCATAAAGATGAAAAGCTGTTTCGCCCGCGGATCTACTACACGCCACCGTAAGCCTGAACCATCTTCCAAACCAGCACCACTCCCCGATCCACCTCCAAAGCCAGAGCCGTCTCCTGAACAGCACCATCTCCAGAGCATTGCACGGATCCAGTTCCGTCACTGAATCAGCCCCAGAAAAGGCGTTTGTATTAGCTCATCGATCTAGTGAGGCCGAATCCAGCACACGATCAAACTGCCTCTCCTCCGCCTCAACCACCTTAGCCACACGCGCGGCCGAATCGACCAGCTCCGGATAAGCACCCTGCATCAGATCCCGGACCGCATAGACCATCTGATAAAGAAACGGCTGTTCCTGGCCCAGCAGACCGGCCATGCCGAATCCCGCGCCGGAGAATTTTCCGCAGCACATAACCGCGTCCCTCGTTTGAAGGCAGAACGCCGTCATTAATCAGAAACGTAGCCGCCCGCGCATGGTCGGCGATGATGCGCAGGCTCGCATTGCCCACGAACTTCGCCAGCTTCTCAGCGATCGCCGGTTTCGCCATCACTGATTCCGCTGCGGCCAGCTCCGCTAACCCCGATATCTCAGCTAGGCTGGTGACTCCAGTCAACTCCGCAGCCATAACAATCAATGGCGTGAAAAGGTCCGTCTCGAAGTTCGAAACCTTCCCTTGCAGCACCGCAGCCACGCGCTCCAGCCCCATGCCGGTATCAATCGAAGGCTTAGGCAACGGCGTCAGCTTGTAACTCGTCTTCCCGCTCGCATCCGTCACCGCGGAGCGGTCGAACTGCATAAAAACCAAATTCCAAATCTCCACATACCGAGCCTCGTCCTGCCCGAACGGCTTATCCACCCCCGGATGTCTCCGCCGCCTCCATCCCCATGTCGTAAAAAATCTCCGAGCAAGGCCCGCAAGGCCCCGTCTCGCCCATCTGCCAGAAGTTATCCTTCAGCCCGTACTCCCCGATCCGCTCTTTGGGCACGCCGGCCTCAATCCAATACCCCTCGGCCTCATCGTCGCGCGGCACGCCGTCCGCGCCCTCAAAAATCGTCACATAAAGCCGGTCCTTCGGGAATCCCAAACCACTCCGGGCTGGTCACCAGCTCCCAGGCAAAAGCGATCGCGTCGCGCTTGAAATAATCTCCGAACGAGAAGTTCCCCAGCATCTCAAAAAACGTATGATGCCGCCGCGTAAAGCCCACATTCTCCAGGTCGTTGTGCTTGCCCCCGGCGCGGACGCACTTCTGCGAAGTCGTCGCCCGCGAGTAATCCCGCCGCTCCGCCCCCAGAAACAGATCCTTGAACTGGTTCATCCCCGCGTTGGTAAACAGCAGTGTCGGGTCGTTGGCAGGCACCAGCGAGGAAGAATGCACCCGGCGGTGCCCCTTCGACTCAAAAAAACGCAGAAATGTTTCGCGTATCTCGTTCCCCGTGCGAAATTGCATAGCGTTACCAGTGTAACTGGAGACGGGGTGTTACGGCATCTTAACGAAACCGCCGCGCCGATCCCGCATCTTATTCCTGTGCAAGACAATGGAGGATGGAGGATGGACAAATTTGCATTGCTGGTCTTGTTGCAGGCCAGGCCGGGGAAAGAACAGGAGGCGGAGGCATTCCTGAAATCGGCCCAACCGTTAGCGGTTAAGGAGACCGCAACCACCAGTTGGTATGCAGTGAAGCTGGGACCGTCGAAGTTTGGCATCTTCGACACTTTCCGGGACGAAGCAGGCAGAAATGCCCATCTTACGGGCGAGATTGCCAAGGCGCTCTTCGCCAAAGCCAAGGAACTCTTTGCCGTTCGCCTCAGGTGGAAAAGCTGGAAATTCTGGCGTTGAAATCGCCCATAGCTTAAGGAGCTACTCCTCGTGGGGCTCGTCCTCCAGATTCTCCAGCGCCGCCAGCGCCTCATCCGGCACATCCCACTGCCGCAGAATCTTATAGATCACGCCGGTCGAAAACCCCGCCGCCACCAGCCGCCGCATCACCCGCGCCGTCTCCTTTGCGTTCTCCGGCTTGCGCATGCGCTTCCGCTCCAGATGCTCCCGCGCCAGCGCCTCCTCGTTGGTCTGCCCATACCGCGCATCTAGCGTCTCGTAATCAACTCGGTGTGCACGCCCTTCTGCTGCAAATCCTGCCGCACCCGCCGCTGCGCCCAGCTTCTCATTCTCCTGCCGCAGCCGCGCATAGGTCTCCGCAAAGGCAGCATCGTCCAGGTAGCCATACTCCTTCAGCCGCGCCACAACCTTGGCGATGTCCGCCTCGCCGTCTTCCCCCGGCTCCACGCGCCTCTTCATCAGCCGCCGCAACTCGGCCTCCGAGCGCATCTGCCGCCCCAGCGCCCTGGTAGCGTACTCAAACAGCCCCGCCTCATTCAAAAAAGCGCGCGGCTTGGCGGATTTGCGTTTGAAAGGCATAAGCGGTGAACTCTATTCCCTATTCCCTATGTCCCTAGTCCCTGTCTTTCGTCCACTCATCCACCCAATCGTTCACCGTCTTATACCAAAGCTGCGAGTTCTGCGGCTTCAGCACCCAGTGGCCTTCGTCAGGAAAATAAAGCATCTTGCTCGGCACCTTCAGCAACTGCAGCGTGTCAAAAAGCTGGAACCCTTCGCTCACATCGAGCCGGTAATCGAGCTGCCCATGAATCACCAGCGTAGGCGTCTTGAAGTTTTTCGCCGAGAGCGACGGCGACCACTTGCGGAAGGGATTTTCCGCGTCGGGCTTCCCGTAGTAGTCCCACGGATGCCCCCGTGTTTGGAAATTTAACTCCCAGATATTGAACCAGTCCTCTTCCGTCGTCCCAAACGCCGACTCGGCGTTGAACATTCCGTCGTGGCTCACAATGCACTTGAAGCGGTCGGTATGCCCCAGAACCCAGTTGGCCATATACCCGCCGTAGCTCGCCCCCAGCGCGCACTCGCGGTTTTTGTCGATGAAGGGATAGTGCTGCTCCGCGTAGTCCAGCCCCTCCATCAGATCGGTAAAAGGCTTCCCGCCCCAGTCGCCGTTCACGCCTCCACAAACTTCTGCCCGTAGCCGGTCGAGCCGCGCGGATTGATCATCACCACCACATAGCCGTTGGCGGCGAAAAGCTCCGCATTCCAGCGGTAGCTCCATGCATCGCCCCAGGCCCCCTGCGGCCCGCCGTGGATGAGGAACTTCAGCGGATACTTCTTCGCCGGATCAAACCCCGGAGGACGGATGAGGAAGCCTTGCAGTTTGGTTTTGTCGGCGGCGGTGAACCAGAAGGACTCCATCGCTGGCAAATCAAGCTGTGCGAGAAGAGCGTCGTTGATGTGCGTGAGCTGCGTTATTGGAACATAAACGGGTTTTGTATGTCTTCTGAAGGTTTGTTGACGATTTCGATGAATAGACATGAATAACATGTATACCTTCATCGATATCCAAGAAATCAGCAATTACAACTTCGGAAGGACCACCAACTCGCATTCGACTTGCAACAACCACTCATGTCCGTCTCTAGAATCGGGTGAATATTGCTCCATTCTCCTAAGCTTTCGCCATACGTGCGGAGCCATCGCCGTGACAAGCCAGTCTCATAGATTGGGGCCTCTCCCTTTTCACCAGAAACGAAACAGAATAAGGTTAGAGTCATCAACCCACGCAAACTCATCAACCCAAATATCGAATGTCGGCAGCAAATCCTTGATCGTCTTCGTCGCGCGGTCATAGAGCGAACAGCCGGAACTTATCGCTCTCATATCCAGCCCGCTCCTCCGACCGCCACGCAATGTACTTTCCATCAGGCGAGTAAGCAGGATTGAAGTTGCCCCCCGCCGAAGTGCTGATCGCAACCGGCTTCGCCGCCGGATTGGTCAAATCGAGCGTAAAAATCTTCGCGCTGATGCTGGTCGCCGGCTCCGGATCGATATTTTCGGTAAAGGCCAACTCCTTCGAGTCTGGCGAAATAGCGCAGCCGCAACTGCTGTCCGTCAGCGAAAACGGCGGAACGTCGCGCGGATCGTTGGGCGTCAGGTCGCGTATTCCACCGCTCTCAACCGAAACCAGAAAGAGATGCGACCTGCTTGTCGCCGGTGTAGTGGTCCCAGTGGCGATAGAGCAAGTGAGTGAAGATCTGCGCCTTCACCTTGCTCGCGGCGAGCGCCGCATCCCGGTCCGCATTGCATTTGTCTCCCGCGCCGCCATCCGCGGGAGTGATTGCCGGGCAGTCGGGATATACGTCCGAAACAAAAACCACGGAGTTGCCGTCCGGTGACCAGATCGCACTATCGGCTCCGGTAGAAATGCCGGTCAGCTTCTTCGCATTGCTCGCCGTCCCCGTCGCCCCGTCAAAATCAGCCAGCCAAACCTGTTGCCCGCCATCTCGTCCAGAAAGAAAAAGCACGGAGCGCCCATCCGCCGCAAACTGAATTCCCGAGTCTCCCGGCACGGCCACGGCCAGCTTTTGCGGCTCTCCGCCCGCAATCGCCTGCACCCACAACTCCGTTGTTTTAGTGTTTTGGTCCAGATCAACGGTAGTTACGGATAAGCCAGCCACTTCCCATCCGGCGAAACGGCCGTATCGCCCAGCCGCTTCATCTTCATCATGTCCTCAAAGGTCATGGGGCGTTTGGCCGGCGCGGCCTGGGCAGAGCAAAACGGCGCCAGGACAAAAGCGAGTGCGAGAGAAAAGACAAACGTGCATTTGCGCATGGTATTTCCTCGTCAGCGCGAAGAAACAATCTCCTCCGCGCGAAGGATAAAGTTTACACCGATTGCTCAGGGTTGGGGCGATTTCGCGGTTCTGGCCGAGCTTACTTATTCTCGTTGCCCGTAAGCCGGAAGGTAATCGTCCCCCAGAACAGCCGCGCGCGCATCTGCACCGGCAGATGGCGCTCGTCGTCGGTATACCAGATCCAGATGTTGCCGCGATTCTTCACCACGCCGGCATCGGCAGTGGGCTGCACGCGCAGGGTTTTGAATGTGCCCAGCGTAGTCTTGATCTCTTCGCGGCCTTCCACCTTCATGGTCACCGGCACGGTGTGCTGAGCGTCCACCACGGGGATAACGAAGCTCTTGCCCACTCCATGGGCTGCGAGGCGGCGTAAAAAACGCCGGTCAGCAGGTCGGATAAGGCAGCCGGGGATGCCGGTTTCAACGTGCTTGGTCTGCCCGGTGACCAGGTTCTTTTCATCCAGAATCGATTTGCCCTGCGCATAATCGAGCTTGAGCGTGGAGTTGATCTGGCGGCGGCCCTCCACGGTCTGCTTGTCGAATTCATAGGTGCAGCCCTTCTGGCGGTCAAAGGTGGACTGGAAGCGGTCGCCCACATGGAAGAGCAGGTTGATGGCGCCGATGGTGTCGGCATTGGCGGTGATGCGTTCGCGGTCGCCCGTGGCCTCAAAGTGCAGCACAGCCGTTCCGGCGGGAAAGACGCGCCAGTCCACGGAGTAGGTAAGGGTCTGCTTCTGCGGAAAGCTGAAGCCGGCGCGCGGCGGCGGCAGCGGCGCCGTCTGCTGGCCGTGAGCCACGGCGGCCAGCGCAAGGGCGCAAAGCAGATTTGGCTACGGTCGTGCGCGTCTTCACCGTCAGGCATGGCTCCTTGAAATTTGACTCTCTGTGGCCAGTAGCGCTCAACGCAGCCCATGCACGATTGCACCCAAGGCCGGCCGCAGAAAGAGCAGGCTGAGGTAAAGCAGTGCGGCCCCTATAGCAGCATTGTACTCGCGGTGCTTCGAGTAGAGCGCAAAGGAGAAAGCTGCCGTGGGCGCTCTGGTCTTTTGGACTGGCGTCAGTCGGAAAAGCCGCGGAATCAGGCGCGGCACGCGGCGGCAATAGTCGTCGAATGCGGGAAAAGTGGCGCGCAGAAAGCGCTCCTCCGATGCGATCACCGGAATGTAGACGACGCCGAATCCGGCGGCCAGCACCAGCGCCACCGGCCAACTCAGCAGCGCCAGCGCAAAGCCGGCGGCGATCAGCATCGATCCCAGGTAAAGCGGATTGCGCGTATGCGCGTAGGGGCCGGTCACCGTCAGCTCGCGGTTCTTTTTCACATAGCCGGCGGCGTAGGCGCGCAGCCAGAGGCCCGGGCAGCACCAGCGCCAGGCTCCAGGCCACGGCGGCCGGCTGGGGCGCGCGCCGCCAAAGCTCGAAAGAGATAGAGGGCGGCGGTGAGAAATCCCAGCGGCACGCGGATGCGCCGCGCCACGCGCTGCCAGCGCGTGATCCAGTCCCGCTGCGTGGGGCGGGTCTTTGGCGGAGTGTTGTGACTGGTCACGAGGCGTTCTCCTCGGCCAGCAGCTCGTCGGCGGCCTCGCAGCACATCTTCTGGCTGGATGGTCAGCAGTCCGGCCTCGGGCGCTCGCAGGCGGGTGTGGTCGCGGCGGCTCTCCGGGCTGCGCAGCACTTTGAACTGGGTGCCGAACGGACCGTTGCGGCTGGGATCGGTGGGTCCATAGATGCCCACCACGGGCCGGCCCAGCGCGCAGGCCAGGTGCAGCGGGCCCGTATCGCCGGCAATCACCAGCGCAATCCGGCGGGTGAGCGCAATCAGCTGATCCAGCGAGCAGTTGATGCACTGTAGCCGCGCCAGCCGGTTGCAACGATGGCCTCCGCCAGCGGCTCTTCGCCGGGACCGGCATTGACCAGCACGCGCAAGCCCCGATCGATAAGCCCCTGCGCGACCGCGGCATAGCGCTCCGCCGGCCAGCGCTTGGCGCCCCAGCCCGCGCCGGGATTGATAAGCACGGCGGGCTGGGCGTCCGCGAGGAACGCAGAATTCGTCCGCCCAGGCCTCGGCGGCCGGGTCCACCGGCAGCCAGGGCTTGGTGAATTTGAGATCGTCGCCGGCCACGGCCGAGGCCAGCTCCACATCCTGCTCGATCACGTGCGCGCCGTGGGTGGCCACGCGCTCGGTGAACAGCCAGCGCGCCGCTCGCTCGCGCGGTTCGGCCTCGCCGATCAGCCGACGGCAGCCGGCCATCCGGCCCACCACCGCCGAGCGGATCGCCCCTTGCAGGTCGAGCACCGCATCGTAGTCGCCGGCCCGCAGCGCTCTGCGCAAAGTTTTGATTTCACCGAATGGTCTTCCGGCTCAGCGGCGCTTTGCTGCCAATCCTTGGTCGGCGCAAAATGCAGGTGATCAACAAGCGGCTGCAGCGCGTCGAGAGGCACTGTAGCCCCGAGCCGAGTGCTTCCCGGTTCAGCCGCCAGCAGCGCCCGCCAGCGCGGTTCCACCACCCAGTCGATCACCCATTCCGGATGCGCCTGCCGCAGCGCCGTCACCGCCGGCAGCGCGTGCAGAATATCGCCCATGGCGCCCAGCCGGACCACGAGCAAGCGAAACTTGGACTGCGTATGCAAACTCTGATTTTCTCACAGGGGAGGGTGGGTTCGAGCCTGCTTCACTCAGCTCCATCAGCCACTCGATTGCCTCATCCTCGTGTTCAATCTCAATGCACAAGCCTGCTGTTATCAGTGGAAGAGATTCCTGCAAAGCTGAAGAAAGATTCCCCAGCCGTACTTTGTCTTTCTCGGTGGTGATGAGTGCGGCTGATCCCGTCTTTTGAGCCGCGCTACCAGGCGCTTCAGGTCGCGCTGTGTAGCGGTGGTGGTCGGGGAAAGCAATGCTGGCGGCAACGTGAAGGCCCGCAGCTTCGAGTCCCGCAAAGAACGGCTCCGGACGCGCAATGCCGCAAAATGCAGTCACAGGTCCATCGACGGCCGGAACCTCCATTGTTGCGGTGCAGACGCCAAACCGGACCATCCCAACCCCACGCGCGCAGTTCTGCCTCCAGCTCCGGCTCGTCCGCCGGAATCGCGATCACAGCGGCCCGGCGTACGGCCTTGAGCGGCTCGCGCAGATTGCCCGCCGGGAGCAATCCATCCTGCCAATCCCGCCGATCCAGCAGCAAAATGTCCACGTCGCGGTGGAGCTGCCGGTGCTGAAAACCATCGTCCAGAAGGTGCAAACCGAAGCGGGAATCGGCGGAACGTTCCGCTTCAGCCAGCAAACCAGCTTCGTATCGCTGCCCAGCCACATAAACCGGCACGCCCGTCTCCCGCGCAATCAGCAGCGGCTCGTCGCCGAATTCATCGGCAGTCCCGTCCAGGATCGACGCGGACTGCTTGCTGGCTGCGGCGCCCATAACCGCGCGAGAGCACGTCCACGCGCAGCCCTCGTCGCTCAAGCATTTTGGCCAGCGCAATGGTCAGCGGCGTCTTGCCCGCGCCGCCAGTGGAGAGGTTGCCGATGCTCACCACCGGCCAGCGCAGTCGCCGCACCGGCTCCAGCTTTGTGCCCAGCCGCATCTCGCGCAGCGCCAGCGCCAGCCGGTAAGCCGGAACCAGAGGCAGCAGCAGCTTGCGCGGCGAAAAGGTCTTGCTCATGACGGCCGCTCCTTAGTGGATCCATGAGACAGCAGTTCCTTCAGCGCATCCACGCATCGTCCGGTAGCCCCGGCCTGCTGGTCGAAGACCTGCCGGGCGCGCTCGCCCATCGCCTCAGCTGCAGTCCGGTCCCGCAGCAACTCCATCAGCACTCCGGCCAGCTCTTCTTTGGCGGCGATGCGCAAGGCCTCATGCGCCCGCAGATCGTCGGTAATGGCGCGGAAGTTGGCATAGTGCGGACCCATCACAATCGGCACGCCAAACTGCGCCGGCTCCAGCGGATTGTGCCCTCCCGCCGGAATCAGGCTGCCACCCACAAAAGCCACAGCGGCCAGCGAGTAAACCGAAGCCAGTTCGCCGATCGTATCCAGCAGCACAATCTCGCCTGGCTTAAGCAGCCTTGAGCGCGCCAGTCGGTTCCGAATCCCAATCCAACCGCCTTACCCATGGAATGCCGGAGCGATCAAGCAGCGCGGCAACCGCGGCGAAGCGCTCAGGATGCCGGGGCGCTAGCACCATCGCCAGTCGCGGATCAGCTTCGAGCAGCCGCGGCCAGGCCTCTAGCAGAGCGGCTTCCTCGCCTTCCAGCGTGCTGCCCGCCACAATCAGCCGCAGGCCAGCCGCCAAGCTCCTCAACTGGCCGGTGGCTTCAGCTTCCACGACGGCGCGCACGTCAAATTTCAGGTTGCCGGCGACTGATACCCGCTCCGGCCGGCAGCCAATGGCCTTCAGCCGCTCAGCGTCCGTCTCGCTCTGTGCCAGCACCCGGCTCAGCCGCTCCAGAAACGGCCGCCATAACCCGCGCAGCCGCCGATAGCGCGGCCAGGATCGGTCTGAGATGCGGGCATTCACCACCACTACGGGAATTCCACGGCGATAGCATCCGCTCAGCAGGTTGGGCCAGAACTCCGTCTCCGCCAGGATGAGCAACTTTGGCTGCAGGGCGTTCAAATAAGCCCGCACCGCCCAGGGCAGGTCGAGCGGACAATAAAAGACCCTATCCGGCCCGAATCGCTCACGGGCAAGCTCCTGGCCGGTGCGGGTGGTGGTGGAAATCACCAACTGGTATTCAGGAAAAACTCGATCCAGCTCCCCCACCAGACGGCTGGCAGCCAGCACCTCGCCCACTGAGACGGCATGCAGCCAAATCACAGGGCGTACAGGGCCCAATCCGCCCAGCGCATTCCCCAGACGGGTGGGAACCACTCCCAGACGTTCCAGCAGCCCTTCGCGGTACTTTCGCGTGGTGGCCATTCGCCACAGCCACCACGGCGCTCCGCCCAGCAGGACCGCCAGCAACGCCACGTTGTATAAAAGGAGAATCATGCGATACGGATCTTGCCTTCCCCGGTCCCCTCAAATGATACAGTCGAGCACAATGCGAAGCTTGTGGGCAATCACGCCGCTCCTGCTCGGGCTGGCTTTGCCGGCCCTGGCCAGCAACCACCGTCCGCCGCCCGTTCAGCCGGCAACGTCATTTGCCGCGGTCGAGGCACACGAAAACGAGAAGGTAGTTATCGCCGCCGAACCCTATGACACACGCCGGAAAGAATCCATCTTTCGCGTCGATTATCTCAGTCATGGCGTCCTGCCCGTCCGCCTCATCGTGACCAACAACGGCGACCGGCCAATCTCCCTGCGCGATGCCCGGATTCTCTTCCTCGCCGCGGATGGCGACAAGATTCAGACCGCACAGCCCGAGGACGTGGAGCGGCGGATGACCCGCAAAGAGCGTGAAGGCGCAAAACTCCCCATGCCTGCTCCCTTGCCCCCCATCAAACTCAAGCCCAAAGCCAGCAACAAGGCCATCGAGCAGGATTTCAATACCTTCGAATACCATGCTTTAGTGGTTGAGCCGCACACCACGCGGTCCGGCTTCCTGTTTTACGACGTATCGGATCTCGACCATCCACTGCAAGGAGCTCTGCTGCAACTCCAGGAGCTGCGCGATGCCGACGGCAAAGAGCTCTTCTCCTTCGAGCTCCCCTTCGACAAGTACCTCAAGTCCAAATCCAGGCAGATGAACTGAGTCTTACTTGCCGGTTCACCGCGCCTACTCGTAGTAAGTAGCCGTATTGGTATCCGTCTCCCAGATGGTGCAATCCTTCACCCGCACGCGGCCTTCGGTCATTGCGGCGAGCTGCTCGTTGGTCTGGTCGTAGAAGTATTTGGCGATGTTCTCGGCCGAAGGGTTGAGCACTGTGAATGGCTCCAGTTCGTTCAGCATCTGGTGGTCGATGCGTTCCACGATCGGGTGCAGCACATGCTTCAGAAGCTTGAAGTCCAGCAACAGCCCAGCCTCGTCCAGCGAGGCTCCGGCCAGGGTCACGCGCACCTTGTAATTGTGCCCGTGCGGATTCTCGCACTTGCCCTGGTAGTTGCGAAGAAAGTGGCCGGAGGAGAAATCGGCCTCCACGGTAACTTCATACATCGGCGTCTGCTCTCGTTCTCAAGGGGAAGAGTCCCAACCATGATTTTAGTTCTTTTTAACTGGGGGCCCCACTCTCACTGGGTGCCCTATCCTTTCTGTCATCCTGAGCGAGCGGAGCGAGTCGAAGGACCTGCGGTTCGTAAACTGCCGGAAGGGTGGGAAACTACACCTCAGGGCATTCTCAGCGGCCATCCCGCCGCTTGTTCCGCGCCGCCCGCCGCGCCTCTTCGCTGCGCCGGTCCACCTGCTCGAAGAGGTGGCTCATCACGCCGATGAGCGCTGCCCCCAACCCGAAGAGCAGCATAATCAGCGCCACTGTTCGCCACAGCGACGCATTGGCCGGCAGCCCCGGCTGATAGCTCGAAGGCGTCAGCGACATGCCCGCCGAGACCAGCGCAAAGAGCCCCAGAGTTGCAGCCAGAATGTAGAAATTACGCGACATAAGACAAAAAATTGGAGGCGATTCGTCACCCCTGCTGCGATTCTAGTGGGATGTACATGTTTCTGCCACACCTTGACTTTGAGGACAATCCTTCCTAGTCTTTGAACTATGGAACTTCAACTCCCCGAACGCCAGTCCGCAGACCTCGCCAGCCTGGCAACGCGCACCGGCCGCACCACGGTCGAATTGGCAGTTGAAGCCGTAGATCGTATGCTTGCCCAGGAAGCTTGGTTTGACGCGCAAGTTCAATTGGGAATCGATCAGATCGCACGAGGCGAATTCCTTGAAGAGCAAGAGATGGACGCGCGCGTGGCGCGTATGATGCGAGCTTGAGACGGCTGCGGTGGTCCATGGCCGCTGTCGACGATCTTGAAGGCATTAGCAACTATCTCTATCTTCATCACCCCTCCTTTGCCGCCTCAACCATTCAACGGCTCTATGACACGGCAAGGTCGCTCAAGCAGTTTCCGTATCTGGGCCGCCCCGGAAAGAAGAGCGGCACGCGAGAATTGGTTCTCGCACCCCTTCCATATATCATGATTTATTCAGTAGACGATTAGTCGATTCAAATCCTGCGTTTTCTGCATGCCGCTGAGGACTTGCCATAAAGACAGTGCGTTTCCTGCGGCAGATTCAGCCGAGTAATTCCGCACTCTCGATCAGCATCACCCCAGCCAGGTCAAATTCGGCTTCCATCCTGGCCGCCGAACCCTCCAGGTCGATCGCCCGGCAGGCGTCGCGAATCACAACCGCCTGCAATCCCAGTCGCCGCGCATCCAGCGCCGAGTAGCCGACGCAATAGTCGTAAGCCAGCCCAGCCAAAAAGACGCGAATGAGCTCCCGCTCTTCCAGATAGCCGGCCAGCCCGGTGGGCGTAACGCGGTCGTTCTCAAAGAACGCCGAATACGAATCGATCTGTGGCCGGAAGCCTTTGCGCAGAATCAGCTCCGCCCGCGGCAAGTCGAGCGCGTGGTGAAACTCCGCGCCCTTGCTTCCCTGCACGCAATGCTCCGGCCAAAGCGTCTGCGTTCCGTCGCTCAGCTCAGTCTGCTCAAACGGCTGTTTTCCAGGATGGGCGCTAGCGAAGGAAGAATGCCCCTCCGGATGCCAATCCTGCGTGAGGATAATATGCTCAAACTTCGGCGCGATTGTGTGAATCAGTGGAATCACGGAGTCTCCGCCCGGAACGGCAAGTTCCCCGCCGGGACAGAAATCATTCTGCACATCGATGACTATGAGAACGTCTTGCGCGGTGATCTGCATACGGGTCACGAGGCTATTCCTACCATTTGTAGCTTATAACGATTGGAATCGGAGTTCTGTCCGGATTGCCGGTCATCAGAGATTGATGTGTAAGCGAGCCCTTTGATGCAAGTATCTTGAAAGCGAAAAATGCAAGTCCGGTCACAGGTTTCCGCCAGACGCCCAAGGCATTTCTCTTTCAGTTATAGCCTCTTCTGACATTCTTCAGTGCGCCGATTTATTGTTGAAATCGACGCTTGAGCGCACAGGGTCCTATATACAGCAGAAGAAGAAATGCCTTAGGGAGCGGCTTCGATGGGATTGACCTCGGTTGCGGCCTGCGTAAATTGAAATTGCAGGATCCAGATGCTGGTGACGGACTGCCCATTGACTTGCGCAGGCTTGAATCTCCACTTCTGTGCTGCTTGCAGGGCAACTTTGGCGAAATACTTGCTGGGCCCCGGCGAGTCAAGCGTCGCATTCGAAACATGACCGCCCACATCGACCGTCACCCTTATTTTCACTTTGATGCGGCCGCTAATTGACTGACGTGCACTCGGGAGTACGTCGGGCAGAACTTGTTCAGCGACCACACTCTTCACCGCCGCACCTTTGGAGCTTTGGATCTGCGGAGCTGGAGCTTGAGGCGGGAGCGTGGAGACTGCGAGCGCTGGTAGCTGTTTTTCGGTTGGCGACGATGGCTCAGTCCGGTGAGATCGCAGTTGCAGAACTGCAACGACTGCAAGCAGGACGAACACTGCGGCAATGAGCGCCGTCATGCGGAGTTTGACAGTTACCGTTCTACCAGT
Source organism: uncultured Acidobacteriaceae bacterium (assembly GCA_963724755.1). GTDB lineage: Bacteria > Acidobacteriota > Terriglobia > Terriglobales > Acidobacteriaceae > Telmatobacter. The sequence continues at coordinate 147,276 of CAVRVZ010000002.1, forward strand.
GGTTTTACTGGCCGGATGCTGCAGAGATCGGGTAGTTTCGATATGTGCCTTGACATCGCTGAGGGTGCATCGGCGCTTGGGGTCAAAGCGCAGGCATTTCCGGACAATGCCGGCGAAGGGCTGTGGAATAGACTCCGGCACAATCGGTTCCCGATGCGTTGATCTGTCCCAAACTGGCGGATGCCCGGTCAGGGTTTCAACCAGGGTGATTCCGAGCGACCAGATGTCCGCGGCCGGGAAGATATTCCCAGTGTCGGTTTCTGGCGCGTCATAGACTCCCATTGACGAAGAGTGTTTGCCAGGTTTGCAGGCGACATAAAGGCTGTCAGAAGAAAGTTTCAACTGATCGTCGACGACCAGGATGTTCGATGGCTTGAGGTCGCCATGCACGATACCTTTTCCGTGAAGATAGGAAAGCACGTCGAGGACCATGCCGAGCATCTCTCTGGTCTCTGTTGGCGTGAGCGGCCGATCCTTAAGAATCTGAGAGAGAATCTCTTCAGAATATTCCGTTACCGCGTAGAGAAGAGGGGCGCCGTCGATCTCGCAGCGCCCGTAGTAAAACAGGCGCATCAGGTGCGGATGAGACAGGTCTGTTGTCATGGCCCAGCAAGAAAGTTGAGCCTCTGCGTCTCTGGCATCAGCAGGAATGAGCTTGATGGCGGCTTTCTGCGATCGATCCCCCTGCTGCAGTTCCGTGAGGAATACACCACCCCCTGCTGAGCCGCCTAACCATTGGAGGAGGACAAATCTTCCGTCTATAATCCGCCCAACCCAATCACTGCGAATGATCGCTGTGTTCATGGTGTATCTATTCTAAATATGAGCGCAGTAAGAGCCAAAGTCGAGAATGATAAACGATCCGGTATTTGGAGCGGCAACAGGTCACGACCGCGATGTAAGTGGACTGGATCTTCAACTCCCAACTGGGCTTTAGTATGGTTCTCTGCTGGTTACGGTAGATTGGCCGCCAACTCGGCAGTTATTCACGCGCAAACAGAATCAAAGCGTAAATGTTTAACTGTATCGGGTGGCGGATTCGCAGAGCCACGAAAAGCAACCGCAGATCCTGCAACTCCGGGCGCCACGGCGACCTCCGCTCAGGATGACAGGTCATTTTTTTGATGGGGATTGTTGTGGAGGGTTGCTGAAGAAACTCTCAACATCCGCAATTGTCCCCGTCATTCGGTACGGCGGCAAGCTGGCCAGGAAAGTCTGCCCGTATCTCTGCCTGCGAATGCGCGGGTCCAGCAGCACCAGCACACCGCGATCTTCGAGCGAGCGGATCAGGCGGCCGAAACCCTGCTTCAGCGTAAGAACCGCCTCCGGAACCTGGTAGTCGAAGAACGGTTTGCCGCCGGCTTCTTCAATGGCCTTCATGCGCGCCTGGACCACCGGGTCGCTGGGCACGGCAAAGGGCAGACGGTCGATAATCACGCAGCTCAGCGCCTCGCCCTGCACGTCCACGCCCTGCCAGAAACTTGCCGTCCCAAAGAGCACGGCATTGGGCGTTTCGCGGAATTGCTCCAAAAGAGCCTTGCGCGGCGCCGTGCCGTGCAGCAGGATGGGGAAATCCAGCACCGGCATCAGCCGCTCGTAAAGGTCTCTCATCTGGCTGTAGCTGGTAAAGAGGCAAAAGGCACGTCCTCGCGTGATTTCAAGCACTTGCCTGATGCAATTCGCCGCAGCCTCGGGAAACTCCGCCTCGCGCGGGTCGGGCATCTCCGGCGGCAGGTAGAGCAGCGCCTGTTTTTCATACTTAAAATGCGAAGGAACCACCAACTCGCGCGCCCTCGCTCAATCCCAGCCGCCGGCGCATGTGCTCAAAGCCGCCCTGCACGGTGAGCGTGGCCGAGGTCAACACCACCGTGGGAATCTGGTCGAAGACCAGCTCATGCAGCAGCTCAGAGACGTCGATGGGCGTAGCCTGCAAAAATGTCGTTCGCGACTGCGCGCGGAAACCGCTCGCCCTTCCCGTAGAGGACGATCGCTCAGCGGAACCACCTGCAACCCGCCGCTCCATCCAATAAACCATATTGCTGGCGTTCGATTCGAGCAGGAATTCGAGTTCCGTGCGCAGCCGGGCAACGCGCTTCTTCAGCCCCGGCGCTTCGTCGATCCCTTCCAGCACATCCATCTCCGCTTCCAGCCTGCGAAGCGCCGTGCGCACCGCCATATACAGATCGCCCGAGCTCTCAAGAAACTCCTCGCGCCCGGTGAAGGGCTGGCGTCCGTCGCCGTTCATGGGCAACGCCGCAAAGAACATGCGAGCCCGCTCGCGCAGCTGCTGTGTTGTCGCGGGCAGGCTTTCAGCGCCTTCCTTGCCGCGCAGCAGCACATCGGTATCGCGCGCCAGCTCTTCAAACCGCACATTGCTCACCGAAAGCCCAAAATAACTCGATGCAACCTCTTCCAGCTCGTGCGCTTCGTCAAAAACCACCGCAGCGGCTTCGGGCAGAATCCCCGCGTCGGGCGCCCCCGCAGCCTCCTGCTTCACGGAAAGGTCGGCAAAAAACAGGTGGTGGTTGACGATAATGATGTCCGACTCCAGCGCCCGCCGCCGCATCTCTGTGATAAAGCAGCGGCGGTAATCGGGGCAGGTCGTCCCCAGGCAGGCCTCGGTGCGCGCGTCAAGTTTGTTCCAGAGGGCGCTCGATTCCGGCATTCCCGATAGCTCCGCCCGGTCGCCGGTCTCGGTGGTCTCGTTCCACTCTGCAATCTGCCGGTATTGATCGATCTCTTCCAGGCCGGACAAAATCGGCTGGTCACGCAGCGCGTCCAGCTTGTGGCGGCACAGGTAGTTGGCGCGTCCCTTCATATAGCAGACGCGCAGCCCGCCCAGCAGCGATTCAAGAAAGGGAATGTCGCGAAAGTAAAGCTGATCCTGCAGGGCCTTGGTGCCCGTGGAGACGATGATGCGCTGCCCCGTGCGCAGGGCCGGCAGCAGGTAGGCCAGCGTCTTGCCGGTTCCGGTTCCCGCCTCGACGATCAGGTGGCGGCGCTCTTCGAGAGCCCGCTCCACGGCCTTGGCCATCTCCAGCTGGCCGGGGCGATATTCATAAGGCAGCGAGGAGCGCGCCAGAATCCCGCCGGGCGCAGAAAAACTCGTGCAGGGTAGGCAGGGCGCGGGTTGGGTTCTCGGTGGTGGCCATCGGGACCGGGTGCTCACTCCATCATAGTGAGCCGCCCGGCCCTGCTGACGGCGCAGACAGAGCTCGGCGAGTATTCCGAGTCCTGCGCCTCAACCAAAATCCGGAACTTTGCCCGAGGTGTCCTCGTGGTATTGTTCCGCGCTCTCCACCTGGCTGTGCCGCGAGTCTATCCATTGGCCGATCATGAAGGCCTCGTCGGGGCTCGCTACGCCTTCAATGTCCGATGCGCTCTTCATCAGCTTTTTGCGGACGTCGGCGGCGCGCTTTGCCGCGGCTGCCTTCTCCGCTCCGGCGGCGGAGTAGAGGCTGGCCGCGTTCATATTCATTTGACTGGCGTGAATGTGCATCGCTCTCTCCTCAAGTGGCTGGAGGGCAATTTGACTGCCGACTTTTTGCCGGGCAGATGAGAAGAAGCTCATCAAGAGTCACAACGTATGATGAGGGCAGTGCTTAGGATGGATGTTCTCCGCCCACGCTGGCGACTGGAGATTAGTTTTGGCGAAGTATCGCAGATCGGTCATGGCTGCGAGAACCCGGCGCCGCAGGTCGCCGTGGCGACCCGCTGGTGGCTATCGTGGGCCGGCCCAACGTGGGCAAATCCACGCTCTTCAACCGGCTCACACGCAGCCGCCGCTCGATTGTCGGCGATGAGCCCGGCATCACCCGCGACCGCATCTATGGCGAGTACGAGTGGGCCGGACGCCAGTTTCGCCTGGTCGATACCGGCGGCATCGTTCCCGACGATCCGGAGCTGATTCCCACTGAGATTTATACCCAGGCCAAGGTCGCGCTGCAGGATGCCGATGCGCTGGTGCTGGTGGTGGATGCGCGCACTGAGCTGGCCAGTCCCGACTACGACCTGGTGAAGCTGCTGATTCGCGGCGGCAAGCCGGTCTTTCTGGCGGTCAACAAGGTTGAGGGCGACGCCATGGACGCGGCTGCCCAGAACTTTCGCCAGTTGGGCATTCGCAACGTTTTTCCCATCAGCTCCGAGCACGGGTTGGGCATCGGCGACCTGTTGGACGCGATCTCCGAGGCGATTCCTGCGCCCGCCGAAGTGGTGCTGACGGAGGAAGAGGCGCTTGCCGCTCAGAAGGCCGAGGACGAGGAAGCTGAAGAGGATGAAATCTCTGAGGGTGGTCCAGTTCCGCCGGATCCCGGAGAAGACTCGCCGGGCGCGAAGCTCATCGCACCCACGGCGAGTTTGAGCAGCACGAAACCTCGGTGGCCATCATCGGCCGCCCCAATGTGGGCAAATCCACGCTGCTCAACGCTCTGACCGGAACCTCGCGCGCCATCGTTTCGCCCGTTGCCGGAACCACCCGCGACGCCGTGGACGAAGTGGTGGAGTTCGAGGGCAGCCAGTTCCGCTTTGTCGATACGGCAGGCATCCGCCGCAAGGGCAAGACCCACCTGATGGCGGAAAAGATGAGCGTGGTGATGGCGCGGCGTCACCTGGAAGCAGCGGACGTGGCCCTGCTGGTGCTCGACGCCACGGAGGGAGTGACCGGCGCCGACGCCACCATCGGCGGCTACGCCCACGAGAGCGGCCGCAGCGTGATCATCGTCGTCAACAAATGGGACGCGGTGACCACCGGCCGCACCGACGGCAAGCCGCCGGCCGATCGCGAGATCTTCGAGAAGCAGTTGCGCAAGGTGCTCAAATATCTGAGCTACGCGCCGGTGATCTTTCTCTCCGCGCTCGAGGGAACGGCCCCCGAAGGCAAAGGCGCCAAAACCATGCTGCGCGTGCTGAACGAAGTGAAAGCCGTAGCCGCCGAGCGCCGCAAGCGCGTCTCCACCGGCCAGATGAACCGCTTCCTTGAGCGCATCGACTTCCAGCGCGCTCCGGTGCCCATGTCCAAGCGGGTGCGCATCTTCTATATGACCCAGGCCGCCGTCGCTCCGCCCACCTTCATTCTCTTCACCGACCGCGACGTCAAGCTGCACTTCGCCTTCGAGCGCTTCCTCGAAAACCAGATTCGCGAGGCATTCGGCTTCAAAGGCACGCCGATCTGGTTCAAGGTGAGGGCGAGGAATGCGGAGAAGAAGGAGTAGGCCTGGCGAATACTGATTGAGGGTCGTGGTCTCCCACCCTTTTCGCCAGAAGCGCGAAAAGGATGGGGCACCCGCAGTTGTCAATATTTTGGCATAATCTTCTATATATTTTGTCAAGATATGTCCTATATAAAGGCGATATTTTGACGATGGAATGCTATGATGGGTAAACGGAGGGAGAAGACGATGGCGACGACATGCGCATTCCCGGAAATTGATCCTCAGATTCGGTATGTTGGTGTGAGCAAGCTGCGCGAACTGAATGCAACCAAGCTGAAGGAGCAAATCGACGATACTCTTGTGATTCAGGAAAACGATACTCCGCTTTCAGTGCTCTTTTCCTACGCGCGGTACCAGGAGATGCGGACTGAGTTTCAGTCTTTGCTGAGCATGGTTGAAATGCTTACCAGCGATGTTGAGCGCAATGGCGTGCTCGCGGCATTTGAGGACATTCGCGCCGGGCGTGTGCGCACGCTGGCTGAGATTGAAGCGGATTTAGAGAAGGAGTAACGGATGCCTGCAAGGGGAGCGAAGGCCACGCGTAAAGAGATCGATGAACCGTATTCCCCTCAACCCTGGACAATTGAAATGACGGCATCCGCTGAAGCTGTGTATGTGGACCTCTATCGAAAGGCTAAAGCGGCTGAAAACAGCGGCCATCTGGAAAGCTCTCACTGCACGGCCTTCAACATGGTCAGTGAGGCAATCAAGAAAATCATTCCGAACGATCCTCTCAACAAACGCTATGCTCTGCGTGGAAAGCTCTCGAACATTTTCAGGCTTCGCAAGGGAAGGCTGAGAATATGCTGGATTGTTTCTTCGCAAATGCGGCGGATTTGCATTCTCTTCATAGCGCAAACTCTGCGCAAGGAAGGCGATCCAAAAGATCCATACGTGATCTTCCAGAACCTGCTGGAATCGGGCCTTTTCGATGAAGTGATGCAGAAGCTGAACGTTAAAATGCCCCACAAAAAGCGATAGCGGCTTCCCTTTTCGCAAGAAAATCAGATCGGCTAGTGGCGATAAATTACTCAATATGTCGTATAAACAGCTGTTTCATAAGTGCTAAAATGCGGCATGATTCAATACAGACTTCATTTGCTCTGTAGCGCACTGCTCTTGTGCATCGCAAGCCAGAATCATTCACCGGCACAAGAGACTCCATTGCCTGCCTCGGTCAGACCTCCAGTACAGATATATCTGACTGCGTTCAACAAGCATGGATCTCCTACTACACTGTCCCAATCGGATTTCAGCGTTTTTATCGACAAAAATCCAGCTCAGGTAACCGCACTGCGTTCAACGAAGGATGATAAGTTGGTTTTCGCAGTGCTCGTAGATGTCAGCACATCCGATGCCCCAAAAGCCAAGGAGATAAAAGAAGCGGCTAACTTACTTTTCCAGGGATTATCAACTGGAGACAATCTGGGTTACCTGGTCCTATTCGATCATCAGGTCAAGATGAGTAATAAACCTTTACAATCATCAGAGGCGCAGAAAGTTATCGATAGCCTCAAGTTTGGCGGAGGAACTGCGCTCTTCGATGCAATTGGCAATACCTGTACGCGTATCCTGAGTAGGTCGGGAAATCCCGACAGCCCTCGTAGGGCGATTTTCGTAATTTCAGATGGAGAGGATAATTCGAGTAAAACCTACCCTGCAAAAATGGAAGAATGTGCCGAGGACGAGCAGATTGCAATCTTCTCTCTCGATACCGACTTTGCCGGAGGGACTGGAGCATCCATCCTGATTAAAGCCAGCCACGACACCGGTGGGCAGGCAATCAAACCCGGAAAACTGGTGGCTGGTGTTGCGCCTCTACTAAGCATAATTCATGGTCAATTGGTTCTGGATGTAGTGCCGCCTCAGGATCCGGATCAGAAACGGCACTCGCTCACCGTCAAGACCTCGCGGAAAGACATTCATTTTTCCGCACCGGCAAGTATTTTTCTTCATTAAGGCTATTTATGCTGTCCCGGTTGGCTTGATGTGCTCCCCGCCGGCTCATCCAGCCTGGTGATGTGCACGCTGGCCTGGGTTTCGGGCACCGTTCCGTCGTTCACCTGCACCTCAATCGGCTTGCCCTGGATGAGAACGCGCTGCGACGGCCTGGCCGCGGGCGGGAACCAGAACCCGCTGCGTGGCTGTGTTCTCGGCGGAGCGCACGGTGACCGGAACCTCGGCGGCCGCATAGCCGTTATTGACTACGTTGACGGCCACCAGCCAGTTGCCGCTCTGGACGGCGTTGGGAAAGACGCTCTCAATGCTCAGGTCGGGCAGGCCCTTGTCCGCATCCACCCAATCGGCGAAGAACCAGGAGAGATCGCGGCGGGCTCCGGCCTGCTCCAGCAGCTTTTCAAACTGGCTGTGGCCCGTATCCTTGCCGAAGTCCTGTGCGGGATCGTAGGCCCGCAGCGCGGCGGAGAGCGAAGCGTCGCCGGCTACGTCGCGCAGCATCCACAGCACATAGGTCGCCTTGGTGCGGTAGTAGACGGGCGAGATGGCCAGGTCCAGCGGCTGGCCTGCGCTTTGGCCGGGGCTCTCCGGCTCGGCCAGGGCCAGTGCGGGGCGCAAGGCCTCAAGCGCTCGCAGAGCCTGGGCGCGGCCGCGCTGTCTTTCCACCCACAGCGTGCCCATGAAGTGGGCCACTCCCTCGCTGAGCCAGGCGCGGGGCGATTGCATCCAGGCGTGGGTGAGCGCGTGGGCCAAAATGTTTTCAAGCTGATCCGGTTCGGCCTGGCGAATGCTGGTGGCCAGCAGCGCGCCGGTTTCAAAAGGCGCGTCTTGAGGGTCGGGAAGATCAAGAATCGTGAGCTGGGAGCGGGGCTTTGCCCCAGCCAGCCTTGCAGAAACGGCGTGACCGTGGCGGCCGCCGTGGTCCAGGCTGGCACGGATGCTTCGTTTTCAGGGAGCGCCCAGATGGTGGTGTTTGCGGCCGGGTGGGGCGTGCGGATGGCTACAAACAGGCTGGGCGCTTCAAAACCGAGGGCTGCGCTGTCTGAGTATGGCGGTGGCCACGCCGTCCACTTCCGGGTCAAGGCTGCTGGTATCGGTAACGGTGAGCGGGGCCGGATGGCCGTTGATGAGGGCGACTGTGGGCACATAGCCGTGGGGAAACTCGACCGTAAGCCGCAGGCGGAAGTGCGCCCGGCCATGCGCAGTTTGTGCTCGCCCATCTCGTCAAAGAGCCGCGCCCCGTCGCCCAGCATCACCGGCACGCTCGAGACCGGATACCAGGCCACGTTGCCAAAGCCGCGCAGGCCGGTGAAGTGAACGCCGATCTGGTCCCAGTCAGAGTGCAGCGCCACCTCCTCAGGGGTTCCGATGGCCAGCAGCCGCTGGGCATTGGGCGCGATGACGCCGGAGTAGGTAACTTCGAGCTGAAGGCTGGCTCCCGGAGCAAGCGGCTGGCTGAGCGGGACCAGCCGCCTCATGCAACTGGCCGGTATGGTCGGCGTCGGAGTTGAGCGTGGCTACGGTGATGGCCGCGTCTTTGCCGTTGACGCGAATCCGTTCCCAGTTGAGCGAGGAGGAGATTTGCAGCGGAATGCGGGTGAGCGGAGTTTTGCCGTCGTTGCGCACCGTGATCAGCGCGCGGACGGCAATATGCTGCTCCGCGGTGAGCAGCCGCACGTCCATATCGAAGTCAGTGAAGGTCACGGCCTCGCGCTCGGAGTCTTCGGCCACCTGCGGTGGGGCCAACTGCGCCTTCGGCGCGGCGACGGCCGGGGCTGCGGTAGTGGTGGTCTGGCCGTTCTCGTCGGTCGAGCGCGAAAAGATGACCTGGCCGCCGGGTTGCTTTTGCGTTGCGGGTGGCGGGGTTTGCGCGGCAGAGGGTAAAACCAGCTAGTGACAGAGCGGCGGCAACAAACCGGATGTGGGAGGCAATAGAAGTGCCAAAATCCGAGAGAATAGTTCGGGGATAAACACACCTCAGGCGGCTAGTAACATGGATTTCGCGGTTGAAAGCCGCATCCTTGGACTCTAGCCCGCACTGAAGTGTTCCATTTAAGGCTATGTCCGGCGATAAATCCCTGGACCTGCGGACGGAACGAGTTGTGATTCAGCTTGCATGGTTCGGGCAAAGAAAACTTCATGAACCCAGGCCTTTCTGTTTCCTTGGTTTTTGCGCGGCGCCTGCGGTGGGGCCAACTGCGCCTTGCCGGCGCGTAAAGCTGCGTTCCGGCGCTGGCGGAAGGCCTCATAGAGCACCACCGCCCCGGCTGCCGAAACGTTGAGCGAGCTCACTCCTCCGGCCATGGGAATCCGCAGCAGGTGGTCGCAGGTGCGCCGCACCAGCTCATGCAGCCCCGCGCCCTCGCGTCCCAGCACAATTACGCAGTCTCCGGTCAGGTCGAACTGGTCGTAGTCCGTCTGCCTGCTCGCCGGGACTCGCATCCAGACCGATGATCCACAGATTCTTCCGCTTGAGTTCTTCGAGCGCCCGCACCAGGTTCACCACGCGGGCAATGCGCAGGTGCTCGGTTGCTCCGGCACTTGCTTTGACGGCCACCGCGCTCAAAGGTGCAGCTCGCCGCTCCGTCAGCACCACGCCGTCCACTCCGGCTCCGTCGGCCACGCGCAGCAGAGCGCCCAGGTTTTGCGGATCTTCCACGCCATCGAGAGCCAGCACCAGCCGGCGCGCGTCGGGCTTTATCCGCGGCCGGCTCGAAGAGGTCTTCAATGGAGAGAAACTCCTGCGGCTGGACCATGGCCACCACGCCCTGGTGCGCCTCGGTCTTGGCCAGCACGGTCAACTGCTCGCGCGCCTCCTGGCGAACCCGCACGCCGGCCTGGCGGCACACGATTCACCAGCCGCTCCAGACGATCGTCCTGCCGCTCGCGGGCTACCAATACGTGGTCGAAGCGCCGCCTTCCGGCCTTGAGCGCCTCTTCCACCGGATGCAGCCCGTACAAAACTTCCATAAGAGATAGTGTAGTTGCCAAGACGCCTACGACCGTCGAAGAAGCCATGCGCCTGGCCAGAAATCGTACTTCCGCTGCCCGGTAAGGAAAAGACTTCTCCTCGACCGCGACATGTTCAGCAATTTTGGCGTCTAATTGAATGAGATGAGTACCGACGCATACTTTCGCCCTTTTATTCGCTCAAGTATCCGAGATCGACAGCTCAGCAGCAGGTCCGGCAGGAGAGCCTGGCAATCTCCGCGGGTCTCAAGCGTCAGGATGTTGGCCTGCTGGACGAGCTGATCGTCCGCTACCAGCACCGGCTGATGCGTTACCTGCTCTATTTGACCAGCAACCGCGAGATGGCCGAGGACCTCTTTCAGGAGGTCTGGATGCGGGTGCTGGTGCGCGGAGCGCAGTTCAACGGTCAGGCGCGGTTTGATACCTGGCTCTTTACCATCGCCCGCAACCTGGTGATCGACCAGCGCCGCAAGCGGACCATGGCAAGCCTGGACGAACTCTTTGAGGGCCCCGGGGACGATGATCGGCCCATGAGTTTTGAGGTTGCCGGCGACGAGCCGACTCCCTTCGACCGCTTTTCAAACCTCGAAGACCGGGAACGGATTGCCGCGGCGCTGCTCCAGTTGGATACGATTCATCGCGAAGTGCTGGTGCTCCGCTTCCACGAAGAGTTGTCGCTGGACGAGATTGCCAAAGTCACGCGTGCTCCTCTTTCCACAGTGAAATCAAGACTTTATAGAGGCATGGCCGCGATCAAGCCCAAGCTCGAAACGCGCAATCCGCGCTTGCAGGGGGCAGTGTGACGGACGGCGTGCCGGTTCAGGACCAGGCTCAGCGTACATCAAACGCCGGCACTGACCGCGATCTCGTCTCGGCTTGTGCCGGGAAAGCAGGCTGACAACGAATGCGCCGTGGCCCATCGCACCTGCCGCGTGGTCAACGCCTCGCTGGGCGTGATGCAGGAGCAGAAAGCCGGGCGCAAGCGGATTCGTTCCCTGGCCCTGGCGGCAACATTGATGATCTTTCTTCTTCTCGGTCCGCTGGTCTGGTGGATTGCCGACACCTTGATTGAGGAAGAGCATCTGACCAGGCTGATGAGCGAGCTGAGTGTGTGGATTGTCTTCCTCAGCACGGCTCTGCTGGCCTCGGTGCTGCTGGCCGGCTGGTTGCGGCGCAAGTCCTGAGCGCTTAGCGAAGCTCAACTCCCGCGCCAAATGCATGCAACTTCCCAGTCCTGCTTCCCGTCGATCTAAATACAGGTTAAGCTGTGCTAGACCTGCTGTAAGATCCTCCCTGGGAGGGATTGCCTTATGCACGATCCACAATCCATCACCGCCAACGAAGACGCACGGCTGATTCCGGTCTGGTCCATCGTGGCTGCCACCGCTGCCTTTTTGCTGGTGGAGTACTACTTCTGGATGATTCTGCCCACGCAGCAGCATCATTTGACGCCCATCGGCCTGCGCGTCTACCTGAATCTCTCCTGGGGTCTGCTGGCCGCGATTTACTTCCTGATGGTCGGCTTTGTCAGCAAGGACGCTCCGCGGCGCGCCATGAGTTCGCGCTTCTGGATGGTGATCTGCTTCGTCATGCCGGGCGGCATCGGCGCGGTGCTTTACTTCCTGCTGCGCCAGCCGGAGGTTTCCCGTTGCCCCGCCTGCACCTCGCATGTGCAGAGCAACTTTCACTTCTGCCCGCAGTGCAACTACCGGCTGGCGGCCAGTTGCGGCACCTGCTTCCGCACCGTGCGCGCCACGGATCAGTACTGCACCCAATGCGGCCATGAGCTGGCCCGGGATCGGATGCCCGCGCGGCTGCGCGCAATGAGCGATTGAACCGCAATTCATTCTTTGCTATTCCGGTCCATCCCGCAATTGACCCGCGCCGGCTTCCCTTCCTACAATCGAAGTTCGATTGCTATGACCATCTCCGCGCTCATCATCGACGACGAACAACTGGCCCGCGACGAGCTCAGCTATCTGCTTGACCAGGTGGGCGGCGTGGATGTGGTTGCCCAGGGAACCAACGGCATTGAGGCCGTTGACCTGATCGAGGAGCACCATCCCGACCTGGTTTTTCTCGATGTGCAGATGCCGGGCATGGACGGCTTTGCCGTGATTCAGCGGCTGATGGACGCGCAGAGCAAAGGCGAAGGGTAAGGACGCGCCGCAGGCGCAGTTGGCCCCACCGCAGGGGCCGCTGCCGCAGATCGTCTTTGCCACGGCCTATGACCAGTACGCCGTGCGCGCCTTTGACGTGAACGCCGTCGATTACCTGCTCAAGCCTTTTGACCGCTCTCGAGTCCAGCAGGCCGTGGAGCGGGTTCGCGGCCGCATTGCCGGGCGAGCTGCGATAGCCGCCGGCACTGACCCGCTGCCCGAATCCCCCATCGAATCTCAGCTTGACGAACTTTTGCGGCTGCTCAACCGTCCGCAGGGCGCCTCGCGCACCCCCCAGCCGGCCCGGCTCATCGTGCAGGCGCAGAGCCGCCTGCTGCTGGTCGACCAGGCCGATATCTGCTACGCCGCCATCGACGAGGGCGTGATTCGCGTCGTCACGCAGAACTTTGAGGGCAGCTCCAAGTGCCGCACCCTGGAGGAGCTGCTGGAGTTGCTTGATCCGGCGCTCTTCTGGCGCGCCCATCGCGGCTTTGTGGTCAACATCAACCACATCCGCGAGGTGATGCCGTGGTTCAAGTCCAGCTATCAGTTGCGCATGAACGACAAGCGCCAGACCGAGATCCCCGTCAGCCGCGCGCAAACCAAGCGGCTGCGGGAGTTGTTCAATCTGTAGCGGAGTCTGTGAATTTGAGAAAAGGATTGCTACTAATGTAGAGACAGCTAGAGAGTTGTTCCCGGCAAAGTTCAACAGATGGCTTTGGCGCAATTTTTTCTTGACACTGTAGCGTACAAAGCATACACTGCATGCAGTATTTGGAATTCAAGCGTAAACGTTCCACCCCGGTTGGCTGCCAACCGGGGTGGTCGCATTTTGGGCGCAAGTTGCCGACACTGCATATACATACGGACGAGTCCGGGAATTTTGACTTTTCCCCTAATGGCTCGCGATACTACGTTTTCGCCGCCACGTGGACCTATCATCCGGCTCCATTAGCTATGGAGCTTACCGCGTTGCGCTTCGAGCAGATAAAGGCTGGCCATGGTGAATCTCTGAGTTCATTTCATGCCTGTGAGGACTCGCCTTGGCTGCGCAACCGAGTAATCTCGACGCTCCTGAACCATGCTCCGTGCGTCCTTTGCAGCTATGGTTGTGGAGAAGGCTAAGGTCAATCCCGCTATCTACGATCCACAAGATTTCTATCCTAAGTTTCTGACGATGGTCTTGCGATTTGTTCTTAAAGGACGCGTTCGCCCGGACACATCACAAATCCTCATCTACACCGATACGCTTCCAATGACTCAGAAGAAACACGCGAAAGCCGTTCAGGTGGCGATCAAGCAGTCCTGCCAGCGCGAGCAACCTCGAATACCATTCCACGTCTTGAATCACCGACGCGAAAGCAATGCTTGGCTACAAGCTGCTGATTACTGTTGCTGGAGCGTTTGTCGCAAGTGGGAGCACGGAAACACCGATGCATATGACCGACTGAAAGCTCGGCTCGCCGCCACTGAGATCGATCCGATGTCCCGAGGAGACGGCAGGAGGTATTACTGAACTCCGCGCGAGATCAATCTCTGCCGATTCAGTTTGCCGCTCAGTCGTAGCGCTCAAACACAATCTGCTTCTTATGCCAGCCGAAGCCGGCCAGCAGCTCGCGCACGCCGGAGACCATGAAGTTGAGGCCGCAGATGTAGGTGTAGATGTCGAAGTTCAACTCGGCTGCCGGCGTTGCCGGATCGACCGCGGGCTGCGGCATCGGCAGGCCCAGCCGCTTGGCGCGCTCCTCCACGATCCGGGTCACGTGCTCCTGCACGTGGCCGCGCAGGCCGCCCCAGCTATCGGCTGCCCGGCTCAGCGTGGGCAGATAGTGGAAGTTGGGCTTTCTCTGCTGCCAGCGCTTCAAATTCATCTTTGTAATAAATATCGGTCTCGTGGCGGGTGCCGTAGACCAGCCAGATTTCCTTGCCCTGGCTGCGGTCGGGACCGTCTTCCGGAAACAGCCACTGCGTATAGGCGCGCATGGGCGCAATGCCGGTGCCGGTACACACCAGGATCGAGTCGGTGATCGGCTCCTGCAGCACAAAGTGCCCGTGCGGCCCATGAATCTGAATCTTGGAGCCGATGGGCAGATCGGGCAGGTCGGCCAGGTGGTTGGAAAAGAAGCCTTCCTCGACCCGGTTCACGCACAGCTCAAAGCGATTGCCGTCGGGCGCCGAGGCGATGGAGTAGGCGCGGGTCTGCATCTTGCCCTTCGCGTCCTCGGCCACGGCGGAGACAAACTGGCCGGGAGCATAGGGAAAGCTCTCCAGCTCGTCGATGACAAAGACGAAGTGGTAGCACTGTGCAACTTCAGAGATGCAGACTTTGCTTTCAAGACGCGCGGTATAAAGTTCACGGGCCAAGGCGGTTCTCGCTGGGGAAGAGATGGGGTCCGCAACAGCGGACTATAGCGAGTATCGCCAGCGGAGGGTCGAACTGGCAAGTGCGGAATCAGCGCTGTGCGTGCTTTTGCCGGCGCAATCGAAGCCAGTGTGCGCTCTCACCCTATAATTGATAGGGAGCCGGATGCGATCCCACTGGGATTTTCGGCTTTCCTACTACGGTTTTTTTGAGGAATCCATGGCCGCACTGCTTGATGCCATCACCGTCAAACGCAAAATGTACTTCGAGTTTGAAAACACCCCCTACTACTGCCTGGAAGCGGAGGTTTCAACCCCCACCGCGCGCGGCGGCCAGACCCTGGTGCGCCTGAAGATGCGCAACCTGCTCACCCGCGCCGTCTTCGACAAGACCTTCAAGGCCAGCGACAAGTTCAAGGAGCCGGACCTGGAGACGGTCGAGGCCTCTTATCTCTACAGCGACGGCGAGGGCTCGCACTTTCTCGATCAGGAGAGCTTTCGATACCCATACCCTCTCCAGCGACAAGATCGGCAACGCTTTGGACTATCTGGTCGAGGGCGCGATTATCCAGTTGCACAAGTTCAACGGCAACCCCATCGGCCTGCAATTGCCTGAGAAGGTCGAGCTCAAGGTTACTTACACCGAACCCGGCGCGCGCGGCGACACCAGCGGCAACGTAACCAAGCTGGCGCGCCTTGAAACCGGCCTGGAGATCAAGGCTCCGCTTTACATTCAAGAGGGCGAAAAGGTGAAGGTCTACACCGAGACCGGCGAGTTTGCAGGGCGCGCCTGAGTGCCCTCGTGGCCCCGCATCAACACAATAATCTGGTCAGAACGAACAGAGGCCAAATGCCGAGCACATTTTTCCCATATTGATGCGGCGACCCTTGGCAAAGTGACTATCGTACCGTTTTTGTAATGAAATTCATAAGTAAATGCGGAAGGCCGGCATATATTTTTTGAGCAAAATGGTAAAATAGCCTTAGCGTTAGAACCGAACCGGGCGTAAGCAGCACTCGCCCAAAAGCAAGATTCTGCCCAGGCCGCTCCGATTCATCCAGCGCAATTCAATACAGGAAACACGAACGAAATGGAACAAGGTACTGTGAAGTGGTTTAACGACGCAAAGGGTTTCGGCTTCATCTCGCGTCAGAACGGCGAAGATGTCTTCGTGCATTACTCCGCGATCAACTCCAACGGTTTCAAGAGTCTGCAGGAAGGTCAAGCCGTGCAATTCAACGTAGTGAAGGGCCCCAAGGGTTGGCAGGCTGCCGACGTGCAGCCGCTCTAAACCTTCAAGTCTGGTACAGCAGAATTTAGCTACGCAAATGAGGGCGGGGTGCACTCCCTGCCCTCGCTTGTCTTGCGCACCGCGATCGCGGTCTAACAAAAAGCAAGAAAAACGGGACCTTCAACCCGGCGCTCTCACCCCAGCAGCGCAAACGCCACCACCGTCTCGCCTTTCGTTCCCGCCTCCTCAAGCAATTCTGCCTCCAGCTCATGCGGATACCGCCATCTCGCATGCGGCAACCTCGTTCTGGCTCGCTCCCGCAAAACACAGTTCGCAATGACCCAGTGCTACGCCTTCACCTGCTCCGGCTTCCATGCGCACAGGCGGACCAAATACGCGGCAGGTCATCGGCCTCCACGCGTAAACGTCGCACCGCCCAGTTGCCGGATCGAGCGCCGGACAGGCCGCCTCGTTTGCGAACTCCTCGAACTGCTCGCGCTCCGCATCCGTCTCGCCCAGCAGGCCCGTCTCCACATCTCCTGGAAACTCCGCCCCGAATTCCGCAATCCACGCCCGTGCCCGCCGTTCCACCTCAGCAGCCAGCGCAGGCTCCGCGTCCCGCAGTGCATCCATCCCGGCGCTAAGCCGCAGAGCATCCAGCCGATTGATCGCAAAAGCTCCATAACAGCACTGCGTACACCCCAGCCGGCAAACCAGCCAATCGCCCGCCCGCCGCGCCGCCTCGGCAAGCGAAGCATCCATGATCTGCACCAGTTCCCGATCTCCTCGCCGGCAAGCGCATATCGGCAAGAATACCCGATCGTGGCCTGCGATTTCCGATTGCGCCCAGGTGCGATGTTGCGCTACTCTGCCCGCGGAGGCTTCCCCATGGCTGAATTCCACAGCACCGTTATCCCCGGCCATCGCTACCGCAACGCTCCCGCCGCCATCGACTGGCTTTGCAAGGTCTTCGGCTTTGAACGCCACGCCGTCTATGAAGGCGAAAACGGAACCATCGCCCATGCCGAACTTACCCTGGGCGGCGGCATGATCATGCTCGGCTCCGGCAAGGACGACGAGTTCGGCCGCGGCTTCAAATCTCCCGCCGAACTGGGCGGGATTGAAACCCGCAGCGTCTACCTCGTGGTTCCCGATGCCGATGCGGCCCATGCCCGCGCCGTTGCCGCCGGCGCGACCATCATCCGCCCGCTCCAGGACACTCCTTACGGCAGCCGCGAATTTGCCATGAAAGATCCCGAAGGCCACTCGTGGAGCGCGGGGACCTATGACCCGTGGAAGAAGCAGCCGTAGCGTAGCGTCTCCGAATTTCATGACAGAATCATTCTGAACAGGATCGAGGATGTCATTCTGAGCGCAAGGGGCCCCAAACGTTTTTCAGTTTGGGGGTGGTAAGTGAAGAATCTGCGGTTGTTCTTTGGGATATAGTCTTTTCGTATTTTAAGGAGGTTCCCATGAATCCCACCCGATTGGCCGTTGGTGTTCTTCTGCTTTCTTTGGCGGTTTCCGCAGGGTTCGCCCAGCAGGACCGCCTGCTTGTGGCCCAAAAGGGATACAGGAGCCTGGCCATCGTCGATCCCGTCGCCGGAAAGGTGATCGCATCCGTCCAGGAGGGTGGCGTTACAGGCCATGAAGTGATTGCGTCGGCTGACGGCCGCCTGGCCTACGTGCCCATCTACGGAAACTCCGGCGTGGGCATGCCGGGAACCGACGGCCGCAACCTGGTGGTCATCGATATTGCCGCGCAAAAAGTGGTTTCCAGCGTCGATTTCGGCCACGGCGTGCGTCCGCACATGCCCATCCTCGGCCCCAAAGACGGTCTCCTCTACGTCACCACCGAGCTTGAACAACGCGGTCACCCTCATCGATCCCAAAACCCTCAAGATCGTCGGCTCCATCCCCACCGGCGCGGCGCAGAGCCACATGCTCGCGCTCTCCCACGACGGCCGCCGCGGCTACACCGCGAATGTTGTGCCCGGATCGGTCTCCGTGCTGGACATTGCGGCCCGCAAAACCCTCAAAGTCATCCCCGTCTCGCCTGATACGCAGCGCATCTCCATCTCCAACGACGACCATTGGGTATTTACCTCCGACCAGACCAAGCCCCGCCTGGCCGTCATCGACACGACGACGAACAAGTTGAGGAGCTGGATTCCGCTGGAAGGCATCGGCTACGGAAGCGCCCCCACGCCAGATGGCCGTTGGCTGCTCTCGCAATTCCGGATAAAAACAACGTGGCTGTCATCGACCTCAAGACCATGCAGGTTGCGCGCTCGGTCGCGGTCGGCAAGTCTCCGCAGGAGGTTCTGGTTCGCCCCAACGGCAAGGTAGCCTATGTCTCCTGCATCGGCAGCGACCAGGTAGCCGAAATCGATCTGGCATCGTGGAAGGTTACGCGCTTTATCGCTACCGGCAAAGGCACAGATGGGCTCGCCTGGGCCGCCGCGCATTGATAGTGGTTGGAGGTTGTAGGCTACAAAAAGATACTTGACCTGTGTCTGGGTGCGACTGTGCACATGTGAAGTTTCAATAAGTTGTTCCTTTGTTTGGTCCTGTAATAAGGGCACGACCGGGGTACCCTCTGGGTCGGGGTCGCGGGCCAAAAAAACCACCTAACAATCGGGGCTTTAGCCCCTGAGGGATATCTCACCCAATCTTCTTGTCCC
Source organism: uncultured Acidobacteriaceae bacterium (assembly GCA_963724755.1). GTDB lineage: Bacteria > Acidobacteriota > Terriglobia > Terriglobales > Acidobacteriaceae > Telmatobacter. Next base: position 165,848 of record CAVRVZ010000002.1, read on the forward strand.
ACCCCTCCAGCGTCTTCTTCAACTCAAGCATGAAGCGGCAGGCGTCTGCGCCGTCGATGGTGCGGTGGTCGAAGCCCAGGGTGAAGTGCTGCATGGAGCGAATCGCAATCGTATCGTTGCCCTCTGCATCGGTCAGTACCACAGCTTCCTTCTTGAGGCTGCTGATTGCCAGGATGGCCGACTCCGGCTGGTTGATGATGGGGGTGCTGAACTCGTCGCCGAAGATGCCCGAGTTGGTCAGCGTAAAGGTAGACCCCGAGGCCTCCTCGGGCTTCAGCTTCTTGGTTCGCGCGCGCTCGGCCAGGTCGGCGATGCTCCGCGCCAGGCCGAGAAAGCTGAGCGTCTCCGCCTCTTTGACCACTGGCACAATCAGTCCCCACTCCAGAGCCACGGCAATGCCCAGGTTGATGTTCTGGTGATAATGGATCGCGCCGTCTACAAGCGAAGCGTTGACGATGGGAAACTTGCGCAGCGCCTCCACAACGGCGGCGGCGATAAACGGCATAAAGGTGAGCTTGACGCCGTTCGCCCGCTCGAAGCCGGCCTTCTCGCGCTCGCGAATCTTCACCACGCGCGTCATATCCACCTTGTAGACGGTGTGAACATGGGGGCTGATCTTCATGCTCTCCACCATGCGCTCGGCAATAATCGCCCGCATCTTGGTTAGCGGCGCCACCTGCCCGGCCAGTGCCGATGCAACTGGCGCAGTTGCCGCTGCGCTCCCCTGCTCCCTGCTCGCTCAGATGCCGCAGCACATCTTCCTTGCAAATGCGCCCCTCCGCGCCCGTTCCCGCGATCAGGCTAAGGTCGAGATTGTGTTCCGCGGCAATCTTCCGCACCAGCGGCGACGAGCGTATGCGTTCGCCTTCCACCTGCGGTGGGGCCAACTGCGCCTGCGGCGCGGGCTGAGCCACTTTGGGCGATGGAGTTCCACCAGCCGCAGGCGTTACAACCGCCGCGCGCGTCTCACCGGCCTGCGTTTGAGCTTTTTTGCCTGCCCCGGCAGCAGCCTCGCCGTGCTCGGTCATCACCGCAACCACCGTATTCACCTCAACCGTTTCGCCCTCGGTCACCTTGATCTCGCTCAGCACGCCCGCCACCGGTGAGGGAATCTCCGCGTCCACCTTGTCGGTGGAGATCTCAAACAGCGGCTCGTCTTTTTCCACCCTGTCGCCGGCCTTCTTGAGCCACTTGGTCAATGTGCCCTCAAAGATCGACTCGCCCATCTGCGGCATGACTACGTCGGTTGGCATCGATTCCTCTCCCCGCTTTGCGGAACCTCGTCGCGCCCGGTTCCTGACGGATTATAAATGGCTCACATACGTCAATAGAATCAGAGTTTGAAACTGGGTGCTGGGTGCCCCATCCTTGCGAGGTTTTTTCGCAAGGGTGGGAAACCACAATGGCTCACGCCTCAATCGGACGGCCCTCATTATGCCTGAGCCGCTCCACCTCGGCCGGAACCCGCAGCGGCGTATCTTCCGCTGAAAACTCTGGCCTGGCCACGGCAGCCGCTTCCGCCTGAAGCCGCAGCGCCTCCAGACTCTCCACCGCCAGCACCGGCTCGCCAAAAACCACCCCGAACTGCCGCGCAGCCTCATGCGCCACCGCTTCCAGATCATGCAATTCCCCCGGCCGTTTAAAATTGCGGCCCAACTCACGCTCCATCTCGCACTCCAAACTGGTTACCGCATGATCGGCAATCCCGCAGGGAACAATCAACTGAAAGTCCCGCAGGTCGGTGGTCACATTGAAAGCAAATCCATGCGAGGTAATCCCCCGCGCCACATGAATGCCGATCGCGCCGATCTTCCGCTCCGTTCCGGCAGACGCAACATCAGTCCCTGGTCCCTTAGTCCCTAGTCCCTGGTCCCTGGTCCCTGCATTAATCCCGCACCAAACCCCGGTCAGCCCACAAATCCTTCCCGCCCGCACTCCAAAGCTGCCGCAGAGCCGGATCAGAGCCTCCTCCATCCCGCGCACAAAATCCACCGGCCCCATCCGTCCGCCCTTTGCGTTGCGTAGGCTGCGCAGGTCGAAGATCGGGTAGCCCACCAGTTGCCCCGGTCCGTGATAGGTCACGTCGCCGCCGCGATTGATCTCATGCACCGTCACGCCCCGCGCGGCGAGCAGCTCCTCCGAGGCCAGCACATTGGCGCGGTCCGCGTTCCGGCCCAGCGTCAGCACCGGCGGATGCTCAAGTAGCAGCAGCACATTTTCGACGTGCCCCAGCAAGCGCATCTCGGCGATCTCGGCCTGCAAGCGGAGCCCTTCGTCGTATTCCACCCGGCCCAAATAGAGGTACTGAATCATCACTATCTACAATTGTAGTGACCCGGAGCCCAGCCGAGCAGCGTCCTCACTCCTGAATGAGCGGCTGAAACAGCCCCGCGAATGCCTCGCGTACCCGGGCGTAAACCAGAAGCCAGCAGATTGTGGCCACGATGCCCGCCGGAAGGCCTTGCGCCGACATCAGGATGCCCACCAGCAGGATGTTCACGATCACCGGAGCAAGCACGGTCAGGGCCAGCGGAACGTAGCGATTGGCCAGCAGGAGAATTGCCGGGATAATCTCAAGAAAAGCCACAACGTATAAGTAATGCGTTTGCACGAGGACGCTGAAGAACTGGCCCGTCACACCGGTCGGCATCGGCATCGGAATGAAATTCAGATAGTGGTTGAGGCCGAAGACCAGAAAGATCAGCCCTAGCAGATAGCGCGCGATGGTTGCAACAATCTTCATTGTGTTCTCCTTGAAGTGAAGTGAAATTGGAGGTATTTCCATGAGCCGGTCCACGGCTTAGCAGAGTCGGAAATATCTCTCTACGCAGCCAATGGATGGTGGCGGATCAGTTTTCGATTCAAATGATTGGGAAACAACTGTGACAGGCAAACCTGGCTTTAAGGCGAGGGCTATCCAACCTTGAAGTGGCAATATTCGAAGAGGGAATGCGGAGCAGTTTCGCGGTACACTAAACACTGGCAGGAGGACCGGGCGGTCGCTGCCGGAGACCTGGCGAAACCAGTCCGCCGGGGGAGGAAAGTCCGAACTCCGCAGGGCAGTGTGCCGGATAACGTCCGGGACGCGGGCTTCAAGGCCCGTGGACGGCCAGTGCCACAGAAAAGATACCGCCTCGGCTACCCCTCTTTCGGGAGGGCATCCGGAAGGGCCCTTCAGGTACGCCTGGACGGCCAGTCCCGCCGGGGTAAGGGTGAAATGGTGCGGTAAGAGCGCACCGCTCCGGCGGTAACGGCGGAGGCAGGGTAAACCCCACACGGAGCAAGACCAAATAGGGAGGGAAGCGCGAGTCCGGAGCATGACTCGTGTTCGGTGCCTGCCCGGCGCCGAAAGGCTGCTCCAGCGGGGCCCCCGGCGACAGGTTTTCGTCGCTGGGGTGTCAAGCAATTGCCGAAACCTCCGGGTAGGTCGCTGATGAGTGTCCGCGGCAACGCGGCGCCTAGAGGAATGACCGCACACGACAGAATTCGGCTTATAGGTCCTTTTGCCGAATTTTTTCTCGAAAAGACGACAGCCCCGGCCGGGTAAACTTCCCTGCCGGGGCTGACCATTTTTAGCTCGACCCGCCTATTTTGCTATACCATCAATCCATGCTGCGAGTGAAACTGTTGGAACAATCCGCCCGGCTGCCGGTGGTCGCCCATCCCGGCGAAGACCTGGGCTATGACCTGTTTGCATTGGAAGCCTCGACACTGGCTCCTCGCCACACCGTAAAAGTGCGCACCGGCATAGCCGTAGAAGCCCGCCATCCGCAGACCGGCGGCCCACTCGGCCTGCTGGTCCGCGACCGCTCTTCCATGGCGGCGCGCGGCATTGCCACCACCGCCGGCGTCATCGATGCCGGCTACCGCGGCGAGATTCTGGTGCTGATGACCAACCTGACTGAAACCGCCGTCGAGCTGAAGGCCGGCGAAAAAATCGCCCAGATGATTCCCGTTCCTGTCCTCACGGGTCTCGTCCAGGAAGTGGAATCGCTGGAAGATTCGGCCCGCGCGGAAAAAGGTTTTGGCAGTTCCGGACGCTGATATGCTGCGCCGGTCTCGCGTTAAAATCACGGCAACATTGTCTTCTGCCGCTGTTACCCCGGCTTCGCGCCAGGTTTCCGGAACCCTTTGCCGCAATTTCGCGTATTTGTTCATGGGTCGCAGCCCGGGCTGTGCCCGCTCTTGCACAGCCGTCAGCGGCCTGGTGGGGCTGTGCGTAGTCGATACGAGCAGCCTGGATTTCGTACACTGGTATCGCCGGGAAGGAAGCGTATTGCGCGCCGTCATTCACGGTCGCCATCCACGCAAGGGCGCGTCCGGGCATTGCCGGTTCCGCGAACGAAAGCAGGGCCATGCCGTTTAAAGAGGCCTTCAAACTCGCGTTGCAGTCGCTGTGGGCCAACAAGCTGCGCACCATCCTCACCCTCATCGGCGTGGTCATGGGCGTGGCATCGGTCATCCTGGTCATAACGCTGGTTAACGGCGCTAACAAGTACGTGAGCACCAAGCTGACAGGCTTTGGCGCCGATATATTCCGGGTTTCGCGGTCGTCCCTGGCAACCTTTAACGCCGACGACTACTTCCGCTTTCAGAAGCGCAAGATCGTGCGCATGGAGGATTACAAGGCGGTACTGGATAACTGCACCGAATGCAGCGACGTAGGCGCGGCGATTTACAGCAACGGAACGGTCGTCTACAACCGGCAATCCAGCAAGGATACCGAGGTGCGCGGTTACACCTGGTCGATGCCGGCCCTGCATAACATCAATATCGCCCTGGGCCGCGGTTTTACCCCTGCTGATGTTGACCGCGCTACGCACAATGCCATCGTGGGCTACGACATTGTGGACAATCTGATCGGCAATGGAGACCCCCTGGGCAAGGAAATCCGCGTGGACGGCATTCCCTACACCGTCATCGGCGTCGGCGAACGGCTGGGCAAGACGCTGGGCCAGTCGCAGGATAACTGGGTCATCCTGCCCATCACCGCCTACCAGCAAACCTATGGCTTCAACGATTCGATAAGGATCTATGCCCGCGCCAATGGAGGCGCCGAGGGGATGGAACGGGCCAAGGACGAGGTGCGCGTGCTGATGCGCATACGCCGCCACGATGCCCCCGGTGCTCCCGATGACTTTGAGATAGAAACCAACGACACCGTTCTCGATATCTGGAAGCAGATCAGCATGCTCTTCACCTGGGTGGTGCTGGGCATCGCCTCCATCTCGCTGGTGGTGGGCGGCATCGTCATCATGAACATCATGCTGGTCTCCGTCACCGAGCGAACCCGCGAGATCGGCGTGCGCAAGGCACTCGGCGCACGGCAGCGCGATGTGCTGCTGCAATTCCTTATCGAAAGCGCAACCATGGCGCTGGCCGGCGGTGCCATCGGCGTATTATGCGGAGTGGGAGTGGCCAAGCTGATTACACTTATCATCGGCTTTCCCACCAATGTGGAAGTGTGGAGCGTACTTCTCGGACTGTTCCTGGCCGGCTCTGTAGGCATCTTCTTCGGCGTCTACCCCGCCAGCAAAGCCGCCAGGCTCGACCCGATTGCGGCACTGCGAGCGGAATTGTGAGAAACAGGGGTTAGGGATTAGGGGTTAGGTGTTAGGAGATTTGTGATGGTGCAATCTTTTCGTGATTTGCAAGTTTGGCAGAGAGCAATTCAGATGTCTGTTGCTATCTATCGGCTGACCAGAGATTTTCCACGCGAAGAACTTTATGGGCTGAGTAGCCAAATCAGGCGTTCAGCGGTCTCCGTTCCCAGCAACATTGCTGAGGGGCATGGACGAATGAGTACAGGCGAATACCGGCAGTTTCTGGGGTTTGCCCGCGGTTCCAACTCCGAGTTGCAAACACAACTCGAAATCGCCAGAGCACTTGAATTCGGAGATTCCAAAAAAATCGATGAGACCGAAGCTTTATCTTTTGAAGTAGGAAAGATGATTTCCGGAATACTCTATGCGATCAAGGATAAGGATTAGGCCCTAACCCCTAATCCCTAACCCCTAACACCTGGTGCTTTATGGTGCGCGGACAAACTCG
>CAVRVZ010000003.1:0-102500 GCA_963724755.1 uncultured Acidobacteriaceae bacterium
GCGGGACGCACGCAACGTCTCTTCATCGGCCATGCCGCTGAGCCGGTCGCGCAGGGCGTTGAAGCTGTCGGGCGCGTAGCCGATGCGGAAGGTCTTGATGCCCTCGGGAGGAGGCCGCGCCCTGCAAGGTACTCACGCGCCACGGCGCCCTCGGGCCCGCGCAACTGCTCCTCAAACCAGGCGGTCGCGGTCTCGTGCAGATCGAGCAACTTGGCCCGCATGCGCGCTCCAGCAGCTTCTTCCGGCGAGGAAAATTCGCGCTTGGGCAGCGGAATGCCGCACTTCTGCGCGACGATGCGGACGGCCTCAGGAAAGCCGACGTTCTCGATTTTGCCGACAAAGCTGAACACGTCGCCCGAGGCCTGGCAGCCGAAGCAGTGGTAGAACTGGCGGACAGCGTGGACGGAGAAGGAGGGCGATTTTTCTTTGTGGAAGGGGCAAAGGCCCTGGTAGTTCTGCGCGCCGGATTTGCGCAGGCGGATGTAGCCCTCGATCACCTTGACGATGTCGGCCTGCTGCTTGACGGTTTGGGCGAAGTCGGACACGCGGGGTCTGTATAGAGGATAAGGCCGGAAGGGGAGGGGCAATGTAATATTCATATATCCTCAAATGTTTACTGCTAATCTCGAGAGATTACGTGCTCTCTGAACACCAAAGCTACCGCTCCCTGTACTCCGGCATAACGGCCTTGCGCGGCCAGTTCGACGCGGGGCAAGCGTTTGCGGCCGAAATACAGTAATTTCATCACCCGCTCTTCTACATCGGCAACGAACTTCCGGTGCCCCTCCACAAGACCGCCGGAAACAAACACGGCCTGAGGATCGAGGATGTTGAAGATGTTCGCCAGTCCTTCTGCAAGATAGCCGGCCATGGCGACGTAAGCGCTCTGTGCGGCGGCATCGCCGTGCAAGCGCAAGCTGACTGATCTGTCGCGCTTGCGACGAATCGGGCAGGGCCGGGTCGGGAATTCTTCCCGACCGCTCCGAGTATTCCCTCAACAACGACGCCGTTGACACGTAGGCTTCAAGACATCCTCGGCGGCCGCAGTTGCAAGGGCGCCCATCGAAGCGAATCGTATGATGACCGATGGTCCCCGCAAAGCCATGGTGGCCCTGCGCAAGCTTGCCGTTGGATACGATGCCGCTCCCGATCCCCGTGCCGATGGTGATGGATACAAAATCGATCAAACTACGGCCTGACCCGAAGTGCAACTCGGCAAGGGCCGCTGCATGTGCGTCGTTAACCACATAGACCGGCAGATTGCAGCGTTGCTCCACAAACTCGCGCAGCTTGAATCCCGCCCAGCCGGGAAGGTTATCGGTCGCCGCAAATACCGATCCATCCTGGGCATCGATCGCCCCGGCGCTGGCGATACCCAGTCCGCAGAGTTTGATGCCCTGCTCACGCGCCGCACCGACGACCTGGTCTATCGCCGCGGCGAGACCGGCGGCAATTGCATCTCTACCATGAACCGCATCGGTAGGAATCTCAGTGGCATGGCTGACAGAACCAGTTCCGGCTGACAATCCCTGCCTTGATGGAAGTCCCTCCGATATCGACACCAATAGCGGACTCGCTCTCAGCGGGAGCTTGCAGCGCGCGGGCAAACTGAGCGGTAATCGTGCCGGGACGCGTGATTGCGGACCCGACCACGACGCACCATGCTCCCTCAGAGATTGTGCGGGCGGCATCTTGAGGCGTGGAAACATGTCCCTCGGCAACGATAGGAATCCGGATTTGCCTCGCCATATCCGCCAGCAAGGACCAGTTGAATGAGTGGATATTCCGCGTCTCTTCGGTGTACCCGTTCAGAGTAGCTCCAACAAAGTCCGCGCCTGCCTTCTCCGCGGCCAGCGCCTCGTCGAGCGTGGCCACATCCGCCATGACTGGCAGGTTCAGCTCGGTCATGAATGCGCTCAATCAACTGCCGCCAGGGTTCGCCGAACGTCCATGTCCGATGGGTGCAATCCAGGGCGATGATGCTCGCTCCTGCCTTGGCCAAGGCTGCGGCCGCGGCAAAATCCGGTGTAATGCGCAGGGTCCCGTCACCATGGCGCTTTTGGATTCCAATGATGGGTAAATCCGTATCCTGCCGGATGGCCGCAATGTGTTCCGCGCTGTTGATACGCAGACCCCTGGCTCCTCCGCCCGTCACTGCTCGTGCGATCCTTCGGATGGTCTCCGTGTCTTCGAGGGGGTCTCCAAGCGCCGCCTGGCATGAAACAACAAGGTTGCCCTTCAATCGTTCCTGAATCGTAAGCATTTTCTTGACTGCCTCGTATTTTTCGCGGCTCAATCAGGTTGAGTACGGTTCGTGTATAAATGTCTAGTCTACTAAACAGATTGAGAGATTAGCCCGCAATTGCCTTGAAACTCCGTGGGATGCAATGCAGGGGAAGACCAAAGGCAGCCACTCCCTAATCGAAATGGAAGAGTCCATGAAGAGCACACTAGCTGCGGGAATCCTGCTGGCCGTTGTCTCCGGCATGATGAACGGCAGCTTTACCCTCCCCATGCGATTTCTCGGACGGTGGGATTGGGAGCATGTGTGGAGCCTGTTCATTGCCGTCTCCTGCCTTATGATGCCGGCGATCATCATCAGCATTGAAGCGCCGCAAAGCTGGGCGATCCTTGCCCACGCACCCGCGTACGCCGTCATGATTGCTGCGCTCACTGGTTTTGCCTGGGGATTCGGAGCGTTGATGTTCGGGCAGAGCATAAGCGCCATCGGGATCTCTTTGGCCAATACGCTGGTGCTGGCGATCAGTTCGGCACTTGGCTCGTTATTGCCGATGTTGCTGCTTGCCCGCAGGCAACTCTTTGAGCCCGCTGGCCAGAAAATCCTTGCTGGCGTGGCTATTGCGGTCGTAGGCATCGCTCTTTGCGGCAAAGCCGGACAGATGAGGGAGACGGCGGAGGGCGGTAAAAGCGAACGGGGCAACTGGTCGGGAAAGCCCGTCCGCTCGGCATCGCTTTGCTGCTTGCCGGTGGCTCTGGCGTGCTCTCGGCTATGTTCAATGTTGGATTTGCCTTATCGCAGCCGATTGCTGTCTATGGACGATCCTTCGGGTTAAGCGCCTTCGCCAGCACCAATCTGATCTGGTGGGTCATGCTGGCCGCCGGCTCTCTCGCCAATTTTGGATTCTGTCTTTATCTCATTGTGAAAAATGGCAACTCGCGAAAATTCCTGGCCCCCGGTTGGATGCGCCTTTACCTGTTGTCCACGCTGATGGCGCTGCTGTGGGGCGGGAGCGTTTTCGTCTACGGAGCCGCGGCGCCACGGTTGGGATCGCTCGGCACGTCGATCGGCTGGCCGCTTTCGCTTGTGACCGGTTTGGTGCTTGCAAACGCGATAGGGTTCGGCCTGGGCGAATGGAAGCGGTCCCCGCGCAGTGCTCAAAGGTGGATGTATTCAGGGATCGCTGTTCTTCTAATCGCCATTGTGATGCTCAGCAGGGCAGGTGATTGATGTCATTCAGCTTTTTCCGGTTAGCAGGAGACGATGTGCAATACCTTGATCGCGGTGCAATACTGGCGGGCTCGGTTTTCTCGTCTCTCGATGTAAGTGGCTTTGCATTTTTGTGCCCGGCGGCACTTTTTCAATAAATTCAAAAGTGATGAAAATAATTAGATGGCCTTCCCAATCAAAGTTTGCGTGGTTTGCTCTGAGGAATTCGAATTGAGGCCGAATAAGCCAGGTTTCGCCAATCGCTGCCCTGCATGCAGCGAACCGGAAGCGACCGCCCCCGAGGCCGGGAGCGCAATGAGCGAGTTTGACCGCAAGGCCGAGGCGGAGGCGAACGAGGCGCGCAGGAAGGCTATTCGCGATATGCTCTATCGCAACGAGAGCTGAGGGCTCGCCGGTTGCGGCCCCTGGCGTCGATCTGGACTTCGGCCTGGGACGGCACACTTCTCAATCGCGACACAGCCATGAACGCGGCCGGAGACCTGTGGCGCGATAGCGAAACCAGAGTAGCTGTACCCCGAAAGCAACGCTGTCAAGTGGCTCGCCGCGGCGAGCCACCCTTAAGAGCCTGTGGTGAAAGTCGAAATTCCCGGTTTGCAGTTCCTCAGGGGCTAAAGCCCTACTGATTTTGCTGCACTTATGGCACGACTAAAGTCGTGCCCTTTCAAAACTGGACTTTCACCACAGGCTGTTAACACATTCAGAAAGGGCACGTTTACTCTGGTTTCGCTCTAGCTGATGGCTTCAGGCCGTCACAATCTCGAGCGCGGTGGCCTGCTCGTGTTCCTTCTCCGCCAGCGTGAGCGCCTCTTCGAGAATATCCATGGCAACGGTGGCTTCGTACTCGTTGACGATGAGCGGAGGCGAAAGCCGCAGCGAAGTTTCTCCGCAGCCCAGCATCATCAGTCCCCGCTCAAAGGCCAGGGTCTCAATGCGGTTGCGCAGCGCAACGGCCGGCTCGCGGGTAGCCTTGTTCTTCACGATCTCAAGGCCGATCATCAGGCCGCGTCCGCGCACCTCGCCCACCAGCGGGTGAGTTTCGCCCAGGGCCGCAGCCGTCTGCAGCATGAATTCGCCCACCTGGGCGGCGTTCGCCATGGCCTCGCGCTCGATAATGTCCATGGTGGCCAGCGCGGCGGCAATGGAAACCGGATTTCCGCCGAAGGTGGAAGCGTGCGAACCGGGAGCCCAGTCCATAATCTCGGCGCGGGTCATGCAGATGCCCAGCGGCATTCCGCTGGCGATTCCCTTGGCCAGGCAAACCATATCCGGCTCGACGCCGGAGTGCTCGATGGCCCACCACTTTCCCGTACGGCCCATCCCGCACTGCACCTCATCCACCACCAGCAGAATGCCGTGCCGATTGCAGATGGCGCGCAGCTCGCGCAGGAAGTTATCCGGCGCGACAACAAACCCGCCCTCGCCCTGAATAGGCTCGACAAAAATTGCGGCCACTTCCTCGGGCGGCAGAATCGACTTGAAAAGTTTTTCTTCAATGTAGCGCGCGCAGCCCAGACTGAAGGCTTCTTCCTCCTGCGGTCCGCCTGTGCAGCCGCGATAGGTATAGGGATAGCGGACATGCGTCACGCCCGGAACCAGCGGCGAGAAGCGGCGTTTCTGCTGCGGCTTCGAGCCGGTAAGCGAGAGCGCGCCCATGGTGCGGCCGTGGAAGGCGCCAAAGAACGAGATCATCTGCTGCCGTCCAGTGTGGTAGCGGGCCAGCTTCAGCGCGCACTCGATGGCCTCGGCGCCGGAGTTGCCATAGAAAAACTTGTGCGGGCCGGGCATGGGCGCAACGCCGGAGAGCCGGTCAGCCAGATCGGTGAGAGCCTCGTTATAAAAATCGGTTCCGGAGATGTGAATCAGTTCGGCGGCCTGCTTCTGAATGGCCGCAACGACCTCAGGATGGCAATGGCCGGTGGAGACCACGGCAATGCCCGCTGCGAAGTCGAGAAACTCGTTGCCGTCCACGTCTTCAACGCGAACGCCGCGGCCGCGCTTGGCCACCAGCGGATAAGAGCGCGTATAACTGGGCGAGATCAGCCGCGTATCGGCTGCAACAGCCGCCTGGGCCTTGGGTCCTGGCAAGGGACAGCGAAGCTTCGGTCCGTATTTTTCGTAGATCTCTTGTTTGGTCATCTTCTTGTCTCCTCTATAAAGGCTGTCATCCTGAGCAACCAGTAAATGTCCGTCATCCTGAGCGGAGGTCGCCGCGGCGACCGCAGTCGAAGAACCTGTGTTTCCATCGCTTTACTTGTTCCCTACAATCGTGGAACGACCCGACCGTGGGATCATCCAGTTCTGCTCGTCCGGTGGGGCGAGAATCGGCAGGCGAGGGTCTTCGGCAAACCTGAACTAATCGCTGGCGAAAAGGCTAGGTCGTGTGCGCATGGGCAGCACGCGCAAATGCTTCCGCGGGCAGATGATGCGCGCGCGCGACCGCGACCAGCGCCTGTTGGCCGGCGCAAACAGTCGATTAGTGGCACGCATTTGCACGGGAACCCTCTCCCGTTGAGGATAGCATGCGCAGCGCGGCCATTTCCACGCTTGTACCCGGCAGGCTCTACGATGGAATCATCTCCATGCCCGCATCCACATCCCAACCAGGCCAACCCGCAAGAAAGCGGCAACCACTGCCTCGATCGTGCTGGCCTTTGCCAGCGTCTATTTTTTCTGGGGTTCCACCTATACCGCCATTCGCATTGGAGCGGCGCAGATGCCGGCGCTGTTGCTGGCGGGGACGCGCTTTCTGATTGCCGGCGCAATTCTGCTGGCCTGGTGCCGCTGGCGCGGACTGCGCATCGCTGTGGCCGCCAAGAACCATGCTGATGCTGTGCCTGATCGGCTTCCTGCTGCTGGGCGGAGGCAACGTCTGCCTGGTCGTATGCGGAGAAGAACCGTGCCCAGCGGATTGGCCTCGCTGGTGCTGGCGCTTGTTTCCGCTTTATGTGGCGCTGGCAGAGATGATGCTGCCCGGTGGCGAGCCGCTGCCCGCGCGCGGCTGGCTGGGCACGATGCTGGGATTTGCGGGCCTGGCGGTGCTGCTGTGGCCCTCGGTGCGCAGCGGCCTGGCCGGCGACCGCGCACTCTTGTTGGCCATCGCCACGCTGCTGGCCGGCGCGCTGGCCTGGACCGTGGGAAGCATTCTCGCCGGCGTTCGCGTTTGCCGGTAAACAGCTTTGTCGCCGCGTCCTGGCAGATGCTCTTCGCGGGCGCCTTCAGCACCGCTGCTGGGAACGGCGCTGGGCCAGTGGCCCCAGTTTCACTTGAACGCCGCATCGATCGGGTCGCAGGCTTAGCTCATCACCGGCGGCTCGCTGCTGGGCTACACCTGCTTCATCTACCTCATTGAGAACGTGCCGGTGGCCAAGGTCACTTCCTATGCCTACGTCAACCCGGTGGTCGCGGTGCTGCTGGGAATCTTCCTGCTTCACGAGCGGCCCGAGGCAGCAGAGTTCGCGGGCATGGCTGGCATCGTGGTGGCCGTATTTCTGCTCACCACCGCGCAGGTGCAAGCGCAAGCCACGCCCTATCGAGGAACTGGAGCAGATGCCGGCGGAATAAGTGCCAGCTCGATCGGCCGAAGTTCCTGCTACGGTTTCTTTTCGAATGCGGTTGGCGGGGACCAGCGCGGCGGAAACTTCGCCGTCCAATGTCACAGCGCCGTTCTCGAAGGTCTGCAAGCGCGGCATTGTCGGCGGCTATAGCCATCCAGCACACCGCGCCTTTCTTGAGAATGCTGCAAACCGTCTCCACCGTGTACTTGCACCTCGGGGTGACCTATGAGAGCGCCGGTGGAGCGTTCGACCCACATAGCTGTGCGTGCCCAGCGAATAGGCGCCGTGGACCTGCGTCGGAGATGTTGAAATTGTTCTTGAGTCCCTTCCGCGGCTCCGGAGCCAAAGTCCGGAAGGTCTTTAGCGGTCATCGTTGGCCAAAACAGGCATAGGGCAACGCCACAACGACGACCACGGAGGCAGGTGCGCCGTGCCGCGCAGTCAGCGCGACCTGGCACAAGCCGCGCCTTTTCTTTCATCTTCGTTGTTGGCTGTCATTTGCTAACTTCCGCCGCACTGCCGGAAGCGTCGGCTTGGTATCGATACCTCCCAGTCTGCGGGAATACTGTAGCTGAAGCCGATGTCGCTGGTGTGAACCTGGGCAGCGGGTGCCTGGGCAAGCAGCGGTGAGCAGCAAAGAACGAGGAGAGCGGTAAACAGGCGGGCTTGCATTTGGCCGCAAGTTTACCACAATCTGCAAAACTGGGGGTCCTTACTTGAGCATCAAGACCGAAACCGCCGAGGCGATTCCGACCAGCGAGAAGAAGATGCCCGCGTACCAGTAAATGCGGACGCGGGTGAGCAGTGTAACCGAGGTGATGACCAGGCCAATCTCCAGCAGAGCTTCGCCCAGGTCAAAGCGGACGGCCTTGGCCTCGGCTTTCTCTACTTTGGCTTCCAGCGCCTCGGCCTGATCCTGCTCTTCTTTCAGGCTGTCGGCCCATTTGGCCTGGTGGTCGGCATAGCCCTTGGCCAGTTTTTTCGCGGCCTCCTTGTCGGCGATGGTCATCACGCTCAGCAGGTCGGAGGCCAGTGCCGTATCGTTGGCGCGAATCTTGTGGGCCTGGTAGTAGTTCCACTGGTCGGTGGCCCTGTCCTGGTTGATGATCGCCTCGGTGTGGGTGCGATGGCCCAGCACGGTGGTTACGGCCACCAGCACGGCCAGCACCGTCATGGTTAAAGCAACCGGCCGCATCGCATTCTCGTGCTCCGCGTGCTCGGCGTGTTCCTGCAACTCCTGGGCTTCGTTGGCTTCCATGGGGTTATATGTCCTCCGGCTTCAAGCCTGTTCGTTTTGCAATTCGAGCCAGCATTTTGGGGCCAATCTCCTCCCCATCGTGGAAGGCTCACGTGAATTCATAGGGGTATTCAGGATTATCAAGCTGTTTATGCGCACCACTCTTGCTTATGCGGGGTTTCTCACGCCATCCGATTCGCTGTAAAGCTCGCAACACATTGGATGCGCGCGAGGAGGGCCATTGACTCATAGGGATGCCTTACGCTACAGCAAAACGCACCTGATCCGGAATCGATTGATCGGTCTCAATTCGGTCGGCAATTACGCGCAGTGCCAACGCTTCCGCTTTTGATCTGGCTTCAGTGCGGGTGGCTCCATAGGCGAGCACTCCAGGCAGAGTTTCAATCTCCGCAATCCAGCGGCCATCTTCCTCGCGATCAAATACAATCTCGAATTCCATGGCAAGCACCTCCCTGGAAAGCCAACGATTCCAGTACTACGAGTCTACCTCAGTTTTGCCTTTACTTCCGCTTCCAGCGCACGCCGTCTTTTGAGTCTTCGATCACGATGCCCTTCTCGGCCAGCTCGTTGCGAATCTGGTCGGCGCGGGCAAAGTTGCGCTGCTTCTTGGCCAGCGTGCGCTCGGCCACCAGCGCATCGACGGCTTCATCGGTAAGCGACTGCCGCGCCAGCAGCTCGGGCGCCACATCGGCCTCGCGGCCGCTCTCCGCGGCCCACTTGAGAGCCTGCCGCGTCGCCTCCGCGTCGCGATCCTCAATCACGTCAAAGACCGCGTCAAAGCTGGCCAGAACCGCCAGAATCGCATCCCGGTCCGCGGCCAGCAGTTGCCCCTGGTCGATCGCCGTATTCGCCGCGCGAACCAGCTCAAAGATCGGCGCGCGCGCCTCGGCGGTGTTCAGGTCGTTCGAAAGCGCGGCCAGATAATCCGCCTGCGCCTTGGCCGCCGCTTGCTTGCAGCGCCGGATTTTCGCCCGCCGCAAAGCTCCCCTGCGTCAGCCGCTGGTGAAAAGTCCGCAGCCGCTCAATCGCGTTGGTGGCCTCAATCAACCCATCGAAGGTGAAGTTAAGCTGATGCCGATAGGGCACCGAGATCAGCGCCAGCCGAATCGCCGAAGCCTTGTACCCCTTCAAAAGCAAATCGCGAAGAGTATAAAAATTCCCCTCGCTCTTGGACATTTTGCGCCCATCCACCAGCAAAAAGCGCACGTGCATCCAGTGCCGCGCAAAGGTCTTATGGGTCACGCTCTCGCTCTGCGCAATCTCATTTTCGTGGTGCGGAAACATCAGGTCTTCGCCGCCCGCGTGCAGGTCGAAGCTCTCGCCCAGGTACTCCATCGCCATCGCCGAGCACTCAATGTGCCAGCCCGGCCGTCCCGCGCCAATGGCCGTATCCCACGAGGTCTCCCCCGGCTTGGCCGCCTTCCACAGGGCAAAATCGCGCGCCGAGTCCTTCTCATACTCGTCCACATCCACGCGCGCGCCGTCTTCCATCCCGCTCAAATCTTTCTTGCTCAGCTTGCCGTACTCGGGAAACGACGCCAGCCGGAAGTACCACGACCCATCCTCCGACTGGTAAGCCGCGCCGTCCTCGGCCAGCTTCTGGATCAGCTCGACCATCTGCGGAATATGCTCCGTGGCGCGCGCAAACTGCTCCGGCCGCTCGACCCGCAGCGCTTCGAGATCCTCAAAAAAAGCCTGCTCGTAAGGCGCCGTGTACTCGCCGATGGGAACGCCGGCAGCCGCAGCGTTGCGGATAATCTTGTCGTCCACGTCGGTAATGTTCATCACGTGGCGAACCTCAGTCCCGGTCAGCCGCAGAAACCGCCGCAGCACGTCGATCTGCAAGAAAGTGCGGAAGTTGCCGATGTGCCCATAGTCGTAGACCGTAGGCCCGCAGGCGTACATGCGCAGTGCCTTGCCATCCATAGGCAAAAGCTCGTCGACTTGTCCTGACAGAGTATTGAAGAGGCGGAGGGTCATCGTTCGAACTGCTTGCTCATAAAGCTGATGAATTTGGCGGTTTGCGGCCCTTCCGATTGTAGCAAGACGGCGAGTCGGCAAATCGGCGGTTACTGATTGGTAAACTTTGTGCGTCAGATTGAATTGGGAGCTTAATGCGCAGACCCATTTATCGCCCCAGCGCCAGCGACGGATCGGCGGAAAGGCCGGGATCGGCAAACTCTTTGGCCAGAAGCTTAGGCCAGGCGGCGGCGGCGATCATGGCGGCATTATCCGTGGAGAGCGCCAGCGTGGGGAAGGCCACATGAAGGTTGCGGCGGGCGGCTTCGGCGGTGAAGCGGGCGCGGAGCGAGCGGTTGGCGGCCACCCCTCCCGTAACCAGAATGCGGCGCGCGCCCAGGGATTCGGCGGCGGCGAAGGTCTTCTTCATCAGGTCGCCGACCACGGCGTACTGGAAGCTGGCGATCAGGTCCAGAGTCTGCGGGTCGCACTGCGCCAGCGCGTCTTCAACCGTGGGGTGAGCCGGTGCGTCGGGCCCGGTAAAGAGCGCTTCGCGGCGCGATTCGGCCTCGGGGCGCAGATTGTGCAGCTCCACGTAGCGCAGGACCGCGGTCTTGATCCCCGAAAACGAAAACAGAAAATGCGGATCGAGGTTGGCGATGGGCGCGGTCTTGGCCGCCTTGGTGCGCGGGGGCTTGCCGGCCAGGTGAACCTTTGTTTTGATCTGCGAAAACGCAAACGGCACGGCGCGCGGGTTGCCGTGCAGAGCGAGCGCGTCGATCCACGGCCCGCCGGGGTAGCCCAGGCCGAGCAGCTTGGCAACCTTGTCATAAGCCTCGCCGGCTGCATCGTCGAGAGTGCGGCCGATGAGCTTGTAGGTCCATGCAGTTTCAGTAGGCCGAGCCAGATAAAGATGCGTGTGCCCGCCGGAGACCACCAGCGCCAGGGCCGGCTCGTGCGGTCAGGATCGCAACCGCAGATCCTTCGACTCCGGTCGCAGCGGCGACCTTCGCTCAGGATGACAGTCCATGTTGGCGGTTGCTTGGGGCGCCGACTCTCGCTCATTCAACAGCACCGCATGGATGTGCCCTTCAAGATGATTGACGGCGATCAGCGGCAAGCCGTTGGCGAAGGCCAGCGCTTTGGCGTAGGTAATGCCCACCAGCAGCGCTCCGGCAAGTCCGGGACCAGCTGTGACAGCGATAGCATCCAAATCGGCCAGCGTGATGCCGGCCTGGGCAAGCGCGGCGCGCACCACGGGAACGATGGCGCGCAGATGCTCGCGGCTGGCCAGCTCCGGCACCACCCCGCCGTAACGGGCGTGTGTGGCGATCTGCGACGCAACCACCGAGCTGAGCGTGCGCGCTCCCCGCTCGACCACGGCAGCCGCGGTCTCGTCGCAGGAGGATTCAATGCCGAGGATCAGGCCGCGGGTACCCATCTATTTAGTTTACCGGCGGGGTGCCGCCGGACCCGGTGCGGCAGACGCCGCTGGCGCGGCCAGAGGAACTGGAAAGTGATGGACAGTGGGACGGATGAGGCGCGAACATAAGCGATGTTTCCTGCGATCGCGACAAATTCGAAGCGGCTTTGCAGGTGGTGAGAGAGCTGCGCTCCGCTGGCCATGAGGCCTACCTGGCCGGCGGCTGCGTCCGCGATCTGCTGCTGGGGCGCGAGCCGAAGGACTATGACGTTGCCACCAGCGCCACGCCGGACGCGGTGCTGAGCCTCTTCAAGCGAACCTTTGCCGTGGGCGCGCACTTCGGCGTGGTGCTGGTTGCCGACGGCGATGAGGAAGGCTACGTTACCACCGAAGTAGCCACCTTCCGCTCCGATGGAGCTTATTCCGATGGCCGGCATCCCGATGCCGTGCGCTATACGAAGAGCGCCGAAGAAGATGTGCGCCGCAGGGATTTCACCATCAATGGGCTGCTGCTCGATGCCCTGCGGGCGGCGGAGTTTTGGAAGAGTGCTGAGAGAATGCGTTCGGCGGTAATCGACTACGTAGGCGGAGTGGCGGACCTGGACGCGGGCATAGATTCGGGCCATCGGCAAACCGGAAGCGCGCTTTGAAGAAGACCGCCTGCGCATGCTGCGCGGAGTGCGCTTTGCGGCTCGATTCGGTTTTGAACTGGAGCCGGCAACAGCCGCGGCAATCCGGCAACTGGCGCGCTCGCATTCACGCGGTAAGCCGCGAGCGCGTGCGCGATGAGCTGACCAAAATGCTGACCGAAGGCCGCGCGCGCAGAGCCTTTGAGCTGCTGGACGAGACCGGGCTGCTCTCTGAAGTCCTGCCTGAAGTCGCGACGCATGAAGGGCGTGGAGCAGCCGCCGCAGTTCCATCCCGAAGGCGACGTGTGGACGCATACTCTGCTGCTTCTGGAGCAACTGGAGCCGGGATGCCCGCTGACCCTGGCCTGGGGCGCTCTGCTGCACGATGTGGGCAAGCCGCCGACATTCCGCCGCGCTCCCGACCGCATCCGTTTTGACGGCCACGTGGAAGTCGGCGTAGCCATAGCGGCTGAAATCTGCCGCCGCTTCCGATTTTCGAACGACGAAACGCCCAGATCTTTCGCGCTGGTTGAGAACCACATGCGCTTCTGCCGATGCTCAGCGGATGAAGGCTTCCACGCTGAAGCGATTTTTCCGGCTCCCGGCATTTCGAGCAGCATCTGGCGCTGCACCGCATGGATTGCCTTGCCGGAAGCGGATATCTGGATCACTGGGAGTTTGTGCGCGAGCGCTGGCTCTCCATGCCGGAGGAGACGGTGCGCCCGCAGCCGCTGATTACCGGGCGCGAGCTGATCGCAGCGGGTTACGTGCCGGGTGCGGGCTTCAAAGAGATGCTCCGGGCAGTCGAAGATGCGCAGCTCGAAGGAACGATCACGACCCCGGAAGAAGCATTGAAGTTAGTCACGGAAAGATTTCCCCGCCCCGCAGCGGACCGCTCTACTTAACTAATTGCTGACGGATTGCGAGTAACTCTTCACGGCGCTTCCGTGTGGTTTTTGGATAACTCATCTTCATATCTTTGAGCGCGTCCAGCACAATAGCTGAAACAATCAAGCGTGCGTTTTCCTTGTCGTCGGCGGGAACCGCGTACCAGGGCGCTTGACGCGTGCTTGTCGCACTCAGCAATGCCTCGTACGCATCCATGTACTGCTTCCAAAACTTTCTCTCGTGAATGTCCGCAAGGCTGAATTTCCAGTTCTTTCCCGGTTCATCAATTCGTTCGAGGAATCTCTTTCGCTGCTCATTGCGGGAAATATGGAGGAATATCTTGATGGTCCGCGTGCCGTTTCGATAGAGATGGCTCTCCAGTTCAACGATGGAGCGATAGCGCTCGTCCCAAATATATTTCTCATCACGCAACTCTTGCGGCAGTCCCTGGCTGCGGAGAATCTCAGGGTGCACGCGAACGACCAGCACTTCCTCATAGTAAGAACGGTTGAAGATGCCAATCCGCCCGCGTTCCGGAAGCCGACAAGTCGTACGCCACAGGAAGTCGTGTTCCAGTTCTTCGGCACTCGGCTGCTTGAAACTTGAAACTTCACATCCCTCCGGATTCACCCCGGACATGACGTGCCGGATGGCGCCGTCCTTGCCCGCCGAATCCATTCCTTGAAATATCACCAGCAACGCATAACGGTTGGAAGCATAGTGAAGCTGTTGCAACGAGCTCAACTCGCATGTGTGCTCATCCAGAAGTTTCTCGTACTGCTTCTTTGACTTGAAAAGCGGCCTGATGATCGTCGGCCACTCTTTAAGTTGGACTTTCTTGCCTGGCGGCACGCGGAAATCCTTTGGCTCGATTTTCATCTTCCACTCCCTTCCGGTTGCATGTCACAACTGCTTCAAGCTATTTCTGATCAACTCGCCCAACCCCGCGGGGATTTCATTTTTGGTTCCCGGTTATTGGTCAATATTCTATAACCCGGCAGCCGATCGTGCACGATCGATAGCCTCAATGCAGCCGGCCAGGCGCGCTCTCCACTCGTCGAGCGTCTTTCCGGCAATGGTGTTGCGCGCATGCGTATGCTCTTCGTCGGCATATTCGGCATGCATGGCGTAAGGCTCGGAACCGGCTTGCAACTCGCTCAGCGCGACCTCAGCCTCAGTAACAGCGGGGCCACTGAATCCGGCCTTCTTCGCTTCCGCAATGCGCTCCCGCAGCGTGGCGATATAGCGGTAATCGTCGATGCCCGCGGCAACCACTTCGTAACCGGGTGAGTCCAGTGGACCATCCGGACCGGCCACCGTATATCCCGAGTGCCACGTCGCCTGGAATGGCTGGAAGGGTTCGAGCTGCCATCCGAAATGCCATTGCGAGAAGCCGTGTGCGTTTGCCGCGGCCACCTCGAAGCCCCAATCGTAACGGTCGCCCACAATGCCGTTGTAGTAGCGAAGTTCGGGCTTGCCGCTTTGCGCGCGCTCCATCATCTTTGCCGCGCGGTCCCAGGGATGCGGAGAAACATAATCAAGCTGATCGAGCAACGGCAGGTAACTCACTCCCGAATCCTCATCCCCTTCCGGATCGAGGTAGAGTTTCACGCGCGGAATAGCCGTCTTGATCATCTCGTCGTAGCGGATGGTTTCGGCCAGATTGCGGTTCCACTGATTGATGTTGCGCTCGCGCGGCTCGTCGGCCGTCTGCATCATGATGGGAATGCCCTGCGCATCAAAGAAATCCTGAATCTGGCGGACGGCGTCGATAAATCGCCGATTGAAGCGATGGGAAAACTCCTCGTCCCGCTGGCTGTCGGGCAGCATGGGAGACAATTCCTCCGGCTCCTGAAAATCTCCGTAGCGCGTCTCTTTCATCAGCTTGCGCGAGATCTCAATGGTCAGAAAAACCAGCGCCGGACGCGACGGACCGGCAAGCCCGTATTCCTTCACCACACGGCATTCCTCTTTTGCCAGGGTGAAGTCGAGTTTGACGCGATCGCCCTCCACGCCGGTGATCGCCGGCGCGAGTGAAGTGGAACATGGTCATGCCGTGCGCCTTCATGTCGGCAGCCTCGGCGCGCAGCAGGCGGCGAAAATAATCCATCTTCGCGGGCATAAAGTAGCGCAGCGCGTAACTCATGTTGTAATCGCTGTTGCGCCACAGGCTGTAAGCCGCGCCATGCTGATCTGCGCTGGCGAGCTGGAAGGGAAGAACTTCGACGCTCAGCGGAATGGAGACCGCGCCGCTTTGCGCAAGCAGACGCACGGTTCCGGAGTAAATGCCGGGCTTTGCGCCAGCCGGCGGAGTGATGGTGAACCACCAGGTCTGGTTCAGGTTGGCATAGGCCGGCGCGCGCGAAGTGGGAAAGAGCTCATATCGATCCAGGCTGGCCGGCCAGCCGTCCCACAGATACTTTTCCGCTCGCACTTCAATTGCCGATTGAGGCAACATAGCGCCGGAGCGGACTGCGCAACGCACTCACTGAAGCGCTAACCCAACCGAGCGAACGCAGCGGCGTGAGAGTAACTGTCGAGTGAACGCGCTGGCCCTGCGCGGCGATAGCATGCAACGCTGCATGGGTTGCGCTCGGCTGCATCCGGCGCATCATACGGCCCCACGTTCTTCTGCCAGTCGCGGCTCCACAGCAGAAACCCTCGACTTCTGGTCGGCGGGCTCGGCCAACGGGTTCGCCGTTGCCGGCTGCGGAAGCTTGAGATTGGCCTCGAAGGCCTGGCGCTCGCGCGGACTCCACGCGCTCGATAGCCGCATTGAAATCGGCAGCGGGCGCGATCAGCAAGCCAAAGGCAGCCAGCGTCTTCGACCACGTAAACTCCGCCTTGCCGCCGCGCACGGTAAACGAAAAATCATAATGCTGGTAGAGATTGCGCGCCTAACTTTGCCCAGGTATCCTCGCCGGGCTGGTACCAGTCGTCGATACCGCGAAAATATTCGGCTGCGGTATAGAAAGTGGCCGGGTCGGCCCGCCGCTCCGCCACCACCGCGCCATTGACGGCGAGCGCGAAATGCCCTCGCCGCAACTGCCTTCGACGTATAGTTCCCGCCCCAGAATCGTGCGCGATAGACGCCGTCGGGCAGATCCACGCGCAACGTCGCCTTCCGCGCGCCCAGGTCGGCCCAGACCATGCTGTTGAGCATGGGGTCGGGCTTGGGCTGATTGAACTCGGCGCTGGTGGCCTTCTCCATATTTGTAGTCCAACCGTAGCCGCGCCATTTTGCATACGCCGTGTGCTCGTCGATGGGCCGTGAACCATCCAGCAACGGCGCTCCCTGCGGACCGAAATCCAGCAGCAGTTCGCTGCGTGCTCTGGTTGGCTGCTCGGCCGCGGCAATATAGAGGTTATAAAGCCACAGGTCGCGCTCGAATTTCTCCGCGCTGTGAAACTCGAACTGCATCGACCGCACCCGGCTCAGATCGAGCGGCGTGCCGTCGTCCGTGCGAATATCGGCCAGCGGAATCTCAAAGCGATTGCGCGCTCTGAACATCCATAGATGATTGGCCGTGAACGTCGGCGCCCGCCGCGTCGCGAATGGTCAGCGTGAATGGAATCATGAACTCGGAAGCGTTGCACAGATGGAAGACGAGTTTGCCGTGGCCTGACCAGTCGGAGACCAATCCGGATTCCGCATTCAACTCCACCGTCTGCGTTGCGTTCCCCGGCGCAAGCACCAGGTGAACCGCGCCATTCTTGACCGCGGGCAGTTTTTCCGCAACAGCTTCAATCGCGCCGCCATCTTCAATCGTTGCCGACCATTCAGCGGAAGCGCCGGTAACGCGCAGCGCCGAAACACTCGCCGGACCATCGATCCGGTAGACGTAATCCGCCGCCTGCGAAGAAGCCAGAACCGGCAAAGCCAGCGCCGCCAGCCGAACGCCAAAACTTTGGATAAAGAGCGCATATGAAATCCCTCCGAGAAACGAGAAGATCATCATAGCAAGCCGAGCGCGTCGGCAACTGCCGCGCTGTGCATCGTTTAAGTGGTAGCCGGATGAAACTCCTCGTCGAGATGAAGCACCGCTCCATGCTCGCGCAGTTTCCGCTGTAAATCGGAGATAGAAATATCCTGAACCGGCTTGCCGGCTATTGACGGCGAGACTCGCCGCCGTCCCCGCGGCCTGCCCGAGAATCATGTACTGCGGCTCCATGCGGATGGAGCAGTAAGCAACATGAGTCGCCGAGAGGCAAACAGTTACCAGCAGATTCTCCGCTTCGGCTCGCTTGGGCGTGATGCTGCGATAAGAAATTTCGTAAGGTTCCACGGGAAACTGAACGTCTCCCTCATTCAGCGCGTTTCCGTCGGGCATGGCAACGCGCTGCGTATTATGCGAGTCGATGTTATACGATCCCATGCCGATCGAGTCAGACTTGGTGCGCTCGCTTACCGTATCCGACTGGCGCATCACATAGTCGCCCACCATGCGGCGTGCTTCCCTCACGTATAACTGATGCGGCCAGTGGTCCGTATCGGCAAATTCATCTTTTGACAGACCCCATTGGCTGGTCTCCGCCCGCAGTCCGGCGGGTAACTTATGGTCATGCGTAATGAAGTAATAAAAGCATTGGGTATAAGTCAGGTGATCTTTCCAGATAGCCTCCCTCTCGCTATAACTGGCCTCAGGATACTTCCAGTTATGGCCAATATAATCCGACCCAAATCCATTTTGATTGTTAAAATCCGCTTTGTGATTGGGGATAGCTACAAAGTTGCAAAGATCCTTGATCCCCGGCCCGCGGCCCAGTTGCGCCTGATACTCATTCAGATAGCGCTCCAGCAAGCGCAAAGCGGGAGCGGTCGTATCCTTCCGGGCGAGGAAAGGGAAGCCTGTTATCTGGATCGTTGCTCAGTATAAGTCTGAAGTTATAAGCCTGCACCTTCTTATCGCCGGAGCCGGGAGCGGCCAGCGGCCCAGGGTCGATCTCCGGAAGCAGACGGTGATGCTTATCATAGGCTGAAACCGCCCAGAGAAATTGATTCATGGGCGTGTTTGCGCGCACTCCGGCAAGGTCTTCGCCATACTCTGAAGCCGCTTCGCGGCCCCACGTATAACTGACCTTCGCCTTCGCCATCAGGTCTCCTTCATACGTGCAGTCCGCAAATATCTTTGCCGTCCAGCGCTTGCCGTCCTCGGTCGTGATGGAGACAATGCGCCTATCCTGAAGCTCCACTCCGTTCATCTCGCGCAAGCCGCTGATGGTAAATAACAGTTACTCCGGCATCCTTCAGCATGCCGCGAAATGATTTCTTCTGCCACATGCGGCTCCGAGTACCAGTTCTCCATGCGATCAAGATCATGCACTCCATAATGAGCAGCCGCCTTCATATAGAAGTCGCGAACATATCCGCCAATAATCGCGTAGTGACCCAGGTCAGTGCACGACAGTCCGCCCGTGACCATGCCGCCGAGGTGCGCTCCCGGTTCCAGCAGCACCACCCGCAATCCCTCGCGCGCGGCCGAGTACGCGGTCATCACGCCGGAAGCGGTGCCACCGTAAACCAACAGATCGGGCGATGGAGCCGCATCCGCGCTTGGCGGCACTTCAATGGTTGCCGCAACTCCGCCGAGGCAACGCCCGTTTTGCCGCTTACGAATGCCGGCATTCGCCGGGAAGAAAGCGCCGGAACCGCATAACTCAGCATCTTGATCAGATGACGTCTCGTTACTTTCATTTTTATCTCCTGGAATATCGCGGCTGATTTTGTTTAAGCAACTGAAACCAGTGCGGAATTGAATTAGCCAGCACTTTCGCAGTTCAAAGAACAGCAATCAGTTCCGGTTTTTACTCTGGTTGATTCGCGCCTCATGCCGCAGTACGATTCATGCGTAGCGCGGGGACTTAAGTACTGAAGCGTTCTTTTGGCTTGGTCCAAATAGAATCTCGAAGCGCTCAGCATGAAGTTCGATTCGATTTCATCAAGATCGCTCCCCATGGTGACGCGGCACACTTTCTCGCCCTGCTCTATTGCGGCGTGCAGTTGTGTTGACAAGAGCCCTCAAAGGCAATAAAAGGAATGTTAATCAAGCGATCCATACCATTGCAACCCGAGCAAAGCAGAGACAGCTTACACTCCGCTTGCGGGCGGTCCTGAAGAAATTTGCCACTCATCCGCAAAGAAGGCGCATTATCTGGTGAGGAGGGAGTACCGATGACCCATCAAACTCAAGCGCCAGACCCGCCCGATCAAAAGTCACGCCGGTACAAGATTGGACTCATCCTGTTTCTTATTGGGTTGCTGGTCGCCTTTTTTCTGCTCGGCCAGAGCATGGTAAATCACCGCTTCTTTCACGGCGGCCGCATGGATCGCAACGGCCACTTGAGCCAATAGCAGGCGGCAAAAAAGCCTGGGCCGCTACCGATCCCCGCCCAGAATCGACCCCACAATCCCGCCCAGCAGCGCACCGCCCGCCGCATTGCCCACATCCCGCCTGTCTGTATGCGGCAGATACTCGTTGATCTGGTGCGCCAGCCGCGAAATCGGCAGCGTCTGCAGCCACACCGCTCCCGGCCCCGTCAGCACGGCCAAAAACAGCCCATCCCCGCCAAAGATCGCATTCTTCAGCCCCGGAACCATGGCAATCTGGAAGGCCACCGAGCCCTGAAACGCGCCCACATGCCCCGGATGCACCCGCAGCATCTCGCCCGGCGCCAGCGTCTTCACCACCAGCTCGCCCGACAGCTCCAGCCACGCCGTTCCCTGCCCGCCCACCTTTTGCAGCACAAATCCATTGCCGCCAAAGACCCCCGCCCCCAGCGACTGCTGAAAGCCAATCCCAATCGTCACCTGATCCGTAGCGCACAAAAACCCATGCCGGTGAACCATATATTCATTCCCAGGGCTGACCTCCACCGGCACAATATGCCCCGGCACCTTGGTAGCAAAGCTCACCGTCCCCGCAGCCTGCGCGGCCCGGTACTCGGTCATAAACAAGCTCCCGCCCCCGGCCACCCGCTTCAGCGCCCCAAAAATTCCTCCGCCCCCGCCCATCTGCGTATGCGTAGTCATCTGGATCGAGCTGGTCATCCAAGAGAGCTCCCCGCTCTCTGAATACACGCTCTCGTTGGGATCAAGCTGCACATCGAGCACCGGCATAGTGGTGCCCTGAATCGTCGCTTTCATAGGTAATATCCTCCTGTCAGCGACAGTGTACCTGTTCAGCGGCATGATGCAAGAGGAGCAATAGAATTATTCTTGCGCTTTTTATTCCAAGGTCGCATTTCCATTTTAAGGAGTACTCGTTCAAAGGGTTGGTCGCGTTGACACTGCGTCACTCAGGCATCTATAGTTTCGTGCAAGCGCCGCGCCAGCGAGAGCTGCATATTAGAGGGGCTAATTACATTAGGAAAAGGATGGTAATGAATACAATGGTCCGGCCTCGCTCCGTCAAGGCGCACATCCTGCGCGATTACCGGCTCAAAGGATGGAAAGAAAAGATTGAGGGGCGATGGAGTTATCGGGAATTGTGTGCCGATCCGGAGTGGTTCAAGGGCTGGATCAGTTTCGATACCGTCACGTGGAACCCGCATGACAAGCAGCTATATTGCGGGTTGAACTCCATCGACGGCGATTTGCTCTACCGCTTCGATCCCTCCACGGAACGATTTGAGAGCATGAACACACGGCAATGGGCGGATGAGTTCGACGTGAAGATCCATCGCACACTGCTGCTGAGCCCCAAAGATCGCTCGCTGTACTTTGGCACTTCGCTGCTGCACGATCTGGAGCAACAGCACGCGGCCAAGGGCGGCAAGCTGGTCCGCTTCGATCCTCAAACCCGGAGTTACAGCCTGATCGGCGTTCCCTCGCCGCACCTCTATCTGCAATCGATTGCCGCCGACTGGGAGCGCGGCATCCTTTATAGCTTCACGTACCCCGCTGAAGCGGTTTTCAGAACCGATCTGGCCAGCGGCGATTCCAGGCTGCTTGCTTATCTGACCAATGGAATTATGTTCGTACAGCCTCACAATGCGGTGGTGGATAAGGATGGATGGTTATGGGCCACTTATGCTGAAACTCGCGCCTTCGACGAAGCCATGGGCCGCGTTCCCGTGCGCCTGTTCAAATATCATCCCGATGGAGATCGATTCGTATGGTTTGAGCATGGGTTATCAAGGAAGCAGGAGAAAACCCAACTGCTCGCCGATTCCCCCGCTCCCGCCGGCGCTTCCAGCGCCCTGGGCGAAACGCGCCACAAAGACGATTACGGCTTTTGCGATTCCATGGCTTACGACGGCGAGCGTTTCATTTACGCCGGCACAACGGCCGGAGTGCTGTGCCGCATCGATGCGCAAACAGGCCAGGTGGAGAAGCTGGCGAACGTCACGGCCACCGGCCGCCTTCCTGCCCTGGCCATCAAGGATCGTGTCCTTTACGCCGCAGGAGGCATGAAAGGTTTCACCCAACTTATACGTTGGGACACGCGCGCCGATCGCATGGAAAGTTATACGAATTTAAGCGATTCTGAAATTGGCGAGCGCCCCGCGCGCATCCACGATATGGCCGTAGACGACGATCACCGTATCTATCTCGGCGAGAACGACAACCATGAAAGGTCGAGCTACCTTTGGACGGTTTGCCTGGATTGAATCATGTGCCTGCCGAGCTGAGTGAAGGAGGAGAAAGCCTGTGTTGAAACGATGGATTTATTTGACCGGCATTGCAGCGTGCCTTCTGTTTAGCTGCCCTGTCATGTTTGCAGCCAAGCCCGCGCCGCCGAATAGTCCGTTTTGCAGCGATGCGGGGTGCGTTCAGACGCGGGCCCTGCTGAAGCAAACCTGCGACTACATCGTGACCAATAAGGCCACCCCACCCACGATTTATGTGGGCGGATATTACATGCGCACATTGGTGGATGGATATGAAATTCTGGGTGACCGGCGCTACCTGGATACGGCCCTGGCCTACGGCGACTACCTGCTGGGCAAGCAAATGTCCAATGGCTTTTGGCCCACCGGCTATGGCAGCGTTTACCTCGCGGATACGGGAAGCGCGCTGGGGCTTTTTATCAAGCTTTACGATCACGCGGACCCCGTGCGGCAGAAGAAGTATCTCGATGCCGTCCTGCGCTACGCCAATTCGATCGAGAAGAACGGCATGATTCACCCCAATGGCGCGTTCGGCACCGGCTGGGACAAAGTCGAAGGCGACAAAATGACGATGCCTATACCGGACCAGTACACGCTGTCGTCAGCCTTGACCGGCGGGGAGATTTACACCTGGCTCTATCACGTGACGGGCAAGGACAAGTACCGTGAAATCGCCTACCACGCGCTGAAGTGGGTTTTGAGCACCATGCGCAAGGACGGCAACATTCCCTATATCCTGGCTGAGGAGCAAGCCGACTGGGCCAAGCGCGGCGACCCCAAAAACGATCACCACCTTTGGGACGATATGACCTATGGGACGGCGGGATATGTGGGCGAAGGCGTTTTGTCTTTCGACCTGCACTGCGGCCAGCCGGAATGGCGCGCCTGGATTGAAAAAGCTGTGCGGCCGAACATCGAGTTTCTGCTGAGAAATCAGCTCCCGGATGGCACATGGTCAAAAATGCCGCAGAAAACCTGGGATCGGACGCGCTCCCCAGGCGTTGTCGATTATTTGATCTGGTACTACGAGCAAGTCAACCCCGACCCGCGTATTGCCCATGCGGTGCAACGCTTTGACGCCTTCATTCTCGATCCTGAAAAGGCCAAATCGTTTGGCTTGCTGAATCGCGGAGCGGTAGGAGGGGAGAAGATCGAAGCTTTTAATACCGCGACCAGCCTCACCGGCCGCGCTTTGGCCGATATTCTCTCGCCGGACGTGGATTCGAAATGGCGATGAGATGAATTGAAGCGGAGGCACTCAACGGGAGTGTTAACCGAAAAAGGTGGTTGCCCCAGGTCTCGATTTTGAGACCTGGGAAAGTACAATATTCATCCCTTCGCCAACATCTGCTTAATCCCCCGCAGCGCCTGGCGCGTCCGCTCTTCGTTCTCGATCAGCGAAAACCGCACATGGCCGTCGCCGTAATCGCCAAATCCAATTCCCGGCGAGACGGCGGTTTTGGCTTCGGACAGCAGCAGCTTGGCAAACTCCAGCGACCCCAGCTTCCGGTACTGCTCCGGAATCTGCGCCCACACAAACATGGTGGCCTTGGGACTAGCCACCGGCCAGCCGAGTTTGTTCAGCCCCTCCACCAGCACGTCGCGGCGCTTGCGATAGTTCTCGCAGATCTCGCGGACGCACTGCTGCGGGCCTTCCAAAGCGGCGATCGACGCTACCTGGATGGGCGTAAACGTCCCATAGTCGAAGTAGCTCTTGAGCCGCGCCAGCGCGCCCACCAGCTTCGGATTGCCGACCATGAAGCCGATGCGCCAGCCGGGCATGTTGTAGCTCTTTGACAGCGTGAAGAACTCCACCGCAACGTCTTTCGCGCCCGGCACCTGAAGCACGCTGGGCGGCTTGTAGCCGTCGAAGGCGATATCGGCGTAGGCCAGGTCCTGGATGAGATGGAAGCCGTACTCGCGGGCCAGCTCGACCAGCCGCGCCAGGAACGGCAGCTCCACGCACTCCGTCGTCGGGTTCGAGGGGAAGTTGACGATCAGCGCCTTGGGGCGCGGCACCATGCGCGGAATCAGCTCCTCAAGCTGGGCCAGGAACTGCTCGCGGTCGTGCACCGGCACGCTGATCACGTGCGCCCCGGCAATCACCGGGCCGTAAATATGGATCGGATAGCTGGGGTTGGGCACCAGCACCGTATCGCGCGAATCGAGAATCGCCAGGCACAGGTGCGCGATGCCCTCCTTGGAGCCGATGGTGACGATGGCCTCGGTCTCGGGGTCGAGATCGACGTCGTAGCGGGTCTTGTACCAGTTGCAGATGGCCTTGCGCAGCCGCGGAATGCCGCGCGAAACCGAGTAGCGGTGCGTTGCCGGCTTCAGCGCCGCCTCCACCAGCTTGTCGACGATGTGTTTGGGCGTGGCCCCGTCGGGGTTGCCCATGCCGAAATCGATAATGTCCTCTCCGCGATGGCGGGCGGACATCTTCATTTTGCCGGTAATGTTAAAGACATAAGGCGGTAAGCGCTGAATCCTGCTGAACTCTTCCATTGTTCCAGTTTAAGGCAAAGGAGGCGGATGCTGCAGTGAGGGGCAGCGGTGGGATTGCGGGACCGCAAAGGCTGCTGCGTGCCGATTTCTGGAAAAGTGATTCATATTGAACAGAATTCCAAACCCGCGGTGAGAGAATGGATATGGGAGCAGTCTGACGCATTGAGCATGGCCGCAGTTGTTTCCGAGCTGGGAAATACGACCTGAACTTCAGAAATTTGCTTGGGCGAGCAGCCGCTCCTCCTCTTGAGAGGAGTCCAGATGAACGCCCTGCTTATCTACCCGGAATTTCCCGATACATTTTGGAGCTTCAAACATGCGCTCAAGTTCCTGGGCAAGCGTGCCGCGCAGCCTCCGCTGGGGCTGATGACGGTGGCGGCGCTGTTGCCGGGCGAGTGGAACAAGCGGCTGGTGGATACCAACGTGGAGCGGCTGCGCGACCGCGACCTGGCCTGGGCGGACGTGGTTTTTTTGAGCGGCATGCACATCCAGAAGGAATCGCTGCTGGCCATTGTGGAGCGGTGCCGGGCTGCGCGGTCTGCGCACCGTGGTGGGCGGGCCGATTGCCAGCAGCCTGCCGGCAGCCGAACTGAAGGCGGACCACGTCGTGATCGGCGAGGCTGAGGATCTGATTGCCACTCTGGCGCGGGATCTGGAGCAGGGGACGGCCAAGCCCGTCTACCAGGCCGCCGAACGGCCGGAGATGAGCACGCAGCCCGCTGCCCGACCTGAGCCTGATCAAGATGAATCGCTACTCGACCATGGCGGTGCAATACTCGCGCGGCTGCCCGTTCAACTGCGAGTTCTGCGACATCATCGAGATCTATGGCCGGCGTCCGCGCACCAAGGCCGTGGCGCAGGTGCTGGCCGAGCTGGACCAGTTGCGCGCGGCCGGCTGGCGCGAGGCGGTGTTTATCGTCGACGACAACTTTATCGGCAACAAGGCGCGGGCCAAGGAACTGCTCATGGCGCTTGCCGAGTGGCGCAGCCAATACGAAAACCAGTTCGACTTCCTCACCGAAGCCTCGCTGAACCTGGCTGACGATCCGGAGCTGATGCAACTGATGAAGGATGCCGGCTTCATCTCCGTCTTCCTGGGCATCGAGACCCCCGATGAATCGGGCCTGATCGCCAGCAACAAGCTGCAGAACACGCGGCGCAGTTTGCTTGGACAGCGTAGCCACCATCCAGAGCTATGGCATGCAGGTGATGGGCGGTTTCATCCTGGGCTTCGATACCGATCGCGACGACATCTTCGACCGCATGGTCGAGTTTATCCAGAAGAGCGGCATTCCCATTGCCATGGTCGGCCTGCTGCAAGCCATGCCTGGAACGCAACTGTTCCGGCGCTTGTGGCGGGAGGGCCGGATTGTGGATGCGGGCGGAGGCGACAACACCGGCGGGATGCTGAACTTTCTGCCTCACATGGATGCCGCCAAACTGGTGGAGGGCTACCGCTCAGTGCTCAAGCGGATCTACTCCAGCGCAGCATACTATGAGCGCGTGAAGCTCTACCTGAGCCGCACCCAGCCCAAGCCGGACAAACATGCGGCGGGCAGCGCGTCGCACGGTCAGCAGTGGGTGACCTGCGCAAATGCGCGTGCCTTTGTTAACTTCGATTCGTCCGCCAGGGAATCTTCGGCCGGCCAGAGTGGAGTTACTGGAAGTTTCTGCTTGCGGTGGCCACGCGCTATCGCCATTGCGTCGGCGCGGCCATGACCCTGGCGGTGATGGGCTATCACTTGCAGGTGATGACGCGAAGGCTCTCAAAGGCCGTGGACTTGCCTTTACTGCCGGATGCAATGGAAAAAGATCTATTCACAGAAACAGGCAGACAGTAGAGGCTTGCAGTCACCGAAGCAGTTTGCCTCCGGCTTCCCTGTGCCCGCGACTCTATACTAAAAGACGGCATGAGCAAGTTTTTACCCGTAGACGAACAGATGGACCTGCTCCAGAAAGGCGCGGCGGAGATCATCCGCGTGAGCGACCTGCGCGAGCGCCTGGAAGAGAGCCGCAAAACCGGCCGCCCGCTGCGCATCAAGGTCGGCTTCGACCCCACCGCTCCCGACCTGCACCTGGGCCACACCGTGCTGATGCGCAAGCTGCGCCACTTTCAGCAGCTCGGCCACCAGGTCATCTTTCTGGTCGGCGACTTCACCTCGCTCATCGGCGACCCCACGGGCCGCAACGTCACCCGCAAGCCGCTGACGCGCGAACAGATTGACGCGAACGCCAAGACCTATACCGAGCAGGTCTTCAAGATCCTCGACCGCAGCAAGACCGAGGTCCGCTACAACTCCGAGTGGCTGGACAAGCTGGGCTTTGAGGGCACCATCCGCCTGACGGCGCACTTTACCGTCTCGCAGATGCTGGAGCGCGACGACTTCCACAAGCGCTTCCAGGCCGAGCAGCCCATCAGCCTCCACGAGATGCTCTACCCGGTCATGCAGGGCTACGACTCGGTCGCGCTGGAGTGCGATGTGGAGCTGGGCGGCACCGACCAGAAGTTCAATCTGCTCTGCGGCCGCGAGCTGCAGCGCCACTACGGCCAGAAGCCGCAGATCGTGCTGATGACGCCGATCCTCGAAGGCCTCGACGGCGTGCAGAAAATGTCGAAGTCGCTGGGCAACGCCATCGGCATCAACGAGCCGCCCGCCGAAATGTACGGCAAGCTGATGAGCATCTCCGACGAGTCTGATGTGGAAGTACTGGGTCTTCCTCACCGACCTGCGCCAGTCCGAGGTCGAAGCGCTCAAGGCCGAAGTCGCTGCCGGCAAGCTGCATCCCATGGAAGTGAAGAAGCGCCTGGCGCGCACCATCACCGCCGGCTTCCACAGCGAGGCCGAGGCCAAAAGCGCCGATGAGAACTGGGCGCGCATGTTCCAGCAGAAGGGCGAGAGCGAGGACCTGGAAGAGGTCGCCGTAGCCTATGCCGATGTGGCCGGGCCGGAGCCGAATCAGATTCGCCTGCCGAAGTTGCTGGTGCAGATGGGGCTGGCCGCATCGGGCGCCGAAGCCAACCGCAAGATCGCCGAAAAAGCGGTGAAGCTGGATGGAGAAGTGGCTGGCAATGCGATGGTTTTGCTGGAGTCACTTCCGGCACGGCTGGTGGTGCGTCTGGGCAAGCGCGCCAAGGTTGCGGTGATTGGCTAAGTAAGCGGATTAAATCGACCTTGTAGGGCATGATTTGAACTCATCGAAAAACTCCAGCTATCAAACCGCAGATCCATCGACTCCGTGGGGCGCAAAACACGTCGCCCAACCTCCGCTCAGGATGACAGCTCGCAATCACCCCGGATACGACCCGGCAATATAGCTCTGCAATTGCCTCGATCACCTGCTCCTGCCCGGTGATCACCCACTTCACCATGTCGCCGATCGACACCATGCCGATGACCTTATCCTGCTGCATCACCGGCAGGTGGCGGATATGGCGCTCGGTCATCAGCGTCATGCATTCATCCACGGTCTGTTCCGGGGTCACGGTCGTCACTGGGGTGGTCATGATCTCGGCAACTTTGGTTTCCTTCGAGTGATGCCCCAGCAGGACGCATTTGCGGGCATAGTCGCGCTCTGAGAAGATTCCGGCCAGCTTCTTTTTGCCGCACACCAGCAGCGCGCCCACATCGTTGTCAGCCATCATCTGGAGCGCGTCCCAGACCGTCTGGTCGGGATCGACGGAGAGAACCTTGTTGACTGCCTTCTGCTTCAAAACCTGCTCGATCGTATCGGTAGTTTTCATCGCGCGTCCTGGATAGGTAGCCGCGGCGGCAATGTATGCCGTCCCGCGGGTCCTGGGTGTATGGAAATGCAGTGTAGCGCGTTTATTGCACGGTTGTCTAAGAGCCTGAAAAATCTTTCTCCATATCCGGCTCGGTCCATAGCAGAGCAGCCTGCGGCAGGGTGTAATAGAGAATGCTCGCCGCAAGCAAAATAACATATTTCCTTGCAGGGATTTGTGTTCCCAGGTTTCAGAACCGAGATCTGGGGCTCAAGGCAAGTGGACTAAAATTGTGATAATTGTATAAAGCCACGCGCCAATCACTTTAGCGCAGGAGTTCGTTCAATGGATCGTCGCAGGTTCTTGGTTCAAGCCAGTGCTGCCGCTACAGCGGCAGCTTGTTCGCATCTGGGCATGGCGCAAGGCGGACCGGCCGTTTCCGCCGAGTTGGCGCTGCATGAGGAGCCGGGAGCGCGGCGGATTCCGTTAACCTACTCGGGGTTGAGCTATGAACAGGCGCAGTTGTCCGATCCCACATTTTTCTCAGCGTCGAATCGAGATCTGGTTGCGTTTTTTCGTCTTTTGAGCCCGCGGGGAGTGTTGCGGCTGGGCGGCAACACCAGCGAGTTTTGCTGGTTCAAGGCAAGCGAATCGACGACCGAGCCCAAGCTCCGCCTGCCGGGAGGCAATCTGGATGCGAACTGGATGCCGCACCGGCTTTTTGAGATTACGCCGCGGGCGATCGAGGAGCTGGCGGGCTTTTTGGACGCGACGGGCTGGCGCACGATCTATGGCCTCAACCTTGGCAATGGAACGCCGGAGAGGGCTGCGGTGGAGGCGGCTCATGTGGCGCGCGTGTTGGAAGACCGCCTGGAGTTTTTTCAGATTGGCAACGAGCCCGACGACTATAACGAAGCCAGCCATCGCACACGCCCGCCCAACTGGGGCTTTGACGACTACCTGAAGGAATGGACCGGCTTTGCGGAGACGATTGCCGCGAGCGTGCCGGAGGTTCGCCTGGGAGGGCCTGACACGGGTTCTTTCGATTGGGCGATTCGCTTTGGCGAGGAGTTGCCGGCGGCGATAGATTCCCGCGTGGTGGCGTTGACAAAGCACTATTATGCCGAGGGTCCGCCGGATGATCCGCGAGTGACGATCAAGCGGCTGCTCGACGGCATTCCGCAACTTCCCTCTGAAACGAAGAAGATTGAGGCGATAGCGCGCGCGCAGGGGCGGATCTATCGTATGACCGAGGGCAACACCTGCTTTCGCGGCGGCAAGCCGGGCATGAGCAACGCCTTTGCCTCCGCGCTTTGGGTGGGGGACTTCATGCTGCAACTGGCCACTCTGGGATGCGCCGGGGTGAACCTGCATGGCGGCAGCAGCGGTATTCTCACCGCCGGCCTGGGCAATCACTCGCCCGGCCTGAAGGTGGCGAAGGGACCGCAAATCATGCACGGCGCTTTTTATACGCCCATCTTCAGCGATCCGGGCAGCGCGATGAGAGCCATGCCGATCTTCTATGGAATGATGCTGGCGAATCAGCTTGCCGGCGGTACGCCGCTGAACGTGGAGGGAAATCCGCAAGGCGTGAACGCCACGGCCTATGCGGCAAAGCGCGATCAAGGGCTCAGGGTTGCCGTTTTCAACAGAGATGAGCGCCAGGCGGTGGAGTTGTCGATCCGCGCGCCGCGCAAGGCGCAGTCCGCAACCGCGTGGAGAATGCAGGCTCCTCAATTGGACTCGACCGAGGGAGTCACCCTGGCCGGCGCGGAGATTCTGGCGCATGGGCAGTGGAGCCCGAAGGCGGTTGAGCCTGTGGAAGTAAGCAATGGAATCCCGCGCATCCGGATTCCCGCGGCCAGTGCCGCCCTGTTGTTTTTGAGCTGAAACAGTCGCCTTTCAAAATGCCGGCGCCTTAACCATCCAGCGCGAAGCTGCGCGCTGACGACGTTACCGCCAGGCACAAGCAAATTGCCGCAATCCGTCTCCACATGCCGATCTCCATTCGCACGGAACATTTGGGCCGCATCACCCCAAAGACAGCGCCAGCCAGGTCCGTTTGATTCCAGCCGGCCGTCGAATCTCCCAGACCCACCATGCTAACCTGAAGCTTCAATCCCATGGAGATTTAGTTTGCAATCCAGCCGCTTTATATATTGCCGTCTTCGAGTTCGTCCTGCTGCTTTTTTCGCTCAGCGTCCATGAGTGCGCCCACGCCTGGATGGCCTCTCGCCTCGGCGACCAGACCGCTCGCATGATGGGCCGCGTCTCGCTCAACCCCATCGATCACATGGACCCCATCGGCACTCTGCTGTTTCCCGCACTCATGATCTTTGGACCGCTGATCGGGATGGGCTTTTTCGGCGGCTATCTCTTCGGATGGGCCAAGCCCATCCCCGTCATCAGCCGCAACTTCGGCAAGTATCGTCCGCGATGATAAGCTGGTCAGCCTCGCCGGACCGGCCTCGAATCTCGTTCTCGTCTTCGTCTGCCTTTCTCGGGTCTCGCGGTCGTCGCCGTCGCGGATCCTGACGGGCGCCTGCTAGTTCTGGCTTCCTCATGGGGGACAACCCCTGGGCGTGCCATTCTGGCCTGCAGGCTTTGATTCTGCTCGCTATCCATCGGCCATCCGACTCAACATATCGCTCTGCAATTTTCAATCTGCTTCCCATTCCGCCCCTCGACGGCAGCCGCGTCGCCGCGCAATATGTTGCCCTACAGCGCAGTGCAGTTCTACGACCGGATTCCCATCTGGGGCAGTTACCTGCTGATGATTTTCCTGGGCCGGCGCAATTCTTGGTGGCGCTGCTGCGTCCCTCCTGGGGCTGGTTTGATTCGTGCTCCAGCCACATCTAGAATTTCTCCCTGGATACCAAAGTACCTCAGAGAGTTGCAGGAAGTGACGATTATCGAGCGGCCTATGTTATGTCTATAATTCAATCTCTGAGGGGGAAGATCATGTCTTTGGCAAGCGGGGAAGTAATCAGAGCGACAGTAAGGCATCTCAACTGCCGATGCGAGGGGTGTTCTGTTCACGATCGCAGTAGTGGCATGCGCCACTTACTTTTGGCTGGTCGGCGGCCACGACGTGCATCAATTGCACCAGTTGCCGGCTTCCAAAGTGCATATCTTGCGTGCTCTGCGCCTGCTGATTGCCTCATTCGTTCTTTATTCCCTCCTGATTTCGCGAGTCAAGCGCTGGGTTTATAACCTCGGGCATGGCGGCGAGTTTGACAGCGCTCTGCGGCTGAACCGTCTTTGGTCCTGGCTGCCGTTTTACGGCAGCTCTCTTGAAGGGACCAATCCTCTTCAACGCCGGCCGATATAGCGAGGCCCTCGAGTACCTGAGGCCCTTGGCGTTTGACAGGCAGGGAAAGCCGCGGCTCACCAGCATTGAACTCTATACTTATGCAATTTCTCTGGTGAATAGCGGACGCGAGGCCGAGGCGCAACCGCTTCTGGAAGCGGCCTGCAGCGTTCCGCAGAAAGGCAACACAATGCAGGTAGCCCTCGCGACTTGCCTGCTCACGCAGAACAAGGAGCCGGAACGCGCCCGCCAACTGCTGGAGCAATCGCTGTCGGATGCAGCGACTCTCTCGCGTGCCGACCTGGCAAAAAGAGTTGCGCGTTATGCATATGCTCTCGGAGCCTGTGGGCGTCGACAGGACGCTGAGACACAGATTCAGAAAGCGTTGGCGATGGGTGCAACCCTCAAACCAGATGATCTGGCGGGAGTGGACTATTTTGTGGGTGAAGCATGGCAAGCGACTGGGAGAAACCACTAAGGCTCGCGCCGCATACCAGGAAGCGGTGACATTGCGCCCGAACGGCGTAACGGCCTTGAGCGTACAAAAAGTCTCTGGCGAAGATGGATGGGAAATGGGGCACATGGCAGCCTCAGAACTGATTTGCCTGACTAGTTTCAATACCACTCCTCCGATCCCGCTGCAATGGCCCGCTACAATAAGGGGAGCCGTTTCTCCGGACTTCCCCGAGAGACGGCTGCATTCTCCCGGCTTCACCACAGAATCGATAAGAAAAATGTCCGAACCAGCAACATCATCGTCCCGTCCGCGCGTTCTCAGCGGCATGCGTCCCACCGGCAAACTCCACCTGGGCAACTACATGGGCGCCCTGGCCAACTGGGTCAAGCTGCAAAACTCGGCCAGTATGAGTGCTACTTTTTTATCGCCGACTGGCACGCGCTGACCACCGACTACGCCGACACATCGAAATTGCGCCCAATACGCGGGACGTGCTGCTGGATTACCTCGCCGCCGGCCTCGATCCCGGCAGCGCAGCGTGCTCTTTTTGCAGAGCAAGGTGCTGCAGCATGCCGAGCTGCAACCTGCTACTGGGCATGATTACTCCGCTCGGCTGGCTGGAGCGCGTGCCAACCTATAAGGAGCAGCAGGAAAATCTGACCGGCAAAGACCTGACCACCTACGGATTCCTCGGCTATCCGCTGCTGATGGCCTCCGACATTCTCATCTACCAGCCGCAGTTTGTTCCCGTGGGCAACGATCAGACCGCTCACGTGGAGCTGACGCGCGAGGTGGCGCGGCGCTTCAACCAGTTCTATAAGCTCGACGGGCAGGAGGTTCTGCCTGAGCCGAAGGTGCTGCTGACGCCTTCGCCCAAGCTGCCCGGCACCGACGGCCGCAAAATGTCGAAGAGCTATGGCAATACGATCCTGATGACCGATCCCGAGCCGGTGGTGCGCCAGAAGCTCAAGACCATGGTCACCGATCCGGCGCGCATTCGCCGCACCGATCCAGGCGACCCGGACATTTGCCCGGTAGGCGATCTGCACAAGGTCTTTTCAACGCCGGAGACGCTGGCCAAGGTCTATGAAGGCTGCCGTTCGGCAGGCATTGGCTGCATCGAGTGCAAAAGCTGGGCCGCCGATGCGCTGGTGCAGATTTTCAAGCCGATTCAGGAGCGCCGGGCCGGATTTTCTGAAGCCGCAGGTAAAGGAAATCCTCGAAGACGGTTCCAGCCGTGCGCGCATTCGCGCCGAAGAGACCATGCAACAGGTACGCGCCGCCATGCAGTTGAACCAGGACATGCCTGCCGCCAAATAGAATTGACCGGTGCGCCCCAGGAATACTCGCACAGCAGGAAATGACGCCTGGGGCAAACCGTTAGTCAGACCGAAGTACACAAGGATGCAGGAGAAACACAATGTCTGCCGCAGATGAAGTTATCAAGCCAGTTGACAGCAGCATGACCAGCCCCGAGCCTGGCCTGAGGCGGCAAGTGATGTCGTACAGTCAGAGCCTGATGCTGGTGAGGCACAAGATGGAGCCGGGATGGATCGGCGCGGCGCACAGCCATCCGCATGAGCAATTGGTTTACGTCGTCTCAGGCGCAATCCAGCTCACCATTGCGGGGGTCACTCACGCGCTCTCCGCCGGGGACAGCATTCTGGTGGCCGGCGGCACGGAGCACCAGGCCCGCGCAGATCGGGCTTCAGAGGTTCTCGATGTTTTTGCGCCGTACCGCTCCGACTATGCTTGAATGAGGGCGGTACGCGGTGATGCCCGTGAAACAGAGTGTTGCAGAAAATGGCCTCAATCGGTAAACAGTAGTGGCCTGAGCCGCCGGGGAAATGCAGATGGCTGAAAAGATAGTCCCGTGGTGGCGAAGGGCGCTGGATTACGCTTTGGGCGGAATCCGCTCAATGATCGGCTTGAGTTCCGCAGGCCGCCTGGTCATCGATCAGTTAACCTTTAATGAATTTGACGCTTATGCCGTCCATCAAAGCGATCTGGAAGTTGAAACAGCATTGACCGAACAGTCAAATCCGGAAAGCAACGCCGCCGCCGCTGAGATTGTGGCCGCGTCCACTCCTGCTGAAGAGGCGGTTACTGTCCCGAGCATTGTTTCGCCGGAGGAACCGGCCATCCCCGCAAGTAAAGAGTCTTTGCCGGTAAAGGAGAGCGCTCCGCCGCCTGAGTCTGATTCCGAATCCGATGAAATGCCGGAACAGAAAACGATCCCGGCTGCGGAAAAAGGCCTGAATTTGACCGAATTGTCCGAAAAGCGTACCTCAGGGGCTAAAGCCCGCGTTGATTTTGCAGAACTTACGGCACGACTGAAGTCGTGCCCTGACACAAAACTTAGCTTTTCCGCGGCCGATAAAGCCCACGTAGAATTGGCGGGCTCGGTGCGGGGGTTAAAACCCCCGCCTCCCTCCGAATCGAATGTTTCCTCTGCCTCTGTGACCTCCGAATCGGTTTCTGCCCCAGGCTCAGTTACCGAGCCCCCCGCAGCGAGTGAGCCGACACCCGAACCACAGCCTGTACCAGTTGCTCAACCTCATGCCATACCAGTCGCAAAACCGGCCGTGGAGCCTGATCATCCAACTCCGCCGCAGCCGGCTCCCAAGCCCTTTATCAAGCTGGAGACGCGGGACGACGAGGCCAATCTCTCGCCTTTCTCGGTGGTCGTGGAGCAGGTCTACGACGGCCCGCTCGACCTGCTGCTGGACCTGATCCGCAAGCAGGACATCGACATCTACGACATTCCCATCGCCAAAATCACGGCCCAGTTCCTGGCCTACGTGAACCAGCTCAAGGCCAGCGACGTGGACGTGGCCGGCGAGTTCATCTACATCGCCTCGCTGCTCATCCACATCAAGAGCAAGATGCTGCTGCCGCGCTCGCCGGCCGGCCCGGAAGAGGCCGCCGAAGACCCACGCCGCGAGCTGGTGGAGCGGCTGCTGGAGCACGAGCGCTTCAAGAACGCCGCCCAGATGCTGCAGCAGAAGCAAATGCTCGAGGCCGCCACCTGGACCAACCCCGGATTCCGCGAGTTCCAGGACGATGTGGCCGCCGAGCCGGAGATCGCCGCCGACACCGTGGACCTGGTCCGCATCTTCCGCGATATTCTGGAGCGCGTCCGCACCCGCCCCGTCTTCGACGTGGATGAGGATTCGGTGACCGTGGGCCAGATGATCCAGTTCCTCGCCCGCCGCCTCACCATGGAAGACAAGCCCATGGCCCTGCGCCGCCTGCTCAGCCACACCCGTTCTGAACGGGCTCTGATCGCCATGTTCCTGGCGCTGCTGGAGCTGGTTCGCTTGCAGGCCGTCCTGCTCCGCCAGGACCGCGCAGTTCAGCGAGATCTTCGTCAAGAAGCACACCGGCTTCGACGCCGTAATGAACGAAGGCCTGGCCAACGCGCACAACGACTGGAAGTAAGTGTCGAATGGACTCAGAGTCACAATATGAAAGAAAATAGCAGAAATCTGACGATTGATCGCCATAGCCAGCTTAGGGCAGAACTTAAGGAAAAGGCAAAGTATGGATCCTCAACTCGCCCAACAGCTTGAGGCGGCGAAGCGTGTGATGAAAAGTACAGCGAAACCTTGAAACGATTGGCGGATTCCTGATTCGTTGACGCGATCCTGCCTCTGATTTCCACCGCCCAAACCTAGTCCCTGACTCTAACCACGCCTATCCGGTGTAGAATCAATAAAGCAGATCCAGACTTCCCCTCTGGTTCACCGAGCAAGCAACCGCGCAAGAAATGCGGATGCTGGGGATTTATGGACGCCAATTTAGCCAGATCTTCACTCTCCCGCCACAATCCATCCCCTTTGTATCCGCATTGCAACCCCTTTATTCAGTTTGGTTTCTGGAGGCCCAGGCGCTACCGGAACGATTCCGGCCGCTTTGGAAAGTTCTGATGGCCGATCTGGCAACTTTAGTCGAAGTCATGCCCGCGAGTTCTTCGACCCTTGACCGCGAACACGCCAAGAGATCGACGAGCCGAATGGGCATGGCGGCATTTCTTGCTGGCCCTCGTGGCCGGCCTTGGCTACATCGGCATTCACGTCGCCAAAGACCTGGACAATGTGACCGTCACCAGCATCTGGCCTTATCTGCTGCTGGCCCTGGCGCTGCTGATCGCTCTCGGCTTCGAGTTCGTCAACGGCTTCCACGACACCGCCAACGCCGTGGCCACGGTCATCTATACCCATTCGCTGGAACCGAATATCGCCGTGGTGTGGTCGGGAATCTGCAATCTGGCCGGCGTGCTCGCCTCCACCGGCACGGTGGCCTTTGCGGTGGTCACGCTGCTGCCGGTCGAACTCATCCTCCAGGTCAGCTCCGGCGCCGGCTTCGCCATGGTCTTTGCGCTGCTGATCGCAGCCATTCTGTGGAATCTGGGCACCTGGTGGTTTGGTCTGCCGGCCTCCAGCTCCCACACCATGGTGGGCTCCATCATCGGCGTGGGCGTGGCCAACCAACTCTTCAATCCCCACATCGGCACCTCCGGCCTGGATTGGGAGCAGGCCATCAAGGTCCTCAAGGTTCTGCTCATCTCGCCCATCTTGGGCTTTGGCGCCGCCGCGCTGCTGATACTGATCTCAAAGCGGCTCATCAAGTACCCATCCCTCTATGAGGCGCCCAAGGGCAAGCAGCCGCCGCCGTGGCCCATTCGCGCCCTGATGGTGCTCACCTGCACCGGCGTCAGCTTCTTCCACGGCTCCAACGACGGGCAAAAGGGCATGGGCCTGATCATGCTCATCCTCATCGGCACCGTGCCCACCGCCTACGCGCTCAACCACGCCGTCACCGCCAGCGATATTCAGGACTTCATCGCCGCTTCACGAGCAGGCCGGGCACATCCTCGACCGGCATGTTGACCCGCAGGGCAGT
This sequence comes from uncultured Acidobacteriaceae bacterium, assembly GCA_963724755.1. Classification (GTDB taxonomy): domain Bacteria; phylum Acidobacteriota; class Terriglobia; order Terriglobales; family Acidobacteriaceae; genus Telmatobacter. Next base: position 36,689 of record CAVRVZ010000003.1, read on the forward strand.
CCTGGGAACCGACCCCCGCGCCGAGGTCACCGACTACATCCGCACCAAGCAGCTGCAGCCGGACACCGTTCTGGCGCTGCGCGAACTGGTCGAAGACCTGAACCGCGAAGTGGCCCACTACAAGGACTTCAAGTCAGTCCCCGCGCAGGATCAGACCAACGTCCGCAACGATATGTACGTGGCCAGCGAAGCCATCCGGCTGATGCAGAAAGAGCCGACAACCCGGCCTTCACCGCCAGCGAAAACGCAGCGCCTCAGCGAACTACAAGAGCAAAGTGGACAAGGCCACCAGGTTTATCCCCAGTTGGGTCAAGGTTGCCGTCGCCCTGGCGCTCGGACTGGGCACCATGGTGGGCTGGAAGCGCATCGTCGTCACCGTGGGAGAAAAAATCGGCAAGGATCACCTGACCTATGCCCAGGGCGCGGCCGCCGGCCTGGTGGCCATGGGCACCATCTTCGCCGCCGATACCTTCGGCCTGCCGGTGAGCACTACCCACGTCCTCAGCTCCGGCGTAGCCGGCACCATGGCCGCCAACGGCAGCGGCCTGCGCATCTCCACCATTCGCAACATCGCCGCCGGCTGGGTTTTCACCCTTCCCGCCGCCGCGCTGCTCTCCGGCCTGCTCTTCTGGCTCTTCCGCTCCATCTCCTGATCTGTTTCCAGCGGACTTTCCTACTGTTCAAAAAACCTGATTGCAAAAATCGGACCAGGTGTGCGCAAGTTGCGGTATATTGGCTCATGGTCTGGAGGGCCCACTGGAAATTCCGGACGAAAATCTCACCCCCCAAGGAGATCACTGTGGCAAGCTTCTGTGCGAAATGTGGAGCTGAAGTTTCCTCGGACAAGCAAGTCTGCCCATCATGTGGCGCAGCAGCGTCTGCCCAACCAACTGCCGTGCAGCCAACTGCCGCACCCGCCAAATCCGGCGGCAGTGCGGTCAAGATCATCCTGATTATCGTTGCCATTGTCGTGGGTCTGGGCCTTCTCGGCATTGGCGGGCGCCGGATACACGGTTTGGCGCATTTCGCGGGCCGTGCATATGAGCGGGCAACGGCGCAGAGATGACGCTGAATACCCCCCAAGGCAAGGTCAATTTCAACACCACCGAAACCTATACCGCAGCCGAACTAGGCACGGATATCTATCCCGGCGCGCAGAGCGTGAAAGGCGGCATGCGGATGGAGTTGCCCACCGGCTCGATGGTGACGGGCGTATTCGTCACCTCCGACTCGAAGGACCAGGTGGTCGCTTTCTACAAGAACAAATTTGGCAGCGGCGCTTCCACCTTCGATACCGCCGACGGCGCTATTCTCACCCTCCCCATGGGCGATAAGGAATCCGTGATGGTGACCGTTACCGCCAGGCGTCGGAGAATGACGGAAAGACCAAGGTGGTCATCGTGCACACCAAGAACAACAAGGCTTCGTGAAGCCGATTGGTGCTGGAAAGAGGGGCGTCCGCCGCGGCGGACGCCCTTTTCCCGCGCTATTTCATTCCCTCTCAGCCCTCATCTTTTCCGCTTGTTTCAGCCGCCGGTGCGGGAAACCGCGCAGTGCCTCCTCCAATTCCGGTACCATAATTGAGGTACCTATCAGACGAATGAGCCTGAAAGCCAAGCTGGAAGCTGTTATCTACGCCGCGGAGGAGCCGGTCACACTGGCCCAGCTCGCCGTATTGTTTGCCGCCGACGCCCTGGAGTGGAAGTCGGAGCAGGAAACCGCGTCTGCCGCCGCGTCTCGCAGAGACGCAGGAAGCCGCCGAACCCCAACCGACCCTGGTTGAAGAGTTCGTATACCCGGAAGCGGATTCGGTCGAGGGTCCGAACGAGAATGCTCCCGCGCCAGAGCCGGAAGCCGCCATGGCCGGAGAGCCGACTGCCGAAACTGTCTCAAATTCGGACAGTGCGCCGGAGCCTGAAGCCGATCAACGGAATCAGGCGTCCGGCTGAACCCTCATGCAGACGCCGAACTGGAAGCCCGCCGCCTGGCCCGCCAGCGCGACCGCGAGGCTCGCATCGTGATCCAGCAGCTGATTGACGAGCTCATCGACGACTATGTCTCCGACGACCGCGGCATCGAGATTCGCCAGATCGCCGGCGGCTACCGCATGGCCACCAAGCCCGAGTGCCACGATGCGGTGCGCTCCTTTGTGAAGAGCCTCAAGCCGCCGCTCAAGCTCTCGCTGCCGGCCCTCGAAACCCTGGCCGTCGTCGCCTACAAGCAGCCGGTCACCGCGCCCGAGGTCAACGAGATTCGCGGCGTGGACTCATCCGGCGTCTTCGGCTCGCTGCTGGCCCGCAAGCTCATCACCACCGCCGGCCGCAAGCAGGTCATCGGCCGCCCCATCCTCTACAAAACCACGCGGGAGTTTCTGCTCCGCTTCGGCCTGAAAGACGTCAGCGAGCTGCCCTCGATGGAGGAGTTTGAAAAGATGGCCGCCATGGAGCTCGACGAGCCGGAACTTGCCCCCGATGGAAAATCGGATCCGCCCGCGAATCCGAATATGGACCTGAGTCTGGAACTGGACGAAAGCGACGATCAGCCTGGGAGAAGAATTCTCGGACGCTACCACGGAAACCCCTTAACCCACCGTGACCGCCGGGATGGCGGCCAGTAACAAACCCACCAGAGAGGCAGCACCTGCGGCGCCTCGCCCCACCCAGCAGGCAGAAACCGAGAAGTATTCCCCATGGCTGAAAAAGACAAAAAAGTCCGCTGACCTCCAGCCCGCATCTGGCGAACCCGAAGCCGAAGCCACGCCCGAAACCAAAATCGTAGATCCCATCGGAGACGAGACCGACGGCGAAGCAGCGGTTGCGACTGAACCAGCGATCGAAGCCACGACAGAAACCGAGTCCGCAGACAAAGCCGAAGACTCCGAGCCGGAAATCAAATCCCGCCCCCCCGCCAAGCTTGAACGCCTGCAAAAAATCCTTGCCCAGGCCGGCGTGGCCAGCCGCCGCAAGGCCGAGGAGATGATCGAGCAGGGCCGCGTGCAGATAAACGGAAAAATCGTCACCGTGCTGGGCACCAAGGCCGATGCCGGCCGCGACCACATCCGCGTGGACGGCAAGCTGCTGCAGGGCTCCGAGCGCCTGCGCTACTTCGTCCTCAACAAGCCCAGGGGCTTTGTGACCACGGTCAAGGACCCCGAGGGCCGGCCCACGGTGATGCAGTTCTTCGAGAAGATCAACGAGCGCCTCTATCCCGTCGGCCGCCTGGACTATATGAGCGAAGGCCTGCTGGTGGTCACAAATGACGGCGAACTGGCCAACCGCCTTACCCGCGCCGCTGCGGGCGTGGAAAAAACCTACCTGGTCAAAGTCGCCGGCCAGCCCACTGAGGCCGAGCTGGATATTCTGCGCGGCGGCGTTTCCATCGAGCGCGGCAAGCCGGGCTCAGGTCAGGTTCGCACATCTCCGGCCCGCATCCGCCAGGTCCGCCAGGGCGACAATCCCTGGTACGAAGTGGTGCTCATCGAGGGCCGCAACCGCGAGCTGCGAAAAATGTTCGAGAGCGTAGGCCACTTTGTTGAGAAGATTCGCCGCGTCGGCTACGGCCCGCTGGTTCTCGATCAGGAGCCGGGCAACCTGCGCGAATTGGAGCCGGAAGAGCTGGCCGCCCTGCGCGCCGCCGCCGAGGGCAAGCTGCGCACGCCAAAATCAAAGGAACTCCGCCGCCGCAACGCGATGGACGCTGCCGGTTTGCCCACCGTTGCGCCGCGGCCAACTATTCACCCCCGGCCAGCCGGCCATTCGTTACAAAGTCGTTTGAAGACCGCCCCGCCCCGTTCCGGTCTGGACCCAAGGACTATCGGCCCAAAAAATCTTTCGGCACAGACAGGCCCTCCCGCGCCAGCCAGGGACTTCGGGTCCGCGCGGCCCGCATGGAAGAAGGATGATCGCCCTTACGCAGGCAAACCCTTCGGTGAAAGACCAGCCGCTGGCCGCACATTCGAGAACAAACCTGCAGCCAGCCGAAGCTACGGAGCCAAACCCGGCGCAGGTAAGCCGTACGGAGACAGACCGGCCGCAGCACGGACCTACGGCGCTAAACCTTACGCAGCCAAACCCTACGGGGATAAACCCTCCGCGGGCCGCGGCTTCCCAGCCAAACCTGCATGGAAGAAGGCCGGAATCCCGAGGAACGGCCGCCCTATAAGCGTCCGCCTGCCTCGCGCTCCGCCGCGCCCCGGCACGAGGACGATGAAGTCGTGAACCTGGGTCCGAAGAACCCCTTCCCGCCTGCAGATTGAGCCGATCCTGGAATCGGATCGCCCCAGCCGGCCCAGCGCACCCGCGCCTCGTCCCGACCGGCCGTATGCAGGCCGAAGCGGCCCAGGCCGTTCAAGTACTGGCTATTCCGGCGCCGGCCGCTCCAGTTCTGCCCGTCCCTTCCGCGGCGAAGGAGGCCTCGCGCGCCCCTTCACCACCAGCAGCGGCAAACCCCGTGCAGGCGGCGCACGCCCCAGCAGCAAGCCTGACAGATCTGGCCTCCGACCGCTCTTATGGGGCGGGATCGAGTCGCGGCTCCGCACCACAATCCAATCGACCCTCGAACCGGATCGGGTTACCGGCCCGCAGCCGGCCCAAAGCGCTCGTTTGGCGGCCCATCCACCGGTTTCAAGCGGCCCGGCTCAGGTCCGCGCCCATCCGGATTCGTACAAGAGCGATTCACTCCGCCGCGAACGAGTCAGAAGCCGATCCCGGCTGGAAACCCAAGACCGCGCTACGGGGTTCCGGCAAGACCCGCCTCTGACAGGCAGCGCGAAACCCGGCGGTTACACCAAATCAGTTTACAAAGGCAAACCCTCCGGCCCCAAACGCTCCGGTCCTCCCGGTGGAAAGAATTGCTGCAATTTGCGGCCCGTGCACCCAGAAGGTACCGCGGCTGTGCCCTTTTACAAAGCGGGCGCTGAGAACCATGCCGGAGCAAAGTTGATATTCATCTTTCCAAGTTTTCCTTCCCATCGCCAAGAAGGGCTACAATGTTGCCAATTCACCATTGCTTCGAGGGGCAACTTGAATAGCCTCGACAGGCACGAGGGAAGGCACATGGCAAACACCTTTGGAGCGGATATTCTGATTCAAGCGCCAGACCCGAAAAAGGCGGCAAATTTCTACGTCGAGCAACTCGGCTTCGAGCTCACCGACGAAGAACCTCAGATGGTCAGCCTTCACGGTCCGCGCATCAATCTCTTCATCGAGCGCGGCCCGGCGCTGGGGCCGGTTCTTGAAGTCATGGTGGACAGCGTGGAAGCGGCCAAGCTCCGGCTGGTGAGCAACGGCTGCCAGGTGATCAAGGACGAGCCGGATTTCCCGCGCTGCTACGTCAAAGATCCCTACGGCTTGATCTACAACCTGACCGGCTGACGCTTTCCCTCAAACCATGGAATCAGCCTGCGCTACTCTGCCGCCTTGGCTGCCAGAGTCTCGACGACCGCAATGTTTTGCATCAGTTCCTGCGGGACATTGTGCCGTTCCTGCAGGTAAGCCGGGCTGTTGTAAGAGATCCAGACTTTCCCGCTGCTGTCTTCCCAGACGAGAATCTTCAGCGGCAGATCGATGGCGATGGTGGGAGCGGCCAGCATCAACGGCGTGCCGGCTTTGGGATTGCCGAAGATCAGCAGCTTGGTATTGGGCATCTTCATTCCCGCCTTTTCCGCTTCGCCGCTGTGGTCGACCAGCGCAAACGAGCGCCACTCCTTTTGCCTGCAGAATCCCCTTGAGCCTTTCCACTGTCTGGTCTACCGAGTGATTGCCAGGTATATCGATAATCCCTTTATCTGCGCTGCGCTGCATCCTGACCTCCTGACTGTTTCCATCCGCATGCGCCAATTATGCCGGGTGAAATGCCGATGGGGAAGATAAAACCAGGCCAAATCGAATGCCTCGCGCAAATTAGCTGGAAATTTGTTACCCAGTCCACCCTACGCGCATCTCATAGCTGTGAGCACAGAAAAAGCAACCTTCGGAGCCGGCTGTTTCTGGGGCGTTGAAGCCGCCTTTGCCGCTATTCCCGGCGTGACGGCGACCGCCGTGGGCTATGAGGGCGGGGCATTGGACCGGCCCAGCTACAAGGACGTCTGCACCGACCAGACCGGCCACGCCGAAGTGGTCGAACTCGACTTCGACCCGGAAAAGGTCAGCTACGAGCAGTTGCTCGACGCATTCTTCTCCCTCCACGACCCCACCACCCTCAACCGCCAGGGCCCGGACTGGGGCACGCAGTACCGCTCGGCCATCTTCTACCATTCCCCCGAGCAGGCAGCGCAGGCCCTCGCCAAGATCGAGCAGCTCACCGCCGAAGGCCGCTTCAAGCCCAAACGCATCGTCACCAAAGTCGAGCCCGCCCAGACCTTCTGGCGCGCGGAAGAATACCATCAGCGCTATTTGGAAAAGCGCGGCCAGGCAAGCTGCCATATTTAAGAGCAGGGGTTAGGGATTAGGGTTCAGGGGTTAGAAAAAACGTCAGGGTGCCCACGGGATACCATATGGGTCTAGCTTCTTTCTGCCGCAAGGGTTGGAACCACTACAGATCGTTTTTCTGTTCTTCTTCCATCCGAGCGCCTGCAGGTTCTTACTCCGCTTCCACCACACCGGTCTCAGGCGAAATCTGCGCGGGCGTGGCGCCGGCAGCAGCCCCCGGCTCGTCGATCCACAGGCACACAATCCACCACAGCAGCACGGCCAGGTACACGGACACCATAGGCGTCGGGCAGTTTTGTCCCGCAACGCACGGGCGATGCGTCGACGTCTGCCTGCGATTGGGTCACCGCCTTATGGCAATCAAATTGCCAGGATGCCTTGCAAGGCCATTTGAGCGATGGCCACGGTGGAAAGCCCGATGGTGATCTGCTGCGTATGGCTGCGCCAGCCGGCATTGAAGCGGCGGCCAAACAGGACCACCAGCAGACCCAGCTCCACGGTCAGCACATTTACCAGCAAACTCGCCCTTGATGCGCCGCCAGTTGCATCATCCCCAGCGCAGCCAGTTGCGAGTTCGCGGTGAGCGTCTTCCATGCCGGCCACGGTCCCCAGACGGCCAGCACGAGGCCCGCCACAGCCAGCATCCCCAGGGTATTCACAATCCAAATCGAACGCGCAGCCCTGCTGAAAGCACGGCGCGCCATTTCAACCACTACCAGCAGGCTAACGATCACCACCAGATCGGCCAGCGTGATGAAAATTTCAGCCAGAGTAAGCCGGGGCATTCGATCGTGCAGCAGTCTTTTCCCCAGCATATCCAGGGTTACGAGCACAATGCTCGCGGTGAACCATGGATAGCGCCGCACCCGGTCCCGCCCCAGCAAAACCACCAGCAGTACCAGCAACGCCGCAAATGTCAGCGTCCAGATAATCTGAATGGCATTCCAATCGAAATTGAAGTGCATATGAACCTATCCGGGCCGCGAGTTGACAGCCGCATCAGCCCTTTAACAGTTTAACCGCCCGCGGACGCCTCTCCTGGCCGTTAGTACAGGATCCCGCCGGAACAAAGAGCGCAGCGGAGTAGAAGGAGCTGTGTTTGTTCTTGCATTTGCTCTACCGCAATGCAATAAGACGGGCGCCCCAGGTTTGGAATCCCCACTTACAGGCTTGTACCCTCTGAGTGGTCCGTGGGGTGGGATCAAGATGATGAGACCGGGGAACCCGAAACCTCACACTCCCACAGAAAGCTGACTTCTAAACACCAACCCGCGGCACCCGAGCCGAGATGCGCGTAAAAACCTCCCAGGGAATCGTCCCCGCCGCCTCGGCGTGGTCGAAGGCTGTAATCGTCTCGCTCCCTTGCGTACCCAGAATCACCACTTCATCGCCAGCCACAACCCCGGGAATCTCCGTAACGTCCAGCACGGTCTGGTCCATGCTGATGCGTCCCACAACCGGCGCCCGCTGGCCGCACACCAGCAAGCTGAAGCGATTGCCCAGCCGCCGGTCAAGCCCGTCGCCATAGCCCACTGCCACCAGCGCCAGCCGCATCGGCTCCGTAGCCACAAACGTCCCGTTATATCCCACTACCGCGCCCGCCTGCACCGAGCGCACGCCCACCACCGCGCTCTTCCAACTCAGCACCGGCTGCAACCGCACGCGCGCCGCAGCCAAACACTGCGGCTCATTTTCATCAAAGCCCGGCACAAAGCGCGGCGCCAGCCCATAAAGCGCCAGTCCCGGCCGCAGCATAGCCTTCAACCCATGCCGCCCGGCCAAGGCCGCAATCTGACCCGTCCGCCCGGCCAGCAGCGCCGCCGAGTTGCCCACGTTCAGCCAATCGGGCAGGTGCCCCGCCGCGTTGATGCGCGCCAGTACCTCGTCCAGCCGGGCAAGCTGCTCTTCGGTAACCGCACCGTCCGCCTCGTCCGCTGCAAACAGGTGGGTCATCACGCCCTCCAGCCGCAGCGGCGACCCCGCGTCGAAGCGCGCCAGAACCCGCTCAAGCCCATCCAGATTATTCAGCCCCACGCCCTGCCGGCTCATGCCGGTATCGATCTCCAGATGAACGGCCAACCCACCCGCAGCCGACCCGCCCGCCGCCCGCGCGGCCTTTTCCAGCTCATCCAGTTGCCAAGGCTCCCAGGCCACAACCGTAAGCCCATGCCGCACCACCTCCGCGCCCTGCCCGCGAAAGACCCCGGCCATCACCAGTACCCGCGCGTCGGGACACAGCGCCCGCGCCGCCACGCCCTCTTCCACGCTGGTCACGCCCAGCCACCGCGCCCCGGCGCGCACCGCCGCCGGAGCGCATATCTCCAGCGAGTGCCCATAAGCATCCGCCTTCACAATGGCCAGCAACTCCGCCTGACCCGCCGCCAGGCTCAGCAAATATCGATAGTTTTCTTCAAGGGATCGGGCGCAAATCTCAACCCAGCAGGGACGCATTGTCATCGTTCTATCCAAACCTAAGTTTACGGCATTTCTCCTTCAAACGTCGCCTTTTCAGCGGCGTACAAAGTTGAGGTTTCGGGACACATCTGAAGAAGAAATGCACGAGCGCGGCCACGCAGGATTGCCCTCGCCACCATGTCCCAATTCATGCGATCCTGAATTCGTGATGATGATTCTCATCGCCATCGTCGTTATCCTCGTCTTCGCCGCCTCCCTAATCGCCGACTACAAATGGCGCCAATGGATCGCCGCCCGCCGTCGCGATCGTCAATAACACCGTGACTTTACCGCACCTGCAGCCGTTACAATATTCCCTAGGGAGCCGTACAACAACCATGTTGCTTTTCCATCGCCAAGCCCAGCCTGTCCCCATGCGCCTTCACCGCGCGGCCTTCGTTTTGTCCCTCTCTGCCGCGTTTTTCCTCGCCGCCGGCGTCCACGCCCAGTTTGGCGCGCCGGAGCCCCAGGGAACCCAGGTCCATGACCCTGCCGCTCTCCGTCCCCCCGCCGGCGCACGCGTGGCCATCGTCGAATTTGATGACATGGAGTGTCCCGAGTGCGGCCGCGCAAACCCGTTGATCAAAGAAGCCGCGGCCACTTACCACATCCCATGGATCCGCCACGACTTTCCCCTCCCCTATCACGCCTGGAGCTTCAACGCCGCCGTCGACGCCCGCTTCTTCGACACCAAGAGCAAGGCCCTCGGCGACGAGTACCGCGACGAAGTCTTCGCCAACCAGAACTCCATCTATACCGCCGATCAGCTCCGCCGCTTCACGCAGGACTTCGCCGACAGGAACAAAATCACCCTGCCCTTTGCCGTCGACCCGCAAGGCAAGCTGGCTGCCCTGGTCAAAGACGACTACGCTCTCGGCCAGCGCATCGGCATCCAGCACACCCCCACCATCTGGATCGTCACCGCCAAAAGCAAAGGCGCGCCTTACATCGAAGTCGTCGACCTCAGTAAGCTCTACCAGATCATCGACCAGGCCGTTTCCGACACCAAAGACGCCAGGGTCTCGTCGAAAAAGTCCGCCAGGTAGCCTCCGCCGCGCAAAACGGCGTCCGCAATTGCGGGCGCCGTTTTTCTGTTGCACGCCAACTCTCGGAACTCTCTTTGCCAGTCCGCCGCTTCTACGACTTCACGCCAAATTGGTCGGCCCCCACCAGGACGAAAACAACGATCGGCCAGAACCAACCTCCGCCGCCATCGCCACTTTGGATGAAATACAGCGAATAGGCTGCAAATCCCGCTACGCAGATCCCTGCCGGCACTTTTAGCCAGCCCTTGGCCTTATAAGCGGCCCACCAGGACAAGCAAAAGCTGACAGCGGCAAGCCCCCACGCCGCCCCTCGCAGATGCGCATCGGTGGCTCTTGCAAGGGTTGCAAAAGCGATAAAAACAATTCCAATAAACGACAGGATGCCGCGTGCGTCCCCTTTCGAAGACCCGCTCCCGCCGCCTGTGCGCGGGGTCATCGCATCCCGCGCCGCCAATCCTGGAACCCATTGAGGAATCAATCGCCCTCCCGCCAGGCAAGTCATTGCCGCTAGGGGTAGGATAACTATTGTTTTTGCTTTTGCAGTTGTTCTTTATAGCCTTTTATCTACACCCTAATCCCTAACCCCTAGCTCCTTGAATATTCACCAGCGCCCCGGCCTCCGGCGAAACCGTCCGCGTCTGCGGCGCCCTCCAGTGATCGATATAGCTGATGCGATGCACGCATCCGATGGTGCAATTCGGCGCGCAGCTCTTGGCCGTATAAAACTCCCGCCTGACATCCTCGGTCGTATAGTCGGCCAGCGGCACACCCGGATAGCCGCGCTGCTGCGAGCAATAGTGCACCAGCCCGTCTTCACAAATATAGAGATACCGCGACCCCGCCCTGCACCGCCAGTCGTTCGGCCTTCCCTCGGCAATCGCCTCCTGAAATTTGTCGAATTGAGAGTAATTGGTCTTCTTGCGGTGCGTCATGGCAAAGTAGACCTTGGCCTCGTCGTCGGTCAGCGGCTTCAGTTGCCCGCTGCCGTCGTGGATAATCCCGATGGTCGACTCAAACCCCAGCTCGAGGGCCCGCTTGCCAATCACTAGCGCGTCATTCGGATCCTTAAACCCTCCGCCCACCACCGAGTTGATGTTCACATGGAACTCGGCAAACTGGGCGAGCATCTCCAGCTTCTTATCCAGCACCTTCAGGCTCTTCTTCGAAATTTCATCCGGCTCCAGATTGTCGATGCTGATCTGCATATGGTCCAGCCCCGCCCTGTTCAGCCGCTCAATCCGGGCTTCATTCAATAGGTAGCCGTTGGTAATCATCCCGGCAATGGCCCCCGTCCGCCTCATGCGCCGGATAATTTCGTCCAGTTGCGGGTGCGTCAGCGGCTCGCCTCCCGAGATCCCAATCATCGCCGTCCCCAGCCGCCCCAGGTGGTCGATCCGCCTATACATCTCCTCCAGCGGCACCGGCTCTGAAACCTTGTCGTACTCATTGCAATAAGCGCAGCTCAGGTTGCAAAACCGGGCAGGGATAATCTGCGCCAGCACAGGATGCGAAGTGTCCGCCAGCGCGCGCGCCACCATAGCGTACTCTCGCACCTTCCGCCGAGCCGCAATCACCCGCCCCCGCACCGTAGATCTCTTGGAAATCGCCATCTCTTCTATTGAAGCACAGTCGCAATATTCTCGCCCATTTGCGCTAAGGATGAGCGACGATCAACTGCCGCCGTCGGGCAAGCGCAGACTGATATGGTCGAGAGGGAAGTTCTGATATGTTGTCGCATCATATAAGCTAAATTCTATGTCAGAGCGAGCGACACACTCTCTTAGCTCCACGTTACGCCAGCCATCGGCTGTCCTAAACTTCTTATCAAACCGCGCAGAGATCTTTTGAGCGGCCTGCTCAGCGATGTCCTCAGCCTCTGAGGACAAATGGTCATAAACAATAACAATCCAAACCTCATAAGGTTCATCCGGGTCGGCAATTTCTTGATCGGGTTCAAAGTTTATGAAGAATCCGATGATGGCTTGAGGAGCTCTCTTCCCGATTGCTTGAAGCGTTTCTCGTAAGAGAGAAAGATGCTTATTCAATGAGTCTGGGAATACTGCTCGTCTGTATCTAAGTGCAAGCCAGCTTTGGATGATTCCGCGTCCATTTGTATTCAGAGAGATCCGCATGTCTGGCTCAATTTCTGCTATTGCAGATTTATTAACTTGTTTCTTACGAGTCGATAGCAATTCAATGAATTGTGGTCGGTCTTCGAAGGAAAACTCGAGGTGAAGTTTATTCGGACTCTTCGCGTGAGTATGATTGGGGTCCGCCTCTGTAATAAATTGCCCTACAATCACCTCCAATGTCGGCTCATTCGTCAAGTTATCTTCAACTATGTCGCAATCGTGAGAAATCACGATTGCGACATTTGAATGTGAATTTTCGGGTATTAGACCAAGGGAAACAGAGATCCGTTCGGGAATCGCACTTCCCTGCCTCCAATTCGTGTCCCTCGACCAGCCACTTGGTTCAGTCAATTTATGATCGATCTCCTGTGTCAGCGACAATTGGAGTGGAGATAGAATCAACTCTAACCCTCCTCTTTCTCAATGAAGGACCAAATTCTCTTCTCACGCCAGTGTGTTTAATGGTACGCATTGACGTCAGTTTTATTTCGGCTATCACACCTTGCACGTCGCCACCGGATTCTAGGAGATTAATCAAAGATTGACCATTCCTTATCGGCTGTCTCGCAAGAATCTCGGCCCGATTAATTCCTGCAAACCGAAGCTCTTCAACAATCTTACTAAGTTTGCAAATTCTGGCCCTAATTTCCGTCTTGGGCTCAATTCCATTTATCCAGGCATACGCTGCTGGACGGGATACTCCAAAGATCTTGGAGAGTTCAGACATTCTTAGCCCAAACATCTCCCGAATACTGATTAAGTGCTGAGAAATGGTCAAAAGTTGATTGCGCTTGTTGTGGTAACCACGAATATCAAAAATTGGATTTGGGTGAGTAGCGAAGACGATTGGTAGGTTTACAGGCGTATAGACTCCTCCGGACCCGGCTATCATGCAAAGATAAAGCGGGGCAATGAGAGCAATCTTTGTACCGCCCGATATCTTTGGTGATTGATGCTGGAAATTAGGAAGAATTGTGGGACATAGTTCTTGTGTCATATCTGCGCTCCAGTACAAATCATTAGATTGAATCCCAAGCGCTGCGTGCTCCATCCGTAACCAATATATCGAAAACATCTGTGACGCCGCGCTTCACTTGATGTACACGTTCCCTGATCTCTATCAGGTCGAATTCGAACCTCTCAAGTCGAATATGATCTAAATCGAGAATAGCGTGAAGACAATTCATCTCTTGAAATCTTCGATTTAGTGTTAATGAAATCGGGAATAGGTCCATTGGCACTCCTAATGAACCAGTCATGATTGAGACTCTAGACACTTGTTGCCCAGACGGGAAAACGGTGACATTCTCCGTAATATTGTGCTTCATCTCACCACCAAGAAGTCCGTGCAAGCCAAGGACTTGGCCATTGAGATAAAACGCGAGCGTCTTCCCGGCATCGGGGACAATTGCATCCAGGGTTCTGAGCCCGACGCTCTCTACATAGCTCAATCCCACTGCTTCGTCTACCAACTTAATCCCCCTCAGCAGTGAGTCATAGAACTCATCAGAGGTTTCGTAGGCCGTGGTGTGAAAAACGAGCGAATCGTTATATAGGACATAACCAGAGGTTTTCGCCAAATTTGCAAAACTCCAACGTGGAACAGAAGAAGTAGTCATGGCATCCTTGCTATCTGGTGCTGCCACGTTCATTTGGAAGCGTCTTAACTCTTCTTGTCGTACCTCCGGGAACTCTTTCCTTATTGACTTGTGCATCTTCGCCACATATTCGCTCATATTGAGAACGGGATTGAATCTGATTTGCCCAAGTGTGTAAAAAATTGGGGGGTTAAGCATCTTTTTACCCATGTAAATACCTCCACGCAGCTTTACACTTCACTTAACAGTTTACGCGCGACTTTACATATATTCGGCAAAAAAATAAAAATAATTACAAAAAAGTTTGACTGAGGCATTTTGGTACTCTTTGAGACGGTATTTCCTGAGTTGAACTGCCGGGCGCCCCAGATCTCGCTTCTGAGACCTGGGATCGACCTATCTCCCCGACCCAGCCCGCCGTTCCGCCTCCATCAGGTTGGTCAAAATATCGTTGATGCGCGTCAGGTGTCCCTCGCCCTTGCCGCGCAGCCAATCGAGCACCTGCGGATCGAGACGCACGCTTACCGGCCGCCATTCTCCCGGAGGGAGCAATGGGGTATTTGGGGGCATGGCATTCCCCGGGTTTCACCCGGGGCTATTTTCATACCCTGCCTACGGCAGCAGGTCCCCGACGCATAGTCTTTATGCGCTGGAGTGAGGGTGAAACCCGGGGTAACGATGCAAAAAATGCCCCGCCGTCCTGTAGGGACGGCGTGACTCATCCCCACACATACCGTGGACGCATCCCATCCCGTGCTGTTCAAAATCGCCCCAAAAAACACCTGTAACCGCAACATGCGCACATAAACCTCGCCGAGGCGCTTTTCACGCCGTCCCTCTGGGACGGCACGCATTTCTGGATGACGCTTTCCCCGGGTTTCACCCGGGGCTATTTTCATTCGCTGCCTACGGCAGCAGATCCTCGGCGCACGGCCTTTGTGCGCTGGAGCGAGGGTTTTACACGGGGCTATTTTCATCCACTGCCTACGGCAACAGGTTCCCGGCACACGGTCTTTGTGCGCTGGGGCGAGGGTTTCACCCGGGGCTATTTTCATTCGCTGCCTACAGCGGCAGGTTCTCGGCACACGGTCTTTGCGCGATGGGGTGAGGATGTAACATGGGGCTATTTTCATCCACTGCCTACGGCAGCAGGTCCCCTGCACACGATCTTTGCGCGATGGGGTGAGGATGAAACCCGGGGCTATTTTCATCCACCGCCTACGGCAGCAGATCCGATGGAAACCGTTGCGCCCGGGGAATGGGTGCCCAAAAATAACCCGCCATCCTGTTGGGACGGCGTGAATCATCCCCAAACAAACCGCGGATCGTATTCGATCCCGTGCTGCTTCAAGATCGCCAAAAACTCCGCCTGGAAATCCCTTTTGTGGTGGTGCTCCGTCTGGCCGGCAATATACCTGACCGTTGCATCCACCTGGGAAACTCCAATCGTGAACGCGCCATAACCCTTCTGCCACTCAAATCCCGTCAACCCGCAACTCTCGCGCAACCACAACGACGATCCGCCTTTGATCTTCTGCATCGCCGCCGAGATGGTCACGGTCGATGGCAGAGACAGCAGGAGATGAACGTGATCCTCAGTCCCTCCCACCCCAAGAGCCGTCATCCCGTTCTCCCGCGCAATCCCGCCCATGTACGCCCAAAGCCGATCCTGCAACTCCGGCGCAATCCATTTGTTCCGTTCTTTGGTTGAGAAAACACAATGAAACAAAGACGAACAATACGTGTGCGCCATAGAAAGCCGTCTCCTGTCGTGACCATTGAGAATAACTCAACCCTGCTCACGCCGTCCCTACAGGACGGCGTGACATTTTGGCGCATGCCTCCCCCGGGTTTCACCCGGGGCTATTCTCATTGGCTGCCTACGGCAGCAGATCCACGGCGCACGGCTTTGTGCGCTGGGGTGAGGGTTTCACCCGGGGCTATTCTCATTGGCTGCCTACGGCAGCAGATCCACGGCGCACGGCTTTGTGCGCTGGGGTGAGGGTGAAACCCGGGGCTATTCTCATTGGCTGCCTACGGCAGCAGATCCACGGCGCACGGCTTTGTGCGCTGGGGTGAGGGTGAAACCCGGGGCTATTCTCATTGGCTGCCTACGGCAGCAGATCCACGGCGCACGGCTTTGTGCGCTGGGGTGAGGGTGGAACCCGGGGCTATTCTCATTGGCTGCCTACGGGAGACGTGTGCGCCAGTTCCCTGATCTCTGATTCCTATTCCCTACTCCCTATCTCTCCACTTCCAACGCTTTTCGATCCCACTTCGCGCAATTCGCCGCCGCCTCATACGTACTCTGCAAAAACACGAGCAGCGCCCCATCCGGATCGGCCGACTTACGCATGGCCTCATACGGCAGCACAAACTCTCCAAAGTTCCTGTCGAACCCGGCCGCAGCCGGGGCAATCGCATACTCCGCATACCCCGGCGGCTCCGGGTAGGCGTAGCTATAGAAAAACGCATCAATACTTGGGGCTCCCGGCGGTCCCGGCGCACCCGGCCAGAATCCGCAACTGCTCACCTCGTGCGAATAGGCGTCGCGCGTCACCCGGTCGGGCAACCCCGGCATGCTGGCATGCTCCGGCGCCGTCCGCCCTGAAAACCGCGTGCAGGCCATATCGAGCGCTCCCCAGAAAAGATGCACCGGGCTCACCTTGCCCATGAACCGCGCCCGAAAAATGGTAAAAACCCGCTCTGCCTGCAGCAGCACCCGCCAGAACCGCTGCGCATATTCGCCGTCGTAAGCCTGGTGCGTCTCATCCTCGTCAAACCGGATCGGATTCGCCACCTCGCACGGCTTCGGCCAGATCTTCACCGGCGTGCCCAGGCTCTCAAGTGCCTCCATCAGCCGCCAGTAAAACTCCTTCACCGTCATCTGTTTCAGAGGAACGATCCTGCTCTCGCCGTCGCCGGTAGCCGCCACCAAAATGTGCTCCAGAAAATCAAAGTCGATCTGCAGAATGCGTTTGCCATGCGGCATGGGCAGTGTAGTCAGCCCGCGAACCGTGGGATAGAGAGTCACATTCCAGCAATGATTGATCGCCGGCACCAGCTCCATCCGCACCTTGCCCACAATCTGCATCCACATATGCAGCGTGGCGCAAGTCTCGCCCCACGCGCTCTGCGTCAGCTCCGGCCAAACTTCGTTTGACGCGTTATGTTCCGTCCCCATAATGGCCTCTCAGAGCCTCATCATACCGCCAATTCCCGCAATTCCAGCCGGGCGACCCACCCGCAAAAACAACAAGGGCGCCAACCGGAACCCCGGCAGCGCCCTTAGATATTCAAAAAATCCCGATCTCAAACGTAATTCCCGAGCCGCAGCTCCATCTTCTCTTCCATCTGCCGCTTCCACTGCTCCATCTGCTGCCGGAACTCTTCCATCTGTTGCGGAACGATCTTGAACTCTTCCGGCATAAATGTTCTTGCGCAGCTCGTCCATCTGCTGCTTCAGTTGCTCCAACTGCATGCGCGTCGAACTCCGCCATCGCCGGCCAATCTTCGCCGGGAAAATCTCCTCGAGCTGCAGTGCGCCGCGATGCTTTGAATCCACCTGCAGCGTCAGCGTCTGCTGTTTCTTGTCGCGCAGAATGGTCACCTGCACCGGCTTGCCCTGGTTGGCTCTGAGCGCCCGATCCCATGCGGCGAGGTTGGTCACCGCTATCAGTTCCCACCTTGAGAATCACGTCAAAGGCCTGCAGCCCCGCCGCGGCGGCCTCGCTCTTGCGCGCCACCTGCTTCACCATCACCCCGCTGGGCACGCCCAGAACCTCGGCCATCTGCGAGGTCAGCGGCTCCACCATGCGCTCCCACGTTGAGCGTGCCGCCGAAGAACGGCATGTGGAACCCGGGCAGCGATGCGTCGCCCCCGTTGCCCAGAATCCCCATCCCCGGCGGCGATTGCGTAAATCCATCTCCGCTGTTGCCGATCTTGTTCCACACGTCGCGCTCCATTACCCGTCGATCGGCCAACTCCACGGCCAGCGTCTGGATATTCCCGTCGCGGCTGATTTCAAGACTGACTTTGCGCCCCGCCGGAATCTCCCGCAGCATGCGGCGCAACTGCTCGGCGCCCTCCACCGGCTGGCCGTTCAGCTTGAGCACCACGTCGTTGACCCGCAGCCCAATCTGCCCCGCCGGAGCGTCGTGGTCGATCAGCGTGATCACCGCCCCGCGCACCTCCTTGAGCTTCAGCGCCTGCGCCTTCTCCTGGTCCACGTCCGTCAGGTCCACACCCAGGTAGCCTTGCGAGCTGGACAGCAGCGGCTTTATCCCCGGCAACATTTGCGCAATCTTCGCCGCCTGCGCCGCGGCCCCGGGCGGCGCCATCAGCGCCCCCGCGCATCACAACCATGCCAAAATTGGAAAACAGACGAATGAAATTGGTTCGATACGGCCTCAATAAATGCTTCATCTTTTCTTCTCCCGCCGCTTCCATCCCATCCCGGCCCCGCGCTCTTATCAGGCGGCGCGGTAAGCGAAAAGGTAAGGCAGTCGTGCTATTGAATCTCCGGCTCACGGCTTAAAACCTGTCTTGAAACGTTCCGTATATACGGATTCTCGTCCGTATCGGCAACCGAGTGCAGCACCTGCCGCACGCTGGTATCGCCCTCCACCGGCTCCAGAATGTTCAGCGCCGCGGTGCGAATCTTCGGCGCAGCGTCGTTCATCAGCGCCTCCAGCACCGCATCCCGCACCCGCACATCCTGGGCAACGTAGGGCTCCAGACCCTCGAGCGCCTTCTCGCGCACGCCGGCATTCTTGTCGTAGCGCAGCGCCAGCCATCAGCGCAGCGCGAATGCCCGTCGCCTGGCAACTGTGCCCGGCCTTGCACTCATCCGCCAGCAACCCCACCGAGTCGCCCCGCACCTGCGGCCGAAGTCGAATTCTGGCTGGCCAGCATCAGCAACTGCCGTATCGCCGGATCGTCCAGAGAGCCCTCGATCTTCCTGCGGCACCAGTTGGTTATAGTCCACCTCCACCAGATGGCTGTTGGGCTGGCGCACAATGCTGGATATATTGGCAATCTCCGCCGGCGCGCCTGCGGCTGCGGCCTGCGCTGAGCGCTGCGGCTTCAGCGCCGGCGCACTGGCCGCCGCTGTCACTGTGGTGTGCGCCGCGCGATTGCGCGCAAACTGATAGCTGCCCAGGCTGCCCGCTCCGGCTCCAATTAAAAGCAACAAGCAAGCAGCCACCGGCGCAGCCTGCAAGCCGGCAACATTGTTCCTCATCCGCTGGCCCAGCCGTTCATACCAGCGCCGGGGCGGCAGCGCGTCCAGCGCTTCGTCCAGCCGCAGCCGCGCCCGCGCCACCAAATTCGCCGAAGGCTCCTCCACCGGGTGCGCCTCCGCCAGTGCCTTCAGCGCCAGCATCTGTTCCCGCTCCGCCGCGCAATCCGGGCATCCGGTAATATGCCTCTCCAGCTCGTGCGTCTGCTCGTCGCCAAGCTCCCCATAGGCCGCCGTCACAATCCGCTCGTGTGCAATTTCGCAATTCATATCAACGTCCTTCCAGCCTCAAAAAATGCCGCAAAACCGAGCTTTTAGCTTCTAGCTCCTAGCTTTTAGCTCTTCCTTCCATTCCATCGCGTGAATCAATAAACTTCGCATTGCCGTGACCAGCTAGTAGCTAGTAGCTAGAAGCTGGCAGCTACCTTAACTCCGCCAACTGCGTTCTTAACTTCTTGGTCGCCCGGAAGAGCGTATTCTTGGCCGTCTCTTCCGTCGTGTTCAGCATCTCTCCAATGGCCCGCAGCCGCAGTCCCTGGTAGTGCTTCAGCTCAAAAACCATCCGCTCCCGCGGCGTCAGCTTTCCAGCGCCGCCTGAATCCTCTCTCCCAGCACCTTGCGGTCCAGCTCCCGGGCCGGGTTTGAAAACGACCGGTCGTCGGAGACCGAAGCCAGCAGGTCGATCTCGCCCCCGTTGTGATCCACCATCACCGCGCGGTCCTCGCGCCGGGTCTTCTTCCGCCGCAACTGGTCCAGGCAAAGGTTGGTCACAATGCGGTAAATCCACGTATAAAACGAGCACTCGAAGCGGAAGTTCCCGATATACCGGAAGGCCTTCAGAAAAGCCTCCTGGTAAATATCCTCGGCGTCGTGCTCGCTGCCGGTCAGGTGCAGCGCCAGCCGCAGGACCTGATGCTCATACTGCCGCACCAGAGAGTCAAAGGCCGCCCGCGAACCCGCCTGCGCCTCGCGAATCAGTTCCATCTCCGGCTCGCGCGCCCGCGCGCGTTCCTGCGCTTTCTTCGCTCCGTCCATCGCCGTCGCAGACATACCTGGGAAGGATTGTACCTTCCGCGCTGCCGGCCATGCTAAAGCGGCCGGAACCGCAACCGGCAAATTGGGGTAGCTCACCGCATCCGTTGCCATCAGTCTTTCTGCTCCGTGGAATGGATAAAAGCCCGCACTCAAAGAGACGCAAAAACCCCACTTTGGTAACCAAGCCGGTCTCCACGCTCCGCCAAAGTCGGAGCCAGGTTTCTCCACGGCGGCCTGGTCCAGGTCTCGTTTGAGCCTGGGAACCACAAAAACCGATGCGTCTCGCCAGCCCCATCCCACCCTGCGACTCTTTTCTGTCGCATGGGTGGGGAGCCCACAAAACCCAATCGTCGTTCTCACCCGCTACACTAGAACCAATGACCGGAAATCTCTTTGAATCCTCGAACCCCACCCGCCAAGCCCGCCGCCGGCTGGTTCACAGCCCACTGCGACGGCGGCTCGCGCGGCAATCCCGGCCCCTCCGGCTACGGCGCCGTGATCGAAGACCCCCAAGGCCAGGTGGTAGCCCGCCTGAGCGAGTTCCTCGGCATCCAGACCAACAACTACGCCGAATACTCCGGCCTTCTGGCGGTGCTTGAATGGGCAATCGCCAACGGCGCGAAGCGCCTGCGCGTAGTCTCCGACTCCGAGCTGATGGTCAAGCAGATGAAGGGCCAGTACAAGGTAAAAAGCCCCGGCCTGCGCCCTTTATGGGAAGAAGCCAAACGCCGCGCCGCCCGCCTCGACCGCTTCGAGATGCGCCACACCCTCCGCGGCGGCAACAAAGAAGCCGACCGCCTGGCCAACGAAGCCATGGACAAAGGGATGGGGAAAAACAGGGAATAGGGATTAGGGAATAGAAACGGCCGGAGTTAGATTCGTGCTTTCCCAGGTCTCAGAATCGAGACCTGGGGCAACCGGCTGCTTCTGCTCGAATGTATGTTTGAAAGATTAATAGGTCACGGCTCGGCTGAAATTATCCCGCAGGGGCTTAAGCCCCCATTTATTAGGCGTCTTTATTGGCCCGACTGAAGTCGTGCCCTTGTTACAAGACCATAGAAGAAGAACAACGTATTGATACTTCACACTTAGTCCCTGTTCTTTATTCCCTGCTTTTTACGTTTTTCGTCCCAGATCATTCCTCCACATATGCCCGCTGCGTTCCAGCAAGTGGTCGGAGCACTCCGGCCCCCAGCTCCCGGCAAAGTAATTCGGAAAAACCTCCGGCTTCTTCGCCGCCCAGGCCTGCAGAATCGGCGTATAGAGCGCCCAGGTAATCTCCACGCCGTCGCGGTGCGAAAACAGCGTCTGGTCGCCCAGCATCGCGTCCAGCAGCAGCCGCTCGTAGCCGTTGGCGCTCGATTTGCCAAACGCCGCCGCATAGTCGAAGTCCATGATCACCGGGCACACGTCCATATTCGGCGTGGTCGGCACCTTGGCGCCGAAGCGCAGCGCAATCCCCTCGTCCGGCTGGATGCGGATGGTGAGCAGGTTGGGCTGAATCTCCGGGCACGGCCCGGCCGAGGCCATGCGATTGAAGATCAACAGCGGCGGCTGCTTGAACTGGATGCTGATCTCCGTGGCCCGCTTCTTCAGCCGCTTGCCCGCGCGCAGAAAAAACGGAACTCCCGCCCAGCGCCAGTTCTCAATCTCCAGCCGCAGCGCCGCATAGGTCTCCGTGCCCGACTCGGGACTGACCCGCTCCTCGTCGCGATAGCCCACCACATGCTGCCCGTCGATCGATGCCCGGCCCGTACTGCCCGCGCACCGTGTTCAGAATCGGAATCGGAGGAATCGCCCGCCATACCTTCACTTTTTCGCGCCGCACGGCCTCGGCGTCAAAGCTCGAAGGCGGCTCCATGGCCACAAAGCTCAGCAACTCCATCACGTGGTTCTGCACCACGTCGCGCAGCGCGCCCGCCTTCTCATAGAACGGCCCGCGCCCTTCCACGCCCAGCGTCTCCGCCGCGGTGATCTGCACGTGGTCAATGTAATTGCGGTTCCAGATCGGCTCAAACATCCCGTTGGCAAAACGGAAAACCAAAATGTTCTGCACCGTCTCTTTGCCCAGGTAGTGGTCGATGCGGAAGACCTGGCTCTCATCGAAGACCGCGTTCACCTGGTGGTTCAGCTCGCGCGCCGAATCCAGGTCGTGGCCAAACGGCTTTTCAATCACCACCGACGCCTGCCCCTGCTCCGGCTGCGCCATCCCCTGCGCGCCAAGATTCTCAATAATCCCGGCAAAAAACTCCGGCGCCGTGGCCAGGTAGAACAGCCGCTTGCCGCCGATGCCCTTCTCCTTGTCAATGCGGTCCAACTCCGCCTTCAGCCCCGCATAACTCGCCGGATCGTCAAAGTTCAGCGCAAAGTAGCTGATCTTGCTGCACAAACTCATCCAGCTTGGGATCGCTCTTATCCACGCTCCCAAACTCGACGATGCCCTCGCGCATATCCTCGGCAAACTCAGTCGCTCAGCGGCCGCCGCGCCACGCCCACAATCGCAAACTTCTCCGGCAGCAGCCCCGCCTGCTCCAGGTGAAAGAGCGCCGGCAGCAGCTTGCGCTTGGTCAGGTCGCCCGAAGCGCCAAAGATCACCATAATCCCCGGCTCGGGAATCCTCTCCGTCGCCCTTCGGAACCTGGGATAAGATCCTCCGGCCGCACACTCATCTGAATCGTAGCCATTCGTCCTAGCCTCCGGTCAGCTGACAGTCGTCAGTTCACAGCTCAGTCTAAACGCTTGTCAACTGACCCCTGAGCTCCACTGATCACTAGTCCTTCTTCACCGCATGTCCGCCAAACTCATTGCGCATGATGGCCAGCATGCGGTCGGTAAAGTTATTCTCCTCGCGCGAGCGGATGCGCCGCATCAGCGACTCGGTAATCACCGGCGCGGAAACATTCAGGTCGATGGCCTCGATCACCGTCCAGCGCCCTTCGCCGGAGTCCTCGACAAATGCCTCCAGCCCCTCGAGCGTAGGATTCTTGGCCAGCGCATCGGCGGTCAAATCGAGCAGCCAACTGCGCACCACGCTGCCGTAAC
This sequence comes from uncultured Acidobacteriaceae bacterium, assembly GCA_963724755.1. Classification (GTDB taxonomy): domain Bacteria; phylum Acidobacteriota; class Terriglobia; order Terriglobales; family Acidobacteriaceae; genus Telmatobacter. Next base: position 59,664 of record CAVRVZ010000003.1, read on the forward strand.
GCCAGATCTGCGCGATCTGCGGCAGGTTCAGATTGAACTCCTTTTTCTTCTCCAGGATCGTAAAACCCTCGGCATAAGCCTGCATCATGCCGTACTCGATCCCGTTGTGAATCATCTTCACAAAGTGGCCCGATCCCGCCGGACCCACGTGCCCCCAGCCCTTGTCGGCAGCCGGAGCCAGCGTCTCGAAGATAGGCCGCAGATAATCGACCGGCTCCTTATCGCCGCCGATCATCATGCTGTAACCCTCCTTCAGTCCCCACACGCCGCCCGAGGTGCCCACGTCAACAAATTGAAAGCCCTTGGCGGTAACTTCCTTATGCCGCCGCATCGAATCCTTGTAATTCGAGTTACCGCCGTCGATCAAAATGTCGCCGGGCTTCAGCAGCGGCACCAGCTTGGCAATCGTCTGGTCCACAGGCTTGCCCTGCGGCACCATGATCCAGATGGCCTTCCGTCCCGTCAGCTTTTTGGCCAGATCGTCCAGAGTTGAAACGCCCACGTTGCCCGTGGCCGTCAGCCGCGCCACCGCCTCGGCGTTGAAGTCGAAGCCCACCACCTGGTGCCCGCCCAGCCGCAGCCGCTCCGCCATGTTACCGCCCATCTTACCCAGGCCAATCAGTCCTAGTTGCATATTGAACCTCCTGCATTAAGCTTCTCTTGAAATAAATTAGATCGAACCTCGGAACTCAAACTTCGCACCAACAACTTAAGCTAGACTAAAGACTATAAGCTGTCCTTTATAAAACTCCCAAACTCACCAACTCCCGCCGCAAACTCTCCGCGCCCTCAAACCGAATAGCCTTCAATCCCAGCCGCCGCCGCACCGGCCACATTTTCCGCCCGGTCGTCGATAAACAGAATCCGCTCCGGCGGCCGGCCCAGAATATCCAGCGCGCGCTTGATAAATGGCCGGCTCCGGCTTGCGCAATCCCAGATAACAGGAACTCAGCGCCACCTGAAAGTACTTGCGCAGGCCGAAATGCTCGAGCCGGTACTCGTTCGTCTCCCGCGCCTCGTTGTTCAGCGCGCCCAGCATGCACTTATCCGATGCCGCAATTTCGCCAAGGATTCCCAATGCCCCATCCGGCAGCAGTTTCGACTGGGCAAGCATGAATGCGAAAAAATCATCGTGGGTAAAACTGCGCGGCTCGTAGAATACGGTCGCGTCCAGGTAAGCCTTCATCGGCAGCACGCCCCGCTCCCAGGCGTCGTAGGGCGCCGGATGCCTGGCCTCGAAGGCCGCCGGATCAAGATGGAAATGTTCCAGCTGCCGCGGCGCGTTCGCGTTTGTCCCAGCTGTTGGTCAGCAGGACTCCGCCTATATCAAAAAGAATCACGTCGAAGGGGAACATCAGCGCCTTTCAGTATTCGATTCTGTGATGAATGCTTGATGAAGTTTGATGATGTTTGTTGAGCCAGTGCCGGAACCAGTGGACCTCCCCGCCAATCGCCGGCATTTTTGAATCCTTCGCCGCTATGCCGGGTTCGCCCCGCCGTCGCCGCACTGGTATTTTCGCTCGATGGCCAGCACCTTGTTGAACCGCCGCACGATAGCGCTCTTCCGTGGCAATAAATTTGGCGCCGATGAAGGCATTCACAACTTCAAAGGCCAGCGCCGATCCGATGATGCGCGCGCCCAGCACAATCACATTCATCTGGTCGTGCTCCACGCCCTGGTGCGCCGAGTAAGTATCGTGGCACATCCCGGCGCGAATCCCCGGAATCTTGTTGGCCGCCACGCACACACCCACTCCCGACCCGCAGATGAGAATCCCGCGCGGCGCATCGCCCCGCTTCAACGCCAAACCCACCTTCTCGGCAAAGTCGGGATAGTCCGACGGCTCGCGCGTTATAAGCCCCCAGGTCGATCATCTCGTGGCCAGCCTTGGTCAGATAGTCGCGAACTTCCTCCTTCAGAGGAAACCCCGCGTGGTCGGAAGCGATGACGAGTTTCAATGTGCACTCCTTCGGAGTTAGGGACTAGGGTCTAGGGACTAGGGACTAAGAGTCTGCCCGCATAAGAATCAACAGCTAACTAGAAACATTACCGCGCCCTCTGTTCTAGTTCCTAGTCCCTAGTCCCTTATTCACTACAGCTTTTTCGCCCGCGCCGCCACGTTCTCGGCGCTGAATCCCAATTCCTTCATCGCAATCGGCCCCGGCGCCGAAGCGCCAAACCGGTCCAGCCCGATCACGTCGCCGTCCAGGCCCACATACTTCCACCAGCCCAGCGTAGCTCCGGCCTCAATCGCCAGCTTCGGCACGCCTGCCGGCATCACGCTGGCCTTGTACTCCGCCGTCTGCTCCTCGAAGATCTTCCAGCTCGGGAAAGCTGACCACCCGCGCCTGAATCCCATCGGCCGCCAGCAGCTTCGCCGCATCCAGCGCAGGCCACACTTCGGCGCCGGTGGCGATCAGCACTACCTGCGAGATTGGATGCATCCTGGAGCACATACGCACCCTTGCTCACCCCGGCATACAGATCGTGCGATGCCGGATCGATCACCGGCAGATTCTGCCGGCTGAGCGCAAAGAAGCACGGCTCCTTGCGTTCCAGAGCCAGCCTCCACGCCGCGGCCGTCTCGTTGGCATCCGCCGGACGATAATCGGTGAGTCGCGGAACCGCCCGCAGCGCCATCAGGTGTTCCACCGGCTGATGCGTCGGCCCATCCTCGCCCAACGCGATCGAGTCGTGGGTAAAAACAAAGAGCGAATGCACCTTCATCAGCGCCGCCAGCCGAATCGCCGGCTTGGCATAATCTGAAAACACAAAAAAGGTCGAGCCGAACGGAATCAGTCCCCCATGCGCGGCCATTCCATTCACCGCCGCGCACATGCCAAACTCGCGCACGCCAAAATAAACGTTGCGCGCCGTCGGGTCCACATGAAAGCTCTCCCCCGGCTTGAAGATCGTCCGCGTCGAGGAAGTCAGGTCCGCGGCTCCGCCAAACAGCTCCGGCACCACGTCGGCAATGGCATTCATCACCGTTCCGCCGGCATTGCGCGTGGCCTGCGGCGCGTCCTTCGCAAAGGTTGGAATCGCCTTCTCCCACCCGGCCTTCAGCTCGCCCTTCTGGGTGCGCTCAAACTCCGCGGCCAGCTCCGGATTGGCCGCGCGATAGCCTTCAAAGTGCTTCTTCCACTCAGCCTCCAGCCTCGCGCCGCGATCGACGGCCTTGCGCCAGTTCTCCAGCGCCTCGGGCGGAACAACAAAGCTCTGGTCCTCGGGGAAACCGAAAAACTTCTTGGTCGCCGCCGCGGCCTCAGCGCCCATCGCCTCGCCATGCACTTTATTCGTTCCCGCCTTGGGGCTGCCGTAGCCGATCACCGTCCGCACGGCAATGATCGACGGCCTTGCGGTCTCCGCCTTGGCCGCCTTGATGGCCGCTTCAATGGCCGCCAGATCGTTGCCGTCCTTCACCCGCTGCACGTGCCAGTGGTAGGCCTCAAACCGCTCCAGCGCGTCCTCTGTGTAGCTCAGCTTGGTGGGCCCATCCAGCGAAATCAAATTGTCGTCATAAATAAAGATCAGCTTGCCCAGCGCCAGCGTTCCGGCCAGCGAGGCAGCCTCGTGCGAAACCCCTTCCATCAGGTCGCCATCGCCCAGCAGAGCAAAGGTGTGGTGATTCACCACCTCAAAGCCGGGCTTGTTATAAACCGCCGCCAGATGCTTCTCCGCAATGGCCATGCCCACCGCCATCGCAATCCCCTGGCCCAGCGGCCCGGTGGTCACTTCCACGCCGTCGGTGTGGCCGTACTCCGGATGCCCCGGCGTCCGCGATCCCCACTGGCGGAAGCCCTTCAGGTCGTCCAGCGTCACGTTGTACCCGGCGAGGTAGAGCATCCCGTACAGCAGCGCCGAGGCGTGCCCGTTCGACAGCACAAAGCGGTCCCGGTCCGCCCACTTGGAGTGCTTCGGATTGTGCTTCATCAGCTTGTGAAACAGCAGGTAGGCGATGGGCGCGCAACCCAGCGGAGCGCCGGGATGGCCGGCTTTGGCCTTCTCCACCTCGTCCACGGCAAGCAGCCGCAACGTATTGATGGACAGTTGGTCCAGAGCCTGAGTGTCGAGAGTTGGTTCCGCGAGGCTGGTGGTCATAAGAGTTCGAACGAATTCCTTTCGTTGATGTGCGCGGATGCGTCGATAACCCTGTCTTGATGGGGGAATGAATCGCTAAGTGGCGTCAACCTTCACTTCCACATTGTATCCAAGCCAGCTGTCCTGCTCCGGCCAATGCAGAGTCCATTCAATCACCCCGCTCTCCGTCCCGGCGGCAATATCCGCGCTGTAACCCGCGCTGCCCACGCTGCGGCTTGGCGTAGTGTGGACCGTCTGCCAGCCGTCCGCGCTCCAAACACCTCAAACTTTCTCTCATCCAGAATCCGCAGCGTTTTGCCCGCTTCAATTCTCTGGATCGGCCGCCGCTTGCTCGAAATCTCCAGCTTTTTCCGCTGCCGCGTTTCTTTCTTTTCGCAGTACCGCTCGTACACCGGATCGATGCGGTCGAAGACCTTCCCGTCCAGCGCCGAGCGCAGCAGCTTCAGGTATTCAGCGTGGGCCCACACCAGCGGCACCGCCGACCCCGCCGGCTGCCCCATCCGCAGATCTGCAATCCGGCCGGTCTGCCTCATCCCAAACCTGCTCCGGCAGCAGTTGCCCTTTGGTGGCAAAGCCCTCATACGTCCTGATCAGATCGCCAATTTCTTTGCCCGCGGCCAGCTCATAGTGCGCGCGTTCTCCCGTCAGCAGCGGCCAAACCCGCCCTTGGCCCCAGCCCTTGAAAGGCCCGCCGTCCGGCCGTTGCCCGTAGCCGTCGCCGTTATAGCGCAGCCAGCCGGGCCCCTGCGGCAGCTCTCGCTTCAGCACCGCGTCCACCACCTTCAGCGAGTCCACAATCAGAGGATCGTCGGCCCGGCGCACTCCATAGCGCACCAGTTCCAGAAATCCCGCATCCACAATCTCCCGTGCCTCAAACTCCACGCGCGTTCCCGGTGGCCGGTTTTGCAGCCGGATGAGCTCTTTCCCGCAGCTTTCGTGCGCATAAGCCTCGCCGCACTCCGGCGGACGGATGCGCATGTAGTGCCGCTTGATCTCCGGGTCGCAGCACGCCGTTGTTGGTCACCGTCCAATCCTCCAGGTGACCCTCGATCCAGTCGGCATACTCCTCAAGAAATACCGCCAGCTCCGTCGAATCGTGGGCGCGCACAATCTCCGCCGCGCAAATCAACCCCGCAATCACCGCCGCCAGCGTCGAAGGCGAGTAGCCGGCATTCTCCTCCCAGCGCTCCTGGTGGGTAATGGGCGCATGCCGCACCAGAAATCCCGCCGCCCGCTCCACAAAATGAAAGACGCCTCAGCTCATCCAGGATGTTGGCCTTCCACAGCCGCCAGGCCAGGATGATCGGAAACGCCACCTCGTCCAGTTGCTCGCCGCTCCAGTAGGGCGTTCCGTCGATCCAGAAATTCTGCGCAAATCCTCCGTCCGGCTCCTGCGTGCAGGCCAGGTAAACCAGCGCCCGCAGCGCCGTCTCCGCCCGTCCGCAGGCCAGCAGAGCGGTCGCCGTCTGCACCATATCGCGAGTCCAAACCAGGTGGTAGCCGCCCAGGTCGTCGTCGCCGTGCACCTGTCCCCAGGGAATCGATGCCGAGGCCACAAACGCTCCGGAGTAGGTCTTGTCCTCGTGCGCCAGCAGCACATTATGGCTGGCCCGCATCAGCTTGCCGCCATCGCCCGCCTTGGCCGCCAGCCACTCCGGGTTGGCCACGCGATGCCACTGCTCAATGAACCGGCTGCGATGCTGCTCAAACGGCGTGGTCAGTGAGCTGATGGTCTTCTGCGCCGCCGTGTGCATCCCCTCTCCGATCCCGAATCGCCAGCGTAAATTCGTATCCGCCCGCCCCCGCCTGGCCCCTGTCAGATCCAGCTCCCCCATCACCGCAACGTTGCCGTCCGTAGCCGAGCCAAACTCCCAATCCATGCGGAAGTTGTCCATTAGATCGCGCCAGCCGTCGCTCGCGCCCACAAACCCGCAACTCACCTTCGAAAATCCGTATTGCGCCGAACCGCAATTGGCTGCCATCGCCAGCGACCACTCGTTCTTCCACGCCATCAGCACCGTGCGCCCGGCAATATCCACCGCCCGCGCCGAATTGCCCATGCCCCCGCCGCCCAGATGCGGCGCCAGCAGAGGCATAGACTTTCAGCCGGGGCAGCAGATCTTCATCCCCCTCCAGTCGCACATGCGTCAGCACCACCGCGTGATGCGGATCGCAGATGATCTCCTTGGTCAGGCTGTACCGACCCTCTGGATCGCGATTCACATAGCGCACCCCCAGCGCTTCCGGATCGATGTACTCGAAGGTCGAGATCAAATCCCGCTTCTCTTCGTGCACAAACGTCTCCCCATCCGTCACCAGGAACCCCATATCCCGCACCTGGGGATGGTCGATGGTCGGGTGATAAATCTCGTTGAGAATTCCGTGCGAACAGGTGAACCAGATCCGGCTGGAGGCCGCAGTAGGCCGTCCCCACCGCATCCTTCACGCTCGAGGTCCATCGCGGCTCCATGCCCGGCGAGCCAAATGCCTCGCCCTGCTGCTCAAGCCAGCGGTATTGGGACTGATCGCTCATGGTCATTGCCAATTCTTCAGATTTTTCGTTCTGGGAAAGCCGCGCAAATCGGGGGAAAGCAGCGGCGCTCAACTAATTATCGATGTTTCTCAAGCGCCAAAGGTTTCTGCCCTGGCTCATTTCTATCCGCTCAAATCTCGTATGGTCAATAACATTCCCGAACCCTGCCCGCCCTTTTGAGCATCAAAAGCATAAAAGTGCGCTGCCGAGCGTGAAGATTCGGTTTCATGTTTCGGCCCGCGACCACGACTTTTCCCGAGGGCTCTACCCTCACAAAAATGCACTCTGAGGAGATTTCCCCTATGGCTTACGAACTTGCACCGCTTCCCTACGACTACGCCGCCCTCGAACCGTTCATCGACGCCGAGACCATGCACCTGCATCACGACAAGCACCACCAGGCCTACATCAACAACGTGAACGCCGCCCTGGCCAACTACCCCAAACTGGCCGCCAAATCCGTCGACGACCTGGTCCGCGACCTGGCTGAGGTTCCCGAGGAGATTCGCGGCGCGGTCCGCAACAACGGCGGCGGCCACTCCAACCACACCGCCTTCTGGAGCCTCATGGGCCCCGCGGGCTCCGCAGGCATCGGAGGCGCGCCCACCGGCCCCATCGCCGCCCAGATCGCCGCCGACTTCGGCGACTTTGAAGCCTTCAAGAAGACCTTCAATGAAACCACCGCCAAGCAGTTCGGCTCCGGCTGGGGCTGGCTGGTCATCGCCGGCGGCAAGCTCAAGGTCATCACCACCGCCAACCAGGACTCACCCCTGACCCACGGCCTCTACCCCATCCTCGGCAACGACGTCTGGGAGCACGCCTACTACCTCAAGTACCAGAACCGCCGCCCCGAGTACCTCGCCGCCTGGTGGAACGTCGTCAACTGGGCCGAAGTCAACAAGCGCTTCGCCGTAGCCAAAGGATAGAAACAGGGAATCAGGGATTAGGGATCAGGGATTAGAAAGTCGTCAATCGCCAAATATCAGTGGAATCACAGGCTAGGACTGCAGCGGCCGAGGGATCTGTGATTCCACCCATCCCTTCATTCAGTGAAGATTGGAATCACAAACATATCCCCCCGCTAGACCCGCTATTCCCTGTTCCCTGTTCCCCTGTTTTTCCCGCAACTCTTTCCCCTATCCTGTGTCTAACAGTTTGGGGAGCCATGAAGAATAGCATCCCAAAATTCGCCTTCGCCTCACTCGCTGGACTATTCGTTCCTGTTTGCAAGCCACAGTCTTAGCTCAAAACCTCAGCTCGAGACGGCAGCTTCATCGTCGCCCAGCACGGCAGTACCGTCGGTTCAGCTTCGTACAAGTTCTCGCCAACTTCCGACGGCTACGACTCCACCTCCATCGTCCGCGTCTCCATGAAGGACCTGAACTACAAGCTCTCCAAAACCCAGCAGCTCACCCAGGACCACCATCTCAAGCACGTCCAGTTGAGCGCCACGGTCAACGGCACGGCCGTCAACATCACCGGCGCGCCGGACGCAGCACAGTTCCTGCTCAATATCTCCGCCAACGGCAAAAGTTCCACCACCCGTCTCGACCTTCACCGCACCGCCGTCTTCATGCCCGACTTCGATCCCGGCGCCTATGAGACCCTGCTGGCCCTTGCCGCAGACAATAACAATCGCGACCTGTGGGCCATCATCCCCAAGCAAGCCGGCTCCGTCGTTCCCATCAAGCTCGCCACCTACGCTGACGAGAAGGGAACCATGGACGGCAAGCCCATTGAAGTTCATCACCTCGTGGCCACCATCTCCGGCAACGATACCCACATCTTCTCCGGCCCCCATAATCATCTCCTCCAGGTCGAACTTCCCTACCAGGGATTCGCGCTGGTCCGCAAAGGCTTCGTCCTCACCCCGCCCGCCAAAGCCGGCCCACCACCCACTCCACCGCCGGCAAGCCAGCAGACCAGCCTCCGCCAACCCAGTGGAAATCATTAGAATCTGCACGAAGTGCGGGTGCCACCCGGCACGTTCTTGTTTTTGTGCAGGGTGGATAGTCCATCTATATACAGTTCCACGCTATTCTAAATCTCTTTCAGCCGATGAATCGATTTCTATAATGATCAAAACCACTCATTTCCTCTTAGCCTTCTCCTGCTCCGCCACAATTTTTTCCGTCTCTTATAACTTCGCCCGTTCCTTCTCCGGCAAAGCCAGCACAGCCTTGGTTCGCTTCGTCAGCTTCTTATAAATCAGCGCATGAGCCCGCCGCAACTCATCTTCCACCTCCCGCGCCCTGAGCACATCCCATCGCTCAACTGCCACCCAGAAAGCCTTGGCCAGATGAGGCGAACCGCTGATTCCATCCCTCTCAAGCAATTCATGAAACCGCTCCGCCCCGCAGTGAAACCACAGCACGCCAAACCCGTCCCATCCAGATCGGTCATGGCAAACATCTTGCCGCCGATCTCCCGTCCCCCACCCAATAAACCAGATGATGCCCCCAGTTCAACGTCTCCGCCGCATGCGGCAGCGCGAGGCAAATCTCCCGTATGCGCTCGTTATCCATGCCGAGAGTGTAAGACGAAATCGGCCTCAGGTCACCAAAACTCCGCCTCCAGCCCATACGCATCCTCGAACTTTTTCTTCGCAGCTTTCGTATTCACGTATAATCCCGCCATGCCGCGCAGGATTTCGCACAAAACAGAATACCTCTTCACTGCCGGCGCAGGAGAAATTCATTCTTCCGAGTCTGACCCATCATGACGCCTAAAAAAAAATTCTGGCCGCGCATCACCGACGGCCTCGCGCTCAGCGAGTTGTGGAAGAACTTCCGCGCCGATGCCCGCTCCAGCTACCGTCTCTATTCGCTCGAAGTCGATTCCATCCGCCAGCCCGGAGTCGGACGGGTCAAGCACTTCTTTCGCGTCTTCAAGCAGTTCCTCTGGGCCATCATTGAAAAGCTCTCTCCCGCGCGCCGCGTCTTCCTGGTCATTGCGCTGATCCTGCTCTTCGTCAACATGGGGGGAACTTGGCACGACAGCGAAGGCGAATTGGTGAGCTTCCATTTCGGCGGAGCCTTCTGGGGCGGCATTCTGCTCTTTATCCTGCTCGCCCTTGAAATCGCCGACCGCGTAGTCATGAAGCGCGACCTGCAGATCGCCAAGGAGATTCAGTCCTGGCTGCTGCCGGCGAACCCGCCGCCGGTGCCGGGTCTTGAGATCGCCTTTGCCACTCGTCCCGCCAATACCGTAGCCGGCGATTACTACGACGTTTTTCCCCGTTCCGATTCAAACTCCCCCGGCGGCGCTTACCTCGTCACCATCGCCGACGTTGCCGGCAAAAGCGTTCCCGCGGCCATGCTGATGGCCACCTATCAGGCCAGCCTCAAAACACTCGCCGGCACCTCCGAGTCGCTCACCGAGCTGGTCGGCCGCATGAACAACTACGCCTGCGGCAACAGCCAGAACGGCCGCCGCTTTACCACCACATTTGTTGCCGAATACGATCCCTCATCGCGCGGCTTGAACTATGTCAACGCCGGGCACAACCCGCCCATCCTGCGCCGCCACACCGGAGCCGTCGAGCGACTTGAGACGGGCGGCATTCCGCTCGGCATCGCTGCAGAATGCTCCCTACGAATCGGGAAAGGTCACGCTCGAATGCGGCGACTGGCTGGTCATCTTCACCGATGGCGTAACCGAAGCGGAAAACGCGCGCGCCGAAGAGTACGATGAAGCCCGCCTGATGGTCGTACTGTTCGCCAACCAGGCGCTCTCGCCGCCGGAAATGTTGAACGCCATCATGCAGGATCTCGATCGCTTTGTCGGCGACGCCCCGCAGCACGACGACATCACTCTCCTGCTGCTCAAGGCCGTCTAGAAGGATTTGCCGCCCGCAAACCGCAAAACCGAGCCTAAAAGGCCCGGAACCGCCGCTCTAACTCCCACTGCCGCGGCTTTCTCGCTGCCTTCGAGAAAATTCTTGCATTCTCCGGCCGGCTTTTGGGAGCCCGCATCCGCGCCTTGCAGGAATTGCAGTTGCGGGGAGGAGTTGCGCGGCCCGGGCAGGCGGGTTTGGCTGGGGCGATTGGGAGTTGGTATACTGGCTGAGGTTGTTTTAAGCGCAGTGTTCGTGGAATCGCCCACCTTATCCGGCGACGCCGGAATCCGCGTCCGCCACGGCGGACAACTGGAATTTTGCACTGAGGCCAGATAGCTCAGTGGTAGAGCGCGGCCCTGAAAAGGCCGGCGTCGGCGGTTCAATCCCGTCTCTGGCCACCACTTCCAATTCGGCATCTTATAAAAATCATTTCAGGTGAATATCAGTTTCAATCCGTGCAGCGCGGGCGATTATTTATTCATCTTCTATTAACTATATAGTTAATGAGTGGTTACCATTGATAGTTACTACCGGATAGGGGGGTAGGGGGGTGGGGTGTAGTTGCCGGATGGGCGAAGGCTGCTCCGCATTTCTCCTCATTTCTATTGTGCGGCAAGGGAAGGTAATTATCTGCAAAACGAGCGCACATTTTGCCGCGGTGGGAGTGTGGTGTCTTCAATTGGCGGTGAGTCAGTTTTCGGGTTGGCTGCCCTCCATTTGGTGAGTTAGAACGACTGCTGATTCCGCGCGGATCGCTTCCGACATGCCGACTTAAGGGGACTGATTTCATTCCGGCAATGGGAGCAGCCCCTGGTCATCAGTCACCCCGGTCCCCAAGTGCGAGGGACCGGGGGCACCCTCAGTTGAATGAATATCTCCCTGAGATCGCGGCCACCCGCCAGCCTGTTTGACGTGCGGCAGGATGGTTTCGTATCCCGCGTAGACGCCTTCAAAGACTGAGTCCCAGCTCATGGTTAGCGCGTAGGCTCGGGCTGCTTGGCGCATCTGTTCGTGTTTTTCGGGGTTGGCGAGGATGCCGGCTACTGCGGAGGCGAATTCGCTGTCGGGGACGATGCGGCCGGTTTCGTCGTCGTGGACGATGGTGCATGGGCCGCCGTCGGGGGTTACGATGGCGGGGACTCCGCTGGCAAGGGCCTCAAGGACTACGTTGCCGAAGGTGTCAGTGTGGGAGGGGAAGACGAAGAGGTCCATGTTGGCGTAGGCGGTGGAGAGGGGTTCGCCTTTTAGGACTCCGGTGAACTGGGCGCGGGGGAGACGCTCGCGGAGCCAGGCTTCTTCAGCGCCGTGGCCGACGATCAGGAAGCGGAAGCTTTTGTGGCCGTCCAAGTGCAGCTCCGAGCTGCTCGTCTGCACCTGGGCGAGGAGGGCTACGTTTTTTTCGACGGAGAGACGGCCTACGAAGCCGAGCACCTGGTCGCGGTCTTCGGGGTTGCGGGTGCGCTTGCTGGGATGGAAGAGGTCGGCGTCTACTCCGCGGGGCATTAGGTAGCAGGGGCGGTGGGTGGCGCGCTCTAGCAGGCGGCAAAGCTCGGGGTTGGGGGCGTAGAGGACGCGGGCGGCTGAGTAGAAGCGGGCGATGATGGCCATGGAGAGGTTTTCGATTTTTTGGCCGGTGGAGGCTGATTGGCGGCGGGGGAGCAGGCGCAGAAACCACTTGGAGCGGCGGGCGGCGTATTCGTGGACGTTGGTGTGCCAGCTTGCGGCGAGAGGGATGCCGAGATGATGCGCGAACCAGGCGCCGATCATGCCGATCTCGCTGGGGCCGGTGATGTGGATGAGGTCGGGCTTGAAGCGCTGGAGGGTTTTGGCGATGAGCGGGAGGTGGCGGAGGTAGGCGGGGTCGAAGCGGAGATCTTTCTCGAGGGCGAAGGAGAGAAAGCCGCGGGGGAGCTCGAGCGACCAGACGTTGCCTTCTTCAAGGAAGGGCTGCGGGCGGTTGCCGGCGCGGACGCGAGAGGAAGGGAAGATTGCGGCGGCGGGCGAAGGCCTCGAAGTGACGGCTGGTGTGGGCGACCCCGTTGACTTCATGGAAGGAGTCGGGAAAGTAGGCTACACGGGGCTGGCTTGCGTCATATTCTTAGGATATGTCCTGTGACTGCGAATGTTTGCAGGGGACGGGTTTTAAAGCCGTACGTCGAGAATGGATTTTGATAGTTGGGTATTGGCTGTTGAGGTTAAAAATTCCGATGAACTGGAAATACTTTCCTCATGCGGGCTAAAGCCCATACCCTTTATCAGTCGTGCTTTTCGTGCCCGGCTTGAAGCCGTGCCCTTCGTTACAAAACCCATTATGAAGAGAACTCAGCTGAAGCTCGTGCCCATTCAGAAACGGTCTGAAACTTGTGCCAGTGACACAGGGCTAACGAAACTCTGCCTCTCGTCGCGGCGAGCGGAAACCTGCCCCGCTGGTATTCACGGCATGCATCTGTTCTCAGCCGCTTCTCAACTCTTAGCCGTCGTTTTCGCCCAGGGCCAGGCGCAACTGGTGGGCTTCGCTCCAGGCCATGCGCAGACCGCCTGAGACCAGGCCACGGCCCATCACCTGTACCAGTCCCACGCCCAGGCGCATGGCCCGAGGAGCTTTTCCGTTGGGCCAAAGCTCGCTCAAGGGGCGGATTACGCCGTTCGCGTCGGGATGGTAGACGCGCTCGTCCCAGGTGCGCGAACCCTGGGGAAACTCAGGATAGTGGCGCACGGCGTCGATGGCCGACTGCAGAATGCGATGCTTCCACGGCTCGGCATACTGCTGCATGAAGAGCATATTGCTCTTCTTCTCGCGGCGGATTTCGTGCACGAACTCGGTGAAGCTGGTGGCGTTGGTCAGGTTGATGTTGGCGTTGGGTTCCACGCCATGACGGTCTCCGCCGCTGATGAGCAGCATGTTCCACTTCTCGGCCAGGCGGCGCACTTTGCGGTTCTCATCCCAGTGGCGCAGGCCGTTCAGCTCCAGGGCGTGCAGATAGGCGCCGTTTTTCTGCAGGAACTCGTTGACCAGGAACTCGTGCTTCTCCGCGCCCACCAGGTAGAGGTCCCACATGGGGTGGTTGAAGACGACCAGCACGTTGGGCTCGTCGTTGAGCGCGATCAGAATCTCGGTGAGCCGCTTGTCGCTGGGGTTGGCGGTGTAATCTTCGAGCGTCTGCATCCACTCCGTCGCGCGCGCGCTGGGCAGGTTGTGAATGCCCAGGTGGAAGGACTGCGTTCCATAGGGAGCGCTCCACTCCACCGATACGGGAATCTGGCGGGCGCTGGGAACCGTGCGCAGAAGCATGGGAGCGCGGATGTTGTCGTGGTCGGTGATGGAGACCATGGCCGCCAGATCCAGCTTCTCAATCTGCTCCCGCTCCAGGTCATAGGCCAGCTTGGGGGTCATGGGCGGGGTCCAGTAGCTGGCCGCATAGTTGATCTGCACGCCATGCATGGCCTCGGAACGGCGCTCAAGCCGCGAGAGCAGGGGACGCATCACAGGATACTGGTTGCCGAAGTTGGCCAGAAAATCCAGTGTCTCCTGCGACTGGTTGGTATGGCTGTGGAGCGAGACTCCGGTTCGGAAGCCTTGCTGCGCGTTATGATCGCGCCACACATACGAGATGGTCGAATTGGCCATGCCTGCTCCTTCTCCGCATTCGTGCCCGAATTACTGTATCCAGTATTGCTGCACCACTGATAAACACCGCGTTAAGATGGCGCGAATAGAAGTTCAATTCACGAAGGAATCAAAGGAGTTAACTTAAGCCGGCCTCAAAAGAGCGCAGTTAGTTCTATAACAATTCTAATGCAATTTCGGTAATCTCTGCCGGCGGAGGCCTTATTTGCTGGTTTTGGCCAGCTCCGGCCCCAGAAAATCGTCCAGCGACCAGCCTGCCATCAGGTCTTCCCAGGCTGCGGCAGTTTCAGGGCTCTCCTGCTTTCCAGCGTGCGAGCTTGCCGCCTCGGCTGCCAGGAAGTTCTCCGTCAGGCCTTTGCGCAGAATCTCGAAGGCCTGCTCGGGTGTGTCGGCAAACTGGAAGAGTTCAAAGTCCTTGGGGCTGATGGTGCCGGCGTCTACCAGCGTATCCAGATTCAATGACCTTCTTCCAATAATCCTGTCCGTAAATGACCACAGTGATTTTTTTGGCCAGCTTCTGGGTTTGGGCCAGGGTGAGGATCTCGAACATCTCGTCCAGGGTTCCGAATCCGCCGGGAAAGACCACCAGCGCCTTTGACAAGTAGGCAAACCACAGCTTGCGCATGAAGAAGTAGTGGAACTCGAAGTTCAGGCCGGGGGTAATGTAGGGGTTCGGCGCCTGCTCGAAAGGCAGCCGGATATTGAGGCCGATGGTCTTGCCGCCGGCCTCGCAGGCTCCGCGATTGGCCGCTTCCATGATGCCGGGACCGCCGCCGGAGGTGACCACAAAGCGGTGGCCGCGCGAGGGAATCATCTTTGCCCATCGGGTGAGCAGCCCCGCCAGACGGCGCGCATCCTCGTAGTAGCGGGCCATTTTTACCGCTGCCTCGGCGCGCTTGATCTGCAACTCGGTGGCCAGCCGGCGGCAATCTCAGGAACCCTGGCCGGCTGCTCGTGGCTGGGGGCTGGCTGGGTCGAGCCGGTATTCTCGAGCAGCTCCAGCTCATGAGCGGCCTCAGCCCGGCCGCGAAACCGCGCCGAGCCGAAGAACACGACCGTATCCTGAATCTGCTCGCGCCGGAAGCGCGCCAGCGGCTCCAGATACTCGGCCACAATGCGGATCGGCCGCCCATCGGAGGAGTTCAAAAACGCAGGATTCTCGTAGGCCAGCTGAGCCCGCTCCAATGCCGGTGGAGTAGAGCTTGCTGTACCCTGTTGCTCTGTTCCCTGTTCCCTGTTTCATCTCATCCATCCCGGTGCCGGATCGCATCTTCAAATGCAATCCACAGGTTCAAAAGCCCCACCCCTGAGACGATGCCTCGCACTGCTCCAAGGGCGGCAAAACTCCCCAGCGCGGGGTAGTGCAAAAAGATCGGGTTCTGGTCCCAGAAGACCTTCGACCACGGCGCATAGCAAACCGCCAGGCCAATATACATGCGCAGCAGCACGCGCAGGAACAGCTCACCGCGCTCCAGCCAGCGCGGAATTCTCTGCGGCTCCGGCCCGGGCGTGGGAGGCGGGCTCGCGGGCAATGTGGGCGTTGTGAACTCCGGCAACTGGGACATTCTTTAGTTTCAGCATTCGGCCCCCAATTCCCGCCTGAATAGCGGACATTCGCCTCAGGCCGGCAATCACCGGGCTGGCGCGGGGACGCCGTACTGCAACGGTAACACAATGAGCGCCAACACCCCGGCGCATGGCATTGCCGCAACCCCTCTCTGTGCGCGGCGAACGAAATATATCCTCAATTGGGCCTAGAACAGGCAACTCCCCCCGAAGTTGGATCATCTTAATCAATGTGCGTTCACCTGGGGCTCGGGGATCGGGCGTCAAGGTGGGAAGAAGCGGGGGATTCAGCCTCCGTTCCGCACCAGGGCCTCGGTGTTTGCAGAGCTCCAGGGAAGCGGTGCAAATCCTGTGCCGGGAAACCCCTGAGAGGTCTGCATTTCGCATCGTCATTCCCCGGTCTTGCAAAGTCGCGATGCAAGCCTGCGAAACTGGTGAATCGCAGGCTTGCATTACGAACACCCCTCCAAGCCGCTTCCCACCTTAATTCTTCTAGCTGCCTGTTTGCGTGTACTGCTGCCGGTCGCTCTCTACTCTGACCACTGATCACTCCGCTCCCACTGCGCTAACATAATTACAGCGTTCTCGAAGATAGAATCGGAGCCAAGCATGTTTGTCGTGGTGTGGAAGTTCGAAATCGCGGAGGATAAAATTGCCGCCTTTGAGGCCGCCTACGGTCCGCGGGGCGCCTGGGCCAAGCTCTTCGGCACATCCCCTGACTACCAGGGAACGGAGCTGCTGCGCGACGCCTATATCCCCGGCGGTTACCTCACCATCGACCGCTGGGCCAGCGAAGAGGCCTTCCGCGCCTTCCGCAAAGACCACGACGCGGAGTATGAAGCGCTGGACCGCTCGTCGGACGCGCTCACCAGCCGGGAAACCCGCATCGGGGCTTATAGCATCTCCTGCGTATCAACTCCATCGCTCTGAGGCATCCAACAAAACTTTCGGATCGGCATGGCATCGTGTGGAAGTCATGCTTTGATTCATACTTCCATTACCACCGCAGCAGATCGGGCGGGAATCTTCAACATGTCATGAGCCGGCTGAGCATCGGGCTGCTCTGGCGTGGCGACAACGAGGTTGCCCGGATTTGGCAGCCTCACCGTTGCGGTAACGGAGCGATCAGAGCTGGGGTTGACGACGACCACTGCCCGCTTGCCATTGGCTGCAACAAAAACGGAATAACGCTGTGGGCCATTTGCGCTCACATTCGCGCCAAGCGTATCCCTGAAAGCGCCTTCCCATAAATAGGCCTTGTATTTACGGCGCAGGGCGTCGATCTTCTCTCCGTATGCCATGGTGCGCGGAAAATCGCGCAAATGTCCCTTGTAAAGAAATGGCTCGTATTGGATCACGCAGCGCATTAACAGAATCATATTCAACTGTTCCCGATCGTCGAAGCCACTGACCCCCGCAAGCATCAGAGAGTGCGCTGTATCCAAATACTGGCAGATGGGCGTCGCGCTCAGACCCGTTTCAGACACAGGGAAATACTGCATCAGCCAATCCTGTGGACCTTCGCCGGCGAAGAGGAACTCGGGACTCACCTTATCGGCATCGGCACGCAGCCGGGCGGACAGCGGCAGGTCGCCCGCATAGACGTATCCCGGTGGAACATAACCGTGCCCGGGCGCAAAGTTGTAAATCGTCGACGCATGGAAGCAAATCTCGTCCCACAGCCAGCCTGTAGATCCAAGCGCCAGGATCTTTTGAAACTCCTTTAGTGCAATCTCCCTGTAAGCAGGGTCCTGGAAATCCATCACAGCGCGCCGCCGCGTGTTGATGCCGGCCAATTGCGTGGGCGTGAGATAGTCGTAGCCGCCTTGCTCGTAGCGAATGCCGAATGGATCTCTGGCCTCGTATTTGTATAGTTCGTCCTTGTACCATTGCGTTGTAAGATCGGCCCAGTTCAATTTGCCGAACAGGATGACATTCACGCCCAGAGACTGGACCTTCGCAATCACGTCATGGAACTCTTGCCACGTGCCCAGATTCGGCTCAGTGTCCTGGCTGGGATCGTCGCGGTCCTGACCGCCAATATTCCAACCCACCAGTTGCACCGCTTTGACGCCATACCTGGCATATTCCTCGCCGTACTCCAGAAATTTCTTGTAGGGAATCGTGTAGTCCTCTTCCGGCGTATTCATGCGCAGCATGGTCCACGAATGAACTTCCTTCGCCCAGCCGGGAAGATTCGGCTTCTTGAACTAGGTGTCGCGCCACTCTTTGTACACATCCACGCCGGCATGCCAGTCGCCTTGGTATCCACGCATCACGATCGGAGCCAGTTTTACCTCCGAACCGGGACGCGCAAACACAAAGTGGCAGGTCCGGAACTCCAGGTGCACGGGGAATCCCGAGAAATCATCGGTCTTCGGCACCACGGAGTCATGAACCACCCCCGGATGCTGCTCAAATACGTATTCCAGATAATAGGGCAGCGTGGGGTCGGACATTTCGACGTAAAGCCCCTCCGTCTGTGACTGGATGAGGCAAAAAAGGCTGCGATGCGATCCGAAAGTTTTGGTCGGAAAGTCCACGCCCCAGTAACCCTTTTCGTTAACGAAATTGGGATAGATCTCATCATTCCCAAGGTCGCCATACCACATCGTCCGGGCCGCCACGGTAGAACCGCTGGTGGGCGGATTCAGATCGCCGAAATAGGGATAGTCGATGGTCTCCACCGGATAGGAAGACTTATTCTCGAGCGTGCCGTCAAAAGTGAGCTTACCGTTCTTCAACGTGACGGTCGCGGTGAAGGCGATGGGCAGCACGCCTCCATGATCGCTGATCAGATCTATCCACTGAAGCCGTATCTGATTGTCTGAAATCTTTTCGACACTTGCAGCCTTCTGCTTCTGCCCCAACACAAAATTGGCCCGGCGATTAGGCAGGGGCACAAGCATTCGAAACGAGACCCCCAGTGCGGGGCGCCGTTCGACTGTCCAGTTCGTCGGATTGTGCGTTATGCGCGTCAGCGCGCCTGATGCAGGATCGAATGCCGCCAGAAACTCGCTATCCTGCAAGACAACTTCCCCAGTAACAGAGGCGGCTTGTTCGGCGCTCATCTCTACGTTTTCCGTCAATGCCGCCAGCGCGGCAAGCCCTGCAAGTTTGTTGAACGTCCGCCTATCCATAGTTCTCCTCATTAACTGCTGCAGGGCAATGCATATAGAAGCTCAAAGAACTTCTACTCGGCGGCTGCGCGGTTTTCAACGATCAGCAAAAGAAAGGTTCTCTTCGATTCCCCTGGAGATCGGTTCCCATCGCGCCCCTCTGATTTTGGGGCTTGTTAATTTTATGGTTGACCTGAGAGAAACCGGTCTTCAGCGGCTCATATTATTTTGAGGAATAGGCGTATGTCAACGGTTGCTTATACGAGTGGAGCGTGGTGGCGGAGTCGTGCACTTTAATTATGGGGACACATCGTCAGCCTGAAAATGCGCAAATGCACTTCTTTTGGAGCGGATGCCTTTAGAGTTTAAAGGTGCGGATTATTCCAGGATAAGGACGTTGCGGCTAAATTCTGATCCGGCCATAAACTTGATTCCCCGGTCGAAGGTGACCAGCACGCCGTCTTCCTTGATTGCCAGCCCGAGCAGATAGGCGTCGGTCACCTGTTGATGGCCTGAGATGCGAGCCGCGAAGCGGGCAGTCACAGTGACCAAGCTTTCCGTATCAGTAATCGGCCAATAGTCGTACCCGGGATGCGACCTGAGCGATTGAAGGATAGCTATGGCTCGCTCCAGAGTGATTGCGCCTGCCTGCATCGCTGGATTTGTCGTAATGCGGATAAACCCTGCTTCGGTGAGTGGGCAGACGCCCCAGTTGTTCTTGCCTGTTGAGAGAAACCAGTGCTCTGCCTTCTGGCGATGAGTGTGTTCCGTGTTGGTCAGCGCTATCAGCACGTTCAAATCAAGCAAATTTCTTCGGATCAAACTCTTCCTCCTCGAGCTTCTTCACCATCTCGCGAAGTGATCGTCCTTCCCAGTCCGAGGAAACATTGGGAGACCAATCTCCGAATACTCGATTTCGGGTACAGGCGGAGAGCGGCGCAGCCTCCGCCTTGCGGATCAGCTCGTCGATGGCCGCGCTAAGCGTCAGACCACGTGCGCGAGCGTAATAGGATGCGAATCGTGGACATCGTTATCAAGAGTGATAGTGGTTCTCATGGATTGATTATGCATCATATTTTCGACTGATGCAATTTATATATACTGATGCTTACTGTATATAATGATGCAGATCAAATCAAATGATGCTCTCTCTTCAGTATTTTTCCAATGAAATACAATATTCTCCTATTTCTTCGCTTTTCCCTATCTTTTATCTGTCCAGCCCTGCTACAATCCCTTCGAAATCCAATCCAGCCGCCGCGCTGTTTTCTGTTAGCAAGGCGAGCATTGTCAGGAGCTCTCCCGATGGCCATTGCCGACGACCGCACAAAAGCAGTAGAACTAGCCCTCTCACAGATTGAAAAGCAGTTTGGCAAAGGATCGATTGTGCGGCTCGGGTCGAAGGAGGCGCTGCTGCCCATCGCGGTGATCTCCACCGGCTCCATCAGCTTTGACGCGGCGCTGGGCGTGGGCGGAATTCCGCGCGGACGGGTGACGGAAGTTTTTGGCCCGGAGTCCTCCGGCAAGACGACGATCTGCTTGCAGATTATCGCCGAGGCGCAGAAGGCGGGCGGGTTGGCGGCGTTTGTGGATGCTGAGCACGCGCTGGACCCCGGATATGCCAAAAAACTGGGCGTGGACGTCGACAATTTGCTGGTTTCGCAGCCCGACAGCGGGCGAGCAGGCGCTGGAGATTACCGAGGCGCTGGTCAAGTCCGGCGCTATTGATGTGCTGGTGGTGGATTCGGTGGCCGCGCTGGTGCCCAAGGCTGAGCTGGACGGCGAGATGGGCGACTCGCACATGGGTTTGCAGGCGCGGCTTATGTCGCAGGCGCTGCGCAAGCTCACGGGGAGCGTCTCCAAGTCGCGCACGGCGCTGATTTTTATCAACCAGATTCGCGAGAAGATCGGCGTGATGTTCGGCAATCCGGAGACCACGACCGGCGGCCGGGCGCTGAAGTTTTACTCCTCGGTGCGCGTCGATATCCGCCGCATTGCCGCCATCAAGGAAGGCGACGCGGTGACCGGCAACCGGACCAAGGTAAAGATTGTGAAGAACAAGGTGGCCGCGCCCTTCCGCGAGGCGGAGTTCGACATTCTTTACGGCGAAGGCATCAGCCGCGAGGGCGACGTGCTTGACCTGGCCGTGGCAAACAATATTGTGGAGAAGTCAGGCGCCTGGTACAGCTACTCCGGCGAGCGCATCGGCCAGGGCCGCGAGAATACCCGCAGCTTCCTCAAGGAGAACAAGGATACTGTTCGCCAAGATGGACGCCGAGGTGCGCAAGAAGCTGGGCATCGGCGCCAGCAAGGCCGATGTGCCGGAGGTGCCCGCCAGCCGGACCCGCCGAGGCCAAGGAAGCTGTGCGCGGGCGGCGGGGGTGAAGCAGGGATCAGGCGGTCACGGGGTCAGGCTGCGGCTTGCGCTGCTAGAATCCGCATAGAGCGTTATGAGCGTAAAAGCACTCTATCCCGGCACCTTTGACCCTCCAACCAACGGTCACGTTGATCTGATTCAGCGCGGGGCCAAGCTGTTTGGGCACCTGACCGTTGCCGTGCTTAACAATCCGGGCAAGGATCCGCTGTTCACGGTGGAGGAGCGGGTGGAGATGCTGAGGGAGGTCACAAGCGCGATCGAAAACGTTTCGGTGGCCACCTTTGACGGGCTGATGGTGGAGTTTGCGCGGCAGCAGGGCGCGTCGGCGGTGCTGCGCGGGATTCGCGCTATCTCCGATTATGAGTACGAATTCCAGATGGCGCTGATGAACCGGCGGCTGGCCCCGGAGATTGAGACCGTCTTCCTTGCAGCCGGCAGGGCGCTACTCGTTTATCAGCTCGCGGATGCTGAAGGAGGTCTTCAGCTTTGGCGGCGACGTCAGCGGGCTGGTGCCGCCGAACGTGCTCAAGCGGCTGCGCGGGCGGATGAGCAAGAGCTAGGAACCTCTGAACAATTCCATTCCTTGAGCAAACAATCCCTCAGGGGCTAAAGCCCGGATGATTTTTCAGCACTTACGGCACGCGACCCTGAGGGTACCCCCGGTCGTGCCCTTTCAAAACATCGACTTAATCAGAGGTTTCCTAGCCAATCTGCAAAGCAAATTCTTCTTGTGGAGCCGGCGTTCCGTCCGATGCGGTTGGCGAAGTTCTGAAACAAGCTTTTGCAGCGGCCGCATCTTACATCTCGGCCCAGCGCCGCAGCAGATTGTGATAGACCCCGGTCAACTGCACGCCGGCCGGATTTCCCGGAACCTCTTTTGCCAGCCGCTGAATCGCGGTGTCGAGATCGTAGAGCAGAGTGCGGTCGCCATCGCTGCGAATCATGCTCTGTATCCAGAAAAACGAAGCCACGCGCGCGCCCCTGGTCACAGGAGTGACGCGATGCAGACTGGTCGCCGGATAGAGCACCATGTGTCCGGCCGGCAGCTTGACGCTGTGGACGCCATAGGTATCTTCAACGAGCAGTTCGCCGCCGTCATACTGATCGGGCGCGGACAGAAACAGGGTCGCCGAAACGTCGGTGCGAATCCGCTGCCCGGTTGAAGCCATGGCGCGAATCGCGGTATCAACATGCGTGCCAAAGTGCCCGCCGCCGGTATAGCGGTTGAACATGGGCGGAAAGACGCGCAGCGGCAGCGCGCCGACATGAAGAGCGGCGAGCGCGCCAGGGCGGCCAGCACCATCTCGCCGAGCTTCGACGGCGACCGGATGTCCCTCCGGCAACTGCAGATTCTCTTTCACGCTCTGCGCCTGGTAGCCGGCGGTCACTTTGCCGTCCACCCAGTCCGCCGCATCGAGCGCGGCTCGCGCCTGCGCCACTTCATCGGCGTTCAGTACATCGGGAATCGTAATCAACATTTTCTCTTCTCTCCTGATTCTCTTGTTACAGCAGACATTGCAGCACCAGGCGCGATTCGAGCAGGCCCGGCGAGCATCGTTGATCGCGGCTCATGCGCAAGTGCGCTTGTCTATTTGAATCTGAAGTTGACGCCGATCAGCGCGCTGGCTCCCGCTCCCGGAATCGAGATGGCTGGGATGCGGCAGATCAATGTAATAGCGGTTAAACAGATTGTTGACGTTGGCCTGGAACTCCAGCTTCTCAGTCAGAGGGCGCTTGAGCATGGCGTTGAAGACCCAGTATCCCGGCACCTGCTTCATGGCGACGCTTGTCACCACGTAACCCGGGCCCGTTGGGATTGACGGCAAATCCTGTTGGCACATACGGCACCGTGGAACTGGCCGTTCTGCTGCCCACGTAGTTTCCGCCCAGGCCGCCGTTCAATCTCAACGGCAGCCGGTGCGTCACAAACAGATTGAATGTCTGCCTGGGCACATTCGCCAGCGGATAGCCAACAGCGGTCGGGAAGAACTGCGAGTAGATCACGTCGCTGTCGAGATACGCATAGCCCGCACCAGGTCCATGCCTTCGGGCAGGCGGCCCACCACGCTGAACTGCACGCCTTCTACAAGTTGATTGCCCGCGGCCACAATATCATTGGAGTTGGTGGGGCTGGTCTCGTGCGCATTGTCTTTCTCGGTGCGGAACCAGGCGCCTTCCGTCATGCAGCCGCTCATTCAAGAAAGCTCCATTTGCTCCCGGCTTCATACGACACATTCTCTTCCGGCGCAACGTTCCCGTTGACCAGGCCGACGCTCAGGCTCAGCGACTCGGCGTCGGGATCCCAGCTTGTTCCGTAATCGAAGTAAAGACTGCCGTGGGTCGAAGGCTTGTAGACAAATCGCGGCGCGATAACTCGGCTGCTCGTCGAGCCTGCTGATCGGAGGCACCGCCGCGGTCACCGTTCCGCCAGCCGGCGGAGTGGGCTGATAGAGGTTATAGCCCGTATTGAAGCGGTCCCAGCGCACGCCGCCGCTCAGTTCGAAGAGTCTGCCCAGCTTCATCGTGTCGATGAAATAAAGCCCGACGCTCTTGGATTTCGTGTGCACGATCGAAGTGATGTATCCGGTGCCCGCGAAAGGCTGCGCTTCGTTCGGATTGAGCAAGCGTCGTGTCGGGAACGGTATTGATCCCGTTGATGGTGTAGCTGGTGCGGATGGGATTCGAGATCTCCTGGCCGCCTTCGACGCCCGCCACCAGATCGTGCTCGGATCCGAGCAGTGTTGAACCGCGCCGTCACTTCGGTCTGGTCCCACAGGATGCCTTCCACGCTTTTGGTCTGAATCTGGTTCCGGTTCACCTGCGTGATCTCGCTCGCCGGTGTCTCGGGCGTATAAGGGCAGGTCTCGGCCGAGTTGTACGCCAGCGTCGGCAAGTGCAGCAACCACGCCGCCCACCGGCACGCTCAACGATGCATTCGAGCAAATCTGCGGCTCCGTAATCTGCGCCTGCCGCGGATAGTTCGCCGCGCGCGCAATGGTGTGCAGATTCACGTTGGGAGAAAACTCGTGCTCCACTTTGCAGCGTCAGGATGTCGTCGTTGGTCTTCAGGTAGTTTTCGTCGGGAAATCCGAAGTAGCTGTGCCGGTTGGCGGGCGCAAGCTTGTTGAACAGCCAGGGCAGCCCGTAGTCCGGCGTGTCGTCTTCAGAAAGATGCACGTAGCTCAGCGTCGCGCTGCGTCTTGCGTATTCATCCCGATCGAGATGGACGGAGCGATGCCGAAGCGGCGAATTTCCGCGGCATCGCGTCCGGCAACGCCCGCTTCTTCCGCCATCACATTCGCGCGGAATGCCGCGCCGCCCAGCCGATCGACCAGCGGGACTATTGATGTCCGCCGTAATCCGCCGCGTCAGGTCGGTGCCAAACTGCGTCTGCACGTTCTCGAACTTCTCCACCTGCGGGAATCTTGCTCTCCTGGTTGATCACGCCGCCGGTCGATCCGCGCCCGAATTGAATTCCCGCCGGCCCTTCCAGCGCCTCCACCTGCTCGTAATTGAACGAATCGCGGTAATAGCTGCCAAAGTCGCGAATTCCGTCGAGGAAAATATCGTTGCGCGCCGTAAAGCCGCGAATCGTCAGGTTGTCGCCCTGTGCGCCGGCCTCGCCCGCCGCGAGACTGATACCGGGAACATTGCGCAGCGTGTCGCGCAGTGTTGAAACTCCCTGATCCTGCATCACGTATTGCGGCACAACAGTGATGCTTTGCGGGTTTCGATCAGCGGCTCGGTAAATTTCTCCAGTGCAATCGATCCGGCCACCGGGCGCCGTCACCGACACCGTATCACTCGCCTGCACACCCACAACCATCGTTGTCGCGTCCTGCGCGCGATAATTCAGCCCGGTTCCCACTCAGAATCAAGCGCAGTGCCTCGTCCTCGCGATAGAGGCCTACGACTCCGGGCGATCTGAAACCGGCCAGCGTTCCTTCGGGCAGCACAACCTTCACCTTGAGCCCGGTTGCTTTCTCGTAGGCCGCAATGGCTTCGTCGAGCGGCCCGGCAGGAATGTTGAAGCGTTTCAGCGGCAGCGTGGCCGCCGGAGCGCCGACTGCCTTGGGACCGGCATGTCGTCGCAGCGGCGAGCGCGGAGCGTGTTCCACCGATGGCGGCATACGCCGCCAGGGTTCCCATGGCAATCCAGCCGCGCGTCTGGCCAAGCCTGCGCGGCGGATATGCATTTGCCTTGCAGAGGCGCTGCGGTTCTTCTGTTTCAGCTGCTTCTGCTTTCATTCGCAAGATCTTTTGCTCGATAAAACGCCGCAATGCCATTCATGCCTTAGGTCACGCCGCAAGTGCAGTCCCACTTGCTCGCCGTCAAGGCCATGCAAACGGCAGTATTGGCCGCAACGGAATGCGCGCACGATCTTAGCGCATCGCCACAGGCGCGCGAAGAACTGTTGCGTTTGGCAGAACTCACTTGGGAAATGGATTGAAACAGAGAGCCGCTGTTGAGCCGGCCTTGGAGTCCGACCCTATAATGCAGACAGCCTGCGGCCGGCTTGGCCGTAGCTCCAGGGTCTTTGCGGTCTCCGCCAAGAGACAATCCGCGGGACCCTGGTCCCTCAATCCATTCATTCACCATTCGCAAAACGATAGTACTGTTGCGCTCTTCACACTATATACGACAAATTTGGTCGTATATCAACCTGTGAACACTAAAATGCGGTATGGGGGTTCACAGGAGGGCGAACGACTGCATTTTCATCGCTTATTTGGCCCAACTGCTCGTTCCTCCGATTGCGGATACTGAGGGAGGTCTTTAGCTTTGGCGGAGACGTTATAGGGCTGGCGCCGCCGAATGTGCTCAAGCGGCTGCGCGGGTGGGTGAGCAAGAGCTAGGGCGCCCTCATTCCTGAATGCTATTGGGTGCGCTGACGCAGAAACGATGGAATATCCCGCGCGCCCTGAGTCACGGCTACAATCTCGACTCGTTTGGTTTTGACGCGGTAGAGAATCAGGTAAGCGCCCACTGGCCAGAAGAGAATCGGGAACGCGGTAAGGTCTTCGCGCTTGTGACCCATTCCAGGGTTCTGCGCCAATGCGTCGAAGGCGTCAAAGAGCTTTCCGATCCAGCGGTCCGCGGCGCGAATGTTGTCGAGGGCGATGTACTCCCAAATCTCGTTCAGGTCCAGTTCCGCGCCGGTCGAGAGAACGTACTCCTTCATGCGCTGAGCTTTCTCCGCTCGCGGGACTTTTGCTCCAGGCGCTTACGCGCTTCTTTCGGGTCAACATACTCGCCACGGTCCAGCGAGGCCAGCCTTGCCCCAATCTCGTGGTTGAAGGCGGCAAGCTGCGCGGTGCGCGCCCGGTCGTGCTCTTCCAGCAGCCGCAGGGCCTCGCGAACCACCTCGCTGGCCGAGTTGTAGCGTCCGGACTCGACCTTGCCGGCGACGAAGTTGTCCAGTTCAGGGGTGAGCGAAACATTCATGGGGATTTTGCCTCCTATATTGGATGCTGAACCGAATAACAGGCTTTGTCAATCTTTGGTATACAAGTTGACGGTTTCCCAGGTCTCAGAAAAACGAGACCTGGGACACCCGGCTACAAGGCCACGTTTGGGATGCTTGCGTTTAGAAAGGGAAATACTGAGGAGGGACGTAAACTTTATCTGGAGGCTATTGCGGCAGCTAAGATTTCTGGCTCAAGGCCTACCGCAGCGCGTGCGGCCTTCCATTTGGTGTTTGAAGAAATCATTGCGCAGTCTTCCCATGTCGAAGACTCAATACGACAGTTGAGGAATTCGAAGGGATCGAGGACTTCAAGGAGTGGCCCCGATTCTTCGATAGGATCAATACGCTCATGCAGCGAGGCGAGAACTGTCCGATCGTCCCCGAAGACGCCCTTTTCTTAATAAAACACGTCTCCTAAGTTATTGTGCGGAAAACAGTCGGCGAGTGGTTGCGAGGGGCCAAACTCAGAAATGTGACAGCGGCCCGAGCCTAAAGGCCCCGCAAAGCGACTCTCTTTTTCAGGGGGCTAAAGCCCCCGCCTCCCTCCGTTCATCGCTTGCCTCATGGGCTAAAGCCCCTCACCCTTTTATTGTGCCTTCGGCACGGATAAATCCGTGCCCTTTCAAAGCCGCCCAGGATGACGGCCTAAGGGGCTAAAGCCCCTCACCTTTTTATTGTGCTTTCGGCGCGGATAAATCCGTGCCCTTTCGAAAGCGACGAAGAGCAAACGCAGGTCCTTCGACTCCCCATTCGTCCGCCGCGGCGGACTCGAGTCGCTCAGGATGACAGTTTGTAGTGAACAGGATTTGGTCATTGGCGGGAAATCTGCAATGATAGAAGTGCTATGACAGTCACAACTTCTTCTCAAGTCTTTGCCGACCGAATTGGGCGGATTGAGGTTTCCGCAACCATGGCTGTGGCTGCGGAGGCCGCTAAACTGCGCGCGCAGGGCGTTAACCTGGTGGATTTTGGGGCGGGGGAGCCGCATTTTCCTACTCCGCGGCACATCAAGGATGCGGCGATTGCCGCGATTGACGCCAACTTTACACGCTATACGGTGGTTCCGGGGATTCCGGATCTGCGGAAGGCGATTGTGGAGAGGCATTCGACCGATTTCGGCTCCGACTATGCGGTGGACGAGGCGATCTTTACCACGGGCGGGAAGCTGGCGCTGTTTAATACGCTGCAGATCCTGGTGGATCACGGGGACGAGGTGATTCTGCCGGTGCCTTACTGGGTGAGCTTCAAGGACATTATTCAATATGCGGGCGGGAAGGTGGTTTCCTCGAAACGAGCGAGGCGGAGAGCTTTCGCATTACCGCGGACGCGATTGAGAAGGCGATTACACCGAAGACGAAGGCGATTATTCTGAATTCGCCGTCGAATCCGGCGGGGTCGGTGGTGAGCGCAGAGGACCTGGAGCGGATTGTGCACCTGGCGCACGATCGCGGGATTTATTTGCTGTTGGATGAGTGCTATGTGTACCTGAACTATGCCGGGAAGCCGGTGAGCGGAGGGTCGTTTACCTGGGCCAAGGAGCACATCGTGGTGCTGGGGTCGCTGTCGAAGACTTATGCGATGACGGGCTGGCGGGCGGGGTTTGCGCTGGCGGCGAAACCGGTGGTGGCGAACTTGAGCAAGCTGCAGTCGCAATCGACATCAAACGCGACCAGCTTTGTGCAGAAGGCGGCGATTGCGGCGCTGGCGGGGTCGCAGGAGTGCGTGTGCGAAGTTTCGCGCGGAGTTTATCGAGCTGCGGGACTATATGCTGGCAGGTGAGGGCCAAAATTCCTGGGGTTACCTGTACCAAGCCGGAGGGGGCGTTTTACGTTTATCCGAATATTTCGGCTTACCTGGGCAAGGGCGGGATCAAGACGGCTACCGAGCTGGCGACGCGGCTGCTGCACGAGGGGCACGTGGTTACCGTTCCCGGCGAGGCGTTTGGGACGGCGGAGCACATTCGCATCTCCTACCCGGTGACCAAGCAGAATATCGACGAGGGAACCAAGCGGATGGGCGAATTTTTGACCGGGCTCAAGTAGATTGGCGAACCGGAATATGGTATGCGGCGATAGGATTCCAGCCAAATGTTGAATGTTCGCGCCGTCCCAGGGCCGTCTAAGTTTTAGCACCGCAACCGCGTAGAGTGTGTGGTATCACCAGGTCTCAGGAGCGTTTGTAGACATGGGCAATGCGAGTTTAATAGGTACGATTGCGAAATCATCACTTCCACGGTGCACTAGCGGGGCGGCCTTTCCGCAAAATTTTGAGTCAGCCCTGTGCAAACGTATAGTTTGTCGCGTAGGATGTGTGTTCGATGCCGAAGTCAGTTGATTTTCGCTCTGTGATTCTTGCCGGAGGCAGCGGTACCCGCTTCTGGCCCCGTTCGCGCCGCGCCCACGCCAAGCAGGTTTTGGCGCTGGACGGCGAGCGCTCCATGATCCAGCAGACGGTGGAGCGGCTCAAGCCGCTCGCCGACCTGGACAAGACCTGGATCATCACCAACGAATACCTGGCCCAGGAGATCGCCGACCAGTTGCCGGGGCTGCCCGCCGGGCAAATTGTGCAGGAGCCGGTGGCGCGCAATACGGCGCCGGCTTGCGGGCTGGCGGCGTTTCTGATTGAGAAGCAAAATCCCGAGGCGGTGCTGGGGGTTTTTCCCTCCGACCACGTGATCGGCGACGAGCCGCGCTTCCTCAAGGCGCATGCAAAAGGGCATTGCGGTGGCCGCCGCCGGAGACAACATTGTGGTGCTGGGCATTGAGCCTACTCGCGCTGAGACCGGCTACGGCTACATCGAGACCGGCGACCTGACTCCAGACGACTCCGCGCTGCACGTGCGCCGCTTTATCGAGAAGCCCAACCAGAACAAGGCAGAGGAGTTTGTGGCCGCGGGGAACTACTTCTGGAACTCGGGGATTTTTCTGTGGTCGGCGCGGACGCTGGCAAATGCGGTGCGCGAGCACCTGCCGGAGACCTCTCCGCTGCTGGAGGCGATTACGGCGCGCTTACGGCACGCCCCACTTCGAAGAGGTTTTTCGCACCGCTTATCCCAAGTGCGAAAACATTTCAGTGGATTACGCGGTGCTTGAGCCGCGCTCGGCCAAGGGCGAGCATCTCTCCAATCTTTATTGCATTCCGGCGGAATTCAGCTGGAACGATCTGGGCTCGTGGACCTCGCTCTACGAGTACCAGCAGCAAACCCGGCTGCGCGGAGACGCCGAGGGCAACGTGGCAGAGACCGAGGGAGTGATGGCCCTGGAGGCGGCGAATAACTATATCTACAGCCCCAGGAAGTTTGTGGCGCTGGTGGGGGTGGAGAACCTGGTGATTGTGGATACCGAGGATGCGCTGCTGATCGCCCACCGCGACCACTCGCAGGATGTGGGGAAGATTGTGAAGGAACTGAGCCTCACCGGTCGCGACAAGCTGATTTGAGGCGAGGCGCAGGTCTCATTTGGCATAGATCGCATGCATGAGCTGCACCATACGCAATCGGATTCCTAACCGGCAGCCACAATGGCATCGGCAATCAGCGCCGCTTCCACCGCGGGTCGAACTGCGTGGACGCGGACGATTGAAGCTCCGTGAAGAACGGCCGCGACCAGGGCGGCGATGCTGGCCGTTTCGCGGGCATCGACGGGCGCGGAGGGACCCCATTCGGACCTCGGCTGCCGGCCGGAGTAGAGCGGAGCCAGCGTGCGGCCGAGGAAAGACTTGCGGCTGAGACCGGCCAGCAGCGGACGGCCCAGCGAGAGCAACTCCGCCTGCCGGTCGAGCAGCGCATAGTTCTCGTCGTAGCGCTTGCCGAATCCATAGCCGGGATCGAGCACGGTAGACTGGGGCGCAATGCCGGCCTTCACGGCAGCGGCCAAACTCGCCTGCAACCCTCCGCGCACGGTAAAAATCAATTCGTCGGATGCGAGATGCCGCAACGTGTGCCAATCCTCGGGCCGGCCGCGCGTGTGCATCAGCACCACTCCGCAGCCAGCCTCGGCGCAGACGCCGGCAATCCCCGGCCCCCACTCGAATCCGCTCACGTCGTTCACAATCTCAGCGCCGGCATCGAGAGCCGCGCGCGCCGTCTCGGTTTTGTAGGTATCCACGGAGATAATTGTCTGGGGCCGCGCGACCAGAACCCCTCTGAGAACCGGCAGCAGCCGCGCTTGTTCCTCTTCGGCGCTCACAACGGGGGCAAACTCGGAGTCCGGCGAAGCGATTAAGCTACCCCCACGCGAACCGGGCCGCGTGCTCTCCGCGCCCAGGTCGAGCAGGTCGGCTCCTTCATCGAGCAGGGTGAGGCAGTGGGAAATCGCAGGTACCGGATCGTTGAGATCGAAGTACTGCCCGCCGTCGCTGAACGAGTCGGGCGTGAGATTCACCACGCCCATCACCAGCGTGCGCCGCCCCACCTCAAGGGAGCGGGTGCGCAATTTCCACGAAGCAAACGTCCGAGTTGGAAGGTTGGTCACTCTCTCACCGGCCACTTATCTGAATTCTGTTTCATTAGGGAACCTCTGATTGACTCCTGCTCTCCATGGAGCATTCCCTCAGGGGCTAAAGCCCAGCTGAAATTGCAGTATTCGCGGCACGACTGAATTCGTGCCCTTTCAAAACTTCGATTTGTACGAAGATTCCTTAGGTCCACACTTGATCTTACGGCGGGAGAAACCCGACGCTCGCATTGCGCTGCGATGAATTGTAGCGCAACTGCTACACTCCGGGAATGATGCTTTTCAGGCGAGTTCCGCTTGTGGCGCTGGCTGCGGTTCTGATTCCATGCATCGGGCCGGCTGCGCAAACCGTGGCGCAATCCGCGGCACTCTACAGCGCCAGGCCGTGGCCGCATCACGCGCGGGCAAAGGGACCGCTGAGCGATCGCATCCGTAAAATATTGGCCGATCCGGCGCTGAGTCATGCGCTGTTTGGCATCAGCGTAACCACACTGGACGGCAAGCCGCTGTATGGATTGAACGAGGGGCGGCTGTTTATCCCGGCCTCGAACGCCAAGCTGCTGACCACCGCAGCGGCCTTTGCCCTGCTGCCGGTGGATACGCTGACCTGGACCACCAACGTGGTAACCGGGGGCACGATCGGCAGCGACGGGGTGCTGGAAGGCGACGTGATTCTGCTGGGCGTGGGCGATCCAACGATGAGCGCGCGCCGTTATCCCTACCGGGAGCCTGTTCCGGCTGAACCAGGCTCTGCTGCCGCTGCGACTCCCGATGAGACGGAGCAGCCGAAGGCCATGGACGTGCTGGACTTGCTGGCTGAAGAAGTGGAGCAGGCCGGGGTGCGCACGGTGGACGGAAACGTGGTGGGCGACGACAGTTTTTTTCTCGATGAGCGCTACGGGGAGGGGTGGGGATGGGAAGCTTTGCAATGGATTTCGGCAGCGCCGGTCTCCGCGCTTACATTTAGCGACAACACGATCGAACTGACCATTGGGGCTGGTGCGGAAACTACCGCTGAAGCCGCGACTGAAAGCTCCGCGTCGGAAGTGGCGAACCCTGAAGCAACCAAAGCGGAAACAGCAGCGACTGAAACCGCCAATTCCGAAACGATCAAGCCGGAATCAGCCGCTTCTGCCTTAGCCGGAATTGAGTGGACACCGGACGTGGACTACTTCACTTTGGACAGCACCATGACCACCGCGCCCAGGGGCGAGACTCCACACCCCGGAGTGGAACGCCGTCCCGGCTCCATGCTGGTGCGCGCCTGGGGAACGTCGCCGCCCGAGGGCTACCATGGCGTGCTGGCCGTTGAGGATGCGGCGGAGTTCACGGCAGCGGCCTTCAAAAAGGCGCTTCTCACCCGCGGCATTACCGTTACAGGCACGGCTGTTTCCCGGCACCGGCCCTCGACAGGAACGGGTAATTTTGTAGAGGAGCGCGCGGAGCCGCTCAAGCTGAGCCGATCTGACATATCCACTGTAGCTGCTCCGATTGAGGACCGTAAGGTGCTGGCTACGCACGTCTCTGTGCCGGTGGCCGAGGACATTCTGCTGACCAACAAGACCAGCCAGAACCTGCACGCCGAGCTGCTGCTGCGGTTGCTGGGCAAGGTGCTCAGCACGGACGGCAGCTTTGAGCAGGGAACGCGCGTGGTGCGGCAGTTTCTTATCAACGCGGGCGTGGACGACGGCGATTTTTTCCTTTACGACGGCTCGGGCATGAGTCCGTTTGACCGCATCGCTCCGCGCGCCGTTACGCAACTGCTGGTTTACGCCGCAAAGCAGCCGTGGGGAGCGGCATGGAGCGATACGCTGCCCATGGCAGGAGTGGACGGCACGCTGGCCGGGCGGTTTAAAAATTCGCCGCTCAAGGGCCGGCTGTGGGCCAAGACCGGCACACTCAACGAGTCCAACGCCCTCTCCGGCTACCTGAAGGCGAAGAGCGGCAAGACTATCGTGTTTTCCATCCTGGTGAATGGCCACCGTCCGGGAAGCAAAGCCGAGCTTCAGGCCATCGACCGCATCGCGGAAACGATTGCGGCGGCGGAGTAAGCTGTATGATCAAAGGCAGATGCGCACTCATTCCTTTCGAGGTACCCTGAGTATTTTGGGCGTTGCCATTGGCCTTTGCGGAACGATGATCCTGGCTGGCTGCCGCCCGCTGCCCCCATCAAAGCCGGCGTCGCTATGGACTCCGGAAGAGGCGCGTGGAGCGCAGGTGTTTCAACAGAAGTGCGCCCGATGCCACTACCCAACGACCACTCATGGACTGCATGGGCCGGGATTGCAGGCGCTGACCAAGGTAAAATCCATGCCCTCGGGCATGCCTCCCACCGATGAGCGCATGACCCAGGTGATTTTGCAAGGGCGGCAGATGATGCCCGCAACGCAATTGACCGACGAACAGCTCTCTGACCTGCTTGCCTACCTGCACACGCTATGACGGACGAAACCGGAAAGAACGAAGAACCAAAGAATGAACCGGCGCGGCGGGACCTGCTGCCTCTGCCCGGTTTGGCGGCCATCAGCATTTATCTGCTGGTGCTGGCCGTGGTCATCGTAATAGGCGTGGTAAACGGGCGGCATTATCCGCCTTTGTTTCTAATTCTTGCCGCGGGCTTTATCAGCGCCAGCGCCGGGCTGTTGCGCATGTTGCGCTGGGCCTGGGCGCTGGCTCTTTCCGCGGTGTTGTTGCTGGCGGTCTACAATTTGTGGTTTTTCACCAGCCAGCACCAGTTTCCCGCGCTGATCCAGGGACTTCTGAATTTGGTTTTCTTTCTTTACCTGGTGCGGCCTGAAGTGCGAGAAAAGCTTTGGTAGAGACAGCTACCAGAGAACCTTGCAAAGGTTAGCCATGCGGATCTTTCCGTCCGCCGTAATGAGGGTCAAATCGTTAGCCAGAGCAGTGGCTGCGATGAGCCTGTCCATCGGATCTTCAGGAAACGGCGCGCCCAGTCCGGCAGCATGTATCGCAACTTTCCGATTCACGGGCAAGATTTCAAAGTCCTTCTCCAATTCAAACAGGAACCGATCGCAAGGAACGAAGAGTTCCAATTGATTCCGCGAGTTCTTGTATGCAATCTCCCATAGCGTCATGCACGAGATGGCTAACGCCTCTCCCGATTCTTCCGCGGCGAGAAGCCGAGCCCTGGCCTTGTGCGAAAGCTTTTCCGGGGTCATCTCAACCCACAGAGCAGCGTGTGTGTCGAGAAGAATCACTCAGCGGAGCCTTTCTCAATTCGATTCCACTTCTCATCGAACATCCGGTTCCACTCAGCGTCAGTAAACTCCGACGAAACGATATCCCCCGTGATGACGCCCATTGGACGCAGCCGACCGAAGATGGACTTCTTCTCTTGCGGACTCGCCTCCAATGGCAAAACCCGCACCATTGGCTTGCCTCGCTTGGTAACGAGAACAGGCTTTCCGGTGGAATTTACCTCGTCAATCACCCCCAGGCACTTAGCCTTGAACTCACCTGCCGCCATGATCCGCATGAAGCCCTCCTCGCAGTTTAAGTATACTCTTGACTATGGTCATATGACCATAGTCAAGAGTATCTACTGAATTCAATGGATTTATCTCAGAAAAGTAGAATGATATCGCCGGTAAAATACAGAATTGTATCCTTTTTTCTCCACGAAATGCCCAATGCTGACTCTGCCGTTACAATGAAAGTCGTGATGGAACTGGTGCAGATTGAGCCTTTCCGCAAGTCTCCGGCACCCAAGCCTGAGTGGCTGAAGGCGCGCGCCCCGATGGGCGAGAACTACCACGATCTCAAGCGCCTGGCCCGCTCGCTCAACCTGCACACCGTCTGCGAGAGCGCCCACTGCCCCAATATCGGCGAGTGCTGGCAAGCCAAAACCGCGACTTTCATGATGCTGGGCAACCTGTGCACGCGCCGCTGCGGCTTTTGCGCCGTTCCCAAGGGCCGTCCTGAGCCTATCGACTTTGACGAGCCGCGCCGCGTAGCTGAGGCCGTAGCCGCGCTCGGCTTGCAGCACGCCGTCATTACCAGCGTCAATCGCGATGACGACCTCGTCGGCGGAGCGCGCGCCTTCGCTATGGTCCTCGAGGAGATTCGCCGCCAGGCTCCCGGCTGCCGGGTCGAGGTGCTCATCCCCGACTTTCAGGGCAACCGCGAGGCGATTCGCACCGTGGTGGATGCGCGCCCCGAGGTGCTCAACCACAACACCGAGTCCGTGCCCAGGCTTTATCGCGTAGTCCGCTCAGGCGCGCGCTACGAGCGATCGCTGGAACTGCTCCGCTACGCCAAAGAGCTTAGGCCAGCAGGGCTGACAAAATCCGGCGTGATGGTGGGCCTTGGCGAGGAGACGTCCGAGCTGGTTGATGTCTTCCGCGACCTGGCCGCCGCCGGCTGCGACATTCTCACTGTCGGCCAATATCTGCGCCCCTCGCGCGACCATCTGCCCATGGCGCGTCTTTATACCCCGCGCGAGTTTGCCGAACTCAAGGCCGAGGCGTTGAAGCTGGGCTTCCGCCATGTGGAGTCGGGGCCGCTGGTCCGGTCGAGTTATCACGCACACGAGCAGGCGGCATCGACGGGATTGACCGCGGTGACATAGTATTCCGCCCCAAACCTATTTCCCTTGCTACATTGTGTTCCACGAAGTCTTCACCGGCAGAAAAGATCGGGCCGGCTATTTCGTTGCGCCCCGAAAATTCTTGTTGCGCAAACCATTCCCTTGCGTCCATCATGGTCTTAACTTAGCCAATTTGTTTTCCGGGTTAAATGGCTTGCTCTGAACGGATAGGGAAGAGCTATGCGCACATGCATGGTTGCGTTTTCGTTTGTAGTGTTTTGTTCAATGCTCACAGCGCAAGGGGCGTCCGCGGGCAACGGCGCCGCCGCTCCCAGCGCGGTCCAGGTGCAGGTTTCCAACGGACCCGGCGCGGCCTTTCATTTCACCAAAGTTGACTACAATCTTCTCGTCGAGTTCAACGCAATCGACGCGCAATATGAGAAGAAAGGCTTGGTGCTTCACGATCCCGGCCTTCAGGCCTACATTGACGCGGTGGGCAAGCGCATCCTTGGCGATCGGCCCGCACCCGAAAAAGTCACCTATCGCTTCCTTGTCATGCGCGATCCCACGGTCAACGCCTTCGCGCTCCCGAATGGCTCGGTCTACATCACCACCGGCCTGCTCTCCCTGCTCGAAAATGAAGCGCAGCTTGCCGGTATCCTGGGCCACGAAACGGCGCACGTCTACGAACGGCACTCCTATCTTGAAAACCGCAGCATCCGCAAGAAGACAGTCGCTTCGGAAATTATTGCTGCAGCCGCTAGCTCGGTCCCCGGTGGTTATGGTTTGGCAGCAGCATCGGCGGTCGCTGCCTCTGAAGTCAGCAACCTGCTCTTGCTGGAAAGCATCTATGGCTATTCGCGCGAAAAGGAGAGCCAAGCCGACCGCGACGGGCTCGCTGCCATGACTGTTGCCGGCTACGATCCTCATGCCATGGCAGCAACTTTTGAACTTTTCGACCAGGATAGAACCCTCGAGTATGAGCCCCGTCCGGCCTTCTACCAAGATCATCCCAAGCTGATAAAAAGGCGGGAGGAAGCCCTTGCCTTCGCCAGTTCCTTCACTCCCCAAGGCGCGCGAACCGGTTCCACGCAGGACTACCTCACAGCCGTCGCGCCGGCCATTGTATCCAACCTCGACACCGACCTAGAAAGCCGCCGTCCGCGCACCGCAGTAGCCCGCGCCACGCGGCTTGTGAATGCATTCCCCGGCGACCCACAGTATCAGGTGCTCCTTGGCGGCTCGTATCGCGCGCTGGGAGCAGAAGCGGCCCTCCCTACAAAAGACGAACTCACTCGCGTCGGCAAGGTTCAGCAGCGCAAGGAAGTTAGTAAGATGTCCGAGCAGGAGGAGCAAAATGCCTTGCTGAAATCGCCCGAGGGCCAGGCGACGCTCAAAGAAAACCAGGCGAAGGCGGAAAAGGCCTTCCTTGCAGCGATCCAATGTGACCCGCAGTATGCGCTTGCCTATCGCGAGCTCGGTTTTCTCTATGAAGAGGAGTCGCGATATTCCGATGCGGCGGCAAACTATCAACTGTATCTCCAGTTGGTGGCTCCCAACAATCTCGATCGTCTTCGCATCAAGCGGCGTCTGGCCCAGTGCCAAAACCACCAAACCGGGCAGGCGCATCCATGATTCTGCCTGATAAAAATCGGCTGCGGAACGCTCCCGCCGAAAGCTCTTTCTTAAAAGGTGTAAATTGGATGAAACTCAGACGACATGTCTTTCTGGCCTTTGTTACCGCCCTATTTATAGGCGTTTCCGCTTCCAGTACATTTGCGTCAGTACTTCAAAATAACTCCTACGCGCAGCGCAAGATGAGTTCCGGCAAGTTCCCCATCCATTCCGCCTGCATGATGCCGCCTCAGGGCCATCTCGTCAAAATCAGCTTGAAAAGCATGGGATCCAAAGACGTTCAAGAAATCCCGCAGAAATCCAAAACTTGGACGGACGACATTGAGGCTATGGTCGAGTCTCACCTCAAAGCTCGCGGCATCAGCATTACCTCCGCCACCAATCCCCTTTCGAGTGGCGCATCTGCAGATGCAATCAAAGAGGTAATCGCCCAGGTCCAGCAGAAGCTCAAAACTGTCTCCATATTGATGTACAAGAGACCCAGAGCGATTGCCAAGTCGGCCTACACTCTCGGCGATCAGGTGGGAATGTTGCCATGCTCTGAGAGTTCCGACATCGTGATCTTTATCCAGGCCTATGGCCAGGTCGTTACGAATAGCCCTGGGGATTATGCCGTACTCTACATCACTATGGCCGATGCCAAGACGGGGGAGATTCTTGGTCTCATCCGGCTCTATCCCGATGGCAATTTTCCTTCAAGCGCTGAGTTCTATTTCGGCCCGGACCTCGACATTGAGTTTCTGGATATGAATTTCGGCTCCATCCACAAGAAAGCCAAGAAGAGCGGGCCTTAGGCCGCCCCTTCTCAAGCGGACTTTACGTGGTGGCGTAAGGTCTACCTTTCTATTGAATTCCTCCGCGGAACGATCCGCCAGCAGCTTTTCTTGAAAGGGGTAATTTGATGAAACTCGGACTACGAATGTTTCTGGCCTTCGCCACCGCCTTACTTGTATGTGTTTCCGCTTCCGCCGCCTTCACTCCAGTACTTGAGATTAATACGTCTTACGTGCAGCACAAGGTGAGTTCTGGCAAGTTCCCTATCCATTCCGCCTGCATGATGCCGCCCCAGGGCTACCTCATCAAGATTGGCCTCAAGGGAGCTGAAGAAATGACGCGGGAATCCAATACCTGGGCTGAGGCTCTAGAGACTGTTGTCGAGTCTCACCTCAAAGCCCGCGGCATCAGTATTCAATCCGCCACCAATCCGCTTTCGAGTGGTGCGTCTGGAGACGAAATCAACGGGGTGATCTCCCAGGTCCAGCAGAAGTTCAAGACTGTCTCCGTCTTGATGAACAAGAAACCGAGAGGTATCGCGAAGTCGGCCTACACTCTCGGCGATCAGGTGGGTATGTTGCCGTGCTCGGAGAACTCCGACATCGTGGTCTTCGTCCAGGGTAGAGGCCAAGCGCTCACCTCAGGCCGTACTACGATGACAACGGTCTTCGGTGGTCCCGAGGACGCTGCCGATCTCTTCGTCACCATGGCCGACGCCAAAACGGGAGAGATTCTTGGTCAAATTCGGCTCTTTCCCGACGGCGATTTTCTTTTGTTTCCGGATGTCTGTTTCGGCCCGGATCTCGACATTGAGCTTCTGGATAAGAATATCGGCTCCATCCCCAAGAAGGCCAGGAAGAGCGGGCATTAGGCCGCCCCTTCGCAAGCGGCCCTTCCGCAGTGATGTAAGAATATCTCCTTCGCTGATTTCTTCTGCCGCTTCCAGCTTCTTTGCGACCCGGATTCGATAAAATATTAATTGGAAGCAAGCGAGGACAAAGATGGCAGTTTCAGCAATGGCCGGAATTCCGGCGCTCAAAGAACTCTCCAGCGACCTGAAGCGGCGCATGGACCAGGCGGTGGCCACATTTCAGGCTCACCTGGCCTCCACGCGCACGGGCCGGGCCAATGTGCACATGCTCGACCAGGTCAAGGTCGACTACTACGGCACCCACACCCCCATCAGCCAACTGGCGCAGGTCTCCACCCCCGAGGCGCAAATGATCCTGATCGCGCCCTGGGATCCGACCGTGATCAAGGAGATCGAGAAGGCCCTGCAAACCGCCGATCTGGGCTTCAATCCGCAATCCGAAAGCCCGCTGTCCCACTTTAACTCTTGTGAAACACTAAAATTAATTTGAACAATATCAGGATGGCTTATGAATTGCGAAGAAACCACACTTTCCGAAAGAAGGCCTCCGGAAATATTCCAATCTCCGCTTAATTTAATAAGAAGTGTTTTAGGTGTTGAGTAATCAAAAACAAGTTTTTCAAGTGGCATGCAATATCCATAGCGTCATGGTCTATTGATCTCGGACGCCTTTTGATATGCCTTAATCAATATATCTACCCATCTTGCGTTTTAAAACGCAAGATTAGGTAGAAAGAAGAGGTAACCGATAGTTCCTAGGCCTACGTCACCAACTCCTGGGAGAAAAAGGACCTATCCTTACACTGTTCTGACAATCAAACGCGTTAAACCGACCAAAACCACCGCGCCCAGGATCGCCATCATAATTTCACCAAACGAACTACCGATAGATATTCCAAGTACTTCGGCCATCCATCCACCAAACATTGAACCAACAATCCCGATCACAATGTCTGCGAGAATTCCAAATCCTCTGCCTCTTACGATAACTCCCGCCAACCATCCGATCACTCCACCGACAAAAAGAAACACAATCAAATGACTTAACGTATGATGTTCCATTCTTCTACCCTCCTAAAAACGAATACAATTGTTAGGTTAACTTCATATAAGCATTCTAAGTTTGCAACTGAAATGAATCAATTGTACCGAGGTATAACCCTGCTTTCTTATTACTGACACAAGATAAATATTTTTCCTTTCCTATTTCCTCTAAATGCACATATCCTTCCCGGAGCAGCCAACCAATGCTCATATAGTTCAATTCTCTCTCATTCTTTAAATGAGACTGAATCTCGCTAATGCTGACCGGCCTTTTTTTCTCATCTATTAGAGTTAAAATTTCTCCTGAAGCAATTCCGATTTGTGTCATCATAATCTTTACTCCCATCACAGGTCTCTCATTAAATAAGGTTAGAATCTGTTTTATAAGTTAATCAGCATGACGCTTGTGGCCTTCCGGTGACACTCCTGTTACAATGAATTCTCGCTCATCTTCGGGAGTACCACTCAAGGCTTCGGCAATGGTTTTAAACCCCTGTAAATAGACAAAAAAACCTTCTACGGAGACATGTATTTCAAGGCTCTTGCCAGTCACTTCGCATTGCCCGAATATCCGAATCTGATTGTTCTTGGATTCAAAATATCTCTTAAACCGAAATGGAATAACCGGAGGATTTCTTATAGGTAACTCTTGGATCATATTGGACTTATTTATTATTTGTTGTCTCAATACGGTTATTGACCTTCTCATCCACCCCAAGTGCCTTTGCTGTATTGGTCGCAAGATTCGATTGCTGATCTGTAGATACCTGGCCATCCAATGTGATAGTACCCTCTTTGACGGTGACATGGATGTCCTTGGCTACCGCAGACAACCCTTGATCATCCTTGATGGCTTGTTTCACCATTTGAGCTGATTGCTGATCAGAAAATTTTTCTTTCTTCTTAATCTCTTCATTGTGATTCCTATTTGATAATTGATCCTTTAAATCTTTCATTTTTATCTCCCTTTTTTAAACTATTCCCAAAATTTCCGGTGAATGCGTATCGATTTTTCCCTTTTTCAAATCTTCTTTAGTTTTTTCAGCTAATACACCATATTTTTTTTGAATCCTCCCTAGGTCTTCGTCTGTTAATTTCTCAATATCCATCATTTCGTTATGCGCGCCTTTGGTGGCACGAATAATTTCATCAAGTTTTAACTGAATGGCAATGGTGTGGCGATTTTGGCTGTTTTGAATGATAAAAAGCATCAAAATTGAGATGACCGCCGATAATGTGCCCATAAACAGATGCCACATCACACTAAAATGAAATAAAATTCCAGCCACGGCCCAAACCAAAACTATAATAAATGCCACAATGCCCACTATTGATTGCGCTGTTTTTTCTGATATCCATTTGGCAACCGTCGAAAAATATTCCTTGTTAATACCAATGCCTTTAGGTAAGAAATTCATAGTGGTATTCTAAGGACAGGCAGGGTAACTTCAATTGTACCTGGGTATAATGCGGGGTTTTACTTCAATGTGTCTTGAAACCATTCTCGGATCAGACGCATCATTTCATCTTTGTGCTCAAGAAAAAGATATTCGGCATGAGGGCCATTCTTGATGATACTTAACCGTTTTAAAGCCGTCGTATTTTTATATAGTTCCTCTGAATGCCAATATCGAATGACCCAATCCGAATCACCATGAATATAAAAAATAGGGACTTTGGTTTTTTTGACTATCTCGACTGGTCTTTCTTTTTTAAACCAAAAAGGCCCCGGTTTCACTCCTTTGCCTTGCTTTCCTAAGCCAAACAAATTATAAAACAGGTCATTCTTAACATCGAGCCGCCAAAAACGAAAATCAATCTTCCCCAATTCTGTTGGAGCACTGATAGCAATAATACTGTTGAGCAAGCTTGTCTTGGAGGCGGCGATGATGCTTGTGGCTGCCCCTAAAGAAAGCCCGATCAGTCCAATGCTTTCATAACTCTTGCCGGCAAAATCAACAATACTTAATAGATCTAAATATTCTTTTGAAGTCCAATAAAAGAATCCCCTGCTTTTACC
The DNA here is from genome assembly GCA_963724755.1 of uncultured Acidobacteriaceae bacterium. Lineage (GTDB taxonomy): Bacteria > Acidobacteriota > Terriglobia > Terriglobales > Acidobacteriaceae > Telmatobacter. Next base: position 101,639 of record CAVRVZ010000003.1, read on the forward strand.
GTGCCCTCTAAAATCAAATAAAATAACATCGTATTCATTGTTTAATGATTCAGCCAACTGCTTAAGAATAACTGCCTGTTTACTATTGAAAAAGCCATGAGCAATAATGATGACCTTCTTAAAGCCTGCCTTAAATTGGTCATAATGAATTTGATGATGGTCGGATGTAAATAAATACCCTGATAGTTTCATTAATTTTTGACGTTTGCTCCTGTCAATTCTTGTTCTGTATTTACATCTGGCCCTATCTAGGGACCGATGACATGTAAGCCCCAGTTGCTTGGGTCAAATTTTTGGCTGTCCCCCATTGGGCTTGAATAGAATTTATCACCTTTGACCAAAAACCTTCTTCGATATTTCTACGGGAAAATCCATTATTGGTTATAAGCGTAACATATATATTCAAGGCCCTTTGGGCACAGTCTTTCATTGTAAAGTTTTTGGATGTCGCTTTGCATGCCTTTTTAATTTTCTTAGTCTGAAGAACGGACAATTTTTTTGACCATTCTAAACTTGAAACAAAATCTTCAATTGATTCATGCGAAAGTAACCTGCCATTCATAAAGTCTTTGACGACCTCCCGGATCCCTGGTGCATCAACAGCAACCACAGGGCCCCCAGCCGCCATTGCTTCTGTGACAACTAATCCTTGTGTTTCGCTTTGAGAAGCAAAGACAAACACATCCATCGCGTGATAGGCATTTACCAGTTCTTTATCTTTAAGCATACCCGCTAAATGTAAACGGTCAATGACTCCTTCTTTAGACATAATTTCTTTAATGGCCTCTTCAGAAGGCCCTGTCCCCCCTATTAAGAAATGGGCCTTTGATTCTTTTTTAAGGAATTGAGCAACAGCACGTGT
>CAVRVZ010000004.1:0-1180918 GCA_963724755.1 uncultured Acidobacteriaceae bacterium
CAAACGGCCTGGAAGAAGGCCCGGGCCGACCAATGACGGCCAAAGTCGTAGCTGGCCGACAGCCCAAACTCACCCAGGAAGGCCACCTGACTGGCGTGCTGGTCCAGTTCCGTCGCGATCACGTCGAGGCTGCTCCGCTGGTCGATTTCGTTGCCGTAGATGCCGGCTTTGCACAGGGCGTTGATGTGCCAGGGGGCGGCGTCGAGGAGTTTGAAGTCCGCGCCGACCTGAAAGCCGTAGAGCGAGTTCTCCGTCCGGCTTTGGAACGTCATCGTATCGCTGTACGCCGAGTAAGTCTCGTCGAGCTCGCCGGCGCGGAACCCGATCAACAGGTTGAGCCACTTGTTCACCTGGCGGTGCAGATTGATCTCGCTCAGGTAGAGGGCCGACTCGTAGCGGGCGTTGGTGTCGGTGCTCGCCACGATTTCCTGATTGCCCGGGCCGTCGCTGCCGACGACGACCTGGCTGTTGCCGGGAACAAAGTTCTTGCGCAACCCACCCGTCCACCGCGAAATAGCCGAACTCGATTTCCCAGCCGCTGGGAAGGCGGCACAGCGCACTGAAATTGAACCCGGTATTGACGGGAAAGTTCAGATCCGTCTTCGAATCCAACACCACCGTCTGCCCGGTGGGATCGAAAAACAGCGGCTCGCTGCGGGTCGTCGTGCGCTGGAGGAATGTTCGATCCAGACGGAAGACCCAGCAGGGCACCACCCAGGCGCCCGGCGGAGCCGGAACGTACACCGGGCCGGGACGCACCACGCCTTCCGGCGGCGGCGGGCCGGCGTAAGGCCCGGCGGATGGGCTTTGGTCGGGGTAAGTGTTCAGATACGTGCCCGGCGGGGCTTCGGCGGCTGGTGGCCCGCTGGAGCGCGGGGGGCGGAGGCCGTGGACGGCGATCCGGCTGCGGGAACGGCTGGCCGCCATACGATTGACGCATAGGTTGACCGATACGGTTCACCGCCATATGGTTGACCGCCATATGGTTGGCCGCCATAGGACGGCGATGCAGGCGGAGGGGGCACCTGGGCGGTTGTTGACGGTTGTCCGAGTGCCGGGGCATTGGCCGTGCTCGGATACGGCGGCGGCACGTCGTTGGCCGTTTGGGCAACGCGCCGGACCAACGGCGACGGCGAGCAGAATACCATAGGGCAAGAGCGGACTGCGCGACCGCGGCGGTTTGTGCTCGGTACGGAAAAGGCAAGCGTGTTGCTACGCGTTCTCATAAGTGCTTCCCTCGCGCGGCAAGAGAAATCGGCGGCTGAAGAGATAAGTCGATCGTGAAGGGGTTCTGATATACCGGACTTCCGCTGCGGACACAAGATCGATATTGGCAACATGGGGGGATTAGAAAAATGCGGCGAACCGGCTTGCCTTCGGGTTTGCTGCCTGTTAGCATCGATTGCTGGAAAACAATACTCGCTGGGGGTTCAGGCATAGCCAAGTCATTCAAGCCATTTATGAGGACGGCGTGCTAAAGCCGCTGGAAAAAGTGGAGCTCGGTGAACGGCAAAAGGTGCAGATTACCATCGAGCCGGCGGCCTCCGGAGGCGTCCCGCTGAAGCCGGAGCAGGTCGATCCCCTTGAAGGGCTCCGCACTGCCACCGGAATCCGCGATCTGGCCGAAATCTCGACGGCATCGCCTCGGCAGCAAGAAAGAAAGGAAACCGGTTTTCCTCGACACGTCCGGCCTGATCCGCTGTCCAACACCGACGACAATTGGCACGACCGTGCGGAAGCAGCGTGGCGCGGCCTGATCGTATCCGGGACCCCGCTCGTCACCACCTCGCTGGTGCTGTTTGAGTTGGGGGATGGACTATCGCGAGTGAACCACGGCCCCTGGCCGTCGATCTCTACGATCGTTTACGGGGGGCGAAGGCGTTTCGAATCGGTGCATGCCGGCCCAAGTCGATCTGGGCGGCCTGGAAGCTTTCGGAATCGGCCCGACAAGACGTGGGGCGTAACCGACTGTGCAAGTTTCATTCTGATGAAGGAGATGGGCATGGACGCCGCACTGACGGTGGATCATCACTTCGAGCGGCCGGCTTTCAACGGCTAATCCATTCCTAGTTCGGCGAAAGGGGACGGCTATGAAGAATCCCCCGTGCTTGGGGTGTGGTCCGATGGCTAACCGCGACAACCATTACGAAGCGGCGTTCGAGGAATTTCTCCGCGGCCGGGGCGTGCCGTATATGGCGGTCGACGAGGCCAAGCGGAGCGTGTTGAGCGACGGGGCCTCGCTGAAAAGCCTGGACTTCCTCGTCTCCAGCGGGCTCGACTGCCGGTCGCCTGCCCGGCGACGGCGAGCGCCGACGCCGCGGCGGGTCACCTGGCTGGTCGACGTCAAAGGCCGTCGCTTCCCCTCCGGCGACATCCACAAGCAGTATTGGAAGAACTGGTCAACGCGCGACGATCTGCGCAGCCTGGCCCAATGGGAAGGGCTGTTCGGCGAGGGATTCCGCGGGCTGTTCGTGTTCGCCTACGACGTGCTGGGCCGGCGGGCGCCGCTGGCCGCCGAGGAGCTGTTCGAGTACCGCGGCAGCCTTTACGGCTTCGTGGCCGTGACGCTGGCGGACTATGCCGGCCATGCCCGGCCCATTTCGCCCCGCTGGGACACCTGGGCGATGCCGGCCGACGATTTCCGGCGGTTTGCCCGCCCGCTGACCGAATTGCTGGGTCAGAACCGGGCCTCGACGCCCGCGTCCGCCGCCGTAGTAGAAGATATGGCCGTGGCTGTCGACGCTGGCGGTGGTGGCCAGGTGAAATCGGTGGCTCCGATCTGGTCGGGCAGCCAGGGCCACGCAATGGAGCCACACGGCATTTCCTGTCAGCCGGAACGTCCAGTGGCAGTTCAACTCGTAGGTCAGCAGCAGGCCGAATTGGCTGATCAGCGTGGTTTGGTTCTTGTTGCCTCCCAGCGTCTTGTTCAACCAGAAAGCCGGGTTCCATTTACGGTGTTCCGTTGGTTGGCGACGTTGCCGTAGATGCCGGTCTTCGTCAGCAGGTGGAGGTGCAGCGGCCCGTATTCCTCGAAGACGTCGTAGTCGGCGCCGACCTGGAAGCCGTACAGGTGGTTGAAGGTCTGAGTGTCGAGCGTGACGGTCGAAACCCCATCGTAATAGTCCAGGCCGTCAACGTGGTAGTGTTCGTCGAGTTCGCCGATGCCGAAGCCGGCCAGCAGCGTAACGCCGTCGAACCATTCGTGGCGGAGGTTGATTTCGCCGAGGTGCAGTCCGGCGGTGTAGCGGATGTTGGGATTGGCGACATATAGGCGTAAAGGAGTTGGGCCCGTTGACATCGGTCGCCACAGCGACCGAACTATCGACCACCGATGTGTTGAGGGCCCAATCGGTCTGAAAGTAGCCCACTTCGATGTCGCAATCGGAGCCGAAGACGCCGTGGCAGATGGTGCTGGTATGAAAACCGGCCGCCAGGGGAACGTCGAGGTCGCTCGCACTGAGTTGAGCCGGGGGGTTGTCCAACGAGACCATCAGCAGTTGGCTGTAATTGCCGGTCCGCTGGAGAGCCACAACGTCGCCGGTGAACGTCAGGCGGGGACAGCCGCTAGGGTCGAACAGACGAGCGGAGAGCCCCGGGTCGCACCCTTGGCCGTCGCACGCTGGCCCGCCATCCGCAGTCCCACCCGGCGGCCACCCCGCGGGAGCGGTGCTGTTGTTGTCGCCGAGCCCCGGCATGTCGTAGGGGACGGCCCAAGCGGCTGCGCCGGCCCCCAGCACGGCCGTTGCAGCGAAGACAATGATATGCATTAGCGGGGTCCGCATCTACCGTCTCCTTGCTCCGAAAAAAATAAATGCATCACGAACTATTTTGGCCCCGTTTGCTAGATCGGCCGTTACTGCCGGCAAAAGCGGTTTTACCGGATTACTCGATAGGGTTTGCGCACTGAACGTAAAGCGCCAGAACTGCCCACTTTAGCGAGTTAGAGATTTAGGGATTCACCGCCGAGACGCCGAGACGCAGAGAAAAAGACCTCCGCGTCTCTGCGCCTCTGCGGTGAACCGCACGCCCCAAAATCCGTAAATCCCAAATCCAGGCCGCATCAACGAAAAAGGGCGGCAGCCAAGATAGCTGCCGCCCCTCGTTCCACGACGATCCTCGTTAGGATGCCGTCGCCTTTTCGTAGGGTGCGTGAAACGCACCAGTTTTTCGTCGGGTGCGTGAAACGCACCAGTTTTCATAGAGCGGGTGAAACGCACGCAATGGACAACCGACAGCGAGATCAGAACTTGACCTCGCAGCCCAGGCCGCCGCCGTAGTAGAAAATGCCGCTGCCGGCGTCGACCGTGGCAACGTTGTTAACCAGAAAGTCGGTGGTTCCGACCTGTTGCGGGGCCAAGGCCAAGCCTTGGAGCCAGGTGGCGGTGGCCGTCGCGCGGAACGTCAGGTGGCAGTTCACCCGGTAGCTCATGATGAGGCCTGTCTCTCCCATGAACGCGGTTTGGTTACCGGTCGCTCCAAGCATTGCGTTCGTGCCCGAGGGCGCATCGGTCACGTAGTTCGTTTGGGAGGCCGAGTTGCCATAGACGCCGGCCTTGCAAAGGACGTGCATTTGGAACGGTTGGCAGGCGTCGAACAGTTCGGCGTCGGCGCCACCTGGAAACCGTACAGATGGTTGAAGGTCCTGATGTCAAGCGTGGTGGGCCCGACCCCATACAGAGAATTGTAGCCGTTTACGCTGTAGTGTTCGTCCAGCTCGCCCATGCGGAAACCGGCCAAGAGGGTCAGGCCGTCGAACACTTCGTGGCGGAGGTTGATTTCTCCCAGGTGAAGTCCGGAAGTATAGCGGATGTTCGCACCGCTATCCACCGTAAAGGTTTGGGGGCCTCCGTCGTTTCCGTAGATCATATCCACGGAACCGTCTCCGCCCGAGAGCTGGTTCGCGGACGAATTCGCGGTCCAGTCCACTTGAAAGTAGCCCACTTCAACGTGGAAGCACGAGCCGAAGACATTGTGGCGGACGGCACTGAGTTGAAAGCCCAAGGTCAGCGGCAGGTCCAAATCGCCGGAGGTCGTCGAACACGGCGGGGTATGTCGCGTCGTCGAGGAACAACGGCTCGCTGCCGGTGCTCGCGCGCTTGAGCATCAACAGACCGCCGTCAAAGGTCCAGCGGGGCCCGTCGTCGCAAGGCCCGCAGACGCGATTCAGGAATCCTCCGCCTTCGTCCGATGCCCGGCAGCCTGCCGCCGGACCATCCGGATACCACTCGCCCGCCGACCCGTCCTGGGTCCGGCCTGGCCGCCGGGCTGTCCGGCGCCGCGGCGGAGTACCTCGGCGGGCGGCCTCTCGTACACTTGGCTTTGCGAGGGATAGTCGGCGGCGGCGGCAAGAATCGCGGCGCCGGCCACACCGCAAACCAGCGCGGTCAACAGGGTCGTTCTGATAATTGTGAAACGCATCTACTCTCTCCTTAACAAAAAGATTGGGTCGTGGAACAACTTTGACTCCATTGGCAGCCACGTCTGAATCGCACCCCGGCTTTCAGGCAGTGGCGCGTTGCACGCACCCCACGGGCAGGGTCGTGGAACAACTTCACAAAAAGAGCGGGTCGCGGGAATTACTTTGACTACACCTGGTAGATCGGCCGTTACTGTCGGAAAAGAGGTTTTATCGGATTGCTCGATAGTCGCCAGCTATCTTGCCCATTGCCGCCAATCATCCCATTTTGAAATGGCGCCATAAAGCCGCGACCGTTGGTCGTCGCCCCTTTGTCGCGCAACCGAAATGGCCGTGACCAGCTTTTCCCAGCGGCCGCAGACCCCGACCGCGACAATCGGAGCGCAGCAGAACGGTCGCGGCTTTATCGGTGGCGCAGTCTCTGGCAATGCGTATCGCGAAGACGTAAGATCGAAGTGACGGTCCAACGACTCGGGACTGTGAGGTACTTTGAACACGGGCTTCCGGCCCGCGACGCAAACACGGCTAAATGGGCCGTGCTACCCTGGCGGAACCCTGAGTGGGAGCAGAGGCAAATGTTGCGGTGGACATGTTGGTGCGTTTTCGTGGCGGCGCTGTTGCTCGGTTCGCTGGGGCGGAGGGCCGCCGGGCAAACGCCCTCGCCGGTCTACTACAGCGGCCTGACGATGTTTTATGACGGGCAGTACCGCGAGGCGGCGCGGACCTTTCAATCGGCTGCCCGCGGGGGATGGAAGTCGGCCCAGTCGCGCTGGGTGGACTCGATCTGCTACGAGACGATGTGGGGCGAGTGTTTCTTTCAGACGGGCGATCTGGCCACGGCCGTGCAGCATTACACGGCGGCCTTGGAACTGATGAAACAGTATCCCGACTGGCTGACCAAGTGTCAATTCGCCTCGACGATTCGCCCGGCCCCGCCTGCCGCCCGCCGGCTGGTCCCCTGGGGCGCGTCGAAACGGCAATCGGTCCTGGGGCTCTACCCGAAATCGGTGGGGATCATCCTCAACCAGGGCATCGGGGTCGCGGGCACCAACCTCGTGCCACAGGCCAACATGGTGACGATCACCCCGCAGGAAATCGTGCGCTGCGCGACGCTGGCCCTGCGGCGGCGGGCCATGATCCTGGGGCCGGTGTCGAAATACGATCCGCTCTCCAATGAGATGGTGTCGGTGTTGAACCGCGCCATCGCCCCGGCGAACCACTGGACGCAGGCCTGGGCGGAGCTGGAGCGGGCCGTGGCGCTGGTGGGGGCGGGACGCGAGGCGCAGGCCGGCGGGCCGTTGCGGCAATCGGTCACCGCCGGCGGCGAGTTCGATCATCCGTTGACCGGCGTGGCCCTGTTGGAGCTGGGCCGGCAGGCGCTGTTGCGCGGCGAGTACCCGGCCGCAGCCGGCTTTTTCGAGGAGGCCACCTATTCGGCGGTCAACTATCCCGACTATTTTCCCGACTACGGCGTGCTGGAAGAGGCCTTCCGCTATCTGATGGTGACGCGCCTGATTTCCAACAACCGCACCTATTTCGCGCCCATCGACGAGGCGATTGTCTGGGCCAAACGCTACCGGTTGCGCCAGCTCCAGACGTCGCTGCTGCTCTCGGCCGCCGAGAACCATGCCGTGCTGGGCCAGACGGCCCAGGCCGCGACCATGCTGGAGGAGGCCCGCCAGATCATCGGCGCCCGGAGCAAGGCCGGCGGCATGGCGGTGGGACCGGCCGGCGGGCGGCTCAACTACCTCATGGCATTGGTGGCCTATCAGCAGGGCCGCCTGCCGCAAGGCAACGCCGACCTGGCCATCGCGATGGCCTATCTGCAGCGCGGCTCGCTCTGGCTCTACCAGATCGCCGCCGCCGAGAGCATGAGCGGCACGATCACGGCGCGGGGCACTCTGGACCTCTATGCCGAGGTGCTGCGCGATCCGCGGCCGGTCGATTGGCTGTTGGATCCGATGGAGTCGCTGGCCTTCCTCACCACCCCGAACCGAAACGCCTTCGACAACTGGTTCGAGGCGGCGGCGGGCCGCGGCAACGTCAAAGAGGCCCTGTTGGCGCTGGATATCGCCGAACGGTCGCGGCGGCACCGTTTCTTCACTTCCTTGGGTTTCAACGCGCGGCTGGAATCGCTGCGCTGGATTTTCGAGGCGCCGCGCGACCGGCTGCCGCACGAGGCCGTGCTCCAGCGGCAGGACATGCTCGCCCGATATTCGCGGTACGACCAGCTTTCGCAGCAGGCCCAGGCACTGCGCACGTCGCTGGCCAAGCAGCCGCTGGTGGCCGAGGAGACGGCGGCATTGAAAGAGCAGACCCGCCAGTTCGGCGACCTGCAGTCGGTGAGCCAGAAGCAGGAGACGCTGTTGCGCAGATGGCGCTGGGCGCGAGCCGGCCGAACTGGTTTTCCCGCCGCTGCGCCCGGTGGCCGACATCCAGAAGTCGTTGGCTGACAAGCATGCCGTGCTGGCCTTCTATGTCACCAGCCGCCGCCTGTACGGGTTCCTGATCGACAACCAGCGGTGTACGGTCTGGCAAGTCGTCGAGCCCACCAGGTTGCTGTCGCAAATCAAGACTGCGCTGCGCGACATGGGGCAGCGCGGGGCGACCACCAAATTGCCCGTCAAAGATCTCGCCGACGTGAAGTGGAAGCGCTCGGCGGCGCAGGTGCTGAGCCGGCTGCTGAAGGGTTCGCCGGCCGATTTCTCCCATCCCTTCGACGAACTGGCGATCGTGCCCGACGGCTCCCTCTGGTACCTGCCCTTCGAGGCGCTGCAGGTCACCGCCGCGGGAAAGCAACAGCCGCTGATCGCGCAGGTCCGCATCCGTTATGCGCCGACCGTCTCGCTGGCCGTGCCGCAGGGCGGCCAAACAAGTCCGGGCGGCAACACGGTGGTGATCGCCGACCGAGCCGCGGGCGATCGGCAGGAGGACACCGATGACGCGTTCGAGCAGTTGGCCGCGGTGCTGCCCGGCGCCGTGATGCTGAAATCGCCTCCGCCCGCCCCCTCCTCGCTCTATCGCGTCCTCTTCCGGCGGCTGATCGTGCTGGATGAATTGGCGGCGGTCTCCGATCAGGATCCCTATGGCTGGCGTCCCGCGCCGCTGGAGCGCGGCAAGACGGGCGGCACGCTGGCCGACTGGCTGGCGCTGCCCTGGGGAGGGCCCGAGCTGATTGTCTTGCCCGGCTTCCACACCGCGGCCGAAGACGGCCTGCGAAAGCCCCGCCGCACCGCCCGGGCAACGAAATCTTTCTCTCCGTTTGCGGATTGATGGCCAGCGGGGCGCGGACGCTGGTGCTGAGCCGCTGGCGGACCAGCGGCCAATCGAGCTTCGACCTGGTGCGGGAATTCACCCAGGAGATGCCGACCACCACGGCTGCCGACGCCTGGCAGCGGGCCGTAACGCTCACCAGCGAGTCGCGATTGAAGCTCGAGGCGGAGCCTCGCATCGAGCACGCCCAGATCGACGAACATCCCAAAGGCCAGCCACCCGTTTTTCTGGGCGGGCTGCATGCTGGTCGACAGCGGCAGCCCGCCGCCGAAACCCGAGCCCCGACCCCCGGCCGCCGTGAAAAAACCGCCCAAGCCAGGGGCCAGGAATTAGGATAACGCACCGCACCCGGGTCCGCGGGCGGCTTAGGCTAGCCGCTCCGACCGAACTAGAGGCATGCGGGAAGCCCGAATCCTTTCCCAGGAATTAAACCAACGGCCAATAAGCAGGACGCTTACTGGCCGTTTTTGTTTCGGCAGGGTGGCGGAGTGGAACGGCAGCCGACTTATAACCGGCGGTCAGGGCTATCTGTTCGCAGATGCCGGCCCTGGCCCGCGTTCGAACGCGGTCCCTTCCGTCCTCTGCAGCGAATTAGACCACTTGTCGCAGGTAATGGTTACCCTCTTGCCCTGCTTTTTGCGGTATGGCGCAAGCAATCGCTTAATGCGGTTCAAGTTTTTCCTTGCTTGAGTCATGCGATTATGTTTATTTGTTCCGGTCATGGTTTTTCCCTCTCATTCGCTGGTCATCGAAACAGGTGCAAACAGTGATGTATTTGCGGTCTCGATACATTTCCCTACGCGGCCCGACACAAAATGGTTTGTTCGCAGGTACAATTCGTAGACGTTGTTCCACATCGCGCTTTCTAGTCTCGGCATCAATGACCCGTAGCCCGCATTTTCTAGCATCATCTCGAAATATCGGTCGCCCGTGGGAAAGCGTGCGCTGCGGATCCGAAAATGGTTGAATCCTTGTCTCGATCGTCTTTTCGCTCATCGCCCGCATCATTCCGGCCTTCAGCGTCTTGACGGACATCTCCTTGGAAAGCTCGATCAAGTGCTTGTAAGCCTGTATGGCCCGAGCGTCATATTTGTCTAGCTGTTGCACATAGGGCTCAATATGCCCTTGCGTGTTCACTGCGCCATCAAACAGTTCGGTATAGCTGGCTACAATGCTGTGGGCCGAAAAATGTCGCCTCCCTTCAGCCTCCTGAATGATAATCTGAGGGTCAACAGGTCCAAGCTGCGAACTGGGGCTCATCAGTATCCGACTTGCGCCAAAACATACGAGGGTTGCGGCGGACATCGCCCTCGCCGGTACGATCGCCCAATAATCGCCAGTTCCGCTAAGACTCCTGCAAAGATTGATTATCCGCTCAGCAGCTAGGCCATCGCCTCCAGGGGAACTGATTATTATTGCGAGTCCGTGGGACAGATCGGAGTGCCGCAATATCTCCTCAAGCATGTCTGCGTCGCCATCGTCCAGTTGGACGGGATAGCGAAAGCTCGTAAAACAAGTTACTACGGTGCGACGCAACTGCTTTTCCAGTTGCGAAAACAGCGGCCTGCGAGTGCTATGGCTCTGCCCTTCCTCATCGAGAACGCGCCAAATACGGGCATTTTCTCTTTTCGGTCATCAAGTCCTTTTCTGGTCGGCCTTTTAATTGCGTTTCTTTTTGCCATCGGATGGGTGCCGAATCACAGTGGAAAGGCGCATAAAAAAGGCCGCGGATGCACTGGCGCGGCCTCCTGATCTCAAATGGCAGCCAGACATCCTTTCGGTGACTGTAGTCAAACGCTCAGTTTAATGAAAGCCTTTTATCGCGTCAATATATGGGATTTAATCGCCACCCGCAACATGTGGTTATCCACACAACATCACCTCTTACGTGGCGGAACGCTAGCAGCGCATAGTCGGGCCCAGTACCGCAATGTCCGGCAATACGATCTTGAGCCACTACTCGCCCCCGCCGCTGGTATAAACGGCAATTTCCCGTTATAATGGAGGGTGACGCAGGCAAAACGCCCCAATGGCTCGGGACATGGCGGCATAAGCTCGGGCCGAAATGCTGCCGCGACAGAGGGGCCTTTTCATGTTTTCCCGCATGGCAATCGCAACCCGCACGGGCCGTGTGCCGCTCAGCGGCATCCGTGGTGCCGTTGGCCGTGATGGTGGCCTGTGGATGTGCCCGCCCGCGCTGGCTGCCCGTCCGGGGCAGGAAGACCTGGACAAGGCGACCGAACTGAAAATGGCGGCCGTCACCGCCAGGGACCTCGACGCAGGTCGTCGCTCTGACCGAGAGCGCCTTGAAGAAGGGACTCGACCGGCGAACGAAGACATCGCCAAGCGACTGCTGGCCGCGACGCTGATCAATCGCGCAAGAGACGACGAAGCATATTTTCACCGACGTTATCGATGCCAAGGATTTCCGGCAGCGGCGCGAACTGGCCTTGTCCGATCTCGACCGGGCCGCCAAATTGGACCCGAAGCAGCCCCAGGCCTATCTGCTGATGGCGCAACTGAACATGCTGCCCGGCGGCAGCGGGGTCAAGGACGTGCGCAACGCGCTGGACAAGGCGATCGCGTTGGGCATCGACGATCCCGCGGTCCGGGCGAAGGCGCTGGTGCTGCGCGCCGGCTTGCAGGACGACAAGGAAAAGAAATTGGCCGACTTCTCCGCGGCCATCCGCCTGGTGCCCAACGACGCCGCCACGATCCGGGCCCGCGGCTTCGCCCTGTCCGAGATGGGTCGGCTGACGCCGGCCTTGGCCGATTTCAGCCGGGCCATCGAGTTGGATCCCGAAGACGGCGGGGCGTTGGAGGCCAAGGCGATGCTCTTGGCGCGGCTGCAGCGCTTCGACGAGGCGCTGGCCACGCTCGACAAGTCGCGGCAGCTCAATCCGGACTCGGCGGGCCCCCTGTTGCAGCGGGCGAAGATCCATTGCCTGCAGCGTAATCTCGACGCCGCGCTGGACGACCTGAACCGGGCCTGCGCAACCGACCCGGGCAACGTCCAGGCGCTGTTGATGCGGGCGAACGTCCATGCCGAAAAAAACGAAGGAACAAGGCGATCGCCGACATCGATCAGGCGCTGAAACTCAAGCCCGACCTGCCCGTCGCCCTCCGCGCCCGCGCCTGGTTCCTGCTGCAGAGCGGGCGGATCGACGACGCGGTGACCGACCTGCAAAGGCTGTTGGTCCTGGAGCCCAAGGACCTGCCGGCCATGTTCGAGCTGGCCACGGCCCACCAGGCGCAACAGAAATCGGAAAAGGCGATTCGCGACTTTTCGGCCATGCTGGCCATCGAGCCCCGGCTCTGGCAGGCCTGGCGGGGGCGGGCCGACTGCTATCTCGCGGCCGGGCAAGCCATGCGAGGCGGCGGCCGACTACGAGAAGGCCCTGCAATGCGGGCCCCGCGACGCGGTCCTGCTGAACCATCTCGCCTGGCTCTTGGCCACCTCGCCCGACAAGAAGGTCCGCAACGGCCACCGCGCGTTCCAATTGGCCACCGAGGCCTGTCAAATGACCGGCTATAAGCAGCCCGCCACGCTCGGCACCCTGGCCGCCGCCTGCGCCGAAATCGGCGATTTCGACGCCGCGGTCAAGTGGTCCGAAAAGGCCATCGACCTCGGCGGCAAGGCGTCGGCCAGCGAAGTGACCGGCCAACTCGAAAGTTACAAGGCCAAGAAGCCCTGGCGGGCAAACAACTGGGTGAGCAAGCTGTAGGCGGCGCGGCACGCTTTGAGCCTCGGCGGCCGGGTGGCACGCCTGAGCCTCGGCGAAGGTTCGACATCTACGCCGTTGACGCCGCGCCAAGGCGCGGTCCGCCACCGCCGGCCCCGTGCCGGCGGAGCGCTGATTGACCACTACGGCGCCCTCGCGACGCGTTCCCGCCACCGCCGGCCCCGTGCCGGCGGAGCGATGATTGACCACTACGGCCAGCCCCGCGCGCTCCGTCCGCCACCGCCGGCCCCGTGCCGGCGGAGCGATGATTGACCACTACCGGCCGCCACCGCTCGCGCCCCTCCGCCACCGCCGGCCCCGTGCCGGCGGAGCGATGATTGACCACTACGGCCAGCCCCGCTCGCGCACCTCCGCCACCGCCGGCCCCGTGCCGGCGGAGCGATGATTGACCACTACGGCCAGCCACCGCGCCGCGCCTCCGCCACCGCCGGCCCCGTGCCGGCGGAGCGATGATTGACCACTACGGCCGCCGCTCGCCGCGCCTCCGCCACCGCCGGCCCCGTGCCGGCGGAGCGATGATTGACCACTACGGCGCGCCTCGCCGCGCGCCTCCGCCACCGCCGGCCCCGTGCCGGCGGAGCGATGATTGACCACTACGGCAGCCCCCGCGCGCCGCTCCGCCACCGCCGGCCCCGTGCCGGCGGAGCGATGATTGACCACTACCGGCCGCCCTCCGCGCGCCTCCGCCACCGCCGGCCCCGTGCCGGCGGAGCGATGATTGACCACTACGGCACGCCCTCGCGCGCTCCGTCCGCCACCGCCGGCCCCGTGCCGGCGGAGCGATGATTGACCACTACGGCAGCCCTCCGCGCCGCCGTCCGCCACCGCCGGCCCCGTGCCGGCGGAGCGATGATTGACCACTACGGCCGCCCTGCGCGCACCGTCCGCCACCGCCGGCCCCGTGCCGGCGGAGCGATGATTGACCACTACGGCGCGCCTCGTGCGCGCTCCTCCGCCACCGCCGGCCCCGTGCCGGCGGAGCGATGATTGACCACTACCGGCGCGCCGCTCGCCGCGCCCTCCGCCACCGCCGGCCCCGTGCCGGCGGAGCGATGATTGACCACTACGGGCCGCCCTCGCGCCGCGCCTCCGCCACCGCCGGCCCCGTGCCGGCGGAGCGATGATTGACCACTACGGCCGCCCCGTCGCGCTCGCCCTCCGCCACCGCCGGCCCCGTGCCGGCGGGCGATGATTGATCCGTGGCCGTCGCCCGCGGGTAGCGGCCAATCGTTTCGCCCACCGGCACGGGGCCGGCGGAGCGAGGTGGAGCGCCGGCACGCCGGTAGCGGCCAATCGTTTCGTCCACCGGCACGGGGCCGGCGGAGCAGTGCGAGCTGCCGCCGCAGAGAGCCGCGGTGGCTTGCTGGGCCCGCCAGCCGCGGTTAGAATGCGGCGAGGCTTACCGACGTCGCCCTTCTTCCCCGTCAAGGATTCTTCAATGACCATTCGCCAAAAGCTTGACCGTCTGTGCCAGCCCTGCTTGCGGTCGTGGCAATCTCCGTATTCGTTTTTCATAACGGCGCCGCGCTGGCCGACCCTGGCAATTCACCGGAATGCAGTAAACCGCGAGAACGCCGTCATTCTGAGCGCAACGAAGAATCCAGCGTCCGTCGCGGCGCGGCCAAGATTCTTCGCTGCGCTCAGAATGACGCTCGCTACGCTCAGAATGACGCTCGCTACGCTCAGAATGACGCTCACTACGCTCAGAATGACGTTCGCTGGGCTCAGAACGACGCGGCGCGGCCGCTTCGGCCGACCAGCCGGCCGGCGCGAGCGACGTTTGGTATCGCCGCGCGCTGGTCGGCATGGAGGTCGGGCCGACGGGGGCGAACTGTGGGCAAAACGGCGATCCGACGGACACGCGGTTCTGCGCGAGTTCGACGGGCGGGAGATCGTGCGGCGGTGCGTGGCGGCCGGCTGCGATTACGTGGTGATCTGGGCCCGCGACGGCGATTGGGCCTATTACGATTCGAAGCTGCTGCCGAAAACGCCCGGCCTGGGCGAGCGGAACCCGTTGCGCGACGCGGTCGACGAGGCCCACAAGCACGGCCTGCCGCTGTCGGTCTATTGCGTCGTGCAGGGCGGCGGCAATTACCTCAATGCCCATCCCGAGTTCCTGGCCCGCGACGCCCGACGGCAAGCCGCGGGGCATCTTCTGCTTCAACTCGGGCTACCTGGAGGTGATGAAGAAGATCCTCGCCGAGCAACTGGCCTACGGCGTCGATAGCTTGCACGTGGACATGATGACGCAGACCTTCGAGGCGCCCTACACCTGCTGGTGCGACACCTGCCGCAAGCAGTTCGAGGCCCAGTACCACCGGCCGATGCCCAACGGCGCCACCTGGGACGAGGACTGGGACCGGATGCTGGAGTTCCGCTACCAGAGCAGCCAGCGGTTCGAGCAGGCGCTCGGCGACTACGTCAAGTCGGTCAACCCGAGGGCCACGATCTACTTCAACTATCACGGCTTTCCGCCGTTCTCGTTCGAGGTGGGCCAGCGGCCGGTGCAGCACGCCGGCATCGGCGATTTCGTGACCGGCGAGACCGGCGCCTGGATGGGCGGACCGGCTGACCTACGGGCTGACGGCCGAGTTCTATCGCGCCGCCACGCCCGGCCGGCCGTTCCAGGTGGCCATGCAGCACGGCCTGCACATGTACCACGACCAGACGACCCGGCCCCTGAACGATCTCCGCCGGGAGCTTTTCACGCTGCTGGCGCACGGCGCGATGGTGACGATGGTCGACAAGCGGGCCTTCGACGGCTCGCTCAATCCGGTGGCCTACGAGCACATCACGGCCGCCTTCGCCGAGGCCCACCGCAAGCGCGAGCACTTCCGCCACACGCCCGTCTACGACGTGGGGCTGTACTTCAGCGCCGCTCGCGCGATTGGATCGGCCGCGAAAAGGCCGAGGATTATTTCGAGAACTTCTTCGGCGCGCAGAAGGCGTGCGCCTACGAGCATCTCGGCTACGGCGTGGTGCTCGACGAGAACGTCACGCTGCCGACGCTCAAGCAATTTCCCGTCGTCTGCTTGCCGAACATCGGCATTCTCTCCGACAAGGAGATTGCGCTGCTGCGGCAGTACGTCGAACAGGGCGGCAATCTGGTCGTGACCGGGCAGACCGGGCTGTTCGACCGCTGGGGCAAGCCGCTGGGGCATTCCGCGATCGCCGGACTGATCGGGGCCGAACTGGTCCGGCCGCTGACGACGCTGGACAATTGGTTCCGGCTGCCGTGGCACGATACGGGGCCGGGAAGCTTCGTCTCGGCCGAGGGCATTCGGCGCATTCCTTGGCCCACGGCGTCGCCGCGGTCTATCGGCCGACCAGCGCGACGGCGATCGGCGAGCTATTGAAGCCCGTGCGAGGCAACAAGGAGTACGGCCCCTGGCCGTTGAGCGCCGACGCGCCCGTGGGGCCGGCGATGCTCGTCAATCAGCCTCGGAAAAGGCAGGGTCGTCACGCTGGCCTTTTCGCCCGATGCCGCCACGGCCAGCCGCTGGCCGGTCCCGGAGGCCCGCAAGCTGTTGGCCAACGCCATCCGTTACGTTGCACCCGCAGTCCGCGCGTCCGCGTCATCGGCCCCGCAAAGCGTCGAGAGCGTGGTGACCGACGACCCGGCAACCCGCACCCTGCGGGTACACCTGATTGCCTGCCAGGCCCCGCCGCAGACGATGATCGCCCGCGATCGGCCCACCGAGTTTCCCGCGATGATCGAAGACGATCCGCTCTATCGCGTCACGATCGAGACGGCCGAACGCGCTGACGGATGCGCCAGGCCCTGAATCCCACCACCGAACTAAAGCGCGACCGGCAATCGCGTCGAGGCCACCGTCAGCGACATCCACGAGGTGCTGGTGCTGAAGTACGAGGCCACCATTCTCCCTCCTTTCCGCAATAATTCCGCCTTAGCCGGGTTTATACTGGTAGACATGACTGCGGCTGAGAGCGACACCAGCGACGGCGAGCGGTTTTGCGCCTGGGTGCGTGAACACGGCCGGGCCGTCCGCGGTTTCCTTTGGCGAGGATCCACCGGCCCGACCTGGCCAACGATTTGACTCAGGAGGTTTTCCGGCGGGGTCGGACGCGGCATCGCTACCGCGAGCAAGTCCGAGTGCCCGTGCCTACCTGCTGCGGATTGCCGACCGGCTGGCAAGGAACAGCCGCCGCGTCCGGCGGCCAGTCAATCTGGGGCCGGCCGATTGGCAGCGGTGCGAGGCGCCGAGTTCGGCCGCCGGTCCGTCGGAGACCGCCGCGCTCCCCGAGGAGGCCGAGAGGCTGGCCGCGGTCATGGCGAAGTTGTCGCCCCTGCAACAACGGGTGCTGCTGCTGAGGTACTATGGCGACCTGGGTTTTGCCGAAATCGCCGAGATTATCGGGTGCCCCAGAATACGGCGCTGAGCCACTGCCGGCGGCGGACTGGAGGCTTTGCGGAAGCTATTGGTGGAAAAAGATGAAAGACGACTTTAGGACGCTGGAACAGGTGCTCCGGCAAGCCACCGCGCCCAACGGCGCCCCGCAGAGCGACTTGGGGTCCGACGCCAGGAGGGTCTGCGCGAGGCATGGTCGCGCTGGGCGAGGTGCTGGAAGCGGCCCAACCGGCGGACGGCAGGTTGGCAACCTGCCCCACGGACGGCAGGTTGGCAACGTGCCCTACGGAACGGGCGTTGGCAACCTCGCGTCGGAATACAGGTTGGCAGCGTGCCCCACGGGACGATTGCCGCCGCGGGCTTGGCGGCGCTGGCCGCTGGCGGCGGCCGCCGCGCTTGTGCTGTGCGTCGTGATTGGCCTGGCGGTTTACGGGCGACGGGCCGGCCCGGCCACGGCGGGCCGCAGCGTTGCGGCTGGCGGCCCGGTCGCCGCGGCCGACGGCCGGAACAAGGCCGCCGCGGGCCAGCCGCCGCCCGCTCGGACGCGGGTCCCTTGCAGTGGGACGATTCGCTCGACGAACAAATCGTCGCGGCCGGGGAAGGCATGGCTCTTGCCCAGAGTGAGCTGGCGCACCGCTCTCGAGCCGGCCGAACTGGTGCGTTACCAGGTCGGGCAAGTCCTGCAAGACGTGGAGAAGAGCAAGCTATAGAACGGCCGTTCGATGTGTTTTTTGGACCGTCATTCTGATGCGCAGCGAAGAATCTAGGTTGAATTGCAATGGAGGCCAGATTCTTCGCTGCGCTCAGAATGACGAAAACAGGTTCGATGTGTTTTTTTTGTGTGGTTTTTCGTAATCCAACCTTTCCAGGGAGACAGGACAAATGTCCGCGTTGAGAATCATCGTGGTGGCGGCGGCCTGTGCCGCAATTGGGCTTATGATCGCAAAAACCGGGACCTGCCAGGACGCCGGCCGAAGGCAACGCAGGTGACGGCGAAGGGGGCCGCGAAGGCATCCCCGCCGGCGCAGCACGTTCGCGTCGATCCGCCGGGCGGACGCTGGCCGACGTCGAGCCGGGTAATATGATGTTCGGTGGCCCCAACTTCGCAGCCCATGGACCGGCGGGGACCCGGCAGGGGACCGGCAGGATTGAAGTCGGTCCGGGTGGGACCGCCAAATGGACCTATGGGGCGAGCGGGGCCCGGACGCCGGACCCGCGAGTCTGAACCGCGATTCCGGCGGCGGTGGCAACCGGTTCTTATCGTGGGGGCCGAGCCGCCCATTTCGGCCGGGGCGGGCCCGGCGATATAGGCTACTGGATATTCGCCCGATGGTCGCCACTGGCTTACCGCCGGCGAGCCGGAGTGGTTTGGGCCGGCCGCGGGCGGGCCCGGCGATGCCGGCTACTGGATTTCGCCCGACGATGGACGCCACTTGGCTTACCGCCGGCGGGCCGCACCCGCTCCCGACGGCCGCCGGCGGGCCACACTTTGTGAAGATCATCGCGCGGCCCCCGTCCATAGCAATCCCCACGAGCCGTCGGCGGCCGATCTGCCCGGCCCCCATGCGGCGACCGCCCATTGGATCGGTCGGGCCGTGACGGCCGAAGGGCCGGACGGGATAAACACACGCGGGCCAGTCTGGATCATTCGACCGAAACGGCCGAAGGGCCGGAGGGGCCAAACCCACGCGGGCAAGTCGTGGTCAAACAGGGGCCAAACCCAGGCGGGCCGGTCATGGTCAAAACGTTCAGTCGCTCCTCGACGGCCCGCATCGACCGCCGGGCACGAACATGGCCGCAGTGGCGAGGCGGCGGCAACTTCTTCTACAGCAGCGAGTTAACCCCGAGATGTTCAAGCTGGTCAAGGCCGACACCGACCGGAATTCCAGACCCGCCGGTTGGCCAACCAGTACCGCAATGCCTCGTCCGCCAGTGCCGAAGCTCAAACGGCAACTCAAAGAGCTTGTCGCCAAGCACTTCAACGTCCGCCAGCAGCGCCGTGCCTGGAGCTAAAACGGCTCGAAAACGAGCTTCAGCGTCTGCGCAAGGCGATGGACCGCCGCCAGAAGGCCCGCGAAAAGCTCGTCGCACAACGGCTCTCGGACCTCTTGGGCCCAGGAAGAACCAACGTTCTGATCAGGCCCCACGCCCTCCGGGCGTCTCGTCGCTGTGAACGTCGAACCATTCTTTTTGAACTCGATGGGCGTTCCCCGCCGGGCGGCCATGTTCGTCGTCAGGGCGATGATGGCGTCGCCCATGGCCACTTCGGGACCGCAATGGGGCTTGTTCTCGGGGGCCGGATTGCGGATGCACCAGGCCCAATGCTCCAACTTCCTCGGCATAGCCGCGGCTGATTTCGGCCCGCCGCCGGCCGTCTCGGCCACGGCCGTCGGCGCGCCGCTGGCCTGCGTGTCGAGCGTCGGCCCGCCGCCGCCGCCGAGACGTGCACGCCGCTGGGGGCCTGCTTCGCGTCGCGGACGATCTGCAGCTCCTGCTCCCGCTCCAGGACCAGCGTCCCTTCGGTGCCGAAGACGATCTCGCCGTAGCCGCCGAAGCCGTTGCCGTTGATCGAGGCATACTGCACGCCGATCTTCTTCGGCCGGCCATCGGGTCCTTCGGCGTCGTAGCCCGGGGCGGGGAACTCGATGATGCAGTAGACGTGGTCCTCGACGTCGCGGTCGGCGCGGGAACAGCGGCCGGTCGGCCGGCGGCCGCCACGCTCAGCGGATGCTGCTTCTCGCCGCCGTGGCGCGGCGGCGATGAAGATGCTCGCCGCGTCGAGCTGGTGGCTGCCCAACTCGGCCATCAGCCCGGCGCCGGTGCGGTCCCACAGCCGCCAGCGGATCAGTTCCTCGATGGCCGGCCGGTCGTAGACCACCTTGCCCGACGCCGTCCTTGATCTGCGTCGCCTGGTAGCCGAACTCCTCGGCGTCTGACCGGCGTCTCGTCGCTGATTTGGCGCCTCGACCTGCTCGACCCGCTTCGCGCCAGACGGCTCGATCGCCGCGCCGCTGGCCGCGGCCAGCTCGGCGCGGTGCGTCTTCAATTCCTTCGCAGCAATCGTCCGGCCTGCGGATCGTCCGGCTTGACCGTCTCGGGCAGCGGCTGCTGCCAACTGTCGTTGCCGGGCAGGTTGCCGCGGTGCCATTGGGCGCGGATGTAGTGCAGGTCGCCCAGCATGCCGCGGCGGATCGTCTCGGCCGCGTTGGCGTAGAGGATGTTGTAGTGCCGCTGGTGGCCGATGGCCAGGATGCGGCCGGTCTGCTCGGCCACGCGGGCCATTTCCTTGCACTCGTGGACGCTGTGGCCCATCAGCTTCTCGGTGAGCACGTGCAGGCCGGCCTTCATGGCGGCGATGGCCGCCGGGGCGTGCAGGTGCAAGCGGCAGGGCGATGATCACGGCCTCCAGGCCGTCGGCCTTGGCCTGCGCGATCAGTTCCTCGTAGCGGCCGTAGACCTTGACGTGCCGCCGGGCCTCGCTCTTCGGTCTTCCAGCCGTACTTCGCCATCAGGCCCGGCCGGGCCGTCAGCAGCTGCCTCGGTGGAATAGTCGCCGTGGAAGGCCCGCCAGACGTTGTAGGGGCGGATGTCGGCGATCGCCTTGACCTCGATGAACTCGGGATTGATCGCGCCCAGCAGCACGCTGCCCTCGTCGCCGGTGCCGATCACGCCCACGCGGACCGGCGAGCCGACGGCCCGGTCGTAGCCGAAGTAGAACGCGCCAGCCCGCCGCCGACCGCCGCGCCCGGCGGCCACGGTGCCGTGGATGAAATCGCGGCGCTTGACGTCGCCGGCCGGCGGTGCATTGGGGCGTGGCGTGGGATTCATGCGGCAGGTTGGGATCGGGGATTTGGGGATTTAGGGATTTAGGGATTTAGGGGCGCGTCATTCTGGCGCAGCGAAGAATCTGCCCGAGCCGGGTCGCGCTAGATTCTTCGCTGCGCTCAGAATGACGGGACGCGATCAGAATGACGCGCGGACTGCGACTCAGAATGACGGATCCCGGGGCCCGAAATCTCCAAATGCCGCGAAATCCCAGCAATCCCCGCCAGAAGAAGTCCAGCCCGCCCCAGCGGCCCGCGCCGACGGCGGCAACCACCAGCAGCGCGACCATCTCGACGAAGTCCTTGTTCACCAACAGGGCGTGGCCGACCACGGCCGGGTCGGGCGGATAGATGGTCGGGAAGGCCGGCTGGGTCATCACCACGAACGCCATGAACGCCGCCCCGCCCAGCGCCGCCAGCCGCGTGCAGAAACCCAGCATCAGGCAGAGCCCGATGGCCGTCAGCCCATAGGTCACGGCGAAATTGATCTGCTCCATCCGCTCCCAGCGGAACGGGTTCCAGGTGGCCGGCATGGGCACCGGCTTGCCGTGGTACTGACCGGTCCGCTCCACGTCGCCGGGCTTTTCGGGGTCGTCCAACAGCCCGTACAGGCTGCTGACGAACGCCTTTTCCTGCTCCTCGACGTCCTTGATCCACTTGGCGGCCTCGGCCCGCAGCTCCATCATCCGCTCCCAGCGGCGCTGCTTTTGATAAGGGGCCTCCTGGACCGCGCTCGCTGGTCGCTGGCGAACCGATCGAGGGAGTCGAAATAGGCGGCGATGTCGTCCGACGTTTTCCCGGAAGTATTCGTCGAGATGGTCGCGGAACTCCTTGTAGGTCTGTTCCGCCGCCTGCTGCAATGTCCGGTACGCGGCCGCCTCGTCCGAACTCGGACGCGTCGGCGCGGGCGATAGAAGTCGAGAAAGTCGTCGGCGGATCTCGTTCCAGCGGTCGGCGATGGCCGTGCTATCGATGGTCTTCTTGCCGTCGGGCCCGGTGACGACTTTCAGCCGCTGCCGGCCGTCGAGGTCGGGGGCCATCGCGTAGAAGAAGCCCGCCAGCGGGCCCTTTCGCCTGCGTCAGGAACGGGGCGGCCGAGAACTCGTCGCGATGGGTGATCTTCCACACCCCTTCGTAGAGGAAGTGGCAGCCCAAGGCCAGCCGCAGCGCCACCAAGGCCACCACGGCCAGCAGGCCGATTTGAAACCGTTGTTTGCCCAGGGGAAACCTCCTTTACGCTGCGCAAGACTGCTCGCAGTCCGTCATTATAAGTGGTCCGCGGCCGCGCCACCAGAGCCGCTCCCGCAGCAGAGGGGTGTGACAATTACCGGCAAGGCCAGTCATTCCGAGCGCCAGCCGTCATTCTGAACGCAGCCGTCATCCGGGCGCAGCCGTCGTCCGGCGGCAGCCGTCATCCGAGCGCAATCCGTAGGGTGCGTGAAACGCACCATGCACGACGGGTTGTGGTGCGTTTCACGCACCCTACAAAGATTCACAACCGCGGAGCGTTCCTGCTATTTCGCCGTTTTGATATCCGGCCCTCCAATCGGCAGATCGGCGCGACGTTCGTCCGTAGGGTGCGTGAAACGCACCATGCACGACGGGTTGTGGTGCGTTTCACGCACCCTACAAAGATTCACAACCTCGGAGCGTTACTGCTATTTCGCCGTTTTGATATCCGACCCTCCAATCGGCGAATCGGCGCAACATTCGTCCGTAGGGTGCGTGAAACGCACCATGCACGACGGGTTGCGGTGCGTTTCACGCACCCTACAAAGATTCACAACCGCGGAGCGTTCCTGCTATTTCGCCGTTTCATTTCTGACCCTCCAATCGGCGCATCGGCGCAACATTAGAATACAGGGTGCCGATGATGCGGCCGTTCCCGAAAGCGAATACCCGCCCTCGGGCCGTGCCGTCGTTGCCCGAGGATACAACCGGCTCCCGACCCCAATCGGTAGGGTGCGTGAAACGCACCATGCACGACGGGTTATGGTGCGTTTCACGCACCCTACAAAGACTTCACAACCTCTGATCCCTGACCCCTGTCATGCCCGACCCAACTCGTCCCAAAATCAACGTCGAAGAGTTCGTCGGACTGCTGATGGGCAGTCAACAGCGGGTGTTCAGTTACATCCTGACGCTGCTGCCGAATGTGGCCGACGCCCAGGACGTGCTCCAGGAGACCAGCATCGTGCTGTGGCGGCTGCTGGGGAAATACGAACCGGGCACCGATTTCGCGGCCTGGGCCTGCCGAGTGGCCTTCAACGTGGTGCGGAACTTCCGCGCCAAGCAGCACCGCTGTCGCGTGAAGTTCGACGACCAGCTCTTGACTGCCGTAGCGACGGAGGCCCAGAACATCCGCGAGGAGCTGGACCTGGCCCAATCGGCCTTGTTGGATTGCGTCAACGAGTTGCCGCCGGGCGACCGCGATCTGCTCCACCGGCGCTACGAGGTCGGGGCGACCATCAAGTCGGTGGCCGCGGCCGTCGGCCGCTCGGCCGAAGGGCTCTACAAGGCCATGCGCCGCATCCACGACACGCTGCACGACTGCGTCCAGCGCCGGCTGAAGAACGAGGGAATCCATGTCCGCAAGTCCTGAGCCTTTAGACCGGACACGTCCCGTATGCCGAAACGGTGGGGGAGCTGCTGCGCACGAATCGGACCTGTCCCCTTTTCGGCCAACGAACTTAGCGAATTGCTCGCCGCGCTCCGCGAGGACGTGCTCAGCAAAGCGCAGGCACAGCGGTTGGCCGCGCTGCTGCGAGACAGCCGCGATGCCCGGCGGACCTACATCCATTACATGAGCGTCGTGGCGAACCTCGTCCAGGGCGTGGGGGCCGAAAAAGGGTCAGGTCCAATTTGCCCCAGCGGCCCGAAGGGTGCTGCGCACAAATTGGACCTGACCCCTTTTTCGGCCCGAAGGATGAGTTGTTTCATCGCGCGGCGACCCCTGCCGTTTCCGCCCCCCTTCCTCGGGCAGCAATCAGCAATCAGCATTTTCAGCTTTTCGGGAGCGCCGCGCTTTCGTACGGGCTCGCGCTATTGCTAATCGGCGCGGGCGTGCTGGCGGCGTGGACGTGGCGGTTGCCCTATCGCGTGCGCCAAGCGTCGCCAATGACGCGCCGGCGGTCGCCACGCCGGAGCAGGTCGCCGTGATTAGCGGAGCGGTCGATTGCCGCTGGGCGGACGCGAGCACGGCCATCGAGCCGGGGGCGGCGGTCCCGGCCGGCCGCCGGTTCGTGCTGGCGTCCGGACTCTTGCAGATCTGGTACGACAGCCGCGTGGAGGTGATCCTTCAGGGCCCGGCGATCTACGAGGCCGACTCGCCCAACGGCGGCTTCCTCTCGCTGGGCCGGCTCACGGCCCGCGTGGAAAAGCGGCCGCAAGCCGATAGCCGGGGGCCAACGGCTCCCGGAGCAGCTCGCCGGTCGTGCGCCCGGACTTCACCATCCGCACGCCCAGCGCGATTCTGGCGAACCAAGACACGATGCCCCGCCCCGGCGTGCTTGGGGTCTGCGGAGTTCGGCGTAATCGTAGATTCGCCCGACGTGACGCGGGTACACGTCTTTCGCGGACTGGTGACCACGCGGCTGGCCGGCGGCGGGCCGAACAATGCGATGGCGGTGCCGCTGGCGGCAAACCGGTCGCTTTGCTTGCCCGCGACGGCGAGCCGCGGCGTGACCAACGCTCGGCCAGAAGGCCAGGATGGGCGACGTGCTCTTCGCCCGCCGCGCCATCGTCCATGCCGACGGCCAACGGGAGCAGCTGGCGTGGCTCAAGGCGATCGGCAGCGGGCACGCAGCGAAAATTCGTCGCCGTCGGCAGCGGCGAAGACTTCGAGTTGCCGCCGCTACGGGCATCGCCGGGAGCGGCCGCAAATCCCGCCGCGCCGCAGGCTGCCAGCGATTCGTCCGCCGGGCGGACTCCCCAGCGGCATCGTCTACACCTGCCGGCTCACCTTCGATCTCGGCGACCTCAGCCCGGCCACCGCCATGCTGCGGTGCGACTACGTTGCCCGCAACAGCATTGCCGCGATCCGGCTCAACGGCAAGGGCATCCGCCGCAGCCAGGCGGCCGCGGCCGAGGCCGCCACCGCGGCGAAGGAATCCGGCGAGTTCGTCATTCACGGGGGCCTGCGTCCGGGGTTTTTTCGTCCCCGGAACCAATGTCCTCGAGATCGACGTGAACAACGCCCTTCCTTCGGACCCGCCGCACATGCTGTGGCTGCGGCCGGAAGTGAGCGGCATCCGCATCTTCGCGACGAACGGCTCCCGGCCCTGAGGTCAGGGGCGGCACGCGGCGCGACAACGGAGCAGCGTGGAGCAAAACATTGACGGGCAGGGAGAGACTGCGATTGGAAAAAAGCGTGGAATGGATCGATACGGTTGAAAATCACCTGGCGAGGCAGCGAAGGCGTGTGAGACGGCGGCCGCAATCCAACGTAGGGTTCGGCCATTACGATCGTTAATTTACTTTCCAAAGGAAGCACTGTGATGAATCGTTACGCAACAACCTTGTGCGGCGCTTTGCTGGCGTTCGCGATTGTGAGTTCCGTTTGGGCGACGCCCTACCCCGCGTACACCTGCACCTATTTGAAGGGGTACAGCGACAATACCAACCAGACGAGCAATTTGAATTCCTACGGCGAAACCCTCTTGCCGAACGGAACCGTCATCGGGCTAAGCATCTGGCAGCCGAGTTCCGGGACCGAACTTCCAAATTGGAATCTCGTTAGCTGGAACAGCGGCGGAACCATGAGCACCGTCTATCCCTTCGTTTCTGCTGATGAGATAGACAACGCCTTTGGCGACGCGTCCGGGCGGTATACCGCACCCCAAGGCAACGTCCCAGGTCAAGGCAGCTCTGCCGCTGGCCTCTATACCTACATCGGCGGCACGCCTCGCGCGGGTTTCCCAATCGGCATTGCACACGCTGAGCATCAACCTTGAGGGAATGACCCAAAACGGTCTGGCCGCAGGATATTTCGACAGCGGCACGGGCTTCGCCTACGATGTAGCGACGAGCAACTATTACACGTTTGGCCCGACCAACAGTTGGGTCCAGGCTGTCGGCGGCAGCACCGCCGGCAACGGCTACGTAGTCGGCGGCGACGGCACCAACTACGACGGCTTCGTTTGGAGCGAGAGCGACCAGTCGTACGTTCAGATTCCCGCCCTGGCCGCGGCACAGGGCATCTCCAACAACGGCCAACTGGTGGCCGGCATAACCCAGGGCACACAAGCGGCGGTCTATAGCCCCTCGGGTACGGCGCATCGGCACCTATTGGGCCGGCGAGGCCACCGGGGTGAACAACAACGGCCTGGTGATCGGCGACAACTCGGAAGACGTTTATAACGGAGCAGGAACCTGGAACAACTGTCAGGCGATGGCTTATTTCCCCGGCTACGGTTCGGTGAATCTGAACGTCTACGCGCCCAATGGCGTGACATTCAACACTGCACAAGCCGTCAACGACAACGGGCAGATCCTGGTATGGTCGGGTGGTAGTGGCGTGGACACCCCCGGTGTCACCTCCTACCTCTTGACGCCCGTGCCCACGCCAGAGCCCTCGACGTTGGTGCTCTCGGTCGCAGCCCTAGTCGGGCTCGTGGCCTACGCCTGGAGAAAGCGGAAGTCGTAAACGAGAACCGCCAATTGTTCATGCCACCGTCGGGACGGCCATGTCGCCGTCCCGACGGGCCCGATCCCGAAACCTGATAACAGGTACATGTTTTCCGTGTCGAGATAGATTCAAAGCCCGCGCTTAACCGGGAGCCGACGGCGACCGCGCGGCCTAGCCGCATATTTCCCCCGTCGAGATAGATTCAAAACCATTTTAGGAGCAAAGAACATGGTTCAATGTCGTGCAGCAAAACCCCTTTCGATCTTGGTGTTCGGACTGGCAATGGCTATCGCCGGTTCTGCTTGGGCGGGTGCCCCAGGCTACTATTGCACCGAGTTGATCGGCTACAGCGCCAATACCGCGGGAACACCTACCAATGCCTACGGCGAAAGCCTGCTGCCGAACGGAACCGTGATCGGCCTAACCGAATACCAGCCGTCTTCCCCGCTTTACCTTCCGCAGTGGATTATCGCTAGCTGGACTAGCAGCGGAACCATGAGCACCGTCTATAACTTCGGTACGGCCGATTCGATAGACTACACCTATGGCGACGCGTCCGGGCGGTATGTCGCGACCCAGAACAACGTCCCGGGTTACGGCAGTTCTGCCGCTGGCCTCTATACCTATATGCGGCGGCACCCTCGCGCGAGGTCTCCCAATCGGCATTGCACGCGCTGAGCATCAACCTTATGGGGATGACGCAAAACGGTCTGGCCGCGGGATATTTCAACAGCGGCACGGGCTTCGCCTACGATGTAGCGACGAGCAACTATTACACGTTTGGCCCGACCAACAGTTGGGTCCAGGCTGTGGGCGGCAGCACCGCCGGCAACGGCTACGTGGTCGGCGGCGACGGCGCCAACTTCGACGGCTTCGTTTGGAGCGAGAGCAACCAGTCGTACGTTCAGATTCCCGCCCTGGCCGCGGCACAGGGCATCTCCAACAACGGCCAGCTCGTGGCCGGCTTGAACCCCAGGGCAGCAATTACCAGGCGGCGGTCTATTCCCCCTCGGGAGCGCTCGGTCGGCACCTATTGGGCCGGCGAGGCCACCGGGGTGAACAACAACGGCCTGGTGATCGGCGACAACTCGAACGACGTTTACAACGGAGCAGGAGCCTGGAACAACTGTCAGGCGATGGCTTATTTCCCCGGCTACGGTTCGGTGAATCTGAACGTCTTCGCGCCGAATGGCGTGACATTCAACACTGCACAAGCCGTCAACGACGCCGGACAGATCCTGGTGTGCTCGGATTCCGAGGAAGTGTTCACCCCCAACGCCACGTCGTACCTGTTGACGCCCGCCATAGCCCGGCGACGCCAATCTCGACGGCCGAGTCGACATCAACGACTTGACCATCGTGCTGGCGCACTACGACCAGACCGGCATGAGTTGGGCACAGGGCGAGTTCACCGGCGACGGCACGGTGGACATCAACGACTTGACCATCGTGCTGGCGCACTACAACCAAAACGCTCGGTTCGCCGGCCGCCGGCATGGCTGCCGTGCCGGAGCCCGGCGCGCTGGCCCTGTTCGCGGCGGGGCTGGCCGGTCTGCTGGCCTATGCCGCACGGAGGCGCTGGTAGCCCGCAGTATTCACGATGCCGGACCTCGCGGTGCCGGGCGCAAAACACTAGCCCGAAGCGCAAGCGAGGGTAAGCTCATTGCGCGTCCCTCGCTTGCGCTTCGGGCTAGTTTGACTGTGTATGTCAGGTTTTGAGTTGTTTCTTCAATGGTGGCAAGCGTTTGCGTTTTTTCCAGTGATAGAAGCGGGCGGCTTGTTTGCGACGGTTGAGTCGCGTTGCTTGATCGCAAAGATGACGTCAACGTGTTGGTTTGAAGTTCCTCATGCAGCAGTTGTCCGATGATGTAACGTACCTCCTGAACCGAGAGACACGGGGCACCTTTTTCCCCCCGCCGCTTCTCTTGCGTCAAGAACCAGGTCGCTATCAACGTGAGCGTTTGATGATGATGCCAGCCCCTCCACGTTCGCACCTGATACTGCGCCAAGCCCGACTTCGCCCTTGGCTCGCCGAAGACATTCTTCGACCCGATGCTCCGCACTGAGCACCCGAGCGAACTCCCGCAACGGCGTCTCGAACGGCGCGTTCGACAAGGCGTAATCGTGTTTCACCGTCTTCGCGCCTTGCCGCTCGCGGAAGATCACCAACGTTTCTTCGGGGCCGTTGCGACGCCCGCGCTTGGTTTGCACGCGAACCTTCACCGCCTCGACCACCAGCGGCCCCTTCTCGCCCGGCCGAACCTCGATCCGCGTCCAGTTCTTCGCCGTCTTCATCCAGCCGTCCGCACGCTGGAAAGGGACTTTCGGCGGCTGCTCCCGAACCGCTGTAGGGCGGCGGAGCAGCGTCCAGATCGCGGACCAGCGTGTTGGACGGAACGGCCAGCAGATACTGCTCGTTCATCGTCCGCAATTCATCGCGAAAACCGCTGTTTCGGCCCATTTCGTCGTCCCCGGTCACCCAGGCGTGCGGCAACGCCGCGCGATGCTTGCGAATCATTTCCAAGGCCA
Organism: uncultured Acidobacteriaceae bacterium; assembly: GCA_963724755.1. Lineage (GTDB taxonomy): Bacteria > Acidobacteriota > Terriglobia > Terriglobales > Acidobacteriaceae > Telmatobacter. The sequence goes on from CAVRVZ010000004.1 coordinate 28,782, forward strand.
GCTCATGCCGCGTGCGAAACTTGATTTCCTTGGGGATTCCCGCTTGCCTGCACCGCTTGCTTGTCTTTCGTCCATTCCTTGGGCAAGTACAACCTCGCATCGACCAAGGCGTGTTCGTCGCGGGTGACGTAGGCCATATAGACGCCGACCTGGCAGTTGTCCACCTTGCCCGCTCGTCCGCACCACTGCCGCGCCACGCCGACCGACGCCTTGCCTTGCTTGAGGACGCCCGACGGGTCGATGACCAACACGCCATCGGCCCGGCCGATCGACGCCCCGACCTGCCGGACCAACTCGTCGATCATGGGCTCCCACTCCCAGGGCTTCTGGCCGATGAACTTCTGCAACGGCTGCCGGTCTTGCTCGTGAAGGTAGGCGATCGACTCGATGTTCTTGCGTTTGACGTTGGAGACCAAACCGGCCACGTATTCCGCGGCATGCTGCCGTTGGGCGTCGTGTTTCAGGCTGGCCGCGAACGGTTTGACGAACTCGTCGAGCCGCTTCAGCACGCCCTCCAACGCCTCGGGCTTTACCTCCGCCTCCGCCATCAATTCTTCATAACGCACCGCAAATCGCCGTTCCATGACTCGCTCCTTTCCGTTTGACTCCATTCAACGGAACGACTGTTTACAAAACAACTTACATCCAATCAAGACCAATACACAGTCAAACTAGTGTGGACCTATGAATAATTCGGGGTGGCCTGTTACGGGCGCATTGCACCACGGGTGGGTTAATCGCAGTCAAGCCCGGCAAAGGCGGGCTGCACGCCGGAGCGGGACGTACCGTGCTCGGCCCCCCCGCCTTTTTTGAGGAGATTGAAGGATGATAAAGTTGGTCTCGGTCAAGGTTCCTTTCGCCCTGGCCTCCGGCTTGGCGATGGCCGCGGCGGGGTTCGCGTGGGGCGGTGCGCCGGGGTATTACGTCACGGAGCTTTCCGGCAGCGGCGGTGCCTCGACCATGAACTCCTACGGCGAGAGCCTGCTCCCTAACGGTGCCGTCATCGGTGAAACCGAGTACGCGGCCCTCGACTACGTTTCCACGTGGAATCCGGGTGGAACGAGGACCGACCTGTACAATCAGGTCGAGCCGGACATCGAAAACGTGTTCGGCGACAGTTCGGGGCGGTTGGCCTCGATGGCCTGATCAGTTCGGCCAAAATCGGAGCTTCGGTGTTTATCTCTACAGCGGCGGCTCGCTCTCGCCAATCCCCCAATTGCACGGCAGCGCGATCCTTACGGGCATGGGTTAAAACGGACTCATGGTGGGTTATTGGCAGTCCGACACCGGCACGGCCTTCGCCTACGATGCGGCGACGGGCAAGTATTACACCTTCGGATCGGCGCGGCCAGTTGGGCCAAGGGCGTCAACGCCGCCGGATATGTGGTCGGCGGCACCAACGGCGACGGCTTCGTGTGGACGAGATCGAACCAGTCGTACAGCCAGATCGCCGGCCTGGCCTCGGCCAACGGCATCTCCAACAACAGCCAATTGGTCGCCGGCGTGACCCAGGGCGGGCAGGCCGCCGTCTAGAACCTGTCGGGCTCGCTGGTCGGCACCTACTGGGCGGCGAGGCCACCTTCGTCAACAACAGCGGCCTGGTGGTCGGCGACACGACGTTCGCTGTTTACAACGGCGGAACGGTCGAACTGGCACGGCAATGGCCTATTTTCCCGGCTAACGGCCCCCAGGGTCGACCTCAACCGCCTACGCGCCCGCCGGCGTGACCTTCAACTTTGCCGCGGGACCGTGAACGACGCCGGGCAGATACTCGTGTGGTCGGGATGGTCACGAGGACACTACCAGCTGGCACGTCGTACCTCTTGACGCCCGCCCTGCCCGGCGACGCCAACCTCGACGGCAAGGTGGACATCAACGACCTGACCATCGTGCTGGCGCACTACGGCCAGACCGGCATGAGGTGGAGCCCAGGGCGAGTTCACCGGCGACGGCACGGTGGACATCAACGACCTGACCATCGTGCTGGCGCACTACGGCCAGAGCGCCGGCTCGTCCGCCGCCGGCATGGCCGCCGTGCCCGAGCCGGGCGGCTATCCGCCCTTCTCGCCGGGGCAGCTGGTTGGCTCTGTTGGCGACGCCGCGCGAGGCGTCGGTAGACCGCCACGCGTAAGCACGCGAGCAAAAAATAGCCGGGAACTATACCGTTCGCGGTTGAGAATGGTACGTTTTCGCGACGTGCTCACACTAGCCCGAAGCGCAAGCGAGGAGCGATGTTGCGCATCCCTCGCTCGCGCTTCGGGCTAGTGTGCAATCCGGCCGCGTGCAGTATAACAGCCCCCGGCAGCTTGTCTCGCCAGCCCTGGCGAATTTCAGCGGTTCGCCCCGAATAATGACAAATAGCCAGGGGCGTTCGGTTTGCGTCTAACTCTGTGGTGGGGACGGGAGCCGCCGAACGCCAGGCCAGATTTAGCGGCTCCCGCGTTTTTGTCCCTCGCCGCGAGCGGCTACCCGAAGTTTTGTCAATTTTTCCCCACCTGCGGCCATACCGGCATGCCTCCAGGATGTGGTTCCTGCCGGGTTTGCGTTGCGCAGTCGGGAGCCATCGCCAGTTTCGCCGCACACGCTCTATCGACAAAACTTGTTAAGATTTTGCCGCATTGCGCACTATGATCGGTGACAGCAGAGCGTGGACCCGTGGGAGGACCGGGCGGATGAAGGCCGAAAATGTTCCCGATCAATTCGTCCAGGACCTGATTGACTGTCAACCCCGGTTGCACGCTTACATCCTGTCGTTGCTGCCGAACTGGAGTGACGCCAACGACGTGCTGCCAGGAGACGAATTTGGCGATGTGGCGTTCTTCGGGGGAGTTCGTCCAGGGCACGAACTTCGTCGCTTGGGCCTACAAGATTGCCCGCTACCGAGTCCTGGCCTCTTGCCGCAAACAGCATCGCGAGCGGCAGATCTTCGGCGGCGAACTATTCGCGCCTAGTAGCTGACGAGGCGGAGCGGCGCACGCTGCTGGATCGAGACGAGTCCCCCATCGTTCTCTTGCGCGAATGCGTGAGGGACCTGTCGCCGCTCCAGCGCGAGCTGCTGGAACGGCGCTACGCGGAGAACGGCTCGGTGCGAATGATAGCAGAGTCGCTCGGCCGGTCGGCGGCCGTTGTTTCCGTCACCCTTTCGCGCATCCGCGGCAAGCTGTTGAAGTGCGTGCGGCGCAAGCTGCTAAGGGAGAAGGCAGAACCGTGAGCGACCGGCGGCCAAAGTCATCGGAATTGGCACGTCTCCTTGGCGACCTGGCCGATGAGCGTCTGAGCGACGCCGACCGCACCCGGCTGTTGGACCTGTTGCGCAGCGATGCGAAGGCGCACGACTATTATCTCGACTACATCCACCTGCACGTGACCCTCGCCAGGGCGCGCGCCTTTGCCTCAGCCGGCGAGTTTGACCCGGCGCCGCCGGGCACCGAGGACGGAGAGCGTCCCGGCGCGACTGCGGCTCCGCCGTCGCCGGCTTCGGTCCCCGCCGTCCCCGGGGGGCGCCGGCCCTCGTCCTTCGCCGTTTGGCCCTTTGGCGCTTGCCCCCTGTTCTCGGCGGCGCGGCGTTCGTCTATGCCGTCGCCGCATTGGTCCTGGCCGCCGGCGCTTTCGCCGCGTGGAGGTGGGGAGCAGTTGGTCGTCCTGCACAGGTCGCCAAAGGCGCCCCGGGCCGCGGGCGAACCTGGAGCAGGTCGGCTTGATCACCGGAGCGGTCGATTGCCGCTGGGCGGACCGCGGCACGGCGGCCGGCGCCGGCCCGGAGCGCATCGCCGTGATTAGCGGAGCGGTCGATTGCCGCTGGGCCAACGCCGACACGGCGATCGAGCCGGGGGCGGCGGTCCTGGCCGGCCGCCGCTTTGCGCTGGCATCGGGACTCTTGCAGATCTGGTACGAGAGCCACGTGGAAGTGATCCTCCAGGGCCGGCAATCTACGAGGCCGACTCGCCCAACGGCGGCTTCCTCTCGCTGGGCCGGCTGACTGCCCGCGTGGAAAAAGGCCGAACGCCGATAGCCGGGAGCCAACGGCTCCCGGAGCAGCGCGCCGGTTTCCCGCCCCGGACTTCACCATTCGCACGCCCAGCGCGGTTCTGGCGAACCAGGCCGCGATGGCCCGCCCCGGAGTGCTGGGTTCTTCGGAGTTTGGCGTGGTCGTCGATTCGCCCGACGTGACGCGGGTACACGTCTTTCGGGGACGGGTGACGACGCGGCTGGCCGGCGGCGGGCCGAAAAATGCACCGGCCCTGCCGCTGGCTGCGAGCCGCTCACGGTTGCTCGCCCGCAGCGGCGGCAGGGGCATGACGGACCTCGGCCGGAAGCTCCCGATGGGCGGCGTGCTCTTCGCCCGCCGCGGCGTCGTGCCGTTGGACGGCCAAGGGGAGCAGGTCGAGCAGGTCGCATGGCTCAAGGCAGTCGGCACGGGCCCCCAGCGAAAACTGGTCGCCGTCGGCAGCGGCAAGGACGTCGAGTTGCCCTCCCTGACGGACCCGACCGGCGGGGCCGCAAGCCGCCAGGGGCCGCCTGCCCCCGACGCTGCTTCCCCGGCCGACACTCGGGCCGGCGTCGTGTACACCTGCCGGCTTAGGTTTGATGTCGGCAACCTTGACCTTGCCACGGTCATGCTCCGCTGCGACTACGTGGCGCACAAAGGCATCGCCGCGATTCGGCTCAACGGCAAGAACCTTCCCTCGCGGCCACGCAATCCCGGCCGAGGCCGACGCCGCGACCGAGAATTCGGCGGGTTCGCCATTCACGGGGGCCTGCAACCGGGATATTTCGTGCCGGGAAACAACGTGCTGGAAATCGATGTAAACAACGCCCTTTCATCCAGCGCCGCACGTGCTGTGGCTTCGGCCGGAGGTGAGCGGTATCCGCATTTATGTATGGGCTTCAGCCCATACATAAATCTGGCAAAATGATGCAGAGTCCGCCGCTTCGGGCACCCGAGGAAATGATTTTCCCAGACTGCCCCACTCCGCTCCCATGCAGGAGTATCCGTTTCCCCCCACCCGTGCTACTATGCTGCGTGACCACTACATACATCATCGTCAATATTGGCTGCCTGGGGGTGGTAATCAAAGGCATCTACAACAGCGAAAGCCGTTGGGCTGCTCTCGGCTACTCCGCCTTGGGATTTGTCATCCCAATAGCGTTGGCCGCCCTGGCGGGCATTCTTATTGCGCCGCATATGGGCTCGGTCATGGATACAAATTCGGCGCTGAATACCATTGGCGACGGAATCAACCTGGCCTGCCCTATGGGTGCGGTCGTTGGCATTTTGAAAGCCACATCCAGAAAGAAGCCCCAACCGTTATGAGTTACGCCTCCATATCGAAAACGCTCAGCGACTTCACGCAAAAACTTATCAAGTTGGTTGAGGACGGCTGCGACCTTCAGCTCCATGATCACACGGATGAAGATGTTGCCAAACATGAGCAGAACGTCAGGAACGTCACTGACAATGGGACCAAAGACATCAGCAATGAAGCCGCCGACGCGGCCAGGGAACGTGCCACCTTCCATCTGATGAGCAAGGGCATGCTCAAGGCGGATGCCGAGGCGCGGGCCGATCAGGCGGTGAAGAAGGTGATCGACCTCGCCGAAAAAGCCCGCCAGGGCGCGTCGCTCACATGGACGCAAATGGTAGGGCTGATAACGGCAATCTTCGTTGGAGCCTCAGGGTACGTCTATGTCCACAACAAGCCGGCCCGCGACGCCCAACAGGCGGCTCTCGACAGCCTGCGCCGCGTTCAGGATGAGCAAGAGCAGATTCAGAGTTTATCGGCCATCGTGCTGAGCAACGATGATTTCAACATGACGACAGCCAGCCTCTTCGTTCCCTCGGCGCCCCCGCCCGTCACTCAGAATGATCGCCCATTGCCGCCGTTCCCGCGCCGTTGCCGCCGCCCATTGCCGCCGTAGCCGCGCAGCCCGTCGAAGTGGAAGAAACCAACTCAGCGGGCGAGGTAACTCAACAACTCACAACCACGGTCGAACATGCCTATCGCAGTCTTCCCCGCCAGGCGCAACAGCAAATGATATCCTCGCCGCCGCTCAAGCTTGACCACGACTACGACCATGAAAATTTAAACGATTGCTTCCATACGGATTGCTTGAAGGGCATTGACAAGCAGTTCCACAAGGACATCAGCATCACCAACGGCGACGGGACGGCGACGATCTCCGTCACGTTCCGCGCTAGGCCGCTTCTTTCAGTGGAGCTTTTTGCAGATAATTACCCTTCCCCGGCGCAAACTATGTCTAGAACCCCGGCGAAACTTCGCCCCACGAAAGAGAACGCATGCGCAACATCACCGTATCTGTAAGTGATGAAACCTATATCCAGGCCCGAGTCTGGGCAGCGCAGCGCGATACTTCAGTAACGGCAATCGTGCAATATCTCCTCCAAACCCTCCCCTCGGTCACCAAAGCAGCCCGCGCCTTTCCGGTCCGAGACCACGAAACATCAGATACCCCCACCCCCTCCCCCCGTCAAAAAGCGCGTTTTTCGCGGTGAACCTGTGGAGCTCTACACAACCCATTCAAAACAAACCGCTTTCAGAAGCCGCATCCGCAGGAACACAGAAACCGTGCTCCACTAATTCCGTGCAGGCTCAGCCAACGCATTCAATTGAAAGCTTTTCCGCAGACCATCGCGACAGGAACACAAAGACTGTGAAGTTATGCGGGAGCAGCTATATCTAAAAAATATTTGGAGCGGGAGACCGGGATCGAACCGGCGACATTCAGCTTGGGAAGCTGACGTTCTGCCACTGAACTACTCCCGCTGCCAATCGCAATGCGCCTGAAGCGCTCAACTCCCAGGCGTTCGCCTCAGGAGTTCAGAAACCATCATACCGTCGGCGATGAGCAGCGTAAAGCCGCGCCTTTTCAAAATAGTTCGCCGTCGGCGTCGATCCAGGCAGTAGCCCGATTTCAGGTCAGTGATGAACTGGCCTGGATGGAGCAGCAAACCGATTGTCTCGATCCCCTCGGCGATAGCCCGTCCACCATCCTCGACCGCAATCGTGTAGACTCATCTCAAGACTCTAATTTACAGGCTTGCTGCTTGAGTTTTCTAAAGCAAAAGTTTGTGTTGTCACTGCTGAGCGGTGACGAGGCCGTTGCCATGGCCGCCTCTGATGCCGGCGTGAAAATCGGTACGGGATATCCCGGCACTCCCTCGACAGAAATACTGGAAACCTTCGCGAAGCTGGGCGGAAAAGCTCAGTGGGCGCCCAACGAGAAAGTGGCGCTGGAAGTTGGCGTGGGCGTGGCGTTTGCCGGGGCGCGCGCCCTGGTCACCATGAAGCATGTGGGACTGAATGTGGCCGCCGATCCGCTGTTTACCGTGGCGTATATCCGGCTGGACGGGGCGCTGGTGGTGGTTTCAGCCGACGATCCGGGAATGGCTTCAAGCCAGAACGAGCAGGACAATCGGCGCTATGCGCTGGCCGCCGGCGTGACCATGCTTGAGCCTTCCGACTCGCAGGAAGCTTACGAATTTACGTTGCAAGCCATCGAAATCTCCGAGCGCTGGCAAGTGCCGGTTCTGCTGCGCATGACCACGCGCGTCTGCCACTCGAAGACGCTCGTCCGGCGCGGAACGGTGAAGATTCCCGCGCCCACGGCCGGCTCATTTTGAGCACGATTTTCCCTCGCGCGTCATGATTCCGGCCTATGCAAAGCCGGCGCATCTGCGGCATGCGCAAAACGCTCGCCGAGATCGCCGAGTGGAACGATGCCGAAGGGACCGAATCTGCTGCTCGCCGGATCGCCTTCGCTGGGAATCATCACCTCGGGAGTCGCCTTCCAATATGCGCGCGAAGCCGCTCCGCAGGCCGGCATTCTGAAGATTGGAATGACTTATCCGCTTCCCATCGAGCGGATGCGCCGGTTTGCCGGGAGCGTTGAATCGTGCGTGGTGATCGAAGAGGGCGATCCATACCTGGTGGAGGCCGCGCGCACCGCGGGCATTGCGGTCAAAGGCAAGCCGGAGATGTATCGCTTCGGCGAGCTGAACACCGACCGCGTGCGCCGCATTCTGGCCGAAGATACAACGCCCGAGCAGAAGCGCGCACCGGGCAAGCCGCCGGCTCTCTGTCCCGGGCTGCCCGCATCGCAGCGTCTATACGATTCTGAAAGAGCTGGACTGCATCGTTGCGGGCGATATTGGCTGCTATTCGCTGGGAGTTCTGCCGCCCTTTGAGGCGATGGATTCGCTGGTGTGCATGGGCGCGGCCATCGGCGTGGGCCTGGGACTGCGCCACTCGCTGCCGCCCGAGGAAGCCAGGCGAGTGGTGAGCGTCATCGGCGACAGCACTTTCGTGCACAGCGGCATTACCGGGCTTGGTGGAGATGGTTTACAACCCTCCGGCCAGCGGCCACGTGGTGATGATTCTCGACAACGGAACCACGGCCATGACGGGCATGCAGGAGCATCCGGGAACCGGGCGCACTCTGGATCATGCAAAAACCGGCAAGGTGGTTTTCGAGGATTTGGCGCGCTCGCTGGGCGTGCGCAATGTGCACGTGATCGATCCCGCAGCGGAGCCGGAAAAACTCAAGACGCTGATTGAAGCCTGCCTGGAAACGCCGCAGCTTTCCGTGGTGATTGTGCGCCGCAACTGCCTGCTGGCCGCCGGTTCAATCCGCGAGTATGAGAGGTGCCATGAGCAGCAAGCCGACTAACGTGGTGATCGCGGGACTGGGCGGGCAGGGCGTGATCAAGGCCTCTGACATTCTGGCCGACGTTGCCTTCAGCGCCGGAGTGGACGTGAAGAAGAGCGAGCTGCACGGGATGAGCCAGCGCGGCGGTTCCGTTTCCAGCGATGTGCGCTTTGGCGAGCGCGTCTTCAGCCCCATGGTGCCGGAGGGCGAAGCGGATTTTCTGGTGGTGATCGCGCCCGATCAGGTTGCGGTGAACCAGCCGGCGCTGCGTGCGGGCGGCATTCTCATTGAGCCTTCGCAGATCGACGAATCCCGGCTGCCCAACAAGAAAAGCATCAATGTGGCCCTGCTGGGCGTGTTGAGCCGTCATCTGCATTTTTCCGTGGACGCATGGATCGACGCTCTCAAGCGCAACCTGCCGGAGAAGCTGCACGAGGCGAATCTCAAATCGTTTTCCATTGGACGCAACCAATGAGCGCGATCATGGAACTCGCCGGCGACTTTGGAAACCTCGGCATCCGACTGTCATCCCGCCAGCGTGCCGGATTACACTCCGCTCGCCGAGCTTCGCGATTTGCAGTTGCGGCGATTGCAGGCTGTGGTTACGCTGGCGTGGAAGCAGGTCAAACTCTTCCGCTCCCGCATGGACGAGCTTGGACTGGCGCCCGAGGATATTCGCTCGCTCGACGATGTTGCGCGGCTGCCCTTCACGCAGAAGAGCGATTTGCGCGATACCTATCCATTCGGCCTCTTCGCCAGCCCCATGAAGCGATGTTGTTCGCCTGCACGCCTCCAGCGGAACTACCGGAAAACCGATCGTCGTGGCCTACACGCAGAAAGATATTGACGTGTGGACCTCGGTGCTGGTCCGCTGTTTTGCCGGCTGCGGGCTGCATCGCGGCGATATCATGCAGATCGCTTACGGCTACGGCCTCTTCACCGGCGGCCTGGGCGCGCACTACGGCGCTGAAGGGCTGGGAGCGACGGTGGTTCCCACCTCCGGCGGCCACGCCGACCGGCAGATCATGCTGATGAAGGATTTTGGTGTGACGGCGATGTGCTGCACGCCCACTTATTTTCTGCACTTGATCGACCGCGCGGCCGAACTCGGCGTGGATCTGAAAGAGCTGCCGCTCAGGGCAGGCGTCTTCGGCGCCGAGCCGTGGACCGAGTCCATGCGCAAGCACATTGAAAAAATGAGCAGCATTGAGGCCTTCGATATCTACGGTCTCTCGGAGATCATCGGGCCGGGCGTGGGCTGCGAGTGCCGTCGCCATCAAGGCCTGCACATCTTTGAAGATCACTTTTATCCGGAGATCGTCGATCCGGAAACCGGCGCGCCGCTCGCCGAAGGCGGCGAGGGCGAACTGGTGTTGACCACGCTGAGCAAGCAGGCGATGCCGATGATCCGCTATCGCACGCGCGACATTACCAGGATTCTGCCCGGCCAGTGCGAGTGCGGGCGCACCCTGCGGCGCATTGACCGCATCGGCCGGCGCAGCGACGATATGCTGATTATCCGCGGCGTCAACGTCTTTCCATCGCAGGTGGAATCCGCGCTGCTGGAGATTGAAGGCACCCTGCCGCATTACCAGATCGTGCTGACCCGCGTGCAGGGGCTGGACCAGATGGAAGTGCAGGTGGAGGTAACGCCGCAAATGTTCAACGACAAGATCGGAGCGTTGCAGGAGTTGCACCAGAAACTGCAGAGCGCGCTCGATCACGTGCTGGGAATTCGCGTGCGGGTTGCGCTGGTCGAGGCGAATTCCATCGAGCGCAGCGAGGGCAAGGCAAAACGCGTCATCGACAGGCGGACCGCATGAAGATTCAACAGATTTCATTGTTCGTCGAAAACAAGCCGGGACATTTAACCGCGCCCGTGCGATTGCTGGCGGAGGAAGGCATCGATATTCGCTCGCTTTATCTGGCGGATACCCAGCAGTTCGGCATTGTGCGCATGATCGTCTCCGACTGGCAGAAGGCCGCGCAAATTCTGGAGACGCATGGATTCGCCGTCAAGGTCACCGAGGTTCTGGCGGTTGAAGTTGCCGATCGTCCGGGAGGGTTGACGGGAATTCTGGCTGCGCTGGACGGCATGGAGATCAATATCGAATATATGTATGCCTTTCCTTATTCGCGCACCAACGAGGCGATCCTCATCTTTCGTTTTTCCGATCTGGATCGAGCGATGGCGCGGCTGCAAAGCGGCAGGCATCAACCTGGTGACGAGCGAAGAACTCTTGCAGGTGCTGGCCGGACAAACGGAAATTTCATCGCGACGCCGGGAACTTATCGACGCAGAATCCGCGGCGGGGAAGTGAAGCCATAACCCTGTTTTTTCGACGGCGCGCTCCCAGGTCTTAAAAACGAGTCCTTCGACAGCGCTCAGGGCAGGCTATGGAGCCCCCGTTATCTATTAGCTCAAAGCTGACATACCTGACGGCACTCTTTATTCCTTACTTTCTATCAGCCAGCGCTTGGTATTGAGCAACTGCCGCTGGTCGAGGGCCCAGACTTTGCCGGTCAGCTCGTCGGGGCCTTTGCCTTCGCGGATGCATTTTTCGAATTCGCCGGACGGCTTGCATCTTGGCGTCGAGGTCGTCGAGGAAGTTCAGCACCAGCGCTTCGGGAATCATGGGCAGCTTGGGGGAGCCGAACTCGAGCTTGCCGTGGTGCGACAGGATCATGTGCAGCACCAGGGTCTTCAACTTGGGCGGGAAGTTGGGCAGGCTGTCGATGGTCTTTTCCACCAGCGCCATCGCCCATCTGGATGTGGCCCAGCAACGTGCCTTCGACGGTGTAGTCGAAGCCGATCTCCCAGCTCAGTTCGCGGACTTTGCCGATGTCGTGCAAGATGACGCCGGTGAGCAGCAGGTCGCGATCGAGGATGGGGTAGTGGGGGGCGACGCGGTCGGCCAGAGTGAGCAGACTGACCACGTGCTCCAGCAGGCCGCCGAGCCAGGCGTGGTGGAGCTGCCGGGCGGCTGGGGCTTCGCGGTAGGCCTGGGCAAGGTCCGGCATCGGCCAGCAGGGTGGTGAGCAGCAGCTTGAGGTCGGGGTTGGTGAAGCTGTCGACAAAGCTGAGAGCTGGCGCCACAGCTCGGCTACGTCATAGGTGGTGGAGGGCAGCAGGTCGGATTTGTCCACTTCGCTGGTCGTGGCCTTGCGCAACTGGTCGATCTTCATCTGCAGGCGGTCGTCGAAGCGGCTGGCGCTGCCGCGGGCCTTGACGATGTCGCCGCGCTCAAAGTCTTTGGCGATGCGCGGGTCATCCGGCGCCCAGACGCGGCCTTCGAGCTGGCCGGTCTTGTCGCCCAGGATCAGGTTCAGGTAGGGCTTGTTGGATTTGGTGGTGCGTTGCTGTTTGGCAGAACCAGAAAAAAGCCGTCGAAGAGCTTGCCTTCGTCAAAGTTGGCCAGATCGGCGATATAGATGTCTTTCATTCTGACCAGAAGCTTAAATCAACCGGCTGCCTCCGTCCCAAAAAATAAGCCGGGCCTGGGAGTCAGCTCCCAGGCCCGGCGTGTTGTTTTGTTTGTTCCGCCTGCGGCACGCAGCCGCGCCTTTCAAAGCTGATCTACTGCTTCGGAGTTGGTGCTGGAGCCGGCGGCACGTCGCTCGGATTCTGCTCTGGCGCAGCTGGCTTCTTGTTCTTTTCGGACAGGCGGGTTTTTGGCCGACGGTGGTGGCCTTGTTCTTCTTCTTTACGGCCGTATTGCCGCCCAGTCCCAGAGGTGCGGATTGCGTCTGGCGGTCGGCTACCTCGGCGGCGTCGGGCGGCGGGGGAGCATTCGGGTCCACCTGCGGACGCTTGGCGCTTTCTTGGCCGGTTTGGCCACTTTGGCGCGATCGCTGAAGCGGGTCTTCTGCGTCGGCCTGGTTGGTTCCAGCGGATTGACCGGCTCCGGCGTAGTATTGGCGGCCTGTTGCACCGCGCCTGCATCCTCGGCATTGACTTTGGCCGCGCTGGGGAGGGTCTCCTTGGGCGCCTTGCCGTAGCGAATCTTTTCCTTCTTGCCGGGCTTCATGGTAGCCAGATTGACCGGCTGCACTTTTCCTTTTTGCCCTTCGGAGCCGGAGCGGCAGCTTCAGCCGGAGGCGCGGCTTGCGGCCCTTTCTGACGGAAGCCGCGCGTGGTCTCGCGGTAGCGGGTGCGCTCCACTTTCTTCTTTTTCTTGCCCGAGGGCGGCATATAGGCGCTATAGACCGGCTTGATCTGCTTGGGGCTGGCGCCGGTATCCGCATAGCCAGGCGCCACTTCAACATAAGCTTCCTCGCGCATCGTGGTCAGATAGGCGCGAATGGCCGGCTCCATCCGGCTCATGTAGAAAGCTTCTTCCACCTGATCCTCAACGTCTTTTAATGGCGGAACGCCGCCGGTGGTGTGTTGCACCACTTTGAGGATGACGTAGCCCTGCTTGGTTTGAATGGGCGCGGTAAATTCGCCGGCCTTGAGCGGGAAGGTCGCATCTTCGAGGACCTTGGCCATAGCTCCGGGCTTGAACTGTCCCAGGTCGCCGCCCTGGGCTGCCGTGGGGCCGTCGCTGAAGGTGCGCGCCAACTGGCTGAAGTCGCCGCCGGCGTGGAGCTTGGCCTCAATATCGTCGGCCTTGGCCTTGGCTGCGGCCAGAGTTGCCGGATCGGGCTGCTCGCCATTTGCGGGCGTGGCAACAGAAACCAGAATCTCGCTCAGATGTATGCTCTCCTGCTGCACGTATTCCTGCTTGTGCTGCTCGTAGTAGCGCGCCACTTCGCCGGGGGTGAACTGCACTTTTTCGCCCACCTGCTGGCGCATCACCAGCTGGGTAATGATGCCGTTGCGGATATTGGCCTTGAAATCCTCCCACGATACGCCCTGGTCCTTGGCCGCCTTTTCCAGGTCTTCCATGGAATCCATGTGGTATTGCTTGCGGATTTCGTTCAGCTTCTTGATCAGCTCGGTATCGCCGGTAATGCCCAGTTCCTTGCCCTTGGAGAGCCAGAGCTGCTGGTCGATGAGGGTGCGGAGCAGATCCTTGTGGCCCTCGGCGATCTCCTGCATGGAGGCGCCGTGCTCGCGCGCTTCCTGGTCCATTTCCTTCATGGCGCGGTCGTAGTCTGAGCGCGTGATGATCTGGTCGTTTACGCGGGCAACGATCTCCTCCACCGTGGTGCCGCCGTAGGGGCTCACCGGCGCGGCGGGACGCGTTTGCGCGAGAGTGGAAGCTGCGAACAGCAACGTACCGAAGAGGAACGCCGCGGGAGTGCGAAGACGAGTATGAGTCATAGGTTAGAGGGCTGCAGGCGGCAAAACATCGCCACCTTATGCATAGACGTCATTGTAAATGCCCGGAGAGCAGGTGCGCGTGCGAGGGGGTGAATCCGGGAGCGATTCGGGGGAGAAACCCGCTGATTTTGCGCGGATTGGGACGCAAATCGATGAAATTGGCGGAATTTGACAGGAAAAGGCCGGATTGGGGCTTCGAGCTATCCCAGGTCTTCCGCCGCGGCGGACGAGATCCTTCTGCTTCGCCCAGGTCAGGCTCTGGGGTACCTGTGATCTTTCAGGCGCTTAGCGCATTTTTGGGGGACGCCGGACGCCCTCCGCCAGGGCGCTGCGGCTACCGGAATCTCCCTGCCGGCGTCAAACGAAACGAGTGGTATACTTTAGCTCACGACTGCTTTTCCAGGGCCTTTTAGAGCGGTTTTCCTGAAACCCCTTAGCCTTGCCGGAATCGGGCAAGGTTAATTTTTTCCTGAGCCGCAACCACCTGTGGTTTGCGTTCGTCGGAATGGGAATACCGCAGGCGCTCGCCGCATTTGCCGTCCGGAGGTTCGATCCGCATTATGACTCCTCGCGCCCGCCGCGCACTTTTCAGCGTCGTCCTCTTTCTCGCCGTCTGCGCCGTAGCCGGCAGCATCCTGCAGCGCAGGGTGGGAGCCCAGTCTTCGGCCGACGAAAGCCAGTTGCGCGACAGCCTGAAGTCGTTCACCAACGTCTATGCGCTGGTGGAGCAGAACTACGCCGAGCCCATCGACGGCGAAAAGGCCGACCTGGCCATCTACGACGGGGCCATTCCCGGCATGCTGCGGGTGCTCGATCCGCACTCGAATTTTTACGATCCCAAGGCCTACGCCCGGATGCGCGAGGACCAGCACGGCCGCTACTACGGCGTGGGCATGCTCATCCAGCAGCAGAACAACAAGGTTTATGTGGTCACGCCTTACGAGGGTACGCCGTCGTTCCGGGCCGGCATTCACCCCGGCGACATCATCTCCGCCATGGACGGCAAGAGCGCCGAAGGAATGTCGTCTGACCTGGTGGCCAAGGCGCTCAAGGGACCCAAGGGAACGCACGTGCAGGTGACGATGGTTCGCGAAGGGCAGCCCAAGCCGCTGGTCTTCGACCTGATCCGCGACGAAATTCCCCACCCTTCGGTTGATCTGGCTTATGAGATTCGTCCCGGCGTGGGCTACATTCACCTCAGCCAGTTCCAGGAGACTACGGCGCAGGAAGTGGATGACGCCATCGACAACTTCGGCGATTTGAAGGGGCTGATCCTCGATCTGCGCGGCAACCCCGGCGGACTGCTGAGCCAGGCCGTCGAGGTCTGCGACCACCTGTTGGCCAAGGGGCAAAGCATCGTCTCGCAGCGCGGGCGCGCTTATCCCGACCAGGTTTATACGGCCACCCACGGCAACGGCGGCAAGACCTTCCCCATCGTGGTGCTGGTGAACCGCAATACGGCTTCGGCGGCGGAGATTGTTTCCGGCGCCTTGCAGGATCACGATCGCGCGCTGATTGTGGGCGAGACCACCTTTGGCAAGGGTCTGGTGCAGACGGTCTATAACATGCCCGACAATACCGGGCTGGCGCTGACCACCTATCACTACTACACGCCCTCCGGCCGGCTCATCCAGCGCAACTATGCAGGCGTTTCGCTGTACGACTACTACTACAACCACGCCGGCGCGCTACCTAACAACTCGACCAACCAGGAGGTCAAGCTCACCGACGCGGGCCGCACGGTTTACGGCGGCGGCGGCATTACACCCGACGAAAAGATCGAGAGCCCCAAGAGCAATCACTTCCAGGACGAGCTGCTTTATAAGGACGTCTTCTTCCACTTCGCGCCGGTTTATGTGGCCAACCACACCGTGGACAAGAACTTCCAGGTGGACGACGCGGTGCTGGCCGACTTCAAGCGCTACCTGACCAGCCAGAACATCGACTGGACCGATGCCGACCTGGCCGGAGTGATGGACTGGCTGAAGGCCAGCATCAAGGACAAGATCGTGACCATCCAGTTCGGGCAGTTGCAGGGCTTGCGCGTCAGGGCCGACTGGGACCCGATGATCCAGAAGGCGCTCACCTATCTGCCAGAGGCGCAGGCGCTGGAAAACAATGCGCACAAGGTGCTGACGGAAAAGGCAATGGCGAGGAATTCGGCGCAGTAGTCGACGGATGAACTGAATGCAAAAGGCCGTCCCCGCGGGGATGGCCTTTTGCATTTGGATTGCTATTCGAGTTATCGCTGCAGCAGATCGATAGGTTTTGTGAAGTCGGTGACGCGGATGTGTGCAGCAAGGGATGGATGCTGACGTTGCAGGGCTAAAAACATCTCCCAGGCTACGCGGCGATAGCTGAAGTGGCCGGCGGGTGCGGAACGCAGCTCCGCGATGTATAGCGCTTCGGCGAAATCCATCTTGAAGAGAGAACGAATTTTTGTGGCCAGCGGAAGCAAGTAGAGCGCCGACTGCGCTGCCTCGGGCGCCTGGCTGGCGGCGATCTGCGCGCTGGCGGCGTGCGCGGCGTCGATAGCGGAGATGAAATCGGCGCGGCAGCAGGACTCCATCAGGATGTCGATGCAGCCGTTTTTGTCCTCCGTGCCTAGATCGCCGCAGGTGGGGATTTCGTAGCCGTGCAAGGCGGTGAAGGGCTGGATGATCTGGGTGCAGCGACGATGGCGATGCATGTCGCGGAAACCACCGATATCCATGAGAATGTCGAAGCGCAGAGCCGCTCCGGCGTGGAAGGCGCGCAGGGCTTCGTCGTGCTTGCCGCGATGGCGCAGGCCAATCTCGATAATCTCGCTGACGCGCGCTACGGGCAGAGTGGCAACCAGGTCACGAATGTGGCGATAGGGGTGGTGGCTGGCGGAGTAAAGCAGCGTGGCGGCCAGTTCGACTTCGAGGCTTTCCGTGCGTTCCACCAGGTCGACCAAGGGCGCACCGGCGATGGGTTGGCCGGCAAGGAGTTCGGCAGCGGCCTGAGTCAGCTCGGCGCGGGTCTGCATCTCGTATTCGCTGGGCTGGGCATATTTCACCAGCGTGGGCGCGGTGCGGACCTCGCGAGTGAGCAGTTGCGCAGCTTCCTCAGCCAGCTCCGGATCGGCGTTGCCCAGCTTGTGAATCAGCGCTGCGCAGGCCTTGTCATTCACATTCCATGCGGGACCGGTGGCGGCTTCGCGAAGCTTCAGCCCCAGGTCGCGAACCTCGGCTGCGGGGTGGGAGAGCAGGCGCGAGACCTGGTTCTCAAGCGTGCGCGCGTTGACGATCTGACCCAGGGAAGTGTTAGTGGCCAGCGGCAGCAGGTAGCGGGCAACGTCGAAGGCGCGCGCTTTCAGGGTGCGCTCGTAGGATTCCGGCTTGAGACTCTCGGGCCGATCAACTCGTCGGCGCAGGGCTTCAAAGACCGCCGCGGTGACTCGCTGATAGGCGGCGAAAAGGTTTTCTACGGTTTTGGCGTAAAGCTGGCCGGATGTTGAATCCGTGCCGAAATCGGGGAAATACCAACCCGACTTGAGGAAGTTCTGGTAGCGGGTGGAGCGCTCCTGGCCGTCCCAGCGCTGTTCGTCCACCAGTACGATGGCCGCCAGCAGGCTGAGCCGCTCGACGGCAAAGCCGATGTGGGCCAGGTCGGCAATGGAACGGTGGCCGTATTGAAAGTAGAAGGTATTGAGAAACTGCTCGGCGCGCTGGGCGTTGATTTCCGTGAGCGACTCGCGCATGGAGAGTGCGGAGCGGGAGTATTTGGCCATGGCATAGGCCAGCACCTCTGGCTCTGCGCCGTGGACGGCGAATACGTCGGTTTGGTTGCGTGCGCCGGGGGGGAGTAAAGATTCACTAGACATGGGTAAGGGCTCGCGAACAGAATACGGCATGAGGGGCTAGTTGAGGTTTGCACATTCGGCACCTTTGCAGGGTCACAGGGCAGATGAGACCGTAACGCGGGATAATAAACGTGGAATGGGGCTGCGCAGGAGCAGGCAATGCAAAAGTTCTTGATACGGACAGTGCACAGGCCGCGGCCATTGCCATTGGGCCCTTGGAGCATGACCCAGCGGTGGAACGATCTGCTGTTTGCGCATTGGCCGGTTTCCACCGCGGCCATCGAAGCGCTGCTGCCCGAGGGGCTTGAGGTTGATACATTTCAGGGATCGGCCTGGCTGGGAGTGGTTCCGTTCTGGCTGGACCGCATCAAAGTCCGCAACGTTCCGCCCATCCCCGGAGCGCGCAGCTTTCCCGATCTCAACTTGCGCACATACGTCCGCGACCAGCTGACCGGAACTCCAGGCTTGTATTTCTTCTCGCTCGATGCCAGCAACCTGCTGGCCGTAGCGGCGGCGCGCGCCATCTATCACCTTCCCAGCCACTGGGCGGAGATGCGGCTGGAGCAACGCTCTGAGCGGGAGTTTTCCTTCTATAGCCGCAGGCGTTTTTCGAGCAATCCGGTGATCTTCAAGGCGCGCTACCGCGGGTTGGGGCCGGATCGGAAGCTTGCGGAAGGCTGCCCAGAGACGCTCGAATATTTTTTGATGGAGCGCTCCTGTCTGTTTTCGCGCAACCGCTCGGGCCAGGCTGAGCGGGCTAACCTATACCAAGTTCCCTGGCCTTTGGAACAGGCGGAGGCGGAGATCGAGCGCAACGACCTGGCGGCGTCGATCGGGATTCAGTTGCGGGCTCAGGAGCCGGTGCTGCACTACTCGCGGCGGCTGGCGGTCTACGTTTGGCCTGCTGAACTGGTGCGCCCCGCACTGGCCGGACAGCCTGTGACTGCGGTAGCCACTCCGTCGATGTAATAACTGTCTATAACTTCTTTCAATAATGGCTCAACGAAGGTAATTCCTCAGGGGCTAAAGCCCGCACTCATTTTTTCGTCGTTGGCGGCCCGGCTGAAGCCGTGCCATTGTTACAAAGCAAGATCCATCCAGGGTCTCCTGTTAGCTTTTAGCTCTCCGCGGCGAGTAAATCCCTGACGATTGCACCTTTATAATGGGAACGAAAGGGCGCGAAGTCTTGCGCGGAGGCTGGAGAGAGAAATGGGTGATTTGCAGGGGAGAATTGCGCTGGTTACCGGAGCGGCGCAGGGCATTGGACGCGCGATTGCGCTGGAACTATCGAAGGCTGGAGCAACTCTGGGGCTGGCCGATATCAACGAGGTGAAACTGGCCCAGGTGGCGGCGGAGATTGAAGCTGCCGGAGGGCAGGCAGCGATTTTCAAGATTGACGTTTCCAATGAGGAGTCAATCCATGCCGGCGCCAAAGCCGTGCTGGAGCGCTTCGGCAAGGTCGAAATCCTGATCAACAACGCCGGCATCACCCGCGACGGGCTGATGCTGAGGATGAAGCGCGCCGATTGGGACCTGGTTCTGGACATCAACCTGACGGGGGCCTTTCTGCTGACCCAGGCGCTGCTGAGCCCCATGCTCAAGAACCGCTGGGGCCGGATTGTGAATATGGCCAGCGTGGTGGGCCGCGCCGGACAGGCGGGCCAGGTGAACTATGCCGCCTCAAAAGCCGGCCTGATCGGGCTTACGCGGTCCATGGCGCGCGAGTTTGCCTCGCGGGGAATCACCGTAAATGCCGTTGCGCCGGGCTTTATCGAGACGCCGATGACCGCCGTGCTGACCGAAGAGCAGAGCGCGGCCATGCTGGCGCAGATTCCGTTGGGTCGGCGGGGTACGGACGTGGATATTGCCAACGCAGTCAAATTCCTGGCCTCCGATGCCGCCTCCTACATTACCGGCCACGTGCTGGATGTGAACGGCGGCATGTTCATGGGCGGCTGAACGACTACCCAGGGCGGCTGCCGGATTGTCGCAGCCGACTACACTCCTTCAAGTTGCGTCCGTGTCTAACCGATAGAACAGTCGGGGTGGTACGCATGGCAACCCTGACAATTCCAATCAATTACTCCGCGCCTGACCTGCCCGAGTTGGCAGGCGGGCTGCGCTATGTGGCGCGACAGCCGATCATGGACCTGCGCGGCAGGGTGCATGGTTACGAATTGCTCTTCCGCGCCGGGCAGGAGGCGGTCTTCCGCGGCGATGGCGACCTGGCTACACGCACCATGCTTGACAATACAGTCGTCTACGGGCTGGATAGCTTGACTGGCGGGCTGCCCGCCTTTGTGAACTGCACCAGTGAGTCGCTCATCGAGAACCTTGTCTATATTCTTCCCTCCAGCATGACGGTGCTGGAAATACTTGAAAGCCTTGATCCCACGCCCAGCCTGATCGCCGCCTGCCGCAAGCACAAAGCCTCAGGCTTCCGGCTCGCTCTGGACGACTTCACCTGGAAGCCGAAGTTCGATCCTCTGATAGAGCTGGCCGATTATATCAAGGTTGATTTCATGCAGACCGGCGCGGCGGAGCGGCAAAGCCTGCTGAGGAGGCTGAACTTGGTTACGGTGGCGCTGGTCGCGGAGAAGATTGAAACGCCGGAGGAATACCGGCAGGCCTGCCAGGAGGGCTTTACGCTCTTTCAGGGCTACTACTTCTGCCGGCCGATGCTCATGGAAAACCGTAAGGTGCCCGCCAACCGGCTCTCGCAGATCGAAATTCTGCAAATGCTGCGCGACGAGTCGATCAATATACGCAAGCTGACCCGCCTGGTGAAGCGCGATGCCTCGCTCACCTACCGGCTACTGCGGCTGGTCAACTCGCCCATGTGCGCCTTGCGCCAGGAAGTGAATTCCATTCAGACGGCTCTGCTGGCCGTGGGCGAGGAGACCTTCCGCCGCATCGCCACGCTGGCCATCACCAGCGAAATGAACTCCGGCCAGCCGGCGGAGATTCTGCGCATGGCCTTTGTGCGCGGTCGATTCTGCGAACTGGCTGCCGTTTTGTGTGGAATGGACTCCGCCGAGCAGTACCTGTTGGGGTTGCTGAGCCTGCTACCGGCCATGCTCAAGGTGCCCATGGCAGAACTCACTCCGGCGCTGCCACTGCGCTACGAGATTCGCCAGGCTCTTGAAGGCGCTGCCAACTCCGAGCGCTGCCTGTTGCAATGGCTGGAGTGCCACGAGTACGGAGATTGGTGCGGATGCGATACGGTGGTTGAAGCCATCGGACTGAACGAGGAGCTGATGATCCGTTGCTATATTAAGGCCGTGGCGTGGGCTGAAGAGGTGCTTCGTTCCGCCGCCTGAGCCGCTGAAAGAGCGGGTCATACGACGGAAGCCACGTTCAATTACTTGGTCAGCGCCATCTCAAAAAAACCGGCCGGCCTGAGTGATGGTTTGGAAACGGCGATTCCTTTTGGCAGGCGAAGTAGTGGTTGAATCGGAGAGTGATTGCATCTACCGCCGCTGTGCGCAGGCCACGCGGGGAATGCCCTGCAGATCGGGGAAGAATTCGATTTGCACCAAAGCCTGAAGTCGCGAGCAGCGTGCGAATTGCCGCCTACTGACCGTAGCCAATTTCAAGCGCAATGAAGCCGCCGGGGGTGAGCGCGGCGAAGGCTGCGGGAATCAGCCGGCGGTAAACCTCCAATCCATCGTCGCCTGCAAAAAGCGCCAGCGCAGGCTCGTAGTCGCGCACTTCGACGGCAAGCGAAGCGCGGTCGCTCAAAGGCACGTAAGGTGGATTGGAAACTACGATCTCGAATTGCTCTTCCGCAACAGGCGCAAGCAGATCACCCTCAAGAAAGCGGATGCGGCCGGAGACGCCGTTGCGCTCCGCATTTTCCTGAGCGATAGCCAGCGTGCTTGAAGATAGATCGGTTGCCGTTATGGTTGCCGCAGGCAGCTTGTGGGCGAGAGCAACGGCGATGATTCCGGAGCCGGTTCCAACGTCCACTATGCGCGGTTCAGCAGAGTTGGCGGCCAGTTCGAGAACCTTCTCTACCAGGTGCTCGGTTTCGGGGCGGGGAATCAGCACCTCCGGCGTAACGCGAAAGGGCAGCCCGTAAAACTCCGCCTCGCCGGTGATGTACTGGATGGGTTCGCCGCGGACGGCGCCGCTCGAGTCAATTCGCTATACGAGGCCGGCTGTCTGAGGACGAAAGCATGTTCGTCACAGATGAGCGCAGTCAGCCAGGCTTTGTTTCTGCTCAGGAGATGCAGCAAGCAACTGCTTCCGCATCGAGCTGGGCGCGTTCCGGGTGCGGACCATCAGCGAGAGCCGCTCCGCGCCGTCAGGAACGACGGATGCGCAGAGCGGAACGATCAGGCCGCCTGGGTTGCATCGGCTTTCAACTGCTCGGCCTGGTAGTGAGTGATGAGCGCATCGACGATGGGCTGCAGACGGCCCTCCATCACCAGGTCCAGTTGATGCAGAGTCAGCCCGATGCGGTGGTCGGTCATGCGGTTCTGCGGGAAGTTATAGGTGCGAATCTTCTCGCTGCGGTCGCCCGAGCCCACCATCTGCTTGCGCTCCTTGGCCAGCTCCGCATTCTGCTTGATCCATCTCTATTTCATACAAACGCGAGCGCAGCACGCGCATTCCTTTTTCGCGATTCTTGATCTGCGACTTCTCATCCTGGCAACTGACCACGGTGTTGGTGGGCAGGTGAGTGATGCGCACGGCGGAGTAAGTGGTATTCACCGACTGGCCGCCGGGACCGGAGGAGCAGAAGGTATCGATGCGAATATCCTTGGCCTCGATCTTCACGTCCACCTCCTCGGCCTCGGGCAGCACGGCTACCGTGATGGCGGAGGTGTGCACGCGGCCCTGCGTCTCCGTCGCCGGAACGCGCTGCACGCGATGCACGCCGCTCTCCCACTTCATCTGCGAGTAGACGCGCTCGCCTTCGATGATGGCGATCACTTCCTTGTAGCCGCCCACGCCGGACTCGGAGACCGAAAGCACTTCAACCTTCCAGCGGTGCTGCTCGGCAAAGCGGGTATACATGCGGAAGATTTCCGCGGCAAAGAGCGAGGCCTCGTCGCCGCCTGTGCCGGCGCGAATTTCGAGAATCACGTTCTTCTCGTCGTTGGGATCCTTGGGCAGCAGCAGCACCTTGATCTCTTCTTCGAGAGCCGGCTCGCGCGGCGCCAGCGCGGCAATCTCTTCCTCGGCCATCGCGCGCAGCCCGGGGTCGCTCTCGGAGAGCATGGCGCGCGCCTCGGCCAGCCCCTGGCGCACCTGCTTCAGTTCGCGGTACTTCATCACCGGGGTTTCCAGGTTGCTGAGCGCCTTGCCGGCCTGCTGGTATTTTTCGCGGTCGTTGACCACCTCGGGCAGCGAGAGCTGGTTGCTCAGCTCCTCGTAGCGTTGCTCCATTTGTTCCAAACGATCGATCACAGCGCTCCTCCGGGGTTTCAGGTTTTGGTGGATAGATGTGGAAAGCAGGCAGGGAAAGAGTGTAGGCGGCGGGCGCCGCTAGAGCAGGGCCGGGATGGGTTGACGAAGAATCATAGCGCAACTTCTATTTTAGCGCGAAGAACAAAAGAATTCCCGCTGTGATCGAAGTCGAACGGGGCTCTCGGTTCCTACACGAGCCTACGGCTCATCCTTATATATAGCCACCTGCAGCTTGCCGCCCTCGGCCAGCCGGGCGCGAAACATGCCTGGAGTGTTGAAACTAAAGGCGGTTTGGCCGTCGGGGGCGATGGCGATGACCCCGCCGTCCCCGTGCAGCGCGACCAGCTCCTTGTGGATCACCTCGTCGGCGGCCTGCTGTAAACTCATCCCCTTGAAGGCGACCAGGTTGCAGATTTCGCGGGCCACGCCCAGGCGGATAAAGTACTCGCCCGAACCGGTGGCGGAGACGGCGCAGGAGGCGTTCGATGCGTAAGTTCCCGCGCCGATGATCGGCGAGTCGCCCACGCGCCCCGGCAGCCTTGGCCTGCAATCCGCCCGTCGACGTTCCCGCGGCGACGTTGCCCTGGCGGTCGAGCGCCACCACCCCACGGTGCCGAAGCGGTGCACATCGGGCGGCTCATCGAGCAGCGCAACCGGCACGGCTGCTCCCGCAGGCGGCGCGCCGGCCGGACGCGGCGGAATGGGCCGGCCTTCTTTTTGCAATTGCTTGACCAGCGACTGCCAGCGCGCCTCAGTGAAAAAGAAACTCGGGTCCACCTGCTCCAGGCCAACCTTTGCGCCAAAGTCTTCGCGCTCCGGGCCGATCATCATCACGTAGGGCGACTTCTCCATCACCGCGCGCGCCAGGCTGATGGGGTGGCGCGTGTGCGTGATGCCGGCTACCGCGCCGGCCTTCAGATTGGAGCCGTCCATGATGGATGAGTCCAGCTCGTTTTTGCCCTCGGAGGTGAAGACCGCGCCGCGGCCCGCGTTGAAGAGCGGATCGTCTTCGAGAATCTGGATGGCGGCCTCGACCGCATCGAGCGCCGAGCCGTCCTGGTCGAGCACCTTTGGCGCCCGCTTCAGTAGCCTGGGTCAGCGAGGCGCGATAGGCCGCGTCGCCCGCGGCGGTAAGAGCGGAGCGCTCGATCACTCCGGCGCCTCCATGCACCACGATGCTCCACTTGTGTGCAGGCTGCTGTGCGCTGGGCTGCAACGGCGAGAGTGGTAACCATGATCCCTCCAGTCAGTATGATCCGAAATTTTCCGCATCACGGATTCCTCCGGCAGAAACTCCATCTTACTTCTTCGGAATGGTAACTCCGCGCCTTCGCCAACTTTATACGCATGCCCTCATTCCCATATGCATGCGCGTCGCCTACCGCTTCTCATGGTATAACTCAATCGAGGTTTCTCTTGAAACTGAATTACGCAACCTTGGCCATTCTCGCTGTTTCCCTGACGATCCTTGTGTCCTTCGCCTCGGAGCAGCCTTGGACAGCTCCGCACATCGCCGGAGTCGCCATCTTCATTCCGTCCTTCCTGCTTTTCGTCCTGGCCCGCATTCAGCTGGGAAAGGCATTCAGCGTGCGGGCCAAGGCAACTACGCTGGTGACCACAGGCATCTATTCCCGCATACGCAACCCGATCTACGTCTTCGGCGGACTGATGATGGTGGGAATCATCCTCTGGGTCAATAGGCCCTGGCTCCTGCTCATCCTGGCCGTCGTGATTCCCATGCAGATTCTTCGCAGCCGGAAAGAGGCAAAGGTGCTCGAAGAGAAATTCGGCGCGGCCTACCGGGAATACAAACAAAAGACTTGGTTTTGATATCAAAGAATCGATAAATGGAACACCCTGTGGGAAGAAGCAAAATACTACTCCCGATCACAGTGGGTATAAGTATCGTCAACGAGCAGAATGCTGGTCGAACTGTCGGTCGACATGAACAGTAGAGAGCAAATATGCCAATTACTCGCTCCTTCCTGCGCCCATTCATAGAGTGTGCCTCGCCCAAGTGGCCCACGTATTCGAATGACTAGATCTGCGTTGCCTTCTCCGTGATTTGAAATCAAAGTCCCTCTGGTGAGCCGGGCGAATCGTAGGGGTTCCCCAAGAGCTTGTCGCATCTTTGCCGAGCTACGTACTGTTCTCGCGGCCAACGCCATTGGTGCTCGAGCTTGGCATTCAAACCTCAGAATCCAAGCTCCTACAAGGGCAAGCAGTAAAAAAACTCCCGTAGCCAAAATGACCAAAACCTTGCGCTGAGTGAAGAATGTCATAATCTCTCACTACTCCAGGCAGGAAGCCACCACCGCCAGCGCGGCGATGGCCGCCGTCTCCGCGCGCAGGATGCGCGGACCCAGCGATGCGGCGCGCCAGCCGTTGGCGTCGAAGAGCGCTTCTTCTGAGGGGGCCCATCCGCCTTCGGGACCGATGGCGATCTCCAGCGAGGGCATCTCTTCCCTGGCCGCTTTCACGGCTTCCTCCATCAGGCTGCGCAGCGTGGTGGTGCGTTCCTGCTCGGCCAGCACAATGCGCGTGGACCCTGAAGCCGCCCGCACGCGCTCGGCAAAGCGGTACAGGTGTCATGGATCAGCGGCACATCGCAGCGCCGCGACTGCTGGGCCGACTCATGCAGCGATGCGCCGCCAGCGCTCCGCGCGCTTCTCCGCCGCCAGCGCCAGATGCTTCTCAGTCCGCCGCGCGATCACCGGAGCCACAGCAGCGACTCCCAGCTCGGTGGCCTTCTCGATGGCCCACTCCATGTGGTCGAACTTGTAGACGGCCATCACCAGCGTGACCGGCAGCGCGGGATCGGCCTCGAGTTCGGCGATCAGGTTGAAGCGAACCTCGTGCGGGCTGACGGCGGCCACCTCGGCATGAAAGACGTGCCCGCCGGCCACCACGTCCGCCTCCATGCCCGGTTGCGCTCGCAGCACGCGCGCCATGTGCTCGGCCTGCGCGCCATCGATGTGGCGGTGGCCTCATCCCAATGTTCGGCAATCCAGCGGCGGCGCGTCATGGCGTTCAGTGTGCTGTTCCTTTCATTACAAGTCTAATACCCGCATAAACACTAAGGGGAACGCTTAAAGCGTCCCCCTGAAGTGTTGCCTTATTGGTTGGATTCCCGCTACTTCTTCTTTGCGGCCTTCTTTGCGGCCTTCTTCGCGGGCTTCTTTGCTGCCTTCTTGGCTGCCTTTTTTGTTGCCATTTGCCTATTCTCCCTTTTCGATGGGTTGCATCGAGTTCTGCAAAACACAAATTGCAGATGATGAATGTATAGAATCATGAAGCATCGATGTCAAGAAAAAAACGTACAAAGAGTGGAAAAAAGGTCAACAATTATTTTGAGCGGAATGGAGGGTCGAACGGAAATTTTAAGTCGCGCGCCGAATTTGATCGTCTTTGAATCGCTGTGAACGGATTTTTTCGCTGGTGCAATCGAAGAAAAAATGCGCGCAAGTCGCGATTCCCGCTCTTCTCCCTCAGCACTCAATCACATTCAATGCCAGTCCGGCCTGGCTCGTCTCTTTGTAGCGCGACTGCATATCCAGGCCGGTTAAATACATGGTGCGGATCACCTGGTCGAGCGAAACCTTATGCTGCTTCCTGCTCGTTGAGCGCGATGCGCGAGGCCTGCACCGCCTTCGCCGCGCCCATGGCGTTGCGCTCGATGCAGGGAATCTGCACCAGCCCGCCGATGGGATCGCAGGTCATGCCCAGGTTGTGCTCCATCGCGATTTCGGCTGCGTGCTCAATCTGTCCGTTGCTGCCGCCCAGCGCCGCGGCCAGTCCTCCGGCGGCCATCGAGCAGGCCACGCCCACCTCGCCCTGGCAGCCAACCTCCGCTCCGCTGATCGATGCGTTCTCCTTATAAAGGATGCCGATCGCCGCCGAGGTGAGAAAGAATCTCTGGATGCCTTCACCGTCCGCGCCGGGGATGAAGCGGGAATAATAAAGCGCAACAGCGGGAACCACGCCGGCGGCGCCATTGGTAGGCGCGGTCACCACGCGTCCGCCCGCCGCGTTCTCTTCATTTACCGCCATCGCGTACACCGTGACCCAGTCGAGCGGCGCCAGCGGATCGCCGACGATCCCTTCCGCCTCTTTCGCATGCAACCGCTCAGCCAGCCGGTGCGCGCGCCGGCGAACATTTAATCCGCCGGGCAAAATCCCCTCCGCCGCCATGCCGCGCTGCAACGCAGGCCTGCATCGCGCCCCAGATGATGCTCAATGCCTTCCCGCACCACCTCGGCCGGCGCCTTTGCTTCATCGCTCGCGACCAGGGCGCACTCGTTCTCGAGCATCAGCTGGCTGATGGAGAGATCGTTTGCCTGCGCCGTGGCCAGCAGCTCCGCCGCGTTGTGAAAGGGAAACGGAAGCTTCGCCTCCCGCTTTTCGCCTTGGCTGATTTCTATGCCGAATCAGCCGTCGCCGTCCTCAACAATGAATCCGCCGCCAATTGAAAAAAAGGTCCGCTCGCAAACCACCTCGCCCGCCGCGTCATAAGCCTTGAACCGGACTCCATTAGGATGCTGCGTGCGCGCGCCAGGAGGAAACATCGTGGCGCGATTCCAGACCAGATCGCTGGATTCGTCAAAAGCAATGGAGCGCGTTCCAGCCAGGTCGATCCGCCGCGCCGCGCGAATCCCTCCCACCGTCGACTCGATCGTCGCCGGATCGATCGAAGCCGGCTCATTGCCCGCCAACCCCAGCAGCACAGCCCGGTCAGTCCCGTGCCCCAGCCCGGTAAGCGCCAGCGAACCATAGAGCTCCACCTGCACGCGCTCCACCCGATCGAGCAAGCCGCGCTCTCCCAGCTCCCGCGCAAACCGGCAGGCCGCGCGCATCGGTCCCATAGTATGCGAACTCGATGGCCCAACGCCGATTTTGTAAAGATCGAAGAGACTCGTAGTCACAGATGAGATTGTAGTTCAAAATACCTTATTCACTACTTCTAGCGCCCTGACCTCCAACCCCCGCTTCTGTTACACTCGCTGCAACCATCGATCATGCTTTTTAAAGCTCTCAGTGCGGCTGTCTACGGAATCGACGCGAGTCTTATCGACGTCGAAGTCGACTATAGCGGCGCGGTTGCGGAGAAGGACGTCTTCCACACCGTAGGTCTTCCCGATGCCGCTGTGCGCGAGAGCCGCGACCGCGTCCGCGCCGCCATCAAGAACTCCGGCTACCTGATTCCGCCCACCTTCATCACCATCAATCTGGCGCCCGGCCGACTTGAAGAAAGAAGGCTCGGGCTTCGATCTGCCCATCGCCGTCGGTATCCTGGGAGCTTATGGCGCGCTGCGGGCCGACGACCTGAGCAGCTTTCTGCTGGTGGGCGAACTGGGCCTCGACGGCAGCGTGCGCGCCGTGCCGGGAATGTTGCCGGTAGCCATCCTGGCGCGCGAAAAAGGAATTGCGAATCTCATCCTGCCCGCCGCCAACGCCGCCGAGGCCGCCGTGGTCGAAGGCGTCAACGTCTATCCCGTCTCCTCGCTGCTCGATGTGCTGGAGCTGCTCAACTCGGCGGTGGTCGGCGTCATTCAGCGCGAGCCCTATCGCGTCTCCACTGAAAAACTGCTCGGCGAACTGCAGCACTTCAACGTCGACTTCAGCGACGTGCGCGGCCAGCAGACGGCCAAGCGCGCCCTCGAGGTCTCCGCCGCCGGCAGCCATAACATTCTCATGATCGGCCCGCCCGGCTCGGGAAAAACCATGCTGGCCAAGCGCCTGCCCTCGATCCTTGCCCCGCTCACCTTTGAGGAAGCTCTGGAGACCACGAAGATTCACTCCGTCGCCGGCGTGCTCGATGCGGGCGCAGGCCTGGTGACGCAGCGCCCGTTCCGCTCGCCTCACCACACCATCTCCGATGCGGGCTCTGATCGGCGGCGGCATCGTGCCCCGACCCGGCGAAGTCTCGCTGGCTCACAACGGCCTGCTCTTCCTCGACGAGCTGCCGGAGTTTCCCCGCAACGTGCTTGAAGTGATGCGCCAGCCTCTCGAGGACCACACGGTCACCATCGCCCGCGCCTCCATGTCGCTCAGCTTTCCGGCGCGCTTCATGCTGGCCGCGGCCATGAACCCCTGCCCCTGCGGCTTCTTCAACGACAAATCCCGCGAGTGCATGTGCACCCCGCCGATGATCCAGCGCTATATCGCAAAAATCTCCGGCCCGCTGCTTGGACCGCATCGATATTCATATCGAGGTTCCGGCCGTTCAATATAAGGAGCTGCGCGGCGGCGCGGCAGCCGAGGGTTCGTCGCAGATTCGCGACCGGGTGATGGCCGCCCGCGAACGCCAGCGCGTGCGCTTCCGCAAGGCCGGCGACAAAATCTACGCCAACGCGCAGATGACCACCCGCCAGATCCGCACCCACTGCGAACTGGGCGCCGATGCCGAGCGGCTGCTCGAGCGCGCCATGCAGCAGCAGGGCCTGACCGCGCGCGCCCACGACCGCATCCTCAAAGTGGCCCGCACCATCGCCGACCTCGAGAGCCGCCGAGCATCTGACCGTCGCTCACCTGGCCGAGGCCATCCAGTACCGTACGCTCGGACCGCAGCTACTGGGCGTGAAAGAGCAGGGAATAGGGAGCAGGGAGTACCAACACCGCCGTAGGTAATAGCGAATAGCTTGCAGCGTCCCTATCAACTGAGCGATGCAGCTCCCGGCCATCGCGGCGGAAGACCTGGGATACCAATACCCAGGATACGTAACTTTACTTGAGCGGCATAAACCTGCACGGCAAATTCCTATTTTCCGTCTCTTGGCAGTTGCCTGCATAAGTTCAAGTTTTTCCAATCCCGACCGATAATCGATTTGACTTCATCAGAAACTCTTCATAAGATCGACCAACAAAGAGGAGGTCCATGATGAACGATGCGATGCTCAGACCGGCAGCGATGAATATCTGATTGGGATTCCCTTGATCATCGTCCTTCTCATCGCGCTTTTTCGCGTGGATGAGCTGATTTCCACGCCCAAAAAGACGCTCAAACGGCGCAGGCCGTCGTACCAGATGGACGAAGACGGAGAGCCGGTTTTGAGCGATCCGGATGGCCGGCAGTCGAGAGCTCCACTCCCCGGCAGGTAACCAGTCAGGTCCCAGCCGGCAGAGCAGCCTTGATGACCGACTCCCCTGTATGGAGCTCGAGAAACCTCCGGAAATGACCATCATCTCTTGATAATAAATAAGGTAATGGGCAAAAATCGGCGTCCTGTCCCAGGGCCCGCCGAGGGCCAAAAAACCCTGAAAAAACTGTTGACCAGGATGCAGTCTGGCGATATATTTGTTATTGCCATCCAGAATTCGGACTAATTAGAGTGTGTGGTTTGCACAGACGTCTGTTGATTTCCCGCATCAAATATAGAGCGAAGACTCGTTATTTTGATGCTTCGGCGGGTATTGACCCCCTCCGAATCGGGAATTCAAGGCGCATGGTTCCCAAGGCCGTAATCTTTTTCCAGATCCGGCAAAAAAACCTGTTACAGGGTCGTGTGTTTGTGCGTCAAAATCTTGAACGGCAATCACACCAGCCGCGTCTAATTAACTTGGGAAGTGGAAATTTGGGCAGCCATCGGACAATTGCTGGCTTCCCGGCTGCACCGGCGGCGCCAAGCAAGCACCAGCGGGCAGGTAACTCAACAAGGAGAATTGCAATGCGTTCCGATTTAGTTTTTGGGGCACTCTCTCATGTGTCCAATCGCTACCAGCTCTGTCAACTGGCTAGCAAGGCTACCCGCAAGCTGCACAAGCCGAACACACGGCTGCAAGACACCACCAATGAAGTACTGTGCCGCTTCCAAACCACCGATCCCAGCTCCATGGCGCCCGTCCAGGCGCCTGCGGAGTTGCCGATTGAGGTGCGCCGCGCCGCTTGAGGAGATTTAACCCGCAAGCGTTTATCAGCCTGAACGTGTATAGTTAACACAGGCAAAGTTGTTCGCGGCTTGCTCCACAAGGCAGCCGTCTTTTCTTGGTGTTTTTAATTTATCCTTGTTCCTGGGAGCTTCAGTCTCGGCTCGCCTCCTGCCGGCAGCTCCCTTGAACTTCCGCTCGGTTTTTCCTTGGAGCAATACCCCCCTTTAGGATTTCCCCCTTACCCCATCCCAACCTAATACCAGGTGAATATGACCATCGCTGAACTTAAAGAAAAAAACATCACCGAACTGAGCCGCATTGCGCGCACTCTTGAGATTCCCGGCACCAGCGGCCTTCGCAAACAGGACCTGATCTTCAAAATCCTTCAGGCGCAAAGCGAAAAGGAAGGCCACATCTTTGCCGAGGGCGTGCTTGAGATTCTGCCCGACGGCTACGGCTTCCTGCGCTCGCCGGACTACAACTATCTGCCCGGGCCGGACGACATTTACGTGTCTCCTTCGCAAATACGCAAGTTCGACCTCAAGACCGGCGACTCCATCAGCGGCAACGTCCGCCCCCCGCACGAAGGCGAGAAGTACTTCGCCCTGGTCAAGATCGAGGCCATCAACTTCGAGTCGCCCGAGGAGACGCGCAACAAGATTCTCTTTGACAATCTCACCCCGCTCTATCCCCAGGAACGCATCAAGCTGGAGACCGTGCGCGAGGCCATCAGCGGCCGGGTCATGGACCTGCTGACGCCGGTGGGCAAGGGCCAGCGCGGCCTCATCGTCGCTCCGCCCCGCACCGGCAAGACCATGCTTTTGCAGGCGCTCGCCAACTCCATCACCTCCAACCATCCCGAAGTGGTCCTCATCGTCCTGCTCATCGACGAGCGCCCCGAAGAAGTCACCGATATGCAGCGCTCGGTCAAGGGCGAGGTCATCAGCTCCACCTTTGACGAGCCCGCCGCCCGCCACGTGCAGGTGGCCGAGATGGTCATCGAGAAGGCCAAGCGCCTGGTCGAGCACAAGCGCGACGTGGTCATTCTTCTCGACTCCATCACCCGCCTGGCCCGCGCCTACAACACCATCGTCCCTCCCTCGGGCAAAGTGCTCTCCGGCGGCGTTGACTCGAACGCCCTGCAGCGGCCAAAGCGCTTCTTCGGCGCGGCAAGAAACATTGAAGAAGGCGGCTCGCTCACCATCATCGCCACTGCCCTGGTCGATACCGGCTCCCGCATGGACGAAGTCATCTTTGAAGAGTTCAAGGGCACCGGCAACATGGAAATCATCCTTGACCGCAAGCTGGTCGACAAGCGCGTCTTCCCGGCCATCGATATCCAGCGCTCCGGCACCCGCAAGGAAGAGCTGCTCATCCCCAAGGAAGATCTCTCCCGCATCTGGATCCTGCGCAAGGTGCTCAACCCGCTCTCGCCGGTTGAAGCCATGGAGCTGCTCATCAGCCGACTTGAGAAGGTCCGCAACAACGCCGAATTCCTGGCCAACATGAACCAGCTGTAAGCAGCAGGAAAAATGCAGACACGCCGGGGCTCGTCCCCGGCTTTTCTGCGAAATCGTGCAGGGAGTGTGAAGATGCAGAAGCTCTCGATTGTGACCATCGCCATCCTGGCGCTCGCCGGCGCGATCCATTGCCCGGCGCAGCTGCATGACAAGGGCTACTGGCGGGCGGCCAGTAACATTGCGAACAAGATTACCGGCGACATTGCCATCTCCGATTCGAAGCTGACCCTTAATCTCCACTCTTATCCGCTTGCGTCCATTCGCAACCTTCAACCCGTGGAGGTGAGCGCGGTCTTCGACGCGGATGTAAACACCGCCGGCCAGGGTACTCTATACCGGCTCAAGATACCGGCGGAGCTAAAGCTTCAGCATCACAACACCCTCTGCGGAAGCGACGAAACGCAGTGGATGGCAACCTATCTGTCCGGCAGCAAATCGTTGGAGGTCGCCTTTTTCTCCGGCGACGATGTGCCGGTATTCACTATCGACAAAATCTCGAATTCAGCCAATCTATGCGGAACCTATTCGTTCGCCCGCTGAGTCCCTGTGCAGGTTTCTGCGAGAAGGCAAAATCAGCGCGACTTTCCTGATTCCCGGTCCGCTGCTAAGATAGAAGAGTCGTGGGGCTGTAGCTCAGCTGGGAGAGCGCCTCGTTCGCAACGAGGAGGCCAGCGGTTCGATCCCGCTCAGCTCCACCAAACATCCTGCAATTCCGCGCACCCTTGCTTCATTTTGTCCCCGCGATACAATCTCTTGAATAATAGTTCCCAAAAACCAACGGGTTCCGCCAGCTTCCGGGAGCGATCCGTGAAATGATGGCGGTGAATTCCGTGTTTCCAGCTTCTGAACGATTTAACAAATGAAGCAGGATGACGGGAGGGGTGGGGCCCAGATGCAACTCCCGGCCGGCAAGGCAGCGAAGATGTGCGAAGCGGCTCCATCGGATGCGAAGAGCGCCAAATGCCGCCTATTGAGCTTCGGGCGGAATTCTTTCTGGATCGACTTCTTCTTTGCAGCCATGGCCATGGCGCTGTACGCCCTATGGATTGATAAGTTCAGATACCGGGGGCTGCTTGGCGAAGACGACTTGTATCGCGTGCTCGTGGGCGTGCTCGACGGCGCTCGCTACGGTACCCATCTCGCCTCCGCGAGCCATTATGGCAAGGCATTCAGCTTTGGATACATTGCCGCCATCTATCGCTTTGCAGACCCCCGCACTCTCGCGGATTCTCAACGGCTGATCGCGTTGATCAACGAAATCGGATTTTGGTCGGCGGCGGCAGGCTGTTTCTGCTTCTGGCTGCTGGCGTGGATCCTGCATGGCCTCCGATCAGCCACGATTGCCGTTCTGCTATTCGCCTACAGCCCCATGATGCTTGAACTTGGCACCAGTGGCCATCCCATCCTTCCGGCCGTCGCATTGTTCGCAGCTGGTTCCTGCTGCTTGTTGTTACCCGTCCGCGGCGCGCGCTCGTTTGTCTTTACAGTTCTAGGCTCGCTTTTGCTCCTGGCGGCGCTGGTTGCACGAGCGGAGATTCTCCTCGCCTTCCCGTTTGTGGTGCTGGCTCGTGCGGACTTCAGCGACTGGCCCCGATTTCTGAAGGACGCAGGACAGCGCGCCTTGGCGCCGGTGCTAGCCACTGCGGCTTTTTTCGCGTTCAAGGTGGCATGGGTCGATACCACGCCTGGAACCGACCGTTTGGGCTCCTTCCTCGAGCAGTTCATCCGTTTGAAAACGATCCCCATCGGCATATGTGTTTTTACCTTGAGCTGCGGCATTGCGACGGCCGTTGTGGGTTTGATTGCCGTGGTCGCGATTACGCGCGCAACCCGGTCCGCACCTGCCGCATCGGAGCAAAAGGCGGCGCTGCTCCATTCCGCAATCGGCCCGCTCGTGTTGATTGCGCCGGCGCTGGCATTCTGGATTGCAAATCCCCGTCCCGGTCGCCACTTCATCCTTTGCTTGGCCGGTGTTTCTATGCTGATAGGATGGCTGATTCCACTGCATTTTGCCTCTCGGCCGCTACATGTGTACGCACTCGTGGTGGGCATCGTCCTGGCCAATCAGGCATTGGGCGCGCTGATCGGCCCGCTCATCCTGAAGTACGCGCCTTCAAAAATCGTTGTCTTGCCCGATAAAACTTACCATCTGCCGCGAGGCTTTCCGACAGGGTCATCCTGGGGCTATCATCGCGCCTTTGTGGCCGAACAGTTGAAGACGACCGCATTCGCAAAACGCGTTCGCGGCGTTTGCGACGACAAGACGCTGGTGATGAGCCTGGACGCTACGCAGATATTCTCCGATCTCTACGAGACCAGCAACCCATGGAATGCGGAGAAGATGAAACTGGATCGGTTCCCCATCCTGGTGGCGCACATCGGAGGCCGTACCGTGCTGGTGCTCTCGGAGAACGAAGGCTGGCCGGACGATGCGGCAGGCGACGCTCTGGCAGCTTTGGCCTTCCGCGACTATAAGCTGGTACGCGACCCCAACAACATTTCCATCTTCGACCACGCGGTCATTCCGGCCGGCCGCATGGCGCGCCTGGATTGCGCGCCGTAGCGGCCGGTTGAATGATGGTTTATCCAATGGCGCGACAGCAGGGGCGCGGGGTAGAGACCTGCTGCTTCAGAACAGTAGCAGGAAGGGAATTCCCCGCCTGAGCCTCAATTAAACAAATCCTTCATCTTCTCCATCAGCCCAGGCGAAGCCGGTTTATTGTCCACCGTCAGCGACTCGGAGAGCTTGGTGACCAGTTCCCGCTGGGCGCGGTTCAGCTTTCTGGGAATCTGCACCATCAGCTTCACAATCAGGTCGCCGTGGCCTTTTTCGTTGAGATAAGGAACGCCTCGCCCGCGGATGCGCAACTCCCGTCCGCTCTGCGTGCCCTCGGGAATCTTCACGTTCACCGGGCCGTCGATGCCGGGAATCTCAAACTCCGCGCCCAGCGCCGCCTGCGGAAAGCTGATGGGGATCACGCAGTGCAGGTCGTGGCCGTGGCGCTCAAAGAAGTCGTGCGGCCGGATCGAGAGCACAACATAAAGGTCGCCCTTGGCGCCACCCGAGCGTCCCGCGTCGCCTTCGCCGGCGTAGCGGATGCGCGTGCCTTCTTCCACTCCCGGCGGCACTTTCACGGTGAGCTTCAGCTCCTTGGCCACGCGCGTTTCGCCTCGGCAGGTGGTGCAGGGATCGCCGATCACCGAACCGGCGCCGCCGCAGGCTCCGCAGGTGCGCGCCACGGAGAAAAATCCCTGCTGATAGCGGATCTGTCCCCGGCCCTGGCACTGCGGGCAAACGCTGGGTCCGCGGCCTGATGCGCTGCCGCGGCCATTGCAAACCGTGCAGGTCTCCAGCCGCCGAATCCTCACCTCGGTCTCGGCGCCGAAAAACGCATCTTCAAAATTGATGGCCAGGTCGAAGCGCAGATCGTCGCCGCGCTTTTGGCGCGAGCCGCGCTGCCCGCCGCCGCCCACATTGAACATCTCGCCGAACAGATCGCCGAAGATGTCGCCAATATCCACGCCGCCGGCAAACGGTCCCGAGCCAAAGCCCTGCCCGCCCAGCCCCGCATGGCCATAGCGATCGTAGGCGGCGCGCTTGTCCGCGTCGCACAGCACCTGGTAGGCCTCGCTGGCCTCTTTGAACTTTTCTTCTGACGCATGATCGCCGGGATTGCGGTCAGGATGGTATTTGAGCGCCAGCTTGCGATAGGCGCTCTTCAACTCCTGGTCGTCTGCATCCCGCGAAACTCCCAGGACTTCGTAGTAATCGGCTTTACTCACTCTTGGACTCATTCACTCTTCTGTTTGGGGTTGTGCGCCACGCGCACCAGCGCCGGTCGCAATAAACGTTCGCGCAGCCGGTAGCCGCGCCTGATCTCTTCTGCCACATGCTGGTCGGGCAGGTCGTCGCGATCCACTGCGCCCAGCGCCTCGTGCAAGTGGGGATCGAAGGCCTCGCCCACGGCGGGAATCGGCTTCACGTGCAGTTTGCGCAAAATCTCTTCCATCTGTTTCACGATCAGCTCTACGCCGTGGCGCAACTGCTGCGCCGAGCCGTCGGACTTGAGCGCCAGCTCGAAGTTATCCACCACGGGCAGAAACTGCTCCACCACATTGCCGGCGGCATAGTCGCGAAATTCATGCCGCTCGCGCTCGGCTCGCTTGCGGGCGTTTTCAAACTCCGCCTGCAACCGCGCCAGGCGATCAAGCAACTGGTCGCGCTCCGCCTTCAACTGCTCAAGCTCGGTCTGGCCCGCTGTCGCCTCGCCGCTCACCGCTGCTGCTCCGTCAGTTGGTTCTTCCGCCGCCGCGCCGGCAGCGATCTCCACCGGGTCCGGTATGGGCGGCTTTGTTTTCTGTTCTGGCATAACTCTGTGCATTCTCCCAGGAATCAACGCTGCCTTGATTCCATGATAATTTGCGCGGCTTAAGCCGTTCGTCCCGCGGGTTCGAGGTACCGCAACGGCCGCCGTCTCTAGTGAATTTTCTGCTCTGTGGGAACTTCCAAGAATGCGCTCGGAAAGCTTTGCAATGTAGCGCACCGCCTGAATCATCTCCTGATATTGAATGCGCGTGGGCGCGATAACGGCTACGGCGCCCTTATTGTCGCCGCCCAGCCTCACCGGCGAGCCGATCAGCACCAGGTCCTGCATGGCCGGAGAAGCCTCATCCAGACCCACCACCACGCGCACCTCCTGCTGCCGCCCGTCCACATAAGCGGTCAGCAGCTCCACCAGCCGCTGTTTGGCCTCCAGGGCCAGCAGCATCTGGCGCAGCCGCTCGCGATCCACTTCCGCGGCAATCAGGTTGGCCATTCCATCCACAAAAATTGCAGGCCCAGCCTCGCCGCCGGTCAAAGCGCCCTTGCGGCAGAGTTCCTCCACCGAGGCCAGCATCTGGTGGTAGGCTTCGCGCTCCATCTCCACGCGCCGGGCAACCTCGGCACGAATGCGCTCGATCGCCCATCCGCGGAAGTTCTCGTTCAGATAGCGCGCCGCCGTCTCCAACTCCAGGTGCGTCAAATCGCGGTCCAGCGCCAGCACTCGATCCAGCACCGCTCCGGCCTGCGTAACCAGCACCGCCAGCACGCGCCCCTGCGAGAGCCGGGAAAAATGAATGTGTTCCAGCACCTGGCCGGCGGTGGAACTGGCCAGCGCCACGCCCAATCCGCTGGAGATGAGCGCCAGCACGTGCGAAGTGCGCTCCAGGTATTCGTTCGAGCTGGCCACGCCGCTGAAGCTCTCCTCAATCTGCCCTCGCCGCGCCTCACTCAAGGTCGAAGCGCCTTGCGGCAGGGAACTGGCCGCCTGCGTGCCCATGCGGCCCAAGTGCGCATCCTGCCGGGTAATCTGCTCCACGTAATATCGGAAGGCCGCCGCAGTGGGAACTCGGCCGGCCGAGGTGTGCGGCTGCTCCAGCAATCCCGCTTCGCCCAGCGTTGCCATCACGTTGCGCAAGGTGGCCGAGCTCAGCCCCTCCTTGTTCGCGAAAAAATGCGCAACCGCCTGCGAGGCCACGGGCTCGCCGGTAGCGATGTAAAGCTCGATGATGGCCGTAAGCACCAGCCGCTCTCGCGGACTGACGCGCGCTTCAGGCATCTTCTCTGTTCTCCGTACTGTTTTGCCCCGGCAGCACTCAAAATGAGTAGCATTCCGGCTTCGTCACTTCGGGCTAATGGGTGATAAATGCTTGCTTATCTATCGCTTATGTCGTGGAAAGAATACATTGATCCCTTTTAATTCTAGGCAGCGGCAAGTGCTGTGTCAACACGAGCATGCCCTGGCGCAGCAGCGTTAAGCCTCAAGCTGGTAGATTTTGATGTAAGGCTATCCCATCTCAACTCCCGTGGCTTGTTCGCGCCGGTAGAGATGCGGGACTGAAAATGCGCCGCAAGGAAAAGAGCCATGCTCCATACAACTGAAGACATTCGCCTCAAATGGATCAAGGTCGTTCTCCCTCCCGTTTTTCTTGAGGAAGAACGGCCCATCTCCGAAGCCGCTTCGACCACCATCTTCGACGCCCGCAAAGAGATAACAGAGATTCTCAACCGTCGCGACCCGCGCCTGCTGGTCCTTGCGGGCCCCTGCTCCATTCACGACACCAAGGCCGCGCGCGAGTATGCCGCCCTGCTCAAGTCAGCGATTGCGGAGTTTTCCGCCGATCTCCGCATCGTCATGCGCGTTTATTTTGAGAAGCCCCGCACCATCATCGGCTGGAAGGGCCTCATCAACGATCCCTATCTCGACGAATCCTACAAGATCAACGACGGCCTGCGCCTGGCGCGGAATCTGCTGCTTGACCTGGCCGAGATGGGCGTTCCCGCTGGAACCGAATTCCTCGACATGATTTTGCCCCAGTACCTTGCCGGCCTGGTTGGCTGGGGCGCCATCGGAGCGCGCACCACTGAGAGCCAGGTTCACCGCCAGTTGGTCTCCGGCCTTTCCTGTCCGGTCGGCTTCAAGAACGGAACCTCCGGCGACGTGCAAATCGCCATCGACGCCATCCTCTCCGCCGCCCACTCCCACACATTTCTCGGCCACACCAAGCACGGCCAATCCGCCATCTTTGTCACCAACGGAAATCCCGACTGCCACATGATCCTGCGCGGCGGCCGCAAGATGGTGAACTACACACGCAGATGCGTGGCCGAGACCGCCTCGCAAATGGAAAAGGCCGGAATCGAACCGCGCATCATGATCGACTTCAGCCACGCCAACAGCAACAAGGACTACCGCCGCCAGTCGATCGTCTGCCACGATGTAGCCGGCCAGATTGCCGCTGGAAACAAGAACATCATCGGCGTGATGATCGAGAGCAATCTCGTAGCCGGCGCGCAGAAGCTCATCCCCGGCCAGCCACTGGTTTACGGCCAGAGCATCACCGACGCCTGCATCGACTGGACTGAAACTCACGCGATGCTCACGGAATTAGCCGCAGCCGTCCGCGCAAGGCGTGGTGCATAGTTACTATATGAAACTTCTACCTCATGGTTACTAAAGATCGGCAGCTTCTGAGCGTAACCTAACTGCTTCGTCCGACCTGCCAAGCAGATCAAGCAGCGCCGCATGCTGCTTCAAAATGGATGCAAGATATTGGCCATACATCTTTTTCATTTCGGGTAGATGGGCGATGGCTCGACGATGCGTTTCCTCAGCCACTGTGAAGTCGGCCAAGGCTGCATCCGTTTGACTCAGGTGTGCCTCGACAAGGGCACGCCAAAAAAATGGCATCGCGTATTCCTGATCTCTATCCGTCAGACACTTTTTCGCCTCTTGAATAGCCAGGTTTTCCTGATCCAGTGCTTCATTTAATCTTCCTGCGGAGAGCAGAGCATGGCCATAAAGCTGATGAGAATCCATCCTCCCTAATTGATCACTTGATGTTAGGTCTCCTGCCCTAATTGACATATCGAGTGCTTGTTTACAGTAGTCAAGCTCATCCTTTGTATTCTGTGCCTTGAGAGCATTTCTGCACTTATCCGATAACGGAAACCATGCCTGTGCGGCTTTCTCCTGTTCAGTGCTCGGGCCTTCTCCGGGCTTATCGATATGGAATGGGATGGTCAGTGTCGTTGTAGCCTGCGTGGCCACGCCATTCGCCTTGAACGGAGCGAAGCGCCATTTCATCACCGAATCCAATGCAGCTTGTTGCAGCATGGCTGGG
Organism: uncultured Acidobacteriaceae bacterium; assembly: GCA_963724755.1. Taxonomy (GTDB): domain Bacteria; phylum Acidobacteriota; class Terriglobia; order Terriglobales; family Acidobacteriaceae; genus Telmatobacter. The sequence goes on from CAVRVZ010000004.1 coordinate 69,007, forward strand.
CCGCTGATGACCTTCTCGGAAGTTACCTGTCCATTTTCATCGATCACTAAAGTGATTGCAATGTCACCTTGTATGCGCGCTGCCCGTGCGATAGGCGGGTAGATCGCCTCTGTCTGCTGTATGAGATGCTGTCGGGCATCTGGCTCAGAGACGGCTAGAGGAGGATTTGCACCCTGTGCAATCAAGCCAGGGACACCGAGCAATAAACAGATGGAAGCTAAAATAATACGCATAAAAACCTCCCACATATCATAGACTTAATCTTCATTTGTGTGTTCACCTAGTGCTCACTTTTCGTTATTGAGAAGCAGTAAAGCAATAACCAGTACAATTCCCGCAGAGGATTTTCCATGGGCGATACGATCGTGAAAGTGGAGCAACAGCAGCAGCGCAATATTGCGGTCGACGCATACCGTGGCCTGGTGATGGTGTTGATGCTGGCTGGAGTTCTTCGCCTGCCGGAGGTAGCTCAAGCTTTCCCAGGCAATCCAATCTGGCAGTTTCTTGGCTTCCAGCAGTCCCACATCGAATGGGCCGGTATGAGCCTTGAAGATACCATCCAGCCCGGCTTCACCTTCCTGGCCGGCGTCGCGCTCCCGTACTCCATTCTCAGCCGCAAGCGCAAAGGCGAATCCTTCCCGCATATGCTGTTCCACACCATCTGGCGCAGCTTCATTCTCGTGGCGCTGGGCATCTTTCTCCGCTCCATCCACAGCCCCATGACCAACTTCACCTTTGAAGACACGCTCACCCAGATCGGTCTCGGCTACACGTTCGCATTTCTTCTTACCTTCGTTCGTCCGCGTTGGCAGTGGATCGCGTTCGGCATAATCCTCTTCGGCTACTGGCTGGCGTGGGCGCTCTATCCCGCACCCGGCCCCAACTTTAACTACGCAGCCGTCGGCGTAACTCCCGACTGGTATAAGCACCTCTTCACCGGCTTCGCCTCCCACTGGAATCGCAACAGCAATTTCGGCCAGGCCTTCGATCTCTGGTTTCTGAACCTGTTTCCCCGTCCAAGCCGCTTCCTCTTCAACGATGACGGCTATCTGACGCTGAGTTTCATACCCACGTTAGGCACCATGCTGCTCGGAGTCGCCGCGGGCCGGTGGTATATCGCCTCCGCTCCCAAGATTCCCCTGCGCCGCTTTCTCATCGCCGCAGCCGCATTGATCGCCGCCGGCCTGCTCTTACACTTCACCGGGATCTGCCCCATCGTGAAGAAGATCTGGACCCCCTCATGGACGCTCTTCAGCGGCGGCGTCTGCTTTCTCTTTCTTGCAGCATTCTCCTGGTTCATCGACGTCCGAAAGCATCGAGGCATTGCTTTTCCGCTGGTCGTCGTCGGCATGAACTCTATCGCCGCATACCTGATGGCGCATCTCTTTGAGGACTTCATCGAGAATAGCTTTCGCATTCATCTGGGCATGCGTGCACTCAATCTCTTCGGCCCCACGCTGGAACCTGTTTTCCTCGGAGCTCTCACATTGACCGTTTACTGGTTGTTGCTCTATTGGATGTTCCGCAGAAGAATATTTCTTCGCATCTAACCGTTTTGTAGCGGAGGATTGCGCCAGCACGCGCTTGAGTCTGTGCCAATCGAAACCGTTATGATGGCTCCAGCGCGTAACTCGGCGGTGCTGACGAAAAAATGTCCCCCACCATCTTCATCTCGGCAGGCGAGGCCAGCGGCGAGCACTACGGCGCACTGCTGATCGAGGCGCTGAAAAAGCAGCTTGCCGCATCCGGCCAGACGGCAAGCTTCTTCGGCATGGGCGGCGAGCGCATGGCCGCGGCCGGCCTGGAGCGCATCGTCCGCTCTGAAGATATGGCCGTGATGGGGCTGACTGAAGTGGTTCTCCACCTGCCCCGCATCTACGGCGAGTTCCGCAAGCTGAAAAAAGCCATTCGCGCCCGCCGCCCCAGCGTAGCCGTGCTCATTGACTTTCCCGAGATCCACTTCCGCCTGGCCAAAGAGTTCCACCGTCTCGGCGTTCCGGTCATTTACTTCGTCAGCCCGCAGTTGTGGGCCTGGAAGAAGCACCGCATCAAGCTGGTCGAAAAATATATCCGCCGCATGCTGGTGATCTTTCCCTTCGAGGAGCCGTTCTATCGCGAGCATGGCGTGCAGGCGGAGTTCGTCGGCCATCCGCTGGCGGAGTTGCCGCCGCCCACCATCAGCCGCGAAGAGTTCGCCAAAGCCAGCGGTCTTGACCCCACCAAAGCCTGGATCGCTCTCCTGCCCGGCAGCCGTCCAAAAGAAATTCGCCACAATCTGCCCGATATGCTGGAGGCGGCGTGGACTCTGTCGGGCTATCCACGCAACCATCGGACAGGGGCAGCGCGGCCTATGCGGGCCGCTGTGCAGGGACCCGGAGCGCAGATACCCTTACCGGCGCAGGGCTCGCCGATCAATTTGAGTTTGTGGTGCCGCTTGCCCCGACCCTGAACAAGGCGCAGCAGATTGCCGTGCTCGATCTGGTGGACGACCGCGGCGGCGGGCTGCCCATCCGCGTGGTCGACGATGCGCGCGCCACGCTCTTCCACGCCCGCGCCTCGGTGGTAGCCAGCGGCACGGCCACAGTGGAGGCGGCGCTGATGGGCAATCCTTTTGTCGTGGTCTACCGGGTTTCCCCGCTCACCTATGCCATCGCCAAACGCGTAGTGAAGGTGGCTCACGTGGCCATGGTCAACCTGATTGCCGGCAAGCGAATCGTTCCGGAGCTGATCCAGCATGACTTCACGGCTGCAAATGTCGTCCACCAGATCGAACTGCTGCTACCCGACGGCCCGCCTCGCGAGTCCATGATGAAGGAGCTGGCGCAGATTCGCGGCAAGCTGAACAGCCGGCCCGCGGGCCAGCGACGGACAAACCGGCGCAATCGAGCGGGTAGCGGCGATTACGCTGGAAGAGATTCGAGCCGATCTCTCAACAGCGCGTAACCAGGAACCAGTCTGCGAAATTGAATTATGCAGATACAAAAGCGCAGAATTCGCGGACTCAGAAAATTGCGAGCTTAAATGCGCAGTGCGTCTTTCGCTCACTGGCTTTTTCGCGCTGGCCCTGCTGATTGGCGTCTCCGCTCCTCGCACAGAAGCCCGAGCAGCCCACGCCGGTAATCGCCGGCTACGTGATCGATGCCGAACTGGACCCGGCCACGCATCACCTTTCCGCAAAAGCAATCGTCAGCTTTACCGCACCGGAGACCGCCGACGAAGTGAGCTTCGGTTTTCATCCCGCGCTGAAGATTACAAGAAATCACCGACGAAACCGGCAAGCTGCTCATCAGTGACCGCACTGGCCGACGGAACCATCCGCGTAACCCCGGCCGCGCCCTTTACCAAAGGCCAGCAATCGCACTGGACCTTCGAATACGAGGGCACGATCACCGGCAAAGACGACGGCCCCATCGAAGGCCAAAAACTAGCCGCCATTCAGGAGCCGATCAGCTACCTGCTCTATCCCGCGCGCTGGTTTCCCACTACCGGCTACCTCACCAACCGCTTCACCGCCGAGATGCACATTCGCGTGCCGCAGGGAATGACGGTCTTCGCGAGCGGCGCTCAAGGCCCGTCGCATCCGGTCAAGCTGGCCAACGGCGATCGATGGCGAGCAATACGACTTCAACTGGACCAAGCCCGGCTTCCCCGGCACAGTGATTGCCGGCCGCTATCTGGACCCGGTCTCTGCGGGCGCAGGCAACGTGAAGGTCTATCTGACCGCCGCTCATCAGCAATCCGGCAACGAACTGGCGCAGACGGCGGCCAAGGAATTCGATTTTTTTACCGCCAGCTTTGGCGCGCCGGAGACCACCCGTCTGAACGTAGTCGAGCTGCCCGACGATACGCTCCCCTCCGTCTGGGCGCCCGAACTGGCGGCGATTCCCGGCTCGCGCGTGGGCGACAAATCCGGCATCCGCCTGCTGGCCAATACCATCGCCCGCCAGTGGTGGGGTTCTCAGGTCAGCCCGCGCACCCTCAACGATGCCTGGATCACCAACGGCATGGCCCGCTACGCCGAACTGATGTACGTGGAGAACGAGAGCGGCAGCAGCGCATTGCAGTCGGCGATTCAAGACGTCGCGGCCGGCGCTCTGGCCTACGACTACGATTCCTCTGTCGAGCGCCGCCCGCCTCAATCCCTTCTCGACCGAGTTCCAGTCCATGACCCTGGAAAAAGGCGCCATGATCTTCCATATGCTGCGCTGGGTGATGGGCGACCAGGCTTTTCTGGCTACGCTCAAGAGTGCGCTCAGCCAATACGCTGACAGCTCCATGAGTGCTGCGGATCTTGAAAAATTAGCCGAGGCCGAAAGCCATCAGCAGTTGACCGCATTCTTCACGCAATGGATTGACGGCACCGGCGCGCCGCAGTTCACTGATAAGTACGTCGTCTACCGCCTGGGCAACAACAAAGGCTTTCGCACCGTCGGCGAAATTCAGCAGGACCTCGACCTCTTCCGCATGCCGGTGGAACTGCGCATCGAGACCGACGGCAAAACCGAAACCAAAAAGATCGACGTGGTCGGCGCCGATACTCAATTCTCGGTGGATACATTCGGCCGTCCGCGCCACATCATCATCGATCCCCAGAACTGGGTGCTCAAGTCCACTCCCGACCAGCAGTTGCGCACCGCCATTCTCAAAGGCCAGCAACTGGTTGCGCAGGGCGACCTGGCCGGCGCGGCGGCCGAATATCAAAAAGCGTTGCAGGTCAACTCCCAGAGTTCGCTGGCCAACTACCGCATGGGCGATCTGCTCTATGCCCAGCGCAACTACCAGGCCAGCGTGAATTACTATCGCGACGCGCTGCGCGGCGACGGAGAGCCGCACTGGACCGAAGTCTGGAGCCACATTCAGATCGGCAAGATCTACGACCTCACCGGCCAGCGCGACCGCGCGGTAAACGAGTACCGCCTGGCCGTGCAGACCAACGACAACTCCCAGGGCGCAGTCAACGAAGCCCAACAATGGCTGCAACAGCCATATAAAAGGCCTGAGAACAACTAGCGCCTGCTTCGTTCCCACTTCCTGCGTCCCATCCCCCGCAATCTGCGTCTATTTATTGATTGCAACCGTGCCATCATACACTTGCAATAGAAGCCGGCTGCCGCTCATTAGCGCGCGGACCCCTAACCGGAGAACCTCGCATGCAGGAAGCGGTTTATCCCCACCCAATCCGAAATCCAGGCCGCGGAGCCCATCATTCGCGCCGAGAAGATCGAGAAGTATTACGCCCAGCCCAGCCAGAACCGCATTCAGGTCATCTCCGCCACTGACCTGGAGATCGTTCCCGGTGAGATTCTTGCTCTGCTCGGTCCCTCCGGTTCCGGCAAGTCCACCATGCTGCGCATGCTCAGCGGGCTCTCCACGCCCTCGGCCGGCCAGGTCTTCTGGCACGAGAAACCCATCGCCGGCGCCGAGATCAACGTCTCCATCGTCTTTCAGAGCTTTGCCCTTTTTCCCTGGCTCACGGTTCTTCAAAACGTCGAGGCCCCGCTGCAGGCGCGCGGCATCGTTCCCGCCGAGCGCCGCGAACGCAGCATGAAGATGCTGGATACGGTCGGTCTGGACGGCTTTGAAGGCGCGTATCCAAAAGAATTGTCGGGCGGAATGAAGCAGCGCGTTGGCTTTGCACGCGCACTGGTGGTCGAGCCGGAGGTGCTCTTCATGGACGAGCCTTTCAGCGCGCTCGATGTGCTGACGGCCGAGAACCTGCGCAGCGAACTGCTGGAACTGTGGGCCAACAAGAAGATGCACACCAAGGCAGTCTTCCTGGTTACGCACAACATTGAGGAAGCAGTGCTGCTGGCCGACCGCATCGTCGTGCTGGGCGCAACCCCGGCCACATCCGCACCGACTTCCGCGTGCAATTCCGCAACCCCGCGACCGCAAATCCGAAGCCTTCACCCAACTGGTCGATTACATCTATAAAGTCCTCACCAAGCCCGACGTCGCTCCCGCCGAAGCTCCCGATCAGCAAGTCGGAACGCGCGTTCGCGACCAGCGCCAGATGCACTACCAGATGCTGCCCCACGCACGCCCCGGCGGCATGGCCGGCCTGCTCGAACTGCTGCTCGACAAGGGCGGCCGCGACGATATCTACCGCCTGGCCGACGATCTGGCCTTCGAAATCGACGATCTGTTGCCCATCGTCGATGCTGCCCAGTTGCTCGGCTTCCTCACCATCGAAGAAGGCGATGCGGTCATCACCGAGAGCGGCACGGAGTTCGCCAACTCCGAGATTCTCCGCCAGAAGGAACTCTTTCGCGTCGCCGCGGTCGAGCACGTCCTGCTGCTGCGCCAGATTCGCCGCGCGCTCGAATCCAAGAGCGACCACACCATCCCCGAGGACTTTTTCCTCGATATGCTCGACGAGCAATTCACCGAAGAGGAGTGCCTGCGCCAGATGGAGACCGCCGTCGCCTGGGGCCGTTACGCCGAACTCTTTGACTACGATGCCGGCCGCCGCCGCTTCGTCTTGCCTGACGCACAGGAAGAAGAAATCGCCGCCAGCAAGGAAGCCGAGTGAAAATTCAGCATCCTCTGGCGCGAACTCTGGTTACCGCCTCGCTCAAGTAAAGAACGCGGTTCCAATCCGAGTCGGCAGTCACCATGTCGCTGACGCCCAGGATAAATCGTGTGCCCCCTTGGCATTGCGCCACCAGCGCGTCGACAAACGCACGGAATTCTCCTTCGCTTGCGCTGTGCGGGCAAAGCAGGACAGAGGGTAGGCCGCCCCAGATCGTGATGTGGCCTTCGAAAGCAGCGCGCAACTCTTCGATTCGGCACCGTGTCATCGGAAACGGACACACCGAGTCAGCTACATCGAACCCCGTTTCGAGGTAGGCCGGCAGCAGTCTGCGATTCTCTCCGTCGGTATGCGTCATCAAGTACTTGCCGAGCGCATGAAGCTCGCCGGCGTAAGAACGCAGGTGCGGAAGAATATATTTGCAGTAGAACGCCGGATGAGTGATTCCATCATCATAGTTGGCGCCGAGAAACACCACTTCCGCCGGAAGTTCCGCCGCGATTTTCCGGATTTGGGCAAAGACCGGTTCGATCTGCCCCGCGAGACGCTCGACAGCATCGGGACAATCCGAAAGAGCGAAGAAGAACTCTTCAGTGGTCATCAGCTCCTTCATGATGAGTTGGACCGGGCAGGCGGAGTTGTGCACGTAGGCTACAGCCAGCCCGTTGCCGCCCAATTTCTCTCGAAAACGAACGTAGCGTTCGGGACGCGCTACCACATGCATGCGCGAAAAGATGTCGCCGACAACCTTGAAGTCTTCCGAACGCTGAATTGCGTGCCGGGTAATCCACGACATCGAAGCACCAGCATCCAACATTTCATCTGTGAAGATACAGGCGGTACGAAGGATACCCGCGGGCGAGCGATACTCGATCACCGTCTCGCGGCCGTTCATCGAGATACGCCGCTCCACGCCGTCGAATTCGATGTCGTACGGACAATCGGCCCAGCCCAGCATACCCAGCGTTCGATTTTCTTCACCCTCAGGAGACGTGGTGAAATCGGGGATCGTCGCATACACCGCCGCGCCGATCCGGCGCGCAATGTCGGACAGACTCAGCCCTTTCAAATCATCTGGAAGCGTCCTGTTGCGCAACCGCGCTCGATACCAAAAGTCGAGCCGCGGCGCCCAGGGAACCTGGTCGGCCGGCTCTCCGCGAATTGCACTCAGAATGCGCTGGCGGTGATCCATCGTTCAGGATGTGTGTCCTTTATCGATGGTATTATTAATCATCTTCATGCGAGATGACAATATCTTTGCATGGATTGTCGCGTTTTTCGGGCCGCGGCTTCAGTGTTGAATTATATGGACAGTTCTTCGACTACGATGCTGGCCGCCGCTGCTTTGTATTGCCCGACGCACCCGAAGATGAGATTGCCGGGGTGAATGCCGACAGCGAGGACAGTGAGTGAAACTTCAACATCCTCTTGCACGAACGCTGGTCACCGTCCGCACCTGGCCATTTCTCATCGACCTGGCCGTAGCCGCCTGCGGCCTTACCATCTTCTTCTCCATCGTCAGCACCGGCGCTTACTGGATGGGGAAACCCATCCCCGTCGTTCCCATCTCCAATTCCATCTCCGCTCTGCCCCTCTACGCTTTTTACTCCATCGTGCGCATGGGTATCGCGTACTTCATCAGCCTGGTCTTCGCCATCAGCTACGGCTACATCGCCGCTTACAATCCCCGCGTTGAGCCGTGGATGGTCGCGGTCCTCGATATTCTGCAATCCATTCCCGTGCTCAGCTTTCTGCCTCCCGTGGTGCTGGCCATGGTCGCGCTCGTTCCAGGCCATCAGATGGGCATCGAGATGGGCGTTATCCTGCTCATCTTCACCGGCCAGGTGTGGAACCTCGCCTTCAGCTTCTACTCTTCGCTCAAGTCCATCCCCAGGGAGATGATCGAGGCCTCGCGCATCTATCGATATTCAGCATGGCAGCGCTTCTGGCAGCTTGAAATGCCCTACGCCGCCATCGGCCTGGTGTGGAACTCCATCGTCTCCGTGGCCGGCGGATGGTTCGCCCTCATCTTTTGCGAGACCTTCACCATGGGCGACCGCAACTTCCAGTTGCCCGGCCTCGGCAGCTACATTCAGACGGCCACCTATGCCGGCGACGTCCGCGCCCTTAGTCAGCGGCATCGCGGCCGTGGTCCTCATCGTCGTCGCCACCGATCAGCTCATCTGGCGTCCGCTCATCGCCTGGAGCGACAAATTCAAATTCGAGCAGGTCGAGTCCGCCGACCGCGTCACCTCTCCCATCCTTGAGTCTGCTGCGCCGCTCCACTCTCTTCAGTTCCGTTCCCGGCCGCATCTGGAGCGACGTGGATGAACCCATCTGCCGCCGCATGGCGAACTCCACCGAGTGCCGCACCATCAAGCCGCTGGACGAAGAGCAGGACCGCAAGTATTCTCCCGCGCTTTGGGCCCTCGCCACGGCCGCAATCGTGGTTGCCTGGCTGGGGAGCAACGCAGGCCATCCTCATGCTCCGCACCGTCACCTGGCCTGACCTGCGTCTCCTGCTCGAAGGCGCAGGCGCAACCTTTCTTCGCGTCAACGCCGCCCTGCTCATCTCCGCCGCGTGGACCATCCCCGTCGGCGTCGCCATCGGATCTCAATCCCCGCCTCGCCCGCATCGTCCAGCCCATCGCGCAGATCCTGGCCTCGGTTCCGGCCACGGCCTTCTTTCCCATCCTGCTCATCGGCCTCATCAAAATCGGCGGCGGACTGGGCATCGGCTCCGTCGCTCTCATGCTGCTCGGCACGCAGTGGTACATTCTCTTCAACGTCATCGCCGGAGCCATCTCCATCCCCACCGATCTCCGCGAAGTCGCATCGCTCTACCACTTCACCCGCTGGCAGCGCTGGACCCGCCTCATCCTCCCCGGAATCTTCCCCTATCTCATCACCGGCATGATCACAGCCTCCGGCGGAGCATGGAATGCCTCCGTAATGGCCGAGTACTCCCAGGTAAGGGGCCGCACGCTTGAAACCATCGGCCTGGGCGCGCAGATCGACGCCGCCACAGCCAGCGGCCGCTTTCCCGATTCTGCTTCTGGCCACCATCATGATCTCCCTCATGGTGGTCACCATGAACCGCCTGGTCTGGCGCCGCCTCTACCGCCTCGCCGAGACGCGTTATAAACTCGAAGGATAGTTAGAGAATGCGGTGCTGGCGGTGTTAGCCGCGATTCGCGCGAGTTAGCGGTTCTAACTCCGCCAACTCCGTTAACCCCGCTCTGGTTGAGAGAAATTATGATTCGTGTAGGCTTGGTGGGCTTCGGTTTAGGCGGGCGCGTCTTTCACGCGCCGCTGATCTCCTCCGTTGAAGGACTGGAACTCTCCGCCGTAGTCGAACGCACCACCAACCACGCCGCCGAGCGCTACCCCGGCATCACCACCTACCGCACCCTCGAAGCCATGCTGGCCGACCCCTCGCTCAACCTGATCGTGGTCAGCACTCCCAGCGGTACCCACTTCGATCTGGCCCGCCAGGTGCTCAAAGCCGGCAAAAACGTAGTGGTAGACAAACCGGTAGCCGTCACCTCCGCCGAAGTAGCCGAGCTGATGCACCTGGCCGCAAAGAAAAATCTTCTCTTCGTTCCTTTTCACGAGCGCCGCTGGGACGGAGATTTTCTCACCCTTCAGAAACTGCTGAGCGAGAGCGCCCTGGGCCGCCTGGTGCACTTTGAAACCAATTACGATCGCTGGCGGCCAGTCACAAGAGCAGCCTGGAAAGAAGATCCATCGCAAGGCGGCGGCTTGCTGCTCGATATTGGAACCCATCTCGTCGACCAGGCCCTCATCCTCTTCGGCAAACCCCAGGCCGTGGGCGCCGAGGTGCTGCGCGAGCGCCCCGGCAACGGCTCCGACGATTCCTTCACCCTGCGCCTGCGCTATCCCGATCTTTCTGTCACTCTCAGCGGCAACTGCCTCGCCTCGCTGGCCCGGCCGTTCTATTACCTGCGCGGCACCAAGGGCAACTACTGGAAGTGGGGTCTCGACCTGCAGGAGTCCGCGCTCTCCAAAATCACCCGCATCGACAGCAAAACCTGGGGCCAGGAACCGTCCGCCAACTGGGGTACCCTGAGCGTGGACGTGGACGGCGGCATGGTCACCCGTCCCGTCGAGCCCATCCCCGGCGACTATCGCCTCTACTACGCAGCCGTCCGCGACGCGCTCCTCGGCAAAGCTCCTGCTCCGGTGGCGCCAATCGATGCATGGCGCGTAGCACGTCTGCTGGAGTGGGCCGTAGAAAGCTCCACCAAGCGCCGCGAAATTGCCTGCGACTGGAGCGGGGAACCGAAGTAGGGATTGAAGAGGTAAGTCTATGCGGTATCCCATTCGTTACTTCTGTAGGTGCAAATTCACACGCGACAAAGCTTTATTGTGCTTTTTCAGAAAACCCCTGCGACGCAAGTCTAGACACTAGACCTCTTACTTGCCGGCTCCTTCTCCACCAGCGGCGCCCAGACATTACGCAGCGGCGCTTTTGCCGGCGTCTGCGAAAACGATCCTCGCGACTTTGGGCCGCTTGCGCCGCGCGGCGTGCCACAGGTCGTACTGCTGTTGCAAGTCGAGCCATACCTCCGGCTCTGTGCCCAGAGCATCGGCAAGCCGCAGCGCCATGGACGCGGTAAACGACATGTGGCCATTCAGGAGCCGCGACAGCGTAGACCGCGCCACGCGAAGATGCTTCGCCGCTTCACCAACCTGCATCGTACCGAGATATTCCCGGAGAAGTTCGCCGGGGTGGGCGGGTTATACATTCGTGTCATCTTTCCTCCTAGTGATAGTCCCGATAATCGACGAGGATCGCATTTTCGCCTTCGAACCAAAATGTCATTCGCCAGTTGCCGTTGACCTTGATAGACCAGTGATCCGCAAGATCGCCCTTGAGAGGATGCAGTTCCCAACCAGGAACATTCATGCGCACGGCATTAGGAGCAATGTTCAGTGTGCCAAGCTGAATCGCCAGCTTTCTGGCATGAGCGGGTTGGATTCCGGCTTTGCTTCCGGTAAAAAAGAATTTTTCCAGACCCGCGTGCAGGAAAGACTGAATCATATTTTTAATGTAGCCTGTAATGCGTCATGCGTCAAAGAGAAACTTCAGGAAACCTTCTTGCTCCCCGGCTCTTTCTCCACCAGCGGCACCCAGAATCTGAAGCAGCTTCCTTGCCCCGGCTGGCTGGTAGCCTCGATTCCCCCGCCGTGCGCGGTAAGAATGGCGCGAATAATCGCCAGCCCCATCCCCGATCCTTTGCCGGTAATCGCGCCCCGCTTGCCGCGATAAAACTTCTCAAAGATCAGCGGCAGATCGAGCGCATCGATGCCCGGCCCATTGTCTTCCACGCGGAACTCCAGCCGGTCCGTCTGTCCGGCTGCTGCTCAGCGTGATGCGGCTGCCTGGCGGTGTATAACTGGCAGCATTTTCGAGCAGGTGCCGCAAAACCCGCCCCAGCAGATGCGGATCGAACCATGCCGGCTCGTCCGCTTTATCCTGCCCGTCTCCGCGGCAATCGTAACCCGGTGCGAGGCCAGAATCTTCCGCGACTCTTCCACCGTCAACTCCAGCAACGCGCGGGGATGCTGCGGCGCCAGGTGCACCTGCACCACGTTGGCGTCGATCTCCGCCATCTCGACAGCCTCGCCGATCAGCGAATCCAGTCGCGCCGCCTCCTCATCCACAATCGCCGCCAGATCCATCCGTCCGGCCTCGTCCATCCCCTCGGACTCGCAACAGCGTGGTAGCCGCTGCGCGAATCGAGGTCAGTGGAGTGCGCAACTCGTGCGTCAGTGAGTCGATCAGCGCCGTGCGCAGCCGTTCTCCCTCGCGCGCCGCCTCCATCCGCGCCGTCGCCTCAAGGGCAATCGACCGCGCCAGCACAATCGCCACCTGCGCGCTCACCGCCGTGGCTACCTCGTGCGAAAGCAGTCTCCGGCCGCCAGCCCAGAGCTCCCACCGGCCGCAATCCCAGCATCAGCGTCCTCACCGTAAAGCCGCCCGGAATTACCTGCGTCGGATTCTGCCCCTGGGTCATGGCGATCATGCTGGCGCGGATGCTCATCGGCAACTCGGCGGTCGAGGCGTAGAACTGGTCCTGATCGCGAACGTACAAAACCACCCCGTCCAGGGCAAAGATGCGGTTGATCAGCCGGGGCAAGTCGCGGATCAGCCCTTCGGCGTCCTCGTGCAGCATCATCTCCTGGCTCAGCTCGTAAAGCCGCTCCACGTCTTCGCGCCGCTTCTTCGGCCTGCCGGGTCTGGCGGCGCGCCCGCTCCGCCACCCGCTCCACCACAACGCAACTGGCCGCAAACGAAAGCATGTCCACCCACTGCTGCCCGCCGGCCAGCCGAAATGTGTGATACGGCAGCAGAAAAAAGTAGTCGAACGAGAGCGCGCAAAGCACTGCGATATAAAGCGCCAGCCAAATCCCGGCCTGGGTGGCCGACCACACCACCAGCACCAGAAACACCATTCCCGCAGTGGTCGAGTTGGCGCCCGACCAGACCAGCAGAAGCGTGGTCGCCGCCGCCATCAGCGTGCCCACAAACCAGTGAACAATCCCCCGCGAATCGGAAAGCCCCTTCATAATTCCTCCACCGTGCATCATACCGGGCCTCCCCAATGATGTACTCTTTCGATGAAAGAAGAAAGTTATGCCCGGCAGAATTCTGGTAATCGACGACGAACCGCAGATCACCCGCGTGCTGCGCGCCGCGCTCTCCGCGCAAGGCTATGACGTGCGCACCGCCAACGAACCCGAGGAGGGCCTGCAGGTCTTCCGCGATTGGCCTCCCGACCTGGTTGTCACTGACCTGATGATGCCCGGCCTGAGCGGCGTTGAGGTTACCCGCGCCATTCGCGCCCGCTCTGCCACGCCGGTGCTTATCCTCTCGGTCCGCGACCACGAGCGCTCCAAGGTGGAGGCCCTCGACGCCGGCGCCGACGACTACGTGACCAAGCCCTTCAGCATTCAGGAGTTGCTGGCCCGCGTCCGCGCCCACCTGCGCCGCGCCCCGGAGCGCACCACGGCGGCCATCGAGGAGGGCGACTTTGTCATCGACTCCAGCGCTCACGCCATCCTCGTTCTGGGCAAGCCCATCCACCTCACCCCCAAGGAATTTGACCTGCTGCTCCACCTGGCCCGCAACGCCGGCAAGGTCATGACCCATCGCGCCCTGCTCACCGCCGTCTGGGGAGCGCAGTCGGCCCACCAGCCCGAGTATCTGCGCGTCTTTATCGGCCAGTTGCGCAAGAAACTCGAAGCCCAGACCGGCAAGCAATATATCCAGACCGAGCCCTGGGTGGGCTATCGCTTCCTCCCCGAGGGCTGGAGCGGCAGCCGAGGAGTGAACTGCCCAATCCTCATATATCTTTATGCGCCTGCTGGTATCATCCATCCATGCGACTTGGACCCAAAAGATCGTCGGCTGCATCGCCCGCATTCTGGCGCGCCCTCATTGAGGTTGCGTTCATCGTCTTCCTGTTTTATTCAAACCTTCTGATGGGAGAATTCACGGCCGCCAACGGGCACGGGAAAACCCTGGCCTTTGCTCTCGGCGATATCTTTACGTTTACAAATTTCTCCATCGCCATGATTTCCGCGATGATTGGACATGCAGTGTTTGCAATACCTTACGGAAAAAACTATAGGTGAGTCAGTCTGCAACCGCACGATTTTGAGTGCGTATTCTGCATTTGCTTCCCATCCTTACACTTTATTTAGGAAACATTTTCAATACTCAGACTTGGCTTGAGCCAGAATGATTTTGGATGGGAGTCTGGGGCAAACTGAATGCGGCGAGTACGCCTGAAGTGCATTCATCGCACTCCCCGGCGATCCCTACCGGTAATCCTGGCCGTAGGAAACTCGAGAGACCTGCTATGCAAGATGTAGTGATGTTGCTGTTCACCGTAGTCTTCTTCGCCCTGGCGTTTCTCTACGTCAAGGCCTGCCAGAAGTTGAGGTAACCCCATGCATATTGACGTCATCACCTTAGTTGCGTTGATTCTGTCCATCCTGTTGCTGGGCTACCTGACCCTCACCCTGCTTTTCCCGGAGAAGTTCTAACATGTCCGCCAATGGCTGGTTGCAGTTTGCCATCTACTCTCTGATTCTGCTGGCAATCGTTCGTCCCGTGGGCATCTATCTGGCCCGCGTGCTGGAAGGGGAACGCACCTGGCTGGATCCGGTCCTCCGTCCCTTCGAGCGGCTCATCTACAAGCTCTGCGGCGTCAACGCCGACCAGGAGATGAACTGGCGCGAATATGCCTTTGCCATGCTGGGCTTCTCCGCCGTCACTCTGCTGTTCACCTACGCCCTCGAGCGCCTGCAGAACCTGATCCCCTACGGCAATCCCCAGCACCTGGCCGCCGTCGGTCCTGACCTGGCCTGGAACACCGCCGCCAGTTTCACCACCAACACCAACTGGCAGTTCTATACGCCCGAAACCACCATGAGCTATCTCACTGAGATGGCTTGGCCTGGCGACGCACAACTTCTGGTCGGCGGCGGCGGGCATCGTGGTGGCCGTGGCCTTGATTCGCGGCATCAAGCGAACCTCCTCTGCCACCATCGGCAACTTCTGGGTCGATATGACCCGCACATTGCTCTACGTGCTGCTGCCGATCTGCATCGGTCTATGCGTTGCTGCTGGTCTGGCAGGGCGTTCCGCAGAATTTTCACGCCTACACCATAGCCCACCCGCTCGAACAGCCCTCCCAGATGCAGACCATCGGGCAGGGGCCGGTGGCATCGCAGGAAGCCATCAAGATGCTGGGCACCAACGGCGGCGGATTCTTCAACGCCAACAGCGCCCATCCCTATGAGAACCCCACGCCGCTCTCGAACTTCCTCCAGATTCTTTCGATCTTCGTCGATTGCCGCGGGTCTCACTTATACTTTGGGCCGCATGACCGGCTCGCCCGGCCACGGCTGGGCGGTCTTCGCCGCCATGTTCGTGCTCTTTGCCGCCGGTTTCAGCGTGTGCTACTGGGCCGAGTCGCAGCCGCATCCCTTGATTCACGGCGCCGCAGCAGGCCCGCACTGCGACCGCGCCGGCGGCAACATGGAGGGCAAGGAGGTGCGCAACGGCATCGCCGAGAGCGCGCTCTTCGCCACCATCACCACCGACGCCAGTTGCGGCGCCGTCAACGGCATGCACGACAGCTTTACTCCGCTGGGCGGCATGGTTCCGCTCACCAATATCATGCTCGGCGAGGTGGTCTTCGGCGGCGTCGGTTCCGGCCTGTACGGCATGTTGATCTTTGTCGTGCTCTCGGTCTTCATCGCCGGCCTCATGGTGGGCCGCACCCCCGAATACCTGGGCAAGAAGATCGAGGCCTACGACGTGAAGATGTCCATGCTCTACGTGCTCATCTTCCCGCTCATCATTCTCGCGCTTCGCCGCCATCTTCGTTCTCTCGCCGAAATACGGGCTCTCGGTGACCGCCAATCCCGGCCCGCATGGGTTTACCGAGATTCTTTACTCCTTCGTCTCCGGCGCGGGCAACAACGGCTCGGCCTTCGCCGGTCTGGGCACCAACTGGTGGTACAACATGGCGATGGGCTGGGATATGCTCATGGGGCGACTTCTCATGATGATTCCTGTGCTGGCCCTGGCCGGCAACCTGGCCCGGAAGAAGAGCGTTCCACCCTCGCCCGGAACCTTCCCCGTGAATACGCACGCTGTTCGCCGTGCTGCTGGTCGGCGTGGTCGTGATCGTCGGCGCGCTCACTTTCTTCCCGGCGCTGAGCCTGGGACCGATTTTGGAACACCTGCTGCTGAAGGCGGGTCAGCTTTTCTAACCCGTTAACAACATCGCATTGGAACAAGGCGAAACGAACTGTATATGGCTGACCAAGAAAAGTCTTTGGAACACGAAAATCATGGCCCAGGCGCTCCTCGACTCGGTGCGCAAGCTCGATCCCCGCTGGATGGTCAAAAACCCGGTGATGTTTGTCGTCGAGGTGGGCAGCGTGCTCACCTCCGCGCTGCTCATTGACAACATCGTCCACCACCGCCCCGGCTTCGGCTTCAACCTCCAGATCACCCTCTGGCTGTGGTTCACGGTGCTCTTCGCCAACTTTGCCGAGGCCATGGCCGAAGGCCGCGGCAAGGCTCAGGCCGATACTCTGCGCAAGGCCAAGGGCGAGACCATCGCCAAAAAATACAAGGACGACGGCAGCTTTGAAGAGATCGCCAGCGGCCTGCTCCGCCTGGGCGACGTGATTTACGTCGAGGCCAGCCACTATATTGCCGGCGACGGCGAAGTCATTGAAGGCGTCGCCTCGGTCGACGAGTCGGCCATCACCGGCGAGTCCGCTCCCGTCATCCGCGAAGCCGGCGGCGACCGCTCCGCCGTAACCGGCGGCACCAAAGTTTTGTCGGACTGGATCAAGGTCCGCATCACCTCCAATCCCGGCGAAACCTTCCTCGACCGCATGATCGCCCTGGTCGAAGGCGCAACCCGCCAGAAGACCCCCAACGAAATCGCCCTCAGCATTCTGCTCTCCGGCCTCACCATCGTTTTTCTGCTCGCCGTCGTCACGCTGCAGCCCTTCGCCATGTATTCCAAGGCCCCGCAGACCGGTCTTCGTACTGGTCTCGCTGCTGGTCTGCCTCATTCCCACCACCATCGGCGGCCTGCTCTCGGCCATCGGCATCGCCGGCATGGACCGCCTCGTCCAGTACAACGTCCTCGCCATGAGCGGCCGCGCCGTTGAAGCCGCCGGCGACGTGAACACGCTGCTCCTCGACAAAACCGGCACCATCACCCTGGGCAACCGCCAGGCCGCCGAGTTCTATCCCGCCCCCGACGTCAGCCAGGAGCGGCATGGCCAACGCCGCGCAACTCGCCTCGCTCTCCGATGAAACTCCCGAAGGCCGTTCCATCGTCGTGCTGGCCAAGGAGAAGTACAACCTGCGCGGACGCGACCTCAGCGGCATTCACGCCGAGTTTGTTCCCTTCACCGCCCAGACCCGCATGAGCGGCGTCAACCTGCCCGGCACCCGCATCCGCAAGGGATCAGCCGACGCCATCGCCCGCTTCCTCGAGGAGCAGGGATCGCAACTGCCGCAGAAAGTCCGCGAGCAGGTGGAAGAGATCGCCCGCCTCGGCGGAACGCCGCTGGTCGTCGCGGAAAATGCTTCGGCTCTGGGCGTCATCTATCTCAAAGACATCGTCAAGGGCGGCCTCAAGGAGCGCCTCGCCCGCCTGCGCGCCATGGGCATTCGCACCATCATGATCACCGGCGACAATCCGCTCACCGCCGCCGTCATTGCCCGCGAAGCCGGCGTCGACGACTTTCTCGCCGAAGCCAAGCCCAAAGACAAGATGGACCTCATCAAGCGCGAGCAGGGCAAGGGCAAGCTCGTCGCCATGACCGGCGACGGCACCAACGACGCGCCCGCCCTGGCGCAGGCCGACGTAGGCGTGGCCATGAACTCCGGCACGCAGGCCGCCAAGGAAGCCGGCAACATGGTGGACCTCGACTCCAACCCCACCAAGCTCATCGAGATCGTCGAGATCGGCAAGCAGCTCCTCATGACCCGCGGCGCTCTCACCACCTTCTCCATCTCCAACGACGTGGCCAAGTACTTCGCCATCATCCCCGCCATGTTCGCCGGCGTCTTCCCGGTGCTGGGCGCGCTCAACATCATGCACCTGCACTCGCCGCAGTCCGCCATTCTCTCCGCGGTCATCTTCAACGCGCTGATCATCGTGGCGCTTATCCCGCTGGCCCTCAAGGGCGTGAAGTACGAGCCCAAGGCCGCCGACATTTTGCTGCGCAACAACCTGCTGATCTACGGCGTAGGCGGCATCATCATACCCTTCATCGGCATCAAGGCCATCGACATGTTTTTGGTAGCCGTGCATCTGGCGTAGATGATAGGAAGCTGGGTTCAGGGTGCTCGCGGAGTTAGCACCGGCAGACAGCACTAACTCGGGCGCTAACAACGCTAACTCAGCTAACGCGGTTTCAAGGAGCACGAAAATGCATTCCGTCTGGAAGACTTCAATTCGCTTCACCATCGTGACCGCCATCCTGCTGGGCCTGGGCTATCCGCTCTTCGTCACCGGCATCGCCGCCGTGATCTTCCCCCACCAGGCCGCCGGAAGCCTCATCACTCAAGGACGGCACAGGTCATCGGCTCTCGCTGCTGGCCCAGAGCTTCACCTCCGATAAATACTTCCATCCCCGCCCATCGGCCGCCGGCAACGGCTACGACGCCACAGCTCGGGCGGCTCCAACCTGGCCCAATCCAACAAAGCTCTCGTTGACCCGCATCCAGGCCTCCATCGACAAGCTCTCCAAGGAGAACCCCGGCAAGCCCGTTCCCATCGACCTGGTCACCACCTCCGGCTCCGGCCTCGATCCCGACATCACCCCCGACGCCGCCGATTTTCAGGTTCCCCGCGTAGCCAAAGCCCGCGGCATCTCTGAAGACCGCATCCGCCAACTGATCGCGCAGCACACCACGCCAGCCGCCAGCTCGGCATTCTCGGCGAACCCCGCGTCAACGTCCTTGAACTGAACCTCGACCTCGACAAGCTCACCAAATAAGCCGGCTTCCCCGTCCAAAAAGATTGGCCCTTCCCGCAAGGAAGGGCCAATCTGTTGCGCTTGCTTTTTGAACGAGCCTAATTCACGGTCACCGTGAACGTGGTACTGGGCTGCCGGTGTGACTGAAGCGTTCCCGGATCCGGTCACCGTGAAAGTATAAGTGCCGGCAGTCGTGCCCGGATTACCCGGATTGGTTTACGGCGCTGCTGCCGCTGCCGCAACTGGCCAGGCTGCCGATCGCCGCCATCAGCACCAGAGCACCCAGCATTTGCCGCCAACTCCGCCGCCGCGCCGGAATCCCTATGAACACCAGCAACGCCAGCATCGCGCCGCCGCCAGCGCCTGCCCATCCTCCGCCGTGCAGCTTCGGATAGACCAGCTCGCTGGTAGCCGCCGTCGTGTACACCGTAGCGGTCGAGGATGCGGGGGTGGGAGTGCCCGCGTTCATTGTCACCGTCGAGCCGCTTGTGATTGAGCAGGTGGGCGGATCTGTGCTCCATTGGTAGGCGAAGTCAGCGCGCAACTAAGCGTCACAGTTCCGGCATAAAGAGGTGCTCGAACTCACGGTAACGGTCGAGTGTTGCTGGATCGCACCCGGGGGCGATGGCCGACGTACGGCGTGGATGCAGACAGCGCAAACGCGGATTGTGTCACCGTCACCGAAGCCGTTCCCACTGCCTGAGGAGTAGTTCGCGTCTCCGCTATAGGTCGCGGTCAGCGTGTTCTGCACGCACAGTTCAGGCTGTTGGCCGGAATGGTGATGGTGACACAACTGCCGGCTGTGCAACGCCGGTGGTTCCAAGCGTCTGCGGTCCGGAGCTATAGCTGCCGCTGGTCAGTGTTACCGTTCCGGTGGGCGTGGCCCCGGATGCCGGCTACGGTGACCGTCACGCTGTAGGCTCTGGCTCGAATCCACGCTGGTGGACGCTGGAGTCACCGTCACCGTCGGTGTCAGCACAACCACATACGTCACATCACAGATGTGGTGCCGAAGGCTCCCGCATCGTAGATCGAGTTTCCGCTGTAGGTCACAGTAAGCAGTGTCGTTTCCGGCGCTCAAAGAGTTGGAGGGGATGGTGATGGAGTAGCTGCCGCCGGATAGCGCCGTCGGCGGCGATGTGTAACCGCCGCCCGTCAGCGTCACCGTTCCCGTCGGCGTTGGGTGCCCGAGCAGGGCGCCGTGCAGCTCACCGTGCCTGTCACGGTCAGAGACTGGTTCGAATTGATACTGGTGACCGGCGTGGCTGGCGGAGAAGTGACGGTCACGTTCGCGGTCAGCCCGGTCACCGTTATTGTTGCCGAGTTGGTCGCCGTCGCATAGGTCGAGTTGCCGCTATAGTTCGCCGTCAGCGTGTCGTTGGTTCCGATGGGCAGGTCCCCGCACGGAACGGTGAAGGTATAGCTGCCGCCATTCGACAGGGTCTGCGCTCCCGAGTTATAGCTGCCGCCGGTCAGCGTCACGGTTCCCGTCGGTGTTCCGTCGGAGCCGGATACCGTAATATCCACAGTAATATTATCGATGGTTGTCGCGGGATTGGGCGAGATGGAGGTAAAGGTTACAGTGGCCGTATCAGAGCCGGTGGCTGAACTCCAGGCGTTCACCAGGTTCGTCGCATCCACGCTGCCCAGCCCGGTTGCCAGGTCGTAACCGGTGGTGGTGTTGTACCCGCTCTCAAAGTAATATCCTGCCGTGTCTTTGACGCAGTCCGAACTGCTACTTGAGCACGGCACCGAGTTATTGCCCACTATGATATCGTGGAACGCTGCAGGGGCAGTACCGTAAAGGGAATAGAGAGTCTGGGCCGGCAGCCCCAGCCTGCTGCCGGTCTTCTGCTCCACCATGGCAAGAATGCCGGCAAAGCTGGGCGCCGAGGTGGAGGTGCCGCCATAAGCATCAAAATAGCCTGCTGATATATTCGAGCAATTCAGTGTAATGCCTCGTGCCGCGCTGACGCGTCGTCGCAGACCAGCCATACCGCGTCGTCGAATTCATTGCCTGCCATCAAGGAGACATCGGGCAGATCGCGCTTGCTGTCGGCGGGCACACCCGTGGCGCTCTGCCACGAGGGTTTGCTGTAAATGGAGCTCGCGCCGCCGGCGCCGGCCACGATATTGGCATAGTTCGGAGTCCCCGGAATGGCGGTCCAGGGCTCGTTGGCGCTGATGGTGGTGTCGGAATACGTTGAGTCATTCCAGGTCGACTCCGGAATGTACTTCAAAGCCGTCCGGTAATAGGTCGAGTGCGCCGCAGTGCCCAGTTCGACGTGCTCACATATTGCTCGAAATCCGCATTGGAAACCCACAACAGATAGAAATCCGTTCCGCCCACCGAGATGTTATAAGGCGTTGAGGAGAAGCCGCTCACCTGCAATCCGCCCGTGGCCTCGGTAACGGTGCGGTTGTTATCGGTGGTGGTCTCGTCGCAACCGGCAGAGCCGCTGTCGCCGCTTGAAACCATCACCGCAATGCCCTGCCGCTGCCGCCTGCTGCCCACATTGCGTTGAACTGGGCATTGTCGCCGGTGCCAGAGCCCATGTCGGACTCGCACTCGCCGAAGCTGAGGCTGAAGATGTCCACCGGCGATTGGCGTCGATAGCCGCCTCAATGCCCGTGTAGAGGTCCGTCCGGAGGCATAGTAGTAAATCGTCGCCCCCGGAGCCATGCCGCCGGAGAGTTCGGTGTCGATATACGCTTCAACGGCATCGTCCGTGTTGTATCCGGAGCCTGGGGTGCTGGAGCATGAATTGGAGCTGGTGCAATAGTTGAGGATGGGCGCTGTTGCGTAAGAATTGCCGAGAAACAAGCTGCGATAGGTCTGCACGATGCTGGCGCTGATGGTCGCATCGCCGCCTACGCCGATGTTGACGCCTGCGCCGGTGTAACTTGTCCCTCCGGCGAAGTTGGCGTTGTAAGAGTTGGGCGTGTCATAGATCGTCGCCGCATCTCCGGGGACGAGATAGAGGACGTATGGGTTGCTGGTTGTTCCCGATCCGCCGCTAAGGTTGGCTCTTGGCCCTATGCTGGGCGCGGCATTCAACGGCTCCAGCCGTTTGGTCTCAGGGTTGATCCTTCCCGGGGTTCCATGCACTGATAGCGGCCTGGGATGGATGGTGTTCAGGTGCGCAACGCCCTTCACCACCGGGGCCAGCGCAGTGGGAATTTGCGGGTCCGTGGTATTCGAGAAAAACTGCTTCCCGTTGGCCGTGAACGAGTGGATGGAAGTGTGAAACGCCTCCTCCACCTGGCTTACCGTTCCGCCGAAAGCAATATTCGTGCGCCCCTGCGAGACTGTCTCCACCTTCAGCCCGTGCGACTCAAGCCAGGCCACCAGGGCTGCCACATCCGAGTCCGCCGGCCCGTAGAGCTTGCCGAACTCAGCCGGCCGTGAGCCACTTGTGGTAGTTCGGCGACGATTTGTCCTGCAACTCGGCCAGGTAAGCATCCAGCGCCGCCTGCTGCTCGCTTGAGCGCTGAAGCACCAGGCGCATGTGGGTCATTTGCGTCGAGCCCGGAGCCTCGCCCTGGTCATACTGCGCCCGCGCCAGCTGCGGCACATTGCCTTTCAATGTCGTCAGCAACGACTCATCCACATTGGCGGTAATCCGCGGCGCAACCGCGGAGATTCTGGGCCGGCAGTGCTGAACTCGAAAGCAGGATCGCCGAGCAGAACAATACGCTGGCTGCCGCATGGAAGCGGGAGGGAACGCAGGGGATGCATAGAGGTTAACCTGGACCCTTTCTCGGGGAATAAACCCCCGAAAAACCAAACAGTTGCTGTTCCAATCGAAAAAAACCGGGAGGAAGCCTGCATCGCCGGCAATACCGCCACGGACTCTGGATGCAAAACCATCATAGTCTGCCGCTGCGCTTTCAAAGTGTGCCGGATTAGACCTTGCGTGCTCTGAAAAATGCAGAAATGAACCAAGTTTGACGGCGATTCCGACTCAATTCCCGGCAGCGTATCCCATACCTGATGCAAACCGGCATCTGGAGCCGCGGAAAGAACGCAGCAATAGAATCCTGTGCCGGCCTTGCAATCCAGCATGGAGCCTGATGTTGTATAGACGGGATCTGGCCGGGAAGGTTGACCGCAGGCAGAACGCTGCGATAACATCGCCCGGCAGGAGCTTCCGCGGCACTCGCACATGATAAAAATCACTAAAGTGCAATAGACAATCGGTATCTCTATCGAATAATATACGTTTTCCGGTTATCTATGTGATGAACGGTATCTCGCATGCGCGCTTCGCTCTTTATCACCTGCTATAACGACACGCTCTTCCCTGAAACGGGCCGTGCGGTCGTCAGCCTGCTTGAAAGGCTGGGTGTTGAGCTGGACTTCCATCCCCGCCAAACCTGCTGCGGCCAGATGCATGCCAATACCGGCTTTCGCGGCGAGGCCTACTCCCAGGCCAAGCGCTTTGTCCGCCTCTACCAGGACGCCGAAACCGTCGTCATTCCCTCCTCCTCCTGCGTGGCCATGATCCGCGATCAATACCCCACACTCTTTGCCGAACTGGGCAACGATTCTCTCCGCAACGATTTCGCCGCCCTCCTGCCGCAGAGTCTACGAACTGAGCGAGTTCCTCATCGACCGTCTGGGCGTCGAGGATGTGGGCGCATCCTTCCCTCATCGCGTCACTTACCACGCCAGTTGCCACGGCCTGCGCGCGCTTGCATCTCGGCGACCGTCCCTTCCGCCTGCTGGCAAAAGTTCGCGGCCTCACCCACGTGCCGCTCGCCAACCTCGACCGCTGCTGCGGCTTCGGCGGAACCTTCTCGGTGAAAAACGCCGAGGTCTCCTCCGCCATGCTGGCCGTCAAGCTTCAGGACGTCGCCGCCACCGGCGCCGAGTATTGCACCGCTCTCGATAACAGTTGCCTCATGCACCTGGGCGGAGCCATGCACCGCCAATATGTGAGCATGAAGACCATTCACATGGCCCAGATTCTGGCCAGCACCGCAGCCTCTCCAGCGGAGGCGACCGCATGAGCCAGGCACGCGCAGACTCATCCCGTGCTCGACCCCGTGCTTGCGCCGCCGTTCCCCCAGGCCGCCCTGCCCGTCCTGCGCAATCCCCAACTGCGCAAGAACGTCGCCCACGCCATTGACGTTATCCAGGCCAAGCGCGCCAAGCTGGTGGCCGAAAAAACCGACTGGCAGGAGCTGCGTTCCTCGGCCTCGGCCATTCGCGCCCACGCCCTCGAAAATCTCGGCTTTTATCTCGAACAATTTGAAGCCCGCTGCACCGCCGCCGGAGGCACGGTCCACTGGGCCGCCGACGCCGCTGAAGCGCGCCAGATCATCCTCGATCTGCTGCGCCAGGAGAACGCCACCGAAGTCATCAAGATCAAGACCATGACCTCGGCCGAGATTCAGTTGAATCCCTTCCTTCGAGGCCGCGGGAATCAGCGCCTACGAAACCGACCTGGCCGAGATCATTCTCCAGCTCGGCGATGAAGAACCCTCCCACATCGTCGTTCCCGCGCTGCACATCAATCGCAGCCAGGTGCGCGAAATCTTTGCCCGCCGCATGGGACTCGAAAATCTCTCCGACGATCCCAAGGCCCTGACCAACGCCGCCCGCACCTGGCTCCGCAAAAAGTTTCTCACCATCCCCACGGCCATCAGCGGCGCAAACTTCCTCATTGCTGAAACCGGCTCCGTCGCCATCGTCGAGTCCGAGGGCAACGGCCGCATGTGCCTCACCCTGCCGCGCGCCCTCATCACCCTGGCCGGCATTGAAAAAGTCATTCCGCGCTTTCAGGATCTCGAAGTCATGCTGCAGATGCTGGCCCGCTCCGCAACCGGCGAGCGCATGAACCCCTATACCTCGCTGTGGACCGGCGTCACGCCCGGCGACGGCCCCGAGCGCTTCCACGTCGTTCTGCTCGATAATGGGCGCTCGTCGATTCTCGCCCGTCCTCGCGAGCGCCAAACCCTCAAGTGCATCCGTTGCGCCGCCTGCATGAATGCCTGCCCCGTCTATCGCCAGACCGGCGGCCACGCTTACGGCTCGGTCTATCCCGGCCCCATCGGCGCCATTCTCACCCCGCAGCTGATGCGGATGCAGCACGCGCAATCGCTGCCCTACGCATCCTCGCTCTGCGGCGCATGCTATGAAGTCTGCCCGGTCAAGATCAATATTCCCGAGGTGCTGCTCGACCTGCGCGCCCAGGTCACCGACCAGGAGCGCCACGGCTTCAGCCGCTTCTTTGACCCCATGTATCTCGGCCTGCGCATCGCCAATCTCCTCTTCGCCAGAGCCTGGCTCTTCCACACCGCGCAGTTTTTTGGCCGCATCGGCCTGCGCATCTTCACCCGCCGGGACGGATGGATTCATTCGCTCCCCGGCATCGGCGCCAAGTGGACCCAGACCCGCGACCTCCGCGGCCTGCCCAGATCAGACCTTCCACGCCTGGTGGGCAGCGCGGAAAAAGGAGGCCAAATGACCGCCCCTCCAGAATCGCGGGAAAAAATCCTCAACCGTATCCGCGCCGCAACGCAAACTGTAGCCAAAAAGTCCGGCTGAACTCGCAGCCGCTTATTCCGCGTTGCCGCGCACCTATATCCGCCACGGCCAACTAACTCCCGAAGCCCGCATCGATCTGATGATCGAGCGCCTGCGCGAATACGACGCCGAAGTAGTCGAATGTTCGCCGGACGAACTTCCCGACGTCATCACCGCCCAACTTGCGGCCAGCGGCAAACTTAAATTTGTCGCGCCGCCCGGAATTCCAGTCGCGTGGATGGTCACGGCCGCCTGGAAGATCACCGGATTCGAATGGAAGATCGACCAGCGGGACATCGGCCACGGTACCTACTGAGATCGAGCAGGCCGAAGGCGTGGTCACCGCGGCCTCTTGCGGCATCGCCGATTCCGGAACCATCGTCCTCCACCACTCCGCCACTGAAGGCCGCCGCGTGCTCACCCTGCTGCCCGACTGGCACCTCTGCATCCTCAAGGCCAGCCAGGTAGTGGAAACGCTGCCCGAGTACTTCGACCGCTGTCCAGCAACCACCCGCGCTCGTCACCTGGATCTCCGGTCCCAGCGCCACGGCAGATATTGAAATGACGCGCATCAAGGGCGTCCACGGGCCACGCTTTCTCCATGTAATTCTCATTCGCGACAATGTCGTGATTCAAACTAGGGCAAGCAGCCCAAAAAAGGCAACTGATCATGACGCAATCCGAATCTGCATCCTTCGACCTCGCAGCACAGGTGCTGGACTCTTTCAAGATCGAAATCCCCTCCTGGGGCTTCGCCAATACCGGCACGCGCTTCGGCAAGTTTACGCAGGCCGCCGCCGCTTCCACCATCGAAGAGAAGTTCGCCGACGCCGCCGAGGTCAATCGCCTCACCGGCGCAACGCCCACGCTGGCTCTCCACGTGCTGTGGGATCTGCCCAACGGCGTTCAAGACGTCCCCGCCGTCAAGCAGCTTGAGACCCGCTTCGGCATCCGTTCCGGCTCCATCAATCCCAATCTCTTCCAGGACCAGGAGTACAAATTCGGATCGCTATGCAATCCCTCCGCCCAGATTCGCCGCCAGGCCATCGATCATGTTCTGGATTCAATCGAGATCGCCAAGGCGCTCGGCTCGCGCGATATCTCCATGTGGGTGGCCGACGGCTCCAACTATCCCGGCACCCAGAGCATGCGCAAGCGCATCGTCTGGATGGAAGAAGCCCTGCGCGCCTCTCATGACCGCCTCGCTCCCAATCAGCGCCTGCTCATCGAATACAAGCCCTTCGAGCCCGCCTTCTATCACACCGATATCGCCGACTGGGGCATGGCCTCCCACCTCGCCCGCATCTCCGGTCCCCAGTCCCGCGTTCTGGTCGATACCGGCCATCATTATTCCTCGCAGAACATCGAGCAGATCGTCGCCTGGCTCCTCCACACCGGCCTTCTCGGCGGCTTCCACTTCAACGACCGCCGCTACGCCGACGACGACCTTACCCTCGGCTCCATCGATCCCTACCAGATCTTCCGCATCTTCCATGAATTGCACTGCGCCCAGGCTGAATGCCCTGCCCCACGAAGTGGCCTACATGGTCGACCAGAGCCACAACCTGAAAGGCAAGATCGAGGCCATGGTGCAAACCGTCGTCACTGCCCAGGAGCTATATCTGAAGGCCGCTCTCGTCGATCGCGAGCAACTGGCCGTCTATCAGCAGTCCTGCGACCTGGTGGCCGCCGAAGAACTTTTCCGCGGCGCATTCTGGCGCGATGTGCGCCCCATGGCCGCTGCCTGGCGCGAGGCCCGCGGCCTGCCCGCCGATCCCCTGGCCGCTCTCCGCGCCGGCGGTTATGTCGAGCGCATCGCCAAAGAGCGCGGCAGCCGTCAATCAACCGTCAACAGTTACGCATGATATAAAATTTCCCTGATCTATAATCATTCTGATTATCAGATCGGCGACACAGGAGGGGCAAACCGTTGCCCAAGGCAAAAATCAAGCGGCTTTACCTGATTCCGATTCTCTCCAAGGCGCTCGACGTGATTGAGCTGCTTGAGGAGAGCCACGCTCCTGTCTCGCTGGAAGACGTTTTCCAGCGCACCAAAATCTCCAAGACCAGCGTCTACCGCATCCTCAAGACCCTGGTCCACCGCGGCTACGTGGCCCAGGCGCAGAACGGCCTTTACCGCCTGGTCTCCCGCCCTCGCCGCCTCCGCTTCGGCTTCGCCGTCCAGAACATGGAACTGCCCTTCTCAGTCGCCGTAGCCCAAAGCGTTACCGCCGCCGCCGCCGCATCCGGCGTCGAATTGATGATTCTCGATAACCGCTACGATGCCGCCGTCGCCATTCAGAACGCCGAGGAATTCGTCGCCAAGCAGGTGGATCTGGTGCTCGAATTCGAAGTCACTGAGAACATGGCCCCGCGCGTGGCCCACATCTTCAAGAAAGCCGAGATCCCCCTGGTAGCCATCGACGTGCCCCACCCCAACGCCACTTACTTCGGCGTGGATAACTTTGAGGTGGGCTATGAAGCCGGCGTACTCCTGGCCAAGCATGCCCAGCACAAGTGGAAGGGCAAAGTGGACTGGGTGCTGGGCATCGGCCTCTCTGAGGCCGGCAGCTTTGTCCAGAGCCGCATCACCGGCGCATTCGACGGGATTCGCGAGCGCATCACCGATCTGCCCGCGGATCGCTTCGTTCAGATCGAGGGCCGCGGCATGCGCCAGCCCAGCCAGCTAGCGGTGAAGGAATTCCTCCGCGGCCATCACAAGGACGAGCACATCCTGGTCGCCGCCGCCACTGATTCCAGCGCCCTCGGCGTTCTCGACGCCGCCCGCCAGGCCGGCCGCGAACAGGACTTCGCCATCGCCGGCCAGGACTGCATTCCCGAAGTGCTCGAAGAGATGCGCTCCGGCAAAAGCGCCATCATCGGCTCCATCTCCCACGAGGCGGAAACCTATGGCCCGCGCCTCATTCAGCTCGGCATCGCTCTCTTGCGCGGCTACGCCGTCCCCCCTTACAACTACGTCCGCCACCGCGTAGTAACGCCGGAAACTCTGGTCGCCGAATAGGAAACATGGCTTATGAATAGAGCAGGGAATTGCTCGATATAACTATCTTGCCGGTCTCCTGCATGGCGCTCGTATGCAGGCATTATTGCGGTAAACTCAAACCAAGATCGGCCTGAACATATGCAGGAACCAGCCCGTATAGCCATAGACTTAGGCGCTGAAAGCTGCCGCGTCTCCCTGCTCCGCTGGATCAACGGAGAGCCGCAGATCGAAGTCGTCCATCGCATCCCCAACGGCCCCGTCCATCGCGGCCGCTGGCTCTGCTGGCCGCTCGATGCTCTCCTCGCCGGTCTTGAAGAAGGCCTGCGCAAAGCCGCGACCGCCGCCCCTGAAGGCATCGCCTCCATCGCCGTCGACGGCTGGTCGGTGGACTACGTTCGCCTCGCCCCCGACGGCCGCCCCTTGCACGAGCCTTTCTGCTATCGCGATGAGCGCACCGTCGCCTCCAAGGAAGCCGCCGATGCCATCATCTCTCCCATGGAGATCTTCGAGCGCACCGGCGCGCAGCCGCTTCGCCTCAACACCGTCTACCAGTTGCTCGCCGACCCCGTCGCCAGCCACAAAGACCGCATCGATCCCCATGCTCCCTGGGTCATGCTGCCCGAGTACATTCTTTACTGGCTGGGCGGCCGCCGCGTCGCCGAGTACACCAACGCCACCCACACCGGACTCGTAAGCCTCAAAACAGGCGACTGGGATCAGGAGCTCTTCCGCCTGCTCGATCTCTCCCTCGACGCCGCTCCGCCCATCGTTCACGCCGGCGAAATTCTCGGCCGCGTGCAGGGTCCGCTCGCTGCTCTCGATGCCTTTCGCGAAACCCAACTCATCGCTCCCGCCACCCACGATACCGCCTCGGCTATCGCCGGCATTCCCGTCAGCCTCGATCTCCACCGCCTACATCAGCTCCGGCACCTGGTCTCTGGTGGGCACGCTCACCTCCGCGCCCGTCACCACCGCCGAATCCTTTGACGCCCGCTATACCAACCTCGGCGCGGCCACCGGCGGCCTCTGCTTCCACACCCTGGTCAACGGCATGTGGCTCATCAAGCAATGCATGGATTCCTGGAGCGCCGATGGCCGCAGTTGGAAGATCGAAAATCTCGTCCAAGAGGCTGCCGACTGCAAGACTGCGCCGGGAGTCATTGACGTGGACGCCGAGCCGCTGCTGCTCGACTCCAATATGCCCGAGCGCATCAACCACGAGCTGTGGCGTCTCCGCATGGACCCCATTCCCGACCTTCCCGGCAACGAGCCTGTCTTTGCCCGGCTGATCTTTGAGAGCCTCGCCGACCGTTACGCCTCGGCCATCGCCAGCCTGGAACACATGCTGGGCCGCAAGCTTGAGCGCATCCACATCCTCGGCGGAGCCAGCCGCAACAAATTGCTCACCGCAGCTCACCGAGCAGCGCACCGGCCTGCCCGTTGAAACCGGCCAGCCGGAAAGCGCCACCATCGGCAGCTTTGCTATCCAGTTAGCCGCCGGCGACTCCAAAGGCAAGCCCATCACTCCCGATATCCGTCCGCAAATGGGCCCAGCAACTCTGCCGGAGTTAGCGGCTTGGCGATTACCATGGAATTGAGTTCGATTCACCCTTCAACAGGAGGGTATTCACATGGTCTGTTGGGAGACAGAGCGGAAATTTCGATTTTTCTCCATTCCCCGCCGCCAGTGTGAGCAATGTTTCATCTTTGTTCTGTTTCTTCTTTACTGCCCAGTCCTTGCGCGTGCCCAGTCTCCCGCCGCGCGCGCTCCAATCATCTTCACGGTCGTTGATGAAAACGGCCTGGCTGTTCCCGGCGCTGAAGTTACGATTCTTGAGCCTGGATTTGCCGCGGTCAGCCATTGGACCGACTATGCCGGCCATTGCTCCCACATCCCTCAGCAGGCCGCGCCTTACCAGCTTCGCGTCGAAAAGCCCAACTTTTACCAGACCGTCGAGAACGATCTTGATCCGAGCATCAACAGCGTCCGCGTCGTCCTCAACCACGAGCAGATCGTCAAAGAGCAGGTAAATGTAACTGACTCGGTTCCCGGCATCGATATCGAACAGATCTCCGACAAAAGCACCATGAACACGCCGGAGATTGTGAACATTCCCTACTATAACCTCCCGCGATATCCGTAACCTTCTCCCTTATTACCCCGGCATCGTGCAGGACTCCACCGGCCAGGTTCATGTGGCCGGCTCTGAAACCTGGGGTACCCTCGACCTGCTCGATGGATTGGATATGCGCTCTCCGCTCAATGGCACGCTAAGCATGCGGGTCAGCGCCGACGCGGTTCGTTCCATCGATGCTGAAACCACCCGCTACCCGGTCCAATACGGCCGATACCACCGGCGGCGTGATCGCGTTTTTTACCGGCATGGGCGATAACAAGTTCCGCTTCAATGCCACCAACTTCGTTCCCTCCTTCCGCGACCTCAACGGCATTCGTTTCGATAAGTTCGTTCCCCGCTTCACCTTTTCCGGCCCGCTGGTAAAAGACCACGCCTGGTTCTACGACGGCGTGGAACTCGAATACGACAATATCTATATCGCTGAGTTACCCGCCAATGCCGATACCGATGAGTTAGTGCGTGGCAGCAACCTGGCAAAGTTTCAGGTCAACTTGACCTCCAAAAATATACTCACCGGCGCGGTGCTCTTCAACGATTACCACTCTCCCTACGACGGCATCTCCTCGATCAACCCCCAACAGAGCACCGTCAAGCGCAATACCATCGCCTGGCTCCCCTACTTGCGCGATCAGTGGAGCTTCGGCCACGGCGCGCTGCTCGACGTTGCCGCCGGCGTCGTGCGCATTCCGCGACGGCTACGAACCGCATGGAGACTCCCCTTACCAGATCACTCCCGAACTACCCAACGGAAGTTATTTTGAGAATTTGACCGGTACTTCCCAGCGCGCCGAAGGAACCGCGGCACTTTATATCCCTCCGCTCCACTGGGCCGGTCGCCACGACCTCAAGTTAGGCCTCGATCTCGACCATATCGGCTACAACGAAAACGTCAGCCGCGCGCCCATCAGTTATCTGCGCGAAGATGGAACGCTATTGCGCCAGAGCGTCTTCCCGGCCATAACTCCATTCACCCTCCATAACGCCGAATTAGGCGCATACGCGCAAGACCGCTGGCTGATGCGCCCGGCCTCCTGGTCGAGCCCGGACTGCGCTTCGACTGGGACGAGATCATCCGCCGTCCGCTCGTCGCCCCGCGCATTGCCGCCACTTACTCTCCGCCACGCGCCTCGGGCTCAACCAAACTCTCCGCCGGCATCGGCCTTTACTACGAGCACACGCAACTCGAATACCTCACCCGCGCGCTGGCCGGCATTCGCTACGATACTTATTACGATACGGACGGAGTAACTCCCCTCGGCTCGCCGCAGGAGACCAATTTTACCGCTAACTATAGCTCCCTCCAGGAGGCTCGCGCCATTAACTGGAGCCTGGGCGTCGAGCAAAAACTTCCTCATTCCATCTTTGCCGCGGCCAACTTTATTCAGAAGCGCACTATCCAATGAATTCGTCTACGCCAATCAAAGCGGCCCTGCCGCTCTGTCGGGTAACTATCTGCTGACCAATGGCAGGCAGGACCACTATAACTCCGTGGAGTTCGAAGCCCGCCACACCTTTGCCAACGCATACCCGCTCTTTATCTCCTATACCCGTTCCTCGGCGCGCACCAATGCAGCCATCGACTATAACCCCACCCTATCGCTATCTCGGCCCGCAGCAACCCGGCCCTCTGTCCTGGGATACGCCCAACCGAGTGATCTCCCGCGGCTGGCTGCCCGTGTTGCTGCCCAAAGCTCAAGCACAGCTGGGACTTTGTCTACGCGCTCGACTTGCGCACCGGCTTCCCATTCACATCCATCGACGATAATCAGCAGGTTGTTGGGCTGCCAGGCTCGCACCGGTATCCAACCTATGTCGGCATCAATCCCGGCCTCGAATGGCGCTTCCACTTCCGTGGCGCCTACTTCGGCCTGCGCGGCGTCATTGAAAATATCACCAATAGACAAAACCCCATCGAAGTGTTCAACGATGTAGATTCGCCGCAATACGGTATCTTCAGCGAATTCCAGGGCAGAGCACTAACAGCCCGCATCCGCCTGATCGGCTCAAAGTAGTCCGGACTAAAACCGGATATTGAAGCAAGAGCGCTGCTCCATTCTCGCTGCGCCATATTGTTCTTTGCGATGGGTGGGATATCTATAACTGAGTTCTTATATAACTAAAGTTCTTTATAGCTTTTAGAGACCGTCCGCAATCCTCGCACGAAGCAATCACTCCCAAACCACAACCCCACCCACTGCCTGATCGATCCGTTCAAGCGCCTCCGCCGGCAGCTTCACCCCAGCGGCCTTCACGTTATCCGCAATCTGTTCCGGCCGCGAAGCCCCGATGATCGCCGAACTCACCTCCGGCCGCCGCAGCACCCAGGCCAGCGCCATCTGCGCCATCGTCAGTCCCAAATCCGCCGCAATCGGCTTCAACTCCTCAACCGCCTCCAGCAAAAAATCCGACCGGTAATGCCGCCCCGCCGTCTCCATGAACACATTCATCTCATCGTTTGCCGCGCGGCTTCCCGGCGGAGGCGGCTGCCCCGGCACATACTTTCCAGTCAGTACCCCATGCGCCAGCGGAGAAAACGCCAGATTCCCAATCCCGTGCCGCGCGCAGGCCGCAAAGACCGACCGCTCCGGCTTCCGCCACAGCATCGAGTACTGCGGCTGGCTCGACGAGAAAGCCGTCAGCCCGCTCGAGTCTGCAATCGCCGCGGCCGCATCAATCTGCTCCGCTGTCCACTCGCTGAACCCAATCGCCCGCACCTTGCCCGCCTGCACAGCCCGGTCCAGCGCGCCCATCGTCTCTTCAAGCGGAGTCTCCTTGTCGTACCGATGGCACTGGTAAAGATCGATCTCGTCCACGCCCAGCCGTTCCAGCGACCGGTTCAATTGCTTTTCAATCTGCGCCGCTGAAAGCCCGTGATCCTTCTCCTCGCCCACGGGAAAATACAGCTTGGTGGCAATCAAATACCGGTCCCGCGGATAGGCCTTCAGTCCCTCGCCCAGCACCCGCTCCGCCTCGCCTGCCCCATACTGGTTGGCCGTATCGAAGAGCGTAATCCCGTGGTCCACAGCCGCATGAATGCAGCGGATCGCCTGCTCCCGCCCAATCCCCCCGGCCACCGTCAGCCAGGTTCCAAAGCTAAGCTCTGAAACCTCCAGCGGTCCGCGGCCCAGGCGGCGATAGTGCATGCATCTCTCCTTCGCTCTCGCTTACTTTCGCCGCCTCAGGCAACCCGGCCTCCGTCAGCGAAGGCAGCGTATGCGTAGTCCACCACTGCTGCACTACCTGGGACCGAAAGCGGTCGCTGCGGTCAATCCATAGTTGCGTCGATTGGTCGTAGCGCGCCAAATTGTTCTCCAGCCAATAGGGCCGGTTGTCGCGCAGCCACGCCTGCTTGTAGAGTTCGCGCGTCAGCGCATAGCCGTCGCGAAGATCAAGAAATCTTCCGTTGTCCAGCCCGATGCTCCACAGAATCCGCTCCACTTCAGTCTGCGCGGCTCTTGTCGCCGGCCAGCGCCTGCGCCTGTTTATAGAGCGCCACCGATTCGTCGGCAGCCTGCACCTTGAGCCCCACAAAGTCGATCCGCCGCGCGCCCAACTCCATCGCGTCCAGCGCCTCCTGATTATCCAGCTTCCCCGCCGCCCGCGCCTCGGCCAGCAGCGTAATCGCCCGCTCGGCATGCAGGCGCAGTTCGCTCGCCACCGGCCGCAGCTTCACGGCCAGTTGCTGCCCCTCCGCTGAAAACGGATCGACCCAGAAGTAGCTGTCATTTGCGTCTCCAAGTCCGGCCTTCGTGAGCACCGCATGCGCCGCCATCAGCTCCCGCTGCGCCTGGCTGATCTTGCCCGTCTGGTCGTGGTGAAACGCCAGCCCATACGAATCCGTAAATGCGTCTTCAGAACTCTCGCCCGGCTGCCAGCCCGCCGCCGCGCCAAACAGCACGCCAAACCAGTTCTCGTCGAAGATCCCTTCGCCGTCGTCGTTCCAAACCGTATTCAGCTCGCCCGTCGATCCCAGCTTCTGCCCGTCGCGCACAAACCCGCGAATGTTTCCCAGCGCCACATTGTTGTTCGGATACAGGCGGTTCCAGTTGCTCACTCCCGGCGCAACCCAGGTCTCCAGCCCCGCCTTGGTAAAGGGCAGAATCGCCGGCGTAAAGTCCGGCCGCGCATCGTAGATCCAGGGCACGGCGATCATGTCTTTCGGCAGCGTACTCACCAGCTCCGGCGCCTTCAGCGCAATATCGCCCCAGAAAAGCAGTTGCTTGTGATTCGGCTCGAGCGTCGAGTGGATCTTGGTCAGAAAGTCGAGATAGACCTTGGCCAGCCCTTGCTGATCGACCTCCTCCCGCGTTCTTCCCAGTCCCAGCTCGAAGGTCTCGTCGGCTCCCACGTGCGCCCACGGACCCGGAAAAATTTCGGCCAACTCCTTAAACCATCCGCTGATCAGGGGCAGGGAACCAGCGTCCCCCGGCGCAAGAACGGCCCCATGCGGAGTCTCGCCCAGCGGAGAAAACTGCTCAAACTTCAGCACGTTGTGCAGATGCCCAAACGACTCCTGCTCCGGAACGATGGTGATGTGATATTTGGCCGCGTACTCCACCATCTCTCTCGCCTCGTCCGGCGTCATCGCTCCGCCGGGATACGCCGCAACCGGCGAACTTGCATAAGCAAATGTGTGCTCAAAGTAAGGCGAAAAAATGTTGTACTTATAAGCCGCCAGCGTCCGAATCTCGCGCTTCAGAAAATCCATATTGGGCAGCGGCCCTCGCGACCAGTCGTCGGAGAGTCCGCGATGCGCCATCGCCGGCCAATCCCGCAGCGTAGGCGCCAGCAGCACGCCATTCTTCCCGCTGCCGCGAATCAACTGCTTCACCGTCTGCGCGCCGTAGAAAAGTCCGGCCGAGGTATCCGCAATCACAAACAGATTTCCATGCACGTCGGTCGTAATCACGTACCCTTCGTCGTGCATCGCCGGATCAAAGGTCAGATGGTTGTGCGCCAGCAACTCCTTCGCATACGTGCGTGTTCGCGGGCCGCTCCAGCCCAACCATCGGAAATCTGCCGTTCATCGGAAGGCATCCCGGCTCCGCGCTGACCATCTGATTCAGATCATTGGCTGCAAACTCATCTTCTTTATCTTTTTCATTTTCCGCCACGGCAAAAAAACAGCCGGTCGGTATCACTTTCACCGTTACGCACTCCCGCGGCGCAGGCACCATGTGCAGGTCCGCGCAAGTAAACGAGCCCGCCTTGGCCGTTTGCCCCGCCGCACAAACTCCAGCGCACAACAGAATCAAGCGTCACAACAGAAAAATGAATCCGCATCTCTTCTCCTTCTCTCGAATCGCCTGTCAGGTTAGCGCATCGCCAGCTTTTCTTGTCACTACTTCTCCGCGCCTGCATTCATAGCATCGGGCCAGCCGAAGGCAGTTGGCCCCACGCAGGTGGCTACCGCAAACTCTTCAGCGCCGGGTAAAGCTTTCTCCACTTTGCGTAGCCGGCCTTGTAAGCCTTCAAATCCGCCGCATCCGGCTCAATCCGCTCCGCAACTTCAATAGCCTGCCCGCAAGCCTCATCCAGGTTGGCCCAGTGTCCCGCGCCCACTCCGGCCATCAGCGCCGAACCAAACGCTCCGCCCTCTTCGGCGGTCAGCACCTCGACCGCGTGCCCATAAATCCCCGCCTGAATCTTCCTCCACAGCGCCCCGCGCGCCCCGCCGCCGCCCAGCCGAATTCCGCTCACCGGAATTCCCAACTCGGCAAACAGCGTAAATGTATCTTCCAGCGAGTAGGCCACACCCTCCAGCACCGCGCGCACAAAATGCGCCGCCGTATGCACCGTCGAAATCCCCGCAAACGCCGCTCTCACCTCGGGGTCCAGGTGCGGAGTCCGCTCGCCCAGCAGATAAGGCGCCCACTCCAGCCCCTCGCTGCCCGCCGGAATCTTCTCCGCCGCCGCGCTCAACTCGTCATAATCATGGCTGGGAAAGAAAGTCTTCCTCAACCAGTTCAAGCTCAGCCCCGCCGACTGCGTTACTCCCATCACGTGCCACAGCCCGGAACCGCGTGGCAAAACGTATGCAGCCGTCCCTTCGGATCTTTGGTCGGCGCAGCCGTCGCGGCAAAAACCACCCCTGAAGTCCCGATCGTCGCCGAAACCGAACCCGGCTGCAGAATTCCCATGCCCACCGCGCCCGCTCCCTGGTCGCCCGCGCCTGCAACCACCGGCGTCCCCGCAGCCAGTCCAGTCAGCCCCGCCGCGCTCTCGCTGATCCGCGCGCAAACCTCCGGCGACTCATAAACTTTCGGCAGCCAGCTCTCCGCAATCCCCGCCGCCTCGGCCACTTCCTTTGACCACCGCCTGTGCGTCACGTCCAGCAGCAGCGTCCCTGAAGCCTCCTGCACATCAATGGCAAACTCGCCCGTCAGCCGGTAGCGCACATAATCCTTGGGGCACATGATATGCCGGATCTTCGCGAAGATCTCCGGCTCGTGCTCCTTCACCCACAGAATCTTGGTCACGGTAAAGTTAGGCAGCGCCGGATTGCAGGTCAGCTCGATCAGCCGTTCGTAGCCAATCTTCTCCGTCAGCCAGTCGCACTGCGGCTGCGTCCGCGTATCGCACCAGATCAGCGCCGGCCGCAGCACCTGTCCCGCCTCGTCCAGCATCACCGCCCCGTGCATCTGTCCCGTCAGCCCGATCGCCGCAATCGGCTGCCGCGGCTCAGGCGCGCTCTCGAGCGCTCCGCGAATCGCCTCCTGCGCCGCACGCCACCAATCCTCCGGATCCTGCTCCGCCCATCCCGGATGCTCGGTCCTGAACGCCGCATGTTCGCTCGATGCCCCGGCAATCAATTTCCCATCGCCGTCCACTACCACTGCCCGCGTTCCACCCGTCCCCACATCCATTCCCAGAAACCACATATCAGTTTTCCCTCATGTCTAAATCGCTTTTTCCAGCGCACGCAAGAATATCATTCCAAGCCATTGCGAAGACAGGG
This sequence comes from uncultured Acidobacteriaceae bacterium, assembly GCA_963724755.1. Taxonomy (GTDB): domain Bacteria; phylum Acidobacteriota; class Terriglobia; order Terriglobales; family Acidobacteriaceae; genus Telmatobacter. The sequence continues at coordinate 106,723 of CAVRVZ010000004.1, forward strand.
AACCGAGCGCGGGTTAATTTGAATTGAATTGAGCGAGAACTACTGCGGCAGCACTTCAATCCCGGTAACAGTCGCATACCCCTGCACTGGAACGAAACTCAGCAGCAACTTTCCCTGTGCATTCGGCTCCAGTCCGACAAACTTGCGAATCACCACGTCGGTCCGGCGCGCCTCAAAGGCCAGGTTGAAGTCTTTCAGCAGCGTACTTCCATTGCAGAACACATTAAAGATATGAGCGACTGGAATCTTGTCGCCGTCCGGCGATAGAAGACTGATCCCACTCTCCGTGCCGCGCCGCAAAATAAAGCGTAACCGTATATTTCCCCGGCGAAACCGGAATCGCATAGGTGAAGTTTCCCCAGCGCTCGGTTTCGTAAAGCTCAGGATCGTCGGTCCCTTTTACCGGCGCCGCATAAGCCGCCATCTGCCCGCCTTCAAAATAATTATCCGGACTCCACCAGTGGCTGTCGTTGGAGTAATAAGGCGTTTGCCGCGCCAGCACGCGCACCGGCCGCATGTGTCCTCTGAATCCAGGCAGAATCTCGATCGCTGAAAGCAGCGCCTGCTTTCCATCCTCCCCGGCAAACTCCAGATGCAGCATGCCCGTCCGCCGCTGGCGAAATATCGGTGAATACCTTCACATCCGCAGTGCGGTTGGCCCCGGCATCGGCCACAATATCAAATCGGTTCAGCAGCGTTTTGCCATTGGCGTGCACGCTCAAAATGCGGCTGCCTTCTCCGCCCGCCTCCGCCGCATCCGGCCCGTAGACAGTCTCCGCAAAGTGCAGGTGCAGTTCATAGATGCCTTTCTTCAGCGGAATCGCATAGCTGAAGTTTCCCTGCCGGCTGGTGCGGTAGAAATCAGGATTTTGCGTCCGCCAGATCTGCACCACGGAGCTTTTCACAGCCGTGCCGCCGGCAAACCACGCATCGGCATTCCACAGCTTGCCCGCATGATCCACAAAGCTGCGGCTTGAGCCGGCCAGAATGCGGATCTCCTCGCCCGTCGGCGGACCCACCTGCGCCTCCGCGGGCTGAGCTAATGGTTGATTCGCCGCGGCTGGCGGAGCCTTCTTCTGCGAGATAAAGCAAAACAAGACCGGGAATCAGCAGCACAAGCGCGAGTGCCGCAACCACCCACCGGGCCTGTCTGCTTGGCCGCCGATTCCACCGCTCCGCCAGCATTGCTGCCGCACTTCCAATTCCGCTCGCACCAGACTCTGCGCCGCCGTCTCACTCTCCTCCGCCGCCGGAGCCACAGATTCAAAATCCGGAACATATTGTCCCAGCGGAATCACGATTCGCAGCCGGTGCGAGGCGCCCTCTTCCGCGTAGTACTCGGCCAGCCGCTTGCGCAGCCGGTTCGCCTCCACGCGCACAATCGAATCGGAGTCCTGGTCGAACGAAGGTCCGCGGTGGAAGACCTCCACTCCCACGGAATACTCCTTGATCTGGTGAGCTTCCCCGGCAAAGAGCTTTTCGCATAAATAAGAGAGCAGATTGGCCAGCGTGGGCGCGCGCGTAAAGTACTTCGACTGAAGCACCGCCTCCAGTTCCGCGCGCTGTGCGTCGAGACCGACCGATATTTGGCTTTCTGCCGCCATCGTTTCCATCTCCGCCCATCCACGGACTGATTGTAATGTAGTACTCCTTTCAAATTTGCATAGCCGTTAACGGTGTAGGCGCAGGCGGAAATTGACCTTGTAACGCCAGGTAACCCCCGCGCCTACCTCGCTCAAAAGCCGATTCATGAAGCTTCCCCATCTGCATAAGTGCAAGCAGCAACAGCAGTTCTCGCCATCGCGCCGTCGAGTTTAACCCCTCCGGCAACCGGCAGTTAGCAGGTGTAGCGTTGTGGCCTTCCGCCGCCCGATCTCTAATGGGTATCGATGCAGGGAATCCCTTGGAGAAGTCGTCAGCACGAAAGGCCGCTTCAACTCCAGATGCCCGTAAGCAGCAGAGGTGACCCATGCGAAAACTCGCGAATGATGCTCGTTGCCGCAAGCCTGGCGGTTTCGCGCAGCCCCGTACGCAAGGCCTGACCCGCTTCAGGCTGCGGCCGCCGAATGACCAACAAGGAGGGCGCCAAAATGGCTGAGGAAAGTGGAGACCTGGCGCGCATCCACAAGCAATATGGGCTGGCAATTTCCTCCTACCAGGCAGCCCTGCGCGTCAACCGCCACAACGCCGTGCTCTATGACAAAATCGGCGATCGTCCATCTTCTCGAGGGCCAGAGGGGAGCTGCGCGCAAATACTTTCTCCAGGCCATCCGCTACAACCCCACCTACGTCGCCGCCATCAACAACCTGGGCGTCGTGGCTCTGCTCGACAAGAAGTACAAAACTGCCGTCAATTATTTCAAGCAGGCGCTCGCTCTTGAAGAGACCAACGCCCCCATCCACGTCAATCTGGCTGAAGCCTGGATAGGACTGGAGCAAATCGATCGCGCCATGACCGAATACACGCGCGCCCTGGAACTGGACGCCGATGTGCTCAACAACAGCACCGAGGGGCTTCTGGCCCAGCTCAGCACGCCCGAGCAGTACGCCCGCGTCGCCTACATCATTGCAAAGATGTATATGAAGCGCGGCAACATCGACGGAGCCTTGGAGTATTTGCGCCGGGCCAAAGAAGAGAACTACTCCGAGATCAAGGCAAGGTCTATACCGACCCGGACTTCACCGCTCTATGGAATGACCCCCGCCTGGCAAAAATCGTCAAGCGATAGGCATTGCTCGTCCAATAGGGATCATACTTGCTTAACAATCCGGAAGAGACGGCGCAGGTATTCAACCCCCGCAAAATCCACCTCATCGCTAAGGGCCTCAATACACGTGAGGGCTACCTTCCGAAGCAGCAAGGCCTGCTAGTGAACCACAGCTTTTTATCTCCACCTATCCCGTCATGCGGGACAAGCCCCGGACTGTGATCAATGGCACAGGCATTTTACCCTCTCCTGGCCGACAATAGAAATGTTAGGCCAGCCCGTTCTTCCACTCGGCCGGCCAGGAGAAAATGCACATGAGCGATCTCGCCCAGCTGGCTGAAGCCGTTGCCCTTGACCCGCTGGTCGGCCACCCCGCCGACTATCACGTCTTTCACAAGTTCATCCAGCGCTGCAAGGATCTGCCCGCCCTCTCCACCGCCGTCGTCTGGCCGCTCTCTGAAGTGGCCCTGAAGGGCACCGTCGAAGCCGCGGTCGAGGGCCTCATCGAGCCCACGCTCATCGGCGACGAAACCGCCATGAAGGCGCTGGCCGCCAAAATGGGCCTGGATATCAGCCCCTATCCCATCCTCCACGCTGAAACCGAGACCAAAGCCGCCGAACTGGGCGTGGCCATGTGCCGCTCCGGCAATGCCCTGGCCATGATGAAGGGCAGCCTGCACACCGACGAGCTGATGAAGGTGGCCATGCAGCGCGATACCGGCCTGCGCACCGCCCGCCGCATCTCCCACGTCTTCATCATGGATACGCCGGCCTACGCCCGCACCCTGCTCATCACCGATGCGGCCATCAACATCACCCCCGAGCTTGAAGACAAGATCCACATCGTCCAGAACGCCATCGATCTGGCTCATGCCCTCGGCATTCCCGAGCCCAAGGTGGCGCTGCTCTCGGCCGTCGAAACGGTCAATCCCAAGATCAAGTCCACTCTCGACGCGGCCGCCCTCTGCAAGATGGCCGATCGCGGCCAGATCACCGGCGGCATCCTCGACGGCCCGCTGGCCTTCGATACCGCCGTCAGCGTCAAGGCCGCCAAGATCAAGGGGCTGGTCTCGCCGGTCACCGGCCAGGCCGACATTCTGGTCGTTCCCGATCTCGAAAGCGGCAACATGCTGGCCAAGCAGCTCGAGTACCTGGGCGGCGCGCAACTTGCCGGCATCGTCCTCGGCGCCCGCGTACCCACCATCCTCACCAGCCGCGCCGACTCAGCCGAAACCCGCCTCACCAGTTGCGCCGTGGCCGTGCTGCTGCACTATGCCACCCACCCGCAAGTCAAAGTCTAGCCTGCAAACCATTCTTTAGAATTGAAAACGGCGCTCCCTCTAAGAGGTGGCGCCGTTCCAGTCCGTGCCCTCGCTACACCTTCAGTTTGCGAAGATAGGGAACGCTGGCCAGCATCAGGTCCCAGTTCATTTCCACGAAGTAATTCTTGATGCCGCCGGCTTTGGCCGCGGTGAAGAGTTTCTTCCAGTCGATGTCGCCCTCTCCGATGGCCACCTCTTTTCGCTCCGCCGTCCAGTCCGACAAATGCATAGAAATAAAGCGGCCGGGATATTTAGCGACAATGGCTACGGGGTCATACTGGGGTGGGATCGCAACTTGGAACTGCATTTTAATCAGCTTATGGTCAAGTCTCATCATCATCTCGTGGTAAATGAGCTTGCCGTCAATTTCTTTGAACTCGAAGCTGTGATTGTGATAGCCAAGCTGAATGCCTGCCTTGTGCGTCTGTTCGCCGATCTTGTTCAGTTCGTCACAAGCCTCTAACCAGCGGCCATGGGTGCGTCGCTCGGGACAGACATCGTGGCGCAGATCATCTGTTTCAGACCCAGTTCCTTGGCCCACGCGATTCGGTCGTCCAGTTGTCCCTTGAGTTCCTCGATTCTGAAGTGGCTGCTCACGCAACCCAGGCCCGCGTTATGGATCATGCGGCGGATCTCTGCCGCCTTTATGTTCACCAGCGGGCCAAAACCGGAATCCGCGAAGCTGGTTGGCGAGCACATCTCGATCATCCGATATCCCCCGCCTGCAATCTGATGCAGCGTCCCCTCGAAATCCCTTTCGATCGACTCGCGAAGCGGATAGGTTTGGCACCCAATGGGCAATCCCAGCGGGTTGGCCTCGATCTTCATGGCCGTCGCAACCATGGCCACGGCGCTTCCATAAAGAAACTGTCTTCTTGAAATGGTCTGCATTTCCTTCACCTCTTAAATGGATTTGGGATCCCAACCTTTTCGGTATTCGCGGGACAGGTATTTGTTGGCCTCCGCGACATTGGTGATTTTCCGGGTCTTAGCTGTCGTATAGCAGTTTCTTGCCCGTGCGCAGGGCGACGGCGTACAAGTTGACCGCCTCGGAAATGGGACCAGCGTTCAAAAAGCTCCCGGATGATTGCGGTCCGCCGCGGGTGGCAGCCATCCATTGGCGCATGCTCGGCGAAACCTCGCCCGGCTGGCGTTGCTGCCGGGCGGCGCCGGCGCAACCGGATGCCTGCGCATCCTTCTTTCGGGAATCAGCCGCGGATTCTCAAGCATGAAAGCCCGCCAGGATCTTTCCCTTCTTGCCGACGAACATCATGCCCTCGGCCGGAAGTTCCTTGTTATCGCTTTCCAGTTCCGGTGGCGTGGGCGGCCGCATCCCGCCGTCATACCAGATCAGATCCACCGCCGGCCTGTTCCCGCGTGCCGGATACTTGAAGCGGACGGTGCTGGCCGTGGGGAAGGAAAAGTCATTCTTCACTTTCGTCGCGACGTTGTCCTTGAATTCACAGGTGTGGCTGAGCATCGGCTCGACGCTGGTCGGGGATCCCAACTCCAGGGCATTGAAGACCGTCCAGAGACTGTAGTGGCCCATATCCGCCATGGAGCCGCCTCCGAAGTCATACCATCCGCGAAATACCATGTGCGTGTAATTCGGGTGATAGGGACGGTCGGCCTCCGGGCCCAGCCACAAATCCCAATCGAAGCCTTCCGGGACGGGAGGCGTATCGGTGGGAAGAGTCGTGTACTGCGGCCACACCGGACGGTTCGTCCAGTTGTGGACTTCGCGCAGCGTGCCAATGGCGCCGTCGTTGATCCAGGCCATAACCTGGTCCATCGATCCGTTGGCCTCCCACGGCATGAAGTGCGTGGCAACGCCCTTTTCGCGGGCGGTGTCGATCACCAGCCGGGCTTCCTCCAGCCGATTGGCGATGGGCTTGTGCATGATCACATGCTTGCCCTTCTTCATGGCGGCGATGCTGATGACGCCGTGCAGATGGTCCGGCGTCATGATTTTGACCGCATCCACGTCCTTTTCTTTGTCCAGCAACTCGCGAAAGTCCGCATAGGAAGAGCAGCCCTTGAATGTGCCGCCAGGCCGCTTGGCTGCATAGTAGGTCTCGACAAAGTCCTTGGCGACGTCCCGGCCTCCCGGAATAACACCCTCGCTGCCCGGCTCTCCAGTCCGGCTTCCCCAGCGTCCTGCGAATGAGCGTTGAGAAGGGAATCCCTTGACCAATCCCGATACCCCACGGCGTACTTCGAAGGGTCGCAAACCGCGACAATCTGGATCTCCGGGATGGCAATCAATCGCAGCATCTCCCGAAGGCCCTCAGTGCCCGTGCCGATGTGAGCCAGGGTGATTTTGTCACTGGGCGGGACAACGCCAGGTCCCCCAATACATGCCTTGGAACAATGGTGAAACACAGCCGATGCGGCTGCAGTTCCTAGAAACTTGCGGCGATTCATCATAATTGTCATCTTTCTGCCTGGCAGCGGATCAGAGCTGCCGAGGCCGTTTGCGGCCATCCCTCAGCGGCCGCCTGCGAATACTTCCTCTGGGGTCGCATGAGGAAACGCGGCGGCTTCATGCCCTTGGGCCGCAACAGATGCAAGCGTGCATATCACGAAATATAGAGCGGGATCTCTGATGTCCAATTCCAAGACCCATAATATAATTCTGAATGACGCTGAACGCAAATGGCAGCCGGATTATGTGCAAACAATGGATGGATAAACCCCAACATTGGATATTGGTTGGAATCCATCAGTTTGCTGCCAGGAACGCTTCACGAAACTGTTGCCTGACAAGCCAAAGCATGCGCCGGCGGAGCCAGCACTGCCCGCGGATGTGGAGTAAATTCAGGCTGCGCCGCAGCCCGTCCGCTCTGTATTTGGACCGCAGTGCTCTTCTCTGCGAAACTGAAACCATGCCCACCTCACTTCCTGCCCTCATCTTCGATCTCGATGGAACCCTCACGGACTCGAAACCCGGAATTGTCGGCTGCCTGCGCAAGGTGGTCGAAGCCTACAAGATCAGCTATTCAGGGCCGCTGGACCGCTTCGTCGGCCCTCCCGTGGAAGAGTGGACCGTCGAACTGATGCCGCATGCAAGCGAAGAAGCCCGCGTCGCCCTGGCCCGCGACTACCGCGCCTGCTACGACCGCGAAGGCTGGAAGAACAATTCCGTCTTTCCCGGCGTACGCGAGATGCTCACCCAGCTTCACCTGCCAGGGATTTCCTCTCTATGTCTGCACTTCCAAGTGGCAGCACTTTGCCGTGCGCATTCTTGAAGCCTTCGAGCTGGCCGATCTCTTCACGGCCATTTATGGCGACAAAGCTGAATTCGCCAATCACAGCAAGGTGGGCCTGCTTGCCGTCCTGCTGCGCGAGTCTTCGCTCCAGAAGGATGCGGTCTGGATGATCGGCGACCGCACCTACGACTTCCAGGCCGCCCGCGCCAACAGCATCCGCTCGCTCGCCGCCGGATGGGGATACGGCTCGCCTCAGGAGTATGCACAGGCCGACGCCGTAGCCGCCACTCCCGCAGACCTGCCCGCCCTCGTTTTGCCTTCTTCTCCAGCGCACTGAAATAGCGCGCGATGGCCTTCCAGGCAGGGTAACGCTGCTTTGAAATTGTGTATCGGATTGCTCAATCAGTTTCACTCGAATGTGCTAAGACTCACCGTGACGGGAAAGCTTTGGCAACTATTCCAGGTGGTCTGACGGATTCAGAGCGGCGGATGAATCCTTCATCGCGCTGGAGGTGGGGCTGAAATGCTCAATCAGGCGGAAGCCAATTTCGAAGCCTTGATCGAAAGCACCGAAGACCTGATCTGGTCGGTGGACCTCGATTTCGGCTGATTGCTGTTTAACAGTCCGTTGCAAAAGATATTCAAAAGGAATCTATGGCGTCGATGTGGCGCTGGGCAAGACCGCGGATCAGCTTCTTCCGCCGGAAGTGGCGGAGTACCTGAATAGACTCTTTCAACGAGCGCTCGCGGAAGGCACTTTTCGGACCGAGTATACAATGTTGACGGCCGAATCCTTGAATTGGTTTTCAACCCCATCGTCGTCGATGGAAAAAACGATAGGCATTTCAGTCTTCGGTAAAGACATCACCGAACGCAAGAAAACCCTGGATGCGCTGCGTGAGAAGGAGACGCAACACAGAGAGGCTGAGCGTCTGGCGTGCGCCGGCAGTTCCAGTTGGGACGTTGACTCCGACACAACAACCTGGTCTGAAGGACTCTATAGCATTATGGGCAGGGATCCCGGCACCCCGGCTCCGAGCCATGCGGAGCGCGCGAAGCTCTATACACCGGAGAGTTGGGCGCGCCTGGATGCAGCCGTCAAACACACCCTGGCGACGGGGGAACCCTACGATTTGGAGCTGCAGGTAGTCCGCCCAGACGGCTCCTTGCGCTGGACTCACGCTCGTGGCACCGCAGTCCGAAATGAACTCGGCCGTGTGCACCGGCTAATCGGCACCTTACAGGACATCACGGAACAGAAATCGGCTGAAGAGGCCCGGGCTTTGCTGGCGTCGATTGTAGAGTCTTCCGATGATGCCATCCACGCCGTCAATCTGGATGGAACTGTAACCAGTTGGAACCGCGGTGCCGAAGTCATGTTTGGGTACAAGCGCAAGGAGATAATCGGGAAAAACATCGCCATCCTCGCTCCGCCTGGCCGCGGCGAAGAAGTGCCAGGGTTCCTTGAGTTTGTCGCCGAGCGGAAAATCTATAGCTCCTTTCGATACGTTTCTTCGCCGACAAGGATGGAAGTGACATCGATGTCTCGCTTTCGATATCCCCGATCAGGAATTCCGCCGGAGAGGTTGTGGGAGCTTCCGCCATCGCCCGCGACATCAGCCAGCGCAAGCGGGTTGAGCGGGAGCTTCAGGAAGCCGAAAAAAATATCGCGATATCTTCGACGGGGCGATCGAAGGAATGTATCAGACATCGTTTGAGGGCCGGCTGCTGACCATAAACCTCGCCCTGGCGAGGATGATGGGCTTCGATTCGACGGAAGATAATCATGGCTTCGTCCACAATCGGCTCCAGTGATGTATGGGTAGACCCAGGTGCAGCGCTCGGCGTTATTTGAAGCAAATCGAAAAGCATGGGGCCGTTCAGGGCTTCGAGTGCCAGTTCAAGCGCAAGGACGGCAATGAACCCATCTGGGTCTTCGCTGAGGCCCGTAGAGTCTGCGGCGCCGATGGCAAGGACACTCTACATACGAAGGCTTCATCCAGGACATCACCGAGCACAAGCGGGCTGAAATTCAACTCCACGATAGCGAAGAGCGCTATAGAACCGTCTTCCAGACCGGTCCCAACACCTCCCTTATTTCCCGGCTCAGCGACGGGGTGATCATCGACGCCAATCAGGCATTCCTCGATTCGACGGGCTTCGAGCGCAATGAAGTCATCGGGAGAACAGTGCTTGATCTCGACATATGGGTGAATGCATGCCGATAGGCAGCGTTTCGTCGATGCGGTGCTCCGCAACAACACATGCCGGGATTTTGAAGCTCTGTCCAGGAGAAAGAACGGCAAGAAATTCTGGATACGCTTGTCCGCATCTTTGATTGAGATTGGGGGGAATCGATGCCTGATTGCATTTGGACAGGATATCTCTGAGGCCAAAGCCGCGGAGGAGCGCCTGGCCGCCGCTGCGAAAGAGCTGCGGGCCACCGAAGACCGCTACCGCACCGCATTCCAGATGAATCTCGATTCCGTCGATATCTGCCATAAGGAAGATGGGATGTTCATCGACGTCAACGACGCGTTCCTCAGAATCACGGGCTTCGAGCGCGAAGAGGTCATCGGGCATACGGCGCTGGAAATCGGCATTTGGGAAAATCCTCAGGACCGGCAGAAGCTGCTTGAAGCTCTGAGCCTGAATTCGAGCTTGCCGTAACCTGGAGTTCCCCTATCGAACCAAGGACAGAAGATTGCGTTTGGGCCGGCTGTCGGTGACGCCAATCGAGCTTGACGGCGTTCCCTGCATCCTTTCCGTCACCCGCGATGTTACTGAAGCGAGCGAAGCGAGGAAGCATCTGGCCAAAGCTCAGGAAGCCCTGCAGAGCCAGCGAAGAACACTACCGCACCATCTTCCAGACCAGTCATCGACGGCATCGCCATCAGCCGCCTTGAAGACGGGAAATTCATCGATGTCAACCAGGCGTTCCTCAATATGGTGAAATTCGAGCGCGAGGAAGTCATTGGGCGAACGTCTACGGAACTTGGGCTGTGGACCGACGAAAATATTCGGCACGAAATAGTGGAAGTGCTGCGCCGCGACTCATATTTCCGCAACCTGACCATCCCGTACAGAAGAAAGGATGGAGAAATATTCTGGGTGCAGCTTTCGTCGTCGGTCATCGAGCTTGACGGCGTTTCCTGCATGATTTCCATCACCAGGGATACCTCCGAGATCAGGGCGGCTGAGGAAAAGATCAAGGATCTCTCCTTCTATGACCCGTTGACCCGCCTGCCCAACCGCCGCCTGCTCCTGGAGCGGCTGCAACACAGGCCGGACACGGGCGCCGGAGATACCCACAAGCGAGCGCTGCTGTTCATCGACCTCGACGATTTCAAGATGCTGAACGATGCGCTCGGACATCAAACCGGCGACCTCCTGCTTCAGGAAGTGGCCCGGCGCCTTGCCGCCTGCGTTCGCGGAGCCGACACCGTGGCGCGATGCGGCGGAGATGATTTTGCGGTCATACTCGAAGATCTGGGCGAAATTCCCGAGCCGGCGGCCTCCCAGGCGAAGATCGTCGCCGAAAAGATCCGCGCCGCCCTCGGCCAGACCTTCATGCTCGATGGCCACGAATGTCACTGCCCATGCAGCATCGGCATCACCGTCTTCGGCGATGAACCGGTGACCGCGCATGAGGTTTTTCAGCAGGCTGAATATTGCCATGCATCAAGCCAAGGCCGCGGGCCGCAATACCACGCACTTTTTTGCCCCTGACTTGCAGAGTGCCGCCCACGCCCGCGCCGCCATCGAGGAAGATCTTTACAAGGCCATCAAGGCTAGCCAGTTTGAGCTCTACTATCAGCCGCAGGTGGAAGAAGGGCGCTTGGTCGGCGCCGAGGCCTGATTCGATGGAACCATCCCACGCGCGGCCTTATTGATCCCCGGCGAGTTCATTTCGCTGGCCGAGGAAACCGGCCTGATCCTGCCGTTGGGTGATTGGGTCCTGAATACAGCCTGCGCGCAGATTGCCGCCTGGTCACGCCGCAAGCAGATGAAAGACATACCCATTGCCGTCAATATCAGCGCCCGCCAGTTCCGCCAGCCCGGACTTTGTGGAGCAGGTGCGCGCCGCCCTCTACCGCTCCGGCGCCAATCCGCAAAACCTCAAGCTGGAACTCACCGAGAGCATGTTGCTGGAAAATATCGAGGAGGTCATCGCCAAAATGACCGACCTCAAATCGAACGGCTTGAGATTCTCCCTGGATGACTTTGGCATCGGCTATTCGTCCCTCTCCTACCTCAAGCGCCTGCCCCTCGACCAGTTGAAGATCGACAGTTCCTTCGTCCGCGACATTCTGTCAGATGCGGCAGCGGCGCCATTGCGCAAACCATCGTTTCACTGGGCCAGGCGCTGGGCTTGTCGGTGATCGCCGAGGGCGTTGAAACCGAGGAGCAGCGCGGACTTCCTCAGCCGCCTTGGCTGCCGTGCCTTCCAGGGCTTCCTCTTCAGCCGCCCCGTCCCCCTCGAAGCCTTCGAGAAGCAATGGCTAAGCTCCTCAGCATTCACAGTCCCCATAGCCGGATGAAAAGCAGGGAACAGGGAACAGGGAATAGGGAAAATGAATAATGAATAGAAACTGAGACTATTCGATCATCCCAACAGAGGAACCTCTGAATAAGTCGGCGTTTTGAAAGGGCAGACTTTAGTCATGCCGCATAGTGCAACAAAATCAACGTGAGCTTTAGAGGTTCCTTAAAAAATATGTCCACTTTAAGCAGTAATCTCTTGCGGACTCGCAGCTTTTCTATTCCCTAACCCCTGATCCCTAATCCCTGCTTTTCTCAATCCATCGACATGCTCAACTGGTGCCGCACGTCCGCGCCCCGAATCCAGAAAATCACATCGGTCGCAATATTCGAAGCATGGTCCGCAATCCGCTCCAGGTTGCGCGATACCAGGATGCCGATCAGCGCCTGCTGGGTATACTCCGGCTTATCCTGGATGAGCTGCAGCAGGTCAAGGTGAGCGCGCCGGTTCATGCGATCGATCTCGTCGTCCATCTCGCGCACCGCTTCGGCCAGCCGCGCGTCGCCATCCAGCAGCGCCTGCACCGCAGAGCGGATCATGCGCCCGGCAAACTCTCCCATGGCCGCAAAATCCACCGGCAGATCGACCTCATCGTCTTCAGCACGTCCTTGGTCCGGCGCACAATGCCCATCGCCTGGTCGCCGATCCGCTCCAGGTCGCCGTTTATCTTGATCACCGCCAGGATGAAACGCAGATCGATAGCCATGGGCTGTTCCTTGGCCAGCAGCTCATACGCCATCTCGTCCAGCTCCCGCTGCGCGGTATTGATGGCCGTCTCATTCCGCTTCACATACTGGCAGAGTCCCTTGTCGCGCTGCAGATAGGCGTCTACCGCGGACTCCACCGACTGCTGCGCCAGCGCAGCCATGGCAAGGAGCTGGTCCTTGAGTTCGGCGAGTTGTTGTTGAAAATGGATACGCGGCACGCGATTTCCCCCTAATACTCGATTGTGCACCATGCAACGTTAACGGATGACTAAAATTGCTGTGCGCATCAGAACTGTCACACCTTTAGTGCAATATATCCTATTTAATACCGAATTGTATTCGACGCCTCTTGCGCTGGAATGATGCTCCAGTCGGCACACAATCGATCTATACCCGCGATAGCCTTCCGCACCTTCCACAGCCACAGCCAGCTGTGCAGGTCGTGCAGACTGCAGCAGGCCGTCATGGACAGTCAGAGCCTCCCGGATCGCTGCAAGAATGGTCCGCAACCGTGACGGCTGAGGATAGGCCAGTGGATCGCGCCGGTTGCGCAGGGCGTCGATCGCCTGCCCCAGGTTCAGGCTGATAGTCGTCGCCCGGGAGTAAACCTACAGAAGAGGCAGCGGCTTCGGCGGTTGCAGATTGAAGGCTTCCAGCAGCAGTCCGGGCTCGTCATAGCCCAATTGCATTACCTTTGCTGTCGTTCCGCCGAGCCGGCAGTTGATCTCAAGAAAGTACAGGCGGGTCGTCGGTATCGGAGCCGAGCAACTCAAAGTGGAACGGCCCGGTGAGTCCTTCCGCTTCAACAAACTTGCGCGCGGCGATTTTCAAGGCCGGCAGGACAGGGAACGGGCGCCATTGAGGTGGTAAAGCCGCGGTACTTGCGATAGGCCTTGAAGAGCCGCAGAGCCAGCATCTCGCCGGATCGCGACCGCATGCCGTGCAGCACGTAGTTCGGTCCCAGGCGGAATGGCTGCACGATGGGATGCGTGGGTCCATTGCGGTTGAGTTGTAGACGCGGCTCAGTTCCTCACGGCTGTTCATGACCAGCGCCTTGAAGATTTGGCCGCGCGGAGTCGTTCAAGCTGGGGCGGATGACTACCGGAAAGGCCGCATCGGGGATGACGGCGATCGCTTCAAGCGGAGGCAAGCGTCCAGGTGGGCAGCAGGTCGAAGCCGCACTTGCGCGCTAGATCAATCTGATGGGATTTGTCCAGCAGTCGCTCCAGGACGGCCGGCTGCGGAATCATCATCCTGCAAGCAGGCTCGAATGCGAGCGCGATTCTTTCCCAGCCAGATTAGCGAGAAATCGTCAGTTGTCAGCAGCGCATCGGCATGAACCTTATTCACAAAGCGCTGAATCGTCGCCAGGCCCGCCGGCGTGCCCACCGCGGACCAGTCCAGCGTGATGCCGTCCGGATCAACCGCATTCGAGCGCCGCACAAAGCCGCGCGGCTGCACGACCAGGTCGATGACGTGAACGCGAATGCCGGCGCTGCGTGCGCGGCGCGCAAAAGCCAGCAGGTATGCTGAGAAACCCAATAGCACCATGCGAATGCACAGTGCGCATCTCATCGAACAAGGGGGGCACAGGACACGAAACTTCGGGTTCCTTCGAATCGTGCGCGATGGTCATTTATTTCCTGTACTGGCCTTTCCAGGCGGGCAGTATCTGTACGTCGTCGAAATCATCCTGGCGATCGCGGCGATTTTTGAAGCGGCTCGGTTGCGAGTTTTCTGCTTCTTCAACTACTGGTTTGGGAGGCAAAAACTCGGGCGATTCTGTTACCAGTTTTGGCGAAGCGTTGTCTGTGCCGCTCCCGGCTGGGGTTGCCAAAGCCGGAGTCATCGCAATCGACCGCGTATAGTCTGTGCGATCAATCGCGGGTTCGATTGGCCGCACGGCTTCTGCTTCCTTTACCGCGGGCTCTGTAACCGGTGGCCGGTTCTTCACGCCCAGCACCGAGAGCAGACTCCTCAGCCCGCTCAGCCGCGTTGCCAGTCCGGATGCATTTTCCTCCGGCTCAGCTTCACGAATCTCTTCCGGGACGGCAACGGGCTTATACGCCGCGGGCGAAACCGCCAGCAGACCGCCGCCGGAACTCCGGGGCAGGGCGATCCCATGACTGCACCGGCGCAGCCGCCGGCCTAAGTTCTGCGGCAAGCGCAAGGATCCCGCGAGCCGTCGCCGGTTCCGGCGGTGCGGCGGGGTTGCTCTCATCGGGCTGCGGATACAGATCCGCAAGCCACCATGGCAGGTTGGAATTTTGATTTGTTATAGGCTGTAACGCCTCCTGCGCTCGCGGCTGCCTTAGTTCGCGTTGCGGATTCTGCGCCGGGCTTTTTGTCGGGTCAGGAACGGCTGGCGTGGGTTGAGGAGCGGCGGCCTGCGGAACGGCCAGCGATGAGATCGGCGCGGCAACCGGCTCCGGAACTACCGGCTCATGCTGCTGCCAGGACGGCCGCCTGCGGAATGGCCGGAGGCGCCAGGTATGCTGCGGTCAGGGTGCAGGCTCCGGAGCTACCGCCGCATGTTCCCGCAGCGCGGCCGCTTCCCTGAATGAATATTCATTTTCAGGCGCTGCTTTCGTCCGCTAAAGCACGATTTCTTGCACCTCGCCTGGCCATGGAACTGCTCTGTGTGTCGAGATGCTCCTCAATTGCCTTGACTGAAAGTCGAAATGCCGGGTCGGCCTTTTCCAGTCCCACGCGGTTCAACACAAATCCCACCGCTGCCAACATCCAGCCGCTGCAGCGTTGCGGCCGCATCACGAAGTTGCGCGCGCGTGGTCACGCCGGACTGAACCACAACGATGGCGCAATCCACAAAGCGCGCCAGGTACTCGGTCTCTGCGGAAAGAACCAGCGGCGCGGTATCGGTCAGCACCAGGCTCTCGCCTTGCGTCTTGCTCTCATCGGCCATTTGTTGCAGCAGCGCACTCGGGCGGCTGCCGCGCTGCGCGCAACCAGTGCTTGCGTGCCGGGCAGGCCGTCAGTCGCCGACCTGGCTCAACGCGGAGCCGCCGTTCCTGTGGCATCCACAAGCACCGTCGGCCTGCCCATGGCCTCCAGCAGATCCCGCACCTTGCCGGTCAATGTTGTAACGCCAGTCCCAGGCCCGGTTCCGGTAAAGATGCAGCTCTTCAGGTTGCCCTGTTTGCGGGCATGCTCAATCGACGCCGCCAGCCGCAGCAGGTGTTCCTCGGATACTCCTACCGGTACCTCGTAGAAGTCCGGCAGTTGCGCCATGGGCGTAAAACCCAGAACCCGCTCCACATCGGAGGCGATATAAACCCTGGGGTCCATCTTGTGAGCAACCACCGCGGCCAGCATTCCAAAAAACAGCCCCGCAAAAACCAGCAGCCCCGCATTGCGCAACTTGCCCATCAGAACGGGATGCGTCGGCGGCGTCGCGGCCGCGCTCAGGAACGCCGATCCCGGCGCGCTTTCTTCCAGCGTCAGGTTGCGCCACTCCTCATCCACGGTGGTGAAGCGGTTCTGCAGCCGGTTGATGTCGATAGCCAGATCGTTGGCCCGCTGCATCTTTGACGTCGCGCCCCCCGCGGCCCGGTCAGTTGCGCCAGTTGCGCATTCAGCCGCGCTTCCACCCCGGCGGTCCGCTCCAGGTCGGAGCGCAGCTTCATCTGAATGCGATCGGCCGCCTTGGCGCGCAAATCCGTCATCATCGCGTCGAGATTGCTGTTGATCTGCGCCAGCTCCGCCGCGTCCTGCTTGTATTGCGGATGATTCGGCGTCAAATTGGCCATCTGCGAAATCAACGCGGCCCGCCGCTGATTCAGCGAGGTCTTCATGCTCTGCAGCCCGGAGTCGCAGGCCACAATTTCGTCGGCCGCCGCATCCAGCGCCGAAGAACTGACCCCTGGTTGGCGTCCATTGAAGTCAGCCGCGCCGCGGCCTCGTCGTGGGCGGTGCGCGCCGTCACCAGCTCTCCGCGAATCCTGCCGATATCTTCGTCGTACACATCCGGCGCCGGCTCCGATTGAAGCCACGCCCAGTTGCTTGTTCAGGGCATCCTGTTCGGTGCGGTCGGCGGCCAGCGCCTTCTGCACCCGCATCCGCTCCTCGCCCAGTATGGCCAGCCGCTGCATATCGCCGGCCTTCTGCTCGTGCGATGCGCTCTCAATAAAGCTGGCCGCCACCGCGTTGGCCGCATCGGCTGCAGCCTGCCCATCGTTGGCGCGGGCGTCGATCGTGAATTGATAGCTGGTTCCCTGGCGCGTTACCTTGATCGCCGACTTCAACCGGTCCGCCGCGGCCTGGTCGCTCTCCCCGCTTTGCAGCCAGCTGCCAGACTGCAGCTTGCGCACTGCGCCCGCAAGCACGTCCGCCCGCGTCACGTTCTGCATCTGCTGCGTGATATACGACTCATAAGTATTCGAGTCGTAGGGCCAGCGCTGCGAGTAGGGCCAGCTCGGTCCCTGCGGCATCACCCTGGGCGGCGACGGCTGAATATAAACGATGCTCTCGGCCTGGTAGACCGGCCCCACATAAAACCAATAAGCCACCGCCAGCACCACTCCGGCAATGGCAAATCCCAGCGCAAGCTTGCGATGCAGTTGCAGGCTGCGCAACAGATCAAGACGAAAAACCGCCTGCGAACCGTTGCCCGCACGCAACTGCGCCGAGCTGCAGTGTCTGGCGGCGCAACCCGCCCTCGCCGGCCAGCAGCCGGTCCATGGGCTCGGGTTCCAGGTGCATCGGCGTCATTAGTAAGCCACCACCATGGCCATAGTCGCCACTGAGGTCATCGGGTTAATCCGCTCCAGAACATAAGTGGCGCGATAGAAACCGCTCTGCGGCACAAAAATGATCTCGCCCGGCTTCAGCGTAATCTCCAGCGACTTCGCCGGGTTCAGCACATCGTTGAATGAGATCACGCGCGAGGTGCCCTTGGCCGGATCCACAATCTGAATGTGCGGCTTGTTCCCAGCCTTGCCCGTAAACCCGCCCGCCTCAGCCAGAACGCTGGCCAGCGTCGAGTTATTCGTCAGCGGAACGGCGCCCGGATGCTGCACTTCGCCCAGAACCGAGATAAAGCGCTCGGCCATGCTGGGCACATAGATCACGTCGTCGCGGCGCAGGCGCAGATCGGCCAGCGTATTGCCCGACTCGATCAGCGACTTCAGTTCCACCCAGACCACTTGGTTTTGGCCGCGATAAATGGCGCAGCGCTCGGGAATCTGCGCGGGCTTGCTGGGCGTTGCGGTGGTTCCGTTATTTGTTCCCGTCTCCAACCCACCGCGGCTCAGCGCTTCCAGCAGCGTTGGCGTGCCGTCGAAGGTAATCATGCCGGGATGCGCAACCGCGCCCAGCAGCAGAACCCGGTTGGCCGTGTATTTGGTGACCGAAACCTGGGCCGAAAGGTTGGAATAATAACTTGAAAGCGCAGCTTCGATTGCCCGTGCCGCCTCGCTGCGCGTCTGCCCGAGCCAGCACCAGGTCGCCGGCCAGCGGCAGGGTAATGCGCCCGTCCGGGCCAATCACCAGCTTGGCTGACAAATCCGGCCGTCCCACAAAATCCACCGCAATCTCGTCGCCTTTGCCCAGCCGGTACTCTTCGTCGGCGGGCGGCTCAAAGTTGCGCAGCGTCTCCAGCGGATTGGGCTTCAGTTGCGGATCGGGCGGCTCCGTGCCGTTCTGCTGTCCCGGCGACTGCAAATCCTGTGCCTGGCCTGCCGGCTGTCCCGCAGTCTGCAAACTAAGTGTTTGTGCTGGGTTCTGTTTCGGAACTTCCAGGTCCTGTGAGAATAGCACTCCGGGCACGCAACTTCCCGCCAGCAGCAGCAACACGAACTTGGCGCCGAATCGATGCTTCATGCCGTTGCCCCCTGGCTACGGAAAATCCCCAGAACCTGGCGTACCAGTCTGATTCCCTTTTGCTTTTCCTCGTCCGTCAAAACCCAGTAGTGCAATATTGCGATGACCGCAGCCGCATAAACCAGGCCCACCGCCGCTATCACTCCCGCCCCTTGCCAGCGGTTCGTCTCCGCCACCAGCCGTGCAACGGGCCAGGCCAGCAAGCCGGCGGCAATATAAGGCGCCAATCCCGGCAAAATCACCACCCGCAGAAAACGCTGCAGCGGCAGATCCAGTACAAAAAGCACCCTGCCCATCAGCACGCAGGCTGATCCGGCAGTAGCCACCGCTACCGCAATGCCAATGCCGAGCGGCGTCCAACTCCCAATGTATCCAACGAGATAAAGGGAGATGTGATCCCCAGCAGCAGCACATTAGGAACAGAGTAATTGAACTCTTCATACACTCTTCCCATCCCGCGAAAGATCGAGGTCCCCGGCCCTGTCAGCATATGGAATTGCATGGCCAAACTGAATACCACGAACAGGGGGATAAGCGACTCCCTCATAGGTAACTTCGGACCTAACCAAACGTGCATTACCGGTGATGCCCAAAGTGCCATAGCCGCCGCAAACGTCGCCGTGCACAGGTTGGAGTATCGCGCCCCGTTCAGATAAAGCCCCTGCAGGTTGCCCAGCCACTCCTTGCGGTCTGAAGCCGCGTCCACGTGCGAGGCCGCCGGCAGCAGCGTGGCAAAAAACGCCGTCGGAATCGACGATAGCGCGGTCGGCCACTTCTTGGCCACGTCCAGCAGCCCGGCGGCTGAAACTCCAATGAATTCAATCGCAACCACCCGCTCCACCGAGTTCAAAAACGTCGAGAGCATGCTCTGGAACTGCACCAGCCCGCCGAAATGCACCACATGTTTCAGTGCCTCGCGGCTCACCAGCCGCGGCGAAAGCCGCAGCCACTTCAGCTTCCTGAAAGCCCACCAGATGGTCAGCCCGTCGTTGATCACCGTTCGCGCCAGGTAAGCCTCGGCCAGCCCGCGACTCCGCGCCCCGCGCACACCAGCCACACAATCAGCGCGAACTCGACGACAATGCTCATCGTTTCAAAAACCTGCGTCGAGGCAATCTGGTGGGTTCCGTAAAGCGTGCAGGCAAAGGCGCTCAGCGCAATGCTCGACAGAAAAACCCCCAGCACAATCAGCACCGCTTCCTTGCCGTCGGAGGCGTGCGCCGCGGGCAGCTGCAGAAACGGCGCAACCCATCTCCAGCCCAGCAAAAAAATCAGAAAGACCGTCGCGCACAACGGAATAGTGACCGCGAGGCCCGTCGAGAGCAGGGAATTGGCCTTGCCGTACTCCCGGCGCGCATTGAACTCCGCAACATATTTGATGTAAACGTTGGAGATTCCCAGCGTGGTCAGGCCCACATACAGCACCAGGATAAAAATCGTGGTCCAGATGCCGTAGGCCTCCAGCCCGATCCGCGCCAGCAAAAACGGAACCAGGCAAACTCCCCTGGCCATATTCACCATGCGCGCTGCAATCGTCGCCACCACATTGCGCCCAAACTGGCGATTGACCTCGCGCAGCGGCTCCTCGCCGGCGGCCGTCTTCTCCAGGCCGGCTTCGTATTCCTGCGTCCAATCGACCTCAATTTCCTGCGAGTCGGGGATCTCGGTTGGGACCAGTCATGGCTGCGGCGCCTCCCGCTTGGTCCGCGCCCACTCAGCGCGGCTCCTCGATTGCAACAGCACGATCGGCGTAATAGCCACCTTCCACACCAGGTACAGCGGCGCAGCCGCCAGCGAAGCCAGATCCCGCATCGGTTGCGTGCCCAGCAACGCGGCCTCCAGCACATAAATCAGCGCAATCCCCGCGCAAACTCCGGCAAAGACGTGCAGCCAGTGCAGCGGCAGCATAAGGGTCAGCAGCAATGTAAGAACGCCGCGCGAAAGCGGAAGGCTCCAAACATCGGCCAGCGTCTCCATGGCGCGCCATTTCCCTCTGCAGCACCGCCCGCAATCAACCGCCCCGTTGCGCGGCTGCCCACCTTCAACCGGCCGCCCTCCCAGCGTCCTTCCTGCGTCGCCTGCGCCCGTCCCGATGCGGCCATATGCGCGTGCACGAATGCCTCTCCGACCCAGTAAACCCGCACCCCTTCACAGGCCAGCTTGGTGTGGTATTCCACGTCCTCGGCAATGCTGTTGGCGCTGAACGGAATCCTGCGCCAGTGTTCCGCCGTCAGGGCAAAGCCGTTTCCAAACAATCCTGTTGAAAAGCCCAGACCCGCGCGTCCCCGTGCCCGCAGCACGTTCATGCCGCGAAACGCCAGCGCCCGCAATCGCGCCATCGGCCGCTCCCATCCATCGGCCGGCAACTCCAGCTCATAACGGCACTGTGTAACCTCGGCGCCCTCTTCCAGCTTCGCCCGCGTCGCCCTGATCAAATTCGGGCTCACCACTGAATCGGCATCGATCACCAGAACCGCATTGGCTCCCGCCTCCAGTGCCGCCGCAAATCCATGCCGCAGCGCCGCTCCCTTGCCGCGCAGCTTGGGATTCTTCAGTTCCACAACCACGGCCCCGGCATGCGCCGCCATCGCCCCCGTCGCATCCGAGCAGTTGTGCGTCACCACGTAAATCTGCGTTGCAGGGTCGGCTGCTTTGAGCGATCGAACCGTCCGCACAATCATCGTCTCCTCGTCGTGGGCCGGCACCACCACGGCCAGGCGGATCATCCGCCTCGCGGCCGCATGGGCCCCACGCGCCCGTCGCAGATTGCCCGCAATGCAAACCGCCAGATCGAGAAACAGCGGCGTGGCGAAAACTACCATCGCCATCGCCAACGCCAAAATTATCCCTTGTTGCATCAATGGTCTCTGCTTCCTCGACTAGTTTTTACTGAAGTGGTAGGGCTTTAGCCCATACGTCCACTAAGCAAAATCGCTAGGTTTTATCTCCTCAAGTCAAAACCCGCTGAAACCGGAAACGGCGCAACCGCATTCCCGCTTCCCGTGCCCACCCTATCCGGATTCATTCCCTGCACCCAGCCGGCCATGAGAAAAAACAGGATCAGCGCCTGCTCACCCAAAAAGACCGTAGTGATCGTGGTCAGCAGTCCTGTCATAATCGCCAGTTGGGCAAACACCAGACCCCGATCCTCGGGCCGCATCGGCCGCCCGGCCAATCCAAAAAGCCGACCCACGGTTCCCGCCATAACGGCCAAAAACGCCATCAACCCCGTAAATCCCTGCGTAACCGCCAGCATCAAAAATTGGTTATCGATGGACTTTTGTCCATTCACCGCCGGGTAGTTGCTGATCCCCCACCCGAAGGCTTTGTGTTCCATCACCAGGGGCATATAGTTATTCAGCAGATCCCGCCGGTAGATCGCGTCTCTCTGTTCCTCGTCGCTGGCCTGAGAAATATCTTTCTCCGTGTACTTGCTGCCGTAATTGTAGGCAACCACAGTCAGCACCGCCATCAGCACCGCAAAAACCACCACCGCCTTACGCCAGTGAAAGCACTCTCACCAGCAGCGCGAACAATAGCGCCAGTCCAACGCCCACCCACGGCCCGCGCGACTGGGTCATCAGCAATCCGGCCACAATCGCCGTCAGCGTCAGCCCCCGCCCCGTCACCGGCAAACCCTCCACCAGTCTCCTGCTCCCCCAGCCAGGCGCAAACTTGCGCAGCCATAAGCAGTAAATCAATCCCATCAGAAAAATCATTCCCGCCAGAATGGCATGCGCAAACGGCCCGGCAATGCGTCCGAATCCCCATCGCACCTGCATCGGCCATTGCTTCGCAACCTCCGCCAACTGGTCCGCGGGAAAGAAAGGCCTGAACACAATCTGCCAACTGCTCCATCCGGTCACAAAGTCGTAGACGCTGATGCCGGCCACAATCGCCAGCAGCACCACCATCCGCTCCACCAGCAGCTTTCTCACCGGCTGATCCTCAACCGTCTCCTGTTCAATCAGCAGCTTGCCCGCCATATACGGCAGCACGATGGTCGTGATCTCCGCAAACAGCTGCAAGCCTCCGTTGGCCACAACGGTATTCAGTCCCTCTGAAAATGCGGCGCTCACTGCGAACAGCACCACCCACAGGTCCATCCAGCTCCACCGCCAGCGATGCATCTCGGTCAACAGCATGGCCGCGCCCAAAGGCAGAATCGCCGCGTCCGCAAAAGTCAACGGTGGAAGATGCGGAAACCGCAGGCTGAAGTAATGGGGAAGCAGAAGTATCACGGGCAGATAGACGTTGACCAGGGCCTTTTGCGCCGAACCCCTGGCTAATACTACCCAGCAAACCACCGCCGGGATCAGGATGATCAGATTCATTTAAACCCCAGCCGTGCGAGTGGCCGTTTGAATTTATCCGCGAACACGAGTCTGTGCCGCCAGCGCATCCTGCTCTCCGCTCAGATCAATGTGGGCGGCTGTTGTAATCTCCGGGGCCAGTGATCGGCCATAAGCGATAGCCGGCTGCCATTCGTCAAACAGCGGCTGTGCGCACCAGGCATGAAGCAGCAAGCGCATCTTGAAGTTCAGTCCAGCCAGCGAAGTCGAAAGCCCGTTCTCCAACAGTTGCCGCCGCACATCCATCAGTATTCCCAGTCCAGCCGCCGTCACCTGCCTGGTCGTCCGCAAGTGCACCACCATCACCAGTCCGTTGGCGATGCTGGCATTGGTGGCCGCTTGCAACTCCGTTCCGATTCCCGCGCACAGCTTGCCGTGCACATACACATGCATCGCCTGCGGGGTGGTTGCGGTCATCACGTGCAGTCTTGCCCAGGTAGGGCCGTTGCAGCCACGCCGATAGCAACGTCATCGGCAGCCGCCGCGCCAATCCAAGAAAGTCGCGCAGGTACCGCGGGCCAAGCCGCGAAGGCTCCTGCACCAAACGCATCAGCCACTCCAGGCCGCAGCGCTGAATCAATTTCGGCGCGCGACGCACATCGCCCACCAGAATCTCAAAGCTCCCGCCCACGCCCATCGCCACCGGCACGCCCAAACGCTTGCGGTGGATCCAAATCCACTTTTCCTGCTTGGGATTTCCCAGCGCAACCAGCAATATAT
The DNA here is from genome assembly GCA_963724755.1 of uncultured Acidobacteriaceae bacterium. Taxonomy (GTDB): domain Bacteria; phylum Acidobacteriota; class Terriglobia; order Terriglobales; family Acidobacteriaceae; genus Telmatobacter. Next base: position 130,122 of record CAVRVZ010000004.1, read on the forward strand.
CCGGCTTGGCCGCATGAATCCGGCCCAGAATATCGCTGTGATCCAGCCGCGCAATGTGCTCCTCGCTGGGGGAATACGTGCCCACGATGCGAACCCCGGGATAATTTCATCTCCAGCAGCTTCGCCGCTCGCTCGGCCACGTCCCCTTTGCCGCCCAGCAGAAAAATTCCATATCCCCTGCGTGCTGAAAGCTCCGCCAGGCGGGGAACAAGATCAACGCCGGTCACGCGCTCGGCCAGTGGGCAGCCCAACAGTCCCGAGGCCCAAACCAGCGGCATTCCGTCCGGCAGCACCAGGCTGCAACCCGCAATAATCCGGTGCAGATGCTGGTCGGCCAGCGAATTCAGCCAGAAGTCAAGGTTAGCCGTCGCCACCTGATGCGTCCCGCCCGAAAGGATCAGCCCTTCGATAGCATCCACAGCCTCGCTGGCCGTCAAACTATCAAGAGGCAGCCCCAGTACTGCAATCGGGTGCTTTGTTTTCCGCATCATCTCCAGCTTCCATTTCCGTGATCAGCATCCCTGCCTGCATGCTCTGAGCCGTGCCTCAACTCGCATCTTACTCGCCGGCCTGCTTCTCTCCGGCTTACACGCCAAGACCATTGCGAGTGTCATGGCTACAGCTTCTCTTCATCGGCCCACTGTATCGATCACTGGTCTGCTGGACTGATGCTATAGAAGTTATCCGCATGACTCTCTCTGAGCAATGGCGAATAGGTGGAACTCAAAATAGGACTCACTCCCCCATTCGATTCAGGAGTACCCCATCAAGGTAACCAAAAAAAGTTACCTAAAATAGTTACCAGCGCTTTTCATCCTCAATCGTTCCGTCACGCTCAATTTTATCATACCTTGCAGCCGCCAACTCGCCAACTCGCGAAAGCGAAGCAAACTCCTCGCTCTATTCCTGCCACTCCAAAACCGCCATAGAGCAGGGAGGCATCTCCAACTCCCCACCCCCAAACCGCTCTTCCTTGATCGTCACCTGCGGCGTCCCTTCATTGCTCGCGCCCGGCCCCGGACTCACCAATCTCCATAACCTAGCCCCGGACCTCAGCCCCGGACCCTCCAAACTGACCCGCCTGGTCTGGTGCAATCCATAATTGAAGACGATCAGCCCGTGCCCTCTGCCTTCCTCAAACCCATAAGCGTCGATCTCATGAACCCCACGCAGCCGCACCCCATCGTTCCCCGCCGGCTGATCGTGAGTCGGATCCTCGCCGCTCACCTCCACGCGCACCATATTCCCGCCCATCACGCGATTAGCCAGGCTCTCCGCCAGCAATTGCGGCCGTTCGCGTCCTCCCATCTCCACCACGCTTCCCCACAGCCTCACCAGCGTCCCATCCGCCCGCTTGAACCGGAACTGCGGCAAGCTGAAGAGCATCTCATCGCGCACCCCGTGATCCCGCATCATGCGCAGCATGTGCCCCGTAACCGCCACTCCCGCCGCCGCCGAAGGAGTAAACCGGTCCAGCACCGCCTGCGGAGCCGTCCCCTCCGTCGTGTGCAGGTTCACCTCGTAGACCGCCAGTTGCCGTCCCCCCGCCGAAGCCTGCGCCGCCTGCACCACTCCCTCGCGCGACATCTCCTCCGGCTGCGCCATCAGCGGCCCATACAGCTCATCGTCATTTCCCCACTCGGTAACGCTGTGCATCAGATAAGGCGCAATCGCCAGCGTATTCGCCTGCCTCGCCGCCGCCAGCAGCGCTTGGTTCCTCTCCGGCATCGCAATAAAAGTCCGCCCACAACCAGATCGAACTGTCCCGCATCCGCCCCCGCCGCGCCGCGCATCGCCGTAAAAACCCGATCCGCCCGCCGCCCATAAGCCGCCGCGTCCTCCATCGTCTCGCCCGCGAAGATCCCATTCCAGGTTTCGTTCCCCAGCTCGATATGAATCGTCCTGAAGGCCCGCGTCCACGGCTCGCGTCTGTCCACCCGCAACCCGCATCGCCCCGCCCGCCGTCTCCGCTCCGCCTGCCAAATACTCAGCCAGCTTCCGCGCCTCGTCCTCGCTCATCGCCGTCGGCGCCACAATCCACGGCTCCGCGCCCACCTCCTGGCACAATTCAAGAAACTCCGGAATCCCCACCGGAATATCCTCCATCGTCGTCGCCCAGATCGAATAGCCCGACCGCATGCCGCGCCATCGGCGGCGCAAGCAAATTGTCCACCGTGCTGCCCAAGCTCCGCATGGCTCGACATAAGCCGCAAAACCCCCGGCCGCAGCTCCTTCAGCGTCCTCACCACCTCATCCCGAAAGGCCGTCCGATTCGTAGCGTCCCCATCAATCTGTTCCAGCATCACGTCGTCCAGCAGCAGCGATCCTCCCGCCACGCTGAATCCAGCCTCCACCGCTCCCACCGTCCCCGCATCCTCGTTCGCCGCAAACTCCTCGTGATAATCCGCCCATTGCGAAGTCAGCCGCACGTCCTGCTCCAGATAATCGTGCATCCCCGCCGCATTCCGCCTCACGTGCACATGCACCATCCGATTTCCCGCCAGCCCCTTGGCCCTGAAGCTCAGCCGGTACCGCCCTCGCAGCCGCACAAACGTAAATCCCTCCGTCGAATCGAAGTAAGACCGCAACTCCGCCGACTGTCCTGCATTCGCCGCCTCAATCCTCAGCGCCTGCCGTCCCATGAGTCTCCGGCGAAAGATCCACGCGCTCCGCCTCCAGCCGCGCGCCGCCCTTCAGCGCAGGCCACCACCCCGCCGCCGGATCTCCCGGAAACTCCTTTTCCACCGCCAGCCAATCCCCGCTCCCAATCACTCCGCCGTCCAGCGTCAGCCCATACCCTCCGCCGTTAGCCCCACTCGCCCTCACGCTGCCCTTGCGCCCGGCCGCCATTCCATCCAGCACCTCAAACTGTGCCCCATCCCAAAACCCCGCCGGCCACTTAAATCCCTGCCGCGTATCCACGCACCGCGCCGCCCCGCCCATCGTGCAATGCAAAATACTGCGGTACTCCATCCCCTCGAATCCAGGATTGCGATAGAGCAGATTCCTCATCATCTGCCCCGAGTCGTAAAAATTCTGCTCGCCCAGATTGATCCCCAGCCGAGTCACTCCCGGCAAAATCACCTCCCTCGTCACTCTCAGATGAGTAACGCCGCTCCCCGCTCCCTCCACAGGCCGAGCAAGCCAAAGCGCCGCAACCGCCGTCCCCAGCAGCACAATCGCCGCAAAAGCCGCTCCCGCCGAAGCCAAGCGTCCAATTCCATCCTTTGCTTCTCATTCCCAAGACCACCTCTCACCCAAGCATACGGTGTAGCGCCGGTCTCCAGACCGGTCCGCCGCGGCGGATGCGGGCGTACTCGCCCGCACTCATACCAACTGCCTCAAATCTCCCACCAACTCCGCCTGGCCCGCACTATACTTGAGGCACTCCGATGAACCTCCGCACCTCCTACCCCTACGCGGTCTCCATCATCGTCGTCTCCTACAATACCCGCGACCTTCTGCGCGACTGCCTGAAATCCCTCCTCGCCGAATGCGCCCGGCTCCCCCACAACCAATCCGCTGAAGTCCTGGTAGTCGATAACGCCTCCACCGACGGCTCTCCCGAGATGGTCGCCCGCGAGTTCTCCATCTCCCGCATCCCCGTCCGCCTTATCCGCAGCGACGTGAATCTCGGCTTCGGCGCGGCTAACAATCTAGCCCTCAACAAAGCCCAGGGCCAGTACCCCATCCTGCTCAACTCCGATGCATTCCTCCATCCAGGCGCCCTTCACCTCGCCATCGAGCACATGAACGCCAACCCCGCAGCCGGCGCCGCAGGCGCCCGCCAGGTCAGTCGCGACGGCTCCTGGCAGCCCTCGGCCCGCGCCTTCCACTCCATCTGGAACGCCGCGATTGTCCTCACCGGCCTCTCCGCGCGCTTTCCCCGATCCCGCATCTTCGGCGCGCCCGACCGCACCTGGGCCGACCCCCTCCAACCCGCCGAAACCGATTGGGTTCCCGGCTCTTTTCTCATCCTCCGCCGCGAAGCCCTCCTCAAAACCGGCCTCTTCGACCCCGCCTTCTTTTTCTATTGCGAAGAGGTCGATCTCTGCCGCCGCATCAAAGCCGCCGGCTTCCGCGTCTACTATTGGCCCGATATAGTCGTCACTCACATCGGCGGCGAATCCACCCGCCAATTGCCCTCGCTTAAATTCTCCGATTCCGGCCAGCAAATCGTCCTCTGGCGCATGCGTTCCACCCTCCTCTACTACCGCAAGCACCACGGCCCCAAAGCCCGCTTGGCTTACTGGCTCGAACTCGCCCTCTACAAGCTCCGCTGGCTGCGCAATGTCCGCAGCTCCATCCCCGCCCGCCGTCAGCGCGCCGACGAAGCCAAACATCTAACCCGCCTAATGCATCAAGCCTGGCATGAAACCAATGGCGGCCGCATCAGCCCCCCGCATCCCTGGTAATCTCTCCTGGCTTAATGCCGGGTTCCACATCAAATGCGGGCGTCCCTCGGCACACAATCAAACGCGCCGGAGGCACAGAGTTGGTTAGCCCCGCGCTTCAGCGTGGGGGAAATGGATTCCAAATATTTCGTTATGGAGTCCCGTAGGGACGGCGCAAGGAGGTTATTCATTGGCAAGTGCGGCCACTGGAGCCAAAGAACATGTGGCAGCAGTGCATGCTTCCGTCCTAGAGAAGCAAGGCAATCGATAACCGGCAAAATCTTATCGAGTTATTCGCGCAGATAGCATTTAATTTACGATAAGATTGTTTCGCCTTGCATCGGAGCTCCCCATGAAACCCAAAACAAAGCCGCGCAACCAAAACCTGATCATTGCCTGCTTTGTCGTGTTCGCCATTCTTATTCTTCTCCTGCGCCTCTTTGTTTTTGTCCACGGTCACAGCCGCCGCACCTTCCGCACCGCAAGACCAACAATTGGCGACTTACTTCTTACCCCGCCCAATCCACCAGGCCTTGATAAATTTCCAGTGGATATAAACCGAATGATTCAAGTGCAGCAGCAGCCCTTCGCGCCCATCAAGAAATCCCAGCCGGAAAAAGTAGTTATAAACAAAAGTAGCCGCCGGATTCAGAATCGCATTCCAGATCAATCCCGGCAGCGACTTACTCGTTCGTCCTTTGTCGTAGAGTAACTGGGCATATCTCCGAGCTATAGCGGTTCATATGTTCCAGATAGATATTCAAATCCGGGTAAGCATAGTGCAGCATATCGTGCTTCAGCTTGCCCCTCGGCCCTGCAAACTGCGGAGTCGAGTGCGGACCCACTCCCTCGCTCAACCGCGCCGACCCGCGACGGAAGAGCCGCAACTTGCGGTCGGGATAAAACCCTCCGTGCCGCATCCAGCGCCCAAAAATAAAGTTCAGCCGCGGAATCCAATAAGCCCCATACTCAGGCTCGCCCGAAAGCACCTCGCGAATCTCCTCCTGCAATCCCGGCGTCAGCACCTCGTCCGCGTCCAGCAGCAGAATCCAATCCGAAGTGCAAAGGTCCAGCGCCACGTTCTTCTGTTCCCCGTGCCCGCCAAAGGCGTGGTAGCTTGTCTTGGCCCCAAACGACTGGGCAATCTCCAGCGTGCGGTCCTTCGATCCCGAATCGACGACAATAATCTCATCCGCCCAGCGCACGCTATCCAGCGTCCGTGGCAAATTCGCCTCCTCGTTCATTGCAATCATGGCGACAGATAATGTATTGCGCATCGGGCTAAGAATAAATCATTGGGCGATCTTCCCGTTGCCGGCCGCGCTTCGTGATCTCCCCACCCCACCGCGAGTATCATCACCCGTATGAATCTCGACGCCATCCAGGCCGCCCTCCGCGCCGCCGCCCTCGACGGCTGGCTCTTTTACGACCATCACCATCGCGACCCCATCGCCGGCCGCATCCTCGGCCTCGATCCCCTCGCCCACGTCACCCGCCGCTGGTACTACCTCATCCCCGCCCACGGCGAGCCCCGCAAGCTGGTCCATCGCATCGAGCAGTCCCGTCTCGACTCGCTCCCCGGCTCCCGCGCCCTCTACTCCAGTTGGCCTGAGCTGGCCGCCGCCCTCGACGCCATGCTCGCCGACACCCGCCGCCTCGCCATGCAATACTCCCCCAACAACGCCCTCCCCTCCGTCTCTCTCGTCGACGCCGGCACTGTCGAATTCCTCCGCTCCCTCGGCATTCAAATCGTCACCTCCGCCGATCTCGTCAGCCAATTTGAAGCCGTCCTCACCGCCGATCAAATCTCCACCCACACCGCCGCCCAGCAGGCCATCGACCCATCCTCGTCGCCGCCTGGCAACACATAGCCCTCTCTCTCCGCCCCGCAGACTCAACCGCCGCCCGCCACCCTCACCGAATACGACCTGCAAACCTGGCTAGCCGAAGCCATGCGCCGCGAGAACCTAACCTTCGACGACGGCCCCAATGTCAGCGTCAACGCCAACTCCTCCGACTCCCACTACGAACCCACTCCCACTCATTCCGCCCCCATCCGTAACGGCGACTTCCTCCTCATCGACATCTGGGCCCGCCTCGACCAGCCCGCCAGCATCTTCTACGACATCACCTGGACCGGCGTCATCGGCCGCGAGCCCACCCACATTGAGCAGCAAGTTTTCGCAATCGTCCGCACCGCCCGCGACGCCGCCATCACCGCCGTCCAGCAGGCCTTCGCCGCCAACCGTCCCATCCGCGGCTTCGAGGCCGACGATGCTGCCCGCTCCGTCATCCGCGCCGCCGGTTTCGCCGATCAATTCACTCACCGCACCGGCCATAACATAGCCCAGGACCTCCACGGCGCCGGCGCCCACCTTGACAACCTCGAAACCCACGACGACCGCCAAATCCTCCCCCACACCTGTTTCTCCGTAGAGCCCGGTATCTACCTCCCCGACTTCGGCGTCCGCAGCGAAATCAACATGATCACCGCCCCCAACAAAGCCTGGGTAGCCGGCAAAATCCAGCAAGACCTCGTGCGGATCTAAGGACCAAGCCGGGAATGGCCTCATGCGATATAGTCAAAAAGGAATGGCAACCGAACAGAACGCCGCACGAAAACAAGATTCAAACCAGGGTTTCGTTTATCTGCCCCTCATCGCCGGCTGGCTGGTGCCTGGCGCGGGGCATTTTCTGCTGCATAAATGGGGCCGGGGAGCGCTGCTGGCCGCATCCATCCTCAGCATGTTCGTGCTCGGCCTGGCCATGCAGGGCAAGCTTTACGGCGGCGCGCACGACGTTCTCGATATGCTCGGCCTGGTCGGCGACCTGGGCAACGGACTGCTTTACTTTGTCAGCCGCTTTCTGAGCCTGGGAGCGGACCAGGTGATGGTGACCACCGCCGATTACGGCACCCGCTTCATCGTGGTCGCCGGTCTGCTCAACGTGATTGCCGCCGTGGACGCGCACAATCTCCGCACCGGGAGGAAATCCTAATGTTCAGGCCCTCTCATTTTGCGGCGGTTGTGCTCTTCGCTCTCTTCGCGTCCATCGTCTTCGGCATCACCCAGCGCGAGACCCCGCGCACCATGATCCGCTACGGAATCTATTGTTTCGTGCTCTTCGTAGGCTCTGCAATCGTGCTCAGCTGGGTAATGTTCCTCATCGCCGCTAAAGATCACGAACTGACCACTGACCGCTATCCAACCATTCCCCGCTGCCAAACCGCCGCATCGAACCGGTGCGCGCAGCTATACCCCTCGGCCAGATAAAGATCAATTGCATGGATATTCGATTCGGTGACGGTGAGCGAGATTTCGCTGGCTCCCATGCGCATGAAGTGGAATGCGGCCACGGAGAGCAGCATGCGCGCCAGCCCCTGCCGCCGGTAGGCGGGATGAACGCAGACCTGGGTAATGTGCCCGCTCTCCGGGCTCACCCGCGATCCCAGCACCAGCGCGATGAATGCCCGGCTGCGCTTGTCCACTACCACATGCGAAACCTGCGCGGAGAAGGCCCCGCATCCGGCGTAGCGCACAATGTTGTGCAGAAAGCGCTGCGACCCGTGCGCGGTGCGGTACTGGTCGTTGATGGCGCTGTCGGGATGATCGCGATAGGCCTCGGTGATCAGCTGCCCGGCTGGCGAAAGATCCTCGTCCCGCCAGGGGCGCAACTCCAAATCCGCCGGCAAATCCACATGCGGCGGGTTCCAGAGGCCCGCAAGCTGCTGCACCATGAAGAGCCTGTGGAAGACCCTGAATCCGGCCTCGCTGAAGGACCTCGGCGTGCGTGCCCGATGGGTGCAGAAGCAGTTGCGATTCAATGCGGTCCACCTGCGGTGAGTTCTCGAGCAGCTCAAAGAGATGCCGCAGCAGCGTCCCCTCGATCGATTGCAGCTGCGGCCTCGCCCGCCTGGCCCGGCAGCGCAAACGCGTCGCCGATCACCGCCTTGGTCTCTTCGTAGACGCAGAAGGCATAGCCGGTAATCTGCCCTTCCTCCACCGCCGCGTAGCCGGGCAGCATGTGGCTGTCAAGGTATTGCATCAGCAGCTTGACTGAAGCCCGGTAGTCCCAGTGCAGCCGCTGCTTCCACAGCTCGCCCTCGGCCTCCAGCACCGGGCGCAGCATCGGCGAGGTAAAGTGCCGCAGGTCGAGAATCTCAATGGAAACGCCCGATGCCATAGTTCACCACTCAAAGTTACCGGCTGCCCACCATATAAATCACCAGTCCCTGCTCCGGCCAGGTAAAAAGCTGCTCAAAATGGCGGCCCTTCGAAGTACTCATCCAGCGCCTCCTGGGTGTGCAGGTCCACCCCCCCCGACCCGATACGCGCACCACCAGCAAATGTTGTTCATCTGGAACGCCACTTTCCTCGTAATTCACAACCTCGCGATTCCGATAAAACGAAAGTCCGTATTCGATGTCGCGCCGCACGCGAAAGACCGCAACGGTTTCGTTGGCGGGAGCATAAGCGGCCAGCCGGTCGGCCAGCGGGCGCGCGGAGTAGGAGCGGTCCAGCAGGTGAATCACGCGCTTGGTGGCGCCCACCTCGGGAATGCCGAAGAACGGGCCTACGCCATAAAGAAAGAAAACCAGCACCACCAGCACTCCGGTGGTGACCAGCCGCAGCCGGGCCACGCCGAAGCCGTTTACCACGACTAAAATCAGCAGCGCCGCGCCGCATGCCGCCAGCGCAGCGGCAATGATCGCATTCGTGGGCGGCATCTGCGGGCCGTGAGCCACAAACCATGGCAGCAGCAGCACGGCCATGGTCATTACGCCGCAAAGCATCGCGTGGCCCAACAGCACCCAGCGATTCAGCCCCGCCTGCCGGCGGCGGAAAAGGTAGTCGCCGGTGAGGATGGCGATGGGAGGAAGGGAAGGCAGAATATAGCCCGGCAGCTTGGACCGCGAAAAGGAGAAAAAGACGATGGGAATCAGCGCCCACAGCACCAGAAACTCGGGAAAGGCATCGCCGGGGCGCCGGCGCAGGGCTTGCAGGCGCTCGAGTGGCGCAGCCGCCACTCGCGCACCGAGGTCTGGATGCCGTCGGCCAGCGCGCGAACGGCAATCACCGTCCAGGGCATAATCGCCAGCAGCGCCACCGGCAGGTAGTACCAGAAGGGCTGCACGTGCTGATAGCGGTCAGTGGCAAAGCGCAGCAGGTTGTGTTCGAAAAAGAATTCGCGGAAGAAGGTGGGATTCTGATGCTGCACGGCAATGAACCAGGGCAGCACCATGGCGAAGTAGAGCACCACGCCCGGCCACCACAGCGAGCGGCGCAGGATGGACCACTCGCGGCGCAGAAAAGCAAAGGCGGTGATGATGACCGCGGCCAGAAACGGCGCCACCGGCCCCTTGGCCAGCGTGGCGACGCCGGTAAAGAAATAAATATCGAAGAGCCAGAACTTGGAATCGGTCTCGTACCACGCATACCACCCAAGCAGCCCGATGGCCAGGGGCGCCGCCATCTGCATATCGGTGGAGGCGCCGCGCGCAAATCCCATGATGCCGGCGCAGGCCACGGTAATCAGTGCCGCATCCAGGTGGCCGCCGGGACGAAAGCGCCTCATGTGCAGATAGATGAGGCCGATCATCACGAAGGCGAAGGTGGTGGAGGGCAGTCGCGCGCTCCAGTCGTGCACGCCGAAGTCCCGGAACAGGAACATCGCGCGCCAGTAGTAGAGCGCCGGCTTCTCCAGCCAGGGATGCCCATACAGATAGGGCGTGACGCAGGCGCTGAGTTTGCCTTTCAGGGTTTGCGCGGCGTCAAACCGGTCCAGCATCTCGTGGGCAATCTGCGCGTAGCGGGGCTCGTCGGCCCCCACCAGTCCCAACCCATCGCCGCCGAAGAACGGAGTAAGCCCATAGGCAAGAAAGTAGATGGTGAAAACAAGAAAGACCAGCGCCTCGCAGATGCCCGTCCAGGACGGCATTCGCCAGCACAGTTTTTCCGGCGCGTCCGGATCGGCCGGCTTCAGAAAAGGTCCCAGGTAGCCGAGGATCCATTTGGGCAGCCGTTTGCGTCCGCTTGGGGGTGAATCGGGAGCAGAGGATTCGCGATCAGTTTCCACTTCCAGGTTTTCTCCACCGGGCGGGCTCAGCGTCTTCCGCTCCCTCCGGCGATTCCGGCTTTAGTCAGGCGGTCTAAGTCTCTTGGCCTGCTTGCGGTCCGCGTCTCAAATAAAGCGCGGCGATGGTGCACAAGATTCGATAGGGACAAGGCTAACAGATTCATGCGGATTCTCAAGAATTATCAGTCTATATCTCCAGGAAATCAGTCAGGATTTCAACTCTGCCCGACTGGAATAATTTTAGCGCGCTGGATCCTGCCTTTTCTGCTTCGCTTCCACGCGTTCACTCGCCCCTGGCCTGTTGTTCCATTTGAGGCCTGCTCCTCCGGCTGGAGTCTTTTGCCGTTTGCGCGACCGGTCCATCAACTCCACGATGCGCGCCTGGTATCGGCCTGAGCGGTCGGCCAGAAAACTCAGCTCCGGCACGTGGCGCACGCCCATGCGTTCCTTCAGTTCATAGCGAATGTACCCCTTGGCCGCCTCCAGCCCAGCGATGGTATCCACTTCGGCCTGCACAATATCCTTGACCGCGCTGTCCACGGCCACATAAACCCGCGCCGATTTTCCCCCCGGGTTCAGCGCCACCTCGGTGACGTAGCAGAAATTGATGCGCGGGTCGGAGAGTTCGCCCTCGATCATGGTTGCGATCTCCACCCGCAGCGTCTCCGCCACGCGGTCCTGATGATGCTTTCGTCCTCTGTGCTCTGGCATAACGTCCCACTCCATACCGGGTAAACCATTCAGCATAACAGAGGCGGGGCAGTGAGTCCGGCTGCCAGCCCATAAGGATGGATCCGATAAACGGGTCTGCTTTTATTGAGTACTGCATAAGGAACGTCCGCGCAAACGCGCAGGAGACGCAGAGTTGGTTAGCCCCGCGCTTCACCGGGGCCCCCAGGAAACGGTCTTTGTTTCTTGGGGTGGAAGAGTGAGGAATTGGAATTTCACAAGTTCGTTACGGAGTCCCGGTGGGACGGCGCGAGGATATTGTTTATGCTGCAAGCGATAGCCCCGGATGCACTGCAGCCGGGCACACAACATGATTCAGAGATTCCCAATTTTTCCCGCTCCGGATGGCCGCGGAAATGCAGGCCTCAGCCGGTGAGCCGCTCCTCTTCACTCGCCAGACTACCGCATAAAGCGCAAAACCGCGCCCGCCTGCCGCTTGAATCACCTCAAAAACCATCCTCTGCAACCATCCAGGCGTTGCTGGCAACCGCTCTGCGCCATTACGAAGCTGGGCAAATGGCTGAAGCCGAGCGCCTGTGCCTGCAGATTCTGGCTCATCGATGTCCGCCATGCCGACGCCCTCTACGTTCTGGGCATAGTCGCCTACCGGATAAACCGTTTCCGGCCGCCGCCAGCATGATTCGCCGTGCTATCGCGGTCAATCCCCGCCAACCCTTCTATCAAGCCAACCTGGGCAACGTGCTCAGCGCTCAGGGAAAATACGATGAGGCCATACCCTACTACCAGCGCGCGCTCCACATCGATCCCAACCATGCTGAGGCCAGCTATAACCTGGGCAACGTATTCCGCGAACAGAAAAAATTCGACCAAGCCGCGGCCTGCTATCAGCGCGCGATCTCCGTCAAGCCGGACTACGTCGATGCCATGTGCAACCTGGGCGTCGTCTACGGGATGCAAAACAAACTCGACTAGGCAGTCGCCACCAACCAGCGCGCTATAGCTCTCGCGCCGGACCGCGCCGATCTCCTCTGCAATTTGGGCGACATCTTCCATAACTAAGGTAAGCCCGCACAGGCCGTGCCCTTGTTTGAGCGCTCCCTGACCCTCAAGCCGAATTTTTATAAAGCAGCGAACAGTTCTGCAACTCCTGTTTTGATCTGGGCGATCTCGACGCCTCCATCGCCTGGAACCGGCGCACCCTGGCCATCAAGCCCGATGACGGCGAAGCGCTGATGAACAAGTCCCTGCTCGAATTGCTCAAGGGAGACTATGCCTCCGGCTGGCACAACTACGAAGTTCGCTGGAAGGTATATGCGCCGCGCGTCTTCTCTCAGCCTTTGTGGCACGGCCAGCAGCTGAACAGCGCGCGCATCCTCCTCCACGCCGAGCAGGGACTGGGCGACTCGCTTCAATTCCTGCGTTTTGTGCCCAGAGTTACGGAGGCCGACGGCACGGTAGTGCTGGACGTGCCCATCAATCTCCACCGCATCGCCGCGCTCATTCCCGGCATCGCCACATTGGTCAGCGCCGGCGCTCCGCTGCCGCCCTTTGACTTTCACTCCCCGCTCCTTAGCCTGCCGCTGGCCTTCGGCGCCACTCTCGAAACCATCCCCGCGCAGGTTCCTTATCTAACCGTTCCTGACGATGCTCTCCGGAAAGCCGCCGCGTTCTCATGGCCTGCAACCGGGCTGTGCGTTGGTCTTGCGTGGTCCGGAAATCCGAATCACCCCAAAAATCGTTCCCGCTCCATCCCCCTCGCTCTTCTCGAGCCGCTCTTCAGAATGGAAGGCGTGCATTTTTACTCGATGCAAATGGGCCAGGCAGCCGAAGAACTCAAAACCGTGCAAGCCGCCATCACCGACCTCGCTCCCCTCACCGGCGATATGGCCGATACAGCGGCGCATATGGCCCACATGGATCTGGTCATTACCATCGATACCTCCATCGCCCACCTGACCGGAGCGCTGGGCAAACCGCTCTGGGTGCTTCTCACACGATTGCCCGACTGGCGCTGGCTGCTTGACCGCGAAGACAGTCCCTGGTATCCCACCGCACGTCTCTTCCGCCAATCAAAGTCGGGCGACTGGACTCCAGTCATTGAAAAACTGCACAAGGCTCTCGACGAACATGCCGCTCAAAAATTATCCGCTCAGTGATCCGTGGATTCCCCGGCGTAAGCCGGTTAAGATCGCACGGCGCGTTCCAGCTCCGCAATATCGAGCTTCTTCATCTTCATCATGGCCTGCATGCCCTTTGAATCTTGATGAGCTCGAACAGTTGAATAGGCACAATCTGCCAGCACAACCCGAACTTGTCCCTCAGCCAGCCGCACTGAATCTCGCTGCCTCCGTCGGTCAGCTTCTCCCAGTAGTAGTCGACCTCCTGCTGAGAATCGCAGCGCACAACAAACGAGACGGCCTCATTGAATTTGTAGTCGGGCCCGCCGTTGAGCGCGGTAAATTTCTGCCCGTCCAGCTCAAATGAAATGGTAAGGATGCCGCCCTTGGGCCCCGGTGCGTCGCCGGGACTGCGCAGCTCGCTAAGTCGCCGCGAGTTCTTGAATACGCTCAGGTAAAAATCAACCGCCTCTTCAGCATTCGCATCGAACCAGAGAAAAGGCGTAATGCGGGGAAAGTTTTCGAAAGCGCTCATTGAAGTCTCCTTGAATTTTTGTGTCGTTGGCCCTGCAGGTCGATCGTCCAACCGCTTTTACCCCGGATAAGGGAACAGCGGAGCATGGCAGATTTTAATCATGGGGAGATTGCAAAACGCAAGCGAAATATGTACGTTATTTTTGTGGCCGGTCAACCTGCTCCGGTCCCGGCGCGATCTTTCCCTCTGTTCCGTCAATTTCCCCAATCCGTTCCCCAGAAAGGAAAATCGAAAACTATGAAACTGACTACTTACCTGAATTTCGGCGGCAACTGCGCTGACGCGCTTCACTTCTACGAGCAGCATCTCGGCGGAAAAATCCTCACCATGTCCACCTACGACCAGATGCCGGGCACGAAAGACCTCCCTCCGGATCAAGCCAAGTATGTGATGCACGCCCGCATCCAAATCGCAGACACGCTAATCATGGCCAGCGATGCTCCGCCAAATCGTTATCAGCCCATGCGCAGCGTCTATCTTGCGCTTTCGATCGACAGCAACGAAGAAGCCGAGCGCCTATATGCGACTCTCTCTGAAGGCGGCGAGATCTTCATGAAGATGGAGGAGACTTTTTTCGCCCACCGTTTCGCCATGCTCCGCGACAAGTTCGGCACATCATGGATGATCATCCACGAGAAGCCCATGCCTCGTGGCGCTTGAGAACCGGTTCAATATGAATGGATCGCTCAAAGAGAGTGGGCTTCTGACCGACCCCTGACTTCTGACGCCTGATTCCAGTCTTTTCAGCTTTCCAGATACTCCCAGAAGCTATCGGCCAACTCCGCTCCCAGCTCGTTGGTCATCCGCAGCGCGGCGCGCTCCACCTCTTCGATCAGCCCGTGCAGGTAATCGCGGGAGCGGGAGACGGCCACCACCCCCAGCGTGGCCGACTGCCAAACCACCGCCTCGTCCATCTCGGCCACTGAGACGTTGAAGCTCTGCCGCAATTGGTCTTTCATCGAGCGCACCACCTGCCGCCGGTCCTTCAGCGACTGGGCATGCTCAATGCGGATTTCGAGCGTCAATTGGGCGACAGGCATGGAGTCACCAAATTTACATCGCTAGTGTAAGGCCGTTCGCAGCCGTTGGGCGCAATTTATTTTTCTGAAAGATCGGAACCCGTCTGGGCCAATCCGCACACTGTAACTCACCTCACACGGCAATCGGATATAATCCGGGCGTCGCTTCCTTACGAGGCGGCGGAGGACTCAAATGGACGTTGTGTTCGTGGTTCTGCTGGCAGTTGTCGCCATCATCGCTCTATCTCTTATCCTGGGTAGCTTCTTTACCGTAAACACGGCCCAGGTGGCTATCATCACGCGCTTCGGCAAGTTTCTTCGCGTGGCCGAGCCCGGATTGAACTGGAAGATGCCCTACTTCGATACCGTCTCCGGCGTGGTGAGTCTGCGCGTTAATCAGATTTCGCTCACCATGGAGACCAAGACCAAGGACAACGTCTTCGTCACCATTCCCATTTCGGTGCAGAATCGAGTTCGTCCGGAAAAAGTCTTTGATGCCTACTATAAGTTGTCTGACCCGACAGCGCAGATTCAGTCGTATGTGGAGCAGGTAATTCTCGGCCACGTCCCTGGCATGACGCTCGATGAGGTCTTTGCCTCCCAATCCTCCATCGCCGCCGCGGTCAAGCAGGAGCTGGATGCCGATATGGCCACCTTCGGCTTCGAGATCGTCAACGTGCTGGTCACAGATATCATTCCCGACGCAAAAGTAAAGTCCGCCATGAACGACATCAACGCCGCCCAGCGTGAGCAGGTAGCTGCCAATGCCCGCGGCGAAGCGGAGAAAATCCTGGTGGTCAAAAAGGCTGAGGCCGAAGCGGAGAGCAAGGCGCTGCAAGGGCAGGGAATTGCCAATCAACGCAAGGCGATCATCGAAGGGTCTGCAGACCTCGATCGAACAGTTTCAGAAGGTGGTGGATGGAGCCTCTGCAAAAGAGGTCATGCAGTTAGTACTGGTCACGCAGTATTTTGATACCTTAAAGTCCATCGGTGAGAGCGACAAAACCAACACCTTGTTTCTGGCTCATTCGCCCGCGGCCGTAAAGGAAGTCTCGGATCAGATCTTGCAGTCCATGCTGGTGGCGG
Organism: uncultured Acidobacteriaceae bacterium; assembly: GCA_963724755.1. Taxonomy (GTDB): domain Bacteria; phylum Acidobacteriota; class Terriglobia; order Terriglobales; family Acidobacteriaceae; genus Telmatobacter. Next base: position 146,038 of record CAVRVZ010000004.1, read on the forward strand.
AGAGAGCGAAAAGCTGATCGAGTTATTGGGCTACTTGCACTTACGCCGGTTAATTCCTGATAAGCCGGTGCAAGTGTTGTGTGTAAGGCTCCGGTCCTGCACTGCCGCCGGAATGGTACAATCCAAGTGAATCATCTCTCTAATGAAGGAGATTCCATCTAATATGTCTAACATGCTCAAACAGATTGGAAAGCGAGCATTAGATCTCACCGTTATACCGGCGTTGTGTTACATACTTGACAATACGCTATACAGCCGCGACAAGACAATCTATAACATGGCGCGGTGGAAGGCGATGGAATCTTCTCTGGAGTATATAGAAACACATATGTCCTCTGTTTGCATGCTGAGCAGCAGAGCTGGTTTTCTGGACTACGCGCTGAACAGGGTTTGCGTGAAAGGTACGTGCGCGGAATTTGGCGTCCATGAGGGAGAGTCGATCAATTATCTTGCCAAGCGGCTTCCGGAGATCTATGGTTTCGATTCATTTGAGGGTCTGAAGGATGATTGGAAGGGAGCTTTTGCACGGGGTCACTTCGATCGTAAGGGTAAATTGCCCAGGGTGGCAAAAAACGTCCACCTGGTCAAGGGCTGGTTTGACGAGACTCTTCCTGGATTTCTCAAGCAACACCCGGAACCTTTCGCCTTTGTTCACATAGATTGCGATACCTTTGAAGCCACCGATACTGTACTCACACTGCTCGAACCTCAGTTTGTTTCTGGAACCGTTATCATCTTCGACGAATTCTTCGGTTATAGAAGATGGGAGTTAGGCGAGTTCAAGGCATGGAATGACTATGTGGACCGTACCGGAGCAGAGTATGAGTATTTAGTACTTACGTCACAACGGGTAGCGATCCAGATCCGGCGCATTCCATTGATAGATAAACAGTAACTGCATTAACACATGTAACTTGATTGTCCAGCCCAACCATCGCCTGTTTTGAGAGTCCTTGCATGCTCTAAGGCAGTCGTACGGCAAATTGCAAATCACTAATCCGAAAACTGTGCCAATTGCTCCTCAGCCGGCTTGTGCGTAAACTGGCTAACCACAACCATGGACACCACGGCCGCGAAGAGTGCCGGGAAGATGGCATCGCGCGCGGCCACGATGGGCGGGAAAAATGTCCTTACCGCATTAACGTCCCAGGCCAGTGTCACCACTGTTCCGGCGCAGATGGCGGCCACCGCGCCCCATGCCGTCACGCGCTTCGAATAAAACGCCGCCAGCACTACCGGAGTAAGCGCGGCGGAGTAGATCGTATAAGCCCACAGCATCTTTTTCAGAATGCTCTCCGCATAGACCGCTTGGTAAAGCGCCCAGCAGCCCAACAGCACCACGGCTAAGCGGGAGACGATGATTACCCGCTTGTTCGAAGCCCCCGGCGCGATGTAGCGCACAAAAACGTCCTCTACTAAATTGGTAGCCGGCGAAAACAAATAATTTGAAGCCGTCGAAATCACCTTGGCGAAAACCGCCCCCAGCAGCAGCGCTCCCATCACTGCCGGCAGCCCGTGCCGCGCCGTGTAGGGAATAATCTCGCGCGGATGCAATGCCACTTCGCCGGTGGGATAGAGTGCCCGGCCAAAAACCGCGATGGCCACTATCAGCGTCTCCAGCACCATGGTGCCCAGAATCCATCCCACCACTGAAACCCGTGCAGCCTTTTCCGATTTTGCCGAAAAGAACTTCTGATACATCACCTGGTTTCCTAGCATCAGTAGCAGCACGGGAACCATGTACTCCATTCCGCGAATCACACCCATCCCCACCGACTGTCGCACGTGTTCGGGGCTCAGCCGGTAGTTGCCCAGCACCTGAAAATACTCAGCCGGCAGCGAAGCGTGCAGTCCCGCCCATCCTCCAGCCTTAAAAAACAGCATGGGCGCGGCAATCACGCAGATCACGGTAACCAGCGAGCCGATGGCCACATCCATATAAGCCACCGACGACATGCCCGCCAGCGCCGTAGTCAAAATGACAAACGCGGCAATCAGATAAGTACCCATTTCCGGCGTCACCGTATCCGGAAAAATCAGGTGCAGCACGTCCCCGCCGCCCTTGAACTGGTAACTGGTAATCCCCACATAGGCGAACAGAATGGCGATCGTGCCCAGCACCCGCGCCGTCTGGTTATAGCGTGCCTCCAGCAGATCGGGCAGCGTGAACTGCGCAAACTTCCGTGCCCGCGGCGCGATGAAATAAATCAGCAGCAGGCCCAGCCAGCCGCCCGCCGGCTGCCACAGCGCGGCAAATCCGTTTTTGTATGCGTTTTCTGCTCCTGCAAACAGCGATCCCGCGCCAATCCACGAGGTCAGCAGCGTTAGTACCAGCACCGCCGCCGGCAGTGACCTCCCAGCCACCAGGTAGTCGGCCTTGGTCTTCACCTTGAGGGTCTGAACCACCGCGACCCCAAGCAGCGCAATCACAATCACGGCCAGAACTACAACATAAAGTTGAGACATTCGCAGGCATCCTCGCTCGGGCAACCGCGTTCACAGCAGTGTAAAGGATTGAGCGTGCTCCCGGCGCTGCCCAGCCTTCGTCAGTGATACAGACATTGGCTCGCATTACACCCATGGTGTACACTGCCTTACTAGTTCCAAGCCATAGATTCCGAGCCTCCGAACCATGCCTGTAGAAGAAAACATTTGCAATTTGAGCTACTCCCGTGGTCCAAGCCGGCCGCTGCTGGAACTAACCATTGGCGACCTGCTACACCGCACCGCAGATCGCTTTCCCGACCGCCTCGCCGTAGCCTCCTGTCACCAGTCGCAGCGCCTAACCTGGGCAGAGCTCAGCACCGAAGCCGACCGCACGGCGCGTGGTCTCTGGTCGCTTGGCATAAGACGCGGCGACCGCGTAGGCCTCTGGTCAACAAATTGTATTGAATGGATCGTCATGCACATGGGATGCGCCCGCGCCGGCGCATCGCTGGTCAACGTGAACCCCGCCTATCGCTCCCATGAACTCCAGTTCACCTTGCAGCGCTCGCAAATGAAAGCCCTCTTCCTCTGGCACAAAGACAAGCACGCCGACTACGAGGAAATTCTGGGCCGCGCGAGTCACGGACTCTCGCTCCAACTCGAACACACCATCTACTTCGATACAACCGAGTGGCATGCTCTCCAAGACGCGGACGGCAAGCTGCCCGATCATGTTGCCATAGACGATATCGCAAATATCCAATACACAAGCGGCACCACCGGCCTGCCCAAGGGCGTCCTGCTCACTCATCACAACATCGTCAACGACGGCCAGTACCTTGCCCAGGCCTTCCACTACACTGAAGCCGACAAAATTGTAATGCCGATGCCTTTCTTCCACTGCTACGGTTGCGTCATCGGCACCATGTCAGCGCTCAACTCCGGCGCGGCCCTCATTCTGCCCAATTGGACCTTCGAAGCGCGTGCCACGCTACTGGCTGTCCAGCAAGAGCGTGGTACCTCGGTCTATGGCGTTCCTGCCATGTATGTAGCGGAGATGGCCCTACCCGATTTCAAGAGCTTTGATCTGACCAGTCTGCGCATCGGCATGATGAGCGGCGCGCCTTGCCCTATCGAGTTGATGAAGCGTGTCCTCAATGAGATGCACTGCGAGGAGCTGATCATCGCCTACGGTCAAACGGAATCTTCGCCGGTGTGCACCGTGAGCGACGCAAGCGATTCCACTGAGGTGCGAGTCAACACTGTTGGCCGCGCCATGCCCCAGACGGAAATCAAAATTGTCTCCACCGAAACCGGCGATACCGAGCCCACCGGCAAACAAGGCGAAATCTATGCCCGCGGCTTTGTGGTGATGAAAGGCTATGACGGCGACCCTGAAGCCACAGCGAAAGTGATCGACGCCGAAGGCTGGCTGCACACCGGCGACTTGGGCATCATGCGCGCGGACGGCTGCATCCACCTCACCGGCCGTTCCAGAGATGTAATTATTCGCGGTGGCGAAAACATCTATCCCCGCGAGGTCGAAGAGTTCCTCTACACCCACCCCAAGGTAGACGAAGTGCAGGTCGTCGGCATTCCCAATGCGAAGCTGGGCGAGATTGTCGTAGCCTGGATCCGCCTGAGTCCCGGCGTCGAATCCACCGAAGAAGAGATTCGCAACTTCTGCGAGGGCCAGATCGCCTACTACAAAATCCCCGCCCACATCCGCTTCGTAAGCGAGTTCCCAGCCACTCTCTCAGGCAAAATCCAGAAATACAAAATCCGCGAGTTCGAAATCGAAGCCCGCGGCCTGCAGTCGGTAGCCAACGCGGCAACAGCATAATTGCAATAGAGTTGGCCGTTAGGTGTCCGGTACCGGGTAGGTCAAGTGATTGGAAGAATGGATTCTCTCGGAATTCATCCCGGTATCTCAACCTTGTTCTTTCAAGCTGGAGTTTGCTTTGTGCAGAGCTCCCTTTGGCGTAGGTCAAATCTCCGCATGCACCCGCACGGGCTCGTCGATCGGCTTCTCAAGTGCATGATCAGCAACAACATGCAAGAATAGAAATGGACCCCAGCGAAAGGGGATCGGGGGTGAAAGCATAATGCGTCGTGTGGCGCTGATTTATAATCCGGCTTCCGGTCAGCATCCGCAAAAGCGAGCTGCGCAAATAGCAGCAGTGGTGTCGGTACTGGAAAGAGCCGGCGTTGAAGTGAATACGATTGCGACCGAATCGCCTGAAAGCGCGGGAATACAGGCGCAGGAGGCCGTCCGTCAGGGATTCGAGACGATTCTTGCCTGCGGCGGGGACGGCACCGTTCACGAGTCGCTGCAGAAATTGGTGGGAGGAACAGCAGCACTGGGCGTGATTCCCATGGGCACGGCCAATGCCCTGGCTACGGACCTGGGAATGCCGGCATCGCCGGTGAAGGCGGTGAAGGCGCTGCTTACCGCGGTTCCGGAGCGGGTTTGCGTGGGACACATCTTCTATCGCGACAAGAATGGAGAGTCGCGCTCGCGCTACTTTATTGTTGCGGCTGGAATCGGAGCGGACGCTGTCTTCCTCTCCCGGCTCGATGCCGGATTAAAGCAGCGATTGGGTTACGCCTTATATCTGATTGAAGGTTTTCGCGTCTGGGCCACACACAAGTTTCCCATGTTTGCGGCATCTTTTACAGAAAAGGGAAGCCAGGAGTCGCGGGTAGAAGAAGTGTCGCAACTGCTGGCGGTGCGCATCAGCAATTTTGGCGGGGTATTGAATAACCTGGCGCCCGGCGCGGCCCTGGTAAACAACCAGTTGCGCTTGATCGCCTTTAAGACGCGAAGCCGCCTGCGCTACATGAAATTCCTGACAGCCGTGCTGTTTGGACGCCATAAATTCTCAAATACGGTTGAACTGGTAAAAGCCGTCTCAGTGGATTGCAGCAATCTGAATGGATCAAAGGAGCGCTTGCTCGTGGAGGCGGACGGTGAGGTGCTGGGTACCCTGCCGGTGAGGATCGAAGTGGTGCAGGAAGCCTTGACCTTGCTGGTTCCGCAGAAGGCTATGAGCCGCAATTCGCGCTACTGATCGCGTGCACGGCCGTAAATCGGACTCTGGACTGGTTCCAAATCGATCTTGAGAAATGAAAACTTCGCCGCATACTCACCTGTTTTTCACGTCGTTCTGAATCTCTTCCTGCCAGTCTGCTGAACCTGTATGCTGATTGCGTTACCTATTGCTTTCTGGAAACGCAATACAGGATCGAGGCAGGCAATGGATTTTGCGATGCGGGAGTGTCAGCTGGGGGGGACGATGGGCGCAGGCCTTGGGTCTGCTCTGCGCAGGCACTGGCGGTTGGCCTGCGGGGGCGTTTTGCTGCTGGCCGTCGCGGTAGCGGCGGTGCTGCTAACGGGGTTTCACGGCGGACGGCCGGCAGCGGTGGTGGTTCCTTATCCGCACGAGCTGGCGCAGGTGAGTTTTGCCGTGGCGGGCGACGTGATTCCGCATGAGGCGGTGCGCGCAGCAGCGGCTGCCGCTGCCAGTAGTGACCCTACCAACGCGCAGGGGTGGAGCGCGCTGTTCAGCGATGTGAGCGACGTTTTCCACGGCGTGGACTTCGGATTTGTGAACCTGGAGACGCCGGTTGCTCCGAATCACTCGCACGGGTCAAAGCCATTTATGTTCGACGCGCCGATTGCGCTGCTCGATGGTCTGAAGGCCAGCGGCATCAAGATCGTTTCCTTCGCCAACAACCACGTGATGGACCAGGGCTGGGCGGGATTTGCCGAGACTCGCGAGCATCTGCGCGACGAGGGGATTTTGTTTGTGGGCACGGGCGATACGGCCGCGCAGAGCTGGCAGCCGGTGATTGTGGAGGCCAACGGCATCAAGGTGGGCTGGCTGGGCATGACGCGCTGGCTCAACGGTAATCGCAATCCCGATAAGGACGATCAGCCGCATGTGAATTTCTTCCCCTATCCGGGTGAGTCGGGCGGAGCGCCGGGAATGGACGAGGCGGGGGTTCTGGCGGCGATCGAGCAGGCGCGAACCAAGTGCGATCTGCTGGTGGTTTCAATTCACTGGGGCATTGAGTACGCGCCCGCGCCCAGGCCGGAAGACGTGGAGACGGCGCACAAGATGCTGGAGGCCGGGGCTTCGGTAATCGTGGGCCACCATCCGCACGTGCTGCAGCCGGTGGAGACTTATCGCACCGCAGGACGGGCGCAACACGGTGATCTTTTATTCGCTGGGGAATTTTCTGTCGAACCAGTCGCGCACGTATGTGGATGGATTGATGCCGGACAAGGACGGCGACCCGCGCGACGAGATGATCGGGCTGTTTTCCGCCGTGCGCAAGGACTATGGGCCGGCCGGCGTGCGCGTGGAGCTGGGGCACGTGGGGATTTTGCCGGTGTGGGGCGAGAACAACCGCAATGAGCTGGCCAGCGGGCGCGCCAAATCCACCATCATTCGCCCGATTCTGATCGACCGCGAAATACCGAAGCTGCAGGCGCGGCTGGATGAGCTGAACAAGTTGAGCGCAGGTGGCACGCCGCTGACGGCAGAACAGAAGCAGGAGTTTATCGATGTGACCAATCGCCTGAAGCTGCTGAGCGATCGCCGCAAGATATTGCTGGACCGCACCGGCGATGAGTACGTGACCGATCCGCCTAAGTTGGCGGCGAAGCCGTGAATCGTATTTCTAGTTTCTTATTTTTCTTTGTGAGATCCGCCAAGCCAGGCGAGGAAACGGCTCCAGCGGGTAATTGTCTGGTTTACTTTAGATTGCTGGGATTCACCTTGAGCGTCTGGATCGGCGGCGGCCTCCCGAGCGGCTTTGGCGGCTTCAAATTCTTCCCGGTCGTCGGAGAGAATCTGCCACAAGGCTGTGCCCCGGTCTTCCCAGTCCTCGTAGCCGCATCCGTCGCACTTGTACTCGCGGATATCGCGCCCGGAGAAGGTGTTCTTATCCGTCATCCGCATCGGTTCGCCGCATTTGGCGCAGTTCATAAGTCTATCCGCAACAAGTTTGCGTCCCGATTGCGGCAACCGTCAATAGCCGTTTGCCACCAGCCCTGCTTCGGTCAGTTTCAGCTCCGGTTTCTTCTGGGCCTGCATTTGGGCGTGGGCCAGCTTCACCAGCACATCGGCTTCAACGTTCACCGGAGCGCCTACTCCGAAGCGTGTGCAGATTGGTTCGCCAATAGGTGAGGGGAAGAATGGCGATGGTGATTGTCTTCGCCGTCGAAATCGGCGATGGTCAGGCTGATGCCTTCGACCGCGACCGAGCCTTTGTGGACCATCCACGGGCGGACGTTTTCAGGGACGCGCACCTTGAGGGTCCAGTCGGTGGTCTGGCGGTCGAACTGCGGACTCGATTCGGGAACCACCGGATCGAGAGCCGTCATGGTTCCGCAGCCGTCCACATGGCCCTGCACGATGTGGCCTCCGAGCGGGCTGCCGGCGGCGGTGGGCAGCTCAAGGTTCACTTTGGCGCCGGGAGCGAGCGAGCCCAGCGAGGTGCGGTCCAGCGTCTCCTGCGCCAGATCGGCGTGGAAGAGAGTGGGGTGCACATCGAGAGCGGTCAGGCAGACGCCGGAGACGCCCAGCGAGTCGCCCTCGCGCAGCCGCCCGGCCAGGCCCGGAGCCTCGACCGTCAGCCGGCGTACGCCTCCGGTATCTTTCAGGCTGACCAGCGTGCCGGTTTGTTCGATGATGCCGGTGAACATGATTTCTATTTTAAGTTTGGGTAAAGGGGGTCAGTTTTCAAGGGTCGCCTCTGCGTATTACACTCATATGGACCTCTGGAAAGACAAAAGCCGGTTCGCGAAAGATGAAAGATTCTTTTGTATTGGTTCCTGTGCACATAAAAATCTGAGGAATCGGCGTGAACTGTCGGAAGAAGACTTGAGCGCAAATTGGGTCGACGCTACCGATGTCGCGAGTCGTGGAACAAAAGCTGGAGCGAAATATAGCGGTCGATGCTTACCGTGGCCTGGTGATGGTGCTGATGATGGCGGAAGTGCTTGAGTTGGCGTACGTGCATAAGACTTATTTCCCCGACAGTCTCGTTCTGGAGTATTCTAGGCGACAACCAGTCCCACTCCGAGTGGGCCGGCATGAGCCTGCACGATACCATCCAGCCGGCATTCACATTTCTGGTCGGCGTTGCGCTTCCTTATTCGGTGAGAAGCCGATTGAAGAAAGGCGCGACGTTTTCGCGTTTGCTGGGCCACACCATCTGGCGCAGCCTCATTCTTATTGCGCTGGGCATCTTCCTTCGTCTACCCAGGGTCCAATGACCAATTTTGCCTTTACGGACACTCTGAGCCAGATCGGGCTGGGTTACACCTTTGCCTTTCTGCTTACCTTCGTTCGTCCGCGCTGGCAGTGGACCGCGTTTGGGGCGATTCTCTTCGGCTACTGGCTGGCATGGGCGTTGTATCCCGCGCCTGGTCCTGCTTTGACTATGCGGCGGTGGGAGTTCCCGCGGCCTGGAGAATCATTTCAACTACACCGGTTTTATGTCGCACTGGAACAAGAACAGCAACCTTGGACAGTGCGTTCGATCGTCTGGTTTCTGAATCTGTTTCCGCGCTCCAGCCGTTTTCTGTTCGCAGGGGCGGCTATCAGGTGTTGAGTTTTATTCCTACGCTTGGCACTATGCTGCTGGGGGTTTTTGCGGGCCGCTGGTTTCTCTCTTCTGAACCGAAGATTCCACTGCGCAAGTTTCTGGTGGCGGCAGTTGCGCTGATCGCCGCTGGACTGCTGTTTCACTTCACCGGAGTTTGCCCGATTGTGAAGCGCATCTGGACGCCATCGTGGGTGCTGTTCAGCGGCGGCACATGCTTCCTCTTTCTGGCGGCGTTTTCGTGGGTCGTCGATATCAGAAAGCATCGCAGCATTGCGTTTCCGCTGGTGGTGGTGGGCATGAATTCCATTGCGGCTTACGTCATGGCGGGTTTGTGCAGGGAGTTCTTTGAGAACAGCTTCCGCATCCACATGGGGTGGGCGCTGAATGTTCTGGGAACTGCGCTGCAGACGATTGTTCTGGGAACGTTGGTGTTGGGAACTTACTGGGTGATTCTTTTCTGGATGTATCGCAAGAAGATATTTATCCGGATATAGAGATCTGTTAAAGCGCTGTCAACGATATCGCCAATCGCAGACATCGGGCAAGGATGGGGCAATTCCACATGGAATATGCCACTTTGCCCGATTTGTTGAACAATCTGAATTTATGCCTGGGTTGCGATGCCGGAAGCCGTGCGCTGCATCCACTTGCCTCGGGTAAAATCAGGGAACTCGATGGGCGCGCTGCCGTTGCTGACAGAAGTGACGCTGAGCGCGCCAACCGCTGACCAGGCTGCCGCGTCATATACATCTATATCCGGCGGAAGGCCTTCGCGCACGCATTGCAGCAGGCGGATGAGCATCAGGTAATCCATGCCGCCGTGGCCGCCGACTTTCGCGGCCAGCTCGCCTTGCTTCTGCCACAGCGGATGCGCGTACTGCTTGTAATCGTCGATCGATCCCCACGACTCATCCTTGTTCATTTCGTCAAAATAAATGCGGGGCGGATAGTCTTCAAAGATGCCCTTGGTCCCGGCAATCATGTTGATGCGATCGTAGGGGTGAGGAGTGGTGACCGTGTACTTGACCGTGACGGTGAGCCCCTTCACGGTCTTGATGAGCGAGGTGTTCATATCGCCGGTCAGATGTAGCGCTCTTCGAAGCGCGGATCGCCTGGCTTGAGGTGCGCCTGGCGGTATTCATCGAGACTGCGCTGGCGCGTAGCTCATGGAGACAAGGGTTGCAAAGCGGTCGCCGCGCTGAATGCCCATATAGTTCGCCACCGGGCCGAGGCCGTGGGTGGGATAGAGGTTGCCGTTGCGCATGGTGTGTTCCGCACGGCGCCAGAGGCCCTCGCTCTTATCGGAAAAAAGTCCGGCGCGAAGATCGTGAAGGTAAGCGCCTTCGCCATAGAGAAGATCGCCGAACTTGCCGTCGTGGATCATGCGCAGAATTAGCGTCTCGTTATAGCCGTAGCAGCAGTTTTCAAGGATCATGCAGTGCTTGCGGGTTTCTTCTGAGGTATTGACGATCTTCCAGCATTCATCGAGCGTTATCACGGCAGGCACTTCAAGGCATACATCCTTGCCGTGCTTCATGGCGGCGACGCCCATCTCGCAATGCCAGCTCCAGGGAGTGGCGACGATGAACCAGGTCGATGTCGTCTTTGGCCAGCATGGTTTCAAAGGCATAGGGGCCATCGGTGAAAAGCGGCGGCTTGGGCTGGCCGGCGGCGACGACCAGGGATGCGGCGTGATCGGCAGCCTCCGGGTCCACGTCGCAGAGCGCCACAATCTGCGCGCCGGCGGCGAGCAGATTATTCAGCAGGGAGGTTCCGCGGTGGCCTACGCCGATGAAGGCGATGCGCGGATTTCGCTTTTCAAAAGGAACGTCGACCATGGTGCCGTGGGTGGTGGCTTCCGGTGCAGCGGGCCTTGGCACTGCGCGCGCCAGGTTCATTACGCTCAGAGCTGACCGCGCTGGCCGCGCCCATTTTGAAGAACTTGCGACGGCTTAACGATTCCGACCCATGATTCTGCTCGCTTAGAATTCATTGATTTCTCCTCTGTTTTGCTTTTTGCCTACTTTATCACTTTCACCGCTGTGCGGCAGTGACGGCCGGCGGCCAGGGATCGCGGAGTAGCGAGCAGAGGCCCAGGTCGTTTTCGTAGCGCTCCACCTCAACCTCTGCCATATGAATGGGGTGCGCCATTCCTTTGAAGGCTGGGACGGCATCGGAACCCATGATCTGCGGGGAGATAAAGAGGTGAATGCGGTCCACCATTCCGCCGGCCAGCAGGGCCGTGTTCAGCCGTGTGCCGGTTTCAGTGAGCAGGGTGAGGATGCCTTCCTCGCCCAGCAATATCCAGCACTTTATCGAGCGGAACGCGGCCGGCTTCGGCGGGCAGAACCTCTACGCGGACGCCGCGTTTGCGGAGTTCTTCGATGCGCTTTGTATCGTTGGAAACGGTGAAGATGGCGACGTCGTTGTGGGCTGTTGCGACCATCTTTGAGTCCAGGGGCATGCGCAGGGCTGAGTCAAGGACGATGCGCAGCAGGGGACGGCGGCGGCGGAGACCGCTGCGGTCGGTGAGCATGGGGTCGTCGGCGAGGACGGTATCGACGCCAACCATGGCGGCATCGGCCTGCCAGCGGAGGGGCTGGACGGCCTGGCGCGCGGCTTCGCAGGTGATCCAATAGGGTTCGCGGGCCACGTGCTGGCCGGCTGGCGGGGCGATGCGGCTGTCGAGCGACATGGCCACCTTCATGAGGACCAGGGGGCGATGGTGCTGGCTCCAGCGGGCGAAGCCTTCGTTGAGGCGGCGCGCTTCGGCTTCGCAGACGCCTACGCGGTTTCAATGCCGGCGGCACGCAGTGCCTCCATGCCGTGGCCGGCGACGGCGGGGTTGGGGTCGATGGTGGCGGCTACTACGCGGCTAATTCCTGAAGAGATAAGGGTCTGGGTGCAGGGAGGGGTGCGGCCGGCGTGGTTGCAGGGCTCGAGATTGACGTAGGCTGTGCCGCCGCGGAGGCGGTTGCCGGCGTGTTGTTGGGCGACTTTGAGGGCGACGACTTCAGCGTGGTCGACGAGGTCGTATTCATGCCAGCCTTCACCGGCTACCTGGCCGGCGTTGTCGAGAATGACGCAGCCCACGGCGGGGTTGGGCGAGGTGAGGGCGATGCCGCGGCGGGCCAGCTCGAGGGCTCGCTGCATCCAGTAACGGTCTTGATCTGGGGTAGTCATGACGCCCTTTTCGTTCTTTTAAAGCGAATGAAAAAGATTATATTGACCAACAACAAAAGGAAGATTCCAGTAATCAGGATTGCGAGAATTGGGGCACCGCGATAATACTCCAAGATAAGTCCTGCAACGATACAGATATTGACGAGCAAGAATTGATTCTTGAGTGGCATATTCTTCGCCATAATCTCCCATTCTGTCCAGCTATGTCGGATAATCTTATTCCAGTAACGAGTCTACAAACTCTGCCGGGGAGAACTCCAGCAGGTCGGTCATTTGTTCGCCGACGCCGACGAAGCGGACGGGGAGCGAGAGCTCGCGGGCGATGGCTACGGCGATGCCGCCCTTGGCGGTGCCGTCGAGCTTGGTGAGGACGATGCCGGTGACTCCGGCGGATTGAGTGAATTGGCGGGCTTGCTGGAGTCCGTTCTGGCCGGTGGTGGCGTCCATGACCAGCAGAACCTGATGGGGCGCGCCGGGGATGAGCTTGGCAGCGGTGCGGCGCATCTTGTCGAGCTCGTCCATCAGGCCGGTTTTGGTGTGCAGGCGGCCGGCGGTATCGACGTAGAGGTCGTTGATATTACGTGCTTTGGCGGCGCTGATCGCGTCGTAGAGGACGGCCGAGGGGTCGCCGCCGGGGCGGGTTTTGATCATCTCGACGCCGGAGCGGCTGAAGCCCAGATTTCAAGCTGCTCGATGGCGGCGGCGCGGTAGGTATCGGCGGCGCAGAGGAGAACGGTGCGGTTTTGGGCGCGGGACCAGGCGGCGAGCTTGCCGGCGGAGGTGGTTTTGCCGGTGCCGTTGACGCCGACGAGGAAGGTGACGGCGGGGTCGCCTGCGGACGGCAAGGAGATTTGGATTGTTGGAGATGGGGGCTTCGAGGATGGCGCGGAGCTGCTGCTTGAGGAGGGTGCGCAGCTCTTCGCCGCCTTCGATGGCCTGGTGGCGGGCGCGGTCGCGGAGGGCGGCGAGGATTTCGGTGGTGGTCTGGACGCCCAGATCGCTGGAAAGCAGCGCGGATTCAAGGGCTTCGAGGGTGGATTCGTCGACGGTGCGGGTGAGGGCGACTACGTCTTCGATTTTGGCTGAGAGGGACTCGCGGGTGCGCGAGACGGCCTGCTTCATGCGGCTGAAAAAACTGGGTTTAGAGGTCTCGGGCGGGGTGGTTTCAGGGGATTCGGTTTTGCCGCCAAAGAGCTTCATAGTATTGGGCCTGAATTGAGTTTATTACAGGGATCAGCGATCGATGCCTCGCTCTGCGGATGACTTCCATCATGCGGAATGCCGGTGGCTGTGTAGATTCGTCTGCGTATGAAGGCGCGGTATTGAACGCACCGCCGCTGTTTACGCGAGCAAGATCGAGTCATCGTCAGCAACCGGGCCCAGGCAATTATTCTCAAAATGTGACTATAAACCCATCTATACCTCCCATAACCCCAACCCCAATTCCGATGAGCTTCCTCCGGTTGTTTGTTCAGTGGTTTGGCATTGCTGTGGCGCTTCTGTGGACGCTTGCCGCTCTGACTCTTGTGGCCGCGCGGTGGATCGATCCACCAACTACCGCGGTGCACATCGAGCGCCGACTGCAGGCCTGGATACACAACAAGCCGTATCAGGAACACTACAAATTTATTCCTCTCAGCCAAATCTCGCCCCAACTTCAGCACGCCGTCATCGCAGCGGAGGACGCACGCTTTTATCACCACCATGGCTTCGATTGGAATGCGATCCAAATTGATGCTGAAGAGGATTTGGAAGGCGGCCGCACGCGCGGAGCCTCCACCATTACGCAGCAACTGGTAAAAAATCTGTTCTTCGGAACCAGCCGCTCCATCCTGCGCAAGGGTGCTGAGACCACATTGGTGCCGGTGGCGGAGTTCGTTCTCGGCAAGCAGCGGATTCTGGAGCTCTACCTCAATGTGGTCGAATGGGGCCCCGGTATTTATGGCGCTGACGCGGCTTGCCGCTACTACGACAAGACCTCGGCTCGGAATATTGACCGGGATGAGGCGGCACGCTTGGCCGCGATTCTGCCGGCTCCACTCAAGCGACGGCCCCAACGCATGGATCGCTACAGCACGATCATCCTTGAACGGATGCGCCAAATGGGTTGGTGATTGAGAGCAGCGTTTTTTCATGTTGCGCAGATCATTGCTCTCGCGATGCGTTCAGGTTGGATGGCCGCCCATTTGCCGGTTATTACACAGTAAATAAATGGCAGCCTATCAAACACTAAAAAATCGTTATGACCAGAGTTGCTGCGGATTTCTGTAGTGATTATTGCCTGTTATTGCGAAGGCGAAGTTGCCGGTGAAGACTGCGTTGCGTTGACGGCGGTTTCCAGCTCAACTGCAATGTGCTCGACATAGGCAGCATCGTTTTCGATGGCATGGGCTACGCGAGCGATCTGCTCATCGGCATCCGCATAACGGTATTCTTCGATAGCCTCGCGAGGTCCAGGCATGGTCTTGGCATCATAGCCGGTATACCAGCCGGGAGCGTAGATTAGATGCCACATCCAGGGCCGGCGCGGGAGGCCCTGTGGATTGGTGAGCTTTTGTTCGGCCTGAGCGAGTTCCTGATTGACGGTCTTCAGGGTTTCGGCGGGTATTGCCTTGCCGCTTGCCTGGGTACGAGCATTGCCGTAGTGCTCTGCCGCCTTATCCATTGCCAGCAGCGCATTATCAAGAGGCGCAAAGTTAAGGAAGGGCGGTATTTTCAGCGCAGGCGGCGCGACCATTGGATGTCTGGGATCGTTGGTGAGCGAGTAAATGTTTAAATCGAGCTCGGTCTTGCGTTCGGCGGCCTCGGTGCGGCGCGTTTCAAGCAATGCTTTCAATTCGCCGCTGTATAGGTGGAGCGTATCGGCCAGGGAAGTGAAGTCGAATGGCAACAGGTCAGCCTGGGCCATACGCAGCACCAGGCCGCCGTTGGTCTGGGCCAGGGTGCGTCCATAGGCGAACGTGGTATCGCCAAAGTGGGTGTACCAGTAGAAGTCATCGTAGATGGAATGGTAGATGCCGCCGCGATCTTCTCCGGAATAATTTACATCCAGCGAGGCGATGCCCAGGTGATCGAGGAAGGCGGTGTAATCGGAGCCCATACCGAGCGCACCGATGCGCAGATCGCCGCGGCTGACGGCTTCTTTGCGGTCCTGCGGTTTGCCGTAGGCCAAGTCGCGCGCCTGCCAGCGCTGCCAAACGGTGTCTTTTGTCTCAGGATCGAGAATGGTACGCGCGACCTGGTTGACAAGGGGTTCGAGCGAGTGCGATCCCGCGACAGTGAGATAGCCACGGTCATTACCATCGCTGTTGATATAGATGGCCGCGTGCTTGCGCAGTTCCTCAGCATGTTGCTCAGCCCACTCTGTAGAGCCCAGCAGCATGGGCTCCTCCCCGTCCCAGGACATGTAAATGATGGTCCTCCTGGGCCTCCAGCCGGTTTGCGCAAGCTGTCCAAGTGCGCGAGCTTCTTCAAGCAGTGCTACCTGGCCGGAGATGGGGTCTTCAGCGCCATTGACCCATCCGTCGTAGTGATTGCCGCGCAGCACCCATACATCCGGCTCCTCGGAACCGCGCATAGTGGCGATTACATCGTTAATCGGCTTGATGTCCCAGTTGAATGCCAACTTGAGGTGGACTTTGGCGGATGTAGGACCAATGCGATAGGTCAACGGAAGCGCGCCGCGCCAGTTCTCAGGGGCGACCGGGCCTTGAAGCGCGGCAAGCAGCGGTTGCGCATCGGCATAGGAGATGGGCTGTGTGGGAATTTTTGGAAGGGAGCCGGCGTCCTGGCGACTTAAGCGCTTTGCATCCAGCGTTGCGCCCACGCCGGGAGTGAGCGGGTCGCCGGGATAGAGTGATGCATCGAGCACGCTGCCGCGCTGAACTCCGTAGGCTGGGCGCATGGGACCGTTGGGAAAGACTGCATCCTGAAAGTAACCATCGTCAGCGGGATCGGAGTAGATGATGCAGCCGACAGCGCCGTGCTCGGCAGCGATCTTGGGCTTGATTCCGCGCCATGAGTGGCCATAGCGTGCCAACACGATAGCACCTTTGACCGAGATTCCGTAGCGGGCCAACTGCTCATAGTCGGACTCAAGGCCGTAGTTCACATAAATGAGCGGAGCAGTTACATCGCCGTCGGGCGAGTATGCATTGTAAGTGGGCAGTTGCTCATCTTTCTGGTTACTGGTGGGATCGACAGAGACGCTTGGCTCCTCAAGCTTGGCGCGATAGCTGCCCATTTCGAGCAGGCGAGTTTTTGGGGTGGGAAAAAGGACGTAGAAGGTTTCAATATGCGCATCCCAGCCCCATTGCTTGTACTGAGCCAGAATCCAATCGGCGTTCTGTTTGTCGTAGGCAGAGCCGACATGATGTGGCCGTGCGCTTAACAGCTGCATGTTGGCTCTCATGCGCCCGGGATCGGGCATGGCATCAAATCGCTTTTCAAGATCGAGCTCAACCTTTGCACTGGCCGGAGTGAATCCGAGCATAGAGGATCGATTCGGCTGCTGCGCGAACAGGGTGGTTACAAGCCATAGTGCGGATAGAGAGATTGTGGCAGGGCGCAATTTCGCTCCTTTGTCAGTGAATGTTTAACACGCACAATTTGGATATCACTATCCTTCGTGATCTGCTTGGCAATATATCACGTGTAGACCCTACGAGACCGGTAAGCGCCAATTGCCAAAGCGGAGGCTCGGACATGTGTGAAGATGGATTTTTGCTGGGAATGCATGGCCGGTTGCAGGATACGCGACACCGGTTTTGTGTTTACGAATGCACTGGTGTTTCCCGTTACTAAGATTTTCCGGGTCGCTGCCGATAAGAAAAACTGAGCCAAAGCTCGCGCTGGTGTCTTTATTGGTTATTGACCGCTGATTACTGTTCCTGCGGTTCAACGAGGTGGTGTGCTATGGCGAAGAGGGCCAGTTCAAGGCGGGTGGAGACGCCGGTCTTGTCGAAGATGTTGGAGAGGTGGCGCTTTACGGTTTCTTCGCTCAGGCTGAATTGCTTGGCGATGTCACGGTTGCTGCATCCCTCAACGATGGCGCCGACGACTTCAAGCTCGCGGGGGGTTAGGCCGTAGGTTTTGCGCTGTGGGACCTGGGCCTGTTGCATGAGGTCGTGGAGGGCGGAGACGAGGTTGATGACGCGCTTGCCGCCGATCCAGTAGTCGCCGCCGGAGACGGTGCGGATGGCGGTTTGGAGGTGGTCGGCGAGGGCGTCTTTAAGGACGATGCCGCGGGCGCCGATGTGCAGGGCCTCAATAATCTGCTGGGTGCTGATGGTGGAGGTGAGCAGGATAATCTTGACCGTGGGCATGCCGGTCATGATGGCGCGCATGGCCTCAAGGCCGGGCAGGCGCGGCATCTAGCACGTCGAGGAGGAGGATGTCGGGCTGCAGCTCGAGGGTTTGGGTGATGGCTTCGTCGCCGTCGTTGGCGTCGCCGATGACTTCAAAGCCCTCTGATTCAGAGAGCATGTTGCGCACGCCGATGCAGACCACAGGATGGTCGTCCGCTACCACAATTCGAATGGGTCGTTCCACTTGAGCGGCTTCCTCCGTAAACAGGAACTTTCTTACGCCGGAAATTCAACTTCCAGCATACGCTCCAGGCTGGCGGCGGCGGCGCGCAATTTTTCGAGCAGGGCAGGACTGTTATCCAGATGGTTAACTGGCGATTCGAGCTCGGCGCCGAGGCGGGCGGCCTGCAGGGCGCCGGCCATGCCGCATCCGCCCTTGATGGCGTGGCCGATGCGGCGGACTTCTGCAACATCTTTTTTAGAAATGGCGGCCTCAAGCAGGGCAATTCGGCGGGCTAGATCGGCGACGATAGCGGCGTAAATCTGGCGGACTGCGGGTTCGGACATCATCTCTCGGAGCTGGGCGAGGATACTCAGATCGACTACCTGGGTGGCTGGGCATTGCCGGCGAGGATGGGCTGCCGGTGGGGGTGGTGGCGGAATTCCGCGCGGAGGGGGGCTGGTTCTTTTCGAGCATTTTTTGCAGGGTTTCCGGGGCGAAGGGCTTGAGAAGGAAGCCGTCAGCAGCGGCGATTACGTCGGGCGGCGGGTTGCTGCCGCTGATGGCGAAGAGGCGGGCGTGACTGTGGGCGCGGAGTTGCTCGATAAGGTGGGTTCCACTCAGGTCGGACATCTGCGCGTCCATGAGGATGACGCCGGGGGCGCAGGCGCCGTCGGCGAGGAGCTGGAGCGCGGGGGCGCCACCTTCGGCGGTGTAGACGGTGTAACCGCTCATAGTGAGGACGGTGGCCATTACTTCGCGGCTGATGGGGTCGTCGTCAATGAGCAGGATGGTTGGCAGATCCCGCTGGCCACCGAAATCGAGCATGGTAATAGTGTGCCACTGCGGGGCGGGGTTGGGTTGTGAATCGGGTGGGGAATTGGGGCTGAATTATGTCTACAGGGCAGCATACAAAAATCTTCAAAATCGAATTCCTATGGGACTACAAACGGCTGAATGTAATTCTTTTTGTCGAAATGATGCAATTTATGGGTACCGAATTAACGAAAGCCTGCACTCCTAGTCACCCGATTTCTTGAAACGCTCGGGGAATTATGAGATTTGCATATTAATTGTTCCATATTCTGTACAGTTTTCGTATACGCAACCGGTGGTTTTTAGACGAAAAAGCAAACCCAACAACAAGAGCAAACGCAGATTCCCGCTACGGCGGGCAGGCTTTCGACTACGGTCACCGCGGCGACCTGCGCTCAAAATGACAGTCGAGTTTTGTGGTTTCCCAGCCATTCCACAAACAACGCGGAAAGGATGGTACACCCGCAGTTGTGCTTGAAGAAAGGATGGATCTATGCGGGAAAATCAGCGGACGTTCAAGAGACGGGAATTAGACGAGGAACTGCGGTATTACCGGATGGCCGCAAAACAGAAGAACGCTACGGACAATTTGCTGCGCGCGGTGAGACAGGTAATGGGAATTCCGATGAAGGAGATTGCGCAGAAGATGGGCGTGAATCGCTCGGTAATCTTCCGTATGGAGAAGCGCGAGGAGCAGGGGACGATTTCGCTGAATAATATAGAACGGGTGGCGAGCGCCATGGGCTTCGAACTGACTTATGGGATCGTGCCGTGCAATGGGGAGACTCTGGAGCATATGGCGGACAGGCGGCTTTGGGAGAAAATTCTGGAGAAAAAGGGGTTGGGGGATAAGGGATAGGAATCAGGGGACAGAAAGACGGCGTGGGGGGCGGCGGGTCTGGCTTCCGGATTCACGACAATCGATAGAGTCATCGAAATAGTCAAGGTCAGGGCGTTTGTGAGTACTGATCTGACGAATGGACGGATAAATTCCGGCTTGCCCGTGACTCGCCAAGAGCCGCACCACATTTGCTCGATTGGGGCTTTGGGTGTTCACCTGCATGTTAGAACGGTCGGATAGTGTTCCTCAAAGGCTCCGTGCGCTGCCATTTGTGCGGTTGGGCCGACTCTAGTGACAGCAACGCCTCAGCCGAGGTGGTAGCGAAAAGGCGCATCATAGCGCGTGAATCTGGACGACCGTAGCGGCAGACAGCGGTTTAAAACGAGGTTTGTGACCATTCCTTTGTCAACAGACCTCGCGGCCAGTGCGCAGATCGTATTCCTGTGAGATGTGATCGAGATCACAGATCGGCAGCCATCGCAGGTCCGATACTTCGACAACCTACTCAGGAGATCTGCCGTGAATAGTTTCCGCGCGCGTTTGTTCAGTCCTGCCCTGCTCGTTTTTCTCGTTTCGGCTGCTGCCGTCCAGCCTGCCATTGCTCAGAAGGCTCATGCCATGCAGTCACACCACCAGGCGATCCCAGCCGGGAAAACCTGTTCTAGCTGCCACAGGTTGACGTATGCCCAATGGAAAGCCAGCCCGCATGGCGCTAACGGTGTGGAATGCACCGTTTGCCATGGCGAGATCACAGCAGAGAGCGTTGCGGCCACGCCAGCGGTAAGCGTATGCGACACCTGTCACTCCGATCAGGTGGCACAACTGAAGTCCGATCCATTCATGAAAGGCAAGACGTGTGTGAACTGTCATGAACCACACACCTTCATGCCGCACAAGAAGGTGACCCTGGTAGGCAACTGATAACAATTTCCAGGCGTCGTTTTTTCGAACTGTCGGCCGGCGCATTCGCGCTCACCGCCCTGGAAGCGTGTCATCGTATGCCAAGGGAATGTACGACCGGTTGCCCTGAAAACCAGCAGGTCATGCGCCCTGAAAATTCCGCGAAACACGGGTATGCCCCGCAAGCGCGTTTGCCACTACTGCGATTCGGAAAATGCCGAGCTCCCTCTTCAATCTTGTGAAATATTTTTCCCCCATTCTTCCACCCCAAGAAACAAAGACCGTTTCCTGGGGACCCCGGTGAAGCGCGGGGCTAACCAAGTCGCCGCGGCGACCGTCTCCGGCGCGGATGTGCGGATATTAAATTCTGTGGTTTTCCGCCCTTCTGCAAAAAGACGCGGAAGGATGGGGCACCCTGCCGACTTTGTCCCCATACCCGCTCATCGCAATAAAGCCGCGATGAATGGGGCACTGCCCTTCATACACGAGCCGCGTTTTCAGAATCGATGAGTGGGCCACCTGCCTTCGAGGCACGATATCATGTCTATGCGGACTGTCAGGTATACGAGTGTTGCTCTTTGTTTGCCCTGAGGAGTTGCGAAGAGCCTAAGCCGGATCATTCGCTTATGCGGCCGAGTGGATTATTACCATCGAGTCGCCCTGGGCTTGCCAGGCCTGGGACGTTTTTTATGTTTGATATAGAAGGAGGCAAGCATAATGGAAAGGCGTAAATTCCTAAAGAATTCGATTGCCGGAGCGGCGACGATGGCGTCAGGCCTGGTCTATGAAAACCCTCTTCTGCATGCGGCAGAGAGTGCCGACCAGCTTGAGAAGGATGCATCATCGCGCGGTGAATTGGTCGAAGTGTCCGGCACGAGTTATGAGGTGACAGATACCCTCACCACCGTTCCGGTAACCATTACGCTGGGCAAATTCCTCATCGCTCCGGGGGAGTTGACGCAAGGCGAATTTGAGGCGGTCATGGGTTATAACCCTTCGTTTCATAAGGGCGCCGACCGGCCTGTCGAGACGGTGAGCTGGTGGGAAGCTATACACTATTGCAACCTTCGAAGCCAACGGGAGAACTTTGAGTCTTGCTACAATCTGGAAACCGGTTTCTGTGACGTGAGCAACAATGGATACCGTCTTCCGACCGACGCGGAGTGGACCCATGCGGCCGGACCTGTCCCTGAAATGACGGGAAACTCTCTGGCAGCCAACCTCGGAAACTCAGACACGAAGCACATTGGGCGATTAGTTGAGGAACTGAAGGATTCGGGAACTAAGCCGGCGGGCAGTTATCCTGCCAATGCATTCGGTCTTTATAACATGTATGGGAATGTGTGGGAGTGGACCACAGATTACACCAACCCAGAGCGCACACCGCAAGCATCTTACAATCCTTCTGGACCCTTGCGAGGCCTGGGCCGTATTGTTCGGGGTGGTTCCTATGTCAGTGCCACCTCGGTGCCGTGGGCACAAGATTACGGGTCTTACCGGTCTTCGATAGAACCAGACTATAAGAGCCGCTTCACGGGCTTCCGCGTTTGCCGCACGGCTGCATCGAAACCCGTCCTGCCGGCAGCAGAGCACTCGCCAGACTGGTTCAAAGCATTTAACAATGCTCCGGCTGGATATGAGTCGTCGATTGGCAGGCTCTCCCCGCTGGTTGGCGAGGCCAGCTCTTTACAGCAATGGAAAGCGCACCGCGAAACGATCGAGGCCAAATGGCTCAAGCTGCTCGGCTCAATGGAAATCACTCCTCCACCGCCCCAAACGCGGATGATCGAGGAAGTAAAAGACCAGAATTACATAGCGCGTCTCATGTACCTCCAAGTCGAGCCGGATTGGTGGGAAAAGATCTTTGTCATGATGCCGGGAAACGACCTTCGGCGTCCGCGTCCGGTTGTAATTGTCCCTTTCTATGACGTGGATACTTCAGCGGGACGAGATTTAGGGGGGCGCCAGTTTTTGGGAATGGGCGTTAAAGCCTTTGCATACGAGGCGGTGCAAAAAGGATACATTGCTGTGGCCATTCGTTGGTATGGTGAAAGCTATGGCGAGTCGTATTCAGAAGCAGTGGCTAACCTGAAGCTGCGGCATCCCAACTGTACTGGACTGGGCAAATGGGTTTGGGACTCCCATCGGCTGCTGGACTACCTTTATACGTTGCCGGAGATCGATCGCGAAAATATCGGCATAATCGGCCATTCGCTGGGCGGGAAAATGTCACTCTATGCCGCGGCCTTCGATCCCCGCATCACTGCCGTAGTCTCAAGCGAGCTGGGTATCGGCCTCTCGTTCTCAAACTATGAGGACTACTGGTATTTCGGCGACTTCATCAAGAAGATAGACAAGAGGATCGATCAGCACGAACTGATTGGGCTCATCGCGCCCCGGCCCTTTCTCTTGATCGGGGGCGACACCTTCGATACCGCAAAGAGCTGGTACTACATTAATGCCGCGCGCCAAGTTTACCAGCTTTATGGCAAACCCTTGAACATTGGCTACTTCAATCATCACACGGGACATAGTCCGACTCCGGAAGCGGTGTGGCGCTCAATGGAATGGCTTGTACGCTTCATGGGACCCCAGGGGTGATAGGAATCACTTTGCATATCAGAAACTGGCAGGCTTTATGGCACAACTGAAGTCGTGCCCTTTCAAAACTAAAAAAAGCAAACGCAGGTCCTTCGACTGCGGTCGCCGCGGCGACCTTCGCTCAGGATGACAAGTTAGGGGAAGGTTTGTGGTTTCCCACCCTTCCGCAAAATGCGCGGAAGGATGGGGCACCCGCACATTGAATTCGCTTGCCTGCTTAGTCGTTGGATAGGGGCTACTTCGTGGAGCCAGCCGGGGGCTTTTAGCAGCTCGCGGGGGCGGGAGCCGTCGGCTGGGCCTACTAATCCGTCGCGCTCCATCAGGTCGATCAGATGGGCGGCGCGGCCGTAGCCGATTCTCAGGCGGCGCTGGAGCAGGGACGTGCGAGGCTTTGCCGAATTCGAAGACCAGGCGGACGGCGTCGTCGAACATGGGGTCGTTTTCTTCGGGGTCGGGGTTGGAGCCGTCGGGGTTGGCGCGTTCGTCTTTGGGGGACTCGAGGAAGTCGTGGACGTATTCGGCTTCGCCCTGGTTCTTCCAGAATTCGACTACGGCTGCGGTTTCTTTTTCAGTGACCAGAGGGGCGTGGAGACGCATGAGGCGGCTGGTGCCGGGCGGGAGGAAGAGCATGTCGCCGCGGCCGAGGAGAGCCTCTGCGCCGTTGGTGTCGAGGATGGTGCGGGAGTCGACCTTGGTGGCGAGACGGAAGCTGATGCGGGTGGGGATGTTGGCTTTGATGAGGCCGGTGATGACGTCGACCGAGGGGCGCTGCGTGGCGAGGATGAGATGGATGCCGACGGCGCGGGCCATTTGGGCGAGGCGGGTGATGGACTCTTCAACGTTGGAGCGGTCGAGCATCATGAGGTCGGCTAGCTCGTCGATGATGATGACGATGTAGGGGAGCGGCTCGGATTCTTCGCCTTCGTCGAAGAGCGAGGGCATGGCGGATTCAAAGAGCTTGTTGTACTGGTCGATGTTGCGGACGCTGCGCGAGGCGAGGAGCTTGAGGCGGCGCTCCATTTCGCGGACGGCGTTGCGCAGGGCGTTGGCGGCCAGCTTGGGCTGGGTGATGATGGGCGTGAAGAGATGGGGGACGCCTTCGTACATGCCCAGCTCGACACGCTTGGGATCGACGAGGATGAGGCGGACCTGCGCGGGGGTGGTGCGGAAGAGCAGGGACATGATCATGGCGTTGATGGCCACGGATTTGCCGGAGCCGGTGGAGCCGGCGATGAGGACGTGGGGCATGGAGGCCAGGTCGGCGGTGACGATGCGGCCGTTGATGTCTTTGCCCATGGCCAGGGTGAGGCGGGATTTGGCTTTGTGGAAGGTTTCGCTCTCGACGATGTCGCGGAGATGGATGGTTTCGCGCTCGCGGTTGGGGACCTGGATGCCGACGGTGCTTTTGCCGGCCATGCGCTCGATGAGGATGGATTCGGCGCGCATGGCGAGGCAGAGGTCGTCGTCGAGGGTGGTGACGCGGGAGTATTTTACGCCGGGGTCGGGCTTGAACTCGTAGGTGGTGACCATGGGGCCGGGGTTGATTTGGACGACCTGGCCGCGGACATCGAACTCGGCGCATTTTTCGACCAGGGCGCGGGCTTCTTCGCGGAGCTCGTCTTCGCGGATGGCCTGGGGGGCTTCGCCGGCGTTGAGCAGGGTGCTGGGCGGGAGCTTGAAGCCGCTGACATTTTTGGGGGCGACGGTGACGGCGCGGGGGTTGGCGTCGGCGCGGTTGTGGATGGCGATTGCTTCAGCTGGGGGGCAGAGTGGGCTCGAACTTGCCGATGGGCTGGGAGTCTGCGGGTGGGTTTGTTGGTGCTGTGGTATCCAGGTCTCAGGGCTAGACATGGGGCACCCGGCTGGAGCGGGTTGGGCTGCAGGGGGACTACGTTGGACGGGGTTGGCTGGGTGCGGCGGCGCGTTCCCAGATGCTTGGTTTTTGCGCGGGGGCGGCGACGGGGATTTCTTCGCTGGAGGAATCGAAACGGGCGCGCTGGTAGGCGGGAATTTCGTCGAGGGGGTCGAGGTCGGGGGTGCGGTTGCGGCGGCCGAAGAGACGGGCGAAGAGGCCGGGGCGGCGGACGGATTGTTCATGCATCGGTGCTGGAGATGAAATCCTGATCGCCGTCGGGGTGGGCGGCGGCTTCGCGCTGGGCGCGGCGTTCTTCACGGCGCTCGGCACGCTCTTCACGCCAGTTGCGCCAGCGGTCGTGCCAGGAGACGGCGTGGAGCCAGCGATCCTGGATGCTCTCTTTGAGGGCCCAGAAGCTGACGGCGCAGGCAAAGTAGAGTCCGGCGGCGGCCAGGACGCCGGCTACCAGCCAGGTGCCCTGCCGATTGAGATAGCGGACGAGCAGATCGGCCATGAGGCGGCCGAGTACGCCCTCGATGGGAAGCTGATGGAGCCAGCGCCAGTGCCAGGGCAGCAGGGCGAAGGCGGCAGGCAGAAAAAGGAGGGCCAGCACGGCGCCGACCCAGCGCAGCACGGGCGAGTCGCCGGAGCGCGACTGCATCCAGGTCCAGCCGATTCCGGCGAGCCAGATGGGGAGGAAAAAGGCGGTGAGGCCGAGCGATTGCAGCAGAAGGTCAGAGAGCCAGGCGCCGAAGAGGCCGGCCCAATTGTGCGCGGGCAGGCCGGTGGCGGAGTTCAGCGATGGGTCGGCGGGGGAGTAAGTGGCGAGCGCGAGGAAAAGGAGGAGCGAGACCAGCAGCAGCACCAGCCCCAGAAACAGGTTGAGGGGACGGCTGCCGGTGGGCGATAGGGCGATGCGAATGGATTTCATGGCGAGGGCGCTCCCGTGCTTCGGCTGCCACGGGATGTTCCGCGAGCGAGCCGTTGGAGCGGCAAGAACAATCCCAGAGCAGCTTTTATTATGGCGGCTGGGGTGGGGGATTTTGGGTAAAAACGGGCGGGGGGAACCTTGGTGTGGACCCCCTGGTTGGGGTTAGGGAATACGGGAACTAGGGATTAGGGAATAGGGACTAGCATAGGATTCGTGCATTCCGAGGTCTCGCAGGCGGATGATATCAAGGTTTTTCACCACCTCGTTTTGCTGCGTTGCAAGATTTTATTTTTCATTGGGATTGGGCGATTTCGAGATTTCGTCTTACTTCGGCAAAGGATGGATCAATCCGCAGTGCGTCTTTGAATTGCTCGATTGCTTTTTCTCGATCTCCCAGTTGAAACAGGGCCACGCCGAGGCCATTATGCGCATTGGCGCTTCGCGGGATCGAGCTGCACGGCCTGGGTAAGCTCTTCTACCGCTTCGTGGAACTGATTCATCTCCGTAAGGATCTTGCCGATTTTGTAATGGGGCACTGCCTGATCGGGTTTGATGGCCAGAGAAAGGCGGAATTCCTTCAGAGCTTCCCGCTTGAATCCCTGCCGGTCAAGAGATAATGCCCAAACCGTTATACACATTGTAATTATCCGGGTCGAGGGCAATCACCTGACGGTACTGCTGAGCCGCCTCGTCAAGTTTGTCCTGCGCAAGGAGAGCATCGGCAAGATAAATCCGCGCGGATATATAGTCAGGGTTTGAAGCGAGCGCTTTTCTGCTATAGGTCTCCGCATCCTTTGGCCTGCCCATCAAAGTAAACCATAGCGCCATATCGGCCAGGGCATTGCGATCTCGGGATCAATACGCAATGACAACTCGAGGCGTTGCCCGGCAAGCGGCAGGTTACGCGGATCGTGGGTTTCCATCAAGGCATAGGCGGAATAAGAAAGAGTCAGAGGCCCGTAGGGATTATAAACCAACGCGCGTTCAAAATATTTCTGCGCTTCGGCAAATCTTCCCATCCTTGCGTAGGCGACGCCCATGCTTGAATTGGGAATTTCCCCGCGCGGGTCGATCGCGAGCACATGGGTGAAAAGCGTCACCGTATCTTTCCACACCTTTACCTGCGCATTGGTTTTCACGGCGCAGGCGGCAAGGACCGCGACGGCAAGCAGTTGAGTTACTAACTTGATTTTTGGGGAGTTGGCAACGGCATCGCCGATCAGCCAGACTATGGCGATGAAAAGGCCGATGAAAGGGATATAAGTGTAACGCTCGGCCATGGCCTGTTCTCCAACCTGCACGATGCCGATTACCGGCACCAATGTTCCCAGGAACCACAGCCAGCCGAAGAGACAATAAGGCTTCGCTTTCCGGTAATGCCAGCAGAGGGCGGTTACGAGGATGAGGGCAATGGCCGATAACACCGCCGCAATAACGCTGATGTGATTTGAATCGTAGTAGTAATAGGCCCTGAGCGGATGGGGCCAGACCATGATGCGCACATAGCGGCAGTAACTGATGGCCGCGTTTGAGAATCTTTCCCACATGGGCAATAATTGAAGCGGAGCTACCGAGTGGCCGGCTCGCTGCGCAAGAAAGGTGATGACGCTGGAGATCGCCGACATCATGAATAGCGGCCACTTTTCAAGGCATAACTTGCGAAAGGAAGGGAGCCAGTGCGGGCGGGATTCCGGGGCGAATGTAATTCTGCGCAACGGCCAATAATCGAGCAACAACAGGGTGAAGGGAAGCGTAACGGCCATGGGTTTCGACATGAGTGCGCAGGCAAAGGCGCATGACGACAGCATGCGTACCGTTTCCAGGATGGCCTGCGGACATACCATGCATAGGCAAGCAGTGCGGTGAGAAAGAAAAACGCGCAGAGAACATCTTTGCGTTCGGAGATCCAGGCTACGGATTCAACATGCGCGGGATGGAGAGCGAAGAGGAAGGCGACGATTGCGGAACGGCCTGAATAGCCGGTCATGTACAAAAGCAAGAGAAAAAGAAGGATGGCATTGGCGGCGTGCAAACACACATTTGTCATATGGTGGCCGGCGGGGCTGTTGCCATATAGGCTCCAGTCGACCATATGAGAGATCCAGGTGAGCGGGTGCCAGTTTGATTGGTCGAAGGTGGTGAAATGCCCACGCGATGCTGGCGGTGGTCAAACCCTGCTGGATATGAGAATTCTCGCGCGACATAGCTGTGATCGTCGTAGTCAACGAAATCGTTGTTGCGCACGCCGCGATAGGCAATGAGGGTGACCAGCGGCAAGGACGATGCAGACGGCTGCAATTTGCCACGGCTTATTGGCTGCGGGAGATATGGACGGTCTTCGCGGCCGATATCGGCGGTCTGATCTGCGGTTTGCGCTGGCGCGATTTTTTTGGCATGGTCTGCGATCTGCGATTATCCAACTATTTAAGGCTTCCCAGGCCTAAAATTGAGACCTTTCGACAATGCTGAGGCTAGGCTCTGAGGCAACTGCTTTTGATGTGGTTAGCTGCCCAGGTATTTGGCTCCGTAGATGAGTAGAGCGGAGCCTAGGAGGATGCGGTAGATGGCGAAGAGGGTGAAGCCGTGCTTGCGGACCCACATGAGGAACCACTCGACTACGCCATAGGGCGACGATGAAGGAGACTACAAAGCCGATGATGAGCACGATCCAGTTTTGAGAGTTCATGACTACGTGGGCGGCCTGGCCGTGGCCGGGGTGAAGCTCCTTGAGCAGGTCCCAGAGAGTGGCGGCGATCATGGTGGGAATGGAGAGCAGAAAGCTGAACTCGAGGGCGGCGGGGCGCGACATGCCGACGAGCTGGCCGGCGGCGATGGTGGACATGGAACGCGAGGTTCCGGGGAAGATGGCGGAGAGCGATTGGCAGAGGCCGATCCAGATGGCCTGGGGGAGGGTCATCTCCTCGACGTGGTTTGTAATGTCCATGCGGCGAGCGGCCCAGGCATCGATGATCCACATAACGATGCCGCCGATGAGCAGGGCGAGGGCGATGGCCTGGATGCTGCCGAGGTTTTTCTCGCTCCATTTGTGCAGCAGCAGGGCGGGCGACTGAGGTGACGGCGAAGGCGATGAGGGTGAGGGAGATGGGATGGGTGAGCCAGTTGCGGTCGCCGCTTTCGGCCTCTGGGAAAGGTGCGCAGGAAACCGCCGATGCGGCCGAGGAAAAGAAACAGGAGGGCCAGGATTGCGCCGAGCTGAATGACGATGGTGTACATCTTCCAGTAGGCGTCGTCGAGGGGGATGTGCATGAGAGCTTCAGTGATGCGCAGGTGGGCCGTGGAGCTTACGGGAAGGAATTCGGTTAGGCCTTCCACGATGCCGAGGAGGATGGATTGAATATTCTGGGTTCACTTGGCCTCCATGTGGCGGTGGTTCAATACAGGATTAATCCGGAGAAAAGCGGTCCAGGATTTGAGTTTGAATCTACTAGAAAAGCATACCTCAGGGGCTAAAGCCTCGTAGATTTATTGCGGCCTTTGCGGCACGGTCTAAAACCGTGCCCTGGTTCAAAGCAGGCAACAATGCGCAACAACCTGCGTTTATGCAACTAATTTTATGATCTCGGTGAGGATTTGGGCCAGGAGATGCGGGGTCCACGTTGCCACCGCTTACTACGGCTACTGCGGTGAATTTGGCTAAGGCGGGCAGACACCGCCGACGACGAAGACCTGTCGTTGGGGACCGCCTGGAGCTGGTCGGCGTGGAAGAGTAGGGCGGCGGTGGCGACGGCTCCGCTGGGCTCGGGGATCAGGCGCGTGGCGGCTACGATGGCGCGCATGGCGGCACGGATTTCTGCTTCGGTGACGGTGATGATGCCTTCGACAAAAGCTTGCAGGTGGGCGAAGTTGCGGACGCCTACGGATTGGGTGCGGAGGCCGTCGGCGATGGTGCGGCTGACTCGCTCGGCGCCCCAAGTGACGATGGAGCCGGTGCGGAAGCTTTCGGCTGTGTCGCCGGCCAGCTCGGGTTCTACGCCGAAGACTTTGGCTTGCGGGCGGAGCTGCTTGACGGCGGCTGCGACTCCGCTGAGCAGGCCGCCGCCGCTGACGGGGGCGAGGACGAGATCGACTTCGGGGAGGGACTCGACGATTTCAAGGCCGCAGGTGGCCTGGCCGGCGATGATCTGCTCGTCGTCGTAGGGAGGGATGACGACGTAGCCGTGCTTGCGGACGAGTTCGTCGGATTTGGCGAGGCGCTCGCTGGAGGCTACGCCTACGTCGACGATTTCTGCGCCGAGGCGAGCGTGGCGGCGCGCTTGATGGCGGGGGCGTTGGAGGGCATAACGATGACGGCTTTCGCGCCGACTTCGCGGGCGGCGTAGGCTACGCCCTGGGCGTGGTTGCCGCTGGAGTAGGTGATGACGCCGCGGGAAATTTGCTCGGGGGTGAGCTGGAGGATTTTGTTGGATGCGCCGCGGATTTTGAATGCGCCGATGGGCTGGAGGGATTCGGCTTTGAGGTAGATTTCTCTTGGTTGGCCGTGGCCGGAGAGGCCGGGGAATTGGGCGCGGATGAGCGGGGTCTTTATGGCGATGTGGGCGATGCGGGCGGCGGCGGCTCGGATGGCTTCGAGGGTGACTAAATCGCTCAACTTCAGATCCTCAGATTTCCAGGATGATGGGCATGATCATGGGGCGGCGGCCGGTGGTTTTCTGGATCAGGCGCTTCAGCTCGGCGCGGACTTTTTCTTTGACCATGCCGTAGTCGGATTTTTGCTCGGTGGTGAGGCTGTCGAGGGTCTTCAGTACCAGCTCGCGGGCCTGGTCGGTGATGTCCGCGCCGCCGAAGCCGCGCATGACTACTTCTGGCTGATTGCTCTACCTTGCCGGTGCGCTTGTTGATGGCCAGGACGGCGAGGACGATGCCGTCTTCGGAAAGAATGCGGCGGTCGCGGACTACGAGCTCTTCCACTACATCGATGGAGGAGCCGGAGTCGATGAGGATGCGGCCGGCGGTTACTTTGTCTTTTTTGCGGGCGTCGTTTTTGTCGAGCTCGAGAACGTCGCCGTCTTCAATGACCATGGCGTGCTCGACTGCGCCGGTCTCCATGGCGATCTTGGCGTGGCGGGCGAGGTTGCGGTAGTCGCCGTGGACGGGGATGAAGAATTTGGGGCGGACGAGGTTGATGAGCAGGCGCTGCTCTTCCTGCGCGCCGTGGCCGCTGACGTGAATGAGACCGTTGGAGCCGTCGTCGCAGATGACGTTGGCATCGCGGCGGCTGAGGTGGTCGATGACGCGGAAGATGCTTTTCTCGTTGCCGGGGATGATGCGGGAGCTGAGGATGACGGTGTCGCCGGCGTCGATGCGGGCGTGCTTGTGATTATCGACGGCGGCGCGGCTGAGGGCGGACATGGGTTCGCCTTGCGTGCCGCTGATGAGGATCATCAGCTGCTCGGGGCTGAAGTCGCGCATCTGGCCGGGGTTGATGACCAGGCCCTGGGGGATTTCGATGTAGCCGAGGTCCTGGGCGATCTCAGTGCTCTCCATCATGGAACGGCCTACGACGGCTACTTTGCGGCCATGCTTGCGGGCCAGGTCGAGGGCGATGCGGATGCGGTAGATGGAGGAGGAGAAGCAGGAGAAGAAGAGCTTCTTTTTGGTTTGGGAAAAGATTTCGTCGAGGCGGGGAATGACGGCGCGCTCGCTGGGAGTGTAGCCGGAGCGCTCAACATTGGTCGAGTCCTGAAGGAGGGCGAGGACGCCGCGCTTGCCGTATTCGGCGAAGGTGTGCAGGTCAAAGGCGTTGCCGTCGAGGGGCGAGAGATCGATTTTGAAGTCGCCGGTGTGGATGACGATGCCGACGGGGGTTTCAATGGCCAGGGCAACGCAATCGACCAGGGAGTGGGTGACGCGAATGGGCTCGATGGTGAAGGGGCCAATGGTGAATTTTTCTTTGGGGACGATCTCGATGAGGGTGGTTTCATCGAGCAGGTGATTCTCTTCAAGATTGCCTTCGACGTAGGCGAGGGTGAACTCGGTGGCGTAGACGGGGACTTTGAGCTCGGAGAGGAGCCAGGGCAGGCCGCCGATGTGGTCCATGTGGCCGTGGGTGAGGATGATGGCGCGGACGTGCGCCTTGTTTTCAACCAGGTAGGTGATATCGGGGACTACGACATCGACGCCGAGGAGTTCCGACTCGGGGAACATCAGGCCGGCGTCGATGACGATAATGTCGTCTTCCCAGCGGAGTGCAAGGCAGTTCATGCCGAACTCGCCGAGGCCGCCGAGAGGGATGATTTTCAGTTTTTTGGTTTGCATCTGTCAGGTTTGATGGTAACACCGGCGGGAGAGTATAGGGAATTGATTCAGCGGCTCATCTTTCCGGTTCCAGGCTCGCCGAGAAGATCAAATCCGTGAGGGCTAGCTGCGAGTCGCGCAAGCCTGCCTGCTATAAAGATTGGTTCGAAGGCGCTGGGCGCAGCGAGCATGCTATTCCGGAACGGCCTGCAACAGCGAAGATTGGCGGCGCAGGCCGCTAATTTCATGGCATAAAATAAGATTTGGCACGTGCAGCGGGCGGAGACGGTGCGGAATGATTAGAGAGGGAGCAATGATGCGGCATTGGGGAGTGGGGATTCTGCTTGCGGCGGCGTTATGTGGATTGGCGCGGGAGTGGCTGCGAAGGCGGTGCAGGGTGGAAGGGAGAGTGGAGCGAGATGCGCCTGCGCGCCGCGGTGGATGTGTTGCTGGACGGCGGCGATTGGCGCATGGGGTCGTTTGATGTTTGGGGCCGGCGTGAAGGCTGGGGCTGAGTCGGAGAACTTTGACGACAGCGGATTTCGCACGGTGACGGTTCCGGGGATACGCAGTTGCAGTCGGGCTTATACGGGCGAGGAGCGGTTTAACGAGAGCAAAGAACTGATTGGGGTGAACGGCAGGGAGTGGTGGTACCGGAAGCATTTCAAAGCTGGAGCGAAGGCCGAGGGCGCGGTGAGCCGGCTGGTCTTTGACGGCTCGGATTACTTTACGACGGTGTGGCTGAACGGGCAACTGCTGGGGACGCACGAGGGGACTTATACGGCGTTTTCTTTCGATGTGACCGGGGTGCTGCGGTATGGCGGGGAGAACGTGATTGCGGTTTTGGTGACGCATCCGGTGGCGCCTAAAGGGGGCAGTCTGCTCCAGTATCTGGACGGGAACCTGGGCGGCGAGGCTGATCCCGGACGGGATGAAGCTGAAGGATGCGCCTTACTACATCGATATCCACTGGGATGCGCTGCCGGCGCAGGGGAATGCGACGTTTGTGATGGGGATTTGGAGGAGCGTTCACCTGCGGACGGAGAGCGTGGTGGCGATCGGCGATCTGCATGTGGAGACGGAACGGATTGCGGCGGACGGAAGCGCGACGCTGCGGGTGGGGGTGATGCTCAAAAATGCCGGGCAGGAGACGCGCACACGGACGGTGACGCTCGAAGCTGAAGCCGGAGAATTTTAGCGGGGCGGCGGTGGAGTTGCCTGCGCTGGTGATGAAGGCTGCGCCCGGCGAGACCACGGCGGAGACGGAGGTGCGCGTGCCGGATGCGCGGCTGTGGTGGAGCTGGGATAAGGGCGCGCAGAATTTGTATTCGCTGGAGGCGGGGATTGACGCTGCGGAGGGAGATTGGGGCGACCGGCGGTCGGTGGTGTTTGGGATTCGGACCATTTCGCGCGACGCGGACATGGCGTACCGGCTGAATGGGCGAAGGATGTTTGTGAAGGCTTCGTGGTTTCCGATTGCGGATTTTTACCGGTCGACGCCGACAGCGGAGAGCTATGAGCGGGATTTGCGGCTGTTTCGCGATGGGAACTTCAATTTGCTGGTGAACTTTACGGTGGTGGAGAAGCCGGAGTTTTACGAGCTGTGCGACCGGCTGGGAATTCTGGTGGTGGTGGAGCTTCCGTTTCCGCAATATGGGCCGCAGCAGTGTGATGGACAAGGGCAACCCATTGCGGGAGCCGTTTCTGAAGCAGGCGGGTCTGCAGGTGAGAGAGATTGTGACCGCGCTGCGCAATCATCCTTCGGTGGTGGAGTGGGCTCCGCTGGCGGAGGCGCACGAAAAGGCCGGCGGGTGGAGCAATGGGGTGGACCAGCAGGGCTACGACACTTTCATGGCGGAGATGAAGGCGATTGTGAGCGAGCTTGCGCCGGGCAGCATCTTTCATCCCAGCTTGTGCGATCTGGGCGAGCAGCACTTCTGGTATGCGGCGGCGGGAATGACGGGGGCAGACGGGGAACTACCAGGAGATTCTTCGACGCGAAGACGGGGTTTGTCTCCGAGTACGGCGGCATCTCGATGTCTTCGATATGAAAATCTGGGCAAGTATCTGACGCCTGCGCAGCAGTGGGATGAGAAAGCGGAGCTTGCCGCGGTGGTTCAATTTGCCCATCGATACGGCGGCCTACGCTTACCTGACCAGCTACGAGAGTCGACGGGTTGTATAGCATGCTTTATCGCACGCGAGCATTTTGTGGATCGCAATCCGAGATCGCGCGGCGGAACTGGTGAGCGATACGCAGCTTTACCAGGGATTTTTGCTGAGGTATGCGGCGGAGGCTTTCCGGCGCAAGAAATACGATCCGATCAACGGCATTCGCTCATGGGATTTTGTGGAGCTGGATCCGGGATTCCGCTTCGCGATTGTGGATTACGACCGCGTTCCCAAGACGGCTACTGGTATATGAAGCGGGCGCAGGCGCCGGTGGCGTTGAGCTTTGCTTACAAGGATGCGCTGGAATCGCAGACTGGCGGGGAGCCGGTGGTCGGCGCCTGTGTGGGTGATCAACGATCTGGACCGGGAGATACGCGGGACGGTCCATGCGGAGCTGCTTTCGCTGAGCGGCGAAAAAGTGGCGGGGGCTGATTTTCCGGTATCGATTGGCGCGGACGGCAAAGGCGTGGCCGGGGAGTTTGCTTTGACTTTGCCGCAGACGCCGGGAGTGTATGTTTTGCGGGCGACGCTGATCGGCGCAGTCGGACTGGAGCCGGCGGAGGAGACTTCGTTCATCAAGGTGGTGCCGCCGGCGTTCTCCGGCTCGCATCGCGTGCTGCTGATTGCGCAGTCAAAGTTTGCGGGGCCGATTGGCGCGATGCTGCGCGGCATGGGGCTGGATGTGGAAGTGTACGACGAGAACTCGCCTGGACGCGATGGGGCGCGATCTTGTGGACGGCGCGGCGCTGCGGGCAAAGTATGACGCGATCTGGCTGGGGAGTTTTGAGGCGCTGGCGCAAGGTGCTGCCGCCAGAGACCGGGCGAAGGCGATGGGTGAGGCGGTGAAGGCGGGTCAGGGTTTATCCATACGGGCGGCGATGGCAGTTTCCATGGCAGGGCATGGGGCGCGCTGCGGTTGTTGAAGCGACCGCGCTGGACGCGGTTCTGCCGGTGGAGATTTCAGGCCGCGCGGACCTTGGTATTGGAGCGCACGGCATGGACGATGCGCTGCGACGGAGAATGCGATTCACGAGATTGCTGCGGGAAGCGACGTACCGGAAGCGGAGTATCGCAGGAGGGCCTCGAACTGCTGCGCCATTACGGGCTGATTGGATTTAACCAGGTCACTGCACGGGCGGGGTCGCGCACGGAGCTTTCGATTGCGGGAGAACCGCTGCTGGTTACGGGTAAATACGGGGCGGGCAAGACGGTTGCGTTTACCGGATTTACTCCGGCGGCGGACGCTTACTCCGCGCTGCCGATCGATCAGTATTTGATTGCCGAGCCGCAAGGGCGGGCTTATTTTGTTTTGTTCGCGGATATGCTGGCCGATGTGATGCCCGGTGCGACCACGAGCGTTCGCCGGGGCTGCTGCATCCGCGCATGAGAAGCCGCTCTTCCAGACGCTCAAGGAACAGCCGGAGACGCAGCTTGCGGTTACGGAGGCGGGCGCGGTTGCAGTGGACGGGGCGCTGCGCGCTGCACGGTCCGCATCGTGAACCGCGGAGGCTATGCTCACCTGGTTCATATGAGAGTGGAGTGGCGGGGGACGGCGCCCAAACCCTATCTTGAGTGAACTGAGCGATAACGACTTCGAGCTGATGCCCAACGAGAGCAGAGGAGATTGAACTGGAGTGGAGGGGCTCGAAGCTCGGAGGCCGCAAGCGAAGGGAATATTGATTGTGAACGCGGCTAATTCGGCGGAGGCGCGGCTGGCTTTTTAGCGCAGCAGGTCTTCGAGAGTGGTGCTAAGGTCGGTTTTATCGTCGCGGTATTTTACGATAACGGGGGCGTAGAGCGAGAGGTTCCACTCGGCGGCGTTTGGGTGGCCTTTGCCCTTGGTGACGGCGCGGGAGCCGGGGACTACTACGGCGTTTTCAGGGACGATGAGGGGCAGGTCGGCTGTGGCGCGGAGGATTTGGCCGTTGACCAGGTCGAAGAGGGGAGTGCCGCGGGTGAGGATGGTTCCGGCGGCGAGGACTGCGCCGCGGCGGACGATGGTGCCCTCGTAGACGCCGGAGTTGCCGCCGACCAGCACGTCGTCTTCAATGACCACGGGGCTGGCGTTGACGGGCTCGAGGACGCCGCCGATCTGGGCCGCGGCGCTCAGGTGGACGCGCTTGCCGATCTGTGCGCAGGAGCCGACCAGGGCGTGAGAGTCGACCATGGTGCCCTCGTCGACCCAGGCTCCGGCGTTGACGTACATGGGCGGCATGCAGACCACGCCGCGGGCCAAGATAGGCGCCGGCGCGGATGGAGGAGCCGCCGGGAACCAGGCGGATGCCGTCACCGGTGGAGAAATGGCGGACCGGGTAGGTGCTTTTGTCGACGAAGGAGAGGCCGCCGCTGGGCAGTTCCTCAAGGACGCCGAGACGAAAACCGAGCAGGATGCCCTGCTTGACCCAGGCGTTGACTCGCCAGCCGGTGGGCGAGGCGGGATCCGGCGAGGCGGCGCGGACTTCGCCGGTCTCGAGGGCGGAGCGCAGGGAAAAGAAGGCCGTCATGGCGGATCTTGTCGCCGATGGCGGAGGGGCCTGCGGCAAAATGGCGCTCGATTGTTCTTTTGAAGCTGGCTGCAGGTTCATGTCAATTTGAGAATAACAGGGACTAAGGGACTAGGGACTAAGGACTAGGGACTAGGGAATAGGTTGGCATTGGATGCTTCGAGGCTGGGGCATGGTTACGGGTAATGGGATTGTTATTCTCGCTTAGCAAGTTAGCAAGTTAGCAAGTTGGCGAGTTGGCGAGTTGGCTGGTTGGTTAGATGGTTGGCGGATTGGCACTTAGGCTGCGGAGATCAGGGTTGGCGCGGGGAGCGGAGTTTGGGCTGACTGGATGGGTTGCCTTACCCTGGAGTGCGCGGTCATGGAGATGGTTTGCAGGCGGAAGGAATTTTCTCCGGTGGGGATCATGGCCATGGGCAGAGGGGTTCGGTTGGAATTTCCGCGGAAGTTTTTCGCTTCAAGCCAGGCGCACAGCCGGGGATCGTGGATCTCCGGCTGGCCGTGCCAGAAATCAGGCGACAGGCTCGCACTGAATCTGCAGATGATCGAGGTGCAACTCGATGACGGTAGATGCGCTTGGGGAAATAACGGCGGACATTGTTGATGCCTATGTGCAGGCCGGTCACCGTGAGGCCTTTGCTTTGCGTTCTGACCACCATGCGTACCTGCTTTTCAGGGTTGTATGAGGTCAGTGTAGGGAGATTTGTTTACAGTCCAATCAATTTGTGCCTGGAAATCGCGTAGTGGATACTATTTTGGTACACAGCGTCGCAGAAGTACTATTCCGGGAAGAGACAGAGAGGCCATAATCCGTCGATGGAATCACGCTACACTGACAATGATGCTAATCAGATTGAAGAGGCTGAATAGCCGCGAGCGAGACCGGACAAAATGCTGGAGGAGCGTATGAAAAAGGTAAACCGGCGCAATTTTCTGCTTGGCACGGCTGCCGCAGCTGCGCAAGCCGGAGTGGCGGCAGCATTGCCCAGTGGCCTGGATCCCCGTGCGGATGCGGAAGACGTGCCGGGAACCGCGGCGCCAAAGGCCGAACATCGTTATTTACCACTCCGACCAGTTCCGGTGGGACTTTGTGGGCGCGAACGGGTTGAACAGTTCCACGCACACGCCCAATCTGGACGCGCTGGCGGCGGAAGGAACGAATTTTACGCACGCCGTGACCAACCAGCCGCTGTGCGCTCCGTCGCGTGCCGTGACGCTAACCGGCCGGTACGCTACGGAGACAGGCGTGTGGCGAAACGGCCTCGGCCTAAGGCAGGATCTGCCCACGCTGGCCACGGAATTGCGCAAGGCGGGTTACACGGCGAACTATATCGGCAAGTGGCACCTTGCTCCGGACAGCGAGGCCGAGGGCGGCGGCATTGGATACGTGCGGCCGGAGCATCGCGGCGGGTTTCTGGATCTGTGGGAAGCCTCCAACATTCCGGAATTTACGTCGCATCCGTATGAGGGAACATTCTATGACCGCGACGGGAATGAGATCACTTACAAGGATCAGTATCGCGTGGACTTTTTGACCGGTCGCGCGGAAAGATTTCTGCGGCAAAAGCAGGAGAAGCCGTTTCTGCTGGTTATTTCGCAACTGGAGCCGCACCAGCAGAACGACATGGGCCGCATGGTGGGCCCCAAGGGCTCGGCGGAGCGGTTCATCAATGCCGTGGTGCCGCCGGAACTGCGCAGCCTTCCGGGCGACTGGCATAGGCAGCTGCCGGACTATTATGGCGCGTGCGAAAGCATCGACGCGTCGGTGGGGCGGATGCGGCAGATCCTCGAAGAGGAAAATCTTGCCGGCAACTACGATTTTTGTCTTCATGAGCGATCACGGCTGCCACTTTATGACGCGCAACGAGGAGTACAAGCGCAGCCCGCATAACAGCTCGCTGCGCGTGCCGTTGCTGATCGACGGTCCCGGCTTTGAAGGCGCGCGCCAGATTCAGGAGATCGTCGGGCCTCTTGCATCTTGCGCCCACCCTGCTGGAGGCGGCGGGCGTGCCGGCGCCGGAGTCGATGCAGGGCAGGAGCCTGATGCCGCTGTTGCGCGACGCCAAGGCTCGGGAAGCATGGCCGAACAGGGAATTGATTCAGATCAGCGAATCGATGACGGCCGCGCGATCCGCACAAAGGAATGGACTTATTGCGTGGCGGACCCGAGCGGGAGCACCACGGCGCCCGCGAGCGCGAATTATCACGAGTACCAGATGTACGACAGCGCAACGATCCCCAGGAACTGGTGAACCTGGCGGGAAGAAAAGAGTACCGGAAAGAGGCCGGCGAACTGCGCGAGGAGTTGAAAAAGCTGATTGTTGCCTCGGGCGAACGGAGACCGGAGATTGTGCCGGCAAAGCTATATCCATAGCGGCGATGGGCAGAGGAAGTGCTGAAGATGGATTTTCACACGAAGGAAGCGAATGAGGAATCGGAAGATATTGGTTTTGGGACGCGGGGGCCAGGTGGGATGGGAGTTGCGCCATCGGCTGGCCTGCCTGGGCGCGGTGACCGCGGTTGATTATCCGGAGGTGGATTTCTCGAATGCCGATTCGATTCGCGAGACGGTGCGAGCGGCTGCGCCTGCGGTGATGGTGAATGCGGCTGCTTATACGGCGGTAGATAAGGCCGAGAGCGAGCCTGAGCTGGCCATGGCGATCAACGGCACAGCGCCGGGCGTGCTTGCCGAGGAAGCCAAAGAGGCTGGGCTGCGTTTTGGTGCATTACTCGACGGATTACGTCTTCGACGGGACGAAGCAGGGGCCGTATGTGGAGACGGATGCGCCGCATCCGCTGAATGTTTACGGTAGGTCGAAACTGGCGGGCGATGAGGCGA
Organism: uncultured Acidobacteriaceae bacterium; assembly: GCA_963724755.1. Taxonomy (GTDB): domain Bacteria; phylum Acidobacteriota; class Terriglobia; order Terriglobales; family Acidobacteriaceae; genus Telmatobacter. The sequence continues at coordinate 185,506 of CAVRVZ010000004.1, forward strand.
TCGAGGCGGTGGGCGGAGATTATTTGATTTTGCGGACGAGCTGGGTTTACGGGGCGCGGGGGAATAATTTTCTGCTGACCATGCTGCGGCTGGCGAAGGAGAAGGCGGAACTGCGGATTGTGGACGACCAGATTGGCTCGCCGACTACGAGCGAATGCATTGCGCAGGCGACGGCGGATATATTGGCGCAGGTGCTTGCGCCTGGCGGGAGGCGGGTTAGAGGGGCGCAGCGGAATCTACAACCTGACCTGCGCGGGCGAGACCAGCTGGTTTGGATTTGCGAGGGAATTTTTGAGCGCGCAGGTTGGAAGCGCGCGCCGAAGCTGATTCCGATTACGACCAGCGAGTTTCCGCGTCCGGCAAAGCGTCCGGCGAACTCGCGGCTCTCGTGCCGGCGTGTGGAGGAGACGTTCGGGGTGCGCGATGCCGGATTGGAAGGTTGCGCTTGGGCTGGTGCTGGAGACGTTAAACGAGGGACGATAGGCGGTGAGCGGCGACGTTGTCGGCGGGATCTTGGAGAGGCACAGGATATATGGGACAAGGCTGGATGCGAACTGCGCAATGGTCCATCGCACCAGCCTCGTCCCCAAGTTCCAGTACGGCGTTGGCTACTTCTTTCCGTTGTCTTTGAAGTTCAGCGCAAAGTAGTAGTACGTGTACGAGTGGCTGGTTGTCACATTCGTCAGGAACTCGGCCGCCGCCGAAGTAGCCGATGCCGCCGCCCAGGTTGAAGTGCTTATTGAGTTCATACCAGGAGTAGCCATCGATTTCCGCGCCCACATGGCGGCCGTGGTCGGTCTTGTTGGTCACGATCGCGCTGCCCGAGGTGTTGTAGATCGAGTCCAGCGCCGAAGCCGCCCAAAAGTCCAGCCCCTGCGCCGTGAAGGTGAGCCGCCGGTGGGGCTCAACGGTGGCTCCCGCGCGCACCGACTCAATGTTCTGCCAGCCGAACAGGTCGGTGATTCCAAAGCGGTCGTGGGCTGTCGGGTAGATCGTGTCGAAGGTGGTGTGCGTTGCGTTCTGCTGCCGGATTGCTGTTGCCCGAGGCGTAGTCGTACTGGGTAAAGACGCGCGGCTTGGCCGCTGCATTGAGGAACTGGTATGCCGCGCCTGCCTGCGCCGCCCAGGCTCGAATGCGTCTGCGGTCCCACCTTGCCGCCTTCGTAGATCACCTCGCCCCCGTAATCGAGCGCCGTGTGGGCTTGCGCCTTGAAGCGCAAGCCAAGAACCTTCTCGTTTTCCTTGCCGGTGGTCTTGGCGACGGCCGGCTTCCACGACCTCTGCCGGCTGCACGCGCCACAGGAAGAACGGCTCAAGGTTCGAGTGCGGCACAAGAAAGTCATCGATGCGGCCGTAGGCTCCGTAGATGTTGTTGCCTTCCTGATGCGGGCTCACGCCATAGGCCTGCGGCACCACAGCCGAGGCGGCGAAGATGCCCAGGTGCTCGCGCTTCGCGTTCAGGTTCAGCACCGCCGCATCGTAGGAGCGGGCCTGGTTGCGCCACTCGGAGTCGGCGATGATGGTGTTGTTGTAGTTGATAAGCTGCCGGCCCACGCGCAGGCTGAACCAGTGCTTCTCGGGTGCGCCGACCTCCACGTAAGCCAGCTTCAGATCCCAGCGAACCGTGTTCGGCGGGCCGATCGGCGGGTTTTGGAAGCCCGCGCGGGCGTCCTGCACCTGCGCCGTAACCCGCAGCCAACTGGCGCGTATGCAGATCCACCTGGAACCGGAAGCGGTTCAACAGGTAGGAGTCATCGACCTTCGCTTTGAAGCTTTGAATTGTCGTACGCCTCGTACCGGAACCGCTCCTCGGCCTGCAAATCGATCCAATTGGGCAGCTTTGCGTCAAGGTAGGTCGCCGGGGCAAAGTCGTGAAAGTCGTAGGGCGCCGGGTTGCCGGTAGTACGCCAGGCCGCGCCGTTCAGGAAGCTCAACGGGTTCGAGGCCGGCCCGGTGATGAATGCGCCGTTGTACCCGGACGTCGCGTTTTGCGTGGTGATGTCGTCCTGCGCGGCCAAGGGCAGGCCGGCCGCTATAGCAAACAGAAAGAGCACAGCAGAGATCGATAGCGGCAACCGGCGCAGAGAAGCAGACAGAACAGCATAAAGAGCTTTTAGCACTTTGGATTCTCCTTTGAATTTTAGAAGATGGATGGGCTGGGACCTTAGAGCGGAACCAGAGCTACTGAATCCTTTTGAGTTCTATGCAGGCGCCGCTCCCTGATGGCCGCGTCGACTTAGGTGCTGCGGTTTTGGGATACATCGACTCTGGTTCCGCTGTAGGCCAATAGTCCGCATGTGGCGGCAGAGCTTTATCGACAGGATTTTGATGAGAAAGAAAAGCGGGCGAATTCGGATAGGAATCTGCAAATGGCGCACGAGTGGCTCCTTAAAAAAGAGTTTTGGAATGCACGTGTGAATACGGGGATGGAGGGCGCTGTTCTAGCGACAACAAGATGCCGCAATCGCGTACCTGAGAAGGTACGCGCGCGTGGAAGGCATACGCATATGGAAAGAGCAGGCCATTGCCAGAAGATCCCAATGGTTATAGTCGGTTCTATTTCTGGGGGTGTTGCCGGCAGTCGAACCACCGGAAATCGTTTCGAAGTTTAGCGCAGACAACAACAGACCGCGTATGCCGGGGAAGCATACCAACAGGCCTGTATTGGGCTCGATGCAACGATCATGAGCAAACAATACCAGAAGGCGCACGGCATAGCAATTGCCCAGGGCAGTCGCATGAGCATGGTGGAGTGGGAAGGAAGAGGCTCAACGCGTCCCTACAGGACGCGGAAAACAAGATTCGTACGCGGTACCCGGATTCCGCCCGCCGCTCCACCCCACGGACAAAGACCCGTCCGTGGGGGCCCCGGCACGCGGCGGTCTCCATCCTGGGCTATTTTCGTTATTTCTTTCCGGGAAAAAGGATGGACACACAAACTCGGTTCAGAAGAAAAAACTGCGCGTGATGAAACAGAAAGGGCAGCCCGTTTGGGCTGCCCTTTGTTGCAGAACCCGAAGGTTCCGGGGTTATGGGAGGTAGTAGCGGAAGGAGGTGAAGACCATGTTGTCGTCGCCATGTGCTCCGCCGCCGGGGTTGACATCCGTTGCACCGTTGAATCCGTTGCCGGACCAGAGGTCGCGACGGATCAAGCTGTACTGGAGACCGTAGCGCAGACGGCCTTTGGGACCGGCATAGATGTTGTACCAGTAGCCGGCCGTGAACTCCTGCACGTCCTTGGTGTCCCCAGCGCAGTTGGCCGGAGCGGCGAAATTCTTGGTGCTCTTGGCGCCAGCGGCATCCACGGTGTAGGTTTCGGTCTTGCAGCCGTACATGGTAGCGGTGGGGGTGCCGTAGCCGACATCCTTTAGCGAAACCGGGTCGACCACCCAGTCGCGATAGACATAGTCGCCGCCGTAGTTGAAGTAGATGTTCAGGCGCTTGGTGGGATTCAGTTCCACTGTGCTCAATGCGGAGAAGGCTTTCAGCGGCTCAAGTACGCCGGTGGGACGCACGGTGATGTCGGCGATGGTCGAGGAGCCGTAGCGGCCGACGCCAATGCCGTACAGACCCTTCAGTCCGATGGTGATCTTCTTGTTTGCGAGCGGAGCCGCGGAAGCCGCCGCCGATACCGCCGCCCGGTTCCGTGTCGTTGTACGGGCTCCGGTCGTCGACAGATCTGCGATGGGATAGATGCGGTCGCGGAAGAAGCGGCCGATGCCGAACGCTTCCCAGTGGCCCCAGCCTGGCTCGACCGCAATCTTGGCGACCAGGTCGGGCGCCACGTTGAAGGAGTAGTTAGCGGTCGAGTTGTAGAGGCCGCCGCCGACGCCGGAGGTACCAAACAGGTAATCGAGACTACTGGAGAGATTATCGGCGGCCGGGTTCAGGGTCTCGGCGTTCTCAGCCGAGAATGCCCGCGAAGACTTTATTCGAGAAATCCTTGGAGACGCGGAAGCTGTACTGGCGCGTCCAGACGAAGCCGGCTTCGTACTGGGGATCGATGGTGGCCGGAAGAATCTCAGATCCGCGGGTGAGGCCCTTGGTGGTTTCAGCCGCCAGCGACCATCCCTGGCCGCCGCTGAAGTCCCAGCCGTTGGTCAGCTTGGCATCCGCCCACAATTGGCGCTGACGCATTACGTAGCTGTTGCTCTGGTTGTTGTTTGAAGTGATGCCGGCGCCCAACCAATCCATCTCGTAGTAGCCGGTCATGGTCATGTTGTCGAGTTTGCCGATGGCCTTGATGGCCAAGCGCGACTGACGGCCGGTGCCGTCGAACTCGGTCAACTGAGCCGCGTCGGAATTCTGCAGAGGAACGCCGGTAAAGGGCGTATTCAAGCCGCCGCCGGTGGCGCCGCTGCGCCAATCGGTTTCAGCCGCCAGGAAGCTGCCGGCGGGCGAGATGGTGATGCCCTTGTACTTGAGCGCATCGGGGTTGGCGATTTCCTTCTTGATCTTGGAGGTCTCGTCGGAGACGGTTGTGGCCAGCGAAAGCTCATTGCCCTTGATGTCCTTGACGGTGGACTGCAGCGTTGAGACGGCGGCTGCGTTGTCACTGACGGCCTGGTTGGAAGCGGAGGCGGCGGCCTGCGCCTTGTCCGCGGCGGCCTGTGCTTCAGCAGCGGCTTCCTTTGCCTGCTTCAACTCGGCATCCTTGGTGGCCAGGTCGGTTTTGAGTTCGTTGATCTGGCCCTGGAACTCCTGGCGCAGACCCTGAATCTGTTCTTCCACTGTAGGTGGTTTTGGCTTTTTTGTCTTTTGCGGTTGCGGTGTGCTTCTTCACCGGCCGGTTTCCTGGCCGGCGTTGGCGTACGAGGCAAACAGGCTGGCTGCCAGAATTGCCGCGGCTGCAGTTGCGAATTTGAATTTCATTGGGCCTCTCTCTTCCTCTCGAATCGGATTGAATTGTGGTCATGCGCCCGCTCACGCAGGCGAACATGCATTGAACTCCCGCATCCCGAAATGCCATGAACATAATAGCCAAACTGCGATGCTATCGGCGCATGCGGGAGGAACATACGAGAGCCGGGGAAATAGTACGCAAAGGCGAAGTTTTCCCTGGCTGGTTCCGTATTTCAGATTGGCAGAGTTTGATGAATATATGACTAATTCACGTATTTTTAACAGAGTTACATGGCAAGTTATTGCGACGAAATCTGAGGCTAATTAACATTCCTTTAATAAAGAGTATTGATTTGGATGCGATTGCGGCGTGTTGCTGCAGTGTTTATTGAGGCGGGAGTTGTTCTACGTTACTTAGTTGCTTTTGCCGGCGCTGAGCAGGTTGGCCAGTAATCGATAGGCTCCGGGGACTAACTCGGGGAGCTGGCGATACAAGCGCGAAGGCAACATAGATATAAGTGCCTTTGCCGGGATGGGCGACGAGCAGGCCGCCGCGTTGCGGATCCTGGCCGGGGTCGGCGGTCTCAGTGAGAGCGGTGTAGGCGGGGTCCCAGTGTATCGAGGAAGGAGTGGCCGCGCTCCTCGACCCAGTCGTCAAAGTCGGCGGTGGTGATGGCGTTGGGCGAGGTGAGCAGGGGATTGGCGGGTTGGAGGAGCTTGACGGGGGCCTGCTCGTCGACGACGCGCTCGGCAGAGCGGCCCATGGAGAGCGGGAACGGAGCGGGGAAGCTGCCGCTCTGGTATTGGACGATGAGCGTGCCGCCGCGGCGGACAAATTCATTCAGGCGCGGTTGGGCGGCGGATAATTCAGGACGCGTGGAGTAGGCGCGGATGCCGATGACGATTACGTTCCATGCGGAGAGGTCGGCGGAGGCTAGCTCGGCGGCGGTGAGCAGGTGGGGTGTGGCGCCCAGGGCCTCAATGGCTTCAGGAACCAGATCGCCGGTGCCCATGACGTAGGCTACGCGGAGGCCGGGGGCGAGCTTCACGTCGATTTTTCGGGTTTGCAACTGGGCGGGCTTGTAGAGGTTGTAGGGGCGCAGGCCGGGGTAGCCGATGCTTTGCCAGCCGGTTTGGTAGGCGTGGCCGGCGGAGTGGGCCACGGCCTGGATGGTGTATGCGCCGGGTTGTTTGGCGGTGGGGGTTACGGAGAAAAGGATGGGCTCGGTGTCGCCGGCGCTTTCGAGATGGAACGGCGCTTGCGCGGGGTTGGAGGTCCATCCGGCGGGGAGGTTGAGGATCGACTGTGCCTTCGGCGGCGGATTGGGCGTGGACGGTAACGCGGACGGGGAGGGCGGAGCCGTCGAGGGGAAGAATGCGGGCTTCGGGGTCGATGCGGACGCCGATGGCGGGGGTGACGACTAACGGTTCGTAGATGCCGCCGGGGCCGAGGACGCGCTGCATGGTTTGGACGACTTGGCCGATGCGGATGGGAAGGCCGTCAAAGGTGAACTCGGCCCAGGCGGAGAGAGGCCAGGGGGCGAAGGAACGAAGGCGGTATTCGGGGTGGGTGAGGTCGTAGTAAGGCTGCTCGATAGTGGGGCGGGTGAAGTAGGGCTGGGTGGGGTCGGCGTTTTCAGCGGCCTGCACGTTGAAGATGGGGTCGGCGGTGGGGGCGTGCGGGGTCGAATGCGGCGGTGATCTGATCGTATTTCCATGGGTCGCCGCTGCTGCTCTCAAGCCAGACTTTGTTGAGACGGGATTCGGATGTGGATTGCGCGGCGTGGATGCGGACGCGGAACTGCTCGCCGGGAGTTACGCTGCGCGGGGTTTCGTCGGGTCCGCTGCCTCTGGGGCCTCCGCTCTGGACGGTTTCTGGATTTGGTGGTGAAGGCTACGAGGTCAAGGCCGAGGAGATTTTTTAGCGCGGATTGGAACTCGGTCGATTTTTGCGTCGAGTTCGAAGAGCAGGTTGGCTTTGGATTGCGGGATCGAGATCGCTGGCGGCGACTTTTGCGTTGAGGTCGAGGGTCTGGCGGTAGATGGGGGCGAGCTTATGCGCGAAGTCTGACGGCTGAGAGGTTTTTGCGTTCGGCCTCTGCGTTTTGAATGCTGTTGTCGATGCTGTGAAGGCTAGCGGCCAGCCAGTTGGGCGCATTGCCTTTGACGAGATTGGGAAGGCCGTCGAGGGTGGTATCGATGGCGACCTTGAGTTGTGGAAGAGGTCGTTGTCGGTTGTATTGCGCCGGGCTTGGCGGCTGCTGAGGGCGCTACGGCCCAGAGGTGATAGTGGGTTGCGGCGGGGCCGCTGAGGGTTGGGTTTGCGCCGCCGTTTTGCGACTTCTGCTGGCCCCAGCCTTCGCGGGCGATCTGTACATAGCTGCGGCCGAGGATGGGGTCGCGCGTGCCGACCTGGATGGTTACGTCGGTGGAGGGAACGCCGGTGATCCACTCGCCGGTTACGTAGTTTTTGAACTTTGCCGGAGCCCATTTGCCGGTGGCGTAGTCGAACATTCTTTCCATCTGTGATCCGGCGCGAAGGGGACCATGGAGTAGACGGCGAGTGGCTGCCAGACTGTGAGGCCGAGGCCGCCTTCGCTCACGGGCTTGAGTTGCTCGGGGAAGACGGTGGGGTCGGCGGCGGCTTTGAAGACTTCCTGCGCGATTTCGCCGGAGACCTGGTGGTGGCCGTGGCCGTCGGTGATGCCGCCGACGAAGGTGGAGACGATGATTTGCGGGCGCTCGCGGCGGACGGCGAGGACGGCGTCGTAGAGGACGCGGTCGTGGCCCCAGTGGGCGAAGGATTCCTCTTGAGTTTTGGAGAAGCCGAAGTCGACTTCCGTGCCCCAGAGCTGCTTTGCGCCGTAGAATTCATCGGCCTTGAGGAGCTCGTTGGTGCGGATGAGGCCGAGGGCGCCGTCGCTGTCGGCGGACATTGCGTTCTGGCCGCCTTCGCCGCGGGTGAGGGTGAGCAGGGTGCAGCGGACGCCGAGGCTGCGGGAGAGAGTTGTGAGCAGCGCGCCGTCCTCGTCGTCGGGGTGGGCGACGATCATCATCAGGCTGGCGGTGGTGGAGAGGCGCTTGAGCGATTGCTCGAGGGCTGCGGCGCCGCGGTCTTCAGCGATGGGCAGGGCGATGGGGCTGGGCTCGACTCGATGGGAGCTGGGCGGGCGAGGCAGCGGGGACGGGCGGCGGCGCAGATTGTTGCGCTGGCAGGCGGACGGAGAGAGCGCTTGCAAGGATCAGGCCGGCAAGGACCGTCCCCGCTGCGGCTCGTTGATGCTTATCGGCAAGGAACATACTTTCCGTCAGTGTACAATCCGGGGAGCGAGTAAGCCTTATGACTTTGCACTTCAACCACCTCCGGCGGCAGCGGCACACTCGAACGGCGGATCGGGCTGCGGGCCGCCGTGCTCTTCAATATGTTGGAGATGATCGGGGTGGGGCCGTTTATTACGCTGCCGCTGGTGATTGCGGCGGCGGGGTACCGGCTGAGCGTGTGGGCGTGGGTGCTGGGCGCGGTGATCGCGGTGGCGGATGGGCTGATCTGGGCGGAGCTGGGGGCGGCGTTTCCGCGGGCCGGCGGGTCGTATGCGTTTTTGCGCGAGATCTATGGGCCGAAGGGCGCGGGGAACTGGCTGAGCTTTCTTTACGTTTGGCAGTTGAGCTTTTCGGCTCCGCTGGCGATTGCTTCAGGGTGCATTGGGCTCTCGAGTTTTCTGGGGTGGTTCTGGCCGGGGCTGGAGAGCGCGCCGGTGGCCGCGTTGCCGGCGCTGCACTATGCGAACTTTGCCGCGGCGGCGGATTTGCCTGCTGGTGACGGCGCTGCTTTATCGGAATTTGAGCTCGATTACGCGGCTGGCGTGGGTGCTGTTTGCCGGGGTGATGGCGGCGATTGCGGGGGTGATTGTTTCCGGGTTTGTGAATTCGGGCGGGGGCTGGCATATGCCGGCCTCGCCGGCGCAGCCGCTTGGCGCGGCGCTGGGCGGGCTGGCGCAGGCTACGCTGCTGACCACTTATTGTTACTGGGGCTACTACAACATTTGTTTTTTGGGCGGCGAGGTGAAGCGGCCGGAGCGGACGATTCCGCGGGCGATTCTGCTTTCGGTGCTGTTTGTTGCGGCGTTTTATGTGGCGATGAATCTGGCCGCGCTACCTTCGATGCGCGATGCGGCTTCACACGTGGCTGCCGGGGAGACGGTGCGGCTGCAACTGGTGGCGGATATTGCGAAGGCGGCGTTTGGAACGCTGGCCGGGCGGCTGATGGCGGCGCTGATTGTTTGGACGGCGTTTGCTTCGGTGTTTTCGCTGCTGCTGGGCTACTCGCGGGTGCCGTATGCGGCGGCTCGGGATGGTAATTATTTTCGGTTTTTGGATGCGGTGCATCCGAAGCATGGGATTCCGCACCGGTCGCTGATTGCGCTGGGGATGGTGGCGGCCTGCTTTTGTTTTTTCTCGCTGGCGCAGGTGATTACGATGCTGGTGATTACGCGGATTCTGTTGCAGTTCTTTTTGCAACAGGCGGGGGTGATGCTGCTCAGGGTGCAGAGGCCGGAGCTGGAAAGGCCGTTCAGGATGCCGCTTTATCCGCTGCCGCCGCTGGTGGCGATGGCGGGGATTCGTATTTATTTTGGTCAACCGGAGACATGCGCTGGGGGAATTGGCGTTGGCGGCGGGGATTGGGGTTTCGGGGACGCTGATTTATCTATATAGGGCGCGGCAGTTGGGGCAGTGGCCGTTTATGAAGAAGTGAAAAAGTGAAGAAACTTATAAAAAGCTATAGATAGATGGAGCTATCCCACCCTAGCCACAAAAACAAAGACGTGGCGAGGGTGGGGCACCCATTTTGATCCGTCAATCGAATTGAAGAAATGTTTGGGCTACAGGGTTGAAGCTCTTGCGGTGGAGCGGGGTGGGGCCGAGGCGGGCGAGGGCTTCAATGTGCTGGGGTGAGCAGTAGCCTTTGTGGCTGGCGAGGCCGTAGCCGGGGAATTGGCGGTCGAGCTCGACGAGTAGGCTGTCGCGGTGGACTTTGGCCAGGACGCTGGCGGCGGCGATGGAGAGGCTGATTGCGTCGCCGTGGATTACCGGCTGCTGGGGGCAGGGCCAGTCGATGGTGTCGCGGCCGTCGATGAGAAGGTAGTCGGGGGTTAGGGCTAGCTGCTGGACGGCTAGGCGCATGGCCAGCAGCGAGGCCTGGCGGATATTGATGCGGTCGATGGTTTCGGCATCGACGGCGGCGATGGCCCAGGCTATGGCGTTCCGGCGGATCTCGGGGTCGAGTTTGTTGCGCTGCTTTTCGGTGAGTTTTTTTGAGTCGGTCAGGCCTTGCAGGCGGCAGCCTTTGGGAAGGATGACTGCGGCGGCGACTACCGGGCCGAAGAGCGGGCCGCGGCCTACTTCGTCGAGGCCGGCGATGCAGGAGGGCGCCGCTTCGGCGCGCGGCTTCTTCCAGCTTTAATCCGCAGACGTGGGTTTCCGTCATGGAATCAAGTATAGGAAGATTGGGCGGTTCGGATTTGTGGTTTCCACCCTTGCGACAGAAGAAATCGCAATGATGAGGTACCCGGCATAGCCTCCAGAGAGTAGTATGACGGCATGACTCGGCGACAATTCATCCGAGCAGCATTAGGCTGGAGCACACTTTCGAACTGCATGGCAGAAAACGCCGCAGCCATATCGCTTCGCTGCACGCCCTCCCCGAAATTTCCGGTGCCGTTAAGCAAAGGAGTTTGGCGCAGTCAGGAATTCCCTGTCGGAAAACACGATTACCAGATCTGGCTCGATGTAGACCGGCGGATGCCACTTGAGGATCTTGATTGCGATCTGGGGCCGACACGTGCTGAAAACCCGTGCAACACACCGCCTCTGCTCGACCTGGAGTGGAGGATTTTCGATGGAACGACGGTGGTTAAGAATTATCCAGCCAAACCAATCAGAGCCGCTGCGTGGGGTGAAAAGTCAACCAGTTGCATTCTTGGTGGTTTTGAGGGCAAGAGAAATGGCCATTTCACCCTGGAATTGAATGTCAAAAGAGATGGCGGAAGACTGAAAGACTTGCATCCTCGTGTGCAAATTGTAAAGTACCCTGGTTATTGGTGCTGGTTGTAGAGGTGAGATCGATGTGGCAATATTCGAAATATAGTTTTACTGCACCCTCAGAATTAGCATAAGAATCCAAGCGCGATTTCAGGTCATTCCTGTTATTGAACTTGGAGTCCATTCGAGTCCTGGGGCACCCATAATTTGTTGGGCCTCAAAAAAACAACCCCGGCGGTTTGCCGGGGTTGTTGGTGTGACGAATATTTTTTCGGCTTAGGCGCGGACTTTGCCGGTTACGCGGTCTACTTCCTTCAGGCGGGCGGCTTTGCCGCGGAGCGAGCGGAGATAGAAGAGCTTGGCGCGGCGGACGCGGTAGCTGCGGACCGTCTCGATCTTGTCAATGACCGTGGAGTTGAAGGGGAAGATGCGCTCCACGCCCTGGCCAAAGCTCATTTTGCGGACGGTAAAGGTGCCCTGGGGGCCGCGGTTGATGGCGATAACCAGGCCTTCAAAGGCCTGGAGGCGTTCTTTGTCGCCTTCCTTGATCTTTACCTGGACGCGAATCTGGTCGCCGGGAGCGATCTCTGGAAGGTCGGTGCGCTTGAGCTTTTCGGCCAGGCGCTGCATTACGGGATGAATGGACATAGTGTTTTCCTGCGGTTGGACTCAGAACCATAAGATTATCAGAGAAGAGGCTTGCGTGGCCAATCGAAATGCGGTTGGTTTGCTCTGCGGAGAAGCCGTTCAGGCTGGAAACGCTTGGGAAATGTCCTTCCTTGACCCTTGCTAAAAGCAAGATTGAGCTTTGCAAAGGGAACGTTTGAAAACGCCATGTTTGAGAAACGCCAGCAGATAAAACGTGTACTACAAATATAGTAATAAAACGTGTGCAATATAGTAATAAAACGTTTGTTACCAATGTAGTGCCAATCTGACACAACGTTGTACCAATCAGGTACGAAGTTGGGATTGGTCTCACAGCTCTTTTTACAGATTATATCTACAGGAACCCTAGCAACTACTGGTATAGCAGGGTAGCTCGTTAGGTTTCCGGAGTTGATCTCAGGTACATATTTGGCCCCAGGATCATTCCCATTGCCTCGGTCGGTAGGCCGGATTTCAACGGCGCTCAAGGGAATGAAACAAATGCGATGACTCTCTGAGGAGTGCCACATCGACGCCGCAAAGGGTACGGACAAAGAAATGAGAACGAGAAAAGGAAACACAATGAGCAAGAAGAAAATTGTATTGGCATTGTTCGCATGCGCGGCGGTTTTTGCAATCAGCCCAGCAGCAATGGCTGATTCCTTCAACTTCAGCTATTCCGGTCCCGTTACCAATGGGCCGGCGGGCACTGTCACCCTCGATGGCGTCTTCACTACTTCGGTTCCTTACGGTTCAGACGGCGGCGACATCGTCATCTCCTTCACCGGCACTTATTCGGATTCGGGAGACGGGGTTTCCGGAGAGGTGAGCCTATACCCCGGCTACAGCACCTATGAGAGTTACCTCACCTCTGCGGACGGTATGTGGTTGTACGACAATCTGTACTACCCCGGACGCAAATGCTCCCAACACCAGTGGGGGCCAGTTTGATTACTATGGCCTGATGTTTTATGTCGGCCCGTCCAATGATCCGACGGAGTGGGAAGTGAACTTCTGGGCAAACACCAGCACCACCTACCAGTTGGAGGAGGCGTTGACCGGACAGGGCTTACTTGAGTTCCTCAACCGGCATCGGCATCACCAACCCCGATAACCCCAATCCCGAATTCGGTCCGTCAATCACACCAACGGTTCCGGAGCCTGGATCTCTTTTGTTGCTCGGCACCGGGCTGTTCGGCATGGCCTGCGTCGCTTTTCGCAAGGGCAAGGCGCCCGGCCGCGTCCTGAAATCGTAATTTCGCTCTTTATCCGCGGGAAATGCAGGGCCGGGCCAGCGAAATGGCTACCCGGCTCTTTCTATCCCGACTTCTCTTGCCGGCGGAGAGCGTCGAGCAGTTGGCGGTCCTCTTTGGTCAGGGTGGCGCGCTCCAGCAGGTCGGGGCGGTTGGCGAGGGTCTTTGCGGAGCTGCTGCTCGCGGCGCCAGAGGCGAATTTGCTGATGGTCGCCGTTGAGAAGGACTTCGGGGGCGCGTAGGCCATGGAATTCAGCGGGGCGGGTGTAGTGGGGATAGTCCAGCAGGCCGCCGGCGCCGTGCTGAGAGCGGGGAACGCCTTCGGTATCGGTGGTGATTTCGCAGTCAGGGACGCCAAAACTTTCGAATTCGCCGGAGGATTCGTTTCCGAGGACGCCGGGGATGAGGCGCATGGTTGCGTCGAGCACTACGGCCGCGGCCAATTCGCCTCCGCTGAGCACGTAGTCGCCGATGGAGAGCTCCATATCGCAGTAGAGCTGGTTGATGCGCTCGTCGACGCCTTCGTAGCGGCCGCAGAGAAGGATGATGCGGTCGAGAGTGGCCAGTTCGCGGGCTACAGCCTGGGTGAAGGGACGGCCCTGGGCGGAAAGCAGGATTACCTGCAGTGGGGCAGACTGCGCCTGCGCGCGCTGAGCTTTGGGCTCGATGCCGAGCGAGGCGAGGGCTTCGGCCAGGGGCTCGGGTTTGAGAACCATGCCTTCGCCGCCGCCGAAGGGGCGGTCGTCTACGGTGCGGTGACGGTCGTGGGTAAAGTTGCGCAGATCGTGGACGCCCACCTCGACCAGTCCTTCAGTCAAGGCGCGGCGGAGGATGCCGTTCTCGAAGATGCCGGCAAAAAAGCCGGGGAAGATGGTGACGATCTCAAAGCGCATACGTTTCGATGATATAGGCAGAGAATTCGTCGTGCGGGCCGGACCCGGATGTGTTTTAATTTTAGCCAACAGTTATGGCTGACATTGATTCGTTGTTAAATCGCTGGCAATCGGCCGGCGTCCTGGATGCGGAGGCTGCCGGCCGCATTCGCGCCTTTGAAGCGGAATCCGCAGCGGCGGACAGGCCTGCCGGGTTGCGCTGGCAGGGGATGGTGGCGCTGATTCTGGGGGCTATTCTGCTGGCCTGCGGGGTGGTGCTGTTTGTCTCCGCCCACTGGGACGAACTTGGGCCAGGCGGCGCGCTATGCGCTGGTGATGGGGATGGTGGCTGTCTTCCACCTGGGCGGGGCTTGGGCGCGCAAGGAGTATCACGGGCTATCGACGGCGCTGCACGCGGTGGGCACCATTTCGACCGGGGCGGCGATTGCGCTGGTTGGGCAGATCTTCAATATCCAGGAGCACTGGCCGGCGGCGATTTTGCTGTGGGCCGTGGCGGCGCTCGCCGGGTGGGTTCTGCTGCATGATGAGGCGCAGCAGACGCTTACGCTGCTGCTGTTTCCGGCCTGGATTCTGTCGGAGTTTTCGTATTACGCCGCAGGGCACATCGGAGAAAACGTATTATATCGGGCGCTTTCTGGTGGTTTGGGCGGTATCTTTATTTGACCGTATTTCTGGGGTCGAAGCACAAGGCTGTGCAGGGGATTCTGTTTGCCGCTTCGGCCATTGCGGCGGTTACTGGAATCGTCTTTCTCGCGGGGGGCTGGAGTTCGTGGGGGGAGCAGACTTTTTGTCGTTTGGAATGCGGATGTGGGGCTGGGCCGTGATTGCCGTGCTGCCGCTCTGCTTGTCGGTTATCCGGCTGCGAAAGAGCAGCGTGCCGGTGGCGGCGGCGATTGTTTTTTCAGTTGCGCTGCCGTGGTGCCAGCGCATCTGGACGGAGAGCTACAACTACGGCGTTTATCACCATACCTATACCCGGAGTGAGCCAAACCTGGCTGCGTCACGCGCTGGTTGCGGCCTTCTGCGTCTTTTTGGTCTGGTGGGGGGTGCATCATGCCAGCCGGGCGCTGGTGAATCTGGGCATTGTGGGGTTTGCGATTGCGGTGGGGTGGTATTACTTCAGCGATATTTACGGCGCGGTGGGACGCTCGCTGGGACTGATCGGGCTGGGCGTTCTCTTCCTGGCCGGTGGGTGGGCGCTCGAAAAGATGCGGCGTGGGCTGCTGGCCGGCATGGGGCACAAAAACGAGGAGGCGCTATGAAGCTGGGCAGGATTTCGCTCTCCGTGACTTCGCTGGTATTGCTGGCAGTTCAACTGGCGATTGTCTCGACGATTGCGGCCAAGTATCTTTACCAGCGGTGGAGCTGCCCGCGGGTTTGGACACGCGCGACGACGTACGATCCGCAATTGCTGATGCGAGGACGCTACCTGAGCCTGCAATTGGTGGTGGACGGATGCCAGAGCACGCTTCCTTCAGCGAAGGAGGCATTGATGCCGAGGAATGTGGACGGCGTGCAGACGGGGAAGACCTACACAATTCATGCGGATCAAGCGGTGCGGTTTCAGGCAAACCTGAAGGTTGAGGCGGGCAAACTGCTGGCGATCAGGATTCCGGAGGACGATGGGCGGCCGGATGAGTTGATGGTGGAAGGGCGGCCAGGGGCTTCTTGCAAGGACCTGCGGCTGGATGAGCCGGTGGACTTTTATATTGCGCAGGCCGCGGCTACTCCGGGGCCGCTCAAGGCGGGGCAGGAGTTGTGGATTGAAGTGACGGTGCCGCCAAAGGGACCGCCGCGGCCAATTCAGTTGGCGCTGAAGGATGGGGGAGATTGGAGGCCGCTGGCGTTTCAGTAGGTATATGAGGAGACTGATGAGAAAGACCTCAATTATCACTTCGACAATATTCCTGTTATTTGTGTCGTTCATCCACGCAGATACGCCGCCGGGATTCTCCTGGACGAACATTGAGACAGATAAGGCAACCATGGCAGAGGTCCGTCATGCGCTGCACGACTCATCCATAACAGCAATTCGTGAAGTTGGTGTTGAGGAAGGTTTTGCGCTTGTCATGACCACCTCAAGGGAGACCGGTGCGCCCACCCCAGATTATGATCTTTGGAACATTTACAACATCTCGCTCAAGACAGGAAAGAGCCAGTTGCTGGTCTTCGGTTACGGTGTGAAGCTGCTCGATTGGATCGGTGCATCAAACGATGAACTTGCCATTACCTACTACGATTGTTGGGAGTGTGAAGCAGTAACGCTTTTCACAACGCTCCACTTTGTCAAGAGTTCTGGCTGGACAGCCAGGTGGCTGAACAAAACGCAGAAAATGTCGTATCCACAACCAGGCGCAGTCGCGTTGATGACAGATGTGGGCGATCCTTATGACGACAACGATGTGGATCAGGTCTTCGCAGTTGTCAAACATACCAACAAGGGCTTCGCGGCTGGGAGTTGGTTTCACTCGCGCAATTCCAAGACCGGGAAGATCGAAGATGATGTTGAACGATACTCCTTGGATGCCAAAACGGGGAAAGATCGTGTGGAAAAACTTGACGGGCCGGGTCGCCCTCGACTGGGAACGTCGAATCTGTACAAAGTCTAATATCATGATTCAGCCATCGGTAGGTCAAGATTCAAAAGTGTGCCGAAGCATTCTGAGGACGACAGCCAAAAGCAAATAATTTTATGGTCTTTCCGGCGCATTCAGGTCGGTGAGGCCTTCGGGGAGGGCCATTTCTACTCTTTTAGCGGCCAGGTCGATGGTGCGGAGGTAGCTATTGGCGAAGGGGATGAGGATTTCTTCGGCGGAGATAGCGTTGCGGACGGCTAGCAGAGCTACGGGGCCTGCTGAGCGATCAACTCCTTCGATTTGACCGACGAGGATGGGTGCGTCTGATTTGGCTACGTCATAGAGGGCGCAGCCTACCAGGTCGGCTATGTAGACTTCGTCCTCGGCGAGCGGGGTGCGGTCGGCCAGGGGAATGGCGACGGTGAGGCCAGCGAGGGTTTCGGCGGCGGAGATGGAATCTACCCCCTCGAAGTGAAGGACGATGCCGCCTTTATGGAGCCAGTGAGCGATGAGTTCAACCTGGCGTGGAGTGGGTGCGGCAGCGCCCTCGGCCAGCAGCCATAGCTGGCGGCGCTCAGCGAATTTCTCAGGGAAATCGGTGAGAATGTCGGCGAAGACTTCGCCTTTGCGGCCCTGGGGTCGGCGGATGCGAGCCAATGCTACCCACTGGGCAGCATGGTCAAGCTGTTCAGGCGCGGTCATTAGGCCTCCGAGTTCGGAGGGAGGCATGCGCGGCGGCCATCTCAGAGTTCGTCGTCTTCTTCCAGGATATCGAGCGTGTAGCGATGATGGAGCTTGGTGCTGACGGCGCCCAGAATGGTGCGCACAGAGCGGGCGGTGCGCCCCTGCTTGCCGATTACCTTGCCCACGTCCTGTGGGGCAACCCGGAGCCTGAGAGCGGTGCTCTCGTCGCGATCCACGGAATGCACGTCGACGGCTTCCGGTTCATCCACCAGAGCCAACGCGATTTCGCGGACCAGTTCTTCAACTGCGACCTTATTGTTTTGGGTCATATTCGTGCCCCTTACCGGATCGATCCAAGAATTATAGGCCAAAAAAAGCAATTGGATCGGTGCGTGCATAGTATCAGCACACACCTGCTCCGTCAGCAACTGAAAAGTACTCAGGCCCGGATGCCATCGCCCATGGGCCCATGAGGAGGGGGTGGGCTGCCAGGGCGGGATCAGGCTTCGATGGGGTCGGAGGCCGGGGCTGCGACAGGGACCGGCTCCGCGCCGGGGGGCGTCACAGGGGTCTTTTCCACCAGCTTTTGGACGATGGTGGAAAGCTGCGCGCCCTGGCTGCGCCAGTAGTCGATGCGCTCGCGCTTCAGGTCGACCGTAGCCGGGCTGGTGCGGGGGTTATAGGTGCCGACGACCTCGATTGAACGGCCATTGCGGGCGCGGTCCTTCTCAATGACCACGATGCGGTAGTAGGGCTGCTTGGGGGCGCCAACGCGCGCCAGACGAATCATTACCACGGTTATACGGTTCCTTTCGAAATTCAGTGCTCTGTTGCGATTCTTGGGGGCTTTTTTCAGCCGGCGGCGGCGTGCTTTGCGCAGGACCAAATCAACGGCCAGGCGTGTGCGCCCGACCAATCACCCCACCGACGAAGACCTGTCCGTGGTGACCCCGCGCCACAAAAGACTCAATATCTAAGTATCGCCGAAATGGCGGCTCGGGGCAAGTGGGGCATACTTCGCCGCATCGCTGCGGGAACTAAAATTCTGTCTCCTTGCGGCGGTTTGCTATAACTGGATCTTCACCGGCCAGGTCTTCCAGATGTCGGCGCAGTAATCTCGTATGGAGCGGTCGGAGGAGAACTTGCCGATGCGGGCTACGTTGAGGATGCTCATGCGAGTCCACTCTTCCTGGTTCTTGTAGGCCAGGCTGACGCGGTCCTGGCAGTCGATGTAAGACTGGTAATCGGCCAGCAGCATGTACTCGTCGCCGTTGAGCAGGGAGCTGACCAGGGCTCGAAAAGAGTTCTGTCGCCGCGGGAAAGCTCGCCGCTCAGGAGAGCGTCAAGCACCTCGCGGAGGTTGGGGTTCGAATCATAAATAGCGCGGGGATTGTAGCCCTGGCGCTTGCGCTGCTCCACCTCGGGCGTGGTGAGACCGAAGAGGAAAAAGTTTTCCTCGCCTACTTCTTCGCGTATCTCAATGTTGGCGCCGTCGAGGGTGCCGATGGTGAGCGCGCCGTTCATGGCGAACTTCATGTTGCCGGTGCCCGAGGCCTCCTTGCCGGCCAGTGAGATTTGCTCGGATAAGTCGGCGGCGGGATAAACGCGCTGGCCGAGCTTCACGTTGTAATCGGGAAGAAAGACCACTTTGAGGCGGCCTCGCACCTGCGGGTCGGCATTGATGGCTTCGCCGGTGGAGTGGATGAGCTTGATGATGAGCTTGGCCATGCGGTAGCCGGGCGCCGCTTTTCCGCCGAAGAGGAAGACGCGTGGAACAATCTCCGCGTCCGGGTCTCGCTGGATGCGCTTGAAGAGGGTGAGGATGTGGAGAATCTGCAGGTGCTGGCGCTTGTATTCATGCAGGCGCTTGACCAGCACGTCGAAGATCGCCTGCGGATCGACGGCGATGCCCAAGACGGTCCTGAATGTAGGCGGAAAGCCGCATCTTGTTGTGGAGCTTGATGGCTCTCCATTCCTGATGCAGTTCAGGGTCGCCGGCCAGAGGCTCCAGCCGGCGCAGCTTTTCCAGATCGCGCACCCAGCCGGGGCCAAGCCGCGCGGTGAGCAGCGAGGCCAGGCCGGGATTGGCCAGCACCATCCAGCGGCGGGGAGTGACGCCGTTGGTCTTGTTGGAGAATTTTTCCGGCGTGAGCTCGTAAAAATCGCGCAGCACGTGGGTCTTCAGCAGCTCCGTGTGCAGCTCGGCCACTCCGTTGATGGCGTGGCTGCCCAAGGCGGCCAGGTGCGCCATGCGCACGTACTTTTCTCCGCTCTCGTCGATCAGCGAGAGCCGTTGCGCGCGCGCGTCGTCGCCGGGAAACTTCTGCCGCACGTCGTCAAGGTGGCGGCGGTTGATCTCGTCCACAATCTCCAGGTGCCGCGGCAGCAGGGAGCCGAACAGGGCGCGCGGCCACTGCTCCAGCGCCTCGGGCAGCAGCGTGTGGTTGGTGTAGGAGAGTGCATGCTGCGTCACGTGCCAGGCGGCCTCCCACTCCATCGAGTGCTCGTCAATCAGCAGGCGCATCAGCTCGGCCACGGCGATGGCCGGATGCGTGTCGTTCATCTGGATGGCGAAGTTGCGATGCAGCTCGGCCAGGGGGCGGTTGTCAGTGACCTGAATCTGCAGAATGTGCTGCAAGCTGCAGGAGACGAAGAAAAACTGCTGCGCCAGCCGCAGTTGCTTGCCCTGGAAGCCTTCGTCGTTGGGATAGAGGATCTTGGAGATGTTCTCCGAAGAGACCTTGTCGGCCACCGCGCCAAAGAAGTCTCCGGTGTTGAAGGTGCCGAAGTCGAAGCTCTCCACAGCCCGCGCCGACCACAGGCGCATGGTGTTGGCGGTGTTGGTCCTGTAGCCCAGGATAGGCGTGTCGTGGGGAATGCCGCGGACCACCCGTTGCGGAATCCAGTGCACTCGCAGGCGGCCGTTCGCATCGGTGTGCCGTTCCGTGCGGCCGCCCATCTTTACTTCGAAGGCATCTTCCGGGCGTTCCAGCGCCCAGGGGTTGCCCAGGCGCAGCCAATTGTCAGTGGTCTCCACCTGCCAGCCGTCGCGGATCTGCTGGTTGAAGATTCCATATTCGTAGCGAATGCCGTAGCCGATGGCGGGAACGTCGAGCGTGGCCAGCGAATCCATGAAGCAGGAGGCCAGGCGACCCAATCCGCCGTTGCCCAGGCCCGGCTCTTCTTCCTGCTCGATCAGCACATTCAGATCGAGGCCCAACTGGCGCATGGCCTGCTCGGCTTCGTCATGGATGCCGAGGTTGATGAGGTTATTGGCCAGGTGGGGTCCGGTGAGAAACTCGGCCGAGAGATAGCAGACTACGCGCACATCCTGCGCCTGGTAGTTCTTCACCGTGGATATCCAGCGCTCCACCAGGCGATCGCGAACCGTGTGCGCCAGGGCCATATAAAGATCGTTGACCGTGGCCCGCTCCAGCGACCTGCCCTGCACAAAGAAAAGATTGTCGAGGAATGAGTGCGCCAGCGCTTCGGCGGTCATGGCGGTTTTCCGGTCTTTTGCCAATCCCCCCAGAGACGGCATGACGGCAGATGGATTGGGCAATGGAACCCTCGTTCCCCGCACAGATGGAGTGTTCCCCTTGTCTGAAGCGGTGTTCTCAACAATAAGTCAGGATGCGTGGGGTAGGGATGAAAAATCAGCCAAAAGGGCAGTGGTGAAATGTGAATAAACCATTACGGGCCTATCATGGCCGTTTTGGGACAGACGGGTGCAATCAGGGCACAGCCACAGTGGCATTTGCTATTTTTCCAATGCCCGCGTTCAATATTTGCGCGTAGGGAGCTCTAAAGCCGTCAACCGGGGACGATAAGGCTGTCGATTCGAGCGTTGCAGTTGTCGCCAATCCGGGGCAGAATCAGGGTTCGCGGCGATTGCGCCGATTGGCAGCTGCGGAATCCGCTAGAACAATACGAGTGGATTTGGCAGCTCCAGCCATTCCCAGGAGGAGATTCTGCATCTGGGGAGTGAATTCCTGGCGTTCGGCCTCTTTGGTAGCAAAACAGACTATCCAATAGGTCAAAGCAGCCAAATAACTGACCACCTGAATCTGATCAAGCAAATGGTATTGGGGGCTCCCAGTGATCTGGTGCGTATGCAGAACGGAGACAGCCAGCGAGACAATCGAATATAAACCCAATCCCGTGGCCACCTGGAGTTCGCGGTTACGCCATCCGATAGACAGCAACTGGCTGAATCCGGCCATGCCAAGAAAAACAAGCAGTCGCAGAATTGCCGTGGTCTGCTGCAAGCGGAAGAAATCCCTGCCTGCCGGGGTCAGGTGGGCGGGAAGCGTAAGGCCGGCGACGGGCCACAGCATGAGTCCGGCGATGGCAATCAGCACAGCGATCACGATCCACGAGTGCCTGGGAAGAGAGCCGCGGATAGGACTTAATACGCTCCATGCCAACTCGACCAGAACGGAAAAGATCATCACCGAATCGATTATTAATTCAATTTCATAGGACCGGAAAAATATCGCTGGATCATAAGTACGGACAGCAAAGAGCGAAACGTCGCTTAAAATTGTCCAACAACAGAAGAGGAAGAATGCGGGAAACGAACGGCGGACATGATTCACGATGAGAAGCAGAACTACAACTGCCTCTGCAAATATCATGCAACTCGGGATAACAGTGTCCACCGACAACCTGGCCTCCC
The DNA here is from genome assembly GCA_963724755.1 of uncultured Acidobacteriaceae bacterium. GTDB lineage: Bacteria > Acidobacteriota > Terriglobia > Terriglobales > Acidobacteriaceae > Telmatobacter. Next base: position 207,119 of record CAVRVZ010000004.1, read on the forward strand.
ATGCAACAAGAGACAGACTACGTGCTAGCCTCAAGACTATCAGGCTATTTGGATAACCGTTTAAGGAGCACTCGAAAAAACTAAACAGCAGCACCACCAAAAACAATGCCGTTCCCTGGGTGGGAACGGCATTGTTTTAAATCAAATTAAGAAACGAATCTTAAACGCTCATAGGCGGCACACCTGGAGGCATCGGAGGCGGAAATCCGGGTCCAGCCATCATAGGCGGCACACCTGGAGGCATCGGAGGCGGAAATCCGGGTCCAGCCATCATAGGCGGTACACCCGGAGGCATCGGAGGCGGAAATCCGGGTCCAGCCATCATGGGCGGCACACCCGGAGGCATCGGAGGTGGAAATCCGGGTCCAGCCATCATAGGCGGCACACCCGGAGGCATCGGAGGTGGAAATCCGGGTCCAGCCAACATAGGCGGCACACCCGGAGGCATCGGAGGTGGAAATCCAGGTCCAGCAAGGGCAAAGCTAGCGCTTGCAATCAAAATTGCGATAAGAGCGGTTAAACGTAGTTTGGATTTCATTACTAAAATCTCCTGACTGGAAACATATACAAAGTCAGCGTAACCCAAAAGATGTAGGAGGTCTACAACAAAAGTGTCATATTTTCGCCTTTTGTTCATTATTTCTTTAAAAATCACTAATTTATATCTTTTGGAGGCCGCGACGGCCACTCTTTATCCCAGCAGACAGGTTGAGACGCTGCGTTTCAAAATCAACATAAGAATTTATATATGAACAACATAGGCGCAGTAATTTGAGATATTTAACAAGTTAAGCCTGATTCCAGGCTCCGTGTACGGTCAGGTCAAACGCATATACATTTCGCCTGCATATGCAGTTTTGAATTGAAATTCAACGCAGATGGCCGTTTCGGAGGGGAGTAGAGGTCTTCAGACCCCCTGAATGCGTGGCGTAGATTAAGTGGCCCAGTTTTGTTTCGGCTAAGAACAGAAGGCCCAGGGTTAAACAGGTTGCGGAAAAGGGGCTGTTTTGACCGATATTCCCGAAAAGCGCACCGCTGGGAATAAGTGGATGGTTTAAAAGCCATCCTTACAAGCCCGCATTGATTCCATGGCGATTATGTTCGGGATAAATCTCGGACATAACCGCAAGGACTATTTTTTCCGCAGCCTGTAAAGACGATCGCATTTTGCGCCAGTATTCAGGGGTCTGAGGACTCCTGCTCCCCCCGCAAGAATAAGCAAGAGCAACACCACAGCTGATTCATCGAAGGATCGTTGAAAAAACAAAATGCGTTTGCCCTGCGTGTACGGTACGACCGTTCACTTTCTTAAAACTTTAGTGCCGGGCCTGGGAGGGAAATTTGGTTGGGTGGAGGGAAATTTGATTAGAGTGACTTAAGGTTCCAATTTTGGTACTGGGGGTCCGCCCATGAACGAATTGAAGCCTGGAATAACGCCGCCGACAGCTCTGCACGAGCCCGTTGCCTCTCAGCAGGAGGTGCGTTGCGCGGTGCGTTTTCCGCTTGCGCTGCCTGTGGTGCTGTGGACCGATAACGGGGAGGTGGCCGCGCTGACCCGGAATGTATCCGCCAGCGGAGTTCAATTTGAGCTGGACCGGCAGTTGGAAGTGGGGCTTGAGATTCGATTTTCGCTGCGCATGCCGGGTGCGATACTCGGCACTCCCCACGATGTTCTGGTTCACTGTCTGGGACGTGTGATACGCTGCTCAAAGAGCCAATCGCTATACCTGGCCTCCGCCACTATCGACGAATACCAATTCGCTGAGCAGTGACGGCGCTGGGTAAGCCTGGCAGACCCTTATGACGGATATCGTGGAAGAATCGTCCGATGGCGAGATAGTTGACGTACCGGTAAAGCCGGGTACGGTGCGCATTATTCTTGCTGATTCGCAGGCGATTTATCGTGTTGGCATTCGCAAGGTTTTTGCGCTGGAAGACGATTTGCGCGTAGTGGCGCAGGCGGATTCACTCGAGAATCTGAAGCTGGCGATCGAGCGCTACCCAACCGACATCGTTTTATTGGAGGGAAGCCTGCTGGCCGGTACGGCCAACGTGATCCCCGATATGTTGCGTGCATCGCCGGACGTGAAGCTGATTGTGCAGGCGGTGGCGGCGGATGAGAACCACACGGTGGAGCTTTACCGGCGCGGAGTGCGGGGCATTATCTCGCGTTCCATTTCGCCGGACCTGCTGGTGCGGTGCGTGCGGCGCATTGCGGCGGGTGAAACCTGGATCGACAATCAATCAGTGAATTGGGTGATCGAGGCCTATCGCGCGCAGGCCGCGGCGCTGGTGAGCCCGCGAACGCTGCCCCGGCTCTCGCCCAAGGAGATGGCCATTATTACCTGCATCACGCAGGGCAAGCGCAACAAGGAGATCGCCTTCCAACTGGGAACCACGGAGCAGGTGATCAAGAATTATCTGCGCAAGATCTATGACAAGCTGGGCGTGAGCGACCGGCTTGAGCTGGCTCTCTATTGCCTGCACAACAAGATTATTCAGACGGATGCGGATGAAGTTTCGGTGGCGCAGAAGCTGGTGACCGAGGAGTAGGCAGGGCGCTTCATCGCAATAGATAAATTTCAGAATGAGGGCGGCTGAAGACCGCCCTCATTTTTATTGGTGCACACTACTGCTTGATGATGCGGTAAATAATTTTGCAATTACCGGTCTGTTATTCTTCCGCCTATGTCTGTACTTGCACCCTTTCAAAAACTGACCGGCTCCGCAGCGGCATACTTTTATGGCTGCTTTTCTGGGCTGGACGATGGATTCGCTGGATTTTTTCCTGCTGATCTTCTGCGTGAAGGCGATTGCAGGGGAGTTTCATACGGAGCCTTCGGCGGTGTTGGGAGCGGTTTTCATGACCCAGGCCTTCCGGCCGGTGGGCGCGGTGCTGTTTGGCATGCTGGCCGATCGCTATGGGCGGCGGCCGGTGCTGATGGTGAATATTCTCAGCTTCTCAGTGATCGAGCTGGCCTGCGCCTTTGCGCCTTCGCTGACCGTGCTGCTGTGGCTGCGGGCGCTGTTTGGGATTGCCATGGGCGGGGAGTGGGGCGTGGGCGCGGCGTTGGCCTTTGAGACGCTGCCGAAGGAGGGACGCGGCACCTTCAGCGGCATTCTGCAGGAGGGTTACGCGATGGGGTCGATTCTGGCCTCGGCGGCGTTTGCGCTCTTCTTTCAATTTGATCGGCTGGCGGGGGCTGTTCATTCTGGGCGCGGCGCCGGCTCTGCTGGTGTTTTATGTGCAGGCGCGGGTGGGCGAGTCGCCGGTGTGGCTGGAGGGGGCAAAGAAAAGACGGGAGCGGGCGGCGAGAGCGTTCTGGCAGGCAGAGGCTGGGACTGGGCGCGGTTGCTGGCTTTTCTGCCTACGTTTCTGTTTCTGGTGCTGCTGATGACGGCCTTCATGAGCTTCTCGCATGGGACGCAGGACGTGTATCCGACGTTTCTTGCGGTTGCAGGCGAAGCTTTCGCCGGGGACGGTGGGGACGATCGGCGTGCTGTATGGGTTGGGGTCGATTGCGGGCGGGTTTGTGTTTGGGACGCTCTCGGAAAAATGGGGGCGCAAGCGGGCGATTGTGACCGCGGCGCTGCTGGCGATTCCGGTGATTCCGCTGTGGGCGTATGGGCATTCGGCGTGGACGCTGGGCGCGGGCGCGGTGCTGATGCAGTTTATGGTGCAGGGGGCGTGGGGAGTGGTGCCGGCTTATCTGACCGAGCTGACGCCGGCTCCGATTCGGGCTACGGCGCCGGGGCTTGCTTACCAGTTGGGCGGGCTGGTGACTTCGTGGAACGGCAAGGGGCAGGCGCTGGCTGCGGAGCGCTGGGGGAATTATCCGGCGGTGCTGGCGGTTACCGTGGTGGTGGTGGCGCTGGCGCTGGCTGGGTTGGCGATGCTGGGGCGCGAGGCTAAGGGGAGCGAGATGGGGGCTTGAGGGCGTGGCCGTTGAATGCGTTTACTTCCCGACTGTACCTAAAGGCAGATGGTTACTAAGTTGGTTGCCTCGCTGCCTTTACGCGTATCTATTCTTTCCCTTGCGCCTTAGAATTGAGTTCCATGAATCCTGGATTCCGGCCAGAACGTCGCGATTGTTGTGATTGGGCGCAATGAGGGTGAGCGGTTGAAGAGCTGTCTTGCGCGCGGTCGAATTGCGGCGCGAGGACGGTGGTTTACGTCGATTCGGGATCTGACGGATGGGAGCGCGGAGTATGCGCGGTCGGCGGGATGCAGCGTGGTGGAGCTTGATGCGGCGCTGCCGTTCACGGCGGCGCGGGCGCGGAATGCCGGCTTTGCCTGCGTGATGAAGCAGGAGCCGGATGTGGCCTTGGTTCAGTTTGTGGATGGGGACTGCGAGCTGGTGGAGGGCTGGCTGGAGCGGGGAGCGGCGGCGCTCGACGCACGGCCCGATGTGGGGATTGTTTGCGGGCATGTGCGCGAGATTCATCCCGAGGCGAGCGTCTATAACAAGCTTTGCGATCTGGAGTGGGAGCAGACGCCGGGGGAGATTCGGACCTCGGGCGGGAGATTCATGATCCGGCAGAGAGGTTTTCAGCGCGGCGGGGGGCTTCAGGGCTGATGTGATTGCGGCCGAGGACGATGAGTTTTGCGTGCGGGTGCGCGGGCTGGGCGGAAGATTCTGATGCTGGATGCGGAGATGGCTGCGGCACGATGCGGCCATGACGCGATTCAGCGAGTGGTGGCGCAGAAGCAGGCGGACGGGGCACGCGTATGCGCAGGTTGCGGCGCTGCACGGCAAGGGCGAAGAGCGGTATTTTGTGCGCGATTGCCGGCGGGTTTGGTTTTGGGGGCTGGTGCTGCCGGTGGTGGCGCTGGGGCTGGCGGCGTTTACGCGTGGGTGGTCGCTGTTGCTGCTGGGGGCTTACGCGCTGCAGTTTGCGCGGATTTATTTTCGCGGGAGAAAGCGCGGCTGGGCTGGCAGGGATGCGTTTGATCTATGCATGGTTCACGGTGATTGCCAAGTTTCCGGCGCTGGTGGGAATGCTTGCGTACCATTGGCGGCGAGTGACGCGGGGATGCGGCTGGCAGATCATCGAATACAAAGGGAATGCATGAAAGAGATGACCAGGTCGTCGAGCAGCGAGGCAGCCGGAGCAAACGATCCGGGCGGAGCGAAGCGGCGCGGGTGGGGCTGGTGGGCGCGGGGTATATTGCCGATTGGCACGCGCAGGGGCTTCGCTCAGTGGAGAACGTGGAACTGGTTGCGGTGTGCGACCGGGCGCCGGCGCGGGCGCAGGCGCTGGCTGCGAAGTTCGGCGTGGCGCACGTTTATGGGTCGCTCGAAGAGATGCTGGCCGCGGACAGGCTCGATGCGGTGCATGTGCTGGTGCCACCGGACCAGCATTTTGAGGCGGCGCGCACGGCGCTTGAGGCCGGCGTGAATGTGTTTCTGGAAAAGCCGATGTGCGACAGCGCGGCCGACTGCGAGGCGCTGGTGCGACTGGCCGCGGAGCGGGGACTTGCGGCTGGGCGTGGGACACAATTTTCTTTTTGCCGAGCCTTACGAGCAACTGCGGCGGGATTTGCGCGACGGCGTGCTGGGGCGGATCGACGATGTGAGGATTACCTGGCACCAGGCTTTGCCGCAGGCGGTGCATGGGCCGTTCGATGCGTGGATGCTGCGCGATCCGCGGAATATTTTGATCGAGACCGGGCCGCATTTAGTGGCGCAAATGCTGGATCTGGTGGGCGAGCCGGAAGAGATGGAGGCGCGCGCGTCGAATCCCATCGAGCTGCCCACGGGGCGGAAATTTTACCGGCGCTGGCAGGTGAATGCTTTGAAAGGCAGGACGGCGGTGGAGCTGCGTTTCTCGTTTGTTCCTGGGTTTGACGAATATACGATTCATGTGCGCGGTTCGCTGGCGGCGGCGACGGTGGATTTTGAGCGCAATACCTATACGCTCGACGAGCATCGGCCCTGCGATCCGGATTTTGATAGTTACGAAATGATTGTGAGCCGGGCGAAGAGCCTGAAGTGGCAGGCGCGGCGGAACTTGTGGAAGTACGCTGGGATCGAAGATGCACCTTTGCGCGCGGGGCAATCCTTATGGTGCGAGCATTGCAAGGGCTATGGATGCTTTTTACGATTCTCAAACTCTTGATGAGCGCGTGGATGGGCGCACCGGGGCGAAGGTGATTCGGAATTTGCGAGAAGCTGGGAGATGCTGGCGAATCTGTCCGGCGGAGGAGATCGCTGCATGGACGGCGCCGGCGGTGGTTCAGGCGACTGAGACGCCGCACATTCTGGTGCTGGGCGGGACGGGATTTATCGGCAAGGAACTGGTGCGGCAGTTGATCGCTTCAGGCCACACGGTGCGGCTGTTGGTTCGGAGCGTTGCGGGGATTCCGGCAGGAGCTGCGGAATTCAGGAAAGCTGGACTGCCGGATTGGAGATTTGGCAAACCGGCGAGGATTTGCTGCGGGCGATGGAGGGAGTGGAGTGCGTCTTCCACCTGGCGCGGGCCAATGTGAAGAGCTGGGCGGATTACCAGGCATTGGAGATTGAAGCGACGCGGCGGGTGGGCGAGTGCGCGCTGGAAGCGGGAGTGAAGCGGCTCGTCTATACGGGGACGATCGATTCTTACTATGCAGGCGGCGAAGGCGGGCACGATTACCGAAGCGACGCCGCTGGACCCGAAGATCAAGCGGAGGAATCTTTATGCGCGGGCCAAGGCGGCTTCAGAAGAGATATTGATGCGGATGCACCGGGAGCGGGGATTGCCGGTGGTGATTGTGCGGCCGGGCGTGGTGATTGGGCGCGGCGGAAGCCCGTTCCACTGGGGGGTGGGCATGTGGTGGAACGACTCGGTGTGCCAGATGTGGGGGACGGGAAAGAATAAGCTGGCGCTGGTGCTGGTGGAGGACGTGGCCACGGGCCTGACGGCTGCGATGGAGAAGCCGGGGATTGAAGGCAGGTCGTTCAACCTGGTGGGCGAGCCGTGCCTGAGCGCCGAGGAGTATCTTGATGAGCTGGATCGCGCGGGCGGGATAAAGATTCAGCGCCAGGCTACGCCGATTTGGCGGTTCTATCTGATGGACCTGGCGAAGTGGGTGGTGAAGGTTGCGGTCGGTCACAAGGAGCGGCGGTTTCCGTCCTATCGGGATTGGGAAGAGCCGCACGCAAGGGGCGGTCTTCGATTGCACGGCGGCGAGGACGGCGCTGGGCTGGGAGCCGGTGCGATCGCGGGACGAACTGGTGCGGCGAGGGATTAAAGAGCCGCTGAAGGAATATTTGCAGTAGAGCTGGAGCGGGCGGCTCAAATCCAGCCGGCTAAGAGGAGGCCGACAACAACCGCGAGGATGATTCCAATTCCTCCGGTTGGGTAATAGCCCCAGCGTTTACTATACGGCCATGTGGGTACTGCGCCGGTAAGCGCGAGGATCAATAACAGGATCAGAAAGATTCCAAGCATGCTTTCCACCGTTGCGCATTGCTGCTTTGGCAATGCAATGCCCGATTGCGGCGACTAGATGAGTTTTTCACGTAGTGGGCGGTCAATATACAGATCGATTGGCACTACGGACGTCGATTTGCACTCTGTCCCCCCGGCTGCGATCATCGGTGCGACGTTTTTGGGAGGCTCTCACATGAACAAATGCATGATCATTCTTGCCGCCGTACTTTTTCTCCGCAATCTGAATGCGCAGCAGTCCGGCTGGCCGCCCTCGCCCGACCATCTCACCTTGCCGCTCTGGCCCGGTGTTGCGCCAGGCGAGCCGGTGAACATGCCTGCCGAGGCGGACACTCACCACGGCCAAAGATAACCTGGTGGCCGGCAGCCCCGTGGTTCGCCTGGGCAATGTCTCAAAGCCGACCATCACGCTCTATCAGCCCAAGGGGCAGGAACGGGCGCGGCCGTGGTGGTTTTTCCCGGAGGCGGCTACCGCATCCTGGCCATCGACCTTGAAGGCACAGAGGTGTGCGACTGGCTGAACTCGATTGGCGTGACCTGCGTGCTGCTCAAATACCGCGTTCCCTACACCGGCGCTGACCACAACTCCATTGCGGCACTGCAGGATGCGCAGCGCGCCATGGGCCTGGTGCGCCTGCACGCCGCGGAGTGGGGCATCGATCCCAACCGCATCGGCGTGCTGGGCTTCTCGGCCGGCGGCCATCTGGCCGCCAACCTCAGCACCCACTTCGAGCAGCGGGTCTACGATCCCGTCGATGCCGCGGACAAGCTGAGCTGCCGTCCGGATTTTGCAGTGCTGATTTATCCCGCCTACCTGGTTCTGGATGACAAAGACTTCGCGCCCAACCCCGACATTCATCCCACCGTGGATACGCCTCCAACATTCATCGTGCAGGCCGAGGACGATCCGGTGCACGTAGAAAATGCGCTGGTCTACTTTCATGAGCTTAAAAATGCTAATGTTCCGGCAGAAATGCATATCTATGCTCAGGGCGGGCATGGATATGGTTTGCGCCTTACCGCGCTCCCGGTGACCACATGGCCAGACAGATTAGAAACGTGGTTGAGAACGATCAAGATGCTGCCTGCTCTATCGCAAGCGAAGCCTTGATTCAGTTTTCCGGCGGATACGTCGGGGAGGAATTTACCCGCAGATTTACAGCAATGCAAAGAGGCGGAATTCATTGCATCACGATCGCAGGCAATTTTTGGGAGAATTGGCGAGTCTCGCCGGGGCAGCGATGCTTCCTGGGAGCCTGCGCGCCGCGGCCAGCGCGCTGAAGAGGCCTAACATCGTCTTTTTCCTGATCGACGATTTGGGATGGGGCGATTTAGGCTGCTATCGAAATAGATTTCATGAAACGCCTAACATCGATCGGCTTGCGCATGGAGGCATGAGCTTTACCAATGCTTATGCGAGCGCGCCTGTGTGCTCGCCTAGCCGCGCGTCGATCCTGACCGGCAAATCTCCCGCCCGGCTGCAACTGACGCAGTGGATTCCCGGAGTGCTATATCCCCACAAAAAGCTATTGGAAGCGCCCAGCGCGCTTCATCTTCCTTCCGGCGTAACGACGCTCGCGGAAATTCTAAAGAAGGCGGGCTATCAAACCGCGGCAATCGGTAAGTGGCACCTGGGCGGCGAAGGCTATCTTCCTGAAAACTTTGGATTCGATTTGAACATTGCGGGAGATAATCATGGCCATCCGCCATCCTACTTTGGCCCTTTCAATTTTCATAACCTGACCGGGTACACGCAAAAGGACTATCTTACCGACGTACTTACCGAAAAGATGGACGCCTATGTTCAGCAAGCCGCGAAGAAGGGGCCATTCTTTCTTTATATGGCCGAATACTCGGTTCATATTCCTTTAGAAGCAAAGCGCGCCATGATCGAGAAATACCGGCGGAAGAATAGCGGGAAGGATGAGCCCGATCCAATCTATGCCGCCATGATCGAAAGCACCGACCTGGCGCTGGGCAGCCTGCGCCGCGTGCTGGAGCGGGCAGGAGTCGCGGACAATACCATTATAATTCTAACCTCCGACAACGGCGGTGTGGGTTTTCAAGGGCGCAGTCTTCACCGCATCGCCGATAACGGCGGCCTTCGCGCCGGCAAGGGATATCTCTATGAAGGCGGCATCCGTGAGCCGCTGATCGTGCATTGGCCGGGCGTGACGCGCCCCGGAAGCGTCTGCGATCTTCCCGTGATAGGAGCAGATTTTACGCCCACCATTGCGAAACTGGCCGGCGCGGATGCCGTGCCCGCGCCCTGTGACGGCATCGACATCGGCAGCGTGATTCGCGGCAGGAAGGCCCCGGCTCGTGATACGCTCTATTGGCATTACCCGCACTATAGCGACCAGGGCGGCACGCCGTCCGGCGCCATCCGCGAGGGAGACTGGAAACTAATCGAGTTTTTTGAAGACAATCACGTTGAACTGTATAACTTAGCGGTCGACCCTGGCGAGCAATATAACTTCGCTTCAAGTTATGCGCCCAGGGCGGAGGATCTTCTCGTAAAGCTGCATAACTGGCGAGACAGCGTTCAGGCGGCAATGCCCCGTCCTAATCCGGAGTACAACCCGGCCCTGGCATTTCTGGCCGAAGGTCCCACCGGTTGCAGTTGGGAACCATCCCCCGATTGCCGTGAAGACTAAGTGCGGATCTGAGCAGATTTTTATTGATTCGCGCCAAAGTGCCAGGAGAGAGCCGCTTAAGAACGAGTCCATACTGATGCCGACAGACTAAAGCACTCGCAGTGGTTTTTCTTCCCTGCATATACGGGAAGATAAAGGCATCGTATCGTGATGTTCTCTTCCCCCGCCGTGTCGAAATCTCCGAACTGAACAAAGCTGGAACCTTTGAAAACTGCCGTATTGTCAACAGTCGCGGCATTTGTCAAAAGCTTCTTCCTAACGCGAATCGCACCAGAAACGGCTCGGTGGGGTGGGTAACGCGCCCGAATGCCGGCGGCGTAACTACGGCATTTGGAGTTATTTGGTAGACATAGGCGTAGTCAATGTCGCTATCTTTGCGGTTAAGCATATTCAAAAATTCGGCCGCAATGCGCCATTTCTTTTTGAATTGATAACCGAGCTCCCCATTGAGCAACACCGTTTGAGTTGACTGATAAAGTCCGTCCGACGTCAAAAAGCGCGGACCAAAGTAGCGCAGACGCAAACTCGACGTAAAGCCTTTGTAATCGTGCAGCGTGGCGCCCGATGAGACCACTACCTTAACCGCTTCGGGCACAAGCTTGCCACCCGGGCCTTGCTGTTGCCAATTTACATATACGCAGCCAGGTATGGGTGTAATAGGGGTTGTGGAAGGGCAGGATGCACCATTGTAATACGTGGTGGTGACAGGCGTCCCAGTCGTGGTCGTAGCAGTAGCTGTTAAGGGCAAATTGACCACCCACCATGTCGCATCAAATGGGTCTAGTTGGGTGAACTGGGCTCTGGAGTCCGCAATATCAAAATCAAAAGCCAAATGATCCGCTGGCGTGTAGTAATTCGCCCATTCGATGCCATAGCGGTTGCTCGACTGTTCTGAAGCAATCGTGCCTCCGGTGTCGCCATCCTGCGTCAGTTCGGAATTACTGTGGAGATACCAGAGCTCAAAGGTGCTTTGCAGATGGCTGGACGGCCACAGTGCGCACGCCGATTTCCCCGCCTTTTTGTTCGACCAGGGGAGAGATTTTCGGCATGATCGTATCGGGGTAAGGATAGTCCGGCGAAACCGGTTCCACCACTTGCGTTGCGCCACGCCCGTCGTTCGAGTGAAAACTGAATCCGCCCTGTAAATAGAACTCAGTATTGGCCCACGGGCCGAAGATCAAACTTGCTTTGGGGCTGGGCAGGAACTTGGCGGCCGAGCCGGAATTGGCCGCGTTCGCCATGGCGGTGGCGCCGTCGGGCAACGTAGTAAGGTTCGGGTAAGCCAGGCTGGTGACGACAAATTTTTCCTCGTCGCCGCGCACGGCCAGGACCGAGCGGAATTTGCTCGCCCACTGAATTTTATTTTCCCAAAAAGCGCTGCCTATCATGTCCGTAAAGTTATCCCGCTCCGTGGTCGCGGGCAAAGTGGGGCAGGTGGTGTTGGGAACAGTGACAGTGGCGGCGGTGCTGCCGTTGTTAGCAAAAGCAAGATTGCTGGGCAAAGTGACGGAAAGAGTGATATTGGAGTTGGGGGCGTTGATGCAGGTGGGAAGAACGCCGGCGTTGGGAAGACCGCTTCCTGCGGCGGGGAAGAAACTGGCGCCGCTGCCGTTACAAGCGGTGGCGGAATAATCGGTTTTGGTCGTGCGCACGCGATTTTCTGTCCGGTAAAGGCCGTTGTTGATCCAATCGTTGCGGAACTGCACGCCGAACGTATTCGACATCTTGCGGCCAGCCCATGTGCTGAAAACTGTGTGGTGTGCGTCCAGGTAACCCACCCAGCGCCTGTCCTGCTGATTGAACTGGTCCTCTTTGCTGTAGTCCACCAGGTAGTAAGTGAAATCGGAAAATAAATCGAGATCGTAATAAAAGACGGCGGCCATGATCTTCGACTCGGAATTTTCGCCTTGGTGATGCCACTCGCCCTGCAAGCTGTAACGCTGGCTGTGTCCACCGTCAGACGGGTTCAGCGTGCCGAAGAAACCAACCAGGGGTTGGGCTGCATCGGGGATTTGATCGCTCGAGTTCCATTTTCCGTGGTAAGCGCGGGCCGTGACGCTGGCGCCATTGGTGTCGTCGCCCTGGCTGTAAGTTAGCATGCCGTTGATTTTGTTATAAGCATCCGGATGCACCCATGGGCCGTCATAGTAATACTCTTCTCCGCCGTACAGCAGATTGCCCTTGCCGAGCTTTTGCGATGCGCCGAAAACGGCCCGCCCATAGGTATGCGTGCCGCCTTCCACCTTGAAAAAGTTCTCGGGCAGCGTCTTGAAAAATTCCACGTTGGCCGCTCCAGCCGAGCTATAGTTGCCGACATTCGCGTAATAAGGGCCTTTCTCGAAATTCACCCGCTCCACAAACTCCGGGATCACAATGTTCATGTCCGAGTAGCCCTCGCCGTGCGCGTGCGACGGCAGGTTAAGCGGCATATCGTCGAGGAAAATGGCGATATCTGTGCCGTGGTCGAGATTGAAGCCGCGCAGAAAATATTGGTTGGCCTTGCCGCCGCCGGCGTGTTGCGTGATGATGAGACCGGGAACCGTCTCCAAAACTTCTCCCGAACGAAGAATCGGGCGATCCTGGATTTCTTTTGCGCCCACCGTTCCCTGGGAGCCGGATTCGGCAACTCCGATGAGGTCATCCTCCCGGCCCTGCACGTTAATGGTGGTGCTCACGGCACTCACTGCCAGAGAGATGCGTAGCGGGGCAGATGCCCCGTTGGTCCCCAGGGTGACAAGGATTTCTTTGGTTTCAAAACCGGGATTCGATACGACGAGTCGATAATTCCCTGCCGCGAGTCCAGAAAGAATGAAGGAGCCGTTCGTGTCCGACTGTGTCGTTTTTTGTACAGTACCGTTCGCGCTGAGAACCTGCACGGTAGCTCCGGCAATCTCCGCGCCGGACGTGTCAACGACAGTTCCCGATAGCTGAGGCGGATAAGCCTTATCACTGGTGGCGACCGGGTGATCTTGCGGATCGAGCACCGTGCCCGTAATGCGGGCAGTGCCGGTTTGGGCGGTCACGAGGACGCACGCGAGAGCGGAAAATACCGGTATTACGAATATAGATATCGTGCTACCGGCTTCCATGATTCATCCCTTATTCGTGGTTTTGCGCGCTATCAGTGTTTGTGGCTGTGTTTGTGGCTGTTTCGTGAGGGTGCTCGATGGCGTGCGCGGGAACGGTCATCACCAGGCGGCCGTGCTGCACGCCCTTCAGACCAATGAGCCGATCGGCAAACTGGGCCACCTGGGCCGATTTGCCGTGGACGATCAGCACTTCAAGGCAGGAGTCGTGATCCAGATGGGCATGGCTGGTGGAGACCACAAGTTCGTGGTGTGCATGTTGCACCTCGGTGAGCTTTTCCGTGATGCCGTGGGCGTGGTGGTCGTAGATGAGGGTGACCGTGCCCACGACGGTTGAGTCTGGAGCCGCAGTCTGCTCGGTGACCAGGCGGTCGCGGATCAGGTCGCGAAAGGCTTCTGACCGATTGGTATAGCCGCGATGGCGGATCGAGCGGTCAAACCGCTTGAGAAGGTCGGAATCGAGGGCAATGCCAATTCTGCTGAGAATGCCCATACGCACTCCTACAACTAACGAAATCTACTCTCCAGGGGAAGATTCATAGTAGCACGAAGGCTGAAGTTCATGCTACCATACATTCCGCACTTCGGGATTGCGGGAAGAGCTATAGAGCGGGTGATCTTAGTATGAGTAATGTGTTAGTTGAGGTTAGTTCAAGAACATCGTCCGGTAGAGCGTATCGCGCTGGACGGGTTTGAAGCCGGCGTCGCGGATGATTCTTCTCAGCTCTTCTTCGGTGGTGCAGTTGCTGGTGCCGGCGGCTCTGACTACGTTTTCTTCGAGCATCACCGAGCCTACGTCGTTGCCGCCGAAGTGAAGGCCTAACTCCAGAACCTTCAGGCCTTGCGTAACCCAACTGGCCTGCACGTTCTCAATGTTATCGAGATAGAGGCGGGAGATGGCCAGCACTTTCAGGTACTCGACCGAGGTTGCTTCTTCCCAGCCGTGGCCGCCGAGGGCGGTGTTTTTCGGCTGGAAGCTCCAGGGGATGAAGGCGGTGAATCCGCCGGTCTCTTCCTGCAGGCGGCGGACAACTTCAAAATGATTGATGCGCTGCTCGTAGGTTTCGCCTACGCCGAACATCATGGTGGCCGTGGTGCGCATTCCGAGCTGATGCGCGGTGCGATGGACGCTGACCCAGTCCTCGGTGTTGCACTTGATGCGGGCGATGCGACGGCGAACGTCGTCGTCGAGAATTTCCGCGCCGCCGCCGGGGATGGAATCGAGGCCGGCGTCGCGCAGGCGGATGATAACGTCGCGGATGCTGAGATCGGAATATTTGGCGATGGCCAGCACTTCAGAGGCGGTGAGGCAGTGCAGCCAGATCTGCGGGAAGCGCTGCTTGATGCCGCTGAAGAGCCGCTCGAACCAGTCGATCTTGAGATCGGGATGGATGCCGCCCTGCATGAGCACGCCGGTGCCGCCCATTTCGAGAGTCTCGGCGATCTTCTCGTAGATTTTTTCGAAGTCGAGGATATAGCCTTCTTCAGAACGCGGTCCTTTGAGCGGGCGGTAGAAGGCGCAGAAGGTGCAGTACTCGGTGCAGAAGTTGGTGTAGTTGATGTTGCGATCGATGATGTAGGTGACCACGCTCTCAGGGTGCAGGCGGCGGCGCACGGCATCGGCCTCCATGCCCAGGCCGATAAGGTCGGGGGAGTGGAAAAAGTCGAGGGCCTGTTGGCGGGATCAGCGGCATAGATCGATTTTAGCAATTCAATGGTTGCGTAGCGAGTCAGCGGGGATTGGGCTTGCAGCTTGCCGAGCCGCTCGCGGGCTTGCGAAAGAGAAACAGCCCGCTGCTTTTCAACGGCCTGCCTTGGGTGCGCGCAAGGTTTGAGGCCGTGGAGACTCCGCTAAAGAGCACGAAGAAATCCCAGAATGCTTTAAAAAAGCCTTTTTTCGCTTCGTTCGCCATGATGAAGAAGAACCTCGCCAGCCGGGACTTGGTCAGATTGAAGCAGCCGGAGTAGATATTGACGTCACTCTATTCGAGCGAGAAAGTGCGTTGCCGGTTGCATGATTTTTTCCGCATGCCGTGGCTGGTGTTAGTGAGTTTTCGCCGGGGCATTACCATGGCTGGCTCCGGCGGCGTTGACAGCTGGCCGCGCAGGATATTCTACAGCTTCAGGGGGCAGCGGCTTGTCGGCGTTGGCCAGCAGCAGGCTCACCTGCCACATCTCGGTATCGGTGAGCACGCTCTTAAAGCTCGGCATGCCGGTGAGGCGGATGCCGTTGGCAACCTTCCAGTAGGTCTCGCCGGGCGGGTCGTCGGTGACGCCAATCATGGTCTTCGAGCCATGGTGGTGCATTTCCCATAGCGGAGGGGCATCGGGATACATGTGGGCGCCAAATAGTACGAGGGCTTGCCGTGCAATCCATGGCAGCCGGCGCAGTGGTCGCGGTAGATTTCGGCGCCTGCCACCAGGTTGTTCTCGTTGACCTGGATGGGCGGAGTCTTGATCATTTCGCGATCGATGCGCGCGTGCAGAGGAACCCTGGTGAGCAGCCGCTCCTGGGGCAGCGGCGGATCGGCTACGGCGACCGGTACGCTGCCAAACCTGAGCCAGGCAAGCACGGCAACGGGTACAAGAATTACTCCGAGAAGAATTCCCAGCAAAATACGTCCCATCTTGTTGATGGCCTCCGTTGGTCTTCATCGTAGAATTTTGCGCTGACTTTGCAGAATATATGGATGATTTCGTTATAAGGGAAAACAAAGACAGATTGCAGGACAATGCGTTACTGCGACGAGGCCCACACGCTGCTGGGGCAGGAATGGGTGGGTGCCAAAGGCGCGCCCAACGGCTTCAACCAAGCCCAGTTGCAGGCCGACCTGAAGGCGACTGTGTGGGGGGTTGCGAGGGCCGAATCGATCATGGTGCGTCAAAACCAGGGACGGCGACCCGCAAGGCTCCCCTAAGGTGATTTAATACGTATGGGGGAGCGCTGCCCATCAGAGCGGTAGTGTGCTTCCGTACTTAAGTGGAGGAAACCCGAAGCCGATGTCTTCTATTTCGCCGTATTGCCCTTCTGCTGGCGCTGATTCTGCCAGCCATGTACTTTGTTCAGGCCGAAAGCTCAAGTTCGAGCAGCAACCCCGCAACCCCGGCACAGGATCAGGCGCAGCAGCCGGCCGCCCAGGATCAGGGGCAAATGAGCGTCCAGGCCCGCATCAGGGCTCGCCGCGAACAGCGCCGCGCCGCTGCTATCCACGACGCCTACGCTCATCTTTACGATATATATGCCGGCGAAGGCTACATGCGCTTCAGGCTTCCCTCGCCGCTGATGAGGGTGAATGAGTACTCGTGGAATGCGGGCGTGACCCGCTACTACAGTGAGCGCCTGGGCGTGTCCCTGGATGCACGCGGCATTTACGGCACGGCATTCATCGAGCCTCAGGAGGGAATACTCCCTCCAATTACAGCTGGCATTACCAATCCTGCCATCAGCCAGTATGCCGTCATGATTGGACCCAGCTACCGTTTCTACATGCAGCCCAAGTATTCCATCTCCGCACGGGTGATGGGCGGATTTGCGCTGGGAGATTTCACCGGCGACACAAACGGGAATGGCACCCTCGGAGTTCTCTATCCGGATGGATATACATTCGCCGCCAATGCCAGCATCATCGTGGAGTACAACATCTCCCCCAACCTCGGCTTCCGCCTGGCTCCCGAATACACGCTGACCGGCTTCGGCTCGTCATCGCAGAACAGCTTGGGCTATACGCTGGGGCTGGTTTACCGGTTCGGAAAGCAGTGAAAAAGCAGGGATCAGGGATTAGGGACTAAGGGACTATGAAACAGCAGACTGCATCGGAATCCAGTAAGAGCCAGTGATCCAGATCACAGCTCTCTGGCTATGCAGGCTTACGCTTTCTGTAGGCCGATTATTCTCTGATCTCTGCAGTCCCTGATCCCTGACTCCGCTACTGCAGTATCGGAATTCCGGCGATGCGCTGCTGCCACTCGGCGGGGCCGGTCTGGTGGACGCTGGTTCCCTTGGAATCTACGGCGACGGTTACCGGCATATCGCGGACGTCGAATTCATAGATTGCTTCCATGCCCAGATCGCCGAAGGCCAGCAGGCGCGAGCCGATGATGGCCTTTGAGACCAGGTAGGCCGCGCCGCCTACGGCCATCAGATAGACCGCGCCGAACTCGCGGATGGCGTCGATGGCAACGGGGCCGCGCTCGGCCTTGCCCACCATGCCCAGCAGACCCGTTTCCGCGAGCATCTGGCGGGTGAACTTGTCCATGCGCGTGGCTGTGGTGGGTCCGGCTGGGCCGACCACTTCTTCGCGCACCGGGTCCACCGGGCCTACGTAGTAGATGAAGCGGCCGCGGAAGTCCACGGGCAGCTTTTCGCCGCGGTTGAGCATATCGGTCATGCGCTTGTGGGCGGCGTCGCGGCCGGTGAGCAGCTTGCCGGTCAGCAGCAGCACTTCGCCCGGCTTCCAGGTGGCGGCTTCGTCGCGGGTTACGGTGTCGAGATTCACGCGGCGTGCGGAGGAGACGTCGTAAGTGAGTTTGGGCCAGAGATCGAGACTGGGCGGATCGAGATAGACCGGGCCGGAGCCGTCGAGCACAATGTGAGCGTGGCGGGTGGCGGCGCAGTTGGGGATCATGGCCACGGGCAGGTTGGCGGCGTGGGCCGGCGTGTCCAGCACTTTTACGTCGAGCACGGTGGTCAGGCCGCCGAGGCCCTGCGCGCCGATGCCGAGGCGGTTCACTTTTTCGTAGAGCTCGATGCGCAGTTCCTCAGCGCGAGTTTTTGGGCCGCGGGCGATCAGGTCCTGAATGTCGATGGGGTCCATGAGCGACTGCTTGGCCAGCAGCATGGCCTTCTCTGCGGTGCCGCCGATGCCGATGCCGAGCATTCCCGGCGGGCACCAGCCCGCGCCCATGGTGGGGACGGTTTTGAGCACCCAGTCCACCACCGACTCGTAAGGTTCAAGCATGATGAATTTGGATTTGGCCTCAGAACCTCCGCCTTTGGCAGCGACCGTGACTTCGACCGTTGCGCCCTTGACCAGCTCCACGTTGACCACGGCGGGGGTGTTGTCTTTGGTGTTGATGCGCTTGCCGGCGGGGTCGGCCTGGAGGGATGCGCGGAGCTTGTTGTCGGGGTCGAGATAGGCGCGGCGCACGCCTGCATCGACCATCTGCTGCAGGTCCATCAAGCGGCTCCGCCCGGAGCGGACTCGAAGCGCACGTCCATGCCCACCTTCACAAAGGCGTTTACGATGCCCGTGTCCTGGCAGATGGGCCGGTGGCCCTCGGCGCACATGCGGCTGTTGATGAGGATCTGCGCGATGGCGTCGCGGGCGGCGGGAGATTGCTCGCGGTCATACGCTTTGGCCAGGCTGGTGATGTAGTCCACCGGGTGGTAGTAGCTGATGTATTGCAGCGCGCCCGCTACACTGGCGATGAAATCTTCCTGGCGGATGACGGTCATGGAGGCTCCTGTCAACTCTCTAGGTTAATTGAGAAAGAGCCTCGGCGTCTTGTTTGCCGGGTAAGATCGCGTGAAGAGTCCTTGGCTTCGCACTGGGATATAACGTCGCGCTGCGTGTTTAGTTTCCCGCGTCCGCCGCCATTTCTTTTTGCTGCTCCTGCAGGATGCGCCACATGGTTCCGGAAAAGATATTGGCTTGCACGTTTGGCGGCACCTGGCAGGCGTCGAGCATGGCGTGATAGCGCGCCTGGCCTTCGTCGAATTCGCCTAACTCTCCGTTAAAGACATCGGAACCGAAGACTAGCCTTTCAAACGCGTTGGGCGCGCCGGGCGGAGTGTGCGGGCTGACTACGCCGGACCACCAGAAGATGGAGCGGAAGAAGGCGTAATCGTCCTTTTTCTTGATGAGGCTTGAGCCGGAGAGATCGAAATAAAGATTGGGATTCAGGCGCGCAATTTCAGCGGCTTCGGCGTAGTCGGGGTTGCCGAGATGGGCGCCGATAATGATCGTCTTCGGCCAGTGGCGGGCAATCAGATCGAGACGCGTAGGCGCGCATGCGGTCAAAGCTGATATCCGCCGGTACCGGACGGGTCGGCCGGGCCACGATGCCGGTGTGAAAAAGCAGAATCATGTGGTACTTTGCGGCGCGATCGTAGATGGGCCAGTAGGATTGATCGTCGTAGTTTTTCAGTGCCGAGGTGATCTCGCCCAGGCCGCGAAATCCCGCCTGGTGAAAGCGGTCGATTTGGTTGAGAACATCCGGATCGTCGAGCTTGATATCGCCGAAGCCGATGAAGCGATTGGGGTGCTCGTGGATAAATTTGCTGGCTTCAGGAAAGCCTTTTGGAGTGACGAGCAGGATGCCGATGCCATCGGCGGCATTCAATTTGGCAAGCAACTGATCGAGCATGCCGGGCTCGCCGTTAAAATGCTCGTGCACGTCGATGAGCTTGGGCTGGGCCGACTTGGGCGAGGCAGGCGAACGAGGCGGAGAGCAGGAACAAGATGGTTGCGCATGCGGGAAGCCGCATCGGACGATAGCCTGGCTGAATTGTTCGGCTGCATTTTTCGAGGGAGAAGATGAATGCACTGACGCAGTTTCTTCATACTTTTCATACCAAGAAGCATAGCGCAATGCGTCCATGGCTGCTATGCTGCGAACTAGCTTTCTTTTCCATCCTCCCTATTGCATGGTCCATTCAATTGCGGCCTTCTATGGATGCTACGATTCATGCACTTGAATCAGGCCAGGCTGAATCAGAATCCCGGCTCCCCCACAAAGGCCCCGAATGCCCTAATCTAGATGATATGAGCGAAACATTGGAAACGCCGGCGGCGCAGGACGCTATTTTTGACCTATTGGTGGTGGGCGCGGGGCCTACCGGGCTGGCTTGCGCCATTGAGGCGCAGAAGGCTGGACTGCGGGTGGTGGTGGTGGATAAGGGCTGCGTGTGCAACTCGCTGTTTCACTACCCCTCGCACATGACCTTTTTCACCACGCCGGAGCTGCTGGAGATTGGGGACATTCCTTTTCCCAGCCCCAATCCCAAGCCCACGCGCAACGAGGCGCTGCAATATTACCGGCTGGTGGCGGCCCACTACCGGCTGGATATTCGCCAGTACCATCGCGTGGAGAAGGTGACGGGCTCCGACGGCGGCTTTACGGTGCATACCCTGGACCGCTTTGGGCGGGTGAGTGCGCTGGTGGCGCGCAAGCTGGCCATCGCCACCGGCTACTACGACCTGCCCAACTATATCGGCGTGCTGGGCGAGAGCCTGAGCAAGGTGCACCATTACTACTTCGACTCCCACCCTTTCTTCGGGACGGATGTGATGGTGGTGGGGGGAAAGAATTCGGCGGCCATTGCGGCGCTGGAGCTGTGGCGGAGCGGGGCGCGGGTAACGCTGGTTCACCGCGACGCCGAGTTGCACCGGCACGTGAAGTACTGGATCAGGCCGGACATTGAAAACCGCATCAAAAATGGGGAGATCAAGGCGTACTTCAATACTCGCCTGGTGGAGATCACGCTGGATACGGTGGTCATTGAGACGCCCGAGGGCGACGAGACGCTGAAGAACGATTTTGTCTTCGCCATGACCGGCTACCATCCGGACTTCGAGTTTCTTGAGGGGCTGGGCATCCGCTTCAAGGGCGAGGACAAGCTGCCGATCTGCGATCCGGAGACGCTGGAGAGCAATGTGCCGGGGATTTATTTGGCCGGGGTGATCGTGGCCGGGTCGCGGACCAATGAGATTTTTATTGAGAACGGGCGCTTCCACGGGCGGCAGATTGCCAAGGCGCTGGCGGCGTTGTGAAGAGTGGTTATCCCTGCTTCACCTGTTGCCGGCTGGATGGACCATCCGCCTCAGTTCAGCTTCAGACTCCGGGGTTTGAATAGGTCGAGCAGGTTGAAGCTTTGCTGGCTGAGCGGCTGCCGGGCATGGGCTTGCAACTGTGCTTGGGCCGGATCGGGGCTGCGTAGGAGCGGGTTACGTGCATGCGGTCCATGACGATGTAGCGCGTGCGCAGGCCGTCGACGGTTGCGGGGAGTTGGGCGGGCACCTGCCTGCGGTCCACGTAAACGACCAGCGCGGCTTCCCTGGGATTGTCGAGGCTCTGGCCTACGCCTACGCCGAAGAAGGCTGGGTTGCCACGCATCATGGATTGCGCGACCTGCTGCTTGATGGCTACCGCCGAGCTAAGGACCGCGGCGGAGAGGGACGGGGCGCCGTTGCCGGTCTGGGCAGGAACCTGGGGCGCATGTGCCGAAGGCTACCGCGAAGGCCGTGGTGGGAATGACCAGGGTGCGCACGCCATCTACCGTTGCCGGCGCGCTGACGTTCATGTTTTCGTCCACGTAAAGAATGACTGCGCCCTCGCCGGGGTGATCGCTGCTCTTGCCCGCGGCCACGCCCAAAATTCCAGCCGAGGGATTGACCAGCATGTGAGCCTGCGCGAGGGCCTGCTGCGTCCGCGCGTTCTCCTGGTCAGTGAGCGTGCGAGATTGCGCGGCGCTGAGCGTGCTGTCGCCATAGTTGAGGCAACTGACGGGGTGGTCGGCTGCGCCCACGTAGGTATAGGAGGTCCCGCCTGCCTGCGCGCTCAACTCGTTCAACACATCGGTGGCGGGGTTGGCTACGCCCTGGCTTACGCCGGAGACGTCTCTGCCGCCGGCAAAGTAGAGGCCCACGGGTTCGGCGTTGCCGGCATCGACCACCAGAGCGCCGGAGTCGCCCGCATCGCTGAACTGGTTGCCGCTGACGGCCAGTTGATGGGTGAAGGTTTTGGTCAGGTAGGGCCTGGTCTCGGCGCAGTCGCGGTAGTAATCGACGCTAATGTCCACATCGAGGGCGGAGACGGCGGCGCAGGTCAGTCCGGTCGTCCGGCCGCTCTTGGCCACTGTCTGATTGAGCCAGGCGGTTTCGCCTTTGCCGCCCGTGGAGGAGATTCCGGGAGGCGCGGCAGCCAGCGTGCCGTCCGGCTGGCGGGCGCCAAACTCAAGAATGCTGCCGGTTGCGCTTACGGCGCCGGAGTTGACCTGGGCGATGGCCGCGTCGGCGTTGGTGGTGCTTGATTTGAGCGAAAGCCAGTTGGTGAGCGAGCCCACGGGAGTGGTTCCTGCGCCGTCGCCGTTAGGGGTGCAGTTGTTGTCAATGAGTCCCGGCTGGATGATGGCGTCGCCTACGGCGGCATGGTCGCTGCGCGCCAGCACGTGGTTGTTGCTGAGCAGGTACTGGCGATTGTTGGAGTCCTGGATGAGCGCGCCCAGCGTGCCGCTGCAACAGTCGACAATCTGATTGCCGTTGATGTCGTAGTCGTGGTTGTTGCCGCCGGAGCTGCCCAGCGGAATCTGCGTGGCCGACTGCGCCTGGTGGTTGGCGGGATTGCTGGAGATTCCGGCGGAGTTCAGCAGCACTTCAGCCGCGTCCTTTGAGGAGGAGCTGCCGATGGTGGCCACAACGTAAGTTGCCGCGGTGGAGGAGACCAGGGCCGGCGACGAGTAAGTGACGGTGCAGTAGGTGAAGGCCTGGCTGCCGCGCTGGCAGGTTGTGCCGCCCAGCGTACCCTGGCCGCCGCTGGAGCCGGTGGGCGGAGCTCGAAAGCGCGAAGTTGATGCCGGTGTAGCCGCCTGCTTCGGCCAGGTAGCCGGTGACGGTGACTTGCCCGTTGGCGCCCAGGGCGACGTTTTCAGGCGTGAGCGGCTGCAGAAAACCTGGCGTTACGGTCAGTACGGCGGTCGCCGTGGTGGATAGCGCCGGTTGTGGAGCTCAGCGTTGCTGTTACCACCACATCGACGCGGTCGGCGGTGAGATAGCTGGGTGGAGTGTAAAGGCCATCGTCGGTAATGCTGCCCGACCCGCTGGTTGAGTCGCCGCCGGAGAGCGACCAGACGACGGGCGCCTCGCCTCCGCCGGCGAGCGTTGCGGTGAACTGCTCCGCGGGTGTTCCGTGTTCGCTGATCGCATTGCAGCCGGTGCAATTGGTATCAATCAAGCTAGTGCCGGGAGAGATGGAAAAGACGTCGTTGGAAGGGTCCGCGGTCACACGCCCATCGGCGCAACCGGCCGCCAAAAGCAGAGCCGGAGCCAGAATCATCGCAAGATTATGTAAATTATAGGCTCCGCATGGTTGAAAACATTAGTATAGGCCGCGTTTGCACATCGCCGGATAGATTTGGATTTAGGCGGCCTGACATCAAAGCAAAGTAGCCGCCCATTGCAAACAGATATCAGCGAATCTAGATTGGATGCATACCGCTACGAAAGCACTCTGCCCAAAAATCCTTTGAGTCCCCAGCGGCCCAGCGCGGCGGTGAAGAAGACCAGCGCTACGAGAATCGCCCACCAGGGCATGTGTGCGATGGAGGGAGTTACGGCGGCGCGCAGGCCTTCGCTCATATACACAATTGGGTTGAAGAGGACGCCGAATTGCAGCCAGCGGATTTTTTCGAGATAGGCCCAGGGGTAGTAGACGCAGCCTAAAAACGTGATGGGCACCACGATGATGGAGAAGACCAGGCCGATTTGCTTGGGGTTGACCGTGGAGCCGATGACCAGGCCGAGCGAGCCGGCGAGCAAACTGGCGAGCACCAGCACCAGCGCGAAGAGAAACCAGTTGGCTACGTGGGCGCGGACCGGGACGGCGGGAACGTAGTAGGCCATGGGAATGACCAGCAGGGCGGCGATGATGCTCTGCATGGCGCTGAAGCAGACCTTCTCAAGAGCTACGGCCCACAGGGGCAGCGGGCACATGACGCGGTCGTCGATTTCGCGGGTGATGCCGAACTCCGACGAGAGCGGCAGGGCCACGGCGGCGATGCCGGAGAACATGATGGCTACGGCCATGAGGCCGGGCAGGAGGATGGTGCCGAAGTCCACTCCGGCCGGCGGCCATGGGGTTTCCGCTGGCCATGCGCGGCAGGATGAAGGTGAAGACGAAGAGGAAGAGCAGCGGCTGCATGCCCACGCGGAGAATAAAGGGAATGAACTCGCGGGAGAGCACGCGCAGATCGCGCAGATACAGACCGAGGAAGGACTTGATGAAGATTGCAGGGCCGAGGTGGATTTTGCGGACCGGGGATGGGTTCGAGGGGCAGCGAGTTTTCCACTTCGCAGAAACGCGGGCAGCGAGTTAGCATTCCGATTTCAGCGGATAATCGCGAGTTCGCGATCCTTAGCCGATTTCACGATTCTCTGACTCGCTATTCCCTGTTCCCTTGTTCCTATTCACGCAGGTCCCTCCCTGTGAGTTTGATGAAGACGGTTTCCAGGCTGGGCTCGGTGATGGCCAGGTCGCGCAGGCCGAAGTGGGCGGCGGCTTGCACAATATCGGGGAGCAGGCCGTCGGAGCTGGCGGCGATGACCCGCAGGCCGTCCGCGGTGACCTCGGCGCTGGTTACGTCCGGGCGCGCCTTGAGGGACGCGACGACCGGCTCCAGGCTTCTGCATGGACTTCAGCTTGAGGTCGAAGATGGTATGCGCGCCGAGGGTGACTTGAGCTTTTCCGGCGATCCGAGGGCCAGCACGCGGCCATAGTCGATGATGGCTACGCGGTCAGAGAGCGAATCGGCTTCCTCCATGTAGTGGGTGGTCAGCAGGACGGTGATGCCTTCCTTGCGCAGGCCTTCGACCGCCTCCCACATGGCCATGCGGCTCTGCGGGTCGAGGCCGGCGGAGGGCTCGTCAAGAAACAGCACTGTGGGGCGGTGGGCGATGGAGCGGGCGATCTGCACGCGCTGGGCCAGGCCGCCGGAGAGTTGCGCGGGGTAGACGCCTTTGCGCTCAGTGAGCATGAACTGGTCAAGCAGCTCGAGGGAGCGGGATTTGGCGTGGGAGTGAGAGAAGCCGAAGTAGCGGCAGTGGTAGTAGAGGTTTTCGTAGACGGTGAGGGAGCGGTCGAGGGTATTGAACTGGGGCACCACGCCGATGAGCCGCCGCGCATGGGCCGGGTGCTTGACCACGTCGATGCCGGCGATGCGGACGGAGCCGCTGGTGGGCAGGGTGCGGGTGGTGGCAATGGAGATGGTGGTGGTTTTGCCGGCGCCGTTGGGGCCCAGAAGGCCGAAGATTTCGCCCTGCTTCAGCTCCAGGTCGACGCCGTCCAGGGCTACGACGCGGAGTTTGGAGTCATAAATTTTGGTCAGCGCTTCGATTTCGACAATCAAGGGATTCACCCGGGGGAAGGTGGGGAAGATATATGCGGAATTCAGAATATCGCACTACCGGAAAATCCCGCTTGGGAATGGTGAATCCCAGGTCTTCCGCCGCGGCGGACGAGACCTGGTGCAACCTGCTGATCTATGCGGTGGAAGTCTATTTTGCGCCTTCCTTGAGGATCTGGTCGGCCAGGTAGTTGTGTACCTTGGCTTCGTCGTGGAGCATCTCGAAGTAGGCGTTTTTGAGCAGTTGCGCGTGGCCGTCGCGAAGTCCCTGGCGGATGGTTTGCTGCACGCGCGGGTCGTTCAATTCGCGCTGGCCGGCCGGCTCCCTGGCAATCAGCTTGTAGATGGCGTAAC
Source organism: uncultured Acidobacteriaceae bacterium (assembly GCA_963724755.1). Classification (GTDB taxonomy): domain Bacteria; phylum Acidobacteriota; class Terriglobia; order Terriglobales; family Acidobacteriaceae; genus Telmatobacter. Next base: position 232,765 of record CAVRVZ010000004.1, read on the forward strand.
CGATGGTCCGCCGACCCGGTCCGGCGCCGTCGTCGACGGGAAGAATGTCGGTGATTTGCCCCGGCTTGAGCTTGTTGATGGCGGCATATGCTTCCGGCTGGCTGTGCAGGGCCGAATCGGCTACAAAGCCCATATCGCCGCCATTGGAAGCGGTATTGGAATTTTCTGAAAAGTTCATGGCCACGGCGCTGAAGTCCTCGCCGTTCTGAAGCTTGGCGTAGAGGGCCTGGATCTTCTTTCTGGCGTCGGCGTCGCCGGAGGCCTTGTTGTTTTGCAGGTTGGCGGTTTGCTGGGGAGGGCCGGCGGTGACGACGATCTGCGCCAGGTGATATTGGGGCTCGATGAGGTTGAACTCCGCCTTGTGGGCCGCGTAATAATTGCTGATCTCGGCGTCGGTGATGTTGATCTTTGACTCGATCTCCTTGTTGAGCAGCTTGGTCTTGGTCAAATAGCGGCGAATATCGCGCTTGATGTCGTCGATGGTCAGGTTGCGCTGCTTGAGCTGCTTGTCGAACTCCTCTTGCGTGAAGGGCGCCTTCATCTCGGTGAGCTTGGCGTTTACGTCCTCATCGCTGGCGGCGAGGTTGAGCTTGGCGGCGCGCTGCTGCAGGATCTCGTCCTCGATCATCTGGTGAAGGATATTGAGGCGGACAATGTCGGCCTGCTCGGGAGAGGGCTGCTGGGGGTTGTCTGCCAGGCTGGCCTGGTAATACTTGTCCAGCTCCGAGCGCAGAATGTCCTTGCCATTCACGGTGGCCATCACGTCGGGAGCGGGGGAGCGGTGGCAGCCGGCGAGCGGGGCCAACAGGACTGCACTAACAAGGACGAAGACGGCGAAGCGGAAACGCGCCGTGAAAAAGGATTCGGATTGCAAGCTTTTGTCTCCTGTGAGGCTTATAAAAAGCCCCGGCTTTCAAGAATAAACTCCACAACCCATTGCTGCGATAGCGGCGCGCTGCCTAATTGACCCTGTACCGGCCGGCGCATTGCGGCGGCCGATGGAGCGGCGAAGCGGAGGCGGCGGAGGCAATGCCGGCGGCGCGGAGGGCGCGGTCGATGACCAGCCAGACCTGTTCCTGCGGGAGCGCGCCGTCAATGCGCTCGCCATTGATGAAGAGCGCGGGCGCTCCCTGCAATCTTGAGCGTATCTCCCAGGCGGAGCGAGGCGCGCACATTGGATTCATCCTGCGCGGCCAGGCAGCCGTCGAGCTTGCTGGAGTCGAGTTTGGCCTGCGTGGCTTGTTCGCGGGCGATGCGATTGAGCGCGTCAAAGCTCTTTGCCGCGTTACGGTCCGGGCCGCTGATCTCCTGTCCGTGGGCGTGGAGGTAATCGACGTATTTCCAATAAGCATCGCTGCTTTGCGCGGCCAGGCAGTTTGCGTCCACCGCGGCGTGCATGGCCCAGGGGTGAATTTCGGTGAGCGGGTAGTCCTTGTAGATGAAGCGGACCTTGTCTTTGTAGTGGTCCAACGTGGCCGGGAAAGAGCGTCTGGTGCATGCGGGCGCAGTAGGGGCACTCGAGGTCGTCAAAGCTGATGACCGTGACCTTGGCGTCGGGATTGCCGCGGATGGGGCGGCCGGCGACGTCGATGGATTACGACGGGATCGTTGGCCAGGTCGAACTTGTCGAAGTGGGCCAGGGTCTTGTTGTCGGTGGAGATCAGGAATTCTTCATTGGTCTCGTTGGAGCCGTGGGAGAAGACGACGGGCAGCGAGTCATAGCCGGCAATCTTGCTGGGCTTGCGGGCGCCAAGACTTACGGAGTAATCCGGAGGAATGTTGAACTGGGAACGGATCATGATTCTGGATGTGGCGGGTGAGACGCGGCGATCTCCTGCGGGCTTTGCGAGGCGGTTTGGGGCGGCGTGGATTGAGCTTTGCAGCCCACGGCGATGCAGATTGCGAGCAGGGCGGCGAGTAAACGAATGCGCGGCAAGTTGAATTCCTCTCAGGAAAGAATACTCCAGCGGGGCGGTACTGGGCGACGAAGGGGATGACCGCCCAGGTGATAATGAGTTGACGCTGGTGAAGGAAAAAAGCAAGCACGGGGTTGTGGTTTTCCACCCATTTCGTCCGCTGCGGCGGAAGCGCGAAATGGATGGGGCACTGAGTTTTATAGGAAGAGATGATTTAGTGGCGACTCTAATAGGCGGGCGGCAGGGTGGGGTCGCGGAAGACGGACTTGGAGCGGCTGATGCCGGGGACAGAGCCGAAGTTGGCCAGGGTGAAGCTGTAGAGCCACTGGGAGTCGTCGCCGCGAATGGAGCCGAGATCGAAGCGCCGGTAACCGACGGTGAGGCCGCAGCAGTTCCAGTTATAGGTGGCTTGTACGCCTTCATATTGGAACTCGCCGAGAACAAAGTCGTATCCGCCTTTGGCGGCCAGGTTAAAGCCGTTGCCGCTTTGCTTGCCGATGGCCAGGTAGGGCTGCACCTGCTGGCTCTTGACGGTGGAGGCGGCGCCGCTGCTTTCGTCGACGGCGTTGAGCATGGAGTGGCCCACGCCGAGGGTGGTGCGTCCCCAACTGTAGCCGGCATAGAGATTATCCGCGTCGATCCGTTTGGTCACGGGGTCGAAGTCCAGTGTCCGACTCGATGCGGAGATTGTCGATGGCTTCAAAGCGCAGGCGCGAGATGATGGGCGCGAAGTTGCGCGGGGCGGTGAGAAAGGCCACGCCGGTGAGGTCAAGCGTGGAGTCGAAGACATTGCGCCGGTTGGGGATGATCGCGCGGCCGAAGTAGGGGTCGAAGTAGAACTTCTGGGCAACGCGTCCAACTGGCCCACTCGCGCGGCCTGGCCGGGCACTCGCCCGAGGGCAATACGTTCTCAGGGGCGCAGAGCGCCGGGGCGGTGGGGCGCAGGTAAAAGCGCTGCGTGAGCGAATAGCCGAGTTCGTTGGTGTTGGTGGCGATGTCGGTAGTGTCGGCGAGGAGCACATTCTGGGCCTGCATGCCGATGCCGCCGACAAAGCGATAGAAAATTTCAGGCTCGATGACGTGGCGCAGTTCGCGGTTGAAACCGGGAAGAGCAAAATCGCGCTCGACGGCCGGGGGCCGGATCTCCACGCCTGCCTCGACGTCATCGCGGTTAAGCGAGTCGTGGTTGATGGTGGGTGTGCCGCCATTCATGCCGGTCAGGTCGGGATTCTGGCTGATGGAGTAGTAAGTGTCGCGCAGCGCAGCCTGGGGAACCACGCTCCAGCCTCCGGCCACCAGCGGCAGGTAGAGATGCGGATAAAGGTCGATGCGGCCCACGTTGCGGGCGTGGAAGCCTGTCCCGATGCCGCCTCCGAGCAAGATCGGCTCACCGGGTTCGGAACGAGCCAGGTAGCTGAGCGACGATCCGGCCCCCCAGTAAAAGGGCGAAGTCGCCGAGCGGCCGGTCGAGCACGTCATAGCGCAGCGTGGGCAGATGGAGAATCCTGGCCTGGTCGCCGTTGATGGCGTCCGGGCTCTCGTTGCTTACGTGGAGCCGGCAAAGGTCTGAAAGCGGTCCATCGCAATGGAGGGAATGAAGCCGTTGTGTTCGTGGGTGACGAGAAACCACGCTGGAGACCTGGGAGGTGGTGGCCAGCGAGTAATTGTCGTTGAAGACCAGGCGGTAGACGTAGCTGGAAAGGTATTCGACGATGCCGGCCAGGCGGGTATCGGGAGTGAGGTCTTTGCGGCCCAGGGCGATCACGTCCACGCCGCCCTGGTTGACCAGTTGAACGGCAGTGGTGGGAGTGGTGGAGGGAGGAATGGGCGGAGTGGTGACCGCGGCTACCACCCCGCGGTCGAGCAGAGCATCCCAGCGCGAGGTGAGGTGGTCCTGGCCCGGGCCTTTGTAGCGGAAGTCGCCGTTGGGCGCCCATCCGCGCTTGCTCCAGTACTCGGCGCCGACAATCATGTCCATGCTGCGGCTGATGACCCAGTAGTATTGCTCGCCCAGGACCAGTCCCTTGATAGATAGATCCGTATCCGAACTCGGGGGTCAGCAGCCCGCTCTCGCGGCCCGTCTCGTCGGTTGGATGGCGGAGGTAGGGCATATAGAAGACCGGCACGTGGAGAAATTCAAAGAAGGCGTTGGAGGTGGAGGCCTTGCCGTCGGCGAGGTTGATGGAGCGGGAGATGATCTGCCAATCGGGGTGGGGCAGGCGGCAGTTGGTCATGGTGCCGTCGACCAGCCGGTAGTTGCCCTCGCCGAGCTGGAGCATCACCCGGCCGGAAAACAGGAACGGATTGGCGGTGGAATAGACCACAGTGTGGCCGGCGGAACGCACTCCCTGCGAGCCGCTCACATTATAAAAACGCCCGGTGTGCATGTTCAGGCGCATATCGCCGTGGGAGGCGTTGATGAGGATATCGTTGGGGCCTCCGCTAACCTGCAGGTGGCCTTCGGCCTCCAGCTCCGAGGTGGACTGGTGGTAGATGACTTTGTCGGCGCGAAGAATGTAGTCGCGGTAGTAGCCCACCACATCGCCGGTGAGGGTCAAGGTGTCGCCCACGCGGGTCTGGTGCTGCGCCTCCCAACGGACGGGCACTCCGGATGCGGGCGCCGGCTCCGGCTGTGCGATGGGCAAAATTTCCTGGCCGGGGTCGTCGGGGAGTTGCGAAGCTGGATCGGACTGAGATTGGCCGTGCGAGGAGCGTGGCGCTGGTGGAGGGTTGCTGGGCGGGAGGTAACGCATTGGTCAACGCCTGTCCCCCAAGTTGCAGGTGACAGAGGGCCAACACCGTGATAAACACTAAATTACGAGGGCGCATTCCCAGACCAAAATCGGTGCAAGGCTCAGCATAGCAAAAGCCAGCCACTCTTTGGATGGGATGCGCGCCACTCGAGCTCTGGCAGCAGGCAAAGTCGGATTGTTTCTTCCCGCACGGATCCCATGATCCGTGCCGCGTCTGCATATTCCGCGAAATCTTTCTTCTTATAATTGTAAGCAACGTCCGCGATGCTCCGTTTTGGCCGGGCAGGCACGGACCGGAACAGCGGGACAGGGATCGAAAGCAGGCCTGAGAACCGCATATGAAGGGGTAAAGGAGCTTTGAGCACATCCGCAAGCCAGGTCGAAAGCGCACCCGCGTGGAAGCAGGAAGTGAACCGGCGGCTGGCCGCGCACAAGAGACGCAAGGGTACTTCGGCAGAGCCGGAGGACGCCGTTGGAAGACCAGCACAGCGCAGGCAGCCGTGGCGCAGAGGTGGCCGCGCGGGTGGCGGCGCGTTATGCCCATGCCCCCAGCTACAGCGAATTGCTGGCCGGCGAGGCGCGCGTTGCAGTGCGCGCCGCCGAGGCTGCGTCCCGGGCCGCACATGAAGGCGCAGGCCGCCGCTGAATCCGTTCTGGCTGAGGTTGGAGGCTGCGTCTGAAGCTGAGGCTGCTCAAACCCGTGCCGCGCATGGGCAGAGAATTTTTGAGATTTCAGTGCCGGACGAAGCGGGAATCTTGCGAGTGCGCGAGCGATGCTCCGGCGGCCTTCGATGGCATTGAGATTGCTGAAGCTGCTCAGCCGACTCACGCCAACCTGATCGAATTTCCAGTGGAGCTTGATACAGCGCGCAAGGCTCGGCCGCGGCGGGACGAAAGGCAGAATGCCGTGGTGATGAGCCTGAGAGGCAGTTGAGCATCTTCGAGGTGGACCCCGGGAGCATCCTGATCCAGGCCAAGCCGGTGGAGGCCGTGGCCGAGGTGGCTGCGACTGCGTGGACAGGCTCGGAGTGGCTGGGGATTGAGCTGGAAGAGGAGCCTCTGCTGGAGGAGAATGCGTCCCAGGCAGGCTCGGCAGCTCCGGCATTGCAACCTGCGCCCATCAACCTGCGGATGATGGCTGCCGTGGTGGATGGCACGCTGATGGCGGGGGCCTGCGTGGCGGCGGCGATGGTGGTCGCAGTCAATGCGCAGAGTGCTGCCCAGCCTACGGCAGATCGAAATGGGCGCGGCAGTGGCGTTGGCGGTTATCGGCGTTGCTTTACCAGGCGCTGTTCTTCGCGCTGGCTAAAAATACGCCGGGGATGAAGTACGCTCGCATCAGCCTGTGCACCTTCGACGATCAGATTCCTACCGGCGCGCAAAGGCTGGGCCGGCTGGGAGCGCTGCTGTTATCGCTGCTGCCGGTGGGGCTGGGCGTGGCGTGGGCCATCTTCGACGAGGAGCGCCTAAGCTGGCACGACCGCCTTTCGGGAACTTATCTGCGCAAAGGGTGAGTGGCAGGGCGAAGAACGAATCGCATTTCGCAATTTCAGGCTAAATTTGTTTCCTCGTGAGCCGGCATGGGAGCGCCCTGCAAAGTGACGAAGCGCGCGGGCTGGCAACAGGCTCGGCTCAGGCGAGCCAGGTCGGCTTGCATCTCCCGGTCCATCTTCAGCGAATCGAGCGTGGCGGCAAGGATGGAGCCGGCCGCCGCATCGTCCGGCCGCTCAAGGCGGTAATGCATCCACTTTCCTTCTCTTCGCGCGGCCACCACTCCAGCTTTCCTCAGGTAGGCAAGATGCCGGGAGATCTTCGGCTGGCTTTGCCGCAGGATCTCGACCAGATAGCAGACGCAAACCTCGCGGCCCGCAATCAGGTTGAGCAGGCGCAGGCGCGTGCGATCGGCCAGGGCGGCAAACAGCGGAACCATGGGCGAGGATTTGGGCCGCGAACTCATATCTCAATAATATACGGATTGACAGATATGTCCAGCCGGATATATATTCGCATTAACGTATATGAGGAGAGCCTGAATGAGCGCCAATGCTGAAGTCAAAGAGGAAGTGAAGCGCAAGTACGGCAGCGCCGCCCGCGCGGTTGCCGAGCGAGGGAAGCCTGGCTGCTTGTTGCGATCCAGGCCTGCGCTGCTGCGACCCGATTACCGCCAATCTCTATAGCGCCGATGATAAGGGGCTGATTCCGGAGAAGGCCGTGCTGGCCTCGCTGGGATGCGGCAATCCCACCGCGCTGATCGAGCTGAAGCCGGGCCAGGTAGTGCTCGATCTTGGCTCGGGCGGCGGCATTGACGTGCTGCTCTCCGCGCGCCGGGTTGGACCCACGGGCAAAGCCTACGGGCTTGATATGACCGATGAGATGCTGGCGCTGGCCCGCGAAAACCAGCGTCAAGGCGGGCGTGGAGAACGTGGAGTTTCTGAAAGGCGAGATCGAGAATATTCCCCTGCCGGATAATTCCGTGGACGTGGTGATCTCGAATTGCGTGATCAATCTCTCCGCCGACAAGAACCGCGTGCTTCGGGAGGCATTCCGCGTGCTTCGTCCCGGAGGCCGCTTTGCGGTTTCCGATGTGGTGGTGCGCGGCGAGGTTCCCGACGCTGTGCGGAAGAGCATGATGCTTTGGGTGGGCTGCATTGCCGGGCGCATGGATGAGACCGATTATCGCGCCAGGCTGCTCGGTGCCGGGTTCGCCGAAATCGGCATGGAGACCACGCGGACCTACAACGTGGAAGATGCGCGTCAGTTTCCTGGAGAAATCCGGAGTTGACGTGGACGCGATTGCGCCGCTGGTTGAAGGCAAATTTCACAGCGCGTTTATCCGCGCAACCAAACCGCGGCAACGATCGGGACGGAGTGCACTGATGCCGCAAATGGCGAGCTAGCCGCACATGTCCAACCACTACAACGTTCTGTTCCTGTGCACGGGCAACTCCGCCCGCTCCATCATGGCGGAGGCCATATTGAACCGTAAGTCCAAGGGCGCATTTACGGCCTACAGCGCCGGCAGCCATCCGTCAGGAACGGTAAGGCCGGAGGCGCTGAAACAAATCGAGCTTTCGGGAATTCCGACTGCCGGATTTCGCAGCAAGTCCTGGGATGAGTTCGCAGGCGGCGGATGCGCCGAAGATGAACTTTGTCTTCACGGTGTGCGATAACGCGGCGAAAGAAGTATGCCCATTCTGGCCCGGACAGCCGATGACCGCTCATTGGGGAGTTCCCGATCCGGCGGCGGTGAAGGGTACGCCGGAAGAGATTGCCCGCGCCTTTCGCGACGCGTATTCCATTCTCGATCGGCGCATCGGCCTCTTTCTCTCGCTGCCTCTGTCCACTCTGGAGCAGTTCGCAATTCAGCGGGAACTCGACAACATCGGCCGGCAATGAAGCCAATCTCTTGCGCCGCATCGTTACGGCCAGGCAGAACCGCAAGTTGATGCACTGAGGTCAAATGACAATGTACAGCGCACCGTATACGCGCGGCCAGATCTGCGCTCCGCATCCAGCGGAAGAAGCTCTCTTTCCTCGACCGCTTCCTCACGCTCTGGATATTCCTCGCCATGGGCATTGGAGTCGCGGCCGGCCACTTCATCCCAGGCTCGGCCGGATTCGTCAATCGCTTTCAGAGCGGAACGACGAATATCCCCATCGCAATCGGGCTAATCATCATGATGTTTCCGCCACTGGCGAAAGTGCAATACGAGAAGCTTGGCCAGGTCTTTCGCAATAAACGAGTCCTTTCACTGTCTCTAATTCAGAACTGGGTCATCGGGCCGGTGCTGATGTTCCTTCTGGCGATTGTGTTCCTCCGCGGCGAACCCGCCTATATGCGCGGACTCATCCTGATCGGTATTGCGCGCTGTATCGCGATGGTCCTGGTGTGGAATGAGCTGGCCAATGGGGACACGGACTACGCTGCCGGCCTCGTGGCTATCAACAGCGTATTTCAGGTTCTCTTTTATAGCTTTTACGCGTGGGTTTTCATTACCGTGCTTCCAAAGTGGTTCGGGCTTGAAGGAAGCATTGTGCAAGTCAGCATCGGCCAGATCGCGAAGAGCGTTGCAATTTATCTCGGCATTCCATTTGTCTCCGGGTTCGTTACGCGCTTCGCTCTCATTCGCATCAAAGGCGAGGAGTGGTACCGTACGCGCTTCATTCCCCGGATCAGTCCGCTCACGTTGTTCGCCCTGCTCTTCACTATCCTGGTGATGTTCTCGCTCAAGGGCGATCTGATTGTGCGTCTGCCGCTGGATGTGGTTCGCATCGCAATCCCGCTGGTCATTTATTTCCTCATCATGTTTCTGGTGAGCTTTTGGATGGGCAAGCGGCTGGGCGCCAATTACGCGCAATCCGCTACTCTTTCCTTCACTGCCGCGGGAAACAACTTCGAGCTGGCGATTGCGGTGGCCGTAGCCGTCTTCGGCCTGAATTCCGGCGAGGCATTCGTGGGCGTGGTCGGCCCGCTGATTGAAGTACCGGCGCTCATCGGGCTGGTGAACGTCGCCTTCTGGATACAGAGGCGCTACTTTGCTAGCTGAAGGAAAAGATTTCTCAGTGCATCCTGTTGAGGACGCTCCTTAAGGCATTTCAGAAGCTACGCCAGTCAACCTTCACCGTCTCTTCCCGGCGCCTTCAACCTCGCCGACGCAAAACCGTCTAATCGATCAGCCGGGATAACTCGCGCACGTATACTATAGGTTGGTTATGTCCGCTTTGAAATGGCCGCGGCACAGAGAAGGATTTTTCTTCGATTTCATGCCATTCTCCGTTGGAAGGAAGACGATGGGAACATTGCTCGAGTCCATCCACTCGCCCGCCGATCTGAAGCGCATGAGCATGGCGCAGATGACGGAACTGGCGGCGGAGATCCGCGAGTTTCTGATTCAGACGCTGTCGAAGACCGGCGGCCATCTGGGTCCGAACCTGGGCGTGGTGGAACTGACTCTGGCCTTGCACACGGTCTTCAATACCCCCGAGGACAAGCTGCTCTTCGACGTGAGCCACCAGGCTTACATCCACAAAATTCTTACCGGGCGGCTGGAGCGCTTCGAGACGATTCGCCAGCCGGGCGGGCTGAACGGCTTTATGCTGCGCACCGAGAGCGAGCACGATTGCTACGGAGCAGGGCACGCCGGCACGGCGCTCTCCGCCGCATTGGGAATGGCCGTGGCCCGCGATCTCTCCGGCGGCAAGGAGCACGTGATTGCCGTGGCAGGCGACGCGGCTTTTACGAACGGAATTTCTTTTGAAGCGCTGAACAACATTGCCGCGCAGACCAAGCGGATGATCGTGGTGCTCAACGACAACGAGTGGTCCATCGATCGCAACGTGGGCGCCATCGCCAGCTACTTTCATCGCATCGTCACCAACGAGCACTACCAGCACCTGCACGACTCGGCCCACCGCATCATCGAGCGCTTCGGCGGCAAGACAGCAGCCGAAGTGGCGCGCCGCGCTGAAGAGGCCGCCAAGGGCCTGCTGTGGCCATCGATGATGTTTGAGGAGTTCGGCCTGCAATACTTCGGCCCCATCGACGGCCACAACCTGCCGCTGCTGGTGGAGACCTTCAAGTTTCTCAAGAGCGCCGACCGCCCCGTGCTGCTGCATGTGCTGACGCAAAAGGGACGCGGCTTTCAGCCGGCGCTGGAAAAGAAGAAGAAGTTTCACGGCCTGGGACCTTACGATCCCGAGACCGGAATGACCGAGCCGGCCGGATTGCCGAGCTACTCTGAAGTTTTTGCCACTACCCTGGCCGGCCTGGCAGACAAGGACGAGCGCATCGTGGCCATCACAGCGGCCATGCCCAGCGGCACGGGACTGGATCTTTTCAGGCCGCGCCATCCCAAGCGATTTTTTGACGTGGGCATCGCCGAGGAGCATGCGGTGGTGTTTGCCGCGGGCATGGCCACCCAGGGCTACCGTCCGGTGTGCGCCATCTACTCGACTTTTTTGCAGCGGGCCTTCGATCCCATCGTGCACGACGTCTGCCTGCAAAAGCTGCCGGTGCTTTTCTGCATGGACCGCGCCGGACTCTCCGGCGACGACGGGCCCACGCATCATGGACTCTTCGATATCAGCTACCTGCGCGGCATTCCGGAGATGGTGCTGATGGCTCCCAAGGACGAGGACGAGCTGGCCGACATGATGAAGACCGCGCTTGAGATTCCCGGTCCAAGCGCCATTCGTTATCCGCGCGGAGCGGTTGCCGGCGTGGACCCGCAAGGCCGAGCCGCAAGCGATTCCCGTGGGCAAGGCCGAAGTAATCAAGGACGGCTCGGACGTGGCCATTCTCGGACTGGGGCCGATGGTTACGATGGCGCGGGAGCTGGCTGAGCGGCTGGAGTACATTGGCTACTCGGCCGCGGTCATCAATCCTCGCTTCGTCAAGCCGCTGGACCTGGAAGTGCTGGAGCAGTACTCGCGGCGCGTGGCCGCCTTTGTCACCTTTGAGGATCACGTGAAGATGGGAGGCTTTGGCTCCGCGGTGATGGAGGCGCTGGAGGAGATGGGATCCACGGTGCCGGTGGTGCGCATTGGCTGGCCTGACAAATTTATCGAGCACGGCAAGGTGGCTGATCTGCGCGCCCGGCACGGCCTGACCGTGGACGAGGCGCAGGCCCAGGTTCTGCCGCTGCTGTCGCGGCGCGTGCGCAGAACGCTGGTGGCCAGCTGAGGAACCAATGGTAACCATTTCAGCGATCCATCGTGACGATTTATGCGGCTTGATTGTGCGGGAGATTGGCCGCTGCCTGAATCGCTGTGCGACAATCCACAAAAGACTGATTTTTATATGCGAAAGTTTCGTATTTTTCTATTGGGCGTGAGTGGAACGGTCCTGTGCCGGCGATGCTGGCCTGGGCACAGACGCCGAATCCGGGTCTTTCCTAAAGCGCAGGCCTCGGTTCCGCTGGTTCTTACCGGCGGCACCGTGGTGGACGTGACCAACTGGGGCCGCTCGGCAAGAGACCAGCAGGATGCGATCGTCGTTATACGCGACGGACGCATCGTCCAAGTGGGTTACCGTGGAGCAGTACTGATCCCCAAAGGCGCGCGGGTGATCGACTGCACGGGGAAATATTTGATTCCCGGCCTGGTGGACGGCTATGCCGGCATGAACTCGCAGGGCCAGGCCAATGCCAATCTCTATATGGGCGTGACCACGGTGGTGGTACGCAACGACTACCAGCACGGGGTCATCGATACAGCAGCTCAATCCCAGCCCGCACCTTTATTACATTGATTCGATCGGCACCACCGATAACTGGAGCCTGCTGGCCAAGCGCCCGGAGTGGGCTCTCAAGCTCAGGGAGGGCGTGCACCCAGTCGAATTGAGCCCTGAGGATACGGCTCGCCAGCTCACCGATACCGCCCGGCTGGGGACGCGCGTGCTCTTGCTGGGCCACGACCTGACCGCTGCCAATACCCAGTGGATTATTGCCCATGCCCACCAGATGGGGCTGGTCACCTATGGGGAGTTCGTCTCCACGCCTTACGACGTGGGCATCGAGGCCGGCGTTGACGCGCTGCCGGAGATGAGCCGCTATGCACTGGGCGTGATTCCCGACGAGCTGCAGCGGCCCCTGGTTGACGCGCCCGAAGGGCCGGCCGCGGCCACCGCCTACGATTACTCGGAACGTCTGCCGCCCGACGATCCGCACGTGCGCGCCTACGCCAGAGTTTCTGGCCACGCACCATGCCGCGCTGATGCCCGCCTTCAGCCTCTTCTATCTCGAATTGCCGGGGCATCGCAACCTGTGGAAGGAGCCGGCCGCGCGGCTGCTCGATCCAGCCCGCATGTTCCAGCCCTCCAATCGCTCGACGGGCGAGGTGGACTATCCGCTGGCGTACTGGGCGCGCCATCTGCCTGCCTTCGCGCAGCACTACCTTGAAGAAGGCCAGCGCAAGAAGGCCGACCAATCCGCAATGCGGCTGTGGCGCATCAACGAAACCATCTTCTCCGCTTTTCCGCACTACCTGGCGGCTTCCGGCGCGTCGGCGATGGGCACCATGGCCGGCATCTCCCTGCACACCGAGCTGGAGCTGCTGGTCCGGCTGGGACTCAGCCCGCGCGAGGCGCTGGCCGCGGCTACCAATAACTATGCGCTGCAGTTCGGCTGGAACGAGCTGGGCCAGATTACTCCCGGCCGTCGCGCCGACATTCTGGTGGTGGACGGCGACCCGACGGTGAGCATCTGGAACGCGCGCCGCATCTCCGGGCTGATTGTGGACGGCAATGTGGTGGATCGCTACGCGCTGCTGACGCTGAAAAAATAAAGCCTGCTGCTATGCTCGCTTCACCGCCTGACGCGCCGCAACCGCCAGAATCTCCGGCAGCCGTTTTTGCCGGTAGGCGAAGGATTGGGCCAGCTTCCGCCGCACCAGCACACCGCCAATTCTGCCGATAAAGCCGTAGGGCAGGGCATACTCGATCTCATCGCTGACCAGCGTTCCCTCAATGCCGTCTCGAGTTTCCGCAGTGATGCCGTGGCGATGATGGAACTGGCTGAACGGGCCGCGCACCTGCTCATCGCAAAAATGGCTGTTCCACACAAACTCGGTGATGCGGGTCATCCAGCTCAGGCGCTTTGGAACCCAGGGGATGGGAAAAAAGCTGATGAGAATCTCAGAGCCGGGACCGGCGGCTACGCTCAGGAAACGCCGCGCCGGGTCAGGATGCACGGGCCGCGCGGGCGGAGGAGCGATGCGCGCGTCTTCAATGCGGGTCTCAAGCCGGGGTGGCATCACGTGGGGCAGATTGGCCGGATTGGCGAAGAACGCGAAGACCAGTTCCACAGGGAAGGGAACCCATTGGCGAGTCTCGAATCGCTCGGTCATGGATTCGATGGTAATCGCTGTCGCTGATGCGATGCGGCGCGGTTAGGAGAACCGCCGCGCATCAGTTAACGTAAGAGGTAGCAGAGGGTTTCAAAACAGGCTTCTCCCCTAGATCATGACCGATTCCTCATCGCAGGCCCTATCGAGGCCCCGGCACCACAATCGATGGCTCATCCTCATCGCGGCCTTCAAGCTGGCCCAGGCGCTGCTGTTTATCGCCGTTGGCGTGGGCGCTCTGCGCCTGCTGCACAAGGACGTCGGCGATCTGCTGGAGCAACTGGCCAATCACATGCGCTTCAACCCGGAGTCGCGCCTGGTCAACTTCATCCTGGAAAAGTCATCGCTCGTCGATGACCGCATGCTGCGGCGGATCGGCGCGGTGGGCTTCATCTATGCCGCCCTCGATCTGGTTGAGGGAACCGGCCTTTATCTGGAGAAGGCCTGGGGCGAGTACCTGACCCTGGTCATCACAGCGTCGTTCCTGCCCCTGGAGGTCTTCGAGGTGATGCGCAGACTGACGTGGATCAGGGTAAGCCTGCTGACCGTAAATTTGCTGGTGTTTTTCTACCTGCTGAAGCTGGTGGTGGACAATGTGAGGCGCCGCAGGATTAGCGCAACAAAGTAAATTGAAAGCGAATCGCGGCACACTCGGCAGGCAGACAAGCTCAAGTAATCAGAGCTTTCGCCTTTTGTTCCCCTATCACGACTTGAGCATTCTGTCCAGTAGTGGAACCAAAGCCATAAACACTACATATTGTGGTTGCTGATTTTTATCTATCTATGCAGTAGACCTTCGATCGAATCGCCCGCTGCTATCCACATACTTTCCACAGATTTTTCACTCGACGAGACCGCCAATACGGGGTACTATCGCCTCTATGGAGTCGAATGGAGCGAAATGGAGTGCTATGGAGTCCAGCTAAAAACCGCTGAATCAACTCCAAAGCAAGTCTAATCGCAATCCTTTCTCTCCAAACAGAATTGTGGCGCCAAATCGGCCAAGGGAACCAGCCTTGCAAACCGGAATAGGCCGGATCAAGGACAAGGAACAAGCGGCAGGCAATAAGGAATCGGCAGCAAGAGGCAGACGGACATGGAAGCGTTTCGCGGTAACCATCCAGCGAAGGTCGAAGACGGCGGAAGGCTGAAGCTCCCCGGTCCGTTCAAGAAAATTCTGGATGATGCGAACGTGACCCAGTTCTATATCACCTCGCAGGATGGACAGAGCGCGCAGATATGGCCGTTGCCGGCATGGGAAAAGCAGGAAGCGTTATTGGCCGAATCCAGCACCATGGACGACGCGGTGGACAAGTACCTGAATCTGACCAGCTACTACGGTCAGCAGGTGGAGATGGACAAACAGGCACGCGTGGTGCTGCCGCAGATTTTGCGGGAATCGGCAAAGTTGAATGCGGAAGTTGCCGTTCGCGGAAAGATGCACTACCTGGAGGTTCAGAACCTCAAGAATCTGGAAGAGAGTTTGCCGGTCAACGCATTAACGGCGGAAGATCGCCAGTCGTTGAAGCAGATTCTGAAGCCGCGCAGTTGAAACAAATACCCCCCAGGGGGACGCATGACGAATTCGAGTAAGCGCCATGTGCCGGTTCTTTTCAATGAAGCGATCGAATTTCTCAACGTACGCGCGGGCGGAACGTATGTGGACTGCACGCTGGGGCTGGCCGGGCACGCCGAGGGAGTCGATCAGGAAGCTGGGTTCGGAGGGACGCCTGATTGCATTTGACCGGGATGCCGAAGCCATGGCCTGGCAAAGACGCGGCTGGGCAGGGTTTTGAACGAACTGGGCAACAAGGCGCCGCAGGTAACGCTCGATGAGCGAGGCATTCAGCACCATTGAAAAGCACGTGAAGCCGAATTCCGTGGATGGTTTGCTGGCCGACTTTGGAGTGAGCAGCCTGCAGTTTGACGAGGCGAGCAGAGGATTCAGTTTTCAGGCGGATGGGCCGTTGGATATGCGCATGGACAGGCGCTCCGGGCCAACCGCCGAACAAGTGGTAAACGAGGCCGGCGAGCGCGAGCTTGCAGACCTAATTTACGAATACGGAGAGGAAAGGAGGTCGCGGAGAATCGCCAGAGCCATTGTGCGCGGGCGGCCGGTTACAACCACGGGTCAGTTAGCCCGCATTGTAGCTTCAACCGCCCCGCCAATGAAACATGAGCACATTCATCCGGCGACCAGGACCTTTCAGGCGCTTCGTATCTTCGTAAATCGCGAGTTGGACGAAATCAAGGCGCTGCTGGAGGCCGCGCCCAGGTTGCTCAAGCCCGGGGGAAGACTGGTGGTCATCAGCTTTCACTCGCTTGAGGATCGCATTGCAAAAGACAGTTTGCGCGAAGGCGCGCAAAAGGGAATCTGGGAAATTTTGACAAAAAAGCCGGTAACGGCCAGTGAAGAAGAGATAGAACGCAACCCCCGCTCACGGAGCGCGAAGCTGAGAGCGGCGGAAAGAACAGGGAATAGGGCATAGGAAGTACGGGAACAGGGAACTGGAACTGGGAATCGGGATTTGGTCATTGCTGTGAATGGTATCAGTGAACTGACAAGCAGTTAGCTGACCACTGATAGCTGCTATTCCTCTAGGAGACGCACCATGGCGGCATGCACCACAACCTATATGTCGACTGATTACGAAGCGATCCGCGGCGCGGGTGCGCGGCTTGCCGATCGGAACGCCAGGCTCATGGCCCTGCAGCCGCAGCGCAGGCGGGGTGCGTGCACGCCGGAGTTCTTTTTTGTAAAACGCATTCGACAATTCGCGGCTGGTCAAGGCGCCGGATCCGGTGCAGGGCGCGCCAGATGCGATCGTTTTCCATGGCCATGGCCTTGCTTTTCTCGCTGGTGATGATTTACGGCTTGCAGCACTTCAGCGCCATCGAGAGCGGCTATCGCGTGGAGTCGGAGAAGCAGGTGCTGGACCAGTTGCGCGAGGAGAACCGCCAGTTGCGTTTGACTGAGGCGCAGTTGACCCAGCCGGGACGCATCGATCCGATGGCCCGCGAGTTGGGTCTTGTGGAGCCGCAGCCGGGCCAGGTGATTCATCCCAATGCCGGCTCCGAGGTGGGTGCTCCGGCCATTGCCCAAGTGACTCCTCCGGCGCCCGCCGCGCAGTAAGTCAGGCGGCGCAAGTTTTATTACGGAGCGATTTCTGATGCGGGCAGCCGATCGAGCCAACCGGAACCTCACCAAGACGGCGCCCGCGAGACTCTTGAAGCAATCGCGTTTCTGGCTGATCTGCCTTTTTTTTGTGGCGTGGTCGTGCCTGATTGCCGCCCGGCTGTTTCGTGCTGCAGGTGGCGCGGCACCATGAGTTTGTTGAGCGCGCTCAGAAGCAGCAGCAGCGCACCTTTGAGGTAGCTCCGCGCCGCGGCGTGCTTTACGATCGCAACCTTCACGAGCTGGCCATGACCGTGCAGGTGGACTCCATCTACGCCGTCCCCACGGAGATTGACGACAAGCAGACCGCCGCGCACGCACTGGCCGCCGTGGTGCATACCGATCCCGAAGATGCGCAAACCACCGAAGAGCAGATTGCCGCCCGGCTAAATAACGGCCGCAACTTTGCCTGGGTGGCGCGCAGGGTAACGCCGGAGGTTGCGGCTCGCGTGCATGCGATGACGGGAACGGCGCGGGCAGCGGCGCAAGCAGTATCAAGGGCATCTACTTCACCAAAGAGTTCCAGCGCTTCTATCCGGACAATGAAATTGCCGCGCAGGTGCTGGGCTATGTGGGCGTGGACGATAACGGCCTGGGCGGACTGGAGCAGAAGTTCGAGGCGCAACTGCACGGAGTTCCGGGCCGCATGTATACGGCCATGGATGCGCGGCGGCAGGGTGCTGGGTTCGAGCGAACACGATCCCGAGCCGGGCCAGAACCTGGTGCTGACCATCGACGAAGATATTCAGTTCCTGGCCGAGCGGGCGCTGGATCACGCCATGCAGCGCACCCAGGCGGAGAGCGGCACCGTGGTGGTGCAGGACGTGCACACCGGGCAGATTCTGGCGCTGGCCATTCGTCCCACCTTCAATCCCAACTCCTTCCGCCACACCACGCCGGAGCTGCTGCGCAATCACGCCGTGAGCGACGTCTACGAACCCGGCTCCACCTTCAAGCTGGTCACCTACTCGGCGGCGCTCGAGCAGCATGTGGTCACGCCGGACGACATCATCGACTGCCAGGGCGGCAGATCATGATCTCTGGCTGGACGCGTGATTCACGACGACAAGAGCGACCGCGGTCTGGGCAAAGTGACGGTGACTGCAGGCGCTCGAGCACTCAAGCGACGTGGGCGCTATAAAGCTGGCGATCAAAGTTGGGCCAGGACCGTTTCTACCAATATGTGCGCGATTTCGGCTTCGGCAGCCGCACCGGCGCGGAGATGCCGGGCGAGACCCGCGGCCTGCTGCGTCCGGTAAGCAAGTGGAGTCCGTCGTCCATCGGCTCCATCGCCATTGGCCAGGAAGTTGCGGTTACGCCTCTGCAACTGGTCTCGATGGTTTCCACCATTGCCAACGGAGGAGTTTACCTGCCGCCGCACGTGCTGATGCCGGGGCAACTTGATCCCACTACTCCCAACCAAAGGCCCGCTCCCCTGCAAGGGGCGCCCTTCAAGCCGGGCGGCGATCTGCCCAATCCGCTCCCTCCCGGCGCACACCGCGTGCTCTCCACGCTGACCGCTGCCCAGATGCGCAAGATGATGGAGGGCGTGGTGCTCTTCGGCACGGGCAAGGAGGCGCAGCTTAACGGCTACTCATCGGGCGGCAAAACCGGCACGGCGCAAAAAATCGATCCGGCCACGCGCACATACTCGAAGACCTGCACGTCGCCTCGTTCGCCGGCATCGCGCCGGTCAACAATCCGGTCATCGCCGTGGCCGTGATCATGGATTCCCCCAAGGGCGATTACTACGGCGCCAGCGTTTCCGCGCCGGTCTTTTCCGAGGTGGCGCAGCAGGTGCTTGAGTATTTGGGCGTTCGGCACGATATTGACGTGCGCCCGCCCCGACCGGGGCAAAAGTCTGATGCGCCCTGGTTGAGGACGAGGCGCGGGAGAGAATCAGCGAAGACGATATAAAGGCGCTCTATGCCGCGGCCAATGAGTTGCCCAGCGACGATCCGCTGCGGAACGGCGCTCAGAACCAGAGCGCAGTGCCGGCCCTACAAAGACCGCAAACCAGACAGCCGCGCCGCCGAATCAAGCTGCGAATTCGAAGACAAACCCTGGCGGCAGCAGCCTGTCAATTCCACGGCGCTTCAGATTCTGTCCTCAGCCAGCCACACAGGGCAAGGCAGCAGCTGACAACGGCGGTGATGGTCGTCGACACTAAAAGCCTTCAGGTTCCATCGCTCATCGGGCTGCCGGTGCGCAAGGTCATTGAGCAGGCCGCCGCTGCGGGACTGGAAGTGCATATCTCCGGAAGCGGTACAGTGCGCGAACAGGCTCCCGCTCCAGGCGACGATGGTCGCCCCCGGAACGCAGATTGTGGTCCGCTGCGGGCGGTAGCGCATACGCGTCCCTTGCGGGAGCTATCACATTCCTTCCGGCCACTTCCGCGTACCTTCCAGCGATTCGCCGGTCTCAAGCAGACTCTTGAGGCTGGCAAGGATCATCGGCCATCCGCCGGAAACTGCCTTGATGAGCTTCGAGTCGGGCTTGTCCATTTCATGCGTGACCGTGAGCTTGACGGTATCGCCCTTCTGCTCAAGCTCGTAAGTCAGGCGCGAAAAGCCTTCCGCGGTCATCTCGGGAAACATATGATTCTGCCACTTGAGGACCAGTCGCTTGTGCGGCTCGATTTCAACCACTTCGCCGCTGTCGGCAGTGCCCCCGTCCGGTTTAACTATGCGCCAGGATGCACCCGGCTTCCATTCGCACTCCTGCGTTGTATTCATCCAGAACTGGCGCGTGAATTCCGGTTCCATCAGCGCCCGCCACAGTTTCTCAGGCGTGGTGCGGATAAAAGTCACATAAACAAATTGAGATTCAGCCATCGTTTTCTCCTTCGAGCTTATTTTGAGTTCGGCGAGGGCGCGCAATCGTCCCCGCTCGTATTTATCAATCCAGCGCTCGGCAATCTCGTGAATCGGCATGGGATTCAGATAGTGCAGCTTCTCCCGGCCCCGCCGGATGGTCGCCACCAGATTTGTCTCTTCAAGCAGCTTGAGGTGTTTGGTCACGGCCTGGCGCGTCATCTCGCAGAGTGTGCGCAAAGCTGCCCCAGGGTTTGCCCGTTGTCGGCCCTTAGCCGATCCAGCAGCAGCCGGCGCTCGGGAGCAGCGAGCGCCTTGAACACCTTGTCCACATCAGCGCCCATTGCCGGCATAATAGGCAACCAAATGGTTGCATGTCAAGAGTTAATTTTGCGATTTTCGCAATTTTTTCCATTGATTAGATTTCGCCACCACCGCGATAATCTCAGAGCATGGCGATATGGTACCCATTCGAAAACGGCGCAACACTCGGCCAGAAGGGATCCGAAGAAGGAATCATTCTTCGCGATGAAGAGCATCCGCAGGAAGCGCGGATCACGCTCGAACGCGACACACGCACCGCGCCTTTCGCGATCACGTGCGGTATCGATAGATGCATGATGCACACGCGGTTTTTCTCGCTGGAGAGCGAAGCAACTTCGCAGTACGACTCCATGAAGATCGCCCTGGCTGTGCTTCTGCTCACCGAAGTTGAAGGCGGACCGGAAGAATGCCGAACCTTTACAGACAGTCTCACCGCGTTTGTCGAAGCCTATCCGTGAGCGAGAGATTCTGAACGCTTCAACAAACTACAATTGATCACGTGATGAAGTGGAACGAACTGATTGAGGAAGTAACCGCGGTTGGAGCGGGCGGCGGCTCGGATGAGCCGGTAACCGGCGTGGAGTACGACTCGCGCCGCGTGCGCAAGGGCTCGGTTTTTGTGGCCATGAAGGGCGGCTCGACGGACGGCAATCGTTACGTGGAGAAAGCCATTGCCGCGGGCGCGCTGGGAATCATTACCGACTCGTCGCAAACCTTCGATCATCTGCTGGTTTTCGAGGCCGGCCTGCCGGTGCTGGAGGTTGAGCACGGGCGGCGCGCGCTGGCTCAGGCTTCGGCGGCCTTCTTCGGCCATCCCGAGCGCAAGCTTGCGGCGACGGGCATCACCGGCACGAATGGAAAAACCACTACGGCATTTCTGATCGAGGCGCTGCTCAATGCGGCTGCCCGGAAGACCGTGCTGGTGGGGACGATTGAATATCACGTGGCCGGCGAGGTGCGCCCGAGCGTGCACACCACGCCCGAGTCGCGCGATCTCTTCGAGCTGATGGCCGAGGGCGCGGAACGCGGAGCCACTGAACTGGTGACCGAAATTTCAAGTCACGCGCTCGACCAGGGCCGCGCGGCCGGAGTGAATTTTGACGTGGCCGTCTTTACCAATCTCACCCGCGACCACCTCGATTATCACCAGACGATGGAAAAGTATTTCGCGGCCAAGCGGCTGCTCTTCGACGGCACAGTTTATCCGGCGCCGCGCGTGGCGGTGATCAACGCGCATGATCCGCATGCGGAAGAATTGGCTGCGGCCGCGCGCAAGGCTGGCGCCGAGATTCGCACCTATGGAATCGGCGTGGGCGACTGGCGCGCCGCAAATTATTCGCTCACTCCGGGCGGCGCGGTGCTCAATCTGGAAACTCCGGCAGGCGAGGCGAAAGTGAACTCGCATCTGGCCGGCGAGGTGAACATTCTCAACCTGCTGGCGGCGCTCGCGGCGGCTCATGCGCGGGGCGTGCCGTTTGCGGAGTTGGTTGCATCGGTTCCGCAGCTCAAGCCGGTTCCCGGACGCTTTCAATCAGTAGATGCGGGGCAGCCCTTCACGGTGATTGTGGACTACGCCCACACCGACGACGCTCTGCGCAACCTGACCGCACTGGCGCGGCAGATGACGGCGCAGATCCGGCGGCCGCGTGATTACGCTCTTCGGCTGCGGCGGCGACCGCGACCGCACCAAGCGGCCAAAGATGGGCCAGGCTGCCGGCGCGGGCAGCGACTTTGTGGTGGCCACCAGCGACAATCCCCGCTCCGAGGAGCCGCTGGCGATTCTGGCCGAGATTGAGCCGGGATTGAAGCGGAGCGGAGTTCGCTATACCATCGAGCCGGATCGCGCCGCGGCCATTCGCCTGGCGCTCAAAGAGGCCGCGGCGGGCGACGTGGTTCTTGATCGCCGGCAAGGGTCACGAAAAGGAACAAATTCTCGCCGGCGGCGCCATTCCGTTCGACGACGCGGAGATTGCGCTTCAAGCGCTCACGGAATTGGGCTCCGAAATGGGATATGGTAAAGGGCAATGAAACTCACACTGGCAGAGGCGGCAATCAGCGCGGGCGCGGTGCTGGAAGCGCCGCAGAGCGTGGCCAACGCCGGCGCGCTTGAGGTGTGCGGCTACTCCATCGACTCGCGCACGGTGGCCCCGGGCGAGCTGTTTTTTGCGGTGCGCGGAGAGCGGCTGGACGGGCACGACTTTGTGGATGCGGCGCTCAAGCGCGGAGCCGTGGCGGCGGTGGTTTCGCGCGCGCTGGTGGCCACGCTGCCCGATGCGGCGCTGGCCGTGCCGCTGCTGATCGCCGAAGATCCGCTGCTTGCGTTGCAGGCGCTGGCCGCGCATGTGCGCCGCCAGTGGGGCAGGCGAGTGGTGGCCATTACCGGCTCGGCAGGCAAGACCACCACCAAGGAAGCCGTGGCCGCGGCGCTGGGCGCAAAGTTCAATGTGCTCAAGTCCCAGGGCAATTTGAATAACAACTTCGGCCTGCCGCTGCAGCTGTTGCGGCTGGAGCCGGAGCACGAGATTGCGGTGGTCGAGATGGGCATGAACCACGCCGGCGAGATAGCCGCGCTGGCGATGATTGCCTCGCCCGACTGGGGCGTGGTGACCAACGTGGGCACGGCGCACATTGAGAACTTTGCCGACGGGCAGGCCGGCATTGCCCGCGCCAAGTTCGAACTGGTGGCGGCGCTGCCCGCGACCGGCGTGGCCTTCCTCAACAGCGACGATGCTTATGTTTCGCAATTCGGACGCAATTTTCTGGGGCGCGCGGTTTACTTTGGCTCCGGCCCCATCGCCGATCCGCAACTGCTGGAGCAGAGCGAAGACCTGGCAGGGCTGCATCTGAAGTTTCGCGCCGGGGAGCGCGAGGGCGAACTGACGCTCCACATGCTGGGCGCGCACAACGCATTGAACGCCCTTGCCGGACTGGCCGTAGCTTTGGAAGCCGGCGTCGAACTGGATGCGGCCGTGGCAGCGCTCGCAACGCTCACCGCCGGCGACAAGCGCGGCCAGTTGATCGAGATCGGCGGCGCGACCATTCTGAACGACTGCTATAACTCGAATCCCGAGGCGCTGAGCTCCATGATCCGCACCCTGGCCGGTCGCCCCGCACAGCGGCGGATTCTGGTGGCTGGGGAGATGCTGGAACAGGGCGAGCAGGGTCCCGCGCTGCACGCCGCTTGCGGACGCGCCGCCGCCGAGGCCGGGCTTGACCTGGTGGTTGGCGTAGGCGGCAATGCCGAACATCTGGCCGCCGCAGCATGCGCAGGCGGGGTGGCCGCGCTGTTCCTGCCCAATGCCAAAGCCGCCGGCCTGTGGCTGCTCGAAAATCTCGAGCCCGGCGACGTGGTGCTGGTCAAAGGCTCCCGCGGCGTGCATCTGGAGCAGGCAATCGAGATTGTGAAGAGCGGAATCGGAGCGGTTATCTCGCCAGCGGAGCCAGACTGAAATGAAGCTTCCACAGCCGGGCGGCCCCAGCCTGTAAAATCATCATGAAACCCGCCTTCTTCCGGCTCTGGAGGCCACTTGTTTTACTGGCTGCTCTACGAAAAGCTGTTTCCGTACTTTCACCCGTTCCGGATCTTCCGCTACCTTACCTTTCGCACTGCCTTTGCTTCGCTTACCGCATTGCTGATTACGCTGTTTATCGGTCCCTGGGTAATCCAGAAGCTGCGCGAGTTTCAGATCGGCCAGTTCATCCGCGAAGACGGGCCGCAGTCGCACCAGAAGAAGTCGGGCACTCCCACCATGGGCGGCGTGCTCATCCTCATTGCCATTCTGCTGCCCACGGTGCTGTGGTCCGACCCATCGAACTTGTTCGTCTGGATCACGGTCTTCTCGACACTGGCCTACGGAGCTATCGGCTTTGCCGACGATTACATTAAAGTCGTCAAGCGGCGCAGCCTGGGCCTGACGGCGCGCGCCAAGCTGCTGTGGCAGGGGCTGGCCGGAGCACTGGTGGCCATTGCGCTGGTGGTGCTCGATCAGTTCAAGCTCTTCTCCACGCAGTTGACGGTGCCGTTTATCAAAAGCTGGCGCCCCGACTGCTCTGGCATCGCTGGCCCGCAACACTCCCGCATCTGGGCCTGCTGGCATTTCTCCCTTTTGTGATCTTTGTGACGCTGGTGCTGGTGTTCTCGTCGAATGCCGTGAACCTGACCGACGGGCTGGATGGGCTGGCCATCGGCTGCACCATCATCGCCGCCGGCGCCCTGGCCGTGCTCACTTATGTCAGCGGCCACGTGGTTTTTGCCGACTACCTTGAGATGCAGCGCATGCCCATGGTCAGCGAACTGACCGTCTTTTGCGGGTCCATGGTGGGCGCTTCCATCGGGTTTCTCTGGTATAACGCCCATCCGGCGGAGATCTTCATGGGCGACGTGGGCTCGCTGGCCCTGGGCGGCGCCATCGGCACGGTCGCCGTCATCATTCGCCAGGAACTCCTGCTGCCCTTTATCGGCGGCATCTTCATTCTGGAAGCGGTCTCTGTGATGCTCCAGGTGGGCAGCTACAAGCTGCGCAACAAGAAGCGTATCTTCAAGATGGCCCCGCTGCATCATCATTTCGAGCAGTGCGGCTGGCAGTGAATCCAAAATCATTGCGCGCTTCTGGATCGGCGCCCTGGTGTTTGCATTGTTTGCACTCACCACCCTGAAACTTCGTTAAGCCGGTTCCGCGGCGCACCTTACGGTGCACAATAAAGCCGCGGCGGCCTAGGAATCGGTGCACAATAAAAGAAGTCGCGGACAGCAGGAGCCTGAATGATGGAACTCAAAGGCAAAAAAGTTCTGGTCGTGGGACTGGGAAAATCCGGTCTGGCGGCGGCGTTGTTTTTGCGCCGGCGCGGCGCCCAGGTTACAGTCTCCGACGTGCGCAGCGCCGAAGCGCTCTCCAAAGAAATTCCCGCCCTGCTCGAAGAGGGCATCAAGGTGGAGGCCGGCGGCCACGGCCTGCTCACCTTCCGCCGCCAGGACCTGATCGTAGTCAGCCCCGGCGTGCCGCTGAATACGCCGGAACTGGCGCAGGTGAAGAGCTTCGGCCTGCCGGTGATCGGCGAACTCGAACTGGCCGCGCGCTTTCTCAAGGGCAAAATGCTGGCTATCACCGGCTCCAACGGCAAAACCACGACCACCGCGCTGGTGGGCGAAATCCTCAAGCAGGCCGGCATTCCCACGCTGGTGGGCGGCAATATCGGCTTTCCCGGTGGTGGGGCTGATCGAAGAAAGCACAGACCAAACCTGGTCGGTGCTTGAGGTCTCCAGCTTCCAGCTTGAAAGCACGGTCGAGTTTCATCCCGCCATTGCCGTGATCCTGAACATTACCCCCGACCACCTTGACCGGCACGGCAGCTTTGAAAACTATGCGCTGGCCAAGGAGCGCATCTTTGCCGCGCAGGACGAGCACGACAGCGTGGTGCTCAACGCCGACAATGTAGCGCGCAGCCGAGGCCGCCGCCCGCTCGGCAGCCACAGTCTATTGGTTTTCCATTGAGCATCCGGTCGAGCAGGGAGCCTGGCTTGAAAATGGCTATGTAGTCTACCGTATAGCCAGGGACGCGGCGACGGAAGTCGTGATGCCGCTGAGCGGAATCCCGCTAAAGGGCGCGCACAATGTGGAGAACGTGCTGGCAGCGGTGGTTGCGTCCCGGCTGGCCGGTGCCTCGGCGGATGCGATTCGCCAGGCCGTCGAGAGCTTCCAGGCGGTCGAGCACCGGCTTGGAGTTCGTAGCCACGGTCAACGGCGTTTCGTTCTACAACGACTCCAAGGCCACCAATGTGGACGCGACGGCCAAGGCTATAGCCGCCTTTGATCCGGGCATTCACCTCATCCTCGGCGGCAAAGACAAAGGCGCCGGCTATACGCAACTGGCGAACCTGCTGCGGGAGCGCGTGCGCGCCGTCTATACCATCGGCACGGCGGCAGCCAAAATCGAGTCTGAACTGCGCGGGGTGGTCACCATCCAATCCTGCGAGACGCTGGAAAATGCGGTCACCGCGGCGGCATCCGCCGCGCGTCCCGGCGAGGTGGTGCTGCTGGCGCCGGCCTGCTCCAGCTTCGATCAATTTGAAAACTACGAGCACCGCGGCCGCGTCTTCAAAGACCTGGTCAGTGAATGGCAGGGAAGGAAGGCATGCCATACCGCGTAGGGGTGGATAAATGGCTGTTCTTCATCACCATGCTGCTGGTCGTGGCCGGGCTGGTGATGGTCTTTTCCGCCTCGGCCGTGGTTGCGCAGGAACGCTTTCACTCGCCTTATGCGTATCTGGGCAGGCAGGCAATTTGGGTGGTAGCCGGAATGGCCGCCCTGCTGGTCCTCATGCACATTGACGTTAGCCGCTACAACTCTCCCAAAATTCATCGGCGCCATCGTTTGCGCGACCACGCTGCTGCTGGTGATGGTTTACTTCTTCCCCGGCTCGCACAATACTCATCGCTGGATTCGCTTCGGCGGCCAGTTCACCTTTCAGCCCTCTGAGCTCGCCAAGCCGGTGCTGGTGCTCTTTCTGGCCTGGTTTCTCTCCACCCGCCTTGACGCAATGAACGACTGGAGGCACACGCTCGGACCGGCAATCCTCATGCCGCTGATTTTTATCGTTCTGGTGGTTTGCCAGCCCGACCTGGGAACGGCCCTGGTCTTGTGCCGGCGTAACCGCCATGATGCTCTTTCTGGCCGGGCTGGAGTGGAAGTATCTGCTGGCCGGCCTGTGCGTGGCGCTTCCCATTCTGGCCGCTCTGCTCATCTGGGTTCCCTGGCGTTTGCAGCGCATGCTGGTCTTCTTCAATCAGAACTGCGATGCCAAAGGACGCCGGTGGCGCCGGCTACCACATCTGCCAGTCGCTCATCGCCGTGGGCACCGGCGGCCTGACCGGCCGCGGCTACATGGAGGGCATGCAGAAGCTCTTTTACCTGCCCGAAGCCTCCACCGATTTCATCTTCGCCAACATCGCCGAGGAGCTGGGATTTGCCGGTGCGATTTTTATTCTCGCTCTCTTCGTAGCGCTGGGCGTGCGCGGCATGCGCGCCGGCTTTCGCTCCAAGGACTCCTTTGCGCGGCTCACCGCCTTCGGCATCACCACGGCGATTCTGCTGCAAGCCTTCTTCAATATCAGCGTGGTGCTGGCTCTGGTGCCCACCAAAGGAATTCCGCTGCCCGCTGATCTCCTCCGGCGGCACCTCGGTCCTGGTAACCCTGGCCAGCATCGGCATTCTGCTCAACATTTCAAAGAAGGTGGAGTGAGAAAAGTAGGGAACAGGGAACAGGGAACAGGGAACAGGGAACAGGGAACAGGGAACAGGGAACAGGGAACAGGGAACAGGGAACAGGGAACAGGGAACAGGGAACAGGGAACAGGGAACAGGGAACAGGGAACAGGGAATGCTTCATATGCGCGCTTTGTAAAAGGGTACGACTTCAGTCGGGCCGAAATTGCCGCAAAGAATGACTTGGGCTTTAGCCCCTGAGGTTTAGCTTTCGGAATCACCAGAAATACGGACTGAGGAGCTTGTAATACGAGTCTGGAATTGGAATGAATAGAGAAATCATGAATCCATTGTTGTTGGCGGGTGCATCAGTTCCTCTTTTGGTAATAGGAGCTATGTGCATAGCTCGTCCTCGCAGCATCCAGAAATATGCAGTGAGAGTAATGTCCCAAAGATGGTGGCCATCTCAGAAGTGGGTAATGACTCCTGCGTATATCCATTCGCTCAGAATGTGCGGAGCCATCGCGTTGATTATGGGGATTATTCTGCTTTGGATAGTGTTTCTGTGGATTTGTTTATTTTTCAGGCTAAATGGGGTTTAATAGCCTAGAAACATCCCCTAGACCGACACTTTGCTGTCTGTGAAAGGCTTGCTTTTGACGAACTTGTGCGTTCTCATCGCCGGCGGACGCGCCATTGCAGTGTCAGTTGCACAAGCCCTGAATTCCGGACCTGGGCAGTTCGCTTTATGCACGAAGCATACCCCCTCAGGGAACAAAGAGCGCTATTTTCCAAGCCTTTTCGGTATGGCTGAAGGTATGCCCTGACGCACAGCAGGTTTCTTGAAGCATCCTGTAGACTGGTCCAGACAGCGACAATAGTAGAAAACGCATGAACTCAGCTAGCTCATTCTGCAGAAACAGGCTCCGTCCACGGAGTCCCCATTCATGCGTACTGAATCTTTGCTCGATGGCGATTCTTCTATTTGCCTGTTTTGGA
This sequence comes from uncultured Acidobacteriaceae bacterium, assembly GCA_963724755.1. Classification (GTDB taxonomy): domain Bacteria; phylum Acidobacteriota; class Terriglobia; order Terriglobales; family Acidobacteriaceae; genus Telmatobacter. The sequence continues at coordinate 260,789 of CAVRVZ010000004.1, forward strand.
TTAGCAGGTTGCAGCTCAACCACATCCACGGCAAGAGTCACAATAACATCGTCCGGCGGTTCCTTGGCGATAACCACCACTTCGTGCCCAGGCGGAACACAAGGCCAGGCATATGCGGGCTGCACCATAGCCGCCAGCGGCGGCACTCCGCCGTATTCCTTCTCCGTAAGCACGGATACCAGCTATCCGCCATTGCCTGAGGGAATGTCTCTCGCTGCAGCCACGGGGAATATCACTGGCACACTGATCGGCGGCCAAGGCACTTATTTGCCCGAGTTTATAGTTACTGACTCGACCAATACACAGGCGACCCAGCAAATCAGCTTCGCAATCAACGGCAGCAACGCGTTCCTGGCCAATATCTTTCCGTCAACTTCCATCTTTCACCATCGGGTGGATGCAGCTACGACAGGCCTGCCGGTAGATACTTCCCCCGCGGCGCCTATGAACAGTGCCTACTTGTCGGAGACAGTTAAGCCATTCTTTGGAGGATACGTATGATAACTTTCCGAATGGAATACCGGCCATTGAAGTTCCCTACAATCAACCGGACGTATCGGTTTCAACCACGGTGTATCAATCGTATTTCATTTCCGGTCCGATTCCCGCGTATGCACCGGTGGAAGGCACCAGTAACTCGATGGGAGACAGACACGTTCTGGTCTACATGGAGGCTGGAGGCGGGAACGAACCTGCTCTTTACGAAATGTGGCAGGGAATCTACGAGGGCGGTCCCTGGACCGACTCCTCGAACGCGCTTTGGCCCAACGTATCTTCAAATGATCTTACTACGCAAGGAATAGGAACATCCGATGCCGCGGGACTTCCGATAGCGCCACTGCTGGTCAATGCCGACGAGGTTATCGGGACTGGCACACCCAGTGCTCCCAACGGTACGATTCAGCATCCCATCCGATTCACGCTCAGCCAAATGTTGAACTACTGGGTCTGGCCTGCTACGCAAACAGCGGGCGTGGGGAGTTGCACGGATACAGGAGGAAGTTCCATTCCCGTGGACTCGGAAATCTCGCAATCCTCTCCTCCCGCCAGCTGCAGCATGTCCGGAGCCGCTGGCGAAATTTATCGGCTCAAGGCTTCCGTGGCGACTCCCTCTTGTGCCTCCACAAGTCCGCAAGCGGCCATTCTCATCACCGCATTCCGAAACTATGGAATCATCCTTGCCGATAACGGGAGCAGCGGGGGACTGATCGGCACGCCCGACGCTCGCTGGAACAACAATGATCTTGAGTGCATTACAAGTCTTACGCTCTCGAACTTCGAGCCAGTGAATGTATCGAGCCTTATGGTCAGTAACAATAGCGGCGCCACAAGCCATTAGCCAAACTCAACGAGTATGCGCACCTCCGGCGCGTTCGGCTGCGCTCTCACAGGCCGCGGGGAGTCTTGGTGGTCACAATACGATTGGAGAATGCCGGATGCTCCTGCGAATCGGTAGAATTGGTTTGGACCCCATGAGTTCCCCCAAGCTCTCCCGGCAATTCTCCTGGAAAGGAGGCAGCTTGGCAAATTTCCGCGTACTCATCGCCGGCGGCGGCACAGGCGGCCACATCATTCCCGCGCTGGCCGTGGCTCGCGAGCTGGTTGCGCGCCACAAAGCCGAAGTGCTTTTTGTGGGTACCGCGCGAGGCATGGAGTCGCGGCTGGTTCCCGAGGCCGGCTTCAATCTGCGCCTGATTGAAGTTGGCCCGCTGAAAAACGTATCGCTGATGACGCGGCTGCGCACCCTCATCGATCTGCCCCTCAGCATCTTCGCGTGCAGAAAGCTGATCCGCGAGTTCCAGCCCGATGTGGTTCTCGGCGTGGGCGGCTACGCATCCGGCCCGGCGATGGCAGCGGCGCTCTGGCTCAAGGTGCCCGCAATGGCCTTCGAACCCAACGCCATGCCGGGACTGGCCAACCGGCTGGTGGGCAAGCGTGTGCAGGCCGCGGCGGTCAACTTTCCCGCGGCGGCTAAATGGTTTCGCAACGCCGAGGTCACCGGCATTCCCGTGCGCCCGGAGTTTTTCATGCTTGCAGCACGCCACAAAGCTCCGCGCCCCACCTGCTGGTCTTTGGCGGCTCGCAAGGCGCGCGCATCTTCAATACTCACATGCCCAGGATACTGAATGGTCTGCTGCATGCAGTGCCGGGCCTCACGATTTTGCATCAGAGCGGCGCGCGCCATTTTGATGCGACCCACGCTGCCTATGCCGCCAGCGGAGCCGACCCCGCTCGATGGCAGGTGCGGGCCTTCCTCGACGATATGCCGGCGCGCTTTGCCAGGCGAACCTGGTGATGGCGCGTAGCGGAGCCTCCACCGTGGCCGAACTGGCCGCCGCCGGCAAGCCCAGCCTGCTGGTTCCCTTTGCCGCCGCCGCCGACGATCACCAGAAGCGCAATGCCGAAGCCATGGTGGATGCCGGGGCTGCCGCGATTCTGCTTGAGAAGGATTTGGATATTCCCGGCAAGTTGCTTGATACGCTCGACCGGCCTGCTGACCTCGCCGAAGCAACTGGCGGCCATGGCTGCAGCAGCCCGAACCCAGGCTCATCCCGCCGCCGCCGAGCAGATCGCCAACAGGCTGGCTCGTACTGGCCGAAAAGAAGGCACCAACCCAATAATCCGTTTGCCGGATGCAGCACAAAATTCTCGTGCCTCCATCATTCTTATGTCATCCAGAGCGAGTCCGCAACAGCGGACGAGTCGAAGGACCTGTGTTTTGTACTTCTATCGCAAGGGTTGGAACCACGACCCTCGCACATCATCCCTTCATCTATACCCAACGCAAAAAGACCCGCCTGCCGAAGCAGACGGGTCTTTTTCGGAAAGCCGCATCTTAGTTTGGGAAGCGTCTGAGTATTACCGGTGTCCGCCGCCGCCGCCGTGGCCTCCGCCGCCAAATCCGCCGCGGCCTCCGCCGCCGAATCCGCCGTGCCCGCCGCCACTGAATCCGCCGCGTCCGCCGCCACTGAATCCACGCGACCCGCCACTGAATCCACGCGACCCGCCGCTGAACCCACGTGACCCGCCGCTAAATCCACGTGACCCGCCGCTAAATCCACGCGACCCGCCGCTGTAGCCACGTCCCCCGCCGGCATAACCGTGGCCCGCATATCCGCCGCGTCCGCCGTAGCCATATCCGCCGCGACCGCCGTAGCCATACCCGCCGCGACCCCAGCCGCCGCGACCGTAGCCATACCCGCCGCGACCCCAGCCGCCCCAACCCCAACCCCAGCCCCAGCCCCACCAGGGACCGACGCCGATGAAGAGGCCGTCATCGAACCAATCTGCCCCGTAATAGCCGTAGGGGGCGCAGGCATAGGGGTAGTAAGAGTAGTAGCCCCACTCGCAATCCGGGGGGCCGTAATCATACCGGTGCGGGAACAACCGCTGGGCCTACTCCAATACCCACACCAACTTGGGCGCTTGCCGTTGCCGTTGCAGCGAACGGCAGAGCCAGAATCATCGCTAACAGAACCAGGTGAATTCTCCGCATGACATCCTCCTTGTGCTGCCCCGTCTTGCCGATCCAGACCTGGGACTCCGGAGTCGCCTCCGCTCTCAGCACCTGCCGGCTTTTGGGTTTCTCGCCCGCCGGCTTCTGACTATTAAGACAGCATTTCCGTAGTTTAGTTGCGGTTTTATTTTCAAGAATCATTCACCGCAAGAATAAAGGGCAAGATTTTTCCGCCCGGTGTGCTGCTGAGGGTCCACACAGGCATCTGTCAGGGTGATTCCGATTCTATTAAAACCCAACAAAATGAATCACTAAGCGGCATTCAGGTTCCTATAGAGTGCGATCTCCAGGTTTATGCGGGAGCCAGGAATCCGGCGAATTTTGCGCGTGCGCCCAGGTCGCGCTCGATGCGCAGAATCTCATTCCATTTCACCATCCGCTCACTGCGCGCAAAAGATCCCACTTTCAACTGCCCCGCATTGGTGGCCACGGCGAGATGCGAGATGAACGCATCCTCGGTTTCCCCGGAGCGCGCCGAGACAATCGGCTGCCAGCCTGCGGCTTGCGTCAGACGAATAGCCTCAATGGTTTCCGTCACCGTGCCGATCTGGTTCAGCTTGATCAGCACGGCATTGACCGACCTTGTTTTCGATTCCCTTGCGGATGCGCTGCTCGTTGGTGGTGAACAGATCGTCGCCAACGATTTGAATTCGCTTGGCCCAGCTTCTCCATGATCGTCGCGCCAGCCTTCCCAGTCCGTATCGGCCATGGGGTCTTCGATGGAAACAATGGGGAAGCGATCGCACCACTCCGCCATCAAGCCGCAAAACTCGCTGGCGGTGAACGTGCGCTTCTCCAGATTGAAGCGGTAGCGGCTTTGTCTCTTCGTCATAAAGATCGCTGGCGGCAATATCCAGCGCAATGGAGGCTTCGCGTCCCGGCGTGTAGCCGGCGCGGCGGATGGCTTCCACCAGAAGTTCCAGCGCGTCCTCATTGCGCGCAAACTCCGGCCAGAATCCACCCTCGTCGGCGATGCCGAAATACTTTTTTCGTTCGCGCAAAATCTCGCCCGCCGCATGGTAGACGTTATGCGTAATCTCCATGACCTCTTCAAAGCTGCGCGCTCCGGTGGCGATGAGCAGAAAATCCTGCACATCGGTCCGCCAATTGGCATGCGCGCCGCCGCCGATGATCTGGATCTCGGGAACCGGCAGCAGCGTGCCCTCCCTGCCGAGGTAGGCATAGAGGGGTTGGTTGCGCGCAGCGGCGGCGGCGTTGGCCACGGCCATCGATACAGGCAGAATAGCGTTTGCTCCCAGACGGCTTTTGTTGGGCGTGCCGTCAAGCTCGATCAGCTTTTTATCCAGCGCCGCCTGCTCAAAAACATCTGCGCCAAGCAGAGCGGGGGCGATTTCGTTTTGAATATTGGCGATGGCCTTGAAAACGGATTTGCCGCGAAATCGTTTCGGATCGCCGTCGCGCAATTCAACGGCTTCAAATTGTCCGGTCGATGCGCCGGATGGCGCAAGGCCCCGTCCGCGAATGCCGTTATCTAACGTAACCTCTGCTTCCACGGTGGGAAAGCCGCGCGAGTCGTAAATCTGCCAGGCTTCAATCGAAGCAATCTTCATGCATGGGCCTCAATAAATTCGGATGCAAGGATTTGTTCAAACCAGATTTCGCGCAGCGCTCGAAGACTCTCGGGCGGCGAGGGCAAATGGTTGCTGACAAAGGCGCGAATAAAATTTTGTTTTGGCGCGGCCAGATATTCCACCGGAGATTTGCCGTCCACGCGCGCCAGCAGCAACATCAGCAGCAAAGGCACCAGCCGCTTTTCTATCGCCTGCGCTTCGCTGGCAGTGCGCTCTCTCGCATATGCGCGCCAGAATGCCTCCACCATCTCATCGCCTCCGCAGCGCCGCGGCGCGTGATGCAGCGACTTCAGAAACAGATGATTCAGAAAAAATGCAACGTCGAAGACCGGATCGCCATACCACGCAACTTCGCAGTCCAGCAGCACCATGCGGTCGCCGCGAATCAAAATGTTTTTGGGACTGAAATCTCCGTGCACCAGCGCCTCGCGCGTCGATTCAATCCGCTGCGCCTCGGCATCGAAGTGCGAGCCGCAGCGCGGGATGCCGCGCTCCGGTGGTGAGCAGATACGGCTCCACGCGAAGCTGGTGAAAATTCTGCGTCGTATCGAATTGTTTCCGCAGTCCCTCGTCCCCGGCTGTGCGGCGATGAATTTCGCCCAGGATGCGTCCCGCGAGCCCGGCATGAATGGCCGAAAACTCTCCGGCCAGCAGCGCGCTCTTTCCAGTTCAAAAAATCCTCGCCCAGATATTCCATGCCGAAGTAGCCATCATCCGCGCTGGAGAACAAAAGTTGCGGAACCGCGCCCGGCATCATCCGGCCCACGCACTCCATATAATCGCGCTCGCTGCGGTTGCGCCCCACATCGGCAAACCAATCGTCTTTCACTTTCAACTTGGCCAGCGCCCGCTTGACCACAAACTTCCGCGCGCCGTCTTCCACTAGATAAATTTCGCTCGATACGCCGCCCTGCATGGGCACAAGACGAGCCTGCGGGTCACAAACGTGACCGTTGCGGCGGAGCACCTCAAGAAATTCATCAGTCTGGCGCATACTTTCAGGTTATCGTACTATGCAGTTTATGCAGCTTGACCTCGATGGCTTTTGCCTTCGTGTTGCTCTCCCCGCTTGCACCCGCACAACAAAAGGAGACCCCTATGACCTCTCTGACCCATCATGCGCACGGCACCTTCACGGTGAACATGCAGCCGCTTACTCCTGCGCCGGCCGAAGGGCTCGGCCGCTTCTCCATCGACAAACAGATTCACGGCGATCTTGAAGCCACCAGCAAAGGCGAGATGTTATCCGGCGGCGATCTATAAGTTGGGAGCTGCCGGATACGTGGCCATCGAAGTCATCACCGGCACGCTCCAGGGAAAACACGGCAGCTTCGCATTGCAGCACTCAGCCACCATGGATCAGAGCGGGCAGAAGATGACAATACTCGTGGTGCCGGGCTCGGGGACAGGAGAATTAAAAGGCATCGCCGGCACATTCACCATTCATATCGATAAAGGGCAGCACTCGTACGATATGGATTACACGTTGCCTGAATAAGCAGGGAACAGAACGTTGGCGTGACTGGTTCACATTGCTCTTTATTCCGCTCATTCACGCATCTTCACTTCATTCACGTTCATCGCTCACTGTCACCGTGACCCTGATCCCTGTTAAAGTGGAATTTCACCTCCCATGTTCACCACCTCCCAGCACGTGCACTTCATCGGTATCGGCGGCATCGGCATGAGCGGCATTGCCGAGATTCTGCTCAGCCTGGAGATGAAGGTCTCCGGCTCCGATCTGCGCCGCGGGCCGGTGACCGATCGTCTGGCCCAACTAGGCGCAACCATCTATGAAGGCCACGATGCCGCACACGTTGCCGGGGCCACGGTGGTGGTCACCAGTTCGGCCGTCTCCGCCTCCAATCCCGAAGTGGTCGAGGCCCACGCCCGCAAGATTCCCGTCATTCAGCGCGCGGAGATGCTGGCCGAGCTGATGCGGCTCAAATACGGCATCGCCATCGCCGGCATGCACGGCAAAACGACCACTACTTCAATGGTGGCCTCAGTGCTGGCCGCCGGAGGCCTTGACCCCACGGTGGTAGTCGGCGGCCGCGTGGACGCACTGGGTTCGAACGCCCGCCTGGGGACGACGCAATACCTGGTTGCCGAGGCCGACGAGAGCGACCGCTCCTTCCTCAAGCTCTCGCCCATCCTGGCCGTGGTCACCAATCTCGACCGCGAGCACATGGACTGCTACCACGATATGGCCGACGTGGAGAATGCCTTTCTGGCCTTCATGGACAAAGTGCCGTTTTACGGAGCGGTGACCGCCTGCCTGGATAATCCTCTGCTGGCCGCCATTCTGCCCCGCGCCCGCCGCCGCGTTTTTACTTATGGAGTCGCGGCGGAGGCCGACTACCGGCTGGAGTTGCTCGAGGCTGTGCAAGGGCCGATTCGCGCGTTTCTGGTCCACACCGCGCAAGGGACCGCTGGGGCCGTTTGAGCTGCACGTGCCCGGCCGCCACAACGTGCTCAACGCCACGGCCGCCGTTGCCATTGCCCGCCAGCTTGAGGTCCCGCCGGAGAAGATCGCCGAGGGGCTCAACCATTTTCGCGGCGTTGACCGGCGCTTCCAGTTGCGCGGCACAGGCGCGCGGCGTCACCGTGGTGGACGACTACGGCCACCACCCCACGGAGATTCGCGCCACCCTGGCCGCCGCCCGCGAGTGCGGCCACCGGCAGATTCACGTCGTCTTCCAGCCCCATCGGTACTCCCGTACGCTTGATCTTTTGGAGCAGTTTAGCAGATGCGTTTAGAGACGCCGATACCGTGATCGTGCTGCCCATCTACGCCGCCAGCGAGGAACCCATCCCCGGCGTAACGGCGGAGCTGCTCGCCGGCCGCATTCAAGGGCCGAAGGTGCAATTTGTCCCGGATTTCCCCTCCGCCGTCGCTGCTGTTAGCCGCCGAAGCGCGCGAAGGCGACCTGATCCTGACCCTCGGCGCCGGCAGCGTGAGCCAACTGGCTCCGCAGATACTGGCGGCGCTGGAGAGCTAATCGATTAGCTCAGCTTACGGGAGACGCCAGCAAAGACACATTCTTCGGGGTGAGAATCCGCGCGTGTCTCAGGCTGATTGGATAACGGCCCCACGCCAGATAATCTGCCGCCACGGCTGCGGCGGCGTACGGAGCGAAGACAGCCAGTGGAATCGCATAGCCGGTCACGATCAGCGACGCGGAAACGCCCTGGTCCGTGCGGCTTGGCCGGCGATAGCCGGGGATCTGCGGAACCTCCATCACCGTCAATTGTGTCTCGGGGTGTGAGCGCGCGTAGCGCGCCAGCTCGTAGGCGATTTGCCTGGGTGTGACCAGCCCCGCTTCGGCAGGTCTGCGGCGGCCAAAGGCATGAGCATATGGAAAATTAAAATTGAGAATGGGGCCGCGAAATCGGCGCAATTCCTGAAGAGCAAGCTGAATCGTCGGAACGATTCTCACGCGGCGTTCATGCGCGCGATGAAGGCCTCGTCAATGCTCTTCGGTGGGTTTGAAAGCGGAAGACGTAGATGCCCCGTTCATAGGTCGCGCCCATGCAGTGTGGTTCCACCCGCGTCCTATCCGGCCGCCCTCGGGAACGTCCTTGCCCAGTCCGAGCTGATGTGCATCGTTGTATTACCTGCGCATGCGTTCGACGGTGGCGTGGTCCGCGCGCGCGGGAACTTCGGAAGGGCTTTCGACGGAATAGAGATAAGGAAGCAGCGGCATGGCCAGCCAATCGTAGCCGCCAATGCCTTTGTAGCGGGCGATCACTGTGCCCAGCTCGCCCGGCCCGCAGCGGCGCAGTTTCATGGGCGTGGCGGCGCATATACGCGCGAAATAGAACGCGTTATGACCAGTGGGATTGAGTATGGTGGAGATGCCGGCCGTCTTCTCCATGAATAGGGCCGCCTGCGCCTGGCTGCGCGGGCAAACCAGCCAGATGAGCGACAAAACAATGAAAATAAATGAAGTTTCGCGCCGGGCCCGCCGCGAAGACATGACTATACCCCCACCGGTTGCTCATCTCTCATTCAGTCAGACGCGGCAGGCATCGATTACGTACAACTTATACGATGCGATCTTTGACACAGCCCCAGGGACTGCCCGTAACGGTACGGATTCCCCCATCATTCCTGTGTATAAAAGCCTTCAATCCGCAGGCTATAGTTGAAGCTGGCGACTCTCACGACCTTGCTCAGGCGTGACGACTCAACGCAGTAACCGAACCCGTCCCCTGGTATGGGAGGATGAAGCGCCCGCGCAGCTCCCGCTCCCGGCGCATAGAGCGGAGTGTGTCTGCACGGGCGGAAGATCTGTCCGGCATGCCTCTGGATATGGCTGACCTGGACGGTTACGGCCCTCCCTACAAAGGTGGAAACCGCTTCCGCGGCCCGGGCAGCAATTCGCCCAGAGGGCCATGGTGGCGGCCGAGGAAGCACCGTGGGTCGCGTCTTTCTGGGCCTCGGCACGCTCATCGTTCTGGGCGGTCTGGCCACCGGCGTCTATTTTTTCAAAACCTATCTGGAGCGCGATGCGCGCTTCCGCATCGCCGGGAGCCGGCAATATCCAGGCCACCGGGCTGACCGAAGTGAGCCGCGCCGAGATGCTGCCGGTCTTCGGCGAAGACATCGGGCGCAATATTTTCTTTGTCAACCTCAATGAACGGCGCAGAAAACTGGAAGAGATTCCCTGGGTGGAGCGGGCCACGGTGATGCGGCTGCTCCCGGACCAGATTCGCGTTCAGGTAGTGGAGCGGCAGCCGGTGGCCTTTGTGCGCCAGGACCAGCAAATCGGACTGGTGGACGCGAACGGCGTTCTGCTCGCCATGCCGGCGGCCTCGATGGCCCAGCATCACTACTCGTTCCCGGTGGTGACGGGCATCGATCCACGCGACCCGCCCTCCAGCCGCAAGGCGCGAATGGCGGTCTATGAGCGCCTGCTGGCGGAGATGGACGCCAACAACCAGCACTATTCCGAGCAAATCTCCGAGATCGACCTGACCGATCCCGAGGACGCGCGCGTGCTGATGCCCGAGCAGGGCGACGATATTCTGGCTCATTTTGGCGATGACCGTTTTCTGGAGCGCTACCAGCGCTACAAGGCGCACATTGCGGAGTGGCGGCAGCAGTATCCCAGGCTGGCGGCGGTGGATTTGCGCTACGATCGGCAGGTGGTGCTGGAGATGGCTCCCGGCGCCGGAGCCGCGCAATCCACGGCGGACGATCAGGCCGCTTCGAGCACGGAGAACGGCAAGACGCAGCGAGGCCTGAGGAAAAGCGCAAGCTGCCGGTGAAAATGCTGAAAAGCATGCCTCAGGGCTAAAGCCCCCTCTCATTCTGCCGGCGCAGGTGCCAAAACCAAAACCCCGGCCAATCAAGCCGAGCAAGGGCTCTCAAAACCCGCAGTGAAGGGAAAGAATCTAAAGACGAGCGCAAAGCCGGCTGGCAAAACAGCAGCGAAGCCGAAGACCGCCGCATTGAAGGACAAAGCTGCAAAAGAAAAAGTCGAAAAAAAGGCAAAGCGGCAAAGGACAAAAAGCGCGCCGCGGCCCAACGCATCGCTCTGAATGTGAGCAAGCGCAAGCCTGCTCATCCAACCCGCCCAACTCCGCGGCAGAGGGCCAGTGAGCGCATGAGCCAACGACAGGACAATCTGATCGTGGTGCTCGATATTGGCAGCGCGTGGACCCGCGTTCTGGCGGCGGACGTGAACGAAGGCGCGCTGCGCTATCGCGGGCACGGCGTGGTGGACTCCGCCGGGATGCGCAAGGGGCTCATCAGCGAACTTGGCCCCGCGGCCAAAGCGGTGAAGGCGGCCAACGAACGCGCCGAGCGGTCGGCGGACTTGAACATCGACGAGTGTGTGGTGGGCATTGGCGGGCCGCATATTCGCGGGCTCAATACCAGGGGCGGATTCGATCTGGGCAATCGCAAGCGCGAGATCTATAGCGAGGACATTCGCACCGCCGTCGATCGTGCGCGGGCCTTCGAGCGGCCACCGGATCGCGAGATCCTTCATCTGCTCCGCCGCCAGTTCATCATCGACGGTCAGCCGGGCATCTTCGATCCCCTGGGCATGGAGGGCGTGCGGCTCGATCTTGACCTGCACATCGCCACCTGTTCCGGCAGCGCTCTGCAAAGCACGGTTACCTGCGCCAACCGGGCGGGACTTGAAGTCACCGAGGCAGTGCTGGAGTCGATTGGCGCCGCCGAGGCCACGCTTACGGCCGACGAGCGGGAGCTGGGCGTGTGCCTGCTCGATATTGGCGCCCACTCCAGCGACCTGGTGGTTTTCTTTGAGGGCGCCGTGGTCCACACCGCCTCCGTTCCCATCGGCGGAGCGCACTTTACCAACGACCTGGCGACCGTGTTGCAAATGCCGGTGGCCCAGGCCGAGGAACTGAAGTGCCGCTACGGAAACGCCGTGGTGACGGCCGTGCCCCAGGATGCGTCGATTGAGATTGCCCACCCCCAGACGGGCGCCGCGGCTACTCTGCCTTTGCGCATGATCGCGGAGGTTCTGGAGCCCAGGGCCCGCGAACTGCTTTACTTTGTGAAGGAAAGCCTGCGCCAGGGCGGAGTGGAACGCGAAGGCGCAGTGGAAAAAGCGTTGGGCGGGGGTTGCGTGCTCACCGGCGGAGGGGCGCTGTTGCCCGGTATGCTGGATGTAGCCGAGAGCCAGTTGCTGGTGAAGGCGCGAACTGGGCATGCCCGTGCGTCTATCCCATATGCCCGGCGAACTGGCCCATCCGGGTTATTCCACGGCCATAGGCATGCTGTTGTATGCTCACCGCACGCGGGGGATCCGCCCGGCTGAAAACAACAATTTGCGCTCGAAGCTGCGCTCCATCTTTGCAGCCAGTTACTGACCTCAGGAGGTCCAGGAGCCAATGAATCCCGAGAAAAATGAAGCCGGTGAAATGCGCATTCAATATCACGAGGAGCCCGTGCGCGGAGCCAGCATCAAGGTGATCGGCGTGGGCGGCGGCGGCGGCAACGCCGTCAATCGCATGATCCAGGCCCACATGGCGGGGGTGGAGTTTATCGCCGCCAACACTGACGTGCAGGCGCTCAAGCTCTCGCAGGCTCCGGTCAAGCTCCAGCTTGGCGTCCGGCTCACCTCCGGCCTCGGCGCCGGCTCCAACCCCGACGTAGGCCGCAAAGCCGCTCTCGAGGATTCGGAAAAGATCATCGAAGCTCTTGAAGGCGCGGACATGGTCTTCGTCACCGCCGGCCTGGGCGGCGGCACGGGCACCGGCGCAGCTCCGGTCATCGCCTCGCTGGCCAGCGAGATGGGCATCCTCACCGTAGCCGTGGTCACGCGTCCCTTCGCCTTTGAAGGCAAGCGCCGCCTGCAGCAGGCTGAGCGCGGCCTGACGGAGCTGATTGAGAGCGTCGACACCATGATCGTGATCCCCAATGAGAAGCTGCTTGCGGTGGCCAAAGATGCCGGCTTCTTTGAGAGCTTCCTCATCGCCGACGACGTGCTCCGCCAGGGCGTGCAGGGCATCAGCGACATCATCACCATCCCCGGCATCATCAACCGCGACTTTGCCGACGTGAAGACCACCATGGCCGGCATGGGTCATGCGGTCATGGGCATGGCCATCGGCTCCGGCACAAACCGCGCCGTTGAAGCGGCCCAGGCGGCCATGGGTTCGCCGCTGCTCGAGGCCGGCGCAATCGACGGAGCCCGCGGCATTCTCATCAACATCACCGGCTCCAGCTCGCTCAAGCTCTCTGAGGTCAACGAGGCATCGTCCCTGATCCAATCCGCCGCGCACGAAGACGCCAACATCATCTTCGGCGCCGTCTTGGACGAGAAGATGGGCGACCAGGTCAAGATCACCGTCATCGCCACCGGTTTCCGCGACCAGATGCCGGAACGCCGCGCGCGCATGTTGAACGTGGAAGAAGCGCCGGTGGTTTCGGTGCCTGTGGTAGCTCCCGATAACTGGTTTGAAGAGCCCGCGCCGCGCGCCTCCAGCACCGCTCCCGCGCCCGCGCCGGCTCGCTTCCTGAGCGAAGAGAAGAAGAAGAGACGGCGGATTCGGATGCCGCGTTCTTTTTCTCCTCCTCAACCCCCGCTGTGGCCACCACTGTCAGCGTTGCCGCCCCGCCCGCCAGGGACAGAATTGGAGGCTGCCACTGTAGTTGAGCCGGAACCGGAACCGGCGGAACCGCCGGCCAGGCCGCGTTTCGCCGAGATGCTGGAGGAGCCGGCCTATCACTCCCTGCCCAGGGACTATGCCGCCGAGTTCGGCAATGCGGCAGCGCGAACCGGATGAGGCCGGCGAGAACCCCACCCAACCGACATCAACGCTCTTCACCGAGCCAGGCATTGAGGAGGCGAGGGACCTGGATATTCCGGCCATCATGCGCAGGTTGCGTTTCTAGGTGCACGCCACTTTAGGGGGATATGCATTTGGCGCCAAATGCTGTATAGTGCAATATAGCTATCTAAAAAAAGTGGGTAATGAGAAAGCGTTACGACGCTCTTATTGTGTTATTTGTATATTGTGCAAGTTACGACGGATTTCTGATTCGCGGCTAAGACACGAAGCAGCCGGCGGAATGGCCGATAGGAAATGCTAGAAAGTGCTGCCCCAGGCAGGAGAACGGCACGAAAATCAAATTGAGAGGGTATTGGCTGGATGAAGTTTCTATCATTTTGTATTGGATTGGCGCCGGTTCTGGCCGTCTTCGGCCCTGGCGCCTTGAGCGCCGCGGCATTGGATGCCCAGCACACGACCGGCCGCGCCAGGACGACAGAACCGCATCTGACCCAGCCCATCATGCACCCCGCAACGCATGCTGCCAGGCACTCGACCTCCCACGCCGGAACTGCCCACGCCAAATCAACCCAGCGTGCCAAAACCTCTCCGGCGGCATCAATCTGTCAGCAAGAAGCACCGTGAATGCCGGAGCCCGCGGCGTAGCCCACACCTCTCGCACCGTGGCCCACACTACCACGCCACGCAGCCCCGATGCTATTCGTCGTGTAAGCCATACTATCCGCCGCCATCGCTTCTACGAGCGCTTTACCGCCAGCTCCTTTGCCAGCGGAGACATCTTTGCCGGCGACGTGACGGCCGGCGAGGATCCGGTGGTTCGCCAGGCGGCCATCAACGCCATGGGCGACATGAACGGCACCGCCGTCGTCATCGATCCCTCGAACGGCCGCATCCTGGCCATGGTCAACCAGAAACTGGCCCTCTCGCCCGGCGCGGAACCCTGCTCGACCATCAAAATTACCGTGGCCCTGGCGGCGCTTTCTGAGCGGCTGGTCACCAGCGATACCCCCGTGCAGCTCGCCGGCTTCCGCATGAACATGACCCAGGCGCTGGCCAAGAGCAACAATCTCTACTTTGAGGAGTTGGGCCGGGAACTGGGCTTTGAGCGCGTCCGCCATTACGCCAATCTCTTCGGCCTCGGCGAGTTGGCCGGCTACCACATCGACGGCGAACAATTCGGCGTCTATCCCGACCAGGAACTGCCCGCCTCCGAGGGCGGCGTGGGCCGCATGTGCAGCTTCGGCCAGGGCGTTTCGCTCACCCCGCTGCAACTGGGCGCATTTGTAGCCGCCATCGCCAACGGTGGAACCCTCTACTATCTGCAGCACCCGAATACGCCGGAAGAAGCCGCCACTCTCGAGCCAAAGATCAAGCGCACCCTGGATATCGCCCAATACCTTCCCGATCTTGAAGACGGCATGGCCGGCGCGGTGCAATACGGAACCGCCCGCAGCCTGCGCGCCAACTTCCACGAACTCCCCGTCTTCGGCAAGACCGGAACCTGCTCAGACAAGGGTACCCGCTTCGGCTGGTTCGCTTCCTACTCCGATTCGCCCCAGGGCAGATTGGTCACGGTCTTCTTCCTTGAAGGCGGCCGCCCCACCTTCGGCCCCCGCGCCGCGGAGATGACCGGCGAATTCTACAAGAATCTCTGGGACGCCAACTGGTTTGCCCCCAAAGGCCCGCAAGACTCAGCCTCCGTTTCTCCGGCCTCCGCGTGCAGCCGCCACGCAGCCCTCCGCGCAACCGGCTGCCCAGTAAAGAATCCGAAGCAAATCCAACCATCCAATGAAAAGCCGCCTCCGGGCGGCTTTTCTGGTCTCTGATCTCTGCGAATGATCCATAGCCTGAACCAAAATTGCGGCTGAATCATCCCATAGTAGAGACCTTCCCCTTTTCTCGCCGTCGTTCGGCTGGCAGTCGAGAAGAGACGGTCTCATTCCCTGCAAGCGAAATCGGGCTCCGTTCATGGAATTGCCGACTCATATCTTATTGACCTACGGGTACCTGTTGCTCTTCGCCTGGGTACTCGTGGAGCAATTGGGCATCCCGCTGCCCGCCACGCCCATGCTGCTGGCTGCCGGAGCCCTCACCGCCCAGCACGAATTCAGCTTTCCGCTGGCGTTTCTGGCCGGCCTGGCCGCGGCGCTCGCGGCAGACAGCACCTGGTTCCACATCGGCCGCAGATATGGCCACCATGTGCTGCGCCTGCTCTGCAAGCTATCCATGGAACCCACCGTCTGCGTTCGCCGCACAGAGGACTCATTTGGCCGCCGCCGCAGGGTCACTCTAATGTTTGCCAAGTTTGTTCCCGGCCTGGCCACCATGGCTGCGCCCGTGGCCGGACAGTACGGCATGGGTTACTGGCAATTTCTCCTCTATGACGCCATCGGCGGCATTCTCTGGCTGGGCACTCTGCTCGCCGCGGGCCGCTTCTTCGGCGACCTGCTGCGGCGCAATCCCAGCCTGCTCGACTGGGCGGGACGGTTTTCAGGAGCGCTGCTGCTTCTGGGCATTCTCGGCTTCTTCCTGGTCCGCGTCTACCGTCGCCGCATGGTCCTCAAGAAGCTGATCGCCGCCCGCCTGGAGCCGGAGGAGTTGAAGAAGCAGCTCGATGCCGGCGAGCAGGTCTACATCATCGATCTCCGTCATCCCATGGAACTGGTCCCCGATCCCTTCACGCTGCCCGGGAGCCATCCATTTCTCGCCCGACGATCTTCGCGCCCGCGGCAGCGAAATTCCCCGCGACCGCGACATTGTGCTCTTCTGTTCCTGTCCCAGCGAGGCCACAGCCGCCAAAACCGCCATGACCCTCCACAAGCTGGGCCTGGAGCGCGTCCGCCCCCTGCGCGGCGGATACGACGAGTGGAAGCGCCTCGGCTTCCCGCTGGATGCCGTGCAGGTGGCGTCGCCGGCTGAGAGAGTTCCCGATTGCTCGTCCCAAGCAATTGCCAACTTCCGGAGGGAAGATAACTGAAAATCCGGCTGCGCCCAATCTGGTCGCGCCAGTGGGAACTGGCGTAGCCTCTTCCGTTCGGTGCACGACCGTCTTCATGCATTGACGGCTAGATGCCCCATCCATCGATTCTTCAATCTGAGCGGGAGCACAATCCTGCCAGCCCACGCTTACCCGACCACAGAAGATCGGTGCCCGAAACAGCCCTTTCCCGGAGGAGAAGTCCGAAAATAGCCGCCGCGATGAAATCCGGGGACCGCGCCCAAATCAATTTTTCGCGTCCCGTCGGGAAGCGGTGAGCCTCTTCCTCTCTTGCTTGACCATATCATGCGGTTGAGCAACCGCCGACTCCCCCTTTGCAGATTATTTCCAGCATCCCGATACCGTGAGTTCAGAGCATCATTTTCACCGGCACGACCGGTCCGAAAGGTCAGATATGTGCCCGTTCCGTACCTCTCCGGACCAGGAATGTACCCCCTTACCCCCCATATTAAGGTAGTGACGGATTATAAGTAACCATGTATTAACAATATCAGGCAATATACGCCTAAAAACGTCAAATTTCGGTTCTTTCCTCCGAGTTTTTCAATTACATCTGCTCTGGTTTTCCAAACTGATTCCTTCGCCCGACCATCAATTCGAGCGAATCATCGCAAGCCGACCGATTAAGCTAAAGTGTTGAGCGCGGCATTCGCCGCACGGGAGCAAACCTTGGCCTACGACGATCTGCGCGACTGGATCAAAACACTCGAAAAAGCCGGCGAACTCCGGCGCATCAGCGAAGAGGTCTCGCCGGAGCTGGAAATCACCGAGATCACCGACCGCGTCTCCAAAAGCCGGCGGCCCGGCCCTGCTCTTTGAAAACGTAAAAGGCCATCCCGGCCACAAGGTCTTCATCAACCAATTCGGCAGCGAGCGCCGCATGGCGCTGTCCCTCGGCGTCGACCGTCTCGATGAGATCGCCGAGCGCATCCAAGGCCTGATGAACGTCAAAGCCCCCGAAGGCCTCCTCGACAAGCTCAAGATGCTGCCGCAACTGGGCGCGCTCACCAGCGCCTTCCCCAAAACCGTCAGCGCCAAAGACGCGCCCTGCAAAGAAGTCATTCGTCAACGACAACTTCGACCTCAACCAATTCCCCATCCTCAAGTGCTGGCCCCACGACGGAGGCCGCTTCATCACCCTGCCCTGCGTCGTCACCCGCGACCCGCGCTCCGGCAAGCGCAACATCGGCATGTATCGCATGCAGGTCTACGACGGCCAAACCACCGGCATGCACTGGCAGCGGCAGAAGGTAGCCGCCGAGCACTATCGCGAAGCCCTGCGCGCAGCGCAGCTACACTCGACCGCAGATGCCGCTCCAAGACAGCACGCGTGGCGGCAATGGCCGAGTCAGCCGGCGGCGCAGTCTCCATTCCCGACGGTCCCATCGGCGGCCTGCCGCAGGTAGCGATGGGCAATCTGAAAGGCTCGCGCCTCGAAGTTGCCGTAGCCATCGGCACCGATCCGGCCACAACCTTTGCCGCCATCGTTCCCGCCCCGCCTGAGGTGGAGGAATTCCTCATCGCCGGTTTCCTGCGCGGCAAGCCGGTCGAAATCGTCAAATGCGAAACCGTCGATCTTGAAGTCCCCGCCCACGCCGAAATCGTCCTCGAAGGCTACGTCGAACTGGGCGAACTGCGCAGCGAAGGCCCCTTCGGCGACCACACCGGCTTCTACACCCTCACCGACGATTACCCGGTCTTCCACCTCACCTGCATCACCCACCGCAAAGACCCCATCTACGCCGCCACCATCGTCGGCAAGCCGCCCATGGAAGACGCATGGATGGGCAAGGCCGTCGAGCGCATCTTCCTCCCCGCCATGAAGATGACCATCCCCGAAATCGTCGACATCCATCTCCCCGTCGAAGGCGGTCTTCCACAACCTGATGCTGGTCTCCATCCGCAAGAGCTATCCCGGCCACGCCCGCAAGGTGATGAACGCCATCTGGTCGCTCGGCCAGGCCATGTTCACCAAGTGCATCGTCGTCGTGGACGAGGACTGCGACGTGCAGAACATCGCCGAAGTCGTCCTGCGCGTAGCCAACAACATCGACCCCGAGCGCGACATTCAATTCACCCTCGGCCCCATCGATTCGCTCGACCACTCCTCGCGCCTGCCCAACTACGGCTCCAAGATGGGCATCGACGCCACCCGCAAATGGAAAGCCGAAGGCTTCGACCGCCCCTGGCCCGCCATGATCGAGATGGACCGCGCCACCAAAGCCAAAGTCGATGCACTCTGGGCCAAGCTGGGGCTGTGAGATGTGTTTTCCCTATTCCCAGCCCTTGCCATCTATGGCTCTAAGAGCTATAATGTTCGCTATGAAGGCAAGCCCTCCCGGCAAGCTGCGGGTCTTTGCGACCAAGCCTTTCATGCGCTTTGCGCGCCGTTTCGGCACCAGCGACGAAGCGCTATGGGAGACCGTGAACGGGGCATTGGATGCGGACCTGGGAGGCGGACTTTTCAAGTTTCGGCTTGCCCGGCAAGGTGAAGGTTCGAGCGGAGGGGCCAGGGCTTTGATCGCCATGAGGGTTGGCCAGCGTGCCGTCCTCATGTTTGGGTTCGAAAAGAAGGATCAGGCGAATATCAGGCCCGATGAACTGCGCGCATATCGCAAGGCCGCGGCAATCTACCTCGGCCTGAGCGAAGACGAGATCGCGGCGGTCGTGAAACAGAAAGCTCTCTCTGAGATCGCTCCAGCAAAGAAGGGACCGTAATATGGCAAAAACATACAAGAGCGAAGCACTCGCGGCGCTGCACGAAAGCATGTCTGACCTGCATCAGGCCGGCGCGATTGACAGCAAAACCATGCGCGAGTTCGACCGCGCCTGTCTCACCCCGGTCATGGAACTCTCTCCAGCCGCCATTCGCCGCATCCGCGCCAAAGCGGCGGTAAGCCAGGCCGTCTTCGCGGCTCATCTGAATGTGACCACTGGGGTCGTCAGCAAGTGGGAGCGTGGCGAAAAGCAGCCGCGTGGACCAGCCGCCAAACTGCTCACACTTGCCGCCAAAAACGGCATCGCCGCCATCGCTTAAGCCTGCCCAACTACGGCTCCAAAATGGGCATAGACGCCACGCGCAAATGGAAGGCCGAAGGCTTCGACCTCCCCTGGCCCGCAATGATCGAGAGGGACCGCGAAACGATGCTTGATGAGTCGTAAACCCCAGCGTAAACTCGCTTCATGAATCGAAACACAGTGAAAGGCCCAGTTATTTGGGCGCTTCCCGTCGGATCAGCAGCGGGCCTCTTAATTCTGTCGTTGCCCCTTATCGCGTACACTCCGAACGCGGAGTTTCCACTTGTGTTCGTGGTGATTCCTCTACTCTGCATAACGTTACTCGCGCTGCTGTTGATCGCAAGCATCCGCAAAAGAAAACGCCTTCAGGTCTCGGCTGCAATAACATTGGCTGCAGTAATTGCCGTCTCATTCACCGTCCTGAGACTGCAACAACCGATCAGGCAATCACTGCGCTGGCTTCTATAGTCAAACCGTTTCAAAGCGGAGTTGATGGCAACACCTGCTCCACCGACAGGGGAACTCAGGCACATGGAGTGGGAGGCAACCGGCTTTGCTGGAGTGGCTAACGACACTATCTATCTCGTTTTCGATCCGAAAGATACTCTTAACTCAGCGGCCCGGATCGGCTCGCCGGGGAAATATGCTGGCCTACCCTGCCAAGTTCTGAAAGTTCGACGTCTAGAGGCACAGTGGTATTCCGTCCGGTTCTATACAGATGAAGCATGGGGCGAACAGAACCGGCTAGATTGCAGTGGCAACGCAATATGACCGGCGACTGAGGGCGGGCATCGTGTCACCAACTATCTGATTGATTGCGGTCTGATCATCGCATATTCAGACACTACGAACTGGTCGTAAGTGCTGCTCTGCCGCGTTCCTCTGCTATATCTAGATTCATGCGGGTTGTTTTCCTTCGTCTCTTCTGTGGCTTCATAATTGCAATTCTGGCCGTGGCAACGCCATCACGCGCCCAGCAGGATCCCTTTCGCTGGATGGACTTCCATTCGCAAAAGGATCAGGACATTATCGTCTGGGTCACGCGCTCGCTGGCCGTCGAGGATTGGACGGCCATTCGCGAAATCGGCGTGCAATATGACGCGGCGCTGGTGGTCACCACGCTCAGGCCCACGCCGCAATCGCCGGCCAACGCCGACACCTTCACCGTGTGGAGCGTTTCGCTCACCAGCCACGTGGTTGCGCCCCTGCTCAAGGGCGTGAACCTGCGCTGGCTCGACAGGATGCGCTTTGCCAATGGTGAGCCGCGAGGAGCTGGCCGTGCTCTACGACAATTGCCGCGATTGCGCGGCGCAAACCTACTTCACGTCCTTTTACTACGATCTCCGGCACCACATGTGGTCGGCTCGCTGGTTGCACGGCGGCCAGGGAGTGCCGCTGTGGAGCGCCAGCCTCGCCCAGAACGCGCACTGGACCCAGGTCTACGCGGTGATGACCGATCCCAACGGACGTAGCGCTGATAGCCACATGGAACCACATCGACCATGGCAACCAGCAGAAGCCGGAGGACTATGTCTACCGCTACGATGTGGATCCCTTCAGCGGCTTGGATCGCACCCGGCTGCTGAGCGGACTGGCAGGCCTACGCCATGAAGCAGCGTCTTTGCGGCTGCCAGAATACGGTGCCGGGGCTGGCGCGCGGCCAGGACTCGCCGCTTGTGCCGGCAGACGTCAAGCCGCAGCTACGAGCGCAAGCCCGTCACCACTCCGCCGGCCAACAACCACGGCCAATCCGCTGCCTCCCGGCGCACGGCGCTAGAGCAGCCCATCGTATACTGGCCTCATGTCGATTGTGGGCAACATCGCCGCCATTGCCAAGGGCATGAGCATCACCTTCGGGGAGATACTTCGAGCCCACGCAGGTGGAGAACTACCCCGACGGCCCCGGCCCTCTGCGCGGAGCGGTTCTCGAGCAGCGCTATCGCGGCGCCCACGTCCTGCAGCGCGACGAGAACGGCCTGGAGAAGTGCGTAGCCTGCTTCCTCTGCGCCGCCGCCTGCCCCGCGAATTGCATCTATATTGAGGCCGCCGAGAACACCGAGGAGCAGCGCATCTCCTCCTCCGAGCGCTACGCCAAGGTCTACAACATCGACTACAACCGCTGCATCTTCTGCGGCTACTGCGTTGAAGCCTGCCCACCGACGCCATCACCCACGGCCACGGCTTCGAGCTGGCCACGCTGAACGCCACCAACCTGGTCATGCGCAAGGAAGACATGCTGGTGCCGGTTGAGGCGCTGACGGCGAAGTAAGAAGCATTGCTGGCTTGGCAAAGGAAAGGAATTATCATGCTGACAAAGAAGAAGGTTAGATCGAATGCTGTAAATTTTGATGAAGCAGACCAGATTGAAGTCGAGCCCATCGATGATGACGATGACCCAGAAGAAGGTCGTCAAATCCAGCCGAAACTTGTAGGGAAGTTCATTCGAATGTGGCCGCGAGCGATTTTTGATACGCCTGAGATTGATGGTCAAAAGAGTTCAATTGCCAGCAAGATTGAAGAACTTAAAATGCCCGGAGTTTATATTCTTTACCGGGATGATGTGCCTTTTTATGTGGGGCAGGCAAAGGGAAAGCTTCGCAGCCGTTTAAGGTCACACGCTAGCGGAGTTGTTTCATTAAAGAGTTACTTTTGGAATTATTTTTCGGCGTTTATTGTTGATAATCCAAGCCACATTGATGAAGTTGAGGCGATCCTGATTTCAGCTATGCCGTCGGTTGTCACAAATAGTGCAAAGCCTAAACTGCCAATGGTGCCTATGAGAGAATCAACGAAAAAACTTATGCGTGTATTGAGAAAAAAGAGTTAATCTCTAGCCGCAGTCACATATATGAGGCGTGTAAAAGTCTTATCGCGCTCTCCGCGCCAGATGCTGCTGATCCAGCGCCTTCCGTAGCAAGGATTGATGACTGCCTGCCGGCTGATATTCAGTTGCCTTGCCGCTTCGTCGAGTTCCTGGAGCATGGGCAATGCAAAGTCCACATTGACGCGCTGAATCGGAGGCATCATTTTCCCTGTATTGGTGAAGAAGCGGGAGATGTCCTCTCCTCTGTCGGCCATCTCCGCGATCTCATCGGCGGTGGCGCGTCTTGGGGATTCAATTGTTTTCTGCATAAAGTTCCTCCTCTTTGCGAGTTGATTTCCAAAGCGTGACCAAGTGATAGAACTCGCCCTCATCGTCCTCCCGTATCTCGAAGATGAGTGAGTATAGTCGCTGCCCAACCCAGCCGATAGCGCGATATTGCTCCGGGAAATCGGAGTCATGGTCCAAATAATACGGGCGTGTAAAAATCTCCTGCGCTTCTTCGAAGCCGATGCCCCGTTGTGGATTTGTCCTCAACCGCTGGCTCTTGCGTGGATCGAAGTGGAAACGCATCTGTATAACAGTTATACCATTTCTTGTGCGGATGTGAGGTAAAAATGATGGTCGAAGAGGGCTGAGAAATGACAAAATCCAGAACCGTATATGCTAGAAGGCAGGCCGCTTTTCCTTTTTCTCCGCGGCCGTGCCGGCGATAACAGTGCATGGGAGCGAAATGACGACTGCTAACCAACATCCTCTACAAAAAATCCTCGAGAGCCGTATCGCCATCATTGATGGGGCGATGGGCACGACGATTCGCACCTACGGGATGAAGGAAGCGGATATTCGCGGGGAGCGCTTCAAAGACTCGAAGAAGGACCTGCTGAACAACGGCGACCTGTTCTCGCTGACGCAGCCGGAGATGATCTGCGACATTCATCGGCGGTTTCTGGAGGCCGGGGCGGACATCATCGAGACCAACACCTTCGGCGCCACCAGCATCACGCAGAGCGAGTTTTTTGTCGACGATCCGCGCGAGCACGGCGGACGCAAGGATCCCGCGTTCTATCAGAAGGTCATCGAAGAACGAGTTCCTCAACAAGCTGGCATGGGAGATCAATGAGACTTCCGCGCGGCAGTGCAGGGAATTGGCCGATCGCGTCGGCAAGGAGACGGGGCGTCAGCGGTTTGTCGCCGGGGCGATCGGCCCCATGACCGTCTCGCTCTCGAACTCGCCCGATGCCGATGATGCGGGATTCCGCGTGGTCACCTTCGACCAGGTGAAGACCGCCTACAAGCAACAGGTGCGCGCACTCATCGCCGGCGGCGTAGACCTGCTGCTGGTGGAGACGATCTTCGACTCACTGAACGCCAAGGCGGCACTGGTCGGCATCCGCGAGGTCTTCGATGAGGATGGTAAGGAGTTGCCGGTGATGATCTCGGCGGCCGTGGGTCGCGGCGGCGAAACGCTGATCTCCGCGCAGACCACTGAGGCGTTCTGGAACGCGGTGAAGCACGTAAAGCCGCTCTCGGTGGGGCTCAACTGCTCTCTCGGCCCCGATCTTATGTATCCGTTTCTGAGCGAGCTGTCTGAAAAGGCGGACGTGGCCATCTCCTGCTATCCGAATGCCGGCTTGCCCAATCCGCTCTCGGAAACCGGGTTCGACCTGGGGCCGGAGGATATGGCGCGTTACCTGGGCGAGTTTGCGCGGGCGGGGCTGATCAATATTGCCGGCGGCTGCTGCGGCAATCGGCCTGAGCACATCGCGGCGATTGCCAAAGCGCTCGAAGGCCTGCCTCCGCGAAAGTTCGCACCGGATCGAGGTCGCGGCATGATGAAGCGAGACCAAGCCGCTCCGCTTATCCGGATCGCAGCCTTTCACCCAGCAGCCGGGCGTCTACATCATGATCGGCGAGCGGACCAATGTGGCCGGATCGCCGAAGTTCGCCCGCCTGGTGAAGGCAGGCAAATTCGAGGAAGCGGTCAGCGTGGCCCGGCAGCAAGTGGAGAACGGCGCCAACATTCTCGACATCTGCATGGACGAGGGCATGATCGACGGCGTGGCGGCCATGACGCGCTTTCTGCAGTTGCTGGCCAGCGAGCCCGAGGTCGCCAAAGTTCCGTTCATGGTGGACTCGTCGAAGTGGGAGGTGATCGAGGCGGGGCTCAAATGCCTGCAGGGCAAGGGCATCGTGAACTCGATCTCGCTGAAAGAAGGCGAAGAAAAATTTCGCCGCAATGCCGCGACAGTGCTGAAGTATGGCGCGGCCGCGGTGGTGATGGCCTTTGACGAACAAGGCCAGGCCGCGACTTACGAAGAGAAGATCCGCATCTGCGAGCGGGCCTACAAAATACTCGTGAACGAGGTTGGCTTTCCGCCCGAGGACATCATCTTCGATCCGAATATCCTCACCGTGGCCACCGGCATGGAGGAGCACAACAACTACGCCGTCGATTATCTGAAGCCACGCGCTGGATCAAGGCCAACCTGCCGCACGCCAAAGTCTCGGGCGGCGTTTCGAATATTTCATTCAGCTTTCGCGGCAATAACAAAGTGCGCGAGGCCATGCACTCGGCGTTTCTTTATCACGCCATCGCGGCGGGCATGGATATGGGCATCGTCAACGCCGGAATGCTCGAAGTCTACGAGGAGATTGAGCCGGAGCTGAAGGTGCTGGTCGAGGATGTGCTGCTCAATCGCCGGCCCGATGCGACGGAGCGGCTGGTCGAGTTCGGCGAAACGCTGAAGGGCGCCGGCGCGGCGGTGAGCGAAAAGAAGGCCGAGGAATGGCGCAACGGCACGGTGGAGGAACGTCTTACGCACGCGCTGGTGAAGGGGATCGATGCGTATATCGAGATCGACGCCGAGGAAGCGCGCGTCAAGCTGGGCCGTCCGCTGCTGGTGATTGAAGGCCCGCTGATGGACGGCATGAGCGTGGTGGGCGATCTCTTCGGAGCCGGCAAGATGTTTCTGCCGCAGGTGGTGAAGTCTGCCCGGGTGATGAAGAAAGCCGTGGCGCATCTGACGCCATTCATGGAGGCCGAGAAGGCGGCGATGGTTGCGGCCGGCGAGGTGGTCAAGGCGCAGGGAAAAATCCTGCTGGCAACGGTCAAAGGGCGACGTTCACGATATCGGCAAGAACATCGTGGGCGTGGTGCTGGCCTGCAATAACTACGACGTCGTCGATCTGGGCGTGATGGTCCCGTGCGAAAGAATCCTCGAACGCGCGAAGGAAGAGAAGGCGGACATGATCGGCCTGAGCGGCCTGATTACGCCGTCTCTTGACGAGATGGTGCATGTGGCCAAGGAGATGGAGCGCCAGGGCTTCAAGCTGCCGCTGCTCATCGGCGGAGCGACCACGAGCCGCGCGCATACAGCGGTCAAAATTGCGCCCCACTATAGCGAGCCGGTGGTGCATGTGCTGGATGCCAGCCGTGCGGTGCCCGTGACCACCAGCCTGTTGAGCGACGAGGGCAGGGAAGCATTCGTGGCCGAGCATCGCGCCGCCTACGAGGCGCTTCGCAAGGCTCACTCCGCGCCGCGCCAGCAGGTTGTTTCGCTTGAGACCGCTCGCAGCACGGCGGACGCCGATCGAGTGGCGTGCTGAAGACCTGCCCGTTCCGGAGTTTACCGGCGTGCGCGTGCTGGATGATTTTCCCCTGGCGACACTGCGCGAATTCATTGACTGGACGCCGTTCTTCCACACCTGGGAGCTGAAGGGCGTTTATCCCCGCATCTTCGATCACCCGGAACAAGGCGCCCAGGCGCGGCAGATCTTTGCCGAGGCCAATGCTCTGCTCGATAGGATCATTGAGAAGAAGCTGATCACGGCGCGAGGCGTTTACGGCTTCTTTCCCGCGAGCGCAGTGGGCGACGATGTGGAGCTGTATGCCGACGGCGAACGCAATAAGCCGCTCGCGCGATTCCATTTCCTCCGCCAGCAGGCAAACAGGGAAGGTAGCGAGCCGTGCCGTTCGCTCTCCGACTTCATCGCTCCGAAGGAGACGGGGCTGCCCGATCACATCGGCGCTTTCGCGGTAACCAGCGGAATCGGACTCAAGGAGCTGTGCGACCGCTTCCGCGCCGAGCAGGACGACTATAACGCCATCATGGCGGAGGCCATCGCCGATCGCCTGGCGGAAGCCTTCGCCGAATGCCTGCACAAGCGGGTGCGCGACGAATGGGGTTACGGCCGCGAAGAAAACCTGAGCATCGACGAGCTGATCCACGAGAAGTATCGCGGCATCCGCCCGGCCGCGGGTTACCCGGCCTGCCCCGATCACACGGAAAAAGGCACGCTGTGGCGCTTGCTCAATGTGCAGGCCAATACCGGAATGCTGATTACCGAGTCGTTTGCCATGTGGCCCGGATCGAGCGTGAGCGGGCTCTACTTCGCCCACCCGGAGTCGCGCTATTTCTCGCTCGGCAAGATCGACCGCGACCAGGTGGCCGACTATGCGGAACGCAAGGGAATGAGCGTGCCGGAGGTCGAGCGCTGGCTTGGCCAAAACCTGAACTACGATCCTGCGGAATAGTATTTCCGGCGCTAAAATTGCGATCTGCCGCGGCGGCCAAATATTTTTTAGTTTTTTCCCGCCGGATTTGCATATAATTTCCGCCGCTTGTGCAACATTGGAATCAGGCAATCAGAAAAGCGAATACGTATGGCCTCCTCGAACGGCCGGGGCGCAACTGCTTCAAGGCAGTCGGCGCTCCCGGCCGTTCGTTTTTTTCTTAAAATCTATTTCGATGCCAAAGGCCGGTTCGCGCTTCTAATCCTTTCGTTATTTGACGTTTAGCTTCCTTCGGTGCTTTGATGGATGGTCCGGGATGGGCAGCGTACTCATCCCTCGCAATTTGATTTGAGGCAGGTGGGCAATGAGGGCAGCGACTCTTTTGTGTGGGCTTTTGGTATTCGGCGTCTGGGCAAAGCGTGAACGCTTCGCCGGCACGGGCGGCCGCGCCCACCATTGCGACCACTCCCGCTCAAAACGGAGCCGTGATAGTCAGCCTGGCCACCACCACTCCTGGGTCAACCATCTATTACACCGTGGACGGTTCCACGCCCGGCGCTTCTTCGCAGATCTACCATACGCCCTTTCTCGTCGCCTCAAAGCTCACCGTCAAGGCCATCGCCACGGCTGACGACTTTGTAACCAGCACCATCGCCAACAGAAAGTTCGATCCCAAAATCCCCTCGGGAACGCTGGTATGGTCAGACGAGTTCACCAACTCCACAGGCGCCATCGCGCAGCCCGATCAGAAGATCTGGACCTACGACACAAGAACCAACGGCAACAAGGAACTGGAGAACAACTGCGCCTGGGGCTCGAACACGCCGCCGTGCAGCACCACCCATCCCAGTTCGTATGTGGGCACCGACGGTTATCTTCACATCATTGCCGAGCAGCCTTCGGCCGGAGTCTATACAGCGGCCCAACTGAAGACCCAGGGCCTGTTCAGTTTCCAATACGGCCGTTTTGAAGCGCGCGCACTGGTGCCGGAGTCGCAGGGAATGTGGCCTGCCGTCTGGCTGATGGGCAACAATATCGTCACCGTCAATTGGCCGGCCTGCGGCGAGATGGATGTGCTGGAGCGGACCAATGCGCCCAAATCTCCTGACTGGAATCAGGGCTCGATTCACGGTCCCGGCTTCATCGGCCCCGCATCTGGGCGCAGTCTACGACTTTCCCGGCGGCAAACAGCGGCCGGCTGGCACACCTACGGCATGATCTGGTCTCCGGGCAGCATCGCGTATTACGTCGACGATCCCGCGCATCCCTACGTCACCTATACGCCCGAGAGCATCAAGGACCTGAGCGGCGCGGCATGGCCCTTCGATGCCGGGCAGAGCAACTTCATCATTCTCGAATTTGGCCATCGGCGGCGACTGGCCCGGAAACCCCGACTGCCAGCACACAGTTCCCCGCCGAGATGCTGGTGGACTACGTGCGGGTCTACACCAACTGAAGCTGTTCTTTTTGTTACTGCCGGGTTACGGTTTGAACAAGATATTTGCACAGCATTTGCATCCTGTTCACTGTCCTCTTACAATTTCTGGCGGATACTACTCCCGTGATTCCATACACAGGGCAGACGGTTCCGCTGAAACTCGCTTCCGGTTCCACCTCTCTGGTGGAGATTTCTCTACCGACAATTGATCCATCCCTGCCCTCGGTTCCAGTCAGGCCGCGGATTCATGCCGAAGTTGGCCGGTACCGGGTCCGGCTTGCCGAGACCGCGGAAGATCGCCTGGCCGCCTGCCGGCTGCGCTTCAAGGTCTTCAATATCGAGCTGGGCGAGGGGCTGGAAAGCTCCTATCAAACGGGATTGGATACCGACCGTTTCGATCGCGTCTGCGAGCATCTTCTGGTCGAGGACAAGCAGGAAGACAGTCCTGCCCGCCGCATTGTGGGCACCTACCGCATGCAGTCCGGAACCACTGCCGAGCGCAACCTGGGCTACTACTCCGAGCAGGAGTTCAGCTTTGCCCCCTATGAGCCGCTGCGGGCCGGCATTCTGGAACTGGGCCGCGCCTCCATCGACCGCGAGCACCGCACGCCCGAGGTGCTGACGTTGTTATGGAGGGGTATCGCGCAGTATGCTACCGACATGGGGCTGCGTTACCTGATCGGCTGCTCTTCCTTGAACTCCAAGGACCCGGCGGAGGGCTGGCAGATGTATCGCCAGCTTGAGCAATACCGGGTTTCACCGGAGTTTGAAACGGAGCCGACCGCCGCGTATGCCTGCCCCGACGAGCAAGAAGGCCGGCATGCACAGCCGCCGGCCCAGCAAGAAGATCAGATCATTGCAAACTCCAACTCCCATTTCGGTCAAGGTTCCCAAGCTGCTGAAGACCTACCTGGCTATCGGCGCCCGCATCGGCGGTCCGCCGGCCTGGGACCGGGAGTTTGGCACCATCGATTTCCTGACTCTGCTCGATCTCAAGTCGGTCTCGCCTTCGGCGCGCCATCGCTTCCTCGCCCCACTCATCCAATGAGCCTGCGCCGAATCCGGCGCGCTGTGGCGCTGGCATTCACTCTTGCCCTGGTCATTCTTCGCTTCTGGCTTCTCCGCCTGCGCGGCCCGCTCACCCTGGAGCGGCGCGCCGTCTGGGTGCAGCAATCGGCCCGCATGGTCCTGGCTGCCCTGGGAGTTCAATACAAGGTTGAAGGCCGCCCGCCCACGCACGGCCTGGTCGTTTCAAACCACCTCAGCTACATTGACATTCTTGTCCTCTCGGCGGCCATGCCTTGCTTTTTTGTCGCCAAGGTCGAAATCGGCGGCTGGCCTTTCTTCGGCAAGGCGGCGCGCACCGGTGGAACCATCTTTGTCGACCGTTCCAGCCTGGCCAGCGCCATGTCGGTGGCCGAGCAGATGACCGAGCGGCTCAAGCTCGCCATTCCGATTCCGGTGCTGCTCTTTCCCGAGGGCACCAGCACCGACGGCAGCTCGGTTCTGCGCTTTCACTCCCGGCTCATTGATCCCGCCACCTCCCTCGGAGTGCCCATCACCACTGCCTGCGTCCGCTATGTCATCGAGGACGGCACTCCGGAGATCGAGCTCTGCTGGTACGGCGACGAGACGTTTACGAACCACCTCTGGAAGGTGCTGGGCGTGGCCGGCTTCCATGCCGTAGTGCAGTTTGGCGAGCCGCGCATCTACCCTGACCGCCGCACCGCCGCCGACCAGACGCACGATGAGATTGAGGCCATGCGGAGCAACAGCGTCCTCGCACTTCAATAATTGTTCTTCTCATTGGAATATGCATCAGGGTCCGACATGTTCGTCCCTGGAGCCGCCTGTCCTTATCGCCTAAAATGGATCATCGTAATTGGATAGTGAGCTTTTTGAACGCATAAGGATTTTAGCCTCGGGAGATTATCTTTTTTCCCACGCCAAGACGATTGTTTCCTGTATTTATGCTTTCACTAATTGAATAGAAAGGCGGGTTACCATGCTGAGAGACCGCGTGGCCGTTGTAACAGGCTCAACAAGTGGGATTGGATTGGGCATTGCCAAATCTCTTGCGGCAGAGGGCTGCTCAGTCATGTTGAATGGTTTTGGCGATGCGGACGCGATAGAGAAACAACGGGCCGATATCGCTGCAACCTACAGCGTGAGATGCCTCTACAATGGAGCAGACTTGGCGAGCCGATCCAATGTGCCGGCCTCATCGAGGACGCCGAAGCTCGATTTGGCCGTGTGGATATTCTCGTCAACAATGCCGGAATCCAGCATATCGCTCCCATTGAAAACTTTCCCATCGACCGCTGGGACGCAATCCTGGCGCTGAATCTCTCCTCGGCCTTTCATACCATCCGTGCGGTTGTGCCATCGATGCGCCGCCGCGGGTGGGGACGCCTGCTCAATATCGCCTCGACTCATGGCTTGGTCGCCAGCCCGAACAAGTCCGCTTATATAGCGGCCAAGCATGGGCTGATTGGATTCACAAAGGTAGTGGCTCTGGAGACGGCCGGCCAAAACATCACATGCAACGCCATCTGTCCGGGCTGGGTGCTCACACCGCTGGTTCAAAGCCAGATTGAAGCCAGGGCAAAAGCGGAGGGCATCGGCCTGAATTGCGCCACGCAGGCTCTTCTGGCTGAAAAACAGCCTTCCGGGGCCTTCACGACAGTAGAGCAGATCGGAGCGCTCGCAGTCTTTCTCTCCACTGAAGCTGCATGCAACCTCACCGGCGCGGCCATCCCAGTGGATGGCGGTTGGCTCGCGCAATGAAAGGGCTGACGGCCTCAATAAGTGCGGGACACGCGTTTCGTTTGCCATGCTAATCTTCCTGTGCAACAATTACCGCTGATTTCATGGCTTGAGATCAGCATCGGTGTGTGCTGGGCTAGTTGCATAAAAGAGAGAACCTCGGAGACGATCATGAAAAAGCAGCAATCCGGTTCAAGTCCACTTTCGCCATTAAACCGGCGCGATTTTATCAAGTTAGCCGGAGCAGCGGCGATGCTGCCCTGCAGCGCGTGGGGCACAGACCGCCCTTCCGCTTCCAATCGCATCACCCTGGGTGTTATCGGCTGGGGCATGATGGGGCCGGGCAACACCAAGGCATTTCCTGGCGGAGAACGATTGCCAGGTGGTCGCCGCCTGCGACCTGCACAAAGATCATCTGCAGGCAGCCGTGGACACCGTCAACACCAAATACGGAAACAAGGATTGCAAAGCCTATCACGACTATCGCGAAATGCTGGCGCGCGACGATATTGACGCCATCATGATCGCGGTGCCTGATCACTGGCACGCGCTCATCGCCACTGAAGCCGCAAACCGGAAGAAGGATATTTACGGCGAAAAGCCGCTGGCCCGCACCGTCGCGGAGCAGCAGGCCATCGTCAAAGCGGTTCAAAAGAACGGCATCATCTGGCAAACCGGCTCCTGGCAGCGCTCACTTCCCAAATTTCACAAGGCGGCGGAGATTGTCCGCAACGGACTCATCGGAAATGTGGTGCGCGTTGAGGTCGGCCTGCCCGGTGGACATCACGATTTTCCCGGCACAGTTCCCGCGCTGATGAAGAGGCTGGCATCGCTGCCCGACAAAATCACCAGTCCGGCCCAGATCGTGCCCGGAACTCCTGCCTGGGACCTGGCCGTCACAGAGCCTCCGCCGGAGCTGGATTACGACATGTGGCTTGGCCCGTCGAAGACTGGAACCCTACATCGAAGCTCGCGTTTACCAGAATTGGCGCTGGAACTACAACACCGGCGGCGGCCAGTTGCTGGACTGGATCGGCCACCACGGCGATATTGCGCATTGGGGGCTGGGATTCGATACGACCGGCCCTCCGAGATCGAAGGCTACGGCGAATTTCCGCCGGCCAATGCCGTATGGAACACCGCAACCACCTACATGATCGAATGCAAATATCGCAAGGAAGATCACGCATTATCCGGTAGACGTGGGAATGACCATTGCCGGCGGCCATCCTGAAATCGCGATGGGAACAAAATGGATTGGGACCGACGGTTGGGTATGGGTGGATCGCGGCGGATTTGACGCCTCAAATCCCGAATGGATCAAGGGCGACTCACTTGCCGAGGAACTTCGCAAGGTGAAGCTGTACGAGTCCCACGGCCACCAGCGCAATTTTCTTGACTGCGTAAAATCGCGCCAGCCTACCATCACTCCCGTCGAGACGGCGCATCACTCCACGCTTCCGGGCCATCTTGGGCTGATCTCCATGCTGGTGGGACGCAAAATCGAATGGGATGTGGCACAGGAGAAGATCTTCAACGACAGCGCCGCCAGCGAACTGCTGTCGCGCCCCTATCGCGCACCCTGGCAACTGGCCTGAAGTGGAGAGCAAATTACGCCGTTGAATGGAACGACTCGCACTGGCAGTTGACTGGAACTAATCCGGTTCGGCAATCAGCAGGCGCAGATCGCGCAGGTTGTGGCCGGTGGGGCCGGTCACGACGGCGTCGCCCAATGCAGTGAACATGGGGCAGGCGTTGAAGGCGGCCAGCGATTCCTTCAGGTGGAATCCGAAGGTATGGGCGCGGGCTACGGTGGTGGGGTCGGCGATGGCTCCGGCGGACCGGGTGTTGCCGTCGATGCCGTCGGAGCCGGCGCTGAGCACGGTCAGCCGTTCGCCCAAATGGTGCTCCAGTTCCAGCGCGCAGGCCATGACAAACTGCTGGTTGCGGCCTCCGGCGCCGGGCGTGCGGTCGATCTTTACCGTGACCTCGCCGACTGAGATCAGGCACAGCCGCGGGTGGACGGCGCGCAGGGAGTGGAAGCGCTCCAGAAGGTAGCGGGCGGCATCGGCATAATCCCAGTCGTCGCAACTATTATCCACCGCGGTAAAATAGCCGGCCTTTTCAGCCAGGGCGCGGGCGTTCTCCACCAGGTCGTGGCTGGAGAGCAGAATCTCGAAGACCGAATCGCGAAAGGCCTCGTCCTCGCCGCTCATGGTGGCGGCCGCGGTCACGCGGCGCGCGGGAACTGTTTCGGCCTTGGGCAGGCGCGGGAAAAAAGGCGGCCGCCAGCCCTTGTTGCCGGGCGACTCGGGCAGGTCTTCGCGCTCAAAAAAAGCGCGGATGGAAGGGGGAAGTTTTTCGGCCAGTTCGTATTTAGCCAGCAGCTCCCGCACCTCGGCCACGGTGGAGTGATCGGGCGAAGTGGGGCCGGAGGAGAGCGCGTCCAGCGAGCGCAACGGCACATCGGGCAGCAGCAGGCTCACCTTGGCTGCCTCCGGCGCGGCCATGGCCAGCCGCCCGCCCTTCACCGCGGAGAAATGCTTGCGCAGCGTATTGACCTCGCTGATCGGCGCACCCGAGCCCAGCAGCAACTGGTGGAAGGCGATGGTCTCATCGAGCGTAATCTGCGGGTCCAGCGGCAGGTCGAACATCGCCGATCCGCCGCCGGAGATGAGGAAAAAAATCAGCGTATCCTTTTTCGCCTTCTTCATCAGCGCCAGCGTGGCGCGTGCGGCGGCGAAGGAATCCTCATTGGGCACCGGGTGGCCGCCCTCAAAGTAGCGAATGCGCCAGTTGCGGGCTTTGGGCAACTGGTTCCAGCAACAGATGCCGCGCAGTCCCTTGCGCCGCTTCATGCGATCGAGCAGCGTTTCCAGCATCGGCCCGGCGGCCTTGCCCAGCGCAACGACAAAGATGCGCTTGTAGCTGGCGAGATCGATCGTTGCCGGACCGCTGCCGTCGGGCATCAGCCGGTGCATCGTGTTGCCCTCAAAGCGAATGCGCCGGTCGAAGGCCGATTCGATGTTGCAGGCCTCCACGGCGCCGGTAAAGATTTCAGTTGCCGTGGCGTGAAGTGTGATCCAGGGCGATATCGCCTGACCGGGGTCATTGCAGTTGCTCCTTCAGCCAACCGCTGAGCGCTTGCTGCATAGGCTCCAGTTGACCTCGAAAAAAGTGATCGGCGCCAGGAAGGAGCACCAGACGTTTAGGTTCGGCGGCGGAGGCGGCCACCTGCGCCAACTGTGCCGCGGGCGCAAACTGGTCGTGGTCTCCGCTCAAAAAAAGCTTGGGAATAATGCAATCACTCAGGAAGGGATAGTGATGATCGCGGCCATCCGTATGTGTGGGCAGCCCCAGAGCAACCAACGCGCTAACATTTGCCCCGGATGTGGATTGGCCTTGGTCGCAACAGGCCTTCGAGCGCCATCACCGCCCCAAAGCTGAAACCCAGCACCACCAGCGGGCGTTTGTATTCATTTTCAAGCCAGTTGAGAGCCGCCAGCACATCTCCTGTCTCCGCTTCGCCGTCGTGCGTGCCCTGGCTCAGGCCCGTGCCGCGAAAGTTGAAGCGCAAGACCGGCAGCGCGAGCCCCCATGCCGGATCGTTGAGGGCCTTCATGGCGTGGTAGACCACCTTGTTGTGCATAGTGCCGCCGGCCAGCGGATGGGGATGACAGACCAGCGCCGCAAACGGCGCATCGGGCGCGCCTTCGTTCAACAGCGCCTCCAGCCGTCCCGCGGGACCGGCCAGTTCAACGCTTCGCAGCATTGCGGCCTCTGGACTGGGATTGCCCTTGCTCGGGCTTGATGGAACGGGTGCGGTTGCGGCTATCATTCCACTCATCATTTTACGCGCTGGGAGCGGGTTTCACTCATCTCAGTATCGTTACCATTGAGAGTGCCTGAAGCGCGCCCAGCTGCCGGATTTCGCATACGCGTAATCCCATCAAATGGAAGGGATCGCGCGCCCGTGCGGTATTCTGGCATCATCATGACCGATCTTCCGCTCGCCAATCCCGCTTATTCTCTTGATCCCATCCGGTTTACCCGCCAGTTGTGCGAAATCGAGTCCACCACCTACCACGAAGGCCTGGTGGGCGATTTTCTGGCCGATTTTCTTGCGGTGCGCGGCTGGGCCGTCGAAAAGACCCCTGTCGAGCAGCCGAAGGAGAACTTGCCGGCGGCGGACCGCGCTGGAACGTTTATGCGGGAATAGCCGGCCAGACGCCTGACCTGGTTTTTTCCACGCACATGGATACCGTTCCGCCTTATATTCCCCTTCAGCGAAGATGCGGAGTTCATCTACGGCCGCGGTGTCTGCGACGCCAAGGGAATCCTCGCCGCTCAGGTGGCCGCCGCGGAGGTTCTGCGTACGGCGGGGTTTCGGATCGGTTTGTTGTTCGTATCGGCGAAGAGCGCGATTCGGCCGGCGCCCATGCCGCCAACCTGACGCCCAAGGGCAGCCGCTTCCTCATCAACGGCGAGCCCACCGATAATCGCATCGCGCTGGCCTCAAAGGGCGCCTTGCGCGCGGTCTTCAAGTCCACCGGCAAGATGGCCCACTCCGCCTATCCCGAGTTGGGCGACAGCGCCATTCACAAGCTGGTCGAGGTACTGGCAAAACTGCTCGCCATGCCGCTTCCGGAGCAGGAAGGTATCGGACCCAGCACGCTCAATATCGGCCAGATTCACGGCGGCCATGCACCCAACGT
Source organism: uncultured Acidobacteriaceae bacterium (assembly GCA_963724755.1). GTDB lineage: Bacteria > Acidobacteriota > Terriglobia > Terriglobales > Acidobacteriaceae > Telmatobacter. The sequence continues at coordinate 296,444 of CAVRVZ010000004.1, forward strand.
CATCGCCGATCATGCCGAAGCCCAGGTGCTGGTGCGCACGGTAACCGACTCGGCTGAAGTGCGCGCCGCGCTCAAGGAAATCGCGGGCGACCAGGCCGAGGTGGAATTTACTCTCGATGTTCCCTTCGTCCGCCTGCGCGCCGTGGAAGGCCTGCCCACCATGGTGGCCAAGTTCTCCACCGATATACCCCAGTTAAGTAACTGGGGCGAGCCGCTGCTGCTCGGTCCAGGCTCCATCCACGTAGCGCACACGCCGCAGGAGAAGCTGGCCAAGAAGGAATTGCTGGAAGCTGTGGAGTTATACGTCAAAGTGGCGAAGCAACTGCTGGGTTGAGGAACAGAGCGCAAAAATTATTACCCTGGCAAGCACGCGTTCTGCTATGCTTCACCTGGGTTTTCCCAAACCCGATTCCCCTGAATGAGGTCGAAAATGACAACAGCAGTTGGCGCCCCCGTGACGCCGGAGCGCATCTATCAGTTTGCGTTTGGCTATGCTCCACCACTGGTTCTTGAGGCGGCCATCCGTCACCGCGTCTTTGACGTGCTGGACAGCGGACCAAAATCCCTGCACGAAATACACAAGGCCACCGGCGCCTCGGAACGCGGCCTGGCCGCGATTCTGAATGTACTTGTCGGCCTCGATTTTCTAGCCAAGGACCGTAATGGCAACTATTCGCTCACGCCGGAAAGCTCCGCATTTCTGGTTAGCACCAAGCCCGAGTTCCAGGGCGGGCTGATTCGCCACACCAGCGAGCACTTGCTTCCCAAGTGGCTCAACCTGAACGAAATTGTGGCCACCGGTAAGCCGGCCAAGGCCGTCAATCAGCAGGCCGAAGGCAGCGAATTCTTCAAGCAGTTTGTCAGTGACATCTTTCCCATGAGCTATCACGTGGCTCAGGAGCTTGCGGGGCATCTCGATCTACATCGTGCCGGCAGTCCGGTCAGCGTCCTTGATCTTGCCGCCGGTTCAGGAGTATGGGGCATCGCGCTGGCCCAGAGTTCTCCTCAGGTTCGCGTTACCGCCGTCGACTGGCACGGGGTGATTCCTACCACCCGCGCGACCGTCGCCCGCTTCGGCCTGGCGGATCGTTTCAGCTTCCATGAAGGCGATCTGCTTGAAGCGGACTTCGGCAGCGGTCACAATGTTGTGACGCTGGGTCACATCATTCACAGCGAAGGTATCGAACGCAGCAAGGCGCTGCTCAAAAAGACCTTCCATGCGCTCGCTCCCGGTGGAACCATCGCCATTGCCGAGTTCCTGGTGAATCCCGACAGAACGGGGCCGCTCAACGGACTGACCTTTGCCGTCAACATGCTGGTGAACACCGATTGCGGAGATACGTACTCCTTTGAAGAGATCGGCGGCTGGCTGCGCGAGGCCGGATTCACAGATGCGCGCACTCTCGCCACCCATGGGCCGTCGCCGCTCATCCTGGCCACCAAACCGTAACCGCTCACCAGTAGTTAGCCTCAGCGCTTGTATTAGGATGGTTGGGGTCGGTTTTAGCTGGCCGTAGTGCAGGCGTGTGCGGACTCAAAGCCGGGTCCGCGCAATAGCCGGCTGCAAAGGGAGTTCGCCGATGAACCTATCGCGCCGCAAATTTCTGGGTACCGCGCTCACCGCCAGCGCCTCGGGACTGATCGTCAATGCAACAACGGCAAGCGCCGCTGCCACCACGCCTGATTTGCTAGTGCTTGAAAACGATCGCCTCACTGTCGCCATCGACCGGGAGACCGGTTGCGTGGCCAAGCTTGAATCGAAGGACCAGGCGTGGAAGATGCAGGGCGCGGGGATGCGGCTGCACGTGCCCGCCCCGGAGCATCGCTTTCACTATCTCACCGAACGCCATGCAGGCAAGCCGCGAATTGAATCCGACGGCACGCACGCGACCATCACCTGGGCCGGTTTTGAAAGCGACCGGATGGGCAAGCTCGATATTGAGGTCAAAGAGATCGGTCCGGCTGGAAGGCGCGGGCGTTCACTTCAGCTACGAAATTCGCAACGGCAGTCAGGCGGTGATTGAAAGCTACACTTATCCGCGCCTTAAGGGGCTCAAGCCTCCAGCCGGAGACAAGAATATGCGGCAGGTGGCGTGGAATTACAGCGGCATGGGTTCCACCAGCCTCTGGCCCACTTTTGGCAACCAGGTCGGCTACTGGGGTTACGACACTCCGGGCCAGTTGCGCAATCTGGGCACCGATACTCAGTTCTGCATGATCCTCAGCGACACGCGCGGACTCTATGTTGGCTACCACGATCAGGGCCAGAAGCAAGTGGTGCAAATCTGCTTCGCTCTCTCGCCCGCCTACGTCGATTCATTCAATATCCAGCAGCATACGATCCCTCCGGCAAAATCGCCGATGCAACCGTCGGCATCGATCCCAATCACTTATGTTTCATCCAGCCCGGCGCCAGCCAGCGCTCTGAGGCGCTGGTGCTCGAGCCCTTCACCGGCGACTGGCACCCGGGCGCGGACATTTACAAAGCCTGGCGCGGCTCGTGGTTTAAGCCGCCCAACATGCCCGCGTGGGTGCAGGACGTGCACTCCTGGCAGCAGATCCAGATCAACTCCTCTGAAGACAGGCTGTCCTTTCCCTACAAGGATCTGGTCAAGTATGCGGAGGCGTGCAAGCGATGGGGAGTGAAGGCGATTCAGTTGACCGGATGGCAGATTGGGCGGCCAGGACCGCGACTTTCCGCTGCACGACACCGATCCCCGCCTGGGCACTGCGCAGGAGTTCAAAGACGCCATCGCGGCCAGCAAAGCGATGGGCGTTGAGATCATCCTCTTCAACAAATATGCATGGGCCGACGTAACCGCGCCCGGCTTACCAAAGCGAGTTCAAAAAGTTTGCCATCGAGGATCCATACGGAAATCCCTACCAGTTCAATGGCTATAACTACGACACGCCCACGCAGATCGACGGCATCAACGCCAGGCACGGAGTGGGAATGTGCCAGGCAAGCCCGCTGTGGAGAAAGCGCGCGCTTGAGGAGTTCCGCAAGAGCGTCGAGTTAGGCGCAAGCGGCATTCTGTTTGACGAGTGCCAATGGCACATGAGCCCCTATTGCTTCTCGAAGACCCACGGCCATCCAGTTCCGGGAGCCGTCTTTTCAGGCGATGTGCCGCTCATTGAAGGATTCCGCACCATCATCGATCCCGAGCAATTTCTCTTCGCCGGCGAATCGCCCTACGATCTCGAATTGCAAACCTATAACATGTCTTACTTCCGCATCCGCCGCGGCTTTGTTCCCTATGGGCAGATATATCGCTCCCTTTGCGCCAATGTCGGTTGCAGTTACCGGGGATAACGACCGGCAGATGATCAATGCCTGCCTGCTTTACCGCTTCTCCATGAGTTATGAGCCGCGCGACTTTCATGGCGAGTTAAGCGAGATGCCGGTTACGCTCACTTATGGCCGCGCGGTGGACGATCTGCGGCGCAGATACAAGGAGTGGCTCTGGGATGCGGAGTTCCGCGACACGCTCGGCGCACAGGTGACCGCGGGCGGCCAGCCGCTGAGCACATATTCTGTTTTCCGCCGCAAGGACGGGCGGCGCGCGGTAGCCATGGCCAATATGAGCGATATCGATCCCATTGTTTGCGAGGTTTCTCTCGACCATGCAAAGACGGCGGATTTGAAGTGGGTCTCGCCCGAGCAGCCCGAACCAAAGCCCTGGCCGGGCAAACTGGAGCTGGCGTCCGGGATCGGCCGCGGTTGTTCTGGAAGGCTGATCGAAGGTTACAACTTCAGTGCGCTGGCAAGTGTTGCCGTAGCCCATGTATTCTCAGCCAATGGATAAGGACGTTTCCCCCGCGCCCAATGACCCCAGCTGCCACGCCAACCTGCTGGAACACGCAGCCTCCTCCTATCTGCGCTCGGCGCGGCATCAGCCGGTCAAGTGGCATGCCGTGGGGCGAGGCGGCCTTTGCCCGCGCACAGGCTGAAGACAAGCCAATCCTGCTGGACATTGGCGCGGTATGGTGCCACTGGTGCCACGTGATGGACCGCGAGTCCTATGAGAACCCTGAGATTGCCGCGCTCATCAACCGCAGTTTTGTCGCCGTGAAGGTGGACCGCGACGAGCGGCCCGACGTGGACGCGCGCTACCAGGCCGCGGTCTCGGCCATCAGCGGGCAGGGCGGCTGGCCGCTCACCGCGTTTCTCACTCCCGACGGGCGCCCTTACTTTGGCGGCACTTATTTTCCGCCCGACGACCGCTACGGACGGCCGGGCTTTGGCCGCGTGCTCGAAACCATGGCCCAGGTGTGGCGCGAGCGCCGCGATGAAGCGCTCGATTCCGCCGGCAGCGTGATGGCCGCCATCGAGCACAACGAGAGCTTCTCCGGCCGCGGCGGCGAGCTGACGCTGGCCCTGGTGGATAAGATTGCCGGCTCGGCGCTGGCCAAGTTCGATCCCCGCAACGGCGGCTTCGGCTCGCAGCCCAAGTTTCCCCACCCGGCGGTTCTCGACCTGCTGCTGGAAGTGGCCATGAGCCGCGATAACGACCAGGCCCGCGACGCCTTCACCACCACTCTTGAAAAGATGGCGCGCGGCGGCGTCTACGACCAGTTGGCCGGCGGCTTTCACCGTTACAGCGTGGACGAGCGCTGGGTGGTTCCGCACTTCGAGAAGATGCTCTACGACAATACCGAGCTGCTGCGCAACTACGTGCACGGCTTCCAGAGTTTTGTCCGCGAAGACTTTCGCGAGACGGCGCAGGAGATTGTGGCCTGGCTTGACTCGACCATGACCGACCGCGAGCGCGGCGGCTTTTACGCCTCGCAGGACGCCGATATCAGCCTCGACGACGACGGCGATTACTTTACCTGGACCCTGGACGAAGCGCGCGCCGTGCTCGATCCCGACGAGCTGCGATTTCGCCTCGATCTACTGGGATATTGGCGAGCTGGGCGATATGCACCACAACCCGGCCAAGAATGTGCTCCACGTGAAACAGACGCTGGAGGAGATGGCGGCGAAAAACGGTCAGTCTGTGGAGCATCTGCGCGCCGCTGCGCGACTCTGCGCGGCGCAAGCTGCTTGCGGCCCGCGCCGCGCGGCCCACGCCGTTCATCGACCGGACGCTTTATACCGGCTGGAACGCGATGGCCGTGACGGCTTATCTGGAGACGGCGCGGGTGCTGCGCATGGACTCGGCGCGGGAGTTTGCGCTGCTGCACGCTCAACCGGCTGCTCGACGAGGCCTGGGACGGAGACGCAACGCTCAACCACGTGATCGCCTATGGCGGCGAAGGTTCCGCCGCCGGAGAAGGTTCCCGGCACGCTCGACGATTACGCCTTTACCGTGCACGCCTGCATCGATGCCTGGCTGGCCAGCGGGAAGATGAACTATCTACCAGGCGGGCGTGAAGCTGGCCGACGCCATGATCGCCCGCTTTTACGACCGGACGGCGGGAGCGTTCTTCGATGCCGCCGCGCCCCAGGACGGCGCAGCGCCCCTGGGCGCACTGTCGGCGCGGCGCAAGCCGCTGCAGGATTCGCCCACGCCGGCCGGCAATCCCACCGCCGCCTCGGCCCTGCTGCGTCTTGAGGCGCTGAGCGGGCGCAAGGAATATCGCGAGATCGCCGAAGACACGCTCGGCTCCTTTGCCGGCATCGTCGAGCACTTCGGCCTCTACGCCGGCAGCTACGGGCTGGCGCTGGAGCGGCTGCTGCTCGATCCGGTGCAGGTGGTGGTCGTGGGTTCAGGCCCTGAGGCCGCCCGCCTTGAGGCATTGGCCGTGGCGCGCTTCGCCATCAACAAGACCGTGATGCGCATCGCTCCCTTCCGGCTGGTTCCAGGGGGGATTCCGGAGGCGCTTGAAGAAACGCTGCTCCAGGTTCCCGCGCCGGCCGGAGCCGAGGTCTGGGCGCTGGTTTGCCGCGGGCGCACCTGCCTGCCGCCCAGTCACCGATGCCGAGGCGCTCATGGAAGCCCTGGAAATCTCGCTCTGAAACTCCGGATTCTGGATGCGGCGATGAAATCCCGGCAGCGATTGTCCGGCCTGAGCAAAAGCGAAAAGATTCTACTCGCCGGTGAAGGGATTGCTTTCCTGCGGCTTGAGCAGGGTCGGGTCGTGTTCCGGCGCGGCCTCCGGCGCTGGCCGCCCGTGCCCGCTTGCGGCTTCGCTCATCGATGGATTGAAGACCCGGTTGGGGTCGCCGGGCAGCATATGGTTTGCTTCCAGGGCCAGACGGACGCGGCGGCGGAACTCCCGCACCGCATCGTATTGTTTAGTTGCCAGCGTTTTGAAAACCACGGGAAAGATAACCTCGGAACCTTTGACCGCATCCACGCCCAGCACCTGCGGATCGGCGATAAAAACCGCACGGAATTCTTCGCTGTTTCTCACCTCCATGGCGATGCTCTTCAGCAGCTTGATCACTTCGTCGGGATTGGCCGAGAAATCCACGCTCACGTTAACCGTGGCCACGGAGTAGCCGATGCTCAGGTTGGCCACGGTGGTGATCTGCGAATTGGGAATGACGTAAAGGGTTCCGTCCGCATCGCGCACGCTGGTCTTGCGCAGCGTCATCGCCTCCACGGTTCCGGTCAACCCGGCCATGCGCACCGTATCTCCCACATCGAACTGGTCTTCAAGCAGGATGAGAACGCCGTTCAGCATATCTTTCACAATGTTCTGCGCGGCCAGGCCGATGGCGATTCCGGCGATCCCGGCCGAGGCCAGCAGGGGCGCCAGATTCAGGCCCAGCGCGTCCAGGAACTGCAGTCCGGTGATCAGGCAGATGACGGCCAGCCCCGTGGTGCGGATGACCCCGGCCAGCGTCTTTACCTGCGCGGTGTGTCCCGCGCCCGTGGAGTGCCGCTCGGCCAGGCGCGTCATATGCGAGGTGATGAGCCGCAGCAGCCAGATCAGCAATAAGGCGATCGCCGCAACCACCACCAGGTGCGGCAGCTTGGTGCGGATGAACTCCTGGGAATCGCCGGCCCACTCGTCCAGAATGCGGCCCAGAAACCGGCCTTCCGCAAATATGCCCGTTCTTGCCGCCAGCAATAAAAGATGCATCCCCAAAGCTCCTCATTCAAGACTAGACAGTTTGCCGCTGTTCCGGCAATGCTTCGGGTTGTTACAATCAAGCGTGGTTTTGGCAAAATTTTGAAAATTTGAGGAGTGAAGGGAATGGTACCGGTAGTTTCCAGCGCTCGTGTTCCCCAGACGATGGCCGGCTCCGGCGGTTTAAGCCCTCAACAGATGGTCGAGATCTACCGGCTGATGGTTCTCTCCCGCCGCGTAGACGACCGCGAAATCGTGCTCAAACGGCAGCAGAAGACCTTCTTCCAGATCTCGGCCGCCGGCCATGAGGCGCTGCAGGTGGGCGCGGCGCTGGCCATGCGTTCCGGCTACGACTGGTTTTTCCCCTACTATCGCGACCGCGCACTGTGCCTGGCGCTGGGCGTAACGCCCACTGAGATGATGCTGCAGGCCGTGGGCGCGGCCACCGATCCGGCCAGCGGCGGCCGCCAGATGCCCACCCACTGGAGCAGCCCTGCCCACCATATCGTCAGCATCTCTTCATCCACCACCACGCAACTGCTCCATGCCGTGGGCTGCGCGGAGGCCGGCCGCTACTTCAGCCGTCATCCCGAGGCCGCCGGCCAAAGTCGAGGGCGACTATCGCGCCTATCGCGACGTGGATTTCCACGGCGATGAAGTGGTTCTGGCTACCCTGGGCGAGGGCTCCACCTCGCAGGGCGAGTTCTGGGAGGCGCTCAACACCGCCGCCAATCGCAAGCTGCCGGTCATCTTTCTGGTGGAGGACAATGGCTACGCCATCAGCACTCCGGTCGAAGTGAGCACGCCGGGCGGAAATATCTCCAGGCTGGTGGCCAACTTCCCCAACTTCCATTTTGCCGAGTTCGACGGCACCGATCCGGTGGTCAGCCTGCGGGCATTTGAGGCCGCGGTGGCGCACTGCCGCGCCGGACTGGGGCCGGCTTTCGTGCACGGCCACTGCGTGCGGGTTTACTCCCACTCGCTCTCCGACGACGACAAGCATTACCGCTCGGCTGCCGAGCGCGAGGCGGACATCAAGCGCGACCCGCTCACCCTGATGCAGATGCGCCTGCTGCGCGAGGGAATTCTGAACGAGGAGCAAATCAACGAGCTGGAACAGCAGCTGGACCGTGAAGTCGCCGAAGCAGCCGAGCGCGCTCTCGAAGGCTCCCCTGCCGGAGGTGGCGGGAATCACTGAGCACGTTTACTCCCACGATCTTGACCCCACCAGCGCGGCCTTTGCCACCGAGCAGGTCGCAGGCACTGGCGAAGCGGGCGGAGGAAAAGCCGGCGGCGCAAAGGGAAGCGGCCCGCGCACCATGGCCGACCTCATCAACGCCTGCCTGCACGACGAGATGCGCCGCGATCCGCGCATCGTGGTCTATGGCCAGGACGTAGCCGATGCCAGCCGCGAAGAAGCGCTCGATGAGGTCGAGGGCAAGGGCGGCGTCTTCAAGCTCACCGCCGGCCTGCAAACCGAATTCGGCTCGGAGCGGGTCTTCAACTCGCCACTGGCCGAGGCCAATATCGTCGGCCGAGCCGTCGGCTACGCGAGTCCGCGGCATGAAGCCGGTGGTCGAGATTCAGTTCTTCGATTACATCTGGCCCGCCATGCACCAGATTCACAATGAACTGGCGCTCATGCGCTGGCGCTCCAATGGCGGATGGGCCGCGCCGGCGGTGATTCGCGTGCCCATCGGCGGCTATCTCACCGGCGGCTCCATCTATCACTCGCAATCCGGCGAGAGCATCTTCACCCACATTCCCGGCCTGCGCGTGGTCTTTCCGTCGAATGCCCTCGACGCCAACGGCCTGCTGCGCACCGCCATCCGCTGCGACGATCCGGTGCTGTTTCTCGAGCACAAGCGCCTCTACCGCGAGACCTATGGCCGCGCGCCCTATCCCGGTCCCGATTTCGCCATTCCCTTCGGCAAGGCAAAGATCGTTCGTCCCGGCACGCACATCACGCTGGTCACTTACGGCGCCTGGTGCCCCGCGCATTGCAGGCGGCGCAAAAGGCGCAACGCGAACACGGCATTGAAGTGGAGATCGTCGACCTGCGCACGCTCAACCCCTACGATTGGGAGGCCATCGCCAATTCAGTCAAAAAAACCAGCCGCGTAATCGTGGCTCACGAAGATATGCTCAGCTGGGGTTACGGCGCTGAGATCGCCGCGCGCATCGGCGACGAACTCTTCGACTCGCTCGACGCGCCAGTCCGCCGCATCGGCTCCATGGATACCTTCGTGGCTTACAATCCAGTGCTCGAAGACGCAATTCTGCCCCAGCCGGAGACCATCCTCAAGGCCATCGTGGAATTGAAAGGTATACTGATTCTGGATTTCACGCATAACGGTATCCAGCGCCTGCCGGATACAATACAGAGGATGGAGTTGAGCGCCAATCGCCAGTGGTCTATGGCGGAAATTTTCACCCGGCAGGCAGGGCAAGCCGGCATGAAGAATTTTCTGCGCCTTCTGCGTTACGGGCTGCCCTTCTGGTTCCAGTGGCTTCCCGGAGTCATGCTGCTGGCCTTGGTCGGCGTGCTTGAGACCTTTCGTGTTCTGCTCCTGCAGCCCATCTTCGACCAGGTTCTGAGGCCCGACGCGCCTGAAGGGCCCATTCTTCTCGGTCTCCCCAACAGCCGCTGGCACTTCGACCTCAGGCAGATGGTTCCCCATTTCCTGCACATGCACAATGCCTGGAACGTGGTGGCCTTCGCGCTGGTGCTCTCCACGCTGGTCAAGGGCCTGTGCGATTATCTGGGCACCTATCTGGTGAACTACGCCGGCTTCGGCACCATCACCGATCTGCGCAATCATCTCTATGAAGCCACGCTGCGCCGCTCCTCCAGCTTCTTTCACAAGCACGCCACGGGCACCATTCTTTCCACGCTCATCAACGACGTGGACCGCGTGCAGATGGCCCTCAGCTCGGTGATCGGCGAATTTCTGCAGCAGTTCTTCACATTTCTGGTCGGGCTTGTTCTTCGTCATCAAACTCGGCGGGGAACTGAGCTGGGCGCTGCTGCTTGTTTGTGCCGGTGGTCATTACCTCCTCGCGCAAGATCGGCAGCGAGGTGCGCACCCGCACCCGCACCGGCCAGGACAAGCTGGCCGAAATTCAGAACATTCTGCATGAGACCGTCACCGGCAACCGCATCGTGAAGGCCTTCAACACCGAGCTGTGGGAGATTCTGCGCTTCAAGACCGCCGCCCGCCGCCTCTTCCGCGCCAACCTGCGCAGCGTGCGCATTCAGTCCATCAGTTCGCCGTTGATGGATACCATCGGCGCCATCGCCATTGCCATGTTCCTGTTCATCGGCCGCAATGAGATCATGCACGGCCGCATGACCATGGGCACTCTTCGGCGCTTTCATCATCCTGCTCTTCAAGCTCTACGATCCGGTGCGCAAGTTCGCCTACTTCTACAACAGCTTCCAGCAGGCCATGGGCGCATCCATTTCCATCTTCAGCTTCTTCGACGCCGAGGACGACGTGAAGGAGCGGCCGCACGCCGTAGCGCTGAAGAAATTCGAACAGAGTCGTCCGCTTTGAGAATGTGGGCTTTTCCTACTCCACTGAAGAAGGCGAGCACCAGATTCTGCACAACGTCGATCTGGAGATGCGCGCCGGCGAAGTGCTGGCGCTGGTTGGTCCCAGCGGCGCAGGCAAGTCCACGCTGGCCAACCTGATTCCGCGCTTCTTCGACGTGACCTCGGGCCGCATTCTCATCGACGGCCACGACCTGCGCGATCTGACGCTCGGTTCGCTGCGCCGCCAGGTGGCGCAGGTGACGCAGGAGACCATTCTCTTCAACGACACGGTGCGCAACAACATCGCCTACGGCCAGCCGGATGTGCACGCCGACCTTGTGGAGCAGGCGGCGCAGAACGCGCTGGCCCACGACTTCATCCTCGGCATGCCGCAGGGCTACGATACGGTGATCGGCGAAAAAGGATTCCGGCTCTCCGGCGGCGAGCGCCAGCGCCTGGCCATTGCCCGCGCCATCCTCAAGGACTCGCCGATCCTGATTCTCGACGAGGCCACCTCGGCGCTGGACGCCGAAAGCGAATCGCTGGTGCAGGCCGCGCTGGCCAACCTGATGCAGGGCCGCACCGTGCTGGTGATCGCCCACCGGCTCTCCACCATTCGCCGCGCCAACCGCATCGCCGTGCTCGAGGACGGCCGCATCACCGCCATCGGCTCCCACGAGGAGCTGCTGATCTCCTCGCCCACTTATCAGCGGCTCTATCAACTGCAATTCATGGACGTGCCCGAGCCGCAGGGATCGGACTCCATGGAACCGGATCCGTCTCAAATGCAACTGGCTCTCACCAACGGGCCTGAGGAGTAGCAGGAAATGCCGATTTATTCGATGACGGGATTTGCGCGGGTTCAGGTGCGCGTGCCCATTCGCGATCAGGACCAGCTCAGCTACACGCTCACCGTCAAGAGCGTGAATCACCGCTTTCTCGACCTGCAGTTGCGCCTTCCGCAGGGACTGGACGCGCTGGAGACGGAGCTGCGCAAGGCGCTCAAAGACAATCTGGTGCGCGGCCACGTTGAACTGGCGCTGTCAATCGATCGACCTGACCGCGCAGCCAGCAGAAGGCCGGCTACAATCGCGAACTGGTGGCCGGCTACATTGCGGCCTTTGCCGCGGCGCGCGACGAATTCGGAATCGCCACCGGCGAGCCGGATCTGAACGCGGTTCTGCGCATGCCCGGCGCTTTGCAGAGTGACAATCGCGGCGACGAGGATCTGGCTGCTCTCGCCGAAAGCGTGCTCAAGGAGATTGTGCCGCTGCTCGAACAGTTGAAGATCATGCGCGCGCGCGAGGGCGAGTCGCTGGAGGCGATTCTGCACGCAACGCTCGACCGGCTGGCCGAGGCCACCGACGGAGTGGCCGCGCTGCGGCCGGAGATCGAGCAGCGCTACCAGGAGCGGCTCACGCAGCGGCTGGAAGCGGCTACCGGCCCGGAGTTCAACCGCCAGCGGCTGCTCGAGGAAGTTGCCGTGCTGGTGGAGCGCAGCGATATCTCCGAGGAGCTGACGCGCATGACCACCCACATCGGGCACTTTCGCGAGCTGCTGGCCGCCGGGGGCGAGGTGGGCAAGAAGCTGGATTTTCTGCTTCAGGAGATGAACCGCGAGGCCAACACGCTGCTCTCGAAGACCAGCGGCATCGCCGGCAAAGGAACCCGCATTACCGAACTTGGGCCTGGCCATGAAATCGGAGATCGAAAAGGCCCGCGAACAGATTCAGAACGTGGAATAGAACCGTACCAGGAATCTAAGAGGAAGATCGAACGTGGCAGGAATTCTCTTCATCATTTCGGCGCCCTCGGGCTCGGGCAAAAGCACGCTGGTGAGCGAACTGCGCAAGCAGGTCAGCGGCGTGGACTTCGCCGTCTCATGGACCACTCGCTCGCCGCGCGGCTCTGAGGAGAACGGCCGCGAATACAACTTCACCACCCGCGCCGAGTTTGAGCGGATGATCGCCGAGGGCGAGTTTCTGGAGCACGCCGAGGTTTTCGGCAAAGACTACTACGGAACGCCGCGCAAGTCGCTTGAAGACGCGCGCGCTGCCGGCCACGACCTGCTGCTCGATATCGACGTGCAGGGCGCTGCGCAGGTGCGCGCCAAAATGCCCGAGGCGGTGAGCATCTTCGTCCTGCCGCCCAACCCCAAGGTTTTGCGCACCCGCCTGCGCAATCGCAGCCGCGCCGAGGGGGTGGTGGACGAGGCGGAAGTCTACCGCCGGCTGAGCGAGGCCAGCAAGGAGATTGAGAATTATCGCGAATACAGGTATATTCTGGTCAACGACATTCTGGACCGGGCGGTGGCGCAACTGGAGGCCATTGTCCTGGCGGAGCGCTTTTACCGCAATGGCGAGGCCATCGCCTACCGTTCGCGCCGGGTGTTGGAGGTGGCCGCGGCCTGCCGGCAATCAACTCGCAGGAGCGGCTCAAACCTGTGCTGGAAGCCTTCGGCATTGGAGGCGACTCCGGCCAGCAGCAACTTCTCTTTGGAGAGGACTCCGATGACGATTGAGACCAAATTCGATTCGGACTACCGCAAGGTTCTGGTAGCCGCCCGTCGCGCCCGCCAGATCCAGAGCGGCGCCCATGCCCTGGTTCCCACGCACTCCACCAAGGCCTGCCGCATCGCCCAGGATGAGATCGACGCCGGCAAAATTTCCTACGTCAAGACAGAGGCAGAGGTGGTCAAGCCCGTCATTGAAGGCCCGGCCATTCCCATCCTGCTCAGCTAGCTCGCCGCGGCGACGCCTTCGACGATCGAAACCGGCTACAATCGAGCCATGAGAGTAACCGTGGGCGTCTCCGGGGGAATTGCCGCGTACAAAGCGGCCGAACTGGTGCGCGCCCTGCAACGCCAGGCCCTTGAAGTCCACGTGGTGATGACCGCGGCTGCCTGCAAGTTCATCCAGCCGCTTACCTTTGCCGCCCTCACCGGCCACAAAGTCATCACCAGCCTGTGGGACGAGTGGGACGCCGACCAGGCCACCACCGAACAAAACGGCATCGAGCATATCGGCGAGGCGCAATGGGCCGATGCGCTGGTGGTCGCTCCGGCTACGGCCAACATTCTGGCCAAATTTGCCCACGGCATCGCCGACGATTTTCTCTCCACCCTGTATCTGGCCACAGCCGCGCCGGTTCTGGTGGCTCCCGCCATGAACGTGAATATGTGGGAGCATCCGGCCACGCAGGCCAATCTCGAAATCCTGCGCGCAGCGCGGCGTGCGCGTGGTCGAGCCGGGCACAGGCGAGCTGGCTTGCGGCATGGTGGGCGCGGGCCGCATGGCTGAGCCTGAGGCCATTGCCGACGCAGTTCTCAGCGCACTGGGCCGACGCCACGACCTGGCCGGCGAAATTCTGCTGGTCACCGCCGGAGGAACGCGCGAGGCCCTGGACCCGGTTCGCTTTCTCGGCAACCGCTCCAGCGGCAAGATGGGCTACGCACTGGCTGAAGCCGCACAGAGCCGCGGCGCAAAGGTGATTCTCATCAGCGGCCCGTCGGCTCTCTACGCGCCGGCGCACTGCGAACTGGTCAAGGTCGTCACCGGCTGAACAGATGCGCGAGGCCGTGCTCGATCGCATGGCCGAGGCCACTCTCATCGTCAAAGCCGCCGCTGTGGCCGACTACCGTCCGGTCACAGTCTCCGAGCAGAAGCTCAAGCGCTCCGGTCCCATCACGCTTGAACTCGCGCCGACTGAGGATATTTTGGCCGAGGTCGTTCGCCGCCGCCGTCCCGGCCAGCTCATCGTCGGCTTTGCCGCGGAGACTGAAAACCGCATGGAAAACGGCCGCGCCAAGCTGCTGCGCAAAGGGCGCCGACGCAATTGTGATCAACGATGTGACCGGCGAAGGCGTGGGCATTGACGCCGACCTGAATGCCGCCACATTTCTCACGCTGCACACGGCCACCGAGTTGCCCCTGATGCCCAAGCGCCAACTTGCCGACCGAATTCTCGACGAGATTCTCACCCTCCGCCGCCCCCGCTCGCTGGTTCTCGAATTCGGCGAGCATCAGGACGAGAAAGCCCGCCAGGACCAGGTGCTGAAACAGACCGCTGCTTCCCGCCGGCAAATCATCGTGGAGTAATAACGTTGGCTCGCACGCTCGACCCCGCAACCCGCGACAGCACTGGTCGATCGCGTCCGCTTCTACCGCGACCTGGGCCTCACCGAGTTTTATCGCCGCCCCGTTGACCCTGCGCTACATTGCCCAGCTTGATGCCGCGGAGCAAAACTCCGCAGTCGAACCCCACACAAATTCCGGATGCACCATCCCTGCCGCTGTCCATTGCGACGGGCGTGTCGGAGACCACGAAACTCTACCGAACCTCCAGGAGGACCAGCCTATTCCGCCCCGCAAGCCGATCCCAGCACCACCCGCAGTTGCCGCCTCAGTCCCCGCGGCAGATCGCGCCTCCGCTCTCCAACTCATCCGCGACGAGATCGGCGACTGTACCCGCTGCGCTCTCCACAAGGGCCGCAACAAGCTGGTCTTTGCTGACGGCGACCCCAACGCCCGCCTCATGTTTGTCGGCGAAGGCCCAGGCGCCGACGAGGACGCGCAGGGACTGCCTTTTGTAGGCCGCGCCGGGCAACTGCTCAATAACATGATTGCCGCCATGGGCTTGAAGCGAGAGCAGGTTTATATCGCCAATATCGTCAAGTGCCGCCCGCCCGGCAACCGGACACCGGAGCCTGACGAGGCCAACACCTGCTCGCAATTTCTCTTCCGCCAGATCGACGTCGTGCGCCCTCAGGTGCTGGTCGCGCTGGGAGCCACTGCAGCTACTTACCTCTTAGGACGCGCCAGCCGCTGGCCGGCTTGCGTGGGCGGGTTCATGCCTACCGCGGCTCGCAGCTCATCGTCACCTATCATCCGGCCTATTTGCTGCGCGACCCGCGGCAGAAAAAAGAAGCCTGGGCCGATTTGCAGATTGCCATGCGGGAGCTGGGACTTAAGCCGCCGAGCAAAGAGTGAGGCTCGCGTTTCACAGTTTCAAAGTTGCTGTGGCGGGGTTGCGCTGGCTGAAAATTGCCTGGCGTAATATCATTGAATCCGCATTGGTTACATATAGCTCAGAAACTTACAGGATATACAGGATTCTGTGATCCCTGTGGAATATTTCGGCATTAAGTTATTGAAATTGCTTGGGTTAAGTGGCTTCACAGTTTCACAACCGAAAAATGCGATTGTGGAGGGGGGGTCGGGGGTGGTACCCCCGTCATTTTTTATAAGCTTGTTCAAAATGAGTTTCTTGCATAAATCTTACCTTTCAAAATGCCACATTTTTGGTTCATTTTTGGGTCGATAACGCGCTTTTTTCGTTCGGAATAGCTGTTGAAGATACTGTTTCGGTTATGCCGGAGTCTGGTTTGGCGATGGGAAAGGCGGCCTCAGCACGCTTGATTCCGGGCAGGGTTTGAAGTAAATACTGCACAACGGCGGATACCGATGTGTCGCGCTGGGCCGCCCAAATTCGCGCCTGACGGTAGGTTTGGTCGCTTACGGTTACGGTGATGTTTCGCATGGGTTCGAACTCCGATATCCGAGGGAGCGGGGTGCTTTCTGCACTCATCCTCTAATTCAGATTGTGCGCCGGCGGAGGGTAATTATCTGCAAAACGGATTCTATAACTGCAATCTATTCCCGGTCCGAAAATCCTGAACCGGGACACACGGTTATTGGTTACTGCATCTATCATGTCCTTGCACCGTCCCTACGGGACTCCGTGACGAAGGAGTAGAATCCCATTTCCCCACGCTGAAGCGCGGGGCTAACCAACACTGCGCCTCTGGCGCGTATGTGCGGACATTCCTTATGCTGGCTTCAATAAAGCACGTACTGATTCTGCTGGTGAAATGCGTGGGTTAAACTCCCACCTCTGTATGGTTCGAAGAGGTCTATATGTAAATTTCTTACGGTTCGAAGAAATCGATTCAAAAATTGCTCACCCCTGATCGCGCCACAGATAGACTCCGCCCAGGATTCCTTTTTCATTGGGGACGATGCTCACGTTGTCTGGCAGGGTGAAGTTGATCTTCTTGGTGTTGCCGCCGCCCAGGTAGAGGTGGTCCCAGTTGAAGAGCTTTTCGGTCTGCGTGATGGCTGCCTGGAGCAGCTTGTTCCAGGCCTTTTTGCCAAATTTGTCGAGACCGCGGCGGCCGATATAGTCCTCATAGGTCATATTGCGCCAGGGATGGTGGCCCAGTTCGAGGCCGGGGACGAGGTGGCCGTCGGTAAAGAGAGCCGCGCCCAGGCCGGTGCCGAGCGTGAGCACCAGCTCCACGCCTTTGCCCTTGATGGCTCCATAGCCGGCCACATCGGCGTCGTTGCCCACGCGGGCGGGCTTCCTCCAGCGCTTTGCAATCTCCGCCTGCAGCGGGAACTGCTTTGACCACAAGGGGTGCAGGTTGACAGCCCTCGTAGGTTACTCCGTGCTTGACTACGCCGGGAAAACCGACGGAGACGCGATCGAATTTTCCATCGATCAGCTTGCGCAGTTTGTCCAGGCCGGCCAGCACCGCTCTTGGCGTGGGGATGGCAGGGGTGGGCACGCGCTGCCGCTCGCTGACCGGCTTGCCGGCCGCATCAAGCAGCATGGCCTTCAGCCCCGAGCCGCCAATATCAATGCACAGCGTGATGGGGCCTTTAGGTGGTGGGCGAGGCGTCCGGCTTTGCGCCGGAGGCCAGAGCGGCGGTCGATATTGGTTTTGGCAGTCATCAGGACGAATTGTACTGCGCGCGGGCGGGAATGCAAGGGCTGAGTGGAACGATATTTTCAGGGATGCGCGTTCGATGGCGCCGAATCCCCTAAACTGATGCTTGACTCCCATGCCCGCTTACTGCGAAGTCGCGCTGCCTGTTCCGCTGGACCACACGTTCACCTACGCGGTGCGCGAGGGGCAGCGGCCGCAAGCGTGGAGCGCGGGTGATTGCGCCGTTCCGCAACGAAAAGCTGATCGGGGTGGTCACCGGGCTGAACGCCAAAGTTCCGGCGGAGGTCGAGGTTCGGTTTCTTGAGGCGGTGCTGGACGAGGAACCGCTGCTCAGCGACCAGTTGCTCGACGCTGGCGGAGTGGATGGCCCAGTACTACCTGGCGCCGCTGGGCGAGGTGCTGCGGGGGATGCTGCCGCTGATGGCCGAGGTGCGGCGGACGGTTTACTACCGCATTACCGATTTGGGGCGCGATGTGCTGGCGGGGAGTTTGGATGGGGATTCGAAGAGATCCGCGAGGCGGCTTCCCGAAGAGCATACCTCAGGGGCTAAAGCCCTCGATGATTCTGTCGGCTTTGATGCCAGGGCTGAAGCCCTGGCCTACCGTACAAAACCACCAGCTAGTTCGAAAGGCAGCTCGAAGCGGCGCGGGAAGCTTTCTGCCGAAGAGCAGGATCTGGAGCATCGCGTTCTTACGCGGCTGGCTTCGGGCGAGCCGGTGAAGGTCTCCAACTTTGCGCACGGCTACGGCGGCTACGCTGCCGGTGCTGGCTGGCCTGGTGCGAAAAAAATGGATTGCGCGCGAGACCCTGGCCGTGGAGCGCGATGCGCGGCGGATGGAGCGGTTTGCCGTGCTGATTCCCGAGGCGCGGCTGCCGTGCGTTGACCGCGAAGCAGCAGGCGATTCTGGCCGAGCTGGCGGCGTGCGGCGGGGAGTTGCCGCTGGCCGAGTTGCGGCGGCGCGATTTGCCTTCCTCGACGCTGCAAACCCTGGTGCGGCGCGGGCTGGTTCGCATTGACGAGCGGCCCGCGGTTTTTCATTTGGGCGGGCTGACGCCGGCTGCGGCTCCGTTCAAGCTCAATCCTGCCGCAGATGGACGCGCTGGCCGGGCTGGTGACGGCGCTGGGGGCGATTCAAGCCGTTTTTGCTGCATGGGGTTACGGGGTCGGGCAAGACGGCTGTTTATCTGGCGGCGATGCAGAGGGCGCTGGAGCGCGGGCTCTCGTCGATTCTGCTGGTTCCGGAGATCGGACTGACGCCGCAGATGGCCGGGCTGCTGGACCAGGCCTTCGGGCAAAAAGTGGCGCTGCTGCACTCCGCGCTGACGCCGGAGGAGCGCAGCGAGCAGTGGCGGCGCATCCGGCGCGGCGATGCGCCCATCGTGGTCGGCACGCGGTCGGCGATCTTTGCCCCGGCGCCTAACCTGGGATTGATTCTGGTGGATGAGGAGCACGACCAGAGCTACAAGCAGGAGGAGACGCCGCGCTACAACGCCCGCGATGTGGCCGTGATGCGGGCCAAGCTGGCCGGCGCGGTGGTGGTGATGGGCTCGGCGACGCCGTCGCTGGAAAGCTGGCAGAACTCGGTCTCCGGCAAGTACACGCGCATCGAGATGAGCGACCGCGTGATGAACCGGCCGCTGCCCGAGGTGGAGCTGATCGATATGCGGCAGGAGTTTCAGGAGACCGGGCAGGAGCAGCTTTTTTCGCGCGCGCTGGTGGAGCAGACCCGCCAGGCTCTGGAGCGCGGCGAGCAGGCGCTGATTTTGCTCAATCGGCGCGGCTACTCGTTTTCAGTAATCTGCCGGGCATGCGGTGAAAAGCTGGAGTGCCAGAACTGCGCGATTTCGCTGACGCACCATAAGCCGCCGGCTGAAGATGCGGGGATTGCGCGCGCGGGGCAGCGGCTGGAGTGCCACTATTGCGGTTTTCGGCGGACGGTGCCGGCGCGCTGCCCGAAGTGCGACAGCGAGCACCTTTACTATCTGGGCGCGGGGTCGCAACAGGGCGAGGAACGGCTGGGCGAGATTTTTCCCTTTGCGCGCATCGGACGCATGGATCGCGATACGGTGCGCGGCCGCTACGATCTGGAGAGCCTGCTGGCGCGGCTGCACTCCGGCGAGATCAACCTGCTGGTGGGCACGCAGATGATCGCCAAGGGCCACGACATTCACGGCATCACGCTGGTGGGGGTGGTGGGCTGCGACCACGCGCTCTCCATGCCCGATTTCCGCGCGGCGGAGCGGGTCTTCCAGCTGATGACGCAGGTCTCAGGGCGCGCCGGGCGGGGAGAGTTGCCGGGGCGCGTGGTGGTGCAGACTTACTATCCAGACCATTACGCGATTCTGGCGGCCAGCAAGCACGACTACGCGAGCTTTGTGGAGCGCGAGCTGAAGTACCGGCGCTGGATGCATTATCCGCCCTTCGGCGTGCTGGCTAACGTGCTGGTGCAGTCGGAAAAGCTGGAAGAAGCCGCGGGATGGTCAGCGGAGCTGGGCAAGTGGTTCCAGAAGGCCGCGCCGGAGGGGGTGCGCGTGCTTGGGCCCTGCACGGCGCCCATCGCCCGCATCAAGGGGATTTATCGTTTTCACATGATTTTAAAGGCGGGTTCGCGCAAGGCATTGAATGCCGCGCTGCGCGGAATGCTGGGTCATGCGGAGACTGCCGGAGTGCCGCGGCGTAATCTGGTCGTGGATGTGGATGCGCTGCGGCTGATGTGACTACCTGCGGTGGGGCAGACCGCCTTCGGCGCGGTAACTGGCGGCATGGGTTTCCAACTTCGCTAACTCGCAACGGATAGGGTACCCGCTTGTATCGCTGACCCGCTAACTCTAGCGGAAGAAGTTGATCAGCGAATTGTCGTAGAAGGGCGTGGGCGTGAAGGTGAGCAGGAAGATCGCGATGCCGACGATGCCCAGCACTAGGCGGCCCCGGCTCAGCTTGGGCGCGATGGGAACCCTGGGGTGGCGCATGGCGGGAATCATCAGGAAGACGCCCCACAGAATCCAGCCCACCCAGTAAAAAGTTCCGGCAAGGAAGAGCAGGAAGGGCAGGATTTTGGTGAATAATCGGTGGGCGCGGGGAGAGATGGCGTAGAGAATGTGTCCGCCGTCGAGTTGGCCGCCGGGGATCAGGTTCAGCGAGGTGATGAAGAGGCCGATCCAGCCGGCGACCAGCAGCGGGTGGGGCGCGATGTGGTCGAAGGATGGGAGGGTGGGCTTCCAATGGCGTAGCAGGGCGTGGAGCAGGCGGATGGTGAGCGGCTCGCCGCCGAAACGAATGATGGGGGCGGGCGCGTTCGGCGCCAGCGGACGGCTGAGCAGAAAGCCCGCGGCCACGGCCAGGATGGAGGCGGCGTAGCCGGCCAGCGGACCGTAGATGCCCACATCCATGAGAGCGTTGCGGTTGGGAATGGGGGTGCGGATGCGAATGACGGCGCCGGCTGTGCCGCTGAGCGTGGGAGCGGGCAGAACCCAGGGCAGCGTGCACCGAATGCGGTGACTGCGGCAGGCAAAATAATGTCCAAATTCGTGGATGAGCAGAATGCCCAGCAGGGACGCCGAGAAGGCCCAGCCGGTATTGAAGAGTTCCGGATGGCGGGCGAGCCAGCCCCATGGCCACAGGTCGCTGTCGCGCACCACCGGCTGCAAGCCCGAGCAGAAAGTTGTGCATGAAGCGGGCGCCGTTGGCGGTGGTGGTTACCGCGCTGGCAGCCAGCAGCAGCAGCGGCAGGCCATACTTGCGGAAGATCGAGCGCACCGGACTCCTCTATCTTGGCGGCTGCAGGGAGGAGCGGGATGCCGCACCCGTCCTCAGTTATGTGAGAGTCCAGAGGGCCCCGTCAGCCCAGGCGCCGGAATTCACTCGGACGCCTGCCTGGTTCTGCTTTACGCTCGCACGCGGCAGAATGCCCCGCCGCCTGGCCGGATTGCACGCTCAGGTTCTGTGGAGTGCTGCCCGTTATCAAGAGAATGCAGTTCCTTGCCTGGTTTGAAGCGAACTGCCTTCCCGGGGGTTATGCTCACCTCGGTGCCGGTGCGGGGATTGCGGCCGATGCCGGTTTTGCGGGCGCGGACGCTGAAAACGCCAAATCCGCGCAGTTCGATGCGCTCGCCGGCGGTCAGAGCCTGCTTCAGGCCCTCGAAGACCGTATCCACCGCGGCCTCTGCCTTGGTGCGCGGCAGGCCCGTGCGCTCGATTACATGATGGACGATGTCCTGCTTAATCAATGGAGTACCCTCGCTGGCGCGACTGGATTGACTGTACTACGCCTTACCGGGTTGATGCTACAGGTTTTATTCGGATTGTGGAACAAGGGAATCAAGGGAATACGCGCTTTTTCTAGATGAAAAGCCACGTGACTCAAGGTTTTGCACCAGGAAGCCCGGAATGAACTATGGTAACCAAATATTAAGATTGACTATTGTCAATTGCGAGGTACCTTTCGTAATATCAAAGTTTCAAGTCTAGTCAAGACCATCGATAATTTGTCTGGCTGGGTTAATACAGGCCGGAACGAGGAGACGCATGTCGATTCAGAGTGACCGTTGGATCCGGGAACAGGCCATCAAGCACCGCATGA
Source organism: uncultured Acidobacteriaceae bacterium (assembly GCA_963724755.1). Classification (GTDB taxonomy): domain Bacteria; phylum Acidobacteriota; class Terriglobia; order Terriglobales; family Acidobacteriaceae; genus Telmatobacter. Next base: position 318,310 of record CAVRVZ010000004.1, read on the forward strand.
TCGAGCCTTTCAGCGAGAAACAGGTGAATGAAGGGGTCATCTCCTATGGTCTTTCGTCGTATGGCTACGACCTCAGAGTCTCCGACGAATTCAAGATTTTTACCAATGTGAACAGCGCCATCATCGATCCCAAGGCCTTCGACGAGCGATCATTTGTCTCGGTGAAGGCCGGCTCGGTGATCGTGCCGCCGAATTCGTTCGCATTGGCTCGATCCGATCGAATACTTTCGTATCCCCAGGGATGTACTGACGATCTGCGTTGGAAAGTCGACCTATGCGCGTTGCGGAATCATGGTGAACGTAACGCCATTCGAGCCGGAGTGGGAGGGGTTTGTGACCCTTGAAATTTCCAATACCACACCGTTACCGGCCAGGGTATACGCCAACGAAGGGCTGTGCCAGATTCTGTTTTTCCGCTCCGACCAGGCCTGCGAGATCAGCTACGCCGATCGCAAGGGCAAGTACCAGAAGCAGCAGGGAATTGTGCTTCCCAGGCTTTAAGGGCTGGGTTAGCGAACCCGGCTGGGCGGAATCGACGGGCGGCAGCTTTCGTGATCGAGTTGGCGTCTGCTCTATCGAAGCACGCAGTGCGCAGTTATCTTGATTTGAGAACGGGGAAACATGATGGTTTCAACTCGCATACCCTGCACCAATACGAATCGGCCTGGTGGCAGACGAACCCATCCGGCTGGCGGGCTCTCCAGCATCTTTGAACAGCCCGCGCAGGCGGGCAAGCGCTCCTTGCTCCCGATTCCAGGGACTCTGGAAGAGTTGCTGGCCGCAGCCGACGCTCGAATACCTGGTTGTGGACCTCAGTTCGGCCTCCGGCGGGCTGGAGATTTTGAACACCATTCGCCGCGCGCGTCCTAACCTGCGGCTGATCGTCATCGGCCCGGAAGGCAACGACGAACTGGTCATGGATTCGATCATCGCCGGGGCCAGGGGTTACCTGGAGTTGACCGCCGGCCCTGAGATGGTGCGGCGGGCCATCGATGTGGTCACCGGCGGCTCCATCTGGGCGCCGCGGCGGCTGCTCTCGAAACTGATTGACCGGCTGCTCAAGGTCTCCGATACCAGCCTCATCAACGCCGGCCCTCGCTTGACCGACCGCGAGCGCCAGGTGCTGGAACATATCTTGATGGCCCGATCGAATCGCGAGATCGCCCGCCAACTGGGCATTGAGGAGCGAACAGTGAAGGCCCACGTGGGCCGTCTGATGCGCAAGACCGGCTCCGACAACCGGATCGAGCTCTCCATGCGCGCTCTGCACTATCGGAAGGTTTCACGGGGCAAGGTCGGGCCGGGCAGCAAGGAAAAAGTATCGAGCCGGTTATTTACTAATAAGTAAATATATAAAGTTACCTTGATACACAATACCAATGTACTCTTGCCCTATCATCACATTACCCACAGACTCGTTAACAGAAACAACGCAGATCTGGGGAAAGGAGTTCCCAGGCAGCATGTTTCCATGAGGCCTGGGAACTCCTCTTTTTTTGTTTTTAGGACTTTGCCCCGAGAACAACTTCGTTCTGGACCCATTCCGCCTTTGCGTAAGTCTTCGACATGCGTGGGATACCACCCCCGCCTCCCTCGGAATCCAGCTTTTTTTCGCAGCCAGGCTGATGGGACCGCCTCGCAAGTACTTACCTATACCTTCACTTAGGAGGTTATTATTGTTTCCGCTCCTATAGTGATGGGCTCGACTGAGCAATATTGATCAGATGAATAGAAAGCCGGTCTTACATGCTCCGGTAAATAAAAAAACAACCCAAACAAAGGCACGGAGTTCCAGAAGATCATGATTTCATGAGACTTAGGAACTCCTTTTTATATTTCTCATCATGAAAAACGGCCTTCCCACGCTTCATTCAGTCCTTTTCTGCGTCCATTGATGCATCAGGGAATCAAAGAAAATGCGCGTAATGCGCCTCTGATTCCCTCGGCAACCGTCAAAAGGGAGCTGTTGCCGGATACCGGCGTTTTACCGTGGGTGATTTATGCTTGCCTTACAGTTGCCCCGTCCGCGGCTTTCCTCTGACTGTCCTGCAAGGTAACGATTGCCGCTGAGCGGGGAAATGCTATTTGAATTCAACTATCCGCACCGGGAACGGCCGCGGAGCGAAAGGGACTTGGATATGAAAAAGGTCATTGCTTCCATCTGCACCCTTCTTTTGACATGCCTCATGCACACCAGCATTGCATATGCAGGCTCAACGCGGGAAGATTTGCAGGCCCGCATTGATGCCGCCAAGATTGTTCTGGACGAGATCATGAATGCCGGCGACAAAAGCATTCCCATGAATATTCTTGAGCAGGCCACCTGTGTGGGCATTGTGCCGGGATTTAAGAAGGGAGCCTTTGTCTTCGGCGCCCAGTATGGCCAGGGCGTGGTAACCTGCCGCACCGGACACGGCTGGAGCGGGCCGGTCTTCATTCGCATGGCGGGCGGCTCCTGGGGATTGCAGATCGGCGGCCAGTCCACCGACCTGGTTCTGGTTGCGGTCAACGATCGCGGCTTTCAGGATCTGCTCAAGGACAAATTCAAGATCGGCGGCGACGCGGCTGCCTCAGCCGGGCCGGTGGGCCGCAATACCCAGGCGGCCACGGACTGGAAGATGAGCGCCGAACTGCTTACCTACTCGCGCAGCAAGGGCCTCTTTGCTGGAATCGATCTGGATGGGACCAGTGTGAGCCAGAACACTGAGGATACCGAGCTCTACTACGGCAAGGCGCACGGCTTCAATTCGATTTTGAAAGGCAACGTTGCGGTTCCACCGGGAGCGATTCCGTTTGTCCGCAGCGTGGCGCACCACTTTGTCCAGGCCAAGGACCACTAGAGCGGCTAGGTCTCTGACCGTATGATTTTGTCTCTTTTGGATTTGAGGTATCCCACTCTTTCGCCAAACAATGGCGAAAGGATGGGGCACGGAGATGGTACAAGAACAAGCGGTCAAAGACGTAACCCGCGCGAGTTTTTTTGAAGGGCCTTCCGGCAGCGGGAGGCCCCAGATAGTTTTGCGGCCAGGAACCGCGCAGGAAGGCTAAAATAATCTTTGCCTTCCACGATGCGGGAGAATTTCGAGTATTGGCTGGTGGCGCCCGTGGCTCGCAGCCTGGGCCGCCTGCCGCGTGCGCTGGCCCGACGGCTGGCAGGGGTGTTGGCCTTCGTCGTCTATTGGGTACATGTCCGTCTGCGCCGTGTGGGCGAGCGCAACCTGCGTCTTGCTCTTCCCGACCTCTCCTCCAAAGCCAGGAAAAAAATCCTGCGCCGGGTCTATATTCATCTGGGCTGGCAACTGGTGGAGTTTTGCCGTATGCGGCGCTATACCGCCGAAAATACCCGCGGCTGGATTCGCACCGAAGGGCTGGACCATTACCTGGCGGCGAGGGCACGTGGTAAAGGGGTACTGGTGCTGACCGGCCACCTGGGCGCGTGGGAACTGTCGAGCTTTTACCACTCGCTGATGGGCTATCCCATGGGCATGGTGATTCGCAGGCTCGATAACCGCCGCCTGGACGATTTTGTGAACGGCATCCGCTGCCTGCACGGCAACCACGTGCTGCACAAAGACGACTTCGGCCGCGGGCTGCTGACAGCCATGCGCACGGGACAGACCGTGGGCATTCTGACGGATACAAACATGACCCCGCCGCAGGGGGCGTTTGTGAAGTTCTTCGGCGTGGAGGCCTGCGCCGCCACCGGACTGGCCCACATGGCGCTCAAGACCGGCGCTGCCGTGCTGCCCGGCTTCATGCTGTGGGAAGAGGCCGAGCGCCGCTACGTTTTGCACTTCGGTCCGCAGCTTACATTCACCCGCACCGGCGACGACCAGGCCGACATTCTGTCCGCCACGCAACAATGCACGCAGGCGATCGAAACCTGGATTCGGCGCTATCCCGACCAGTGGCTATGGATTCATCGCCGCTGGAAGACGCGGCCGGCCGGGGAGCCTGGGATCTATTGAGATTCCGCATCCGAGATAGGAGGAGGCACGCATGACGCTGGCTGAACTGGTTAAGGCATTGGGCGGCGAACTGGCCGCGGGCAGCCAGGAGTTTGAGGTCCGGGGAGTGAATTCCTCCGCACTGGCCGGCGAATCGGAGCTGGTTTTTGCCGAGGACGCCGCATCCACGGCGGAAGCCCTGGCCAGCAAGGCCGGAGTCGTTGTTCGCGCAGGTTCTGCCGGGGAGCTCTCGAAATACGAGGGCAAGCACGTGGTCGAGGCCGATCAGCCGCGGCTATGGTTTGCGCGCGCGGCTCAACTTCTTGCATCGGCGCCGCCAGCAAGCGGAGTACATTCCACTGCGGTTATTGGCGAGCAGGTCGAGCTCGGTGCAAATGTGAGCATCGGCCCCTGCGCTGTGATCGGCGAAGGCGCCAGCATCGGCGCCGGAACCTGCATCGAAGCCGGAGCGGTGATCGGCGAGCGAGTCCGCATTGGCGACCACTGCCGCATTTATCCCCGCGCTGTAATCTATCCCGGAACTACGATATGCAATCGCGTAGTAGTCCATGCCGGCGCGGTGCTGGGCGCGGACGGATTCGGTTATGTGCGCGATTCCAAAACCGGCGCGTATACGCAATTTCCGCAACAGGGAACTCTGGTCATTGAAGACGACGTGGAGATCGGCGCCAACACCACCATCGATCGCGGCGCGCTGAAGCAGACAAGAATCGGCCGCGGAACCAAGACGGACAACTTGGTCCACGTGGCGCACAACTGTGATATCGGCGAGGACGTGATTCTGGTTGCCCTGACCGGCATCTCCGGCTCCTGCACGGTGGGCAACGGCGCCGTGATCGCGGGGCAGGTGGGCATCGGCGAGCACGCCCACATCGGGCCGGGAGTGATTCTGGGCGGACAGGCGGGCGTTTTCAGCGGCGCGAAGGTCAGCAACGAGGGGCTCAAGCCGGGAACCGTGCTGTGGGGGACGCCGGCGCGTCCTCTGAAGCAGGTTCTGCGGGAACAGGCCGTGCTGGCAAGGCTGGCGAAAAAACAGGGAACTGGGAATAGGGACTAGGGAATAGGCTCTAGCCAGTTTGGAATTGCTATGCGGTACTGACCCCTGATATCTGACCCCTGTTACTTAAAACGGTTTCTCCGTCAGGAAGGGTTCCGGCTTCATCGATCCGTCGCGCTGCTTTACCAGCATCTGTACTTTGCCTTCGGCGGCGTCCAGCTCTTGTTTGCAGGCAGCCGACAGACCAACTCCTTCCTCGAAGAGCTTGAGCGACTCCTCCAGGGCCAGGTCGCCCTTTTCCAGTTGATCGACGATGGTTTCCAGCTTCTTGAGCGATTCTTCAAACGAGGGCATGGCGGCGGCTCCATTCGTTACGGCGATACTAGAACACAAGTTTAATGTATCCGCTCAGCGGTCCGCGCCCTCAAATTGGCGGCCGCGAATCGGGCGTCACGTTCAAGAATGCCGCGCGGCCAGAAACACTCCCCAGGCATGAGCCCTTTCTTCGCCATTTTCTGACGTGAGGCTGGCTTCCGCCAGTATTTTTCTCTTCTCGATGCGGATCACCCATCCGCTTACGCGGACAACATCCCCGACGCGGACCTTCTTGCGGAAGCGAATCCTGAGCTCGGCTGTAAAAGCCTCATCGCCGCCTGAAAGGATGGCCTTGGACATCGCTTCATCCAGAATTGAGGATATGACTCCGCCATGAAGGATGCCTTTGAAGCTCTCCCACCCGGCACGTGCAATCCAGACGGCAGATGCCCGGCGGCCACCCGTCTGGAAGGTAAGTTGCAGCCCGTTCGGGTTCTCTTCTCCGCACACAAAGCAATCGGGATTCAGCGGCTCGCCGATGAATCCGGCTTGCGCCGGCCTTTCGTCTGCTTCGATAGGATCCGCCCCAACGCCCTGCACCGCTTTGGCGGAAGACGGCACACATTTCGGGAGCACATTCCGGCTCCCCGCTATCAGCTTCGTCACTGGATTCTCCGTTCATTTCCGGGCCGGCGCTACCGGGCTACGTGGCGGCATAAGCCCATTACGGCTCAATTGCAGCCGTTATCGCCATTACCGTTACCGGCCTGGCGGGCAAATTCGATCATCGCCTTGCCCAGCGTTTCCAGAAGATCGTTCCAATCGCGCAAATGGAGATGACCAGACCGGGTCAGCGAGTAGTTACGACGGGCCGGGCCGTCGCCAGCCTCCCATGTGGAGGAGACATAGCCGTTGGCCTCCAGAGTCCTCAACGTGCGATAGAGAGCCGCGCCCTCGATGGTGGCGTCGGTTAAGGCATATTGCGTGAGGCATTCGGCAATCACATAGCCATAGGATCGCTTTTTGTCATTGAGAATCCGCAGCACGACCGGCTCGATAAAACGGGAGACGTTTCCCATTGCACAGGTGCATGGGCGACCACAGCCGGGTTGTTTGCAGCACCGGCGGCCGTTCTGCCGCAAAGAGTTCTTCGCACGCGCTTCGTGATTCAATCTCGCCTGCATAAATGTTTCGCCCCGTTTATTCTCAATTCAGATAAAGGCTCCATTTGACGAAGACCACTCATAGATGTATATTACATCTAGTTTATGGGCTGAGAATATTCAGCCCTGAGTGGACAGAACCGCCACCTGACGAAACCAGGAGTTTTATGAGCAAAATTGGAGTGATGATGTCGGCGGACCGCGCCGATGGGCCGATGTCTTCGCATTTTGGCAAAGCCGAATGGATCATGGTCGCTGACGCGGAAACTGGCGTCCCGGAATTTGTGAAAAATGAAGCGTTGAACGGCAAGTGCGCCGTTGGGATTGTAAGCCACCGGAGTTGCACGGACGTGATTGTCTCCGACATCGGCGACGGTGCCCTGGGGCAGTTGCAGGCGGCGCACATTCGCGCCTGGGCCGTGCCTGGGCCCATCGCCGGAGTCGAAGCGCTGCAAATGTTCAGGGAGGGAAAATTGCATCTTGTCCCTCCTGCAAACGCGGCTACGAGACATGGCGCAGGCCATGTTTGCTGCTGTGCAAACCGGGCTGTTTCAGAAGCGCAATCCTGCTGCCGCGGTTAAGTCTCAGGCTTGGTGAGCTAGTCACGATGATGGCTCCAACTTGTATATCGCGTTAGGCGAGAATCAAAGCGCCGATTGCACGGTAAGTAAAAGGAGATTTCAGTGAAGATCATTCCCTATCTGATTGCACTGCTGGCACTGGCCGGCGCGGCGGTTTCTGCCCTGGCGCTGCGCGTGCACTATTCGACAGATACCCAGCCCTGCTCCATCAACGAAAAGTGGGATTGCGGCGTCGTGAACCATAGTCCGTACTCCGAGATCGCACACATTCCGGTAGCCGCGATCGGAATTGCGGGCTACCTGGCGCTGGCAGGATTGGCGCTTGCGCGGAAGCGGTTTCCGCTGTTTGTGGCGGCGCTGGTTGGACTCGGCTTTGCGCTTCGCCTGACTTCCATAGAAGAATTCGCCATATGCGCCTGGTGCATCTATTGCGTAATATCGCAGGTCTTGATTGCGCTGATCACGCTGTTGGCTCTGGGCTGGTTTACCTCGGAATATCTTGCGCTGAAGCGGGCCGTTCGGGCGGCCTGAGCGAGGCGACCGAAAGCCGGTAAAAGCGACGGCAATGGGTTTTGGTTCAGGCGCCGCTCTATGAAGGCTTCGGCGGTGCGATGGCAATCGCTTTGGCGGCGTCCGGGTTCCCGCCTGTTGGCGCTGGAGCGGCTTGCCCTTTTCCAATGGAGCGGCCAAATCCCCTCTTATCGAATCATTGCGATCAGCATTCCGAACAAAAATGGAAAAATTACGAGGAACACAAAAAGAAGCAAGACGATGATGCCGGTGATCTTCACGACGCTGCGTGCGCGAAGAAAATCGGCGTCCTGCGTAGCGATTCCGGCATACTTCATCCACCAGCGCAGCGCCCATGCCGGTATGACAATGAGCAAACCGATGAAGCCAACCGCGCCAAACAAGTTGAGGAAGGGCACAAATCGCAGCACGAAAAACACCGGCAGCGCCCATGCGCAGGACTTCATGTAGCTGGAATCGCTGCACGCCTGGTCGATCTTTGCCAGGAGAAGGGCGGCCTTGGCCGCCGCCTCATGGTCCACTTTGACTCCGCAGAAGCGGCAGGAATCCGCGGTAGAGTCGATCGTTTCGTTGCAATTGGGGCACTGGAAGATGGTTGGTGCATAGCTGGCAGCGCCAATGGTGAACCCATCCGACATAGTGAATCTCCGTTAGGCAACGGTTTTGATCGTGGCCCGGATCTATGGGATTGCCTGCCCAGCATGATACACCGCAGGGCGCGAGATGAGTTCGCAGCTGAATCTATACCGCCGGGGGCAGCACAGAGGCAATCACATCGGCGGCGGCGGAGTAGCGGCCGAAGGGCGCGCTCACTTGCACACCCTGAACCAGCGGGCGCACCACCTGCAGCATTTCCTGCGCAATCAGAACGCCCTCCTCGCGCGCGGCGTCGGGTGTGTCGGCCTGCGCCATGCGCAGCATGATCTCCTCGGGCATGGAGACGCGCAGATCGTTCTTCATGAACTCGGCGTTGCGCAGGCTGGTCAACGGCCAGATGCCGGCGATGACCGGAATGCGGATACCCGCGATGCGTTCCAGGAATATCTCCAGCAGGCGCAGGTCGAAAACCGGCTGGGTAATGGCGTACTCCGCGCCCGCTTCAACTTTATATGCAAAGCGGCGCAGTTCCTGCTCGATATCCGGCACGCCGGGGTTGGCGGCCACGCCGATGGTGAAGTTGGTGCTGGCCCCAATGGCATTGGAGCCGATGTCCAGGCCGTGATTGAGCCGCCGCACGATGTTAACCAATCCGATGGAATCTACGTCAAATACAGCGGTGGCGTCGGGATAGTTGCCCAGCTTGGGCGGGTCGCCGGTCACGCAAAGAATGTTGCGCAGACCCATGGAAGCCACCCCCAGCAGGTCCGACTGAATGCTCAAAATGTTGCGGTCGCGGCAGGTGTAATGGAGAATCGTCTCGATGCCGGTTTGCTGCTGGATCTGGATGGCCAGGCTCTGCGCGCTCATGCGGGCCGATGCGCGGGGCGAGTCGGGCACGTTGATGGCGTGGACACCGAGTTGAGCCAGCAGCCGTGCGCCATCCACTTCTTTGGTGCAGTCGATTCCCTTGGGTGGAACGATCTCCACCAGCGTAATGAATTTTCCCTGTTCGACCAGCGAGCCGATACGGGAGCGCTCACCCAACGGAGCGGGGGGCGTTTCAGAGGTGAGCACTGGGACCGTGCCTGTTCCCTCCACGCGCGTCTGCGCATCAATGGCCCGAATAGCCGAGCGCATGGCGCGGATGTGGTTGGGAGTAGTGCCGCAGCAGCCGCCCACAAACTGCACTCCGGCGTTGATGGCTTTGCGCGCGAAGCTGGCCATATACTCCGGCGAGCAGAGATAGATGTTGCGGCCCTCGACAGCCCGCGGCATGCCGGCGTTGGGCATGGCGGCCAGCGGCAGAGTAGTGGCCGAACGCATGGCCTCGATGGCGGTGAGCACCGTAGCCGGACCGGTGGAACAATTCACGCCGATGGCTCCCGCGCCCCACTCAGTGAGCAGAGCCGCGGCCTGCGCGGGCGAAGCGCCATCCAGACAGTTGCCCTCGTCGTCCACGGTTACCATCACCAGCACGGGCAGATCGGGCGCCGTCTCCCGGGCGGCTTCCAGAGCCTCGTGCGCCTCGTTCAGGGCGGGCATGGTTTCAATAATCAGGAGGTCGACACCGGCATCCGTGAGGGCGCGCATCTGCTCGGCGAAGGCCGCGCGGGCTTCGTCCAGGCCGGTCTTGCCCAACGGCTCCAAACGCACCCCCAGTGGGCCCACCGAACCGGCTACCCAGGCCTCGCTGGCCTGTTTGTCCTTCAGATGCTCGACAGCCTGGCGGGCCAGTCGCACCCCGGCGGCGTTGATTTCAGCCACTTTGCCGCCCAAACTATGGCGGGCCAAGCGGAATCGATTGGCGCCAAATGTGTTGGTTTCAAGAATTTCAGCCCCGGCCTGCAAGTACTCCTCGTGGATGGACAAGATCAGAGCGGGGTCGGTGAGGTTCAGCTCGTCGTAGCACCGGTTGATGAAGATACCGCGTCCGTATACCACGGTACCCATGGCCCCGTCGGCGAGTATTGGCCGGTCGGCGAAGATGTCGGCAAATTGAGACATTCTTTTGCCATGCTAAGCTACACAAGCCCTGCGCGCCAACCCGCCAGCCTACTTTGTTATACTTCGGTAGTCATTAGCCGTGCAGCAAACGGTTCCGGACCGGGGATATTCCGGTCACTTTCCGATCTACCGGCAACCGCCATCATTTCGTTCACTCCGCGGCAGGCTCCGCGCATTTCGTTGAGGTAAGGGATTTTGAAGAAGAAGACAAGTCTTTGGATAAGCGCCGCGCTGGCCCTGGCGGCCGCGGCAGCGCTGGCAGGTTGTGGCGGCACCACCTATTTTGCAGGCCGGAATCTGCCCCCCAGCGGATTGACCAATCGCGTTCTAATCGCGATCCAGAACCCGAACGCATTGACCAAGGGCGAGCTGCAGTTTGTGGATGCCTACTACGACATACGCAGCGGCTACACCGACTCTCCCGCGTCGTTTTCCATCGCCGGCTATACGGGCGCGCAACCCATCACCATCCAGAACATGCCGGAGGAGCAGTCGGGCGCGGTCTACGGATACGGGGACGGCACCTTCGACATGGTCAGTTATGCCAAGGAGTCGATTAACGGCTTGGTGAGCGTGAGCGGGCTCTCCTCCAGCATCTTCATCACGCGCAGCCAGGCCTACGCCTTCGCCGCCAACCAGCAGTCTAACGTGCTCACGGTGGTGAACCAGGCAGCCGGCGGATCCTATCCGCTGAGCCTGTCCGAAGTCTACCGCGTGAGTACGAACCCCGGCGGCTCCGTAGCCCTGGCATTCGTTCAGAACTCAAACTACGTTTACTATCCCCTGCAACTTTCCGCCGGTCAGACCATTTCTTACTCCGGCGGATCCAGCACCTGGCCCAAGGCCGCGGTGGACTGTGAGCCGCAGGCGGCACCGAAATGGTGTCTCTTCCAGGCGCAAAGCCCTGACAGCATCGACGCAACAGGCAACTACTATGGCGCTCCGTTGACCTTCGACCGTCCGGTCAAGGCCGTCTTTTCCGCTGATGGCGGAACGGCCTATATCCTCAGCTGCGGACCTGAGTGCGGCGGCACCACTGCCTCGGTTACGCCGCTGCCCATCGCGCCCATGATCTTCCTTCTCGGGCAGAAGTCGGGGCTGCTACCAACTACAAGCGCTTTGGCCAGCTCCATAATCCCGGTTCCCGGCGGGGCCAGCAACGCCCTGGTCAACAGTTCCACGCTTTACGTCGTGGGGCAACAACCGCAACTTGTGCAGAACCATACACTATTTGCCGGCAACATGACGGTCCTGGATTTTTCCCATAGTCCGGTTGCAGTCTCCAGTCCAATCTCCATCAGCGACGGAGTTCCCCAGGGGCCCAGCCGCATGTTGCTGGCCGACGACAATACATTGTGGATTGGCATGACGAAGTGCATCAGTGGCGTACGCGCGGTCACTGGCCAGTCGTACGGCTGCCTTACCATGCTTAACGTCAGCAACCCCACCAGTCCCAGTGTCACCATGCTGGAGCCCTACCTGGGCGACGCGACGGGTATTGCAGCAGTCACCGGCTTGCACAAGATCTACACGGCGATCGGAGGCCAAATCTACATCTACTCCACCGTGGATGGCTCGTCGATCGACAACCAATACGTAACCGTCACCGGTGTTGCCGCTGACGTGGCTTATATGGATGCGGAATCCGACAGCGACAACACCGTCTACTAAGGACAGTGGTCAGTTATCCGGATGCCCCACTCTCGCCGCATTCTTGTTTTTGCAGCTAAGGTGGGAGTCGATGAACATGGATATCCTGCGTTCACCGGGAGCAATCGCCAATGACTGCAGATTCCGTCCCTGATCCTTTTCTGGCAGATATTCTGGCCATCGCAGCACACCGCGACGACGTGGAACAAACCTGTGGCGGAACCCTGCTGCGCTTGGCCTCCCGCGGCTTGCACACGGCCATTCTCGATCTGACCCAGGGCGAGGCCGGAACCCGCGGCACAGCAGAAGAGCGCGCCCGCGAAGCCGCGGAGGCTGCGCGACTGCTAGGCGCAGGCTGGAGGCAGGCACTCGATCTGCCCGACGGAGCAATCGAAAATACCCTTGAAAACCGCGTGAAAATCGTACGCGTTCTGCGCCTGCTGCGGCCCCGCGTCGTAATCCTGCCCTACTGGCAGGCGCGCCACCCCGATCACGCTATCGTCGCGGCGCTGGGCTACCAGGCCTGCTTCCTTTCCGGCCTGGCCAAGGTCGAGACGGAGTCGGCCCCGCATCGCCCATTCAAAATTGTTTACGCCTGTCTCTACGCCGACGTGCGCCCCAGCTTCATAGTGGACATCACGCCCTTTATTGAGCAGCGCCACACCGCGCTGATGGCTTATCGCTCGCAATATGCGAACCAGTCAGCCGGCAGCGGATTGTTCGTTCCCGAAGAAGAGATTCGCGAGCGCACCTTTGCTGAGGCGCGCCACTACGGCCTGCTGGCCGGGGTACGCTACGGCGAGCCCTTCGTGCAGAAGGAAGTGGGACTGGTGGACGATCTGACGCTTCTGCCCGTGCAGTCGATCTAAGGGGAGTTCTCAGTCTATCCCCTGCAATAATCTCGCTATCAATCATGTTTATTCAAGACACAAATACTATAACTTTGTTTATGTCAAGGATTCGGCCATATAGGACGGTGGAGGAAGCCCGTGACGCAGACGTGGGACCCGCGAACCTATGAGAAGAACGCGGCATTTGTGCATGAATCAGCCGGCGAAGTACTGGAGTGGCTGGCTGCTCGGCCAGGTGAGCGCATCCTCGACCTGGGCTGCGGCGATGGCCAACTGACCTTCCGCATCGCCGCCACTGGCGCGGCTGTCGTAGGCGTCGATGCATCGCCTGAGATGGTTGCGGCGGCGCGTTCTCGCGACATTCAGGCCGATGAAGCCGGCGCCGAGTTGCTGCCTTATGCCGGCGGCGGCTTCGAAGCGGTATTTTCCAATGCGGCATTGCACTGGGTTCGCGGCCAGGAAGAAATGATGGGCGAGGTACGGCGCGTGCTCAAACCCGGTGGCCGCTTTGTGGCCGAGATGGGCGGCCACGGCAACATCGCCGCCATTCGCGTAGCACTGATGGCTGTGCTCGCACGCCATGGCTTTGGCGACCGCGAAGACGGCGTCAATTACTACCCCACCCCGGAAAGCTATAGGCGCCGCCTGGAGCGGCATGGCTTCAAGGTGAGCAAGATCACTCTCATTCCGCGCCCCACGGCTTTGCCTGAGAGCGGTATGACAGGCTGGCTCAGGACCTTCCGCCGCGGAGTGCTCGACAGTTTGCCGGAGGCGATTCGAGATTCCGTTGTTGAGGAGACCGCCGCGCTGCTTGCGCCCGCGCTGCGCGACGAGGAAGGGAATTGGACCGGCGACTATGTGCGTTTGCGCTTCATCGCATACGTGTGAAGTTTTTTATTTGCTAAACCACATGCGGCCGCCGATAACGACGAGTGCAATGGCGAAGATGCGCCGCAGCCACACCTCCGAAATATGCTGCGCGGCCAGGGCGCCGAAGTATCCGCCCACCAGGAAGCCGGCTGCCAGCAGAAGCCCCACGCGCAGGTCGGCGTTGCCCTCGCGGTAGTACTCCCAAAAAGCAAAGATGCCCACCGGCGCCAGCAGCGCGCCCAGCGAGGTGCCCTGCGCCTTGTGCTGATCCATGCCCAGCATCCAGATGAGTGCGGGAACAAACAAGACGCCGCCGCCAATTCCCACCACCCCTGAAAACATTCCCACCACCACGCCCAGCAGTAACAGCATCCAGGTCACGCAAGCCTCCTTGAGCGCACGGCAAAAATGCCGCCTATGCGTTTCAAGCGTAAATCATGAGGTACAAGGGAACGGAATCGCGCTTCACAAAGGTTTCAGAACCAGCTAGTGTTCAGGCATTCGTTGCGCAGCCGGCCATGGATGCTCTCGCATGGGCGTTTTCCGGTGGCTTGTCCGCTTCTTAATCCGCCTCCAGAGTCTTGAAGCGGAAGAGCGCGCCCGCGGCCGCTCCACCCAGGGTTGGCGCCAGCAGAAAGACCCAAAGCTGCGCGATAGCCTGGCCGCCCACAAAGACCGCCGGTCCAAAGCTGCGCGCCGGGTTCACGCTGTTTCCGGTAATGTGAATACCGATCAGGTGAGTGGCCACCAGCGTCAGGCCGATCACCAGTCCGGCAAAGCCCACGGGCGCTGTATCCTGCGTCGAGCCCAGAACCACGATCACAAACAAGAGCGTGGCCACAATCTCATAGAGGATGGCCGCGGACAAGCTATAGCCGCCCTGGTAGCCGGGTCCAAAGCCGTTCTGTCCCAGCCCGCTGACGGCAATGTTGTAACCGCCGCCCACTCCGCTGGCGATGAGATAGATGACCCATGCGGCCAATGTGGCGCCTACAAACTGCCCCACCCAGTAGCCGATCAGGTCCACTGTCTTCATGCGTCCTGCTGCCCAAACGCCGATGCTGACAGCCGGGTTGATGTGGCAGCCGGAGATGGGCCCAATTCCATACGCCGCGGCAACCAGTCCCAGTCCGAAGGCGAAGGCAATGCCCACAATGCCCACTTTGTCGCCTGCAATCACCGCCGTTCCCACGCCAAAGAACACCAGAAAGAAGGTGCCCACCAGTTCCGCAAGATATTTTTTCATGAACCCTCCTTTCGAATGCGCAGCGTTCTCCGAGCGGGGTCTTTCAAGCTGCCGTGATTCGCCGCACGAAGTTTTGCAGAGACAGCACCTTAGAGTCAAGAAAAAGCTGAAACTGGCCGGTCGGGTAGTTACCGCACTTAGCCGGCCCGCCCGCTCAAATTCACACAACATTTGCAATTTATTTGCCTGACTGCATTACTCTGTTCATAGTTCCGTGCGGCCTCAGCATCCTTGAAATCAACGGCCGCCGGGCGAGGGCAGACCGTTTGAGCCAAACCGTATTTGTACTGGAAGACGACACCGATATCGCGCGGCTGGTGCAGCATCATCTTGAAGCCGCAGGGTTTGCGGCCCGGCTGTACCATACCCCCACCAATGTGATTTCCGATGCCGAGCGCCAGCCGCCGGCCTTGTTTCTGCTGGACATTATGGTTCCCGGCGGGGACGGGCTGGACGTTTGCCGCCGCCTGCGCATCCAACCCCGCGCTTTCCACCGTGCCCATCATCTTTTTGACCGCGCGCGCCGGCGAGAACGACCGCGTTCTGGGCCTGGAGCTGGGCGCGGACGACTACATCACCAAGCCCTTTGCCACCCGCGAGCTGGTGGCCCGCGTCAAGGCCGTGCTGCGCCGCTTCGAGCGCCCCACCACGCCCTCGATCATCAGCTTTGAAGAGGTGATCATCGACGCCAACGCCATGCAGTTGAAGGTGCGCGGCGAGCTGACCACCACCACCGCTACCGAGTTCCGCCTGCTGGACTACCTGGCCCGTCACCCGGGGCGGGTCTTCAGCCGCGACCACCTGCTGGATGCCGTTTGGGGCGATGCCCGCTTTGTCACTCCGCGCTCGGTGGATGTTTATGTGCGCCGCATCCGTGAGAAAATCGAGGTCGATCCGGAAAATCCCCGCTATCTGAAGACCGTGCGCGGCGCCGGCTATCGCTTCGAGCTTCCCAAGGGCGAGTAACCTCATCATGAGAGCGAGTAATCTCAAGTGACTTCAAAAATATTCACCAAGCTGCTCGCACTGTTTGTTCTGCTGCTGGTCTTTCAGACCGTGGTGATGGAGTTCATCTTTCGCCGCCTGGTGGAGAGCACGGCGGGACAAGACGCTGCATCTTTTGGCCCACGAGGCGCTGTGGGCCGGCCTGATCGCGCTGCTGGCCAGCATTCCGCTGGCAGCCTGGGCCAACGGCCGCATTACCGCCCGCCTGAAGCGCGTGGTTAATTTTGCCCGCAGCATTGGCGGATGGCGACCTGGGCGCACGCCTGGCTCTCGACGGCGAGGATGAGCTCTCCGCCATGGAAGCGGCCCTGAACCAGACCGCCGAGCGCCTGGGCGAGAGCTTTGCCGAGATCGAAAGCCGCCGCCACGAGCTGGCCGCCATGCTCGACTCCATGCAGGAGGCGGTGGTCGCCATCACCCCCGAGGGCCTGGTGCGCTGGTCCAACGCCGTGATGCAGCGCATTGCCGGCACGCTAGATTCATCCTGGACGTCCGCTGGTTCACTTTGTGCGCGATCCCGAGGTTCTGGTCTGCGTGCGCGCGGCGCTCGAGAAGCGCGAAGTCCGCTTTGGCCGCGCCAGTTCTCTGGCTCCGGGCCGCATCTTTGAGATCAACGCCGCCCCTCTGCCCTCAGGCGGCGCGCTGGTGGTGCTTCACGATGTGACCGCCATCGAGGCCGCGGAAAAGTCGCGCCGCGACTTTATCGCCAACGTCAGCCACGAGCTGCGCACCCCGCTCACTTCCATCCAGGGCTACGTGGAAACGCTGGTCGAGGAGCCGCTTCCCGCCCCTGAAACCACGCGCGAATTTCTCGGCGTCATCCTTAAAAACGCCACCCGCATGAACCGGCTGACCGAGGATCTGCTGGCCCTGGCCAGCGTGGAAAGCCCCGATTACAAGCTCGCGCAGCAGCCCACCCGCGCCTCTGCACTGGTTCAGGACGCAATCGAATCCCTGCGTGGAATCGTGGTCGACTCCGAGGTCAAACTGCAATCGGCGGGCGCGCCGGACTCGCATGGTCATGGCCGATCCCGACGCCATGAATCAGGTCTTCGGCAACCTTATTGAGAACGCCCTCAAGTACGGCAGGGCTGGCAAGCGCATTCGCGTGGGCGCGCAAGCTGCTCGAGACTGAGGTGGAGTTCACGGTGCAGGACTTCGGCCCCGGCATTGCCTCCGAGCATCTGGAGCGCATCTTCGAGCGCTTCTATCGCGTTGACAAAGCCCGCTCTCGCGAGTCGGGCGGCACAGGGCTCGGCCTGGCCATCGTCCAGCCACATCGTTCAGGCCCACGGCGGCCGCATCTGGGCTGAAAGCGAGCTGGGCAAAGGCGCTTCATTCCACTTCACCCTCCCGCTGCCCGCAGGGGTTTAACTTCCTTCATTTTCAATTGCTTGTCCCTCGATCTATGGTTTTTGGCCAATGCCTCAGGGGCTCGAGGGCAAGCGATTCATCATAATAGTCCCCAACAATTCAAATGCCCTTAACATTTCGCGTAGACAATGAGTGCGTCAGTTCATCTGCAAGGAGAGCAACGTGAAGAAGTCTTTAGTTGCCATCTTGTTTCTGGTTTTGGCCATGAGCGCGGCTCAGGCTCAGAAATTGACCGGGGCAGGCGCAACCTTCCCCTATCCGATCTATTCCAAGTGGTTCAGCGAGTACAGCGCGGCGCATCCCGGCGTCGAGATCAACTACCAGTCCATCGGTTCCGGCGGCGGCATCCGCCAGGTTACAGCCGGGACGGTCGATTTTGGCGCATCCGACGTGCCCATGACCGATGACGCAGCTTGCCGCCTCCAAGGTCAAGCTGATCCACATTCCCACCGTGCTGGGAGCGGATGTGCCGGCCTTCAATGTCCCCGGCGTCAGCGACCTTAGGTTCAGTCCCGATGTGCTGGCCGATATCTTCCTGGGCAAGATCACACAACTGGAACGACGCGCGCATCGCCAAGGACAATCCCGGCGTCAAGCTGCCTGACCAGAAGATCATCGTCGTCCACCGCTCCGACGGCAGCGGCACCACGTACATCTGGACCGACTACCTGAGCAAGGTGAGCAAGGAATGGGCCGACGGACCCGGCAAGGGCACCTCGGTCAATTGGCCGGTGGGCGTGGGCGGCAAGGGCAATGAGGGCGTGGCCGGCTTGGTGCGCCAGTTGCCCGGCGCCATCGGCTACGTCGAGCTGATCTATGCCTTGCAGAACCACATCAGCTTCGGCGAAGTGAAGAATCCGGCCGGCAATTGGATCAGGGCCTCCATCGAAGGCGTTACCGAGGCCGCCGCCAGCGTCAAGAAGATGCCCGCCGACTACCGCGTCTCCATCACCAACGCCCCGGCGCGGATGCCTATCCCATCTCCAGCTTCACCTGGCTGCTGATTCCGGTCAACGGCACCGACCCGGCCAAGGCGCAAGGTGCTCAAGGACATGCTGAGCTGGATCGTCAACTCCGGCGAGAGCGAAGTCTCCTCTCTCTCCTATGCTCCGCTGCCCCCAATGTGGCGGAAAAGGTCCTCAAGACTGTCTACTCCCTCCAGTAGAATTCCCGCGGACGGTTGGCTCTCAGTTTCAGTGCCGGACCGTCCGCAATCATTCCTCCATCGATGGACAGCGCATATACCCAGTGCTAAAATTCGCGGCGGAGGAAACGGAATGAAAATCACCCGGCATCTGCTCGTCTTCGCATTTCTCTTCCTGCCCGGAATTCTCATCGCAGCCGAACATTTCGACGGCACCTGGCATACCAAGGTTGTTTGCCCTGCGAAAGGGAACACCATGGGCTTCACCTGGAATTTTGACAGCGTCGTCACCAACGGCAACCTGCGCGGAGTGCACGGCACTGAGGGGCAGCCAGGCTCCTTCGTACTCGAAGGCAAGATCAAGCCGGACGGCAGCGCAAAGCTCTCCGGCAACGGCATCATCGGCTCAAAAAAATATGCCCGCACTGTCTTCGCCGGTACGGGCGATTCCTATAGCTGGGAGGTCAAAGCCCAGTTCAAAGATGCAGAGGGAAGCGGCATGAGGAATGAAGGCATGGGCATCATCGGCCGCCCCTGTACCTTCGATTTCGTCAAGCAGCAGGACGCTCCAGCCGCGCCGGCCCAATAGACAATCGTCCATCCTCCACTCAATCCGCAGTGCACTCTTGATCCCTGTCTTATCACAGGCACATCGCAACCACTGAAGCCTGGTTGCTGGGAAACCACGAATCTACGCGTCCGCGATACTATCCCGCCAGTTGCTCCCCGATCAGCCGGTCCACCAGCGCCATCAGGTGCTCGCCCGTCCGCGGCAGCACAAAAGCCGCAGCCGCCTCATCCCAGTCCAGCTTGAAGCTGGTTGAAAGCGCAGAAATCCAGATCTGCCGCACAGGTGTATTGGGGGTAATCACGAACTTGCCCGGCGGCTCCTCGAAGAGCACGTTCAGCACGCCGCCCTGATCCTCCACCTCGAAACCCGCCCCCTCATCCTCCTCGCGCTTGATCAAGTGCTGCATCAGCGAGTCGAGAGCCGTCTCGGCAAGCCTGCGGAACTCCAGTTCGTCCACCATGGTCCCAGTCTAGCAACTGCCGCGGCAAACCTCCGCGCCTGGGAAGCTTCCGGTTTATAAGGGTTTTTACCGTAAAACTCCTGGATTCTTGCTGTAATCTTCGGTATTTGCCCGGATATTCTTCGCCTTTTCACCGGATAATTGCATCCCATTTACCGCAGTGCCGCCATACTGCGCTCGTAACCTTCGGTCGGGAGGACAACAGGATGCGTGTGCTGAGCGTGATGGTGGGAATTCTGGCCTTGGCGCAAGGGGATCTGCTGCGCTCACCCGCAACAGCCGATTCCGGCGGGCCAACTGGTCCGCGAGGTCGTCTACAACGAGCTCAACGACCACCAGGGCCATGGCTACTGGCGTTATTGGGTCGAGCACCACACCCCCAAAGAGACCCGCATCGAGGAGCAGATCGAAACCGCCGAAGGCCCCATCACCCGTCTCACCCTCAGCAACGGCCACCCACCCAGCGCGGAAGCTGAAGCTGAGGAGCAGGCGCGGCTCCAGCGCCTGCTCACTTCGCCCGACGAACAGGCAAAGCATCTGCGCGAGTATGAAGAAAACGAAGACTCGCATCGGCCGCATTCTTGCCTTGCTGCCCGACGCCTTCCTCTACGACTACGACGGCGAAGAGAATGGCTGCTACCGTCTCCGCTTTCGCCCCAATCCCGCCTATCCTCCCCACTCCATTGAGGCGCGCATCTTCCACTCCATGAGCGGCACACTGTGGGTCGACGCCCGCTATAAGCGCCTCTCCCGCCTGAACGGCCACGTGCAGGAAAATCTGGACTTCGGATACGGAATCCTCGGCCGACTCTACAAAGGCGGATGGTTCCAGTTGCAGCGCGTCCAGGTGAGCCCCACCGAATGGAAGACCGAACGCCTTGAGGTTCACATGTGCGGCCGTGCTCTGCTGGTCAAGAGCTTTGCCCGCGATACCAGCGAGGCGCGCGGCGGATTTGCCCCAGTGCCCGCCGGTATGAATCTGGCCCAGGGCATGGCCCTGCTCGAGCAAATTGAGGCCCGGAATCAAGCCCCGTCGCCAGCCGGCGCTTCCCTAGTCAGCAAAACCGCCTTTACTCTGCACCGCTAGCCTGACCATTCTCTTGCCACACCGGGACTCTTGACACATCAGGACCGGGCAATGACTGGCAACGTTGATCGTCGTCCTCCAAACTGACTCGAAATCGAACAAAAATCTCATCCAACATTCATGTTTTGCGCCCTCAAGCCGATAAGTGTCTCCATGGCAAATCCTTGAAGCGGGAGCAGTGATCATGGGAATCTCTCCGATCACCAACCTTACCGAGCTGCCGATGGCCCGCACCGTTGGGTCTGAGCTGGAACCGCCTCCCATGGAGCGCGTGGAGAACTCAGCAAGAACCGGCGACGAAACTTATTCCCCCAGCAACGGCAAGTCAGCTCGCGGCTCGGAAGACGACGGTTCGGAAGATGATTTCGACGACCTGCCGGAGAGCACTGAAGCCGAGTCCTCCGTGCCTCATGCCGCGAAGAACCAAACCAGCCAGATCAGCTTCTTTGCCTGAGTCATGCGCACCGGCATCCCGCCGTTCTCACTGTATATATCTCAATCCCTCAGGAATTGTTTCTTAAAAAACAATGAATGCATCCATATATTGATTGATGCAGTTGCAAGAGCTTATTTGCAGGACTTATGGTTAATCATCTAACGCACGCAACTACGCTAAGAGGAAACGGTAGATGACGTTCGACTATTGTGCTTGACGTTGCGTGTTCGGTCATGCCGGACTCCAATGAGACGGACAAAGCCGCGTTGAACCGCAACCATCGTGGCCTCTACGCGCCCAGCCACTCCGAGTTTTGCCAAGATATGGTTGACGTGGACTTTCACCGTTCCCTCCGTAATATAGAGTGACGAGCCGATTTCCTTATTGGACTTACCCACAACCATTAAGTGAAGAACATCGATCTCCCTTGACGTCAAGTTTGGCGCTGTCGCTCGCTCCGCAAGTCTAGACGCCGCCAAGGGGTGAATCCATACATCTCCCCGGAAAACGGCACGGATGCACAGGAGCAAGTCTTCCCGGCCAGACTCGCCCTTGAGCACGTATCCGCGCGCTCCCATTGAGAATACCTGGTAAACTTCTTCGTCTGTGCTGAACGCGGAATAAGCGATGATCTGCGATGCAGGGCACTCGCTTCGAATTGTCGCGATACCGTCAGCAGATTCCATGCCGCGCATGTGAAGGTCCAGAACAGCTACATCAGGCCGATGTTTCAGGACATTATCGACTGTTTCAGGCCAATTTCTGGCCTCTGCAACAACCTCCATATCCTGTTCACGGTGAATGACCGCTGCCAGGCCCTCGCGGACGATGGAGTGATCGTCTGCGATGACGATACGAATGCGACTAGGCTTCTTCATCGTATTTCTCTTCAATCCGCCATGGGAGGTATAGGAATCGAAGCGTGGACATCGGTTCCGCGTCCTGGTTCGCTATGAATCGTCCAAATTCCTCCCAAAGACTGGGCACGGTTCCTCATCGATATCAAGCCGAAGCTTTCTGCATGTTGTTCGGGATGGAATCCATGGCCGTCGTCTTCGACGCTAAGACGCGCTGCATTGGAATCGAAGCGCAAATCAATTCTTATCTCGCGCGCCTTCGAATGCTTGACGGAATTCGACACAGCTTCCTGGCAGATTCTCAGCAAAGCCTTTACCACTTCCATAGGAATTCGGCGAGTCAACCCATCGGTGGATAGGTGAATGGCCGGCCCCTTACTGGCGGTTAAATCTTTAACCAGGCACTCGAGGGCGCTACTCAGATCCAGCTTCTCCAACTCCTCCGGATACAAATCCCACAATGCACACCTCATCTCCGTCATGCTCCCGCAAACTAACTGCAAAGCGCGATGCACATGTTCACTGGCCGCCGCATTCGCTTCAAGGTAACTCCCGGCTAGCTCCATGTGCATAATCGCGCCGGCGTGCGCCTGCCCGACCGTATCGTGGATTTCGAGAGCTATCCGTTTGCGTTCTTCGTGTATCGCATCCGCCATGCGTCTTTCGGTCGAAAGCTCCTGTGCATGCTTTGCGTCCCGGCGCGAAACCCAAACATACCCCAGCAATGCGGCAGCAGCCCCGATGATGGTGTCGTTCAGAGCCATTGTCGCGTGTGTGCCATCCCGGCGTATGAACGAAAAATCCAAAGCGAAATTGGCTATCGCAACGAGAACGCCAAGGGAGAGCGACCCGATGATCCGCCGTGCAAGTTTCTCATTCGGAGACATGCCTGGACTGCCTGCGTCAGAACTCATGCGCGGTGTTGGAAAGATATCCGCGAAACACCTGAATTAGACGCTAGCATCGTTGCGCAATGCGAGTAAAGCAGACGATGGACTGCTTATCGGGAGAAACCTGCTAAAGCCTCCACAAACCACTGAAAATTCAATGCGATATGTACATCTCAAACGCAAGGACGGCTTCACTTCCAGGTTGCGTCCCAAGTTGTCGTTTTATACCAGCCAGAATGGAATCCTATGCTAGAAATTGCCTGAAGCGCAGCCTTGCCAGTACGAAGCGGAAATCTCGAATGACATCAGGGCGCGAACCGGAAAATCCGCACCCCGATGCAAACAGATGACGAAGGTCTTGGCGATTGATGCCCGGTTATTTCCCGGGGCTATGCATCTGGGCCATCTCACCGCCATGAGTCTTCCGGGAAGCCGCCTCAACCGCTTTCAGGCTCGGAATGGGCCTCTGCCAGACTATGCGCGCCGCAGGTGCGTCGTTCGGATAGAGGTCCGTGGATTTCTGCCCATTTGGCTCCAGAACGATGTCAACTCTGCGGTTATATGCAAGCCAGGTTGCTCTCTCCCGCCTTGTCATCCACTTTTGAGGCTGTTGCGGATCTTCCGTTTGAAACTTTTCAACCTGGTGTAAGGAGAGTTGCTTGGCTTTGCCGTCAGCTTGCGTCTCAACTTTGTCGGCCGGGATGCCTTGTGAAAGCAGGAGGCTCTTTACAAGCATCGCTCGCCTTTTACTCAGCGCCAGGTTGTACCTACTGGAACCGCGTACGTCGGCATGCCCAACGATCAACAGATTGTCTTGCTGGTCGTACCGTTCGTTATTTTTGAACGTTGCGGCTGCTTTTTTGAGAGCTATCTGCTCGCTGGAAATCAATCCAACCCTGGGATGGCGCCGTACAGGGTAGGCTGTTGGATAAAACAGGCTCGCCAGCGTGACGGATGGCGCTCCCTCAATGGAGCCGACTACGTGAAGGGTTGCCGTTCGCGTAACGGTTCCTCCGCATGCGTTTGTCGCGTTAAGCGTGTAGGTAATGTCCCTGTCAACCGGGCCTGTCCCACTGCGTCCGGGAGTTGCCTTTACGGTCTCATTGCCGGTGGATGCGACGCTGCCTAGTGGTTCGAGCGTTACATTGCTGGCGTTGGATGTTGACCAATTCAGAGTTGCCGAGCCGTCTTCGACGACCTTGTCGCCAACCCTGTGGTAGCGAACTTCGGGCTGGCTAAGCGCCAGCGTCGCAGTCGGCTGCGCGTTGACGTCGATGGTCACGCTTCGCTGCACCACGCCTCCCGGGCCTTTCGCTATCAGTTCATATGTAGTCGTCCGCTTTGGGTCCACCGTGCGGTCGCCGCTCAGAGGTACGCTTCCCAGATCCGTGATGGATGTCGCGACGGCATCCGTGGCTTTCCAGTTCAATGTGTCGGGCTCACCGCATGTTGCCTGCGCCTGCGACGCGGCTAATTGTGCCGTAACCGGCGCAATGGGAACTACCGCAGTGGTTATCCCGGCATGGAATCGCGGTCGCGGCCCCAGGGTAAGGCCTTTCTTGAAGCTCCTCATCTTGATTTTGCCGTTATCGTTCAGATAGACGACAGCTCGCTGCCCGGCATCCACTGTCACCGGTCCAGACCAGATCGTCTGGCCATTTCGAGTGACGTAAACTTCAAATTTTCCTGGATTCACGAGCAACCACTGGTGCATTAGCCAGTTGTTATCGAACTCGTCGACGTGACCGACGAAGTAATCGGGCGTATCGCCATTGAGCAGGACGGCCGCGTGCGGATGCCCTTTCAGTTCGATATCCGCGAATGGCCCGTTTACCTCGCCACCGCTCTTCACCAGCGTGGCATCCAAGTCGGTTTTCTGGCCGGCCTCAACCGTCACGGTTTTTATCTCTGGAGTGTACCCATAGTTGTAAACTCCAATGCGATGTTTCCCGGCGCTCAAGGTGAGTGTCTGGCTGCCGTTGCGAATGGCATTTCCATCCACAAAGACGTAAGCCTGTCTTGGCTTTACATGAACCTTCAGCTTCCCGGTGGCGTTATCGCTCTGCGCCATCAAAAGAACTGCGCTCAACGGAAGGGCCAAGGCTCCGAGACCCACAATCCGCATTGACAATTTCATCCAGCTCATAGGAATTCTCCTTCCCATTGTCTTTCCCGCTTCCATCAGGAAATCACTGTCATCGAGGACCCATACCGATTGGGCTCGCTAGCTTCTGCGACCCGCTGCTGTTGCTTTCAAATGCGGTGGAACAGCCTTGGAAAAACCGTTCCCACGCTTCAACAAAAATGGTTTCATGTCATCGGTCTACTCGCAATTCGCGAGGGGATATAGCTGGATCTATATCTTTCGATATACTTCGGCGAACAGTGCGCGTTGCCTGGCGTACCGTATAGGCGGCACGAGTGAAGATCAATGTATTTACAACTGGCCAGACTGACCCTGCGTAGTGGTCTGGATTGTTGACAAGCATCCTACCGGCTGTGGCCGCTTGGTAATAAGAAGGATTGAGATCGTCCCTCCATTCACCAGGAAATGAAGACTGTGTGAAATCGGGCGTCAGTTTGGCCGCTCGGCATTCAGCAACCAACCTCATAATTGGCAAATATCATCATCCAGAGCCGCTTAAACTGGACAGCTAATTTTTAAACTGGTTGATTCTATATATCTTGTAAGAAACCAATCAATATTTTCGTTACAAATTGTTGTGCATGTCAGATTCGTTATGTTAATTTACTAACTGGTTAGTTAATATGAATATAACCCCTCCAATCCGCACCCAAACCGAACGCGCCGACCAGACCCGCACCCGGATTCTTGCCGCCGCCATCCGCGAGTTCAGCGAGAACGGCCTGGCCGGGGCGCGCACCGAGCAGATCGCCGAAGCGGCCGGCGTCAACAAGGCTCTCCTCTACTACTACTTCCGCAGCAAAGAGGACCTCTATGCCGCCGCCATGGAGACCGTGGCCGAGGGCGTGCACGCCTCCAGCATGGCCGTGCTTGATATTGATGCCACTGCCGGAGAGCGGTTCCTGCGCCTGGTCCTGAACCACTTTGATCGCATCCACTCCAACCGGGTCTTTCAGTCGCTGATGCAGCAGGAGATGATCCGCCTGCATCGAGGCGAAGTGCACACGCTGGGTCCGCTGGTGGAAAAGCTTTTTCGCCCGCTGTGGATCAGGGTGCAATCCGTGGTGGAAGAGGGAATCGCCGCCGGCGAGCTGATCCCGGTGGAAGAGACGCAGATGATCTACGCGGGGCTGGGCGCCAATGTTTTTTACTTTCTCTCCGCGCCCATGATGCGGCTGGCGCGAAATTTCGATCCGCTGGAGCCGGCCGCGACTCAGCTTTCGCCGCAAGGCGGCCATCGAATACCTGGGCCAGGCCATCTTCATCGACCGCGAGCACGGAGCGCGCGTCGCCGCCAGGGTGCTGGCCGCCACGCCCATGCCGCAACCGACGCGAAATCGAAGCCGTCAAAATCGAGAACCGCGAAAACGAAGCTGCCGCAACCCCGGCAGTTGAAGTGAGGCGCAAATGAACGCACGCAATCGAGTTTTTCTCATCCTCGGCCTGCTCACCGTGGGATCGCTGATCTGGTACTTTGCTACCGTCCGCCCCACCGGCGATCTGCAACTGATCGGCACCGTCGATGCCAACGAGGTGATGGTCAGCGCCAAGATTCCCGGCCGCATCCAGACGCTGACCGTCGATGAGGGCCAGGACGTGAAGGCCGGCCAGCTTATCGCCGTCATCGAGAGCGAGGATCTTGCAGGCCGCGCGCAAGGCCGCCGAGGCCACCGCCGCCGAGCCAGAAGTTCAAGCTCGGCGAGACCGTCGAAACCGAGCGCCAGACGCGCGGCGAGACCGGCAGCGCCGCCGTCAACGCCGAGGCGCAGTTAAAGTCCGCGCAGGCTTCGCTGGCCCAGGCCCAGGCCAACTACGACCACCAGCAGGCCGATACCAGCCGCACCGTTGCGCTGGCCAAGGACGGCATCATGAGCGAGCAGGCCAAAGACGACGCGGTCACCAGCCTGCAGGCCTCTAAGGCCGCCGTCGATGCCGCCCGCGATAACGTCTCCGCCGCCGAGGCCTCGCTGCGCCAGGCCCGCGCTCATGAGCTGCTCGCCACCGTTGCCGCCCGCACCGTGGACGAAACCCGCGACGAGGCGGAGAACGCCCGCGCCCTGGCCGAGCAGGCCAAAGTCGAGCTGGGTTACTCGCAGGTCTTTGCTCCGGTCAGCGGCAAGGTCAACGTTCGCGCCGCCCGCCAGGGCGAAGTGGTGGCCGCCGGCGCGCCCATCGTCACCATCATGGACCTGACCCAGACCTGGGTCTACGCGCCGCTGCCTGAAACTCAGGCCGACGCCGTCCAACTCGGCGACTCGCTGCGCGTCGTCATGCCCAGCGGCGCGACGATCAGGGCAAGGTCATCAACAAATCCGCCGAGGCCGACTTCGCCACCCAGCGCGACGTCAGCGCCCGCAAGCGCGACATCAAGACCATCCAGCTGAAGCTGCTCATCGACAATCCCGGCGAGCGCTTCGTTCCCGGCATGACCGCCGAAGTCTACATTCCCAAGAACAAGCTGGTGAAGCAGTGACGGCTCCGGCCACAATCTCGACCAAAACGCAAAAGGGCCCACGGCTCCGGCCATTGCTGTCGAGAACATCGTCAAGCGCTACGGCGACTTTGAGGCCGTCAAGGACGTCAGCTTTTCAGTTGCCGACGGCGAGATCTTCGGTCTGCTCGGCCCCAACGGCGCAGGCAAAAGCACGCTCATCCGCATGATGACCACGCTCATTCCGGTCACCGCCGGCCGCGCCATCGTCGCCGGCCACGATGTGGCCAAAGAGCCCGACGCGGTTCGCCGCATGATCGGCGTCATTCCCCAGGCGCTCACCAGCGATCCCGACCTCACCGTCGAAGAGAACCTGAGCATCTACGCCAAGCTCTACAGCGTCCCCAGGGCCGAGCGCGAAAAGAACATCGCCGAAGTGCTCGAAGCCGTCGACCTGGTCAAGTGGCGCGGCGCGCAGGTGAAGACACTCTCCGGCGGAATGCGCCGCCGCGTTGAAATCGCCCGCGGCCTGGTCCACAATCCGCACATCTTTTTTCTCGACGAGCCCACCACCGGCCTCGATCCCGTCTCCCGCATCGCCGTCTGGGAGATGCTCGACAACCTGCGCAGAGACCCGCAACCTCACCATGCTCCTCACCACCCACTACATGGAAGAGGCCGACAAGCTCTGCGACCGCATCGCCATCGTCGATCACGGCAAGCTGGTCGCTCTCGGCACGCCCATCGAACTCAAGCACAGCGTTCCCGGCGCCAACGTCGTCGAAGTCCACTTCGACCGCGAAACCGAGGAGTGGCAGGCGCGCCTCGAAAAACTCGACGGCGTCACCAGCGTGCAGGCCGAGTCAGCGCGGCTTCTATCGCGTGCTAACTTCTTCGGGCTCGAAAACCACCATGCAGTTAGTCGAGTTAGCCGCGTCAGCTAGGCGAAACACTAACCTCGCTCAGCGTCCAGAACACCACTCTCGACGACGTATTCGTCCACTACACCGGCCGCCAACTTCGCGACGAGCAGGTCAAGCCGCCTGTCTTCACCATGCCGCCCCGGCCCGGAGCTGCAGCCATGAACAGAATGTTCGCCATTGTCGAGCGCGAGATGCGCAAGTTTTTCCGCTCGCCCGTCGCTCATGATCATGTCGCTGATGATGCCGCTGCTGCAGCTTGTCATCATGGGCAACGCCTTCGGCGGCAAGATCGTCGGCGCCCGCGTGGCCGTGGTCGACTACGACCACGGCCCGCAAGCCGTCAAACTCCGCGAAGCCTTCGACTCCATCGCCGTCAACATCAAGACCTTCACCACCGTCGACTACACCGACGAGGTGCAGGCCCGCGAAGACGTCCGCACCGGCAAAAGTCGACGCCGCCGTCATCATTCCCGCGCAATACTCGCGCCGCGTCTACGCGCAGGACGCGCCGCAGATCGGCCTGGTCGTCGATAACTCCGATCAGTTCACCTCCGGCACGCATCGAAGCCGAGATGCAGTCGCTGGTCGACTGCTCTCACCGCTCCCGTCATCCAGCCGCGCCTCGCCAATCAAATCGCGCTTGAAATCGTTGAGCTTTATCCCTACGTCAACTTACATGAAGTTTCTGCTCGCCCGCCTCCATCGCCCTGGCCATGTATATCTCGGTCATGATCGGCGGCGGCATGTTATACATCGACGACAAGGCCCGCGGCGTCCACGAGGGCTATCTTGTAACTCCCATCACCAAGCTGGAGTTAGTCTTCGGCCTGAACATCGCCGGCGCCATCAAGGCCGTTCTCGCCGGCATCTCGCTCACCGTCATCGGCTCGCTCATGGCCGGCCTCGGCGTCATCTTCCATCCCGTGGCCGACCTGGAGCTTCTTCTGCCTGATCCTCGTCACCTCCATCGCCTTCAACGGCATGATGTTTCTGATGATGGTTCGCGTCGACGATCCGCTGGTTCCCCGCGCCATGTTCGGCGTCCTCAACACGCTGCTCTTTTACCCCTCCGGCGCCATGTATCCCATCGCCGCATTTCCCCGCTGGCTTCGCGCCATCGCCGTCGTCGACCCCTTCACTTACTGCCATCCACGGCTTCAAAGCCATCCTGCTCAAAGACGGCGGCTTCGTCGCCATTCAATACGATCTTCTCTTCCTCTTCGTCTTCGGCATCGGCACGCTGCTCATCGCCACGCCGCTCTTCAAGCGCACACTGTGATGTATATGTGTGAGGTTATTAGTTATGACGCTAATGATGAATAGAATGAAATGAATGCGTTTATAGAGGCTAGTGGTCAGCTTCAATAGAGTAGCTTTACCGGTTGCGGAAACGCCATTATTGTGTCAGTGCTCGGCCAAATTAAGTGTATTAACCCTTGAGGTATCATAAAGGAATTCGATAGCATTCTATAAAAATGCTATCGTCCTTCTTATGCAATCTATATTCCCGGCAAGAAGTTGATTGTTCAAGCCGTCTATGATGTTATAACCAGATTCGGGTCTGACCAATAGACTTCTATCTCCTCCAGCGTCTTATTCTTGGTCTCCGGCACAAAGCGCCATGTAAAGATGCCTTGGCCCAGCGCCATCACCGCCAGGAATCCGAATGTGGGCGCCTTGCCGATAGCAGCGAACGCATGTGGAAAGAGCAGTACGACCATGGCATTGGCCACCCACTGAGTCAGCACCGGCACGGTCATGGCCAATCCGCGCACATCGTTGGGAAATATCTCCGGCACCAGCGTCCAGAACACAGGTCCGATGCAGGCTGAGAAAAAAGCCAGGTATGCGAGTATCAGCGCCAAAACAATGATCCCGTGAAAATGCCCGGTCAATACAGCAATCACCAGCGCCGTAAGTGAAAGCGCCATGCCCAGCGACCCGGTTATATAAAGCGGCTTGCGTCCGAACCTGTCGATAACCCAGAAGGAGACGAGGGTAAAGAGCAGGTTATTTATCCCCACAATGAATGTTGAAGCCAGGGCGCCATTCACATTCCAGCCGGCCGACTGAAAGATGAGCGGAGCGTAGTCGATCACGGTATTGACTCCCGAAACATGAATGAGAATCGCCAGGCCAATGCTGATTGCCAGCGCCAGCCGCACTCCCGGCCGCAGCAGTCCGCGCCAGTTCTGCGTCTCCTTATGCATCGTCGCTTCGATTTCATCGATCTGGAACTGCGCGCTCTTGGTGCCGCCAATCCGCTCCAGCAGACGCAAACGCCTCCTGCATTTTCCCCTTCAGCGCCAGGTAGCGCGGCGACTCGGGAGCCAGCGCGACGCAAAACAGAAACACCGCCGACGGCGCCACTCCGCTCAAAAACATCCATCGCCAGTTATTCACGCCTGTATTGCGGAGCAGGAAATTGATGCCATAGGATACGATGATGCCCACCACGATCGACATCTGATAAAGAGTTCCCATGCGTCCCCGCATGGTAGGCGGCGAAACCTCCGACACATACATGGGCGACAGCAGTGAAACTCCGCCCACGGCCAGCCCGCCCATAAAGCGCGCCAGAATAAAGCTGAAGAAACTCCCCGACCCCGCGGTAGCGATCGACGTAGCCGCAAACAGCAACGCCACCAGCATCAGCGGCTTCTTGCGCCCGAAGCGATTGGTATACTTGCCCGCGATAAACGATCCCAGCACGCATCCGAAGAGCAGGGAACTGAATGCCCAACCCAAACCCAAGTCGCTCAAAGAAAATGCGCGGATAAGAAACGGACCCGCTCCGGTGATGATGGCGATGTCAAATCCGAACAGCAGCCCTCCCAGCGCCGCCCGTACAGCCCAAAAATATTACATAGCGCAAGTTCACGCCTTCAGTCACCTGGCCGCACTCCTTTAGCCCGTAATTATTTAGCTTTTTAGCTACGCGCCAGTATACCTTGGCCGCCTCTGCACGGGATTCGCCATCCGCCAGCCCCCAAATCCGCAGCCGGAATTTTTGTTCTAAACTATGCCGTTTGCGTTATACAATTTGCCAGCCGGGACCAGCAACTCAAACCCCGGCCAAGAAAGAGGTCAACTCATGATCGGAAAACAGATCGGAGTAATAACAGGCAAGAGGCTTGTCCGTCGTGTGCTTTCCACGGATCCCCCCACCGTGGAAGTTTCGTTTGAAGATAGCGGCCAAATGCTCGGTGTCCCCACCACCGGCCTAGGCACCTACACATCGGTCATCCGCGCGGACGGCTCCATCTTCGGCCATGGACAAGGCATCAGCATGGCTGAAGATGGCGGCGTCAGCTGGACGGGAACCGGCCTGGGCAAATTCGGCAAGGCCGGCGCCGTCAGCTACCGCGGCATGCTGTTCTTCCAATCCGCATCAAAGAAACTTGCCAGGCTCAACAACGCCTGCGCCGCATTCGAATACGAAGTCGATGCCAAAGGCGGCACAGTATCCAAAGTCTGGGAGTGGAAGTAGGGCCATCCATCGGTATGGCTGGCCGTTGAAACTTGGCGGCCAGCCATCCCCAGCTTCGGGTACAATGTCGCCATGCCACTGAGCGCAACCATCGAAAATCTGCCCGCCTCCACCGCGGTTGTCACCTTGCAGGGACCCATGACGCTGGGCAGCTCGCTCAAGCTCATCGACTCCCAGATCAACGCCGCCATCGCCGAAGGCGTCACCCACATGGTCATCGACCTCACCGCCGTCGACTACGTAGACAGCGCCGGCCTGGGCATGCTGATGTACACCTACGGCACGCTCAACGGGAATAACGGCTCTCTGCGCCTCTGCGGAGTAGCCCCGCGAGTCATGTCCCTGCTCCAGCTCACCAAAACCGATGCGGTTCTCTCCATCGACCCAACCCGCGCCGAGAGCCTTGCCGCGCTGCAGAAATAGAAGTTACGCAGCAACCAAATGAAAGTCCGGGGTTAAGTTGAATTGAATGGTTTCATGAATGTAAAAAATTCTGCTCAAGTCACATCGCAATCCGCGATGTTGCAATCGCTGATTCGATTTATGACGATCATAGCGTTCGGAAGTTTCAGCGCTATAGCAGCACGCACAATGGAGAGAGTCATTCTGCACGGTAACGTTTGGTCGGACTCGTTTGTGGCAACAAGTATCATACAGCTCTGCATTGTCGTCATAGCCACGGGAGCTATCTACTTTGCGCTGAAGAAACTTGCGCCCTTCATTGATTCGAGTGCCCAGAAGCAAGCCAAGTTCCTGGATACGCTGAATGTGAAGTACACGGACGCAGCCATTATTTTTTCTGCTGCGGTGAGTCTGTTTCTTGAGCTTGGTATCATCAGATGGCAATCCTCGATTATTCCATTTTTAGCATTTTACAAAAATTACAGTTTGATGGCTTGTTTCGCAGGCCTTGGGTTGGGTTATGCTCTCGCCACGCGAGATCGTATTCCGCTCCTCATTGTGCTTCCGTTACTCGCTTGGCAGTTCAGCTTCATGACCATCTTCCGATATGGGTTTGATAACGGTATCACCATCAATCCGATTTAGTGAACAACTTGCGATGGGAATCAGTCCGGGCAGTTTGCCGCAAATAATCTTGCATGAATGGTTTCCTTGCGATTGTTTTCCTGATGACGGCTTTAACTTTCGTACCCGTCGGACCAATTATGCGGCCGGCTTATGGAACGCCGCAGCAAGTTACGGGCATATGGACTGAACTTGCTCGGCAGCTTGCTTGGCGTTCTTCTCATGCTCGTCGGCAAGTTATCTTATGGACGCCTCCGCTCGTTTGGTTCGCGTTGTGTTTCCTTGCCATCCTGTTATTCACGATGAAAACGCCTTCCATGATGATTGCCGGGTTATCCTTCGCGGTAATCTGCACGATCGTCCTGGCCTGGCCGGTCGAATCCGCTCTGGAACCGCGTCTATTCTCCTTACCAGATATTGGAAATTGGGCGCAGTCAGGATACCGGTTTGACGATGATAAACGCAGCAGGAAACTACTATCAACGCATTTATGATTTTTCCGATCCCCAGGGCAGGCGGTGGAGCAAGGTGCGAGGATACTATGACTTTCCCTATAAAGCCCATCCCACGCTGGCCAACGTTGCGGTTGTCGGCGCCGGAACAGGCAATGACGTTGCGGCGGCTCTGCGCGCCGGGGCACGGACACATCGAGGCAATTGAAATCGACCCAGCCATCCTGTTAACAGGCAAGTTGAGTCACCCCGAGAAACCGTACAGCGATCCCAGGGTTCATGCGGTTGTCAACGATGCTCGCTCTTTCTCAGAAATACCGATCGGAAGTTCGACCTTGTCGTCTACGGCCTGCTCGATTCGCACACGCTGCTCAGCCAGGGTTCGAGCGTGCGCCTTGATTCATTCGTTTACACCGTGGAAGGCTTGCGCGAAGCGCGCGCCAGACTGAATCCCGATGGCGTGCTTTCGCTCTCGTTCGCCGTCTTATCCAATGCACTGGGCCGCAAAATCTATCTCATGTTGCAGCAGGCTTTTGACGGAAGGCCTCCGGTTTGCGTCAAGGCGGGCTACGACGGCTCGATTATTTTCCTTGAGTCGAATGACACCAGGTGGGTGCTTCCGCCGCACCTGGTGAAAGACGCCGGCTTTACCGATACTACAGCTTTGTATGCCGATCCATCGCTTCGTGCTGACGTCTCGACTGACGATTGGCCATTTTTCTATATGCCGCGGCGCATCTATCCCGTCTCATACCTGGTCATGGTATTCCAGGTTTTACTTCTTTCTCTTCTCATTGGTTTCAACTTCTTCCCGGAAAAACCACGGTTCACTCATCTCTCATTTTTCTTCCTTGGCGCCGGCTTTATGTTGATTGAAACCAAGGGAATCACGGAAATGGGCCTCACATTCGGCAATACGTGGCAGGTAATCGGATACGTGATCGCTGGCATTTTGACCATGGCGTTTCTGGGCAATTGCGCGGTTCAGTTGTTCGGCATCAAGCGTCCCCTGGCTCCCTATCTGTTTCTCTTTGCGGCACTGGCCGTTGGCTGGTATGTCGCGCAAGCGGGCGGCTTTGCCTCTACGCCTCTGGGACGCCTGGAAACTACCATTGTGCTTACCTTGCCGCTGTTGTTTTCCGGCATTGTCTTTTCTACTCTGCTTTATAGCAAAGGGCAGGTTTCAGGCATGATAGCAATGAATCTGCTGGGTGCTATCTGCGGCGGCTTGCTGGAATACAACTCGATGTATTTTGGTTTTCGCTTCCTCTATTTGATCGCGATGGGTTGTTATCTGCTTGCCTTAGTCTCTGAATTGGCTTTTCAGAAGAAGGACAGCGGCGAACGCATGGTCGCGTGAATCGGGCTTGACATCGGTTTCAGTTCGAAATATTACTTTGCGAGTTTTAGCCACTCCCTATTTCCCCACCCCCACCCCCTACAATAAAGACAGAAGTTCAACCCACGAGGAAAACCATGCCGCTCTCCGGAGAAGCCATTCGCCTGATGAACTACATTGACGACGTTGCCGTAACCCTGCGCCGGGTGCTGGCTACCATCCCCGCGCTCACCGCCGAGGAGCGCGCCCGCGTGGCCGAGCACCTGCTCCAGGCGCGGCCCAACGCCGAGGACGTGGCCCAGGCCCTGGCCGCCAAGTAAGCTCGCCTTGAGCGAAACCGTCGCCATCATCGGAGCCGGACCGCTGGGACGCTGGCTGGCCCTGAGCGCAGCCCGCGCCGGCTTTCGCGTCCTGCTGGAAGACGTGATGCCCGCCAACCTGCACCACGCCCAGGAGGCCCTTCGGGCCGTTCTCGGTTCGGAATCTTTGCCGAACGTCACCTACGTCTCCACCATCGAAGACGCCGTGCGCGAGGCCGATCTGGCCATCGACTGCGTGCCCGACGAACTCGAATCCAAGCTCGAAATTCTCTGGCTGCTGGACCGCATGGCGCCGCCGCGCACGGTCTTTGCCACTCCCACCACGCGGCTCTCCATTGCCGACCTGGCCGCCTGCACTTACCGCTCCGAAAAGTGCGTAGCCATCGCCGCTGAAGCCCGGGACCTGGCCGGCAACTCGCGGCGCGGAAATCCTCCTCCGCACCACCGCCCGAACCACCCCAGAGACCATAGCCCTGCTGGAAAATTTCTGGCGCCGTCTTGGCTTCATTCCCACCTTCCAGCAAGAAACAGTGGACAGTGATCAGTGATTAGTGGTTAGTGAGCACTGATTCGTAATACCGCACATAATGCGGCACCACCAGCGATGAGCAGAAGCGTTTCTGCGCCGTTTTGCGGCCTGCATCGCGCATCGCGTCCAGCTTCTCCCGGTCCTTGAGCAAGCTCAATGCTCCCTGCGACATACCCTCAATATCGCCGACCTCATAAAGCAGTCCCGTGACCCCGTCGTCGATCAGCTCCGGCACTCCGCCCACGCGGGTGGCGATGGAGGGAACCTTGCACGCCATGGCCTCAAGCGCAGCCAGGCCGAAGGATTCCAGCTCGCTTGGCATCAGCAGGATATCGGCCAGCGGCAGGATCTCGTGCACCCGCTCCAGCTTGCCCAGGAAGTGAACTTTGTCCTGAATGCCCAGGTCGTGGGCCAGCCACTCGGCCGCCGATCGGTCTGGCCCGTCACCGATCAGAATCAGTTGCGCCGGCATCTCCCGCACCACCTGCGCGAAGATCTTCACCACGTCCACCACCCGCTTAACCGGCCTGAAATTAGAGAGGTGCATCAGAATCGCTTCGTCGGGCGCGGCCAGGCGGCTGCGCGCTTCCGCTCGTTTTGCCTCGTCTTTGATAGGCGTGTACACATCGCAGTTGACGAAGTTTTCGATCACCTCGATGCCCCGCGTTACGCCGAAGTCTTCGACAGTTTTCTCTTTTAGATACTTAGAGATAGCGGTAACCCCATCGCTTTCCTGGATGGCGTAGCGGGTGATAGGCAAGTAGCTGCGGTCCAGCCCCACCAGCGTGATGTCGGTCCCGTGCAGGGTGGTCACAAAGGGCAGCCGGCGACCGCGCGCGGCCAGCATCTGCCGCGCCAGCAGAGCGCTGACCGAGTGGGGAATGGCGTAGTGCACGTGGAGCAGATCAAGTGAGCATGAATTCTGCCACTTCCGCCATGCGCGAGGCCAGCGCCAGGTCGTATGGAGGGAACTCGAAGAGCGGATAGCTGGAAACTGGAACTTCGTGATAACAAATGCCTTCGTCGCGCCCGCTGAGCCGGAACGGCTGCGAGTAGGAGATGAAGTGGACCTGGTGGCCCAGCGCCGCCAGTTCGATGCCCAGTTCCGTGGCCACTACGCCCGAACCGCCGTAGGTGGGGTAACAGGTAATGCCGATGCGCATGGGACCTTCTCAATTTGATCTTACGTCTTCGCTTTGGACGCTGTCTGAACCATGGAAGACGCAATGGAGTAAATGTTTGAAATCATTGGTATAACGGCTTATAAAACCGGTTCAGGGTGTTCGCGCAGCAGGTCGGCGTAGGAGATGAGTTCGATCTCAGGAAACTGCCGGATTGCAAGCAGCGCCTCCCGCTCAATCTCTCGCGAAGCCCGCAGCCGGGTGCGGACTTTGGCCAGATCCGCATCGTTATAGCCGGGATGGGTTACCAGCTCCCACGTGCCGTTCGGGCATCCGTTCGAGCAGGGAACGGAGGGTTGCGGCATTCAGAATCCCCGTGCCAACCACGGCAATGGTTCCGTCCGTCGTCGCAAATCCTTCTTCACGAATGATTTGCCGGCAAATCGGTTCCAGCCATCTGAGCACGGTAACCTCGGCGATGCGGGCCCATGAAGCGCCGGCAAAGGCTCTGATAGCCCATTCCGGCTCAAAGGGATTGCGCACCGCGCGAATTCCGGCCTCCCGCGCTGCGCGCAGCACCGGCCGCAAGACCGCTGGAAACATATGCGTGTGCTTGTGGGTATCAATATGTGTGAGGGCAAGTCCCTGTCCCTGGAGCCACGCAATCTGCGCAGCGGCTTCAGCCTCGATCTCGGCGGCGCAAATACGCCCAGTAAAAAGCCGCCCCAGAAATGTGCATATCGAAGACCTCAACTGCGGAGTTTTACCATCAACCAGCGTAGTAATCTCATGCGGCGGCAGCACCGGTTCGCCGTCCACCAGAAGCAAGTGGCAACCCACGCCCAGCGTGGGTGTGGCAAGGGCAATTTGAACAGCATGGCCGGTTGCGGTGGCATGCGCCATCAGTGTGGAGCTCAAAAGAACTCGCTCCTCATGCAACTCCTTAATGGCGCGGTTGACCCCGGCAGTCAGCCCGAAATCGTCGGCGTTGACTATAAGACGGCTCACAGCGTGAGTTTATCAATTTAACAATAGGAGTGCTGGACGAGGGCAATTTTGCAAAGCCCGGCTGAGCTTAACCGCACTGCAATGATTTGAAGCTGGCGCAATTGCCTGGCCGGTAATTCACTCGAATTCCTCATCATCGCAATCGCTGCGAGGTGATCGCCAGAGCCCAAAGAAGCTCACATATCATTTGACAACCACTTCATAACAAATGATAATGGGCAAAACGCCTACATTTCGGACAATACACCAGATATGGGAACGGCAAAATGATACAGAGTGCAGGAATTGGCCACGGCTCCGAGCCTTCCGGCATCTTTTATGGCTGGTGGATTGTCACGGCAGCTTTCCTGAATCTGTTCTTCGCGGTTGGAATTATCTTTTACGGTTTTCCAGTATTTTATCCCGCATTTGTGGACACGCTGGGGTTTAGTCGCGCCCAGGTCGAGCAGGGATTTCTGGTTGGATTTGTTGTGATTGGCATTCCCTTTGGCTTGCTGGCAGGGGTGCTGGTGGATTGGATAGGCGCTCGCTGGGTGATCGTTTCCGGAATCGGCTTCATCGGCATTCCGCTGGTGCTGATGGGCTTTATGACCCGCTTCTGGCAGTATGAAGTTCTATGCATCGCAGAGGTTCTGGGCTACACGCTGGCCGGTCCCATTGCCAACCAGGTTCTGATTGCACAATGGTTTCGAGCGCGACGCGGACGGGCGATGGGTTACGCGTACCTGGGACTGGGGCTTGGCGGAGTGGTTGCTCCAATGCTGGCCAATTCTTTGATCGGCGCATTCGGCTGGCGTCATGCTCTTGAAGTGATAGGCACAGTTATTTTGATGGTGCTGTTTCCTGTGGGACTCTTGC
The DNA here is from genome assembly GCA_963724755.1 of uncultured Acidobacteriaceae bacterium. Classification (GTDB taxonomy): domain Bacteria; phylum Acidobacteriota; class Terriglobia; order Terriglobales; family Acidobacteriaceae; genus Telmatobacter. Next base: position 356,553 of record CAVRVZ010000004.1, read on the forward strand.
TCACACGCTCGACGCCGGGTGAGATGGGCCTGTTGCCGGATGGGCCGGGCATCGTTAGCGGAGAGTTTACCCGCGCGGACGCTGCGGCTCAGGTCGGAGCAAAGGCAGCGATCCTGAAAGCAAATTTCTGGCTCATTTTGATTGGGGCGACGCTGGTAATCGGGGCAATCAACGCCGTGATCCAGAACTACGTTCTCTACCTGAAGGATCAGGGATACTCAACGGCCGCTGCCTCTCACATTATGTCGGCGTTGCTTGCAGCCAGCCTATGCGGCAGGGTTCTGGTGGGTTATGTTGCGGACCGCTTTAACAAGAAAAACACCATGGCGCTGTTCTACCTGTTGCTTGGCGGCTCGATACCACTGCTGTTGATCGCGCACCAGCCGGTTGCCGCATGGTCATTTGCGGCGGCATTCGGCTTTGCCATGGGAGCCGATTACATGCTGATTCCGCTGGTTACGGCGGAATGCTTCGGGACTGGTTCGCTGGCCAAGATACTGGCTCTCATCATTGCGGGTTACTCCGTCGGCCAATGGGTTGCCCCGTGGGCAGCGGGAAGAATTTATGATCTTTACCACAGTTACAACCTGGCGTGGGGATTGATGACTGCGGCAGCCGTTCTGGGAGCGGGAGCGATCTATGCGGTGCAGGTCTCGCGTGGCAAGGTATCGACTGCGGGGCGGATATGCACGGCCGAATTGCCATGATTGCATGAAAGAGCTGACACTTGTATTGATAAGTGGCATCGAAGAGGGGCATAGAAGACGGTAAGCATGAGATTTACGCGGGCCTGATAGGGCAGGAATCGAGGAGAATGAAGTGGCACAGTCGCCAGATAAACGCTGCATCAAAAATGTCGAAGAGCTGGAGGATATTCTCAGCGAACCGACCGAGGCGGTCATCCATGCGATGGGCGAGCTCAATGGCGATCTGTTGGTTCTGGGAATCGGCGGGAAGATGGGACCGACTCTGGCGCGCATGGCGAAAAGAGCGTCGGAGATGGCCGGAGTAACCCGGCGCGTGATTGGAGTCTCCAGGTTTTCGGCTTCCTCCAAACTGGAAGAACGGTTACATTCCTGGGGGGTTGAGACCTATCGCGGCGATTTGCTGGATGCAAAAAGTTACGCGCAGTTTCCTGATGCGCCCAATCTGGTGTTCATGGCGGGTATGAAGTTCGGTGCAACAGGGCAGGAGTCGCTGACTTGGGCAATGAATGCTTTTGTGCCGGGGCTGGTGAGCGAACGATATCGCGACAGCCGCATCGCGGTATTCTCCACGGGCAACGTATATGGTCTTTCTCCCGTCAGCCGCGGAGGATCGGTGGAAGGCGATGCGCTCAATCCTCAAGGTGAATACGCGCTGAGCTGCCTGGGACGCGAGCGGATCTTCGAGCACTTCAGCCGCACTAATCAGACAAGGATGTCGATCATCCGACTCAACTATGCCGTGGAACTGCGCTACGGCGTTCTGCTGGATATTGCGCAGAAGGTTTTTTCAGGGCAGGTTATTTCTTTAGATATGGGCCATTTGAATGCCATTTGGCAGGCGGATGCGGCTGCGATGAGTTTGCGTTCTTTGAGTTATGCTTCAACGCCTCCGTTCGTCATCAATGTCACGGGGCCTGAAGTTCTCAGCGTGGCACGGATCGCCGGGCAGTTCGGCGAGCTGTTTCATAAGCCGGTGCGCTTTGAAGGCACTGAGTCAGCAGATGCACTGTTGAATAATGCCGGAAAGGCCTTCCAGCTCTTTGGGCATCCGCGGGCAGGCATCGATCAGATGCTCAACTGGATTACAGACTGGGTAGCGCGGGGTGGAGAGACGTTAAAGAAACCCACTCATTTTGAAAATCGCAGGGGAAATTTTTAGGAAAGAGAATAATGATTCATAAGCTCGATTTAAAGATCAGCCAGGAAATCGCTCGAGGATCAGTTATACCCGCTCATCCACTGGCACTTACCGCAGAACGGCGCCTGGATGAGAGACGCCAAAGGGCCCTCGCGCGCTACTACATAGCCGCAGGCGCGGGCGGCCTGGCCGTGGGAGTTCATACCACGCAGTTTGCCATTCGAGATCCACGCATCGGACTTTTTGAGCCAGTTTTGAAATTGGCGGCAGAAGAAATGGATCGGGCCGATCTCAATCGCCCTGCGCCGCTGGTCAGGATCGGGGGAATTTGCGGAGATACGGCGCAGGCCATGCGAGAGGCTCAATTGCTGGCTGACCTTGGCTATCACGCCGGATTGCTAAGTTTGTCTTCGTTTGCCGACGCGTCCGATGCGGAGCTGGTGAGCCATTGCCGCACGATTGCTGAGACCATCCCGATTATGGGTTTTTACATGCAGACATCTGTCGGCGGCCGCGTCCTCTCGTCCAGGTTCTGGCGTGAATTCATGGAAATCGAGAATGTGATTGCCATCAAGATTGCTCCTTTCGATCGCTACCAGACGCTCGATGTGATGCGAGCCGTATGCGAATCCGGGCGATCAATCCCGCTTTACACGGGGAACGACGACAACATCGTGATGGATCTTCTGACGCCGTATGTATTTTCTGTTGGCGGCAAGCAGCGGGAGGTGCGCATGACGGGCGGGCTGCTGGGCCACTGGGCGGTTTGGACGAAGAGCGCTGTTGAACTTTTTCGCGAGTGCCGCAAAGTTGCCTGCAGCACAGAGGGCGTGTCAAATTATCTTCTCAAGAAAAGCGTTGAAGTGACGGACGCAAATTCGGCGTTTTTCGATGTAGTGAATCGTTTTGCCGGCTGCAATGCGGGGCTTCTTGATGTACTGTGGAGACAGGGATTGCTCGAAGGCATCTGGTGCCTGGACTGTAATGAACATCTCAGCCCGGGGCAGAAAGAGGAGATTGACCGGGTATATACAGCCTATCCGCACCTGAATGATGATGAGTTCGTTCGGCAAGGATTGGACGAATGGCTCACGCCCTAGCAGAGCCGGATGCTGAAGATAGGACGGCTGGATAGGGCTGTGTTGAGAATTTCGAGTTTGCGCGGCCAGGCGGCAATGCATCTGAACTTCATACGGGATTTGGATAAATTGATCAACACGAATTCACTCGATCGTCGCAGCTTTGTGCAGGTTGCCGGAGCCGCCTGTATTTCGAATGTTCTTCGGCCGGATTTATCCCCGTCGTTATCTACTAGCTCAGTTTCCGGTCTCTGTCCACTGCGCATGGGCTTAGTGGTATGGATTGCGGATGGACAATCGATCGAGGACGCGATTCAGGACGTTCATAACATGGGTTTGCAAACCTGCCAGATTGGCTTTGTGCATCTGACTGCCAGGGTTGCCGAACCCGTAAAGAATGCTTTGAAAAAGTATGGCGTGGAAGCCACTGCATTTTCAGAGCACGGTCCGGGACGCAGGGTATTCAACTTCTACGAAGGACCGGAGACCATTGGGATCGTCCCGCCGGAGACTCGCGACGCGCGAATTCGCAATTTGCAACTGGCGGCTGATATTGCGAGTGAATGCGGCATTCCGGCTATTCATACGCATTGCGGCTTTATTCCAGAAAATCCAAACGAGCCCCTTTATGCTCAGGCGGTATCGGCGGTAAAGAAGATTGGCGATTATTGCAAAGAGCGCGGACTCCTGTTCCTGTGCGAGACCGGCGAGGAAACCCCCGTCACTTTGCTGCGGCTGATTGAGGACGTGGGTCTCGATAACGTTTTTGTTAATCTGGATGTTGCCAACCTGATCATGTATGGGAATGGAAATCCCGTCGATGCCATGGATGTGATCGGACATCTTGTACGGGGGATTCATGCCAAGGACGGATTGTTTCCCACGGATGCAAGGAATCTGGGCAGGGAAGTGATCATCGGCCAGGGGCGGGTGGATTTTCCAGCCGTTTTTAAGCGGCTGAAACAGGTGGATTACCAGGGGCCGATCACCATTGAACGCGAGACGCAAGGAGCGCAACGGAGAGAGGAAATACTCCAGTCGAAAGTTTTTCTCGAAAACCTGATTGGGAAGGCCTACCGCTAGTTTCAAGCAAGAAGATTGTAGCAATCAGCCGGAGTTGTATTACGGCCGGCAAGTCTGAATCCAGCGGCTCATTGCTTGATTTAAAAGGTTTCACTGAGTACATGTCGCTTGTAAATGAGGTGGATGGAAGATGGTTTTGACTGCCGAAGTGCGCAAGATCGGACGGCGGAACTTTTTGAAAGCGGCGGGGGGCGCTTCGGCCCTGGCGGCGCTGGGAACAACCGCCATTGTGCGCGGACCTTCAAGAGGAGGTCCGGTTCGCGCCGCATTGATAGGGTATGGGAAACAAGGCCGCCTACTGCGCAGTTGCATGGATGCGGACTTGATAAGTCTTGTGGCTATATGCGATATCAAGCCTGCCTCAGAAGCGGACAAGGCTGAAACCGCGGGAGCGCATTGGTACCAGGACTGGCGCCGCCTGCTCAAAGAAGAGCGCATCGAAGCTGTATTGATCGCTACGCCGCTTTGGACTCATGCTGAGATTACGACAGGCTGCCTGAAAGCTGGCAAGCACGTATTATGCGAGACCGCGATGGCCAGCGATGCAAACGGCTGCCGGCAAATGATGGATGCGGCCAAAAAGAGCAGGCGGCTGCTCGCTATCGGGTATCAGGATTACTACGAGCCGCTCTACTGGGCCGCGTACCGCAACATCATGAAGCAAGGCATTCTGGGTGAAGTTTTTACAATTGAGGCTGCGTGGCACAGTTACAACTCCGGACGAGTGGAGAAGGATGCGGGCGCAGCGAGCTTCGATCCGCGCCCGTGGGGCTATGCATCGCTGGAGCAGCTAATGAACTGGCGGCTCTACCGGAAATACTCCGACGGTTTGATGGCCGAGTACGGTGGAGCGCTTGTATCCCTGACTAACTGGTTCCTGGATGCAGCCCCGGCTGCCGTGCAGGCTACCGGCGGAATCTACTCCTATAAAGACGGCAGAGATGTGGACGATCATGTTTATGCCACTCTTGAATATCCGAACGGCAGAACCACGACGCTTTCTTTAATCCAGTCCAATGGATTTGAGGGAAGTTATACCCAATTTATGGGTACTAAGGGCACGCTCATTCTTGGCAAAGATGAAGCGCTGCTGTTTATGGAAAGCGATGGAAGTCATGCCACGGTGGGGATGGCAAAGCTCAACGGGTCACAAGCTGTGATGGATGCTTCGGCAAGCCGCAACGAGGAAGCATCCAATCATTCTGTTCTTTCCGGAGGCGGAAGCAGCGGACAAGGGGACAGCACGACAACTATCGAGCATGAGATTGCAGGCTTTTGCGGCGCTATTCGGAGCGGTGCCCCGATTCGTTGCGATGCGGCGCATGCCTACGATACAGCACTGACTTGTTTTGCAGTTAACGACGCCATCCGACAGAACAAGCGATTCAACATTCAGGGACTGCAAGCTATCAATCAACGGCGGACATTCAATGCGGAAGACTATCGGTCGCAGTATGCATAGAATGCAGAGCACCAAGACGATGGATTACGAGCCGACCAAGATGCTGAACAGGCGGCAACTGCTGTCGCTTGATGGCGCCTGGCTTTCCGATCGAAGGCCGGAGCGCGCCGCGGACTATTGGATTCGTATTTCACGCTATGCCATGGCCTGCCGTTTTGAAGTAATCGTTGCTTCTGAGGTCGATCACGGCATCCTGGCTGCTCAGGAGTGTCTGGACGAAGTCGACCGGTTGGAATGGATTCTTTCAATCTTCCGCCCTGCGAGCGAAGCCAGTCTTTTGAATCGCGAGGCGGACGTACATCCGGTTTCAGTTGGAGCTGAGCTGTTTGAGCTGCTGCAATTTTGTGAGCGTATGCACGAGGAGACCGGAGGCGCATTCGACATTACTACAGGCGCACTTAGCGAATGCTGGGGGTTCAAAGAACGCAAGCCTGGGGTTCCCGCGCCGGAGGCTCTGGAAACAGCACGCGAACGCTCCGGCTTTCATTTCGTTTCGCTTGGGCAGGATCGCACGGTTGCTTTTCACTCACGCGGCCTCTGCATCAACTTAGGTGGAGTAGGCAAGGGTTATGCGCTTGACCGTGGAGCATCGAGCCTGCACTCGCGAGGGATCGGGAATGCCCTGCTTAGCGCCGGATTCAGCAGCGTGTTGGCCCTGGGCGATGGGCCGGAGAACGCCGGATGGCTGGTTGGCTTAAGGCATCCAGTGCTTAAGGATCGGCGCCTGGGAACTGTACGATTGCGCGCATGCGGTATGGCGACCAGCGGCCAGGAAGAGCAGGGTTTCGAAGTGGATGGACAACGCTTCGGGCACATTCTCGACCCGCGCACCGGGTATCCCGCCAAGGGAGTTGCGAGTGTAAGTGTGATTGCGGATTCAGCAGCCCGCGCAGATTCTTTGTCGACCGCATTTTTCATTGGCGGCACTGAGCTTGCAAAACACTATTGCGACCAGCATGAAGGCGTAGTTGCCGTAATGCTTGAAGCGCAAGACTTATCCCATCCGATCGTAATTGGGTCCAGCGATCGAGTATCCCTGGAGATTGTGAATGACTAATCCGGAACAAACTCGGCTTTCTGTGTTCCAGCGGATCACGCTGGTAACTCTTCGTACCTGCATAGGCTGGCACTTTCTGTACGAAGGGTACTTCAAACTCATCCTTCCCGCCTGGGCTTCCGATGGGACGCATCTCGGCAAGTGGAGTTCGGCGAGCTACTTGAATGGGGCTACCGGTCCCATAGGGCACTTACTGCACGCAATGTTCAATGCTGGATGGGGACCTGTGATCGACGTGGCGGTTATTGCCGCGTTGTTAGGAATTGGCCTTTCACTGATGCTGGGTTTGTTCACGCAGAGTGGATGCGACGCGGCTCTGGTCATGCTCACGCTGTTTTATGTTACAGCCATACCGCTGGACGGCGTTCCTCATGCGGGCATGGAAGGCAACTACATGATCGTAAACAAGACCTTGATCGAGTGGGTTGCGGTTGCCGTATTACGATCCTTTCAAACCGGGCGGATTGCCGGACTGGACCTACTGTATTTTGAATGGCGAAAGAAACGGGTATTCAGCGCGACGGAACAGGGCTGAGCACTGCAGTTGCATGCCGCAACAGATTTGTTCATGAAAGAGATTGGAGGGAGCACTGTATGTATCTGACTCCTGAGCAGAAGGTCATAGGCCGCAGGAATTTCTGGAGAACGGCGGGCCGTGGGATCGATCTAAATCAGCTCAACCTGGAAACCTCAGTCCCGCGTTCTATGACGGGAGGTCCCGTCAAGGCCGGCATTGTCGGACTTGGAGCCGAGGGCAGCATCTTACTGAATCAGTGCCTTAAGGAAGTTATCGACATTCAGGCTATCTGCGACATCAATCCAGTTCATCGCACGCAGGCGAGCCAGTACATTGCGAAGACGTGGGGAAAACCTCCACGGGAGTATGAAGACTGGCAGGAGATGGCGCAAAAGGAAAAGCTGGAAGTTGTCATTATTGCGACGCCTCTCTGGACTCATGCCGATATTACCGTGGGCTTTCTGAATGCCGGCGTGCATGTGTTTTGCGAAAAGATGATGGCCTATGACATTGCGGGCTGCCAGCGAATGATCGAAGCTGCGCGGCGCAATCATCGGCTGCTCGAGATCGGCTACGTACGTTTTTACGTGCCGGTATTTCAGGCTGCTTACAAGAACATAGTTCAACCTGGATTACTCGGGAACATCCATTATGTGCGCCTCAACACACATCGCAACAGTACCTGGCGGCACGCTGAAAAGCCTCCTTTCAGCGGCTATAACCCCAGCCGCTGGGGTTACCCCACTTGGGAGAAGCTGTGCAACTGGCGTATGTACAAGCAATATTCGCAAGGCATGGTTGCCGAGCTGGGGAGTCATCAAACGTCGATGACTGAATGGTACCTGGGCTCAATCGCACAATCGGTATATGGATCGGGCGGTATTTATTTGTACAAGGACGGCCGCGAGGTGGATGACCATTTATTCATGACATTCACTAATCCGGGCGGATGCGTAATGGAACTCTCCAACATACTCAGCAACGATTATGGCGGCCTTTACGAAGAGTATCTCGGTTCGAAGGGAAGCCTGATTCTGTCAAATGTTGACGGAGCGATGCTGTTCGCCAATGAGGAAGGATGCGTCGAGGGAGCGCCGGTCGCAGGCCGGGATGAAACCTTGCCATGGAAGCCAGACTGGTACATTGGGTACCGATCTGAGATTTGGACCTTTTGCTCCGCCGTGCGCAGGGGGAGCCCGCTTCTTTGTGGACCCGAGCGAGCGATAAGATCCGCTGCTGTCGTCCTGGCCGGCAAAAGAGCGATGGAAACGAGAACGCGTGTAGATATCATCGACCCCCTAAGTGCCGCACCAATCGTACCAGGTTGAGTAAGATGGGTCTACTCCGATCCATGTTACGGATTGGGGCGGCTTGGTAGCGGATTTCCCTTGATTTAACCGGGGAGATGCGATGATTTCAAGATGTGCCGGTTGCACATAAGCTACATGTACAAGTACCCTGTTGAAGTTAGGATTGCTTAATATGAATGCTGTGAAGAACAAGAAGACGGGGAAAGCAAGGACCAGCACGATGAGTTCTACGTTGCGCTGCTTCAAGGTTCTTGAACTGCTTGCTGAAGAACCGTTTGAGCTGAGTGTGTCAGACACTGCCGCAAGATTGTCTACGCCCCGGGCATCGGCACACCGCTTGTGCGCAACCCTGGCGGAGGGAGGATTTGTTGAAATTGTTCCCGCCAGCAAGCGTTATCGGCTGACTCCAAAATCATTGTGGGTTGGGTCCGGTTATTTGCGCCATTCGGCCATTTACCGCGCCGCATTTTTCCCTATGCAGGCCCTGTCAAAACAGATTTCCGCAACCGCTCAACTCGGCGTACTTTCCGAAGGCAAAGTTTTGTTCATCCATTCAGTCGGATTTCCCGGACCGACGGAAGCATTTGCGGATGTGGGTTTGACAAGGGCGCTTCATGCAACCGCCTCAGGAAAATTGTTTCTTGCGGATATGCCTATGGATGAAGTTGAACGGCTAATGGCGCGCGGAGTGGAAAGATATACAGAACGCACGGCAGTGTCGTTTAAGCAAATCAAGGAGGAACTTCTTCAAATTGCGGAAAGAGGGTATGCGGTAAACGACGAGGAGCTATTGCCGGGATTCTTTATTATAGCAGCACCGATATATGACTCGACCGGCAGCACGGTAGGGACAATCAGCGTCACGCTGCTGGCAGACAAGGCGCATCAAGGAGATGGCCAGCCGCCATACGTGGCGCAGCTTTTGGAAGCAGCCCGGAAAGCTTCTCTCCAGTTAGGATATCATCCACTTTCTCAAGTTATTCAATTGAAGCGATCGAAACTTTTACCTCGGTAATGTTTAGACGGTTGGATTGCCGCGGTCATTAAAGGGGCAACCCAGCGAAGCAGGGTCGCGATTGCGGACAGTTTTTCAAATCAATAGTTTCTAACTCATGCTATGTTCAATACAATTTATCTTCTTGTGAAGGGACCAAGTTGCAGCCCGCGAGCAATTAATAGACAGGAAGCGAATCCCTTGCGCAGCAACCTGTGCCGCGACATCCCGTTTTAAAGAAAAACAGCAGCCCAGTCAATGGAAGTTGCAGTATTTCGATTTGGTGTAGATGGATTACATTTCCAGTTCAGATGTGCGCATTAAGGGCACTTTGAGCTTTATTGGGAAGGCTGGCAGTGTGACCTCAGTACAGCTAGAAGAACCCTTATCGCAGCATAGGTAGGATGCGTGGATGCGGGCTCGGCCGTGAAGCGGTTGGAGCAGTCTTATCGCGAAGGATCGCACTGTAGCCAGGAGTTCCCGACCGACCCGATTTTGGCATCGCTGCGCAACGATCAGCGCTATCTGCTCTTCCTAAGCAAGATCAGCGACCCGGTACCGGAGATTCCCGGTTTTCGCCAGCAGTAGTGATTCTCAACATACCAGACTTGCACGGCTGAGTTTGACGCCGTTGAGGCGGCCGAGCAATGTTACAGCGATGCGTTCGGGGTCGAAGAGGCGCTGGGCCATGACTTTCACCTGCCCAGCCTCAACTGCATCGATTCTGTCGATGACTTCGTCCACGGTGAAGAACTCATGGAAGTACATCTCCTGGCGGGCCAGATTGGCCATTCGCGAGTTCGAACTCTCCAGAGCCAGAAGGATGTTGCCCTTGAGCTGGTCTTTGGCGCGGGTCAGTTCTTCCGGGGTGAGCGGGACTTCCTTCAGGTTGTGGAACTCGGCCAGGATGAGGTCAACCACTTCCAGCGCCTTGCCAGAGGAAGTACCGGCGTAGACCAGCAGGGCTCCAGTGTCGCGATAAGGGCTGAGGTCGGAGTAGATGGAATAGACCATACCGCGCTCCTCGCGGATGGTCTGGAAGAGACGCGAGCTCATGCCGCCGCCCAGCACCGTATTCAGGACCAGCGTGACGTAGCGGTTTTCGTCGGTAATTGGGGGCGCCGGGACGCCGAGGCAGATCTGGACTTGTTCCAATGATTTCTTGTTGCGCAGGACGATACGGGCGCTCACCTCGGGCGCTGCTTGTTCGTGGAGCGTTTCGCCCCCGGCCAGGGAAGAGAATTTGCCTGCAACCTCCTCGGCAAAACGGTCGTGGTCAAGGTTGCCGGCTGCGGAGAAGACTATATTGCCGCCGTGAAAACGGTCGTTGTGGTAAGCGAAGAGCTGATCGCGGTCGAGCCGGGAAACTGTTTGCTTTGTGCCTAGGATAGGTAAGCCCAGCGGATGGTCTTTCCAGAAGGCCTGGGTGAAAAGTTCGGCGACCAGCACGTCAGGATTGTCCTCGTCGATCTTGATCTCTTCAAGAATCACACCGCGCTCGCGCTCGATATCGGAGGTGGCGAAGAGCGGGTTGAGCACAAGATCGGCGAGCACGTCGAGGGCTATGGGCACGTGATCGGCCAGGGACTTGACGTTGAAGCAGATGGTCTCCTTGCCGGTGAAGGCGTCGAGGTTGCCTCCGATGGAGTCCATTTCGCGGGCTATGTGCTGAGCGGTGCGGGAACGGGTGCCCTTGAAGAGCATGTGTTCGACGAAGTGAGAGATGCCGTTGGTCTCGACGGGCTCGCAGCGGGAGCCGGACTTGATCCATACACCCATGGCCACCGAACGCAGATGCTCCATGCGCTCGGTCAGGACGATCAGACCGTTGGGCAATACGGTGCGGCGAAAATTTCGTTCGTTGGTCGTTTTCATCAGGAATCAGAGATCACTGGTCAGTGATCTGCGGATCAAAGTTCGATTGTAGGCCAATCCAGCTTACGTGGCACATATAGAGTGGTCTTGGATGAAGTCTGCATTTCCACAGAATCATAATCATTTGGTTTCTGTAGGATTTATTTAGGGGAACTTATTTATTATGAGTAGGTTAGACTTGACTTCACACCTGGCGCAGGCCGAAGAGTTAATGTAATGGGGAGTTCCACCGGTTCTGCCGGGGGACACTTACTATGTCAGCTGGGCTGCTATCCCAGGACTGCATTTCACATGTCCAGTGCTATCATCGGCTTCCGCGGGGGGGAACGCAGCCGGAGTTCATCGGAAAGCTGGCGCGGAAAGCAACTCGCGTTCAATGCCTATTTTCATTTCCGATTGCGCGCCCAAAGGACATGAACGACAACATTCTTATTCACCTTGCCGGGAGAATCGATATTGCGCACCGGTCTTCGCGTAAATCCGCCTGAATCGCATTTTGCAGGTTCAGAATTTGTACACTATGCCGACGGTGGCGCGTGAACTGCGGGTGCGATGTGGAGAATAGGCCAGTTCCGGCGAATTGTTGATATCAGAAAAGGATGAGGCGATGTCATCGCCGGCGGCGCGCAGGAACAGACGGTTGCTCAATTTGTAATCCATGCCAACGCCGACGCCTCCGGCAACGGAGATGTTGGGGGTTTGGCTTGTGCCGCCAGTGTGTTCGCCACCGAGCAGCGCACGGCCGAAGATGACTGGCGTTTCCGTAGAGTTTGGTTTCAAAGACGGGTCCGAAGAGAACCACATCGACCGTCGGGGTTAGTGTGCCGTTTGCCACGACCGGGGACGCGACAGGGTGCATGTAAGCGGCGCCGTCGGCGATGAGGCCGAGATGTTTTCCCCAATGGCGGGTGACGGCGAGCTCTGCGCCTATCCAGCCCGTAGCGCGATCCGTTGACCTGGTTGAGGCTGGTGTAGCCGAAGCCGATGTAGCCATCGTACTTGTAGGTATCACCTGCCTCGGCGTTAGAGGCTCTGTGGATAGGGAAAACCTGGCTGGTGGCCGCCAGGGGCAGAAGCGCGGCCGCAACCAGGGCCAGGATCGATAGCGATGACGTTCTTTTCAACTTGAAACTCTCCTCAATACCGTGCTGTGGCCGGGTAGCCGTTGGCAGGGGTTTCCCCCTGGTGGCGGCGCCGAGACTGGAATGCGGTACATTCATAGACTACCCTCTACCCCCCTGTTCGATGAAGTGCGGTTACCTGGTTTGAACCGGAACCGGGTCAGAAAGGGTGATGAGTTTGCCGGACGAGCCTGTTACTGTGACGGTGATTCCGGCGGGAAGATAGCGGGTGAGGACCTGGGGATCGGTCCAATCGAGAGTCCAGCCGTCCTGAATGGCCACCACGGTGTATTGGCCGGGGACCACATCGCGCAGGGAAAAGCTGCCGTCGGAGTCGGACTGGTCGCGGCGGATGAGGGCCTGCCACGCAGGGCGGCTGTTGGGTACAAGGACTATCATGACGCCGGGAACTGCCTTTCCCATTGGTGCGGGCAAAACCTTCGATGCGCGTCTCTCCCAGGCCGATGGTTACCGCGAGGGTAGAGCGGGTGATCGCGCACCGTTACGCGGGCACCCGAGTGAGAACGGCTGCCCGTGGAGATGGCTGTGATGGGTAATGAACTGCCGGAGTTGAAGGCCGATAGCTGCCAACTGCCCGGCGGAACACTCTCAAACTTGAATGCTCCCTGGTTGCAGGTGGTTTGAATCGGGTTTTCGCGATGCGCGGGGTCGAGCGAATCGAGGATTACGGTGGTCTCGCCGGGAGAGCGCTGCGCCGGAGACGGTCTGGAGGGTTCCGGTGACGGCGACGGTGGGTATTTCGGCCGAGGGATCCACCTGCTGGCTGACGGTGGCGTCGAGGTCGACGACTCGCGGCGGATCGGGCATCGCCATCTCATAGCGGCCGGGAGCTACGCCGGAGAATTCGATCAGTCCCTGCTTCGAATTCATGGAGGTAGAGGTGGTCTCAGGGAGGTCAGCGCACGCCGAAGATGCTCTGGTGCAGCGTGGCGCAGTAGGATGGGCTGGAGCCGTCGTCGGCGCGGGGCGCTTCAAGGGTGATATGGAGGGCTGGAACGGCGTGCAGGTTAAAGTCGGCTTCCTCGCGGTTGCCTCCGGAGAGAAGGATGGGCGAGGCCTGGGCTTCGTCGGAGGTGGAGTCGAAATAGGTGATGGGGTAGGCCACGTCGAGGGCGAGCGGGGGCGTTGGTCGCTTGGGAGGGAATCGATTGCGGAGGGGTGGATCGCGTACCAGGGCTCGGCTTTGACGGCCAGAAGATACTCGCCTGGGGCGAGATTGCTGAACTCGTATGCGCCGGTATCGTCGGTGGTGGTTGAGCCTGCCTGGGCGATGCGATCGCCCGGCTTGTGGGCCTGCGGCTTGCGGAAGAGCATTACGTCCGCGTCTTTGACTGGGTCGCCGCCGTCGGCTGTGACTACGCCGCGGAGGACGGAACCGGGGGTGAGGCGGAAGATGAGGTTTTCGGTCTCCTGGTCGGGGCCGGGGCCGGTGACGATGGCGGATTGAGTACTCATCGTGCTCGTCGTAAAAGGCGGTGCGGAATCCGCGCCGGGAGGCGGTGAGCTGGTACTTGGCGGCGGGCAGGTTTTCGAGAGCGAAGTGGCCGTCGCTGTCGGTGATGGTTGAGGCGATGGTGTGGCTGTCTGGCTCGGCAAGGACTGAAACAGTGGCGCGACGGACTGGTTCGCCGGTTACGGAGTTCAGCACTTTGCCGGCTATGCGGTAGAGGCCTGGGGCGGAGGACGGTCTTGTTGCCGGAGGATTGGTTTGCGGATGGGCTGGTAAGCGCGCTATCGCCAGCAGTGCGGTTAAGACGATGAAGTGGGCCAAAGTTTGTGGCTTCCCACCCATGCCGCAAAAAGACGAGACGCAGATCCTTCGACTCCGGTCGCCGCTGCGACCTTCGCTCAGGATGACAGGGGCACCCGGAGTTTTCGGTATTGAAATGGGGTTGGTTGGCATCATGGTTCCGGCGCCTCCAGAACAAGGTTGCACGTGGTTCCAGCGGAGAGCGTTACGGGTTGGCCTGGATTCGGCAGATGCCAGTGCGGAGCGGTCGCGGTATTCGAGGCGGGCGGTCGAGTTGAAGACGTAAACGTGATAGCTGCCGGGGGTCAGGTCCTCCAGGGTCGCCGTGCCGCCGTTTGAGGGGCGCAGGGTGACCGGAACTACGTCCGCGGTGGAGTCGAAATCGGGAACCGCGTAGGCGGTGTAGAAAGGCTCCTCTCCGGGAGCGACCGCCATAAGGGATTGCGGCAGGCTGAGGGTTAGATTTGCGCAGTCATCGCGCAAGGTTAGCGTCATGGGCGATACGGCGCCGTTGAGCCCCAGGATGACCGGCTCACGGGCCAGGTTGACTCCTCCGCCGGTGAACGAATCTTCGCAGAGGCCTTTCTGCCCGATGTTGCGCGTGCGCCCAATAGGAGCCGGGAGTAAGCCAGGCTACCTGCATGGGGCCCGGGGCGTAGCCGCTGGCATAGGCGATGACTATGCCCTGGCCGATCCAGTCCTCGTTCCGCCAGCCGGACTGAGCACCACCTGGATCTCTCCGGGTTTGCCCTGGTCCGCGGCGGACTGTGTCGGGGGATAAGGCGGTGCGATTGATCACTAGCTGGACTGGATTGGGATGGGCAGCGGAGAGAGGAATGCGCAGATTCTGGATGTCATGCCCAGAGACGGTGAAATTCACCTCACCAGCCAGTTGCCCCGCGTTATGGCCGGAGCTCATCCCGGAGTAATCGGTCATGAAGAACGACGGTGACGAAACCACCAGCGAGTAAGTTCCATCGGGCAGTTGGATCTGAAAGGTTTGCTTCTCCTGGGAGTAGCCCGCGTTGATAGGGAAGTTGATGGCCCGAGGCGTCCATGATGATCGCGGATAAATTGGCGCGGGAGCGGCTGGGGGGCAGGTACTGCGGAAGTTGAACCGTAGCGGTGACGAACTGGAATGGTTCGAGAGTGAGCGTAAGGTTGGCCTGTGCCTGATCGCCGGAGGCAAGCTGGATGCGCGCGGCGCCGGCAAGGTCGTCCGCAACGGGATAGAAGACGCTTGCGTATCCGGCGCGGCCTGCGCCGTAAGGGTTGGCGGCCGGATCGTTTTCCATGGTTGGCTCGGTATAAATCACGTACTCACCGCCGGCTAGACCGGCGAAGCGATATGCGCCTTCACTGTTGGATTTGGTGATGGAGGCGGGGGTCCAGACGGAGCGGCCGTCTTCAAAGGTGCGCTGGAGCAGGTTGACGGTGATTCCCTCCGCCGGATCGCCGGTGGAGAGCTCGATGAGGCCACGAATGGAAGAGGTTGGCTCCAGCATGAAGACCAGATCAGGCATCTGGGCGGAGACCTGCACGTTGTGCGCGGTTGCGGCTGTATCTCCGACGGCTGAGGATCCGGAGGAACGGGGATGATCGCGATAACCGGGCTTCATGACCTGAATCAACTGCGGGCCAGTGGGAACGCCGGGAATTTCGAAGCGGCCGTCGCTATCAGTAAGGGCGCCTGTTTCCGCGTCGCCTTCTATCCGCACCAGCGCGCGAGGGATAGGCTGGCGAGTGACGGAGTCGATGACTTCGCCCTGCACGGTCGCCAGCGAGTTTGATTGGCTTGTGAGCGGGTTCAGTTCCGGTTCCTGGCCCGCAAGCTGGACGGGGAGTAACAGAGCGGCGCAAGCGGCTACTACAAAACAGGCTTGGGGAATGCGATGCAGACGGAACGCCGGGGAGAGCGGTTTCCGGCAGGCACGCTGAAAGATTGACCGTGGGTCCACTCTCCATTTTGACCGTTGGCGGGCGAGAAGGGAATCAGGACGGGGATAAAACTTTGAGACAAATATCCGAATTTGATAGGACATAGCTTTATTGGTTCCTGCATAAATCATGTCCTTGCGCCGTCCCTACGGGACTCCGTAACGAATTTGTGGAATCCATTTTCCCCTAGCTGAAGCGCGGGGCTAACAAACTTTGCACCTCCGGCGCGTTTTGCGAATGAGAGAATAGGCAGATCAATCCCGCTCGAGATACCAGGGAATGTCAATGACGACGATGCGGCGGTTGCCACGCAGCAGCAGGATAACCTTGAGCAATTCGGCGCGGCGGTTGTGGAGCAGGTTCTCCCACCAATGGCGGACTACGAGCTCTGGCACCAGCACGCAGATTTTCTGGAAGCTGGACTCCTGCTCCGCTTTGAGGACGTAATCGACCACCGGCGCCAGAACGTAGCGGTAGGGAGATTGCAGAATTTCGAGTTTGGGTACGCATTTACCGGCGGCGCGCAGGGGGGCGGCTACGTCTTTCTCCCAGTCACGGCAGATCTCGTCGGGATCGTCGGCAATTTGCACATGCAGGCAGCGAATATCGGAGGACATGGAGAGTGCGAAAGAAAGGGCCTTCTCCGTGATGCGGCTCCAGCGGTCGACGGGCAACACGACGATGGGTTCGGTGATATCGGCGGGGACGATGGGGCGGTCGCATGCGGTTTCGCGGTCGACGCGAACGTAATGGCGCTTGACGGCGCGCATCATCAGGATCATGAGCACGATCAGCAGAGCGGTGATCCATGCGCCTTCAACAAATTTGGCTACCAGGACGACGATGGCGGTAATGCCGGTGGCCACGGCGCCGAGGCCGTTGACGAACATGCGCAGCGAAGATTTGCCCTGGCGCTTCCAGTGCATTACCATGCCGGCCTGCGAGAGAGTGAAGGCCATGAAGGCGCCGATGGCGAAGAGGGGAATCAGACGGTCGGTGACGCCGCCGAAGAGGATGAGCAGCAAGGCCGTGAGCGCGACCAGAACATAAATGCCCCAGGAGTAGAGCAGGCGTCGGCCGCGCAGCAGAAAGACATGGGGCATGTAGTCATCGAGAGCGATGGCGCGGGTTAAGCGGGGGAAATCGGCAAAGGCGGTGTTGGCTGAGAGCGCGAGCACCATAAGCACCGAGCCGATGGTGAGGTAATAGAACCATCCGTGGCCCATCACCGCGCGGGTGAGCATGGAGAGCACGCTCTCATAGCCGGGACCGCCGGGGTCGGTGGCGGCGATTCTGTAAGCGCGGCAGAGCAGAGCGATTCCGGCCAGCAGAATGGCGAGCAGGACGATGATGATGGTCAGGGTGATCTTGGCGTTCTTGCGCGTATCGTCGCGAAAGGCCATTACGCCGTTGCTGACTGCTTCAACACCGGTCATGGCGGTGCAGCCGGAGGAGAATACCTTGAGCAGCAGCCACAGGCTGACGGCGGCGGTTGCGGCGGGGATTGCGGGCAGCGGCGTGACCGGGTGAGGATGGCCCGCGGAGTGGAAGACCTGCCAGGCGCCTGACGGCGATGACGATTAAGAGTGTGCCGGTAAAGAGGTAGGTGGGGATCATGAAGACTACACCGGTATCGTGGACGCCACGCATGTTCACGATTGTGAGGATGAGGAGCACGCCCAGGCAGAGATGCAAAGTGTAGGGTTGCAGGCTGGGAGCGGCGGAGATGAGTGCGCCTACGCCGGCGGAGATTCCCACGGCGGCGGTGAGCGTGTAGTCGATCATCAGGGCGGCAGCGGCTAGCAGGCCGGCGTTCTCGCCAAGATTTTGGGAAGCCACGGTATACGAGCCGCCGCCTTTGGGATAAGCTTCGATGGTCTGGCGGTAGCTGAAATAGACGATGACAAGCAGGGCCACAATCGCCGCGCTGACGGGGACGATGTATTTGACGCCCATCAAACCCAGCGGGATGAGAAGCGTGAGCGCAGCCTCAGGGCCGTATGCGGCGGAGCTGAGGGCGTCAAGGCCAAAGACGGGAATGCCGGCGAGGGGGCCGATGTGCTCGGCGCGCTCCTCGCTGGTAGCCAAGGGGCGGCCAAAGAGCAGATTCAGTGCGTTTGTGGATAAGGCCATGGGTGGTTTTCCGGCGATGGGGAATTTGGGTTGGAACAAGCCGACGATGGAATTGTCTCATGGCGCGGCGGCAGGGGAGTGAATGGGTCAGTGATGGGGTTTGTGGGGAGATGTAATTATCCGCGGCCGATTCTCATGTAGCTCGCGGTGCAACTCGTCAACTTTCACGCGGGCTTTGCCTAAAGCTTTTTTGCCGATGGGCGTGATTTTATAAACACGCCTCCTTCGTCCGCCGACATTCTTGAGGACAGACTTCAGCAAGCCGCCGCGTTCCAGGCCATGCAGGAGCGGGTAAAGCGTTCCGGGGCCAATGCGATAGCCGTGGTGGGCCAGCTCCTCCATCATGGCTAAGCCGAAGATGGGCTCGTGAGAAGCGTGCACCAGCACATGAATGCGGATGAGTCCGGAGAAAAGTTGCCGTTGTTCCTTCAACATCAGATTAATATACCGCTTAGGAAGCGATTATAGATTGGATATTATCGAAATTCGATATATGCTGTTGGTGACGGGGAATTGGTTCACATGGAATCGAGTGATTTCTGTTGGAGGGCGGGAGGACCGATGAGGATTGCCGGCAGAGGCTCAAAACTGGCACTGCTGCTGATTTTGATGGCCGCAGCGCTGAAACTGTGGGCACAGGGGCCTCCGTATCAAACCGACGATCCGGTGCCGGTTGACCTGCATCACTACGAGTTCTATATCTTCGGCGGAGTGGACGGAACTCCTGTGGAGATCGACTCGACGGGGCCGGCATTCGAGTTTAATTGGGGCGCCATTCCCAGGGTGCAGCTTCACGCCATTTTGCCGTGGGGCTCGATCAATCCATCGAACAATCCCGTCTATCTGCCCGGCGGAACCGGCCCCAGCGCCTTCGGCCTAACGGATATGGAACTGGGCGCGAAAATCGCCTACATCAAAGAGAGCAAATACATTCCGCAGATTGGCACTTTCACCATGTTTGAAATGCCGACCGGAAATTACAATAGTGGACTCGGCGTAGGCAAGGTCTGGTACAGGCTACCGCTCTGGCTGCAAAAGAATTTCGGCCCCTGGCTCCTCGATGGCGGCGCCGGCGAAACGCTGGTTCCGCAGACCCAGTACCGCAATTTTCCTTACGGCGGGTTCCTGCTGAAGTACACCTTCCCGGGCGACCGGCTGGAGTTCGGCGGCGAAGTGTTTTCCCATGGGAAGGAGGGATTTGCCGCGCCGCAGACGCAGTGCTTCGACGATGATCGACATGGGCGGTTACTACCATTTCAAGCACAATCCCAACGAGCAGTTTCTGTTTTGCTACGGGCACTCCGTCGCCGGGCAGACGGAGAACTACGCCTATGTGGGCATGTACTGGACCTGGGGCGGAAAGAAGGGCGACCAACCCAACGCTGGAATAGCCTGGTTGAGACAGCCCTCAATCAGCGGAAGGGGTTTGCCCGGCAACGGATTCCAATAACTGCGCCTTCGGCAAACGGGGAATGGAGGGAGAAACACATGGAAATCACAGTACGCGGTCTCTGGACCATGATCCACGGCATGGGATTCGGCGTGCTCTACCTGCTGGCGTGCTCCGGCGCAATCGTCGAGATATGGCGCCACTACGCGCCTGCAGCCGAAGCTGCGCCGAGCGCGCGCGACGAAACTTTCTTCCGCGTTTACCTCATTGTCATGGCGCTGCTCGCATGGTTCGCCGTTCTCACCGGTGCGTACATCGTTTATCCCTGGTATCGCGCCATTCCACCTGCGGGAACTGTCGGCTTCGCCGGCTACCCGCAGTGGTTGCTCATGTCCAGTCCCACGACCATTGGCTGGCACTCGCTGGGCATGGAGTGGAAGGAACATGTGGCGTGGCTGACGCCCATCTCCATCACCATGGCCGCAGGCGTTTTCATCCGTTACGGCCGCGGAATCAAAAACCATCTGCAGCTGCGTAACGCGGTACTTTGCTTTGTCGTGGTCTCGTTTCTTGCTGCCGGAATCGCCGGCTTCTTTGGCGCCATGCTCAGCAAGAACGCGCCCGTCAGGGGAGGCGCATCCATTCACCTCATGCAAGGAGGTCGGCCATGAATGTGCAGCAAACCTCTGTCTCTGAATCTTCGTCCTCGCGCCCTCCGCTGCCGAACGGCTCCGGCGCTGCGGCTCTGCTGGCAGCCGGGATCGGTGCGCTTATCCTTGCTGTGCTTGCCATCGCCGCAGACCACATTGCCTCATTTAAGAGCACAATGATTTTTTACAAGCCCACCGGACCGCTCTCCGGCGTCACGACGTGTGCGATCGTTGTCTGGCTCGTTGTGTGGATAGTCCTGCATCGCCGCTGGCGCCGGCGAAATATCTCAGCGCGCTCAAACACCATTGCGCTGATCCTTCTCGTTCTCAGCCTGCTGCTAACATTCCCTCCGATCGCAGACCTGTTTTGAAAGACGGCCCGATCGGCTTAGTGAACACCCCTGCTCCCGAACTGCTTAGTTGCAAAGAACCGCTGCACCCCTTATCTTTTTTCGTTTACGCTGGACTTGGGAGCTGTCTCGATGATTCCTCCCGCTGTTTTAACATGCTGCTGGAGTTATGCGGCAGAGGATAAATGCGAGTGTGATGATTTAACTTGCGGGGACATCGGCTTTGGGGAGGGTGAACTGGAAGCGGCTGCCCTTGCCGGGCGTGCTTTCAGCCCAGATGCGGCCGCCGTGCTGCTCGACAATGCTGCGGCAGAGGGCCAGGCCGAGGCCGGTGCCGCCGAGGGCGCGGGAGTCGGAGGCGTCGCCCTGCTGGAAGCGATTGAAGATGTGCTCGAGTTTCTCCTGGGCGATGCCGCGGCCCTGGTCCTCGACGATGAAACAGACTTCATTTTCGCCGAAAGGCTGAGCGGCCAGGCGCATTTGCGTCTGCGGCGGCGAGAACTTGATGGCGTTGGCTACCAGCTCATTGAGCACTTGCAGGATGCGTTCTTCGTCGGCAAGAACCTGCACCTGCGGAGCTTCAATGCGGAAGTCGATGTGAGTCTGGCTGGCCGACGTGTAGGCCACGTCCGCGGCGCGGCGCAGCAGGTCAGTGGCCTCGACCGGCTGGCGATTGAGGGGCAGCTTTCCCCTTTCCACGCTGTCGAAGTCGAGAATGTCGTTGACCAGGCGCACCAGCCGGTCGCAGTTGCCGATGGCCATATCGATCATCTGGCGCTGCTTTTCAGGGCGCTTGTCGAGAGTGCCTGAGGAGATGAGTCCGAGCGATGCGCGCAGCGAGGTGAGCGGGGTGCGCAGTTCGTGGCTTACGGTGGAGATGAACTCGTCTTTCATCTTCTCCAGGCGGCGGCGCTCGGAGACGTCCTGGAAGGCTACGACCATGCCCGAGATCTGGCCATCCTCAATGAGCGGGTTGGCGCTGTACTCGACTGGAAACGAAGTGCCGTCGCGGCGCCAGAAGACCTCATTACTCATGCGGACGGGCTCGCGGCGACGCAAGGCCTGGAGAATGGGACTGGTGGAGCGGGAATAGGGCGTGCCGTCGGCGTGGCTGTGGTGGATGACCTGATGGACGTCGCGGCCGATCAACTCATCGGTGGAGTAGCCCAGGGCGCCGGCGCCGGCCTGGTTGATGAAGGTGAAGCGGCCGTCGAGATCGATGCCGTAGATGCCGTCGGCTACCGACTCGAGGATCAACTCGCGCTGGCGCGTGGCAATGTGCAGCGCTTCTTCGGCTTCGTGCTGCTCGGTTACGTCCATGCCGTGGTTGAGGACAAAGGGCTGCTCGCCGGGCAACTGCATGCGGCGGCTGCGGAAGGCGATGCGGCGGTATGCGCCATCGCTGCGGCGGAGCGGCAAGGAGCCCTGCCACTCGTCTTTGGTTTCGAGAGTGCGCAGGCAGTCCATGAATGTGGCCACGCCGGCGGTATCGAGAAGGTCGGTAACGGCGCGGCCGGTGAGGGCTTCGGCGCGGTAGCCGAGAGTCTCAGCGGTGAAGGCGTTCAGCGAGGTGAGACGGCCTTCCATGGAGCAGGTAAAGACGAAGCCCAGCGAGTTTTCAACCACTTCGCGGTAGCGGGCTTCACTGGAGAGCAGCGCCAATTCCGCCTGGCGCTGGTCGGTCACGTCCTGGCCGCTGACGATCAGGTACTGGAATTTCGCCGCTCGGTCCCTGCAAGGGGCGCAGAGTCCAACTGACGCGGCGGGTGAGGCCGTTGCCGATGCGCCAGGCCGTCTCGTGCGGGCCGGAAACTTGGCCTGAAGCGGCTTCGCGCAGCTTCTCCTGGACCCAGAGGCGGTCTTCGGCTTCAAGAACGTCTTCAACAAAGGGCCGGCCGGCGGCATCGGCCATGCTTAGGCCGGTCAATTGCGTGCAGGAGTAATTGAGCCGCACCATGCGGCCGGCGGTATCGAGCACGGCGACCAGAGCGGGAACCGAGTCCAGCGTGGCGGCTACAAAGCATCGTTCGATAGCCAGGGCGCGCTCAGAACGCTGGCGGGCGCGCTGCGCCTGCTCCTGGGCGCGCATGCGGGCGTAAAGCTCCAGTCGCGTGACTGCCTGGCGGCCAAGAATCTCTAAAAGCGTGATGTGTTCGCTGGTTGAAGCGGTTCGGCTCCTGCGCCAGTGCAGCGAATGTGCCGATGACGCGATGGTCGCTGGCGATGAGCGGCACTCCGACGTAGGAGCGGCAAGGATTTGCGCCGATGAGGTGGATTCCATCGGGAGGGAAGCGCGGGATCCGATGCCGGCATCCGGATCAGGAGGGGTTCGCCCTTTTCAAGCATCCATTGGCAGGCGGTGGAAGAACGCGGCTGCTCTGTTCCCTTGAATCCGAAGCGCGACTTGAACCACAGGTGGTTGAAGTCCATCCAGCCTATGTAGGCGTAGTCCGCGACGCACAAGACGGCGGAAAGTTCGGTCAATTCGTCCAGTGCGGGGTCAGGATTGCGATCGAAGAGGTCGAATTCGGAGTGGGATGTGAGTGCATGAAGATCACCGAGCTGTTGACCCTGCATCGCACACATATGGCACTCCACCCCGAGCAACGGAGACGTCGCCAGGGAGCCCAGCACACTCGCCCAATTGTCAGTATCGGGTAACCGGCCGGCGTTGACTCTGACACAAAGATGGGATTTTCGGGATTCGGGTATTACAACCTAGGTTACTCAAACTAAAGATACGAAAGAATCACCTATGTGTTACTAAAGAAACTTATGCACAGGTTACTACAGCGAAGACATGCGACGGACGCTGTGATATTATCTTCAATGGATGATAGCAAGAGAATTCAGTTTCTATCAGTGGCTGGAGGGTAATTTGCAGCAGTCTCCGGCGGCGGCCGGCTCGTTGGCGCCCGCATCGAGAACCACCTTCCAATTGCCGTCGGGCTGTTTGCGCCAGATGGTGATATAGCGGCCGGAGGTGGTGACCGGATTGCCGTTGACGTCCTTGCTGTGACCTTCGAAGTGGCCCCAGGTGTAGCCAACGTCTCCCGAGGGTCCCATGGTGGCATCGGTCGGGGTCCAGGTGAGTTGATAGCTTTTGGGCGACCAGTTGGCGGATTTGGCGATGGCCACGCGGCCCACCAGAGGCGCCTCTCCGTTGCCCAGCGCCACGCCGTCCTCGGCAAACCAATCGGCAAAGGCCGCGCCACCACGCTCGGCCACATCCTTGGCAAAGCGCGCTTCAAGGTCGAAGAGCAGAATCTTGCCCGGCTTGACGGTAGGGTCAGTGAGCGGATTAGGAGTATCTGCGGCTTCGCTGCCGGGCAACGGCAACTGGGCTGAAACTTTTTGAGGAGCCACGCCTGCCAGCATTCCCACCAGAACTACCGCGCCAAAAATTCCTCTTGAGAGCCCTGACACTTCTTCTACCCCCCTCGAATGCGAAAAGAGTCTATGCGCTCATCGTACAACGACGGGTTGCAGGATGCAGTGACAGGGTTCTCCCGCTCCTGCATCCTAGCTATGAATCCGACTGGTAGCGGTGCAGACGGCCTAGGCCGTTGAATGCGGCTACTTTGTAGCACTCGGCCAAGGGTGGGGTAGTTGAAGACGGTATCGATGAAGTACTCCACCGTGCCGCCCAGGATCATGACCGCCTGGCCGATATGAACTAATTCCGTGGCGCCTTCGCCGATGATGTGAACGCCGAGAATTTTGCGCGTGTCGCGATGGAAGATGAGCTTGAGACGGCCGGTGGTATCGCCGCGAATCTGGCCTCGGGCGACCTCGCGGTAGTAGGCCATGCCCACTTCATAAGGAACGTCCTCGTCGGTCAACTGCTCTTCGGTTTTGCCGATGAAGCTGATCTCGGGGATGGTGTAGATGCCGTAGGGATAAAAGCTGGGGTTGGAGGTTGCGATGCAGCCGAAGGCGTCGGCGGCGGCGATGCGCCCCTGCTCCATGGAGACCGAGGCCAGGGAGGGAAAGCCGACCACATCGCCGACGGCATAGATGTGATCGACCTTGGTTTGGAAGTGCTCGTCGACGGGGATGCGGCCGCGATTGTCGGCTTCGATGCCGGCGGCGGCCAGGTTGAGGTCGTCGGTGGCGCCCTGGCGGCCAACGGCGTAGAGCAGGGCGTCGCCGGAGACTTTTTTCTTGCTTTGCAGGTTGGCGACCACGGTCGAGTCGGGGAGTTCCTCGACGCTTTCCACCTCTTCGCCCAGGCGGAGGGTGACGCGGCTGTCGCGCAGGTGATAGCTGAGGGCTTCGATAATTTCGCGGTCGGCGAATTCGAGACAGGCGGTCGCGTTTTTCGATGAGCGTGACGCGGACGCCGAGGACGGCGAACATGCAGGTGTATTCGACGCCGACGACGCCGCCGCCGACGACGATGAGCGAGCGGGGCAACTCCGGCAGCGCGAGGATCTGGTCGCTGTTCACAATGGTGCGGCCGTTGATGGGGACTTTGGGCGAAGTGGCGGGCCGGGTGCCGACGGCGATGATGATGCGATCGGCTTCGAGCGTGGTGTCGGCCTGCGGGCCCTCGACGCGCACCTGGCGGGGATCGAGGAAGCGGGCGACGCCATGGACCACGTCGATGCCGTTGCGGGAGAGCTGGGCATCGGTTACGTCCACTTCAGTCTTGATGACGGCCTGAACGCGGAAGGCCAGGTCGGCCATGGTGATTTTTTCTTTGACCCGGTAGTTGACGCCGTAGAGCGCGCGGTAGTTGTAGCCGGAGAGGTGCAGGACGGCTTCGCGCATGGTTTTGGAGGGGATGGTGCCGGTGTTGACGCAGACGCCGCCGACAAAGGTGCGGGCCTCGACAACGGCCACGCGCTTCTTCATTTTGGAGGCGGCCACGGCGGCGCGCTGCCCGGAAGGCCCGGAACCGATCACGATCAGGTCATAGTTGACGGCGCTCATGCGAGTGTTTCTCCCGTAGAGTTACTTAGGGTATTTGACTGCGACGGTGAAGAGTTGAAATGCGGAGAAGTTCCACAACCGGAGGCTAACATATGGCGGATAGGCGAGGAGATGGCCGATGTGTAAATTCCGGAGGGGAAGAGGCGGGATGCAATGGGCGGGGCAAAGCGGGGGGATGATTCTGGACGGCAGACCGTGATCGCCAGGCGATGCCTTGACTTTGGAATATTCCCCGGCACCGACCAGGCTGCCGGGGACTAAGGCGCGGACTACGAGTGCGCTGTCCGCAAAGAGGGTACGAAAGACGGCTGCGAATGGCCGGAAATGGTTCCGCCCTCCTGGTTGCCGCCTTCAAGGCGGAACTGACGGATGATGCCGTCCAGGTCGCTGGCCAGGGAGGAGAGATTCTTGAGGGCTTCGACGGCTTCTTCGGCGGCTTGCGCGTTTTCGGCCGAAAGTTGGGAGATTTGGCTGGCGGACTCGGAGATTTCGCCGGAGGCGGAGGTCTGTTCGTTGGCCGCGGAGGCGATGAGGTGAATCTGGTGCTCCACCTGTTTGGAGGACTCGATAATGTCCTCCAGGCTCTTGCGGGCGCGAGCGGTTTCCTGCATGCCGGTTTCGACGGCGGCGCGGCTATCCTGCATCACCTGGAGGGTTTCGCGGGTTTCTTCCTGGATGCTGGCGATGGTGCCGGCGATTTCTTCGGTGGCTCCCTTGGTGCGCTCGGCCAGGCGGCGGACCTCACCGGCAACCACGGCAAAGCCGCGGCCATGCTCGCCGGCGCGGGCGGCTTCGATGGCTGCATTGAGGGCCAGCAGGTTGGTTTGCTCGCTGATCTCCTGAATGACATTGACCACCTTGCCGATCTCTTCGGAGCGGTGGGCCAGCGAGGTCATCTTCTCAGAGACGGTGCTGGTGGCGGCGGCAATTTTCTCCATGGTGACGGCAGCGGCCTGCATCACGGCTCCGCCCTGATCGGCGGTCTCGGCCGATACGCGGCTGGCGGCTGCGGCGCTCTCGGCGTTGTGGCTGATCTCGCCGATGGTGGCGGTCATCTCCTGCGCCGCAGCGGCAATCTGGTTGGTTTTGCTGGACTGGGTGTGGGCGTTGCCGGCGCTCTGGACGGAGCGGGCGCTGATCTCGGTGGTGGCGGCGGAGAGCGTATCGGCGCCCTTGGCCACCGATCGGAGAACGGCGCGCATGGAAGAGACGCTGGTGTTGAACGCATCGCCCAGGCGGCCGATCTCATCGGTTCCCGATACGCTGATGCTTGCGGTCAGGTCCTTTTCAGCCATGGCTTGCACGGCATTCTTCAGCCTGTTGATCCTTGGCGCAATTTCCCTGGTAAGAAGCACGCCTGTGAGCGCGCAGAGCAGTACGATCAGGAGGGTGAGCCCGGTGCCGATCCAGATGGCCCGATAGCTGGCGCCTGGTGACTGACTGGGACTCTTCCATGCCGATTTTCGCGTGAATTTGAAATCCACCTTCGGCTGCCGACAGAGCCTCATTCAGCGAAGCCATCATGGCATCCGACGAGAGCAGATCCAATGCATCTCCCGGCCTTGCCGGCGGTCATCAGATCGATGCCGCGATCGCTCGAAATCCTGATACTTCTTGATGGCACGCGAGAAACGCATGGTAGTGATCGAGCTCCTGAGGGATGATGAGAGGCGCCATCGATTTCAAAGCATCCTGATATTCGGCGATGGCCTTTTGGCGCTTGGCAGTATGGTCCGCCGTGCATGCCGGAGTCTGGCAGAGCATCAGCTCAAGATCCTCCCGCCGCTCAACATTGACACGCGTACGAATGGTGCCGATGTAAATCAGCGATGGGACATGTTTTTCACTGACATCCGCGCTTTTCTCAGCAATGCTGCGGAGGGTGAGGAACGTGTATACACCGAAGACAACGCAGAGGCCGCAAACGATGCCGAATGCGTAGGTGAACTTGCGCGAGATGGGAAGGTTACGGATCGCAGACATGCCGGGAGACCTTTCTGGAGCGATTCGATGATTTAATCGGCGGAATTCGGCTGGGCTTGAGTACTTTTTTCATCCGGCTGGAATGGAAATCTTCTTGACCGGCCTATCGGCAGGAGCGCTTGCCCTTGCTCTCGTTGGAGTGGATTGAAAATCCTGGCGCCGTCTTTGTCTCTTAATATTGGGGAATAAAATGGATTTGAGGGTCTCCATGTCCAAGTTGTGGCCGATGGCTTATTGCGGATTACTGTGGATTGGGCTGGTTCTTTTTGCTTGCCCGGCCTGGCTGCAGGCTCGATGCGCAGACGGCGCCTGCCGGCGCGGCTGTATCTGCCGCGCATATCCGCGCCCGTTCATTTGACTGCCGAAGAGGATCACCAGCGGCTTATGGACCTGCTGGGAATGAAGGAACTGCGGCGCGGAGCAGACTCGAACGCAAAATCGCCGCACGCGGCCAACTATGACGAATCCAAGGCCAACGTTTATCCCAATTTGCCCGATCCGCTGGTGCTCAAGAACGGCAAGCGGGTGACTTCGTCCAGAGTCTGGTGGACCAGGCGCCGGCCTCAGATCGTGGAGGACTTTGACCGCGAGATCTACGGGCGCGTTCCAGCCAACTTGCCCAAAGTGAACTGGGAGGTGGTCAGCACCACGCAGGAGATGAACGGCGACGTACCGGTGGTGACAAAAAGGCTGGTGGGCCACGTGGACAACTCGGCCTATCCGGCAATCAAGGTCAACATCGACCTGATCCTGACCATCCCGGCCAAGGCTGCAGGTCCGGTGCCGGTGATTTTGCAACTCGGCTTTCCTAACGAGTTCAAGATGGCTCTCGTGCGGCCGATTCCGGAGACGACGCTTCCTGCCCCCGGCTACTACGGACAGACATGGCAGCGGCATGTATTGGCTAAAGGGTGGGGTTACGCAGTGCTGTCTCCAAACAGCTACCAGGCGGACAACGGGGCGGGACTGACGGAGGGAATTATCGGGCTGATGAACAAGGGCCAGCCGCGCAAGCTGGACGACTGGGGCGTTTTGCGCGCCTGGGCCTGGGGCGCCAGCCGGGCTCTTGACTACTTTGCCACCGACGGGGCAGTCGATGCCAAGCACGTGGGCATCGAGGGTCACTCCCGCATGGGTAAGACGGCGCTGTTGGCCATGGCCTATGACCAGCGCTTCGCCGTCGGCTACATCAGCTCCTCCGGCGAAGGCGGCGCCAAGCTCTACCGGCACATCTTCGGCGAGGAAGTGGAAAACCTGGCCGCAGTGGGCGAGTACCACTGGATGGACGGCAATTTTCTGAAATATGCGGGGCCGTTGACGACCGGGGATCTACCGGTGGATAGCCACGAGCTGATCGCCTTGTGCGCACCGCGGCCGATATTTATCGGCGCCGGAGCCAGCGTGGGAGATGGATATGCCAACCCCGGTGGGGACGCGTGGGCGGACGCAAGGGGGATGTTCCTGGCGGAGGTTGCCGCGGGGCCAGTCTATAGGCTGCTGGGCAGGAAGGGTCTGGGGACAACCGAATTTCCGCCCATGGGCGCGGCGCTGATGGAAGGGGATCTGGGCTTCCGTCAGCACTCCGGCGGGCACACGCCGGCGCCGAACTGGCCAGCCTTTCTCGACTTTGCCCGCCGTTATCTGCATGAGCCGGCGGCGCGGTAGAAGCTCAGAGCGGCTTCGACATCACGATGCAATGGCATTCGATGCCGGCTTTGAGCGGGCGCGAGCTGTGAAACTCCTCGGTACCGGTCACCATGTATCCAAACTTGCGATAGAGGGGCGGCAGCTCGGGACGCATGCTGAGGACCAAGATGTCCACAGCCTCGCATCCCTGGCGGTGCAGATGATCCTCGGCGGCTTCAACGAGCAGGCGTCCGAGGCCCGCTTTCTGGTGTGCGGGGTTCACGGCAAGCTGGCCCAGATAACCGCGTGCACCGCGAACTTCAGTATAAACGCAGCCGAGCAGTTGGGCGGTGCTGTCCTCTGCGAGAAGAATGCGGCCTTTCTTCATCATGGCGGCGAGACGCTCGTCATCGGTGCGAGTGCCTTCGAAAAAGGTCTCGATAGAGTAGGCGGAGTTGATCAACGGAATCAGGCGGGAACTGTCGGATGCGGTGGCTGGCCGGACGCGCAGCCTGGATAAATCAAGGGAGGATGTGGTGGTCATGAGTGAATGGGCCTTGAGGGTTATTTTCGCATGTACACCGGAGAATCATTTTCTGCAGATTGGGGAAACGTAATCGGAGCGGAGCGAGCACATTGACGGGCGGGGGCCTTCGCCTTAGGCTCAAAGCATGGAATTCAAGGTAAGCGAACTGGAGCGGGAACCGATCGAATTCGACCTGGAACTGGCTCCGGGTGCGGTGGATTTTGGCGAAGAGGCCGTGCAAAAAGGGGCGCTGGCCGCGGCCGGGCGGGCCGAGGTGCTGCACGAGCACCGCGGCCCCAGGGATATTGTGGCCGATATCCGGCTGAGGGGGCGGTTTGCGGGGAGTTTTGAGGTTCCGTGCGCGCGCTGCGTGGAGCCGGTGGAGATTCCGCTCGGCGCCGAATTCGACCTGATCTTCCGGCCGGCGGGGGCAGACGCCGAGGCGCCGGAACGGTCGATTACTGCGCCGGAGACGGAAATCGGTTATTATCAAAAGGACAGTCTTTGGCTTGAAGATGTGCTTCGGGAGCAGGTGCTTTTGTCTCTGCCGGCGAGGACGCTGTGCAAGCCGGACTGCAAGGGACTTTGCCCGCGCTGCGGTGAGAACCGCAACATTCAGCCGTGCAACTGCGAAGTGGGTCCGAGCGACCCCCGCTGGGAGGCATTGGCTGGGCTCCGCGGCCGGATCAAGTCCTGAGAAATGATCCCCCAGAGGACCTCAGGATCAATTGAGGGTGCTCCAGCGAAGCCGGAAGGCTGCCAAGGGGCTTTGCGTGCTGGGGACTGCTCTGAAGCCGGCCGGGAGTTAACGCGGGCTTGAGAGACGAAAGGAATTTTTGTCATGCCAAATCCGAAGAGGCGCCACTCGACGCGCCGCACCGCATTACGCCGCAGCCACGACTTTTTGACCGCCGTGGGAGTGTCCGAGTGCCCCAACTGTCACGAGAAGAAGCTGCCCCATCGCGCCTGCCCCAAGTGCGGAGCGTACAAGGGCCGCGCCGTTCTGGACATCAAAGAAGCAGCCAAGTAAATCCCAGAGCCCATGCTCATCGACATCGCGCTTGACGCCGTCGGCACCGACAAAGCTCCAGAGCCGGAGATTCGCGGGGCGATCCTCGCCTGCCGCGCTCTGCCCGTGCGGGTCCACTTGATTGGGCCTCGAGGCGGAGTTGCGCGATCTTCTGGACGAGCATCTTGAAAACGAGGATTTGCCCATCGTCATCCACCATGCCTCGGAACGGATCGGCATGGAGGAGAAGGCGATGCAGGCGGTGCGCACCAAGAAAGACAGCTCCATACGCGTGGGGCTGAAGCTGGTGCGCGAGGGCAAGGCGGCGGGATTTGTGACCGCGGGCAACACCGGCGCGGCCATGGCCACGGCCAAGATGGTTCTGGGCGCGCTGCCCGGCGTGGACCGTCCGGCGCTGGCTACTCCCATGCCCAGCTCGACGGGGAATCCGTGCGTGCTGCTGGACGTGGGCGCCAATGTGGATTGCAAGGCGCACAACCTGGAGCAGTTTGCCGTGATGGGCGAGATCTATGCCCGGACGGTGCTCAAGATCGACGCGCCGCGGGTGGGGTTGCTCTCGATCGGCGAGGAAGAGACCAAAGGCAACGATCTGACCCGCGAGGCATTTCCGCTGCTCAAGGCGCTGCCGATTCGGTTCATCGGCAACGTGGAGGGGCGCGACATTTTCAGCGGTCTGGCCGACGTGATTGTCTGCGATGGATTTGTGGGCAACGTGGCGCTGAAGACCAGCGAGGGAGTGGGCCGTTTTGTGCGCGACGTGCTGCGCGAATCGCTGACGCGGACGGTGACCGCGCAGGTGGGCGCACTGCTTTCGCGGCGGGCCTTCAACGATTTCCGCCGCCGGCTGGATTATAGAGAATATGGCGGAGCGCCGCTGCTGGGCGTGCGCGGCGTGTGCATCATCGGCCATGGCTCCTCGAATGATCGCGCGCTCTTCAACGGCATTCGCGTGGCTTACGAGTTTGCCAAGGCCGGCACCATCGATCGCATCGAGCAGGAGTTTGCCAGCCGTCCGCATCGGGTGGCCGCAGCCGGCGATACCAGTTCCGATGCGACGATTCAGTAGGGCACTGATGCCTGCCGATTCCAAATATTTTTCCCGTTTGATCCGTTAGTAGTGGACCAGTTGGCCTGCCCGGCCTGCCTGGGCGGAGCTTCGGCTTGAATGGGAAGGCTGGTTTGCGCGGGTGCGGGCGGATTATCCGATTGTGGACGGGATTCCGGTGCTGATTGCGGAACGGGCGACTGGGAGCAATTTCCGGCGCTACCTGGATTGACTGAAAACTAGCCGTGAACAGCGAAGCAAGATCCTCTTATCGCCGGTGATAAAAGGGGAGCACGATCATCAGTGGCTAAGCCAATGGCTGCAATCAGCGCAAGCGCGATCAGGCTATAGAGCAGCGTGAGGCTTGGACCCTGGGAGGGCGAGTCCTGCGAATCGTTGCCGGAGCCGGACGGCGGGCGCTCGGGATCACTCATCTCTGAGCGCCTCGACGGGATCAAGTTGGGCGGCGCGCGTGGCGGGCACGGTGCCGAAGAATACTCCCACGGACGTGGCCGCGGCAAGGGCAATGACGACCGACCATCCGGAGACGGGCAAGTCAAAGTCAGTGAACAAGCGGACAGGACAACGGCACGGCCAGCCCCACAATCGTGCCGACTATTCCGCCGACCAGCGAGATGATGATCGCCTCGGCCAGAAACTGGAGTTTGATCTCGCGGTAAGTGGCGCCCAGCGCCTTGCGGATGCCGATCTCGCGGGTGCGGGCGCGCACGTTGGCCAGCATGATGTTCATGATGCCCACGCCGCCCACCGCCAGGGTGACGGCGGCCACCAGCACCAGGATCGCAGTCAGAGCCGTAGTGATTTTGTCGGCCATGACCAGTATGTCCTTCAGCGTTTGCGCCTGGTAGACGGAGTCGGGCCGGTGGCGCGAATGGATGATGCGGACAATCTCTTTTGCGGCGTCGGGCACTTCGTCCATGGTGCGCATGGAAAAGTAAATCTGGTTCACATTTTCCGTTCCCGTGAAGTAGCGGGCGACGGAAAAGGGAATCAGGATGGTCTGGTCCTCGATCTCCGATTCGCCGAAGTCGCCTACGCTCTCGCGGAAGACGCCGATGATGGTGAAGGGGATGCCGCTGATCTCGAAGTTCTGGCCGACGGCCGCGTCATCGCTGCCGAAGCGCTCGCGGGCAAACTGTTCAGTGACCACGGCGCACTTGATATGGGCTGCGTCATCGTTGTCGTCGAAGAAGCGGCCCACGGGCACCAGCAGGTTGCGGATGTTTTTGATATTGCGGGCTTACGCCGAGCACCAGCGTGTCTTTGACCACGCCTCCGCCGAAGCTGATGCGGTCGTGCATTCCCAGCACGGGCGAGGAGTAGAGGACGCCGGGCAACTGCGCATCCACGGCCTTCTCGTCGTCGCGGGTGAGGAAGTCGTTGTAAAGCACTCGCTCAGTGCCTGTGGCGCCGCCGCCGGCATATTCCAGCTCGACCGAATTGGTTTCGACCTTCTGGATCTCCTCCAGAATGTATTTCTTGCCGGTCAGGCCGATGGTGACCACCAGGATGACCGAAGCTGTGCCGATGACCATGCCCAGCGCGGTGAGGGCAAAGCGCATCTTGCTCACGCGGAAGCTGTCCACAGCCAGCTTGAGGATCTCGCTCAGCAGCATGGTGCGGCGGGCGCTCAGGAGCGTCTCTTGAAAGTCGGTTTGGCGGGACCGTTCGGTCGGATTCATTCAGTTCTTCTATAGTAACGTCCTCGATAAGCCTCGGAGAACACCTCATTGGAATCTGGTGCGGTATTAGCCGTAGAAAGAGGCGGCGCTGCATTCTGCGCAGCGGCGCTGAGAGCCTGATCAACGTTCTCGGTTCTCTCGGTTTGTGTAGGGGATAGAATCCCCCTCAAAGGGGGCAGCTTCTTGATTCGGATTCAATTCAAAATCTAGTTCATGGGTAAGAGTTTCCACGCACACGATCTGAATCAGTCGTTGCTATTCCCTTCATCTCTGCATGATCTGGATGTCGGCTAACCGCATGCAAGAAGACTCCAGGAAATGGACCCACAAATATACGCACTGCCGGTTGGCTTCTAGAGTAGCTAGACGGGCAGCGAAAAGCAATAAGTTATTTATTATCAGTGCATATTTGTATCAGATTGGACTTCATGGGATGTTC
Source organism: uncultured Acidobacteriaceae bacterium (assembly GCA_963724755.1). Lineage (GTDB taxonomy): Bacteria > Acidobacteriota > Terriglobia > Terriglobales > Acidobacteriaceae > Telmatobacter. Next base: position 390,415 of record CAVRVZ010000004.1, read on the forward strand.
TTGGAAAGCTTAATGGCGGAGGACTGAGTCTGGTGCGAACCGTTCTCCGCCCCCAAATTCCCGTTAACAGGGAAAAATACAGGGAATTATGCGAATTCGCGACCACTTTTTATCGGGCTGACCCGATAAGGCAATGATTTCAAGTGATTTCTGAGGACAGACCCATGATTACGGCGCAAGACGGAACAGGGAATTATCACCGCGGTATCAGGGAATAACAATTCCCTGATACCGGGGTGAAGGTTGATTCTGCACGTCCAAAATCTAAGAATGCCATCCCTCCCGCGTCGGGCAGTGCTTTTTGTGTTTTCTTGGGGCTTTCCCGCGTTTGTCCTCACACAGGCTTTTGTCCCACATTCAACATTACTGGTCTCGCCGGGCCCTCAGGGTGAGGTCGCCGATTAGATTCTCGCCCAGTAGAATTCATCGAGGGCGACATGCAGACATCCCGGTATCTATCGCGAATACACCACGTTTAGAATGGCGTGAGGCCTAATGATGAAACGGTTTGTAGTGGCGTTCGTTCTGGTCTGCGGGCCTACGGCCCTTCTTGGACAGATTGTCACACCGGCTGTCCTTAAAGCCGAGTTCATAAGCTCGCCTTCCGCTTGTTGCCGCTGATGGTTGAGGCACTATTCGGGTCAATGGTCTCTGCTAGGTCGCCAAGCTCATGGGCTATGTAGTGTTGAGCCAGATGGGCAAACGTGACAGGCCCCTTGAATTCCGGTTTGTTGATTTGCTCGTGAAGGCGCAGGCGGTTGACTTCTGCCCAGGCTCCCACAGTCAAAAATCTATTACAAAGCTACTGCTGAGTAAAGAAAATCGGTGCGATTTGCGGCCGGATTGACTTATGGCTAGGGACAGCACCAGAAGAATCAAGGAAGAGGTACCTCTTTTATAACACAGTAGTACCAGGTCGCAAGCGTTGGCTACTTGTCGTGGGCGAGGTCGAAATCGGAGTACCATCGTCCCGGTACAGGGTTCTCCACCGCCTTCTCAGAGCCGACGGTGACAATGCGGACGAATGCTTCGGCATATTGGCATCCGTACTCTCTGCCGCGAAATTTCGCGCAGAACTCGTAACCGGCCCACAAACTCTTCCCTTCCAAAGTGAGGGCCAAGATCGCTTCCCGGCTCAAATCGAAGACCGATTCGACGTCTACCCAGCGATTGGGCGCGAACAATTGCGATGTCTGCTCGTCGGGTGCCCAAGTTTCGCAGAAATAAAACTCAAATTTCAATCCGCTCTGCAGCCACGCGTTGAAGGCGAGATTTCCCGCTGCACGGTGGTCAGGATGAAACTGCAGAGGCCACATGCCGAAGACGACGTCAGGTTTCTCGGCGGCTAAGGTCTTGTCGAACGCGATGTACGTCTCGGGATCGACCCGAATGTTCTGGTTGTGCTGATCCAGGACTTTCAATCGCGCGCCGATGATTTTGGTTCCTCTCATCACGTCTTCGGTCCCCAACGCCATGAGTTGATCGAGGGGGATGTGACGCGCAGCGGCCCCACCCTGCGAGTCCCCCGGCGTGAAAGAGAAACATAAGACATCGTGGCCCTCACGCGCATAACGCGCAAGAGTTCCGACACAGAATATCCAATCATCGAGGTGCGCGCCCACGAACACAACTTTCAGTTTGCGATTTTTCTCCGCTCCCGGCAAAGTGTCCAGCGGCCTAACTGCAACGGTTGAAGATTGCTGCCCAAGCACGCCCATAGCGTGGGCAAACACGCTGCCTGCCACGCAGTTGAAAAATGTTCTTCTGGTGATCATATATTCCTCCATTCGGAACGCTGGAACGCAACTTCTGTCCCGAGTCATAAGATCGTTGATCAGTTGCAGTTCAGGCACCCCTGGTTGTTCGGCTCAACTCTTTACATCATTGTCCTGACCCCAAATTCCGTCCAGTTCGGTGTATGAAATCATAACCAACATTTTTCTGCTTTTCTTTCTCAGGCAGAGATCTCTTGGCCTTGGATCAGCCCTGTCAAGGCCGGAGCGAAGCGGAGCCCGTCAGGGTCGCCTTGGCTTGGCATTCGGCCTGCCCTCTTTTCGCGCAGTTGCCAATTCTATCTCGGTGCTCGCTAATAGAAATGCTCCCACGCCCTTCGGATCGTTGCTGATAACAGGTGCGCTGATGTAATAAGCAAAACTCCCATCATGCGATGGGGCGCTTCCAAGATCGATTGACTTTACAGTGTCGGTGATCGTAATACCACCGTCGGGCGCGGTCTGGACGAAGTGATCCAACATGCCGTTCCGGCCACGCAGAGCGTTGGCCAAATCGCGCTTTGGAAGATAACCGAGGCGAACGCCCTTTGCCAAGGCATAAATGAACATGCCTGACGCTGAAGACTCAAGGTAATTCCCCTTCTGCTTCGGTTTGTCCAGAACCTGATACCAAAGGCCACTTTTTCTGTCCTGATGATGAATTATTCCATCTGCTGTACGATTTAGGATCGCAAGCAGCGTAGCTCTATCCGGGTTGTCCTCGGGATAATAGGGCAGCGTATCGACGAGAGCCATGATGTACCACCCGGTGCCACGTCCCCAGAAGCTGGCGGAGGTCCCCGTTGACTTATTTACCCAGGACTCTGTGCGAGACTCGTTCCATTCCTGGTATAAAAGCCTGCTTTTCGGGTCGCGATTGTGATCTTCGAGGAGGACGAACTGTTTCGTAATGTCGGCATAATCCTTGGGCTCCTGAAATGTCGACGCGTATTCGGCAAGGAACGGTGCGATCATATACACGTCGTCCAACAGCATCTGGTTAGCAAAGCGCCGCGTGTGACAGAAACCGCCTGACGCATTTCGCGGTTGAGTCGTCAGTTGCTTGCGAATAAGAATGGCTGCCTTACGATATTTATCCTCTCCCGTGACTCGATAGAGCATTAAAAGTTGTCTTCCGAGTAAGATGTCGTCTGTGGACTGTCTCTTGGCATAATAGGCAGGAATGGAACCGTCCGGTTCGACAAGTTGGTCCATAGACTGCTGGATATATTGAAAGACCGTCTTATCGCCGGTCTTTCTCCACACAGATTCCATCCCCGTAAGCAATACCGACAATTGATAGTTCCAGCCTGGGGAAGTGCTGCGGTCTCTAAATCGGCCCAATGGCCACCGCTGCATTGTGCTGTTTGCCATTCGCAGGGACCACGGCTGTTCCTGTGCCTTCAAGTTCAGCGTACCGCAAATGGAGAGAATCGCCGCTAAGGCGAAAGCCACAATAGGCATATTTCCGCGTCCCTGCCTTGTAGCGAATAACGCGCCGAACATACAATTAACCATCTTTCTCCTTCGATCCGTGTCAGGCTCCGCCATTGCGTACGCCTGTGCAGCTATCAGCGATTCGCGCTTTGTGCATATTGCTGGTGGCCCCGTGAGTGCACGGAAAGTTCGTGCATCTCGGAGCCAGCAAGAAGAAACGCGCCTATGCCATAAACATAACTCGAGGAAGGTTTGTAATTCCCTGGTCCGGACGCAATCGGCTGGATACAGCCAACGCGGCCATCCGCGTAAACATGGGCGACCATTCCCTGCCATCCTTTCAGGACAATGGGCAAATAGACCTTGCGGCTGAGAATGTGTTGATCTACACCCCATGCAAGCGAGTATATGATGAATCCTGAACCGGACATTTCCGGCAGCGAATAAGATTGCGGATCAAGAAGCCCCGGTCGCCAGAGGCTATCGGAACCCTGAAGAGAGGCCAAGCGCGCAGCCATTTCCTTGTATTGAGTAACATATTTCGGGCGGCTTGGATAATCTTTCGGGAGCCCTTCCAGAACCTGGGCCAGCCCGGCCATCACCCAGCCATTGCCTCGCGACCAGAAAAGCTTTTGGCCATTTTTCTCTCGCTTCGCAAAGAAGTTGGAATCGCGGAAATACAGGTGCTCCTTTTCATCATAGAGAAAGGACGAAGTCGCCCACCACTCACGGTCCATATAGTCCAGATACTCTCTATTGCCGGTTACCTGGTAAAGGTGAACCCAGGATGGCGCTGCCATAAAGAGCGCATCGCACCACCACCACCTTGGAGCTGCGGGGTTAGGGTTGTCTTTCTCCTTCATCACTTGATCGAATTGTCTTTTCGTGGGCGCAATCATTGCGGCGTCATGATGAAGCTGGTATAGCTCCACATATGTTAGCGCCAGCATCTGATCGTCCACGTCGTAAGTTTGTCCGGCAGGCTGGTTATGGCCCACATATGTTGGATCAATTAGACGTGGCGCTAGTTCCCAATTGTACTTGTGACCGACATCTAGCATTGCGTTTTCATAGCTGGGATCTGCTAGCACACGGCTGGCAGACATAAGCCCCGGATAAAGAGCGGAAAATGTCCAGTCCTGGCTGAAATGACTCTGCGCGTGTTGTAGCTGCCAATCCGCCACCTTCCGGATCACTTTGTCTACAGCGGCCCTCGTCAGCGCCGGTGAAAGATCGGTTGCCAGTGGTCCAGGATCGTCCGGCGCATCGCCTTCTCCATTCCAGCCCTTATGATTGTGCGGCGCTCGAGTAACCTGCTGTGAAAGCGCATGCTGCATAAGAAACAGCGCGATGAACATCCCCAAAACCAGCACGCAAAAACCGCTGTGCAAGGCACTTGTTTTCCTTATCGCCCGTGCGGCAACAGGAGGTATCGGAGCTTCCATGTTCTTCTTCATATCTCTCTTCCCGGGATTACCGCGTGGCCTGGCGGCCTGATAGGCAACCGGATTGCAATGCATTCCCTGACAACCTCACCATTCGATCATGACAAGCGAATAAGTTCGTACGGTAGGAATGCTGAAATGTGCCATATCCCCGTTTTTGTTAAAATCGATCGTTTTCGCATCTATCGACCCCGGAGCGCGCACGGTGATTCGGGATGCCTGTCGACCGTCCGGTAACCGAACGCCAACCTTAACGGGCTTTGTGGTCGCGGCTTTGTCGTAATTCACAAGATGAACAAACACGCGCTGCTTCAGAGGCTGACCTGTGTAATTGACAACAACCCCTCTTGGCCCGTCCAGTTGGATCTGCACTTTGTCCTCTGCGGCCCATTGCACGAGCTCGACCAGTTGCTTCCAGTTTTTGGGGCGCTTCCAGAACTCGCTCATGACCGCGAAGTAGGGTTGATATGGTGGTAACTCGCCATCGAATTCCATCGTTGGCAGGTATCCAACTCTTCTTCTGCCCACCATCTTTCTGGTTGCAGCTCCCGCAGGAGCTATATGAGACTTCACTTCCTCCTGATAATCCAATACAGGCTTTTGATCATCGACCATCCCTGCCAGGCCGGGTGCGAGCCGAACGCGTCGCCATTCATCGTATTGCCCAGTCTGCCCGATCGCAACCAGCGCGCCGCCACTCTGAACATATCTGCGAAGAAGCGACAGCTGCTCATCGGAAAGGCACTCAGTGTTGGGAAGAATCAGCACCTTGTATTTCGCGAGATTGCGAAGCCCATCATCGAAGACAAGATCGAAGGGAACGCCTGCCTCGATCAGCGCCTGCTCGACGAGTACCGTGCAGAGTTGCACCGCCGCATTGTTATATGTCAATGACGCATACGAGCGTAAAACTCCCACATTAGCTAGATCCTCGCTATCTACGTACATATCCCTGTTCTGCCGATAAAAATCGATATACTCACGAGTTATTTGCGAGAGGGGATAGACCCCCACAAGGCCCAGCGTCTGATTAAACGCAAGATCCTCCGCGAAGGATAAGGGCTGGCCAGCTAAGTGAGCCATAAGAATGTTCGAGTTTGCCCTGGCGAGCTTGTAGCTCCGAATCCTTGATACCAGCCTGCCATCCGGTTGATAGCCGATATGCTCACCCTCTTCGCTCCACAACGCCTTCGTGAACTTAAGAAGCCGCGCGTGATCGATTCCCGTCTCCCAAGCTCGGTTTTGACCGGTTATGCCCGCGGGATTGATCTCCAAAGCCACTTCCGTGTTCAACGAGGCCGCATAATCATACATTTGTCCAAGCGCATCCGCCATCGATTGGCAACGATAATCGATCCACTCTTGAAATGCGGGATCATAGATAATCCGCATTTTCTCCGGCTTGTTCTCCTTGTTCCACTGAGGAGGATTCACAAAGTCCACCTGCTCGAAGCCAAACCTCTCCAGCAGTTGCGCGGCGCTGTACTTGGTCTTGAGACGACTTCTGAATCCCGCTTTGCACGCGGCGCAATGACAGGAATCCGGTTCGGTATTAAGGTCAAAGTTGTCGAAGTGAATAAAATCGGTCCTCGCTTCAATAATCGCGTAACGGACTATCTTTTTGAGGTAATCCAGGTAGTCCTGATTGCTGAAACAGGGCCGATAGCGGAACGATTGCTGATAACCGTAGGGGAGAAGGATGGGAAGTCCAGCCACGTCGCGTTGTATCCAGTCCACAGCCTTGGGTTGTTCTGCAAAGAATGTTTCATACATCATGCAGTTCCACTGAATATAGGTGTCCGCCTTCATGCCAAGCCGATGAGCAATTTCAACTGCCTTGCGCGTCTCCTCCATCCATTCACGCTCGGCCACCATACCGAAGCCCTTGTAAAGGTGCGTATGGAAGACCTCGATGCCTGCGTCATGGAGCCGCCGAATCAGCTCTTCACTCTGCTGGTAATCGCTGCTTTTCCGCGCGTCAAGACGCTGTCCGCCGCAGCGCACAGTAAACATATAAGGTTCATGCGTGCCTCCCGCATCGATCAGCCCCCTGCTCAACCAGCCTTGCGGCGATGCATAGGGATCGGGGAGCGCCATCGCTATGCCACCCTCGAATCGCGAAGCTGATGTGATGGCAATCGCTCCTCCAATAAAATCACGTCGATTCATTGCTATTGGTCCTCCCGGAGTTTTTCCCATGTAATCGGGAGCCATAAAGCAAAGAACAGCCCCAGAAATGAAAGTGAATAAAAGTTTCACTTCAGTTCAGTTCGTCCATCTTGAATTCTTCCCGATAGTTCATTTCGTCCGGCTTTCCGGGCGCGGTTACGTTAATGCTCACTCGTCCGATCCTTAGACCCGGCGAGTATGCCGAAATCACAGCCCGGCCAGAACGAGAGGTAGCACGAAACGCCACGCGCGTCTTGCCGTCAACCACGTTCCAGGTATAGCCCGTGCCGTGGCCAAGCCACCCTTGCTTCAATAGCTGCCCCGGACCGTACGAGGTAAAGGTAATGGCGGAATGCTCGCCAGGAACCACCACGCCGTTCGCATCCGTCACCGAGGCAGTCAAGTAAGCAAGGCTGTCCGCATCTCCCCAAACGAGATGGTCCGTATCCGCGGAAAGAACAATCTTATAGGCGGGCCCTGCCGTACGCCGTTCATCCTCAATCTGTACCGGTCCCATTTTGGCGACTGCGCGCAAGACACCAGGCTCATACGGGACTCGCCAGACAGAAGGCGGATGAAGCAATCCCGTGTTGCGATTGACCATTCCAGGGCCCAGCGATTTCCCGTTCAGATATAACTCGACTGCTCCGGCGTTAGTGTAGACCTTCACCTCACGCACTTTTCCTTCCTGGCCGGGCCATGTCCAGTGGCCCACGATATGAACCATAGGCTTCTCGGTCCATTGGCTCTGATAGAAGTAGTACACCTCTTTAGGAATTCGCCAAATATCTTCCATGCCGAAGGAAACCATGTGGGGAATGACCGGGTCGTAGGTCTCACCATCATAGTCAAACTGGTTCCAGATACAGCCGCCTGCCATCCAGGGCCGTTTATTCAAGTCACTCAGATATTTCTCGTGCCCTTGGAGCGCTAAGTCTTCGCTATCCGGCCCCATCCCATACAAACCCCGGCCGATGAGCGCGGCGCTGTACTCCGCGACAAGATAGGGGCGGTCAGGATATTGCAGATGCTTTGCGTCCGTCTCAGGGCCTACGCCCTCCCCGACGATATCTACTAGTGCAGCGACCTCGTCATAGCGAGGAGCATGCATGCCGACAGACCTTGTGGGGTCAATCTTGCGATAGAGTTCGGCCACCGCCTTCACAACGCCTTTGGCAACAGAGGGAGGCGCGTTTATTTCACCGGCGATTCCCCACACAAAGACGGAAGGATGATTACGGTCGCGCTGAATCATCTCCCGGGCCATAACAGAAACATTTTTGGTATACTCACTCACGTCTCCGATTTCTTTACAGATGGGCAGCTCCTCCCATACCATCAGACCCAGCCGATCGGAGGCTTCCATTGTGGATTCATCATGCGGGTAGTGTGATGTCCGCCAGAAGTTGACTCCCATATCGTGCATGTCTTCTATATCTTCGATCAGGCGCGACTTTGGCACGGCATCGCCCATGCCCGGATAGGATTGATGCATGTTAGTTCCCTGAATCTGAATGCGCTTGCCATTCAGAATCAAACCATGCTGAGGATCGAATTTATACCACCGCAAACCCAGCGGGGTTTCCAAATAATCGACGTTTCGCGCCCTTTCGGTAAGCAGGGTGCGTATCCGGTAGAGGTTTGGCGCTTTGGGTGACCAAAGCCGCGGATTCTTAAGCGGGCCGCTTGTCTGTGTGAGGGCCTTTGTCTCGTCGGGACCGATTGAAATTGTTGTTTTCGTTTCGGCAACCAACTTGTTTTCAGGATCGAGAATCTGCTGAGTCAAAAGTAGTCGCATGACGCGCCCGGTTTGGTTTGTAACCTGGCTGTGGAGTTCTACCTGGGCCTCCGATTTACTAACCTCTGGAGTTGTCCAGTACATATCGGAAACATACGTAGGATCGGTAATTAGAAGATCGACCGATCTGTAGATACCTCCGTAAAAACTATAGTCCGTCTTTACTGTAGGAGGAACGGCGCTATCGAACAGATTGTCAACTTCCACCGTAAGTACATTGTCCTCACCGAAGCGAGGAGCGATCTCAAAGGAAAATCCGGTATAGCCGCCCTTATGAGTGCCCAGCAACCTGCCATTCAGCCAGACTTTCGCTGTTTGGTTTACTCCCTCGAATTCAAGAACGATTCTCTTTCCAGCGAATTTCTTGTCGACGCGAAAGTGTCTTCTATACCACCCGATGCCCCGCCAGTAGCCAGGCTCCGCGTCGCTCACATCGTACGCATTCCAGGTATGCGGCAGATCGATCGCATCCCACGCCGAGTCGTCGTACGCCGGTTTGTATGCGCCGGCAAATCGGGGCTCAATCTTTTCACCGTCCACGCGGTCTCGGTCAAACGACCCCAACGCCCCACTGCCATGAACCTGCCGCTCAAACAGCCAGCCGGCATTCAGGCTTTCACGGACTCTAACGGACGAGTTCTCAGAGCATGCAAATGAAGCTGTAAGGCCAATAACAATTAGCGCGATTAGAGAGCATACTGCCGAGCCCGGTTTGCGGTCCAAGAATTCTATTGCAGGCATAGCTCTGTTCACAGTCAGCTCCACGAGGCATTTGGATTTGACTTCTTCCAATGCTCTGGGAAAAGGTCATACATATTTTATAAGAACAGAAAAATGTCTGCGGGAGGCGTTTTGACACCCCCCGCAGAGCTGGACTAGCGCCTTTGATGCCCTGCTCTAGCGGCTAGAACTCAACGCGCATGGTTAACCAGATATGCCGCTCGCCGTTGTCATTGACGGCCGAAGGATTGAGCTCTGCATTGCCGCTCTGCGTGGATTTAGGTATCACGCCGAAAGCACTGAAATTGGAAATGTCCACGTTTGGATTGCCCGGGTTGGGGTGATTGAACGCGTTCATGAAGTCGGCCTTGAACTCGAGGCGAACTGTTCCGCGCAGCGGAAAATATTTATGCAGCCCAATATTGTCGCCCCACACGCCAGGTCCCTGAATGATGCCCGTGCCGCAGTTCCCATACTGGCCGAGAGCCGGCGCAGAGAATACAGCTAATGGGTTCAATGTTATAACTCCACCGCTGGTAGTGTACCAAGGGGTGTTGTTGAACCATTTAGATCCAACCGCATGCGGCACGCTCCAATTTCCCGTGCAGTTGGGACGGAGGTTGGCCCCGTCGCCGCGGATGTTCTGCTGATAAAACGCCGTGTTGGGGATAGGTGTTGTGGGATTTATGGTGTAGGAATCAACGCCGTCGTAGTATGGTGTGAGAAACTGGCCGGTTTGGAAGAGAAAAATGTTTGAAACTTCCCATCCGCCAATCGCTTCGTCAAGGACCGCAGGCATATTTGCTCCGAACCGTTTCCCTTTGCCTACCGGAAGATTGTAGAGGGTGGTTGCAACGAATCTGTGCCGCGGAATAAATTCGGTATTTCCGTAATCCGCTTTCAGATTGTAGGGATTTTCGGGATTATCGCCTTCGCCATCACCCCCGCCTCCTCCATTGTCATCCGTCAGGTTCTTGACCAGAGAGTATCCGAAATCGAAATTAAGTCCACCACTGAACTTCTTGACAAGCGCTGCTTCGAGGGAGTTTTCCCGCGATACTGCGCCACTTTGCGTCCAGGTGACCTTGCTATAGAGAGGGTAGACCGACAATTTCGAGTTTGAGCCTGTGGTATTTCCCGGAAGGTTGCCGTTGCTGCCCGCCTGCGGAATCGTCAAATCCCTTGTATACGGAAGATGGTACGTGTTGAACCCGCGGTAACCGACCCTGGCGACTATCTGATGCCCAAGTTCTCGTTCGAGCGTGAGGTTATATTCCTGGCTGGTTGGCGTCTTGATATGCGGGTCAGTGCCCTGTTCCACTAAACCGCAAGTAATGGTACAGGCCAGAGAACCGGCGCTGGGGGCAACGGTGGTAAACGGGTTGGGAAATGTGAAGGCGGGAGTGCCCTCGTCGATGGTGTTGACCGCTGAGAGCGCTGTCCCGAATACTCCGCCACCCGCCAAATTGTCCTGCACTGAGGCGACGAGGATACCATAATACATACCCCAGCCGCCGCGTATAACCGTGCGCGGATCAAACTGGTAGGCAAAGCCAAGACGAGGACCGAAATCCGCATGGTTGCCATTCAGCATCGAACGGCCGGGAAACCCTAACGGGGATATTTCTACCATGTCATCGGGAATCACGGTGGGAAGGGCTGGGTTCAGATAGGTCAAGGCCTTCGCATCGGGAAGAACGATTCCGCCAACATACCCACCAGTGGCGGACGTGTAGTAAGGATCGAAGTTCGCTCTTCTGTCGTTGTTGTCGACCGGCGGCTGGTAGTAGTCCCAGCGCAAGCCGAGATTGACGCTCAGTTTAGGCGATACCGTCCAGGTATCCTGGCCGTAAATGCCCGTGTTAATGGAGCGGTTGTACCGGTTGGGGGGATTTTCGTTCAGGGATACAGAGCTCGGGATTCCGAGCAGGAAGTCCGCATAATCGTATCCGGAGGCAAACCCATTGAAAGTCATCGATCCGAGCTGCTGGACTCCGTCTCCAGATGAAGCCTGCGGTCGCGTATCGGTAAGCGATATGCCGGCCTTGATGCTGTGGCGCCTCTTCTGCCAGGTTATATCGTCCCCTATCTGGAAGTAGTTACTAATGGCGGTCGTCTGTCCAATCTCAGCCATTTGTTCAATTTCGCTGGAGCCGAAGTAGATGGCTGGAAAGCCCAGCAGGCTGGGGGCCACGGTGACGCCCTCGAGACCGGTCGCCGTAAGGACTTGTTGACCATTGTGGAAGGGGGCATAGACTCTGTCATCCTTGGAAAAGGATGCACGCGCTACATTCACCAGGTTCGGGGTAATGGTATATGTGTGCGACAGATAGGCGTTCTGGAAGGTCTTAATTAAATGATACCCGAGGATGGTTGCCCCGGAAGTGTAATTATTCGGTTCATAATCGTACATGCGCGTATAGCGGCCCGAGAGGATGCTCCTCTCGCTGAAGTTGTGGTCGATTTTGTAGTCTTCGCGGTTGATGTGCTCCGGCTCTGTAATTAAATTCGAGTAATCATCTATCCCGAAGGTGGCGGGCGCCGTAGGAAAGTAATTTGACTGAAAAGCCTGCGCGACGGAACTAATCGTCGTAAAGGGACCGGACCCGCTAATCGTATTGTTGGTATAGGGCGCGCCTGTGGATGGATTGGAAACGGTAATCCCCGGCAGCAATTGGCTGAAATTGCCGGCCTCGAAGTTGGCGCTTGGCAATGTGACCTGGTTGACATATGCCTCTCCCGCGGCCAACGGAAAGGTCCAATGTATCCAGGTGACATAGAAAAAGGTCTTCTTGTGCCCGTTATAGACATGCGGAATCACAACCGGCCCTCCCACGCTCCCGCCGTACACCTGGATCTCGGGCCCCTTAAGCCTGGCGGTGGAAGGCGTAAAGAACGGGGTTGAATCCAAGGCCGAATTGTCGGTCGTCCAGAAGGCGTCGCCATGATATTTGTTTGTGCCGCTTTTGGTGGTGACGATCTCAGAGGCAAAGCCAGGGGTGTCCGCGGCGCCGTTGTTCTCTGTCATCTTGATTTCAGCGATCGAGTCGAAAGACTGGTTCTCGGTCATGCCGCCGGAAGTGCCGCCATAAATATTGTTCATGGTGGTGACGCCGTCGATGGTGGGGTTTCCATACGGGGCACGCTGGTCGCCAAGCATTACCGTGGATCCATGGGTCACGCTAGCGGGGTCGATGGCGAGGACTTGAAATATGCTGGGCATAAGGGCATCCGCCCTTGCTTCCGAGCCTGTGATGAGATCGTCGAGTTCGCCATTTTCCGTGTTCATGGACGGCGGCGTCGCAGTCACCTCGATGGTTTCCGTGTTGCTGCCAACCAGAAGTGGCGCATCGAACTTTACGGCCTGCGCGGCAATCAGGATGATTTCGCCGCTTCGTTCATCCTTGAAGCCGGACTTTGAAACGGTGACCACATAGGTTCCAGGTAAGAGACCGACGATGGAGTATACGCCCACGCCGTTTGACTGCTCAGAGCGATCAACGCCCGTTGCCGTTTCGTGAGCGACCACCTTTGCCCCAGACACAACATGCCCTGAAGGATCGGTCACGGTTCCAGTAATGGAACTCAGGATGGATTGGGCGATAGCGCTGCCGTGCACCATAAGCATGAACACGATGACGGTCGCAATACCGATACAGAGTTTCTTCATCGATGCCTCTCCAAAATTGATTTTGGCTACTTCCCAACAAAGCAGATTTGTGACGCGCAAATAATAGATCGATTGTGAATAACAAGTCAAGTAAAATATTTAAGTTACTTAAGTACATAAATAAATAGCTTATTATAGAGGCTTGCCAGCCATTGACAATTAGGATTACAGTTCACATATGGTAAATCTTCTTAATCATTTGGAGAACGTGATGAGATCCTTAGCCAGCGAGAGTCCTGCCAGTCGCGGACTTGGCGCGAATGCCAGACGCGCAACTAGCAACTTGCGCCTTTCGAGTCTGCCTCCAACCATATCGAGGCCGGAGCTCATGGACGACGACGGTGTCTCAGATCGCCGCTTCCGGCAACTTCTCTACGATTTCTCAACCCTCGGGGTACACCTGGAGACTGCTCGAGCGTATTTCGCATCGCAGATTGGACTTTCGCCACCGCAGTACAACTGTGCGATGATTATTGCCCAATATGAGGGATCGACCGGCGTAAGCGTTAGTGCAGTGGCGAGGCATCTGCACGTCAGCACGGCGTTTGTGACTACCGAGGCTGGGAAACTTGAACGAGCCGGGCTGGTAAAGAAGTGCCAGAATCCTAAAGACGGGCGTGGCATCCTGCTGCGCTTGACCAAGATAGGCACAGCTAAGATTCGAGAGATTGATCCGCAGCGGCTGCTCATTAACAACAGTCTGTTTCGTTCGATCACGGCGTCAGATTTTCGCCAGTTTGCGAAAATCGCGGCCTCGCTGATCGACGATTTTGCCGCGACGGTTCACATGATCAAGGTCATGAAAGCCGAGAGCGCGCGACGACCATGACAGAAAGATATCGTAATCGAATGGGTCAGGTAGGAACTCTCCTCATAGCCGCTTTTCTGGGTTTAGCCGTCCAGACCTGCTTTGGGGCCTCCACTGTCACGGTAGACTACCGTGTCTTCCCTGGTTTGGCTGAGATGGACGGCAATTGGGCTGCCCTGCTGGCGGCGTCTGACGGAAAGGTGTATGTCGGTCTTGCCTGCCATGGCTGCAGCGGGCATCTTGTCTTCTACGACTCGAAGAAGGACAAGATGGTCGATGTCGGCGATCTGAATACGCTGACGGGAGAGCAAGGTCTGAACATAGGACCGCAATCGAAGATTCACGCCAAGTTTGGCGAAGGCAAGGATGGGCGAATCTATTTTGCCACTCACGGAGGATGGTGGTTCGACTACGCTCGATTCGCCACACCGGAAGGCTATCCGGGATCGCACTACATGGCCTACGATCCACAGACCGGCCAGGTGCAGAACTTCGGGATAGGCCCACGCTACGAAGGTATGAATACCGGAGCCTACGATCCAAAGTTCAATCGCATATATGGGCTTACGCATCCGCGTGCGCACTTTGTTTATTACGATGTGGCAACCGGCGCCAAAGTGGACAAGGGAAGAGTCAACAACTGGGACTCGATCTGCCGAACGCTCGGCATCGACGATCAGGGCAATGTATATGGAAGCTTCGGCGCGGGGCGGATATTTATGTATTCGCCGCGAACAGACACCATACAGGAATTGAGTGCGCAGTTGCCTATTCGCCAGAAGGGCATATCTCTGGGGCGCGACTACAGGAAATCCGAGACGGCCTGGCGCGTGGTGGTTTGGGACGAGACAACAAGGAAGTTTTATGGAGTAGAAGAAAGTGAAAGCGCTCTTTTTTCCTTCGATCCAACAGCCAAGCCTGGGGATGCCGTCAAGCGGCTAGGGCAGATGGCGATTCCTGAACTGGCAGCCCGCCGCGACGTTCCCTACGCGACACTCAGCCTCACGCTAGGACATGATCGCAAACTTTACTACGCAGCTGCCGCGAAGGAATTCGACTATGGCGGAAAGGACGCTGTTGCACAGGCCTCACATCTGATGACCTACGATCTTCGCAGCGGAAAGACCGAAGACTTGGGCGAGATGCGCTTACCCGATGGCCGGCCCGTTCTCGGCACCAACTCCGCGGACACGGGTCCCGATGGGACCATCTATTTCGTGGGTGCGATCGTAGTCAAGGAAGGTTCTGCGGATGGAAGCGGCAGCGCCGGAAAGATTGGTGACACGCCCTACCGGCTGGCGCTTTTTATCTACCACCCTAAGGCGGCAAAAGCTCATGAATAAAACCTGCTTGTCTATGGCTGTCAGTGTGATTCTTGCGGCAACCGCGTTCGCGCAGAGAGATCCCAGTCACGATCACCTTGTCGTCCCGCAGACCAGGATCGATTTACGCGATCTCGGCTACAGTCCTATCGATCTCATTCCCGACGGAGAATCTGGCATCACCTCGTTGGCAGTGGCTCCCAAAGGGGATCTCTTTGGAGCAACCAGCGGCACTCGTTCGCATCTGTTCGTGCTGAACCCGGTGCACGGCTATGTTCTCCCCATCGGGGTGATCCCCGGAGCTACGTCGGTAACTCATGCCGTTGTCATCTCCGAAAATGGAAGTGTTTTTATCGGCACGGCTCCCGCTGGGCATCTGTTGGAATACTCGCCGCGCGATTTGGACCATGAGAACATCGAAATCGGCAAGCCTCTGCCGGTCACGGATCATGGCGCGCCAATCCCCGGTGAAAGCATCTTCGCTTTGACAATTGACCGCAAGGCAAACAAAATCTACGGACTCACATTTCCAAATGCGCATTTTTTCAGTTATTCCATCGCAACGCAGAAATTTGACGACCTAGGGATTGTTGCCCATGCGCCCCCTGCCGGAGAGAAATTCGAACACGAGAAGATGATTTCAAGAATGCTGGCGGTCGATGTTCGAGGCAACGTCTTCGCATCCGGTGAAGACGGCTATTTCTATAAGTATTCGGCGAAAACGCAAACTCTCCAGAAGCTCGCAATTCATGCGCCGGCGGTTCCTGGGCGTGAACCCTATACCCGTGTAGATGCCTTCCTCCCCGGCCCCTCGGGAATCATTTACGGCGGTACCTCGGATGGCTACCTCTTTCAACTCGACAGCGATACGCTGACCATCAGGAATCTTGGCAAGCCACTTAATCAGTATCGAATTATCGGACTGGCGTGGGGTCCTGGTGGAAAGCTCTATGGTGCAGGCGGCGCGGATTCTGAAATAGCGCGGATGTTTTCATACGATACAACGACCGGCTCCTATGATCTGCTGGGTTTTATAGACGTCAATCGCCGTCCTTATTTCGCATGGCAGGCTTACGTGATTGGAGACATCGTCTCGGATGATCGAGGCACAATTTATCTCGGAGAGGACGAAAGAATCTCAAAGCTCTATCTCTATTTTCCATAAAGATGCAGGTATGTTTAACCGGCAGCCGCGCGTGGCGTTTACAAAGCATTAAGAGAAGGCGGTTTGAGAGTTCCCTGCGATATCAGTGTTGTTGGCTGCAACGATACCGTTGGTGAATGGCTCTATCCCGGCTTGACCACAATTCGCGAATTTCCTGAAGAAATTGGCAGATGTCTAACAGAGACGGTCATCAATCGAGTCGCAGTTCGTGGGCAGAGTTTGCAAAGCGTTACCATTCCGACCGAATTGATCAAAAGAGATTCGTGTCAATCAATCATTTAGGCGGCAGACATGACATTTAGCAGAGCGATGCAGGCAGCTATGGCAATGACTCCTGTCAATATTTCGTTTGATCATTCTCGAATGGAAATTGACTGCGCGGCTGATTGCGGCCGCCCTAATGAATATGCGCTTCTGCTGATTAAGTACAAACGCTCAGTTAGCATTATCCTTTCAGAGCCGCACTGCGACGACAGTGGAAACTCGAAGATCTAGCCGTTTGCAAAATTAACGACGAGAGAAAGTTGAGATGCCGATCAAGTCTGTAAATGCCGACATGAAGATCATAAACCGCTGCTTTTGGCGCAGTTTGGTTATGTGCTCAATCGCAGTGGCGCTGCTGCCAACCGGTGTAAGAGCCACCGAGAATGGCGCCTGCGTCTATCCGGTAGGAGTGGAAACCGTGTTACCTGGCCTGACATCGCCCCCTAAAAGAACAATGTTCGAAGAGTTCACTATTCTCTACACCGCTAACCAGATGAATAATTCATCAGGTGTAAGTTCCGTGCCGGAATTTAAGTTGAGGGTTTTCGCCAATGCCATTAGAATCCTGCACAATTGGAACATTCCCGTTCTGGGTGGAAAACTGAACAGTAATATTGCAATTCCAACCATCTATGAGCGGTTACATAATGCGCAGGGCAACTTCAATAAGTTCGGCCTCAGCAATGTGGATATCGGCGTTCTTCAAGTGGGCTATAACACGGGGCCGCTGCACTGGTTCTACGAAGGAGATGTCTTCCTTCCCGGCGCTCCTTATGTGAAAACGGACATCATCTACACCGGGCAACACAACTACGCTGCCGGACCGGTGAGTGGCTTGACCTGGCTGCCACGCCACGGCGAATTGGAGGCAAGTTCCAAGTTTTTGTATATTGTGAACTTTCACGATACGGCTAGCCACTATCGCAGCGGGAACGAATTCGTTTGGGAATACGATGCCATGAAGGAAGTCTCCAAAAGAATGGCATTGGGCGTCAATGGGTATTTTTACCAACAGACAACTAACGACATGCAGAATGGGCTAACTGCCGGAGACGGTTTTCGCGGCAGGGACCTGGCTGTTGGACCCGAGGCTCGCATTCATTTCGGAAAGCGCAGCGTCCTGGCTGTCAAGTACATCCGAGACACACTGGTCGAGAACAAACCAAAGGGAAATGCCTTCTGGTTCCAGATGGGTATTCCCGTAAGCCTTGGCATGGGCACAGGCAGAGGGAATTAGGCTCTGTCGAGTGTTCCGCCGCATCTCCAAACGTCGAACGCTAAAGACAGTGGGCCGGCTCCAGACATCACCTCGAAATTATGCTCCAGCAAGCTGCCGTTGCCGTAAAACACCAGATATGCACAATCATGCATTTCGCTGAAGAATACTAAGCCGCAACATGGAGATCTGGTATTCGCTTTTTGTGTTTTGAATTGAGATGCGGGCCATACACCGCGAGACGGATGGCCGGCCCAGTTGTCTGTCAACGGTTCAGCAAGGCAGTCTGTTTCCCGATTCGAACAGTTCTTCCGCGCTCGCTCCGTCCGCCAATACGGCCACATGGCGCGCCGCGCTCAATTCGTTACTCATCAAAGTGACATGCTTAGAACCCTGGTCGAGCTTAAGGAAATCGCCCGTGCCTTGGAGTGCCCGGCAATTGTAGATGAAGGCGTTATACGTATCCCGCAGCCAAATCGCCGGCGCTTCCGAACCCAGCGACTGCCGGCCCTTGCCGGCGCCTCAATCAACCCACCACGCCGATACACACGGGGCACTTGAAATTACAGCGATTCGTAATATCGATAACGGCCAAGCAAGGCTCATTGTTGCTGCCGGTGCTGGCCTCGCAGCACCCACCGACTTGAATAGCCGCAGTATGCGGGGTATTCAGAAAGATCAACTTATTCCACTCTTCCAGTTTCCGGTACAAATCCGCATCAGAGAAGATCAGGGCCTCGGTCGAATCATGGCTGCGGCATTGAGACCTCTGATATACCTTGCCATCTCGATCGATGATTTCTGCAGAAACCGGTTTGCCACACTCTGGGCACAGAGAAGAGACAGTATCGATGATGGAATCGCGGATATGAGCGTTCATCGGATGCCGTTGATTATAAAGTGTGGTAGCAAAAAGTATACACGAAGGCAAGGGTTCTGTGGTTTAAACCAGAATTTAGCTTTTTCATAAGAATGAGATCGTTTGAGTACCGAGATACGCCGTTGTGTTAGAGAATCAGATAACCCCACAATCCCAATTCTCCGTAATGTACGTGCGTGGGATGATCATGACCTGATTCCGATATTCCAGGCTCTGTCATGGAACGTTACGAAAAGGGACTACTGAACTCCCGAACGGAGAATCTTACAAGTTTTTCCGCAATGTCGAAGGGCGGAGAATGTTCTCCGGTCACTTTCAGAGCTGAATTCCCGCGAATTTGCCTGAAAAGGTACGGGCAGTTCGAAATCTCTATCTAAGTTATTGATTATAAAGACTCTATGGCGGAGGGAGAGGGATTCGAACCCCCGGTACCCTTTCAGGTACAACGGTTTTCAAGACCGCCGGTATCAACCGCTCACCCATCCCTCCGCGGGGTTGCATGGCTGTTTACAATTGTACGGCCTAAAAGCATTTCAAAATAGATATCCTGTTTATGTGCGGCTTTCTACATTGACCGTTCTGACTTATTTATCACATTTCCATTCTGGGGCATAATTCTTAATCCTCAGATCGACGCAATCGTTAATGTTTATAAGGGTGAGAAGGCGATGGCGGTCTGATCGCGGTGCGTGAACTCGACGAGCGGCGATATACTGTCATCAACTGGATAGCAAAATGGAAATTCCGGATGAGTCGAACAGGGATAGCTTGGCGCCCTTCATGAATCGCCGCGAGTTTCTGAGGACCTCCACTGCAACCGGCGGTTCACTGCTGCTGGCGCAAACCGCTTCCAGTAATGTGGTCAGTCCTGCCCGTAGATTTATCGAACCAGTATCTTTGCCAGATGTAGCCGGAACAGCGCTTCCAGACCTCTCGCCCGCCCGGTGGATTTGGTATCCTTCCGGCCGAACGCTGCCTAACACCTTCATCCTCTTCCGGCGCCAACTGCAGCTAACCTCCAAGCCTCGCCGCGCCACGGGTTGGATTTGTGCCGACAGCCGCTACCGGCTCGAAGTCAATGGCAAGCGCGTGCAATGGGGACCCGCGCCATGCGATCCGCGATGGGCCGAAGCCGATCCTCTGGATCTGACCGGCTATCTGGAACCGGGGGAAAACGTTCTTGGAGCCACTGTGCTGTTCTTTGGCACGGGAGACGGGACCTGGCCTTTGGGCAAGCCGGGCTTCCTTTTCTGGTTGCAAATTGAACACGCAGATGGCCGGGTAGAGACAGTTGTATCCGATGCAGCGTGGCAGGCGCTGCTTTGCCGGGCCTGGCCTCCGGGGCACGCCAAACGCTGGTACCTTCGCGCTTTGCAGGAAGAATTCGATGCCCGGCTCTATCCGCAAAGCTGGTCTCGCGCCGGCTTCGATATCGATTCGCATTGGCTGCCGGCGATGCCGCTGAACGGTTCGCCCAATAAGCCCTCCCTTTCCGCTTTTTCACCCGAGTACATGCTGCAAATGAATGCCGGACCGGGCGATACACAACTACGGTCCCGCAGCATTCCGATGTTGCAGGAATCGAATGTGCCCGTCGTCAAACTGGCCGAAACCTACTGGTTGCAATGGAGCGCCTCGGTGCGGGACTATTTCGACGTTCGAGTCCCGAACGCATTCCATGCCCAACATGGGGATGTGGCCGTCGAGAGTGTATCTGGCGAGTGGCGAGTGGATTTGGATGGCACCCGCGCCGCGGCGCTCACCTTCGAACTCGCCGAGCAGGTAGTAGGCTGGCCAGGATTTACAGTTGAGGCGCCGGCAGGCACAACGATTGAGATGCTGGTCCATGAGGCCCACGCTCTGGGTGGGCCCCCGCTCCTGAACACCCATTTCGATTCATGGACGCGCTTCATTTGCGACGAAGGCAAGAACCAATTCGAAACCTTCGATTTTGAAAGCCTGCGCTGGATTCAGTTGCACATTCATGGATCCAAAGGCATGGTGATCATCAGGAATGTGCATGTGCGTCGACGTGTCTTTCCCTGGGCAAATGAGGCAAAACTCCACACCAGCGAGCCGGACCTGCAGCGGCTTTTTGATGCCTCGATTAACACTCTCGACAACTGTGCTCAGGAAACTCTGGTGGACGGCATGGCGCGCGAACGCCAGCAATACAGCGGCGATGGCGGGCATCAGATGCATGCGGTGCATCTGGCCCACGGCGAGCACCGCCTGGTGGCCCGCTATCTGACCACATGGAGCCAAGGTCTGACGAAGGAAGGCTATTTTCTGGACTGCTGGCCTGCCTACGACCGTTTGGCGCGGCTGATCGAGCGAGAGATGGATCTCACCGAATGGGGGCCAATTCTTGACCATGGCGTAGGCTTCATCTTCGATTGCCGGCATCATTATTTCTATACAGGCGAGTTGCAGGCGCTGCGGGAGCCGTATCCGCGACTGCTCCGTTTTGCGCGCTATCTCCAAGGCCGGATCGGCAGCGACGGCTTGCTACCAGTTGAAAATCTGGGCATTCCTTCAGTGTGGATGGACGGTTACGCATATCAGCAACAACGCCATAAGCAATGCGCTTTTAACCTATATGCCGGCGCGGCGATGAAACACGCGCTGGCCCCGATCTGCCGGGCCTTCGGCCATGCCGCCCAGGCCGATGCACTGGAGCAGCTTGGCCGGGACCTGGCTGAGGCAACAGTGCGCCGGTTCTGGAGCCCGGAGCGAAGAATCTTTATTAACAACCAGCCGTGGCTTGACCAGGAAAAATCACCGAGTACTTGCGACCGCTCGCTGGCAACAGCGATTCTTTTCGATCAGTGCCCGAACGGCCAAATAGGCAAGGCACTGCAATCGCTGGCAGAGTGTCCGCCGGAGATGGGCTTTTCCTATCCCGCCAATCAATGCTGGCGCATGTGGGCGCTGGCCAAGTGCGGGCGCGCAGACATTATCTTGACGGACCTGCGCCAGCGCTGGGCGACCATGGCCTCAGTGAAGGAGAACAATACCTTGCAGGAGAGCTGGAATTCCCGACCTGACTCGGCCGATCAGTGGAGCCATTGCGCGGTTGTGCCTCTCTATATCGCTTATCAGGGCTTGATGGGCCTGAAGCCTCTCGAGCCAGGCTTCAAACGCTTCGAACTCCGGCCCCAACTCGCCGATCTGGGAGACTTGGATCTGACTGCATTTACCGTGCAGGGTCCTGTGAGCTTGCACGCACGCGGGAGGGCTGGCGAACGCGATTTGGTTTTGCAGTTGCCGCCAGTGGGACAGGGTGAGCTGGTTTTGCCGATGGACGAGTCCGTCGATCTGCCGGTGGCTGACCAACCTGCATCCGCCGGCCTTCGCCGTTACAAGTTGCCGCCCGGCGGCACGCTCACGCTACGTCTTAGGCACGTGTAACCTGCGTCAGTATGATCGTCAGGATGTTATGTCGGCGCGCAAAAGTGAAGAGAAATGAGCGCAGCCGGTTGGTCCAGATGAGTCGTCAAGAGCGGAGGCGCATTCAGGGGCAGTTGGCGGTTGGTTGGCAACAGGTCGCAGGGCGACTTTTCCGCGCAGATAGATCTGATATGTTTCGCCCTGCGATAACGGAGTACGGAGCAACTCCTCGATGTCCGGCTAGAAGTAATGCAGGGAGCGAATTGGTCCGAGGGGCATGGTATCGGCGGCGCGCTGTGTGCGCCAGGCCGATGCCAGCAAGAGTGCAGTTTCCAGGATATCCAGTGGCGCTTTTCGTTCCCAGAGTTGGTTTACGAGGCCCAGATCGCTGCGGCTGAGACGGTGCGGTGTATCGGGGAGCCGCAGGCAGAGGTCCATGATGGTTTGGCGGTAGGCTGCGAGGTCAATGGGCATGGGGAGCGTCCTTTTTCTTAGGTTCTTCTGCCTGTAGTTCGCTTTCCCGGGCGCGGTAGTGGGCGTTCGATCATGGTGATGACGGTTTAATCCATCCCAGGCGAGCAAGTGAGTGCCGTGGATTCTCTCACCTCCACTGCAGGAGTGAACTCGCCGGATTTGGTAGCATTGCTTGCAGCAGCACTAGGATTGCGGGAAGTCTGCATGGGCCATCGCAAACTGATCGGGCTGCGAATTCCAGGTAGTTAGCTCAATGAATGCGAGACTTGATCAATCGTCTACTTCCCTCGGCGCGACCGCGCGCAAGCTAGTGGCTCCTTTCCGCAAGGAGCTCGTGCATTTGCTGCACGGGTTGGTGAGTGCAAATACGGTGGCCGTGCCCCCGCACGGAAATGAGACGGCGGGACAGCGCATTTTGATTGAATTTCTAAAGCATCACGGCGTCCAGGCAGAGCTGTATCCGACAGTGTTTCTCCACCGGGCGCGAAATCCCTGGAGGCGCAAGGACCGCGACTATACCGGCAGGATGAACCTGGTCGCGACTCTTTCAGGCTGCGGCCGCGGGAAAAGTCTTCTCCTCAATGGGCACATGGATACGGTCCCTCCCGGGCGGTCCCCATGGAAGGCATCGCCGTGGTCGGGCAAAGTAAGCCGCGGACGAATGTTTGGTAGGGGCAGTTTTGATATGAAGGGAGGGCTTGTGGCGCAGGCGGCTGTTTTGTGCGCACTTCGCCACGCCGGCATACGGCTGAACGGCGACTTGTTGTTTGAGTCGGTGATTGACGAAGAGTGGGGCGGAGGGGGAGGATCATTGTCAGCTCGTCTGCGGGGATACACGGCGGATGCATGCGTGATTGCCGAGGGAACGCAGTTGGAGATCTACCGTGCCACGCGGGGAGGATTGTTTGCCGATCTTTCAGTCGGCGCAGGCGATCCAACAAAGTACTTTTCACAAAGTGAGGTGTTAAGTCCGAGCATTGCGTTGGGTAGACTGCTCGGGTGGGTGGACTCATGGGCGCAGCGCCGGAAGAGAGTGAAAAATACGGGCGTTTATGCCGCGTTTGCTGATCCCGCGCCTGTACAGGTGCTGGCGGTGGAGGCAAACAGCTTTGATCCGAATGTTCCGTGGAGCGTGCCGATGAATGCGGCGCTCCGCGTTTACTTCCAGTTTCTTCCGCACGAGGATGTGAAGGCCGAGGAGCGAAAGATCAAGCTCTCACTGAAAAGATTTTGTGACGGCGATCCATTCTTCCACCGGCATCCGGTCCAATGGAAAAACCTGATTGATCCGCCGCTCTACGGGCATGAGGTTGCCAAAAAGCATCCGTGGACTCAATGCCTGGTTCACAGCGCGGCTCTCACGTTGGGCAGGGAGCCGGTGGTAACAGCCGCGCCCTATCCGTGCGATGCATCGCTGTTAAGCCGCGAATTCGGAATTCCTACGCTGGTTTTTGGGCCATGTGGCGCTGGTGCGCACAATAAAGATGAGTATGTGGAGATTAAATCAGTACTGCAGACGGCGGAGGTTTTATTAGCTGCGGCACTGGAATGGTGCTCATGAATCTGGATTCGAAGTAGAAGCAAAATCTTCAATCCTGGCTAAACTGGCGCCGAAGTGAATAGTGTCAGATGAAGTAACGCTAAAGGAAGCCAGCAACATACCCAGATCCATTGCAGAAGTGAACTTTCCATCTATGACTGCATTTTCGGCGGACGGCTTTGCATTGAGAGTCAGTCCGGAAGCAAGTCCAGATAGAACGCCTGCGAGGAGTGCATCACCGGCTCCTGCCGTGGAGACTGCCTGCACAGCGCGTGCCGGACGGCTGCTCCATGAACCATTCTCGAACGCATGTGCTCCCTCTGCTCCAACGCTGATTACAATGCGAATGTCCGGCTGCATCTTTTGGAGTATTAATGCGCAATCTGACAAAAACCGTTGTGCATTCTGCGAGCGATACTCATAACCCACCAGACCTGCCGCCTCATTGCGATTCAGAGCCAACAGGTCCACCATGGAAAACAACTTGAGTTTCGTGGCTGCCGGAATCTCCGAAAGGGCAAACGAGGCAGCGCGAAAGTTTCCGCACTGGGTGGCAAGCTTGAGAAACTCGTGCCGTATCTCAAGAGGAACCTCCGGCAGGCAGAGGGCAACGCAGCGCCGTGCGCTTGCGGCCATCACTTCTTCGCCTCTTTGAATGTCATGCAGGTTAAGAGCCGATGCAGCAGAATTGCTGGAGGTAATATTCCCGCCAGCCCCGTCGGGATAAAGGAAGCTCACGCTGAACAGCGTTGGACGATCCGCGGATGTGCGCACCCACTTTGTCCCTATGCCCGCGTTCTCCATCTCCAGCAAAAGTTGACGGCCTGCTGCATCGTCTCCTATAACTCCTATCGCCAGCACTTTGCAGGCATCCGCAGCGTCACTGGATCCCATCAATGCAGCAATGTAATGTTCGACTATATGAAGCTTGCAGTAATCGCGCGCTGGTAATAACTTCCCCATCCTGCTCTCATCCCGGCCCAGCGTGTGATCGCCCTCTAATTGAAACAGCACGCCAGTTCCGATGCCGCCAATGCCAACTACATGGGTAAAACCTGATACAGGATGAGGCTTCAGCGCATAACGCGTCATCTCAGAGAAGCTCCCATTCGGGATTTTCACTTATTGGATGACGAGCCGTATCCAGTGTAGCTGTAATCATTGCGTCGGGATGTGTCTGGAGTAATGTCATGGGATACTCGGGAACGGGATCGCTGAATAATGCCACTCGTAGCGCTGTTTGTTTCCAGGCGCCGGTATCGCTATACAAACGTATTTTGCGGGCAGAGAAACATTCACGGAGTCCGAGCGTAACTGACATCGGTGGTACGAACTGATATGCGGCGCCAAAACTCCGGTGGGCAAGCGCAATCAGCGTATCCAGGTTATTTTCCTGAATGCGCACCGTGCTGTTGCGCAGATCATCAAGCGTCAGATGATAAAAGGGCGTTCTGCGAGCCTGGTTATACGCCACATGACCGTCCTGACCCCATCCGCCCATGGTGATATCAATCGGCGCGCTGGCAATCATGTTCCTCACAGAATCCATGGTCGCGGGCGTCAGCCAATATCTTTGACCCTCTGGAACTGATAACTCCGGCAGTATCGGTTCATAGAAGTAATGCTCCATGAATGTGCGAAAGTTATATGGGTGATTGTGAGGCAGGAGCCGGCCCTGCCAATCAAGGCACTCATCCATGTGAAAGACAAATAATTTCTTCAGAGAAATCATACGCGAGTTCACTAACATCGCAAATGGTTCATACCAGCATTTAGGGCCGCAGGGGATAATAGCTCGCGTGATCGAGCCGCGTTGATTATTGTTCTCGATGACTACGACTAGTTCTTCCGCCATTAGAGAGCCAAGGGTGGAGGCATCTGCAACCTGCCGGTATGGAACTCGAAGGTCGGTACGAAGAGGTAACTCTTCCGCGGGGATTGAACACCACTTATACAGCAGCGGTAAGTTGACGAAATCGGTGTGTGCGCCTGCTATTATCTGTTTCATTTGAAAAATGTAAGACGTTCCAGGATTTCGGTTCGCACCTGCACAATGTAAGGAGCCTGTTGTTCAAATAGCTGAGCGTGCTCCGGGTCGTTATCGAAGCTGGCCAATGCTTCCTGCACTGCGGAAAGGCTTGGAAACTCGCAATCCCAGATCAGGGTATTAGTCGGTTCACTGCCGGCAAGAGGTTGAAACCTGCGTCCTTTTGGTAGAGTATTCGATCGTTGTTCAAGTTCCTGAAACCTGGACTCAAGCGCGAGAAACTCTTGCCTATGAGCAGGTGTATACGATTGGATGAAACGAAGTACATATGTCATGAGTTACCCTTTGAAGATACTTCAGACCGTTATAAAAATAACCGGATGTTACTTGGATATACCCTCAGCGAGATGTTGTCAAGCTGGGAGGTAAGCGAATAGAACGTCTTCAGTAGAGCTGATCACGGACTGGATCAAGAACATTCGGGCACTCTGAACGAAGACCGGTCTTGCTTAACATTTCTTTTTGATGGCGGCGATTTCTGAGTCGCGGACCTTGAGCAACTGTGCGTCATTGGCAATGCCCCTGGCAGCCCTCCGCACCTGCGCTGCCACATCCTTTATTGTTACAAGTACGTTGACCTCGAGGTCAGGTGACTTCGTCTCGGCATCCGGCGTGGCGGCATAGAAGCCGTCGAGCACATAGTCGTGCTCGGCGGTAGAATTCTTCAGCAACTGGTTGCAGGCTATGTGATAGTTGGTTAGAAGCAGTCCGTCGGGGCTGACAAAGGAGCCCGATCCGCCGTCGTTGAGGCGAACACTGGATTGCCGGAGATGATCGAGTCAGGCTTGTGTCGGCGTAAATCCGTATTTGGCATGGAGCTGCTTCAGCGGCGGGTTGTCGAAGGTCCATATGTCTTCTTCGGCGTGGATCGCGGGTGCAGCGGCCAGCAGAAGCGCGGCCGGGAGCACCAGAACGGAGCGAAATCTATGAATGAATATCGGCTTTTTTATTCGTTGACGGTGATGCTCAATTCGTTTGAGGTGCTGGCGGCATACATCGAGTCGCCGTTATAGGTGGCGGTTAGAGAGAAGGGATACGCGGATGAGAACGAGATGGATAGAGTGGCCGTGTCGGGGCTCGACTGATTCAGCGTCGCGGTTCCCAACGAGGTTGTACCGTTATAAAACGTGACCGTGCCGGTCGGCGTCCCGGAGCCCGACGAGGGAGCAACCGTAGCCGTCAAGTAAAAAATCTCGTTAATCGTGGGAGTGGTGGTCGATGCCGTGAGCGCGGTGGTGGAGGATGTCGTTCCTGACGAACTGACGGTGACTGAGACCGCGCTCGAAGTGCTGGCAGCATAGGTACTCGATCCGCCGTAGTCAGCGGTAAGAGATAAGGTTCCGGTGGAATTGAACGTAGTTGGCAGGGTCGCTGTTCCCGAACTCAGCGTAGCGGATCCGAGCGAGGTGGATCCGCTATAAAACGTGACCGTCCCGGTCGGTGTTCCAGAATCCGACGTTACCGTGGCCGTCAAGGTAACGCTCGCGCCCTCAACCGGCGTAGTGGTGGATGGCGTGAGTGTGGTGGTGGAGGCGGTGGTGCCGGTGGAGCTGATTGGCGCCTGCCAGAAGTCTCCGCAACCAGCCAGGAATGGCGTCGCTACGAGCGTCAGCAGCATGAGGATCATTCCGGCGCAATGGAGCTTGTCTTTCATCGAGTATCCTTTTTCGCAGTGCCGAAACATGAGTAAGAGAGATTATTGCCAGATGCTGGACGGGATGGACTGACGTCCATCGCATCCTTGATAAAGACGAAATGAGCGTAAACGCCGCTCGAATTTCAACGATAATCACAGTTTCCTATTATTCTATCGTCTGGGCGGGACCAAATATGTCCATACCAGGCTGGATTGCACCCATGCGAAGCTACTATTGTGCCATCCCCGCCTGCATATTCGGAAGCACCAGCACTTCCACTCCGCTGGCTGCATCCTTCTGGCGGAATACCTGCTCGGTGGCTTTCTGGAACTGCTCCGGCCTGGCGTTGGGAATATCGGTGAAGGTTTGCGGATTGCGATCCGTCAGCGGGAACCAGGAGCTCTCGACCTGGACCATGATGCGATGGCCACGGCGGAACGTGTGGTAGAGGTCGGGCATGGTGAAGTTGATGTCGGTCTCCTTGCCGGGCGTCAGAGGTTCGGGCCTCTCCCAACTGTTGCGGAACTTGGCGCGGAAGGGCTCTCCACGCAGCATCTCCTCGTAGCCGCCCATGTGCAGCGGCGGTTGGTCCAGGATTCGCTTGTTGGAGCGGCCGGGGCTTTCCTGGCCGGTGTAGTTGTCCGGGTAGACGTCGATCAGCTTGACGTCGAAATCGGAGTCGGTGCCGGAGCTGGCGATTTTGAGCCTGGGTGAGATGGGGCCGGCAATGGTTATGTCTGCGTCGAGCGGGTCGGTCTCGTAGACCAGAACATCGGGCCGGTAACTGGCGAAGCGCTGATCGTCTACCATGTAGCGCTGGGGCACGGAATCGGTTGTGTAACCCACGAACGGTACGGGATGGTTGGGATCGCTGACGTACTCGTCCACTCCTTTAGTTTCCTCAGGTGGATCGAAACTAAGCTTGCCGCTGGCGTGGAAGTAGAGAGTTTTGGGCGCGGCGGCTTTGGGCGGCCAGGCGTCCAGGTTGTGCCAGACGTTGGTTCCGGTCTCAAAAACCACGGCTTTCGGCTGCGCCGCGCCACGGCTCTTGAGGTAGTGTTCGAAGAAAGGGAACTGGATGTGAGCGCGGAAGTACTCGGCGGTATTGGAATCGAACTGAATATCGCCCAGGTGGTTGCCTTCGTCGCGCGCCCACCCGCCGTGAACCCAGGGGCCTTCCACCAGCGTGGTGGTCGTATCGGGATTGAATTTGTTGATAGCGTTGAAGGTGCGATAGGGACCGCTGAGATCTTCGGCGTCATACCAGCCGCCCACCACCAACACCGCGCATTTCACGTTCTTCATGTGGCGCGAAATGTCGCGCGCTTGCCAGTAGCTGTCATATGTCCAGTGGCTGGCCTGGTCGTTGAAGAGCCAGTTGGAGCCCTTCAGGTAAAGCTTTTCCAGGTTGTTAATGTTGCCGGCCTGGAGATAGAACTTGTAGCTATCCGGCGTGCCGAAATCGAAATCGATAGTGGGCTTGGGAGTTTGCGGATATTTCTGAGGATAGAAAAAGGTATAGAAGCCAAAGTTGGCCGAAAGCATAAAGGCGCCACCATGGTAGGCGTCGTCGCCCATAAAGAGGTCGGTCATGGGCGCCTGCGGGCTGGCCGCAACCAGGGCTGGATGGGAGTCGATAATTGAGGCCGAAGTATAAAACCCTGGGTACGAGATCCCCCAGATGCCCACTTTTCCATTGTTGCCGGCCACCTGCTTGAGCAGAAAATCGATGGTGTCGTACGTGTCGGAAGAGTCGTCCACGTCCTGAGGTGATTTCTTCTCATCGATGTGGGGGTGCATCTCCTCAAATTTCCCTTCGCTCATCCAGCGCCCGCGCACGTCCTGGTACACAAATATATAGCCGCTCTTTTCAAATTCGTCTGAGGGGCCCACGTGCTGGGGATAATTGTCCTCGCCATAGGAAGCGACGCTGTAAGGGGTGCGGTTCATGAGGAACGGATAGGGGCCGCCTGCGGCATCTTTTGGCACATAAACCGCTGTAAAAAGGCGCTTTCCGTCGCGCATGAGGATGCGGAACTCATATTTGGTGTAGTGAGCGCGGACGTAGTCCTGGGTAGGTGCGCTTTGCGCAGGCTGCTGGGCGCAAACGAAGGCGCAGGCAAGAGTAAAAACGGCCAGAACGGAGAAGAAAAGGGGGCGCAATCTGGGCATCGGGTACGCAAATCTCCTGAGCAACCAGAGTACTCCACGAAGGCGGTAGCTCGGCAGCGTTCAGGGAGGGAGAAATCGAAGGCCAGTTTCGAGTGTCCGATAATTTGATCCCACATTTTCACAATGCAAAGTTCAGAAATGAGATTTTCTTTATGCGTTTCTTATGCGCGGCAGGCTCTGGCCGGGTTAACCTATATTCACAAGTCCTGTATCAGCCGCCTGCGTCAGCGAACGCCGCGGCTGCACCTTTCCACCAAAAAAAGGAGAACTATGTCCACTGAGTTGCGCAATTTTCTCGCTCTCTCCTATGAGCAGTTGGAAGAGCTCAACCTGGCTGCCAAGGCCGATCGCACTAACCGCGTGGCGCTAAGCGAGATTCGCGAAAAGCGGCTCAAGTATCTGACCGACGAAAAGCGTATCAAGGCCGTGACCGTGCTGTTCTCTGACCTGGAGGGCCGGCTTCACCTTCTCGATTACGACAAGAAATTCCTTCTGGGCGCTTATGAAAACCTCACCTTCGACGGCTCGTCGATCCGCGGGTTTACCGCGCAGAAGGAGAGTGATCTGCGTCTGGGCATCGACTGGAGCGCCTTTTACTGGGTGCCCTCCGACGTCTTTGGCAACGGTAAAGTCGTGGTCTTTGGCAACGTCATCGACAAGGACGGAACCCCCTACTCCGGCGACCTGCGTGGGGTGCTCAAGGGTTATGCCGACAAGCTGCACAAGGAGCATGGCTACACGCTGAACGCGGCCACGGAGATCGAGGGCTTCCTCTTCGCGGGCAAAGGCGCCGAGCAGATTTATCATCAGACCGGCAAGTTCGAGTTCATTTCGTCGGGCGGCTACTACCACTCGCTGCCTCTCGATCCGCTGCGCCAGTTCATTGATACCTCGGCCGAAGTGCAGAGGGCGATGGGTTTCCAGAACGAAAAAGACCACCCCGAAGTTGCGCCCAGCCAGTACGAGATCAACTACGGCTATGCGGAAGTGGTGGCCGCGGCCGACCAGATTCAGCTTTACAAGCTGCTCACCCGCCAAATCGCCAACAACATGGGTTACACGGCCAGCTACCTGCCCAAGCCGGTGGTAGGCGTGAACGGCAGCGGCATGCACACCAACGTCTCGGTTTCCAAGGGCAAGACCAACCTGTTCTGGGACGAAAAGGGAGAAGAGCAACTCTCCAAGTTCGGCTGGGACTTCCTCGACCGCATCCTGACCCATGCGCTGGACCTTTGCCTGGTCTTCAACTCCAGCGTGAATGCATACCGGCGTCTGGACCCGCACTTCGAGGCGCCCAATCAGATTCGCGCCTCGGCCGTCGATCGTGGCGCCATGATCCGGGTGCCGATCGGCAACCACCGCTCCATGAGAACCGAAGTGCGCGCCGTGGCGCCGGACGCCAACCCCTACCTGTCGCTTTACGGCATCTTCAAGACCGGCATCGACGGGGATATATCGAAGGCGGCAAATCTCCGCGAAGGCGGCCGCTACCTGCCGGACAATATCCAGAAAGCCATTGACGACTTCAAGTCCTCGGCCTGGATCTCCAAGATCTTGGGTGAAGATGTGCAGGGCCGCTATGTTGAATTGAAGCAGGCCGCCGCCAACCGCTGCCCGCGCGAACTGGGCAGCATCGTCAAGGGCTCCGAAGTGCAATTCCATCACGCGGTCTATAACCAGTCGCTGTGGAATTTGTTCTAGAACGGGCTACAAAGCGGGTCAGGGCTTACGGCCCAGACAAGACAAACTCGGGCGGCACGGCCTTGCATGGCCGTGCCGCCCGTGGTGCATTTGCACGAGCCGTCTTCGCCGATTTCTGGCCGCCGCCAGCAGATTTTTGTTGAATATTGAGTGAATATCAGACAAGATACCAGAACGTGGTTAATTGTCAGGCGCTTCTCCCCGATGACGCCCTTTTCAGCCCGGTTTCATATGGGCTGCTCTTTGATTTCAGCAGGTAGCGGCCATTGCCACGCAGCTGGGCTTTTTAAGAGGGAAGAACATCACCCACTGTACGGCCGGCACCGGGACCGAAAGACATTAACTTGCTCAAAGTCATACGGCATTCAAGAAGAGCGAAGCAATACCTTTGGAGGAACAGCCATGAAAATATCCCTATGGGGATGGATGCTTTGTTGTATCCTTTCCACCGCCATACTCGCATCTGCCCAGAACGCAACCACCTCACTGCGCGGTACCATCAAGGACCCCAGCGGTGCACTGGTTCCTAGCGCGAAGATCACTTTGGTGGACACGGTGAACGGCAAGAGCTTGAGCACAGGCACGAATAGCGCCGGCTTTTATATATTCCCGCAGATCCAACCCGCCAGGTACACCATATCGGTCTCGGCCAAAGGCTTTGGCAACCAGACCAAAGTCGCCGAACTGCTTGTTAACCAGCCGGCGACCGTCGACTTCTCGCTCTCGGTCCAGGCCAGTATGGTTACCGTGGACGTGAGCGCCGTGGCTCAGACCTTGAACACCACTGACGCGACTTTGGGCGATTCGGTAGGCAACTCGACCATCCAGGCCTTGCCCATGGAAGGCCGCGACCCGATCTCGCTGCTTACGCTCCAGCCCGGTGTGCTCTACCTGGGCAATCCGCTTGAAAACGACACCATCGACAGCCGCGGCGGCACGGTGAATGGTGGACGTTCCGACCAGGGCAACATCACGCTCGACGGCATGGACGACAACGACCAGATCAACGGAACGGCGTTCACCGGCGTGTTGCGCTCCACCCTGGATTCGACCGAGGAGTTTCGCGTCACCACCTCCAACGGCACTGCCGCTTCAGGACGCAGTTCCGGCGCGCAGGTTACGCTCATCACCAAGAGCGGCACAAACGCCTATCATGGTGCGCTGTACGAGTATTATCGCCCCCCCAATACCGTAGCCAACGAATGGTTCAATAAGGCCACAGAGCTCTATCTGGGCGAACCGAACATCCCTCAGCATTACGTAATGAATACCTTCGGCGGCGCCGTGGGCGGTCCCATCAAGAAGGATAAGCTTTTCTTTTTCTTCAACTATGAGGGCCAGCGCCGGGCAATCGACGATATTGTGACCCGGACCGTGCCAACCCAGCCGTTTTATAGCGGGGAACTCGGCTACCAGGACAGCAATAACGTGACCAACTGGCTCACTGCGTCAGATGTTACAGCTATCGATACAGCCAATGATCCGACAGAAAGTACCTATCCTTGCGATCCCAGCCAGACCGGCGTGGCTTGCGGACCCAATCCTAACGTCCTGGCCTATTATCAGCCACTGAACGCCGCGGGAATCTATGGCGTCCTGAATACCGTCGGAGACGGCGTCAACAATGCCGGTTATATCTTCGCCTCACCCGCCCCACGCACCTATAACACCAGCATTGCCAGGATCGACTACAACCTGAACAGCAAGCAACAAATCTTCTTCCGCGGCAACCTGCAGAAGGATACCTTGACTCGGAGACGAAAACCTGCCCGGCCAGCCCGGCCCACCAGCATGCACGAGGACAACACCAAAGGCCTGGCCATCGGGTATACATGGACGCCCACGCACCACATCGTCAACGATGCTGCGCTACGGTTTTATCCGCCAGGGCTACTCCACGCGCGGCGTCGGTTCAGGCACGGGCGATTGGGTAGACTTCCGCTTTCTCGACCAGCCCACCGCGCCATGCACCGCTCTCGACCACCGTCGTCAACGTGCCCGTCCACAACATTACCGACAATCTGACATGGACCAAGGGCACCCATACGATGAGCCTCGGCGGCAACTGGCGCGGCATCCAGAACAATCGCGGCACCGACGCGAACTCCTACTCCAACGCCAGCACCAACCCATACTGGCTGTACGATGCGCCGAACGACTCGCGCAACACCGCACTTGCCCACCAGATACTACGAGTCGGAAGCGGCTTTGAAAACTCCTACGAAATCGCCTACGACACGCTGGTGGGAACGGTGCCGGAAACGACCCAGCAATATAACTATTCGGTCACCAGCCCGACTAGCGGGCACGCTCTTTGCCGACGGCTCTTTCATCAACCGGCATTTCAAAGCCAACGAGTTCGAGTACTACGTGCAGGATGCCTGGCGCATCAAGCCCAGCCTGACAGTGACTTACGGCTTCCGGCACACGCTTCTCCAGGCGCCTTACGAAACCAAAGGCCAGCAGATTTCGCCCACTGTGGACACGCACGCGTGGTTCCTCGAGCGCGGCCCGCGGCCGCGCAGGGCAACGTTTTTGAAGACGCCGCTCTCTTTTGCACCCAGCGGCAAGGCCAATCATCGCCCGGATACTGGGCCAAGCAAAGGACCAACATTGCCCCGCGTCTCTCCATCGTCTACGCGCCCGATGCGCACACCACCATTCGCGCCGGAGCCGGCATGTACTTCGACCACTTCGGCCAGGGCATCGTGAACTACCTTCGATCAGGAAGGCTCCTTCGGCCTGAGCAGCTCGATCAACATCCGGCCTGGCAATTACACCGTCCAAGAATCGCCGCGCTTCACCGGCCCGCACGCCATTCCGCCCTAGCGGGCTGCCCCAATCCTTCGGCCACCATCACCTATCCCTTCACAGCCGATTCAAATTCAGCGATCCCAGTGAGGTGCTGAACTTTTGCCATCACCTGGGGCATCGACAACCACCTCAAGACGCCCTATGCATACGACTTGGATTTTTCAGTTCCAGCGCGAACTGCCAGGCGGCTTCGTGTCGAAGAAGACTATGTGGGCGCCTTGGGACGCCATCTTGCTGCAGCAGCTCGATCTGGCCGAGCCGGTGGATCTGGTGGACAAAGCAGGGCGGCGGGGATTACTTCCATGCCGCCGCCGAGCTTTCGAAAATCTCCGACGAAAATGGCGGCTGCAATCCCTATTCCAGCAATCCTTGTACCGTTCCGACTGTACCGCCGATTCAATACTTCGAAGATGTGTTTCCCCAGTTGAAAGACTACGACTACACAGGCGAGAGCGCCACTCAGGCCATCTACAACAACGAATGGGCTCCTTATCGCTACGACTACGGAGAGACCACTTCGCTTGCTGATCTCGACTTCTACTGCTATTCCGGCTGGCCCGAACGGCACCCAGTTCTGGCAGAGCCAGTTCTCCTCGCTCTATGCCTGGTCTTCCATCGGCACCAGCTCCTACAACGCGTTGCAATTCACACTGCGTCATCCCTTCGAGCCACGGGCTTACCACCGACGTCAGCTACACCTTTTCCAAATCCATCGACATGGGGTCGGGAGCGGAGCGCTCCAACGAGTTTTCCAACGACTCGTTCGGAGGCGCCTGAGCAATCCAGAACACCTGGAATCCCAAGCTGAACAAAGGCGTCTCAGACTTCGACACCCGCCACCTGATTACCGTCGACGCAGTCTACCAGCTTCCCTTCGGCCAGCGGAAAGGCTATGCTCGCAGGCGCCAACCGCACTTTGGACGCCATCATCGGCGGCTGGCAGTTGTCGGGCTTGAGCCGCGTGGGCCAGCGCGCTTGCCCTTCTCGGTTTTTGAGCCTGGCTGGTCAACCAACTGGCAGCTCGAGGGCATGGGCGTCGTCACCTCCCCGGTTCAAGTGAAGAAGCATATCGTCGACGGCGTTCCGCAAGTATTCGCTGGAAACTCGGCAAACGACATCAACAACGGCGTATACAACGGCACGCCAATTCGACTGCCTTATCCCGGAGAAGCAGGTCAGCGCAACAACTTCCGTGGCGATGGGTATTTCGACATCGACACAGCGCTTGCAAAGACCTGGAATCTGCACGAAGAAATGAGGTTGAAGTTTGCTGCCGAGGTCTACAACATCGGCAACGATGTCCGCTTTGACGATAGCCCCGCCAACCTCGCCGGTGGCTTGACCGGCGGAACATTCGGTGCGTACGGCGGCGTGCTCACCACCTACCGCCGCATGCAGTTCGGTCTGCGCCTGGATTTCTAGAGACAAATCAGGGTAGGCACGTTGTCGCTAAAATCCACAACGCCAAAGACCGGAGCATCTGCTCCGGCCTTTGGCATTCTCGCGAAGATGTATCCGCTCACAATCCTATTTGGCGTCTGTCCCGGCGTTCGCATTCCGCACCTGGGCCGCAATCCTGCGCAACTCCGGCAACACACGGCCCAGCGGCAACGGCTCCGCGTCGCGCAGTCCCATGGCGAAATACACATCACGATAATGCCTGTAGAGCTGTTCGTACACGGCGGCGGATTGCGGATCAGGCTCAACCGTGCGCAACGGAAGGCAAACCGCCGCCTGCGCCTCTTCAATGGTCTTGTACGCTCCCGCCGCCAGCAGCGCCATGATTCCCGAGCCCAGGCTGGTGGGAATGCCCGCCGGCACCAGCACCGGCTTGTTCAGCACGTTGGCATAGACGCGGTTCAGCACCTCGCTCTTTTGCGGGATACCGCCGGCATTGATCACGCGGTCTACGCGCACGCCATGTTCGGCCATGCGCTCCAGAATGATGCGCGTGTGGAAAGCCGTGCCTTCGATCGCCGCGAACAACTCGTCCTGCGCGGTATGCACCAGGTTCCAGCCCAGCGTCACGCCGCCCAGTTCCGGATTCACCAGAACAGTCCGATCGCCATTGTCCCAGCTCAGGCGAAGCAGACCCGGTTTGTCCGGCCTTGTAGGCGTCGAGCCCTTCAGAGAGCGCGGCCACGGTGGTCTGTGCGCGTCGGGCTATTGCGTCAAAGATGTCCCCGGTGGCCGAGAGGCCGGCCTCGATGCCCGTGTAACTGGGATGCACGCTTCCCGGCACAACGCCGCAAACTCCGGGAACCAGTTGCGCTTCGTGCGCCATGGCGATGATGCAGGTGGAAGTGCCCACTACATTCACCACATCGCCCTCGCGAATATTCGAGCCGATGGCGTCCCAGTGCGCGTCGAATGCTCCCACAGGGATGGGAATTCCCGCGCGCAGTCCCAGCTTCTCTGCCCATTCCGGCGCAAGGTGTCCCGCCAGGTGATCGCTGGTCAGGTACTCGCCGCCCATCTTGGCGCGCACCCCGGCAAAAAGTGGATCAACCGCAACCAGAAACTCCTCCGGCGGCAGGCCATTCCACTTTGGATTCCACATCCATTTGTGGCCCATCGCGCACACGCTGCGCTTGAGGTCAGCCACCGTATGGATGCCGCTCAGCGTTGCCGCAACCATGTCGCAATGTTCCAGTGCGGTCACGAAGCGGGCGCGTTTATCCGGGTTGTGGCGCAGCCAGTGCAGCAGCTTTGAAAATCCCCACTCGTGCGAGTAGACGCCGCCGCACCACTCGATGCCTTCAAAGCCCAGTTCATGTGACTTTTGCGTAATTTCCTGTGCCTCGGCGTGGGCGCGATGGTCGCACCACAGGTAGTAATCGTCCAGCGGTTCCAAGCCCCTCGCCCACGGGAATCACGCTGGAGCCCGTTGTGTCCAGCGCGATGGCCGCCACAGTGTTCCCATCCACTCCTGTGTTATTGAGAGCGTCGCGCGTTGCGGCGGCCAGCGCAGTCATCTGGTCAGCGTGAGACTGGGTGGCAAAATCAGGGTCTTCGCGGCGCCGGTGCAGCGGATAGGTGGCCGACGCGGTTCCAATCGGTCCCTTCTTGCTGTCAACCAAGGTGACGCGCGCGCTCAGTGTGCCGAAATCGACCCCGGCAACGATGGTCATGGTAGAATGCCTCCGGTAAACGCTTTCTAGCTCGCCCACTAGACTACACCATCCAGTACAGTTCGGGCCAGGAATAGTGAATAGGGATAAAACAATTCCCAGGAATTCCTCTGACTTCAATACCCTGGCAGCATGCTCTTGATGATCAAATGAATCCGGCATGTGACGGACCTCGAAGCTAACAAGGACCATTGCGAGGATAGCGACTTTTGGCCTGGGCTGCGCTGCTTCTTGCGCGCCTGCCGCTCGGCGCCTGCCTCGGTCTGGCATCGGCTGCGAGCCGGCGCTTCACGGTCACCGGCAACGCTCGCCCCATCGAAGGTTGGCCGCGAAAGATCGGCACCTCCTGGTTCTTCACAAGGATCGAGATCCGCGGTTCGAAGGGTCGATGGGATTGTTCTTTACCCGCAGAAGTCTGGTCGGCATAGCCGCGCACCTGCGTCACCTGGTCGGAGCGAACTCCGTCCTGCTGCAGCAGTCGCCGCGCGGAGTTGGCCCGGTCGGCTGAGAGTTCCCAGTTGGTGTAGCTGGCATCGCTCGAATACTGCGTCGCATCGGTGTGGCCCTCGATCAGCAGGTTGTTGGGCAGTGTCTTCAACTCCGCCGCCAAGCAGCGCCAGCAACTCCTGCCCATTGTCACTAAGGCGCGCGCTCCCGCTCTGGTAGAAGGTTCCGTTCTTGTCCTCGATCAATTCAATGCGCAATCCTTCCGGCGTGACGGTAATTTCAATCTGCTTTGAGAGCTTCTCCAGCTCCTTCCGCGCTTTGATTTCCTGTTCAAGCTTCTCCTTCAGCTTCTGCATGTTGTCGTTGGTCGAGGTGGTCACGGCTGTGCCATTGCCCGACATCGTCGTACCCAGCAGATTGGCGGTTCCCCTTGGATCGTTGAAGTATCCGGCCACCGCCTTCTTGACCTTCTCGCTCGAACCCATCAGCCAGAGCACAATGAACAGCGACATCATGGCCGTCACAAAGTCTGCGTAGGCCACCTTCCATGCGCCGCCATGATGGCCGCCATGGCCGCCCTTTTTCTTGATGACGATGATCGGTTGAGCCTTGGCGCGCCATGATCACTATTCTCTTCTCCCAATGGGCGGCGGACCCTAAGCTGCCGCTGCCGGTTCCTGCAGCCGGCCGCATGGTTCTTGCAGTTCTTCTCCATCTCGTCGAAACTGGGCCGCACATGCGCGGGAATCGCGCGCCGCCCCATCTCGATGGCGATCATGGGTGCCGAGCCTTTCAGAAACGACAGCAGCAGCACGCGCAGCACGTGCAGATAGCCGTTTTGAGCTTCCGCTGTCTTGCTCATGTTGGAACTCAGTGGCCCGGCCACGCCGTAGCACAGCAGGATGCCGAGAAACGTGCCCACCAGCGCCGCCGCCACCTTGTCGCCGATCTCCTCCGGCGGTCCGCCCAGCGCGCCCATGGTGATGACCACGCCGAGCACCGCCGCCACGATGCCCAGCCCCGGCAGCGCGTCTGCCACCGTCGTCAGGGCGCTGATCGGCTGCATCGTCTCGTGGTGATGCACCTCCATGTCCAGTTCCATCATCTGGTCCATGTCGAACGGCTCCACGCCTCCGGTGATGGCCATGCGCAGCGTGTCGCACACAAAATCCCTGGCATGATGGTCGCTGAGAAATTCGGGATAATTCTTGAAGATCGAGCTCTCCTAGGGCTTCTCCACGTCCATCTCCACGCTCAACAGTCCTTCTTTGCGCACCTTGTTCAGAAACTGGTACATCATTTTCAGCGTGTTCAGATAACGCTACTTGCTGAACGACGATCCTTTCAGAACCCCCATCAAGCCGCCACGATTTCCTTTCAGGATGTGCAGTCGGATTGGCCACCAGAAGCGTGCCTGTGGCCGCGCCTGCAATGATGAGCAGTTCGGCCGGTTGAAGCAGCACAGCGATATGTCCCTTCTCCATCAGGAAGCCGCCGATGACCGCCGCAAAACCAGAACAATGCCTATGATGGCAAACATGCCTGCCTCCCCGGCGCGAGTGTGATGTGATTGCCGCCCGCATGGATGCTGGCGAGCATCGCTGCTTGCGCACCTCGAGCAGAAGTTGCTTCAACGCTTCGTCCTGGTCGGCCTGAGCTGCGCCAATGCTTACGGTGAGCGATACGCGATCGCCCCACCAGCGAAAATCGGCCGTTCTGGCCAGCCCGGCCAGCGATTGTGCATGGGCCGCCAGCATTTCCGCAGTTGCGCTCATGCGAGATGACCAGAAATTCGTCGTCGCCCCAGCGACCCATTTCTTCGGCCGGCCGCAAGCCTTGCGCCAGTGCTCGTTCGATTTTTTCCAGCATCGCCTCGCATGCTCCGGCTCCGTGGGTCTTGCGCAACTCGTGGGCCTGGTCGACGGTGATCCACAGCAAACCGAAAACCAGGCCGCCGTGCGTAAAGTCCTCAAACAGAGCCTCCAGCCTTTCTTCAAGCGCCGCCTGGTTGGCTTCCACGCAACCGCCTTCGCCTGTCTCTCCATGCGGCAGAGCCTCCAGACTCTCAGCGGAATGAAAAACGACTGCCGTGCCGATGTGCCCGCCCAACCCGTCGCGCAGCGCCAGGGTTCGCGTCATCACCGGCACATCGTGGCCCAGCTTATGCAGGGCGTGAACCAGGCATCCGCGACCCGGTTGAGGGCCTGAACAGATTTCCTGATCACCAGTCGGAGCAGATCCCTCCAGAAGCGGTTTCAGCGTAGTAGGTACAGCCCGCCCCACCAGGTCCAGTCCAGCATGCCCGGTAATGGCCTCCGCGGCCCGGTTCCAGAACACCACCTCGCCCTCTTCCCCGAGTAACGCGATGCCGGCTGGAAGACTGTCCAGTGCTGCTTCAAGAAGTTCCGCGCGATCGGTCATCGAGGCCCCTTCATCCTTTTACATCGGCGCCAAGCGGATCAACTTCATGGCATTTCACCGCCAAATGGGAATTCCTGCAACTTGCAGGGTAAAATTTCGGAAGTATCCAAATGCGAGTCCTGAGCGAAGCGGAAGGCCAGCCCTGTACGAAGTTAGAGGGGATCAGCTTCTTTACGTTTTCTCTTCCTATAGAAGGTGCCGTCAAAGCAATGTAGAATTCCTGTTGGATCTACCGTCCCATCGGTGCAGGCAGGTCTACTCTACGGCTATATTTTTCTTAACCCTTCGCTTTAATGGTCTGTAGTGCTATTCTTAAGAAAATTTCCGGGTTAGAATGATTTTTACATTTTGATAGGATCACGGATGGATTCCAGGCAAATTGCAGTGTCGCAATTGCAGGCAGTTCGAGGATTCCTGTGCCTTTCTGCCGATGATGTTGCATAGGGCGAAAAAGGCGCCTGAGCTCAAGCCGATATCTCCTGATTCCAGGAGATGAAGCTGAACCCGGCCGCAGATTGTTGAATCGGGATTATGAGGCAGTTGAGGCGCGCGACATGAATAAGATTATCCTGGCCGATTCACAGGCAATTTTTCGTGCAGGCACAGCCAAGGTGCTGGCGATGGACGAAGATCTGCGGATCATTGCTCAATGCATGGATCTGGATCGGATGCACCATGCCATCACGACCTTCCCCGGCTCCGTCGTCCTGTTTGCAGCCTCGCTCAGGCCGGATATGATCCGGCTGCGTATTCTGCTTGAATCCACAGGCAGCCGCGGCATCGTCATTGCGGAGAACAACGACGACGCTGGGGTTTATCTGCAGCAGGGTTTTCGCGGGGTGGTATACCGCAGCGTTACCGGGCCCGCTCTGGTGGAGTGCGTGCGCCGCGTTGCCGCCGGAGACACCTGGCTGCCTCCGCAGATCATGCAGCCCGACTCGCCTGAAGACGATATGGTGGGAACGCGCGTCCGCGACCGGCTCACTCCCAAGGAGATGCGCATCGTGGCGCTCATCGTTCAGGGCTGCAAGAACCGTGAGATCGCCATGCGCTTGAAAACCACTGAACAGGTGATCAAGAACTACTTGCGGTCGATTTACGACAAGACCGGGGTCAGCGACCGTCTGGAACTGGCGTTGTTTACCATTCACCACCGGGTTCTGGCACAGGCCGCTGCCGAGATAGGCAGCAGGCTTGATGCCGAGGAACAAATAGCTCCGGCGGGCCGTGGAAGAGTAAATACGTAAAGCCGACTTCGGATTACAGCTTCTCCGCCACACTCTTGGCCTGAGTAAAGAGGTTGAGGTAATCCGGCCCGCCCGCTTTTGAGTCCGTTCCACTCATGTTGAAGCCGCCAAAGGGATGCGCTCCCACCATCGCTCCGGTGCACTTGCGGTTGAAGTAGAGATTGCCCACGTGATACTCGCGACGGGCGTGGTTCATCCGTTCGCGATCCGTGGTATAGAGCGAGCCAGTCAGTCCGTATTCGGTATTGTTGGCCACCTCGATACCTTGCTCGAAGCTCTCGACTTTTATGAGCGCCAAAACGGGACCGAATATCTCTTCCTGGGCCAGCACTGCATCGGGAGCCACGCCAGTAAAGACTGTAGGCTCA
This sequence comes from uncultured Acidobacteriaceae bacterium, assembly GCA_963724755.1. GTDB lineage: Bacteria > Acidobacteriota > Terriglobia > Terriglobales > Acidobacteriaceae > Telmatobacter. The sequence continues at coordinate 432,470 of CAVRVZ010000004.1, forward strand.
AGGAAGTAGCCGTTCTCAACAGATTGCAGAGCATGGCCGCCCGAGATCAGTTTTCCCTCCTTCTTGCCGGTCTCGATGTAGGCGAGCATGGAGTCGAGAGCGGCCTTGTTGATGACCGGACCGAGATTGTGGTTGGCGGCGGGGTCGCCGACGGTCAACTGCGCCACGCGCTCCCGTATACGTTCGGTAAATAAGTCGTAAATTGGGGCTTCGATGATGGCACGGGAGCAGGCGGAGCATTTTTGGCCGCTGAATCCAAAGGCCGAAGCGACCACGCCTTCGACTGCCGCATCCAGATTGGCGTCCACGCAGACAAGGATTGAGTCCTTGCCGCCCATCTCCAGAACTGTCCGTTTGAGCCAGAGTTGGGTGGGCTGGGCTTTAGCGGCGAGCTCGTGTATTCCCAACCCAACCTTTTTTGAACCGGTGAAGGCGATGAAGCGGGTTTTGGGGTGCTCGACGATGGCGTTGCCAAAGGTTGAGCCAGAACCGGGGCAGAAGTTGACCACGCCGGGGGGAAGTCCGGCTTCTTCAAAGACTTCAATGAATTTGGCGGCGATGGTGGGAGCATCACTGGAGGGCTTCAGGATCACCGTGTTGCCGGTAACGATGGAGGCCGCGGTCATGCCCGCCATGATGGCGAGGGGAAAGTTCCATGGAGGAATCACCGCACCTACGCCGAGCGAGATATAGAGGAGTTCGTTGCGCTCGCCGGGGTACTGGATGGGGGTGGTTACGGCGGCCAGGCGTAGGGCTTCGCGGGCATAAAACTCAAGGAAATCAATGGTTTCTCCCACATCGGCGTCGGCTTCACCCCAGTTCTTGCCCACTTCATAGGTGAGCCAGGCGCAAAACTCGAAGTGGCGGGAGCGAATAATTTCTGCGGCGTTGAGGAGGAGGGAAACCCGTTCGTTTGTTGAGGTCCTAGACCAGAACTCAAAGGCGCGAAGCGCCGCCTGCATGGCTTCCTCAGCGTGTTCTGCTTCGGCTTTCTGGTGGACGCCGACGATCTGAGCGGGGCGCGCAGGGTTGAGGGAGTGGATTTTGGCTTCGGTCTTGAGGCGTCGGCCGCCGATAACCAAGTCGTATTCGCGGCCTAACTGGCCGGCGACCATCTCCAATGCTGACTTTATCTTACGAGTGTTTTCCGGAGTCTTGAAATCGATAAGGGACTCGTTCCGGAAGACGCCGTTGGGAGTGCGGGGCTCGATGCGGGTGGGGAGGATAGCGGTGGTCATAACGCTTACAGCTTACAGCGAAACGTGGGCACTGGACAGGGTCAGGGGGTGGTATTTGTGGGTGAAATGTGTATGTGGAAATGCACGAAATTTGGATGTTATGGACAATTGGCGAAATTGCGATTGCTTTTAGACTGGCGCGTATTCGTAAGTTGTTTTAGGGAGGGGGGCAAGCTCAGGAATGAATATGACCCGCGATAGTTTGCGGATGAATCGCGCCGTCTTACAGGACGGCGGTGCATTTTTTGGCGCCCGTTCCCTGGGTTTCACCCGGGGCTATTTTCATTCGCTACCTCCGAGAGCGGGTGTATGGGCGGTGTAGGTTTGTGGTTTCCCACTCGCAATGCATTGAAAATCCAATCGAACCCCTACCGAAAAAGATTGATGCGCAAGAGAGAATCTACGCTGAGCTCAGGGTCCGGCCGATCAGGATGACAAATCTATAAAAATTTGTTGATGGGTGGACTACGTAGTTTCGGTGATGGCGTCGGTGCGTTTGCTCATCTTGGCGGTGCGCTCCAGTTTGTCCCAGTTGAAGGGCTTGCCGTCGATAGCGCGCTTGAGGGTTTTGAAGAGGACGATGGAGAAGACCTGGCGGTAGGCGAAGCGCTGGAGCCAGATGTGGAAGAGGAGCCAGCCGTCTCCCTTGTTGGCGGGATGGCGGCGCTCCAGCGAGAAGGCTGCCGAGGAGGTAATGAAGTCGATGAGCAGGAAGGTGATGAAGTAGGCGATGAGCTTTTGCAAGCTGGCAGCGGAGGCGGCTTCAGGGTGGTAGTGAAGGTCGATGAAGTAGTTGACGATGCCGGCTACGAACATGAGGTCGATAAAGGGCGAGACCAGGGGCAGAAGCATCTGGAAGACGAGGATATTGGGCAGGGCAAAAAAGCCCATGGCCTTGTTGCGGATGAAGGCGAGGCGGTGTTTCCAGACGGCCTGCAGAATTCCGAAGGACCAGCGGAAGCGCTGGAGCATGAGGCCCTGCATATCGACGGGAGCCTCGGTGAACGCCAGCGCGCGGTCTTCGTAGTCGACGTGGTAGCGCTGTTCGAGGAGGTTCATGGTGAGGTCGGCGTCTTCGGCTACGGTGTTGAGGTGATAGCCGCCGGCGGCTTTGACGGGAGCGGTGCGCCAGGCGCCGATGGCTCCGGGGACGACGGTAACGACGTGGAAGAGGTCAAGTGCGCGGCGCTCGAAGTTTTGGCTGGTGATGTATTCGAGGGCCTGCCAACTGGTCCACAGGTTGACGCGGTTGCCGACCTTGGCGTTGCCGGCCATGGCGCCAATGCGGGGGTTCTCGAAGTGCGGGATGAGCTTGGAGATGGCGTCGGTGGCGATGACGGTGTCGGCGTCGATGCCGACGTAGATCTCCTCGGTGATGCGCTCGAGGGCGAAGTTGAGGGCGGAGGCTTTGCCGCCGTTGGGATGGGTGAGGACCTGGACGCGGCCGGCGGCAATTTCGGCGGCGTAGGCCTCGCGGGCTACGTCGAAGGTGTTGTCGAGCGAGCCGTCGTCAATGACGATGACGTGGAGGTTTTTGTAGTCGGAGTTGAGCACCGAGCGGACGGTGCGGACGATGACGGTTTCCTCGTTGTAGGCGGGGATGAGGACGGCGACGCGGGGATTGTAGCCGGGCGTGGCCTGTCGATAGGGCTTGCGCATGCGGTCTATGACGGCCAGAAGGCCGATGAGGATGAGGCGGGCGCTCATGAGGATGTCGCCCACGAAAAAGACCATCACGATGAACATGGCGATGAAGGCCAGGCTGGAGAAGGCGATGGAGTCGGGCAGGGCGCTCAGATAGCGAAGGAAGCTGACCCTGGGCATCACTTGGGCGGTGGTTTTGCCCATCAGGGCGGAGACCGGAACGATGGAGTAGCCGTGGGCGCGTAGAGCGTCAATGAGAACGGGAAGCGCGGCGACGGTGGCCGAGCGGTTGCCGCCGCCGTCGTGGAGCAGGACGATGGAACCGCGAAACTGCGGCTTGACCTTCATGGTCTCCAACTGAGCGAGGACGGACTGGGTGATTTCGGCGGGATTCTTGCGGGGATGCTCGTTCCAGTCGTTGGTGTCGATCTTGTTGCCGATGATGATGTAGCCTTGGCGCTGGATGCGCTCGACGGGGGCTGCCTGGTCGTCGGTGTCGGGTTCTTCGTCGATGTCGTAAGGTGGCCGGAAGTAGAGGGGCTGAATGCCGAGCTTGCTGACGAAGAGCCGCTCGGTGACCTTGAGTTCGAGGTCCAGTTGCCGGTTGGGGATTTCGCTGATGTCGGGATGGGTGTAGGTGTGGTTGCCGATCTCGTTGCCTTCGCGGACGATGCGCTTCATGAGGCCGACATTTTCCTGGGCCTCAGCGCCGATGAGCATGAAGGCGCCTTTGACGTTTTTTTGCTTGAGGATGTCCAGAATCTTTGGGGTCCACTTGGGGTCGGGTCCGTCGTCGAAGGAGAGGGCAACTTCGTTGGGGTGGTATCCGTATTACTGGATGGTGTAGGTGCGGGGATAGGCGTCCATGTGTTCATCGATGATGAGCTTCTTGCGCGGGTCGGGCTCGTCGGTATCGACTAGTACGGTGCGCTTGCCGGGCTGAGGCAATCCGGTGATGCGGAGAATGTCTCCTTCGCCCTCGGTGTCCACGTTATGGCCGGGCTGGACGGAGGAGAGCGCTTTCAGCGAGTCAGGGTTGCTGGGCTTGTCCCAAATATTCCACAGTGAGCCGTCTTCCTCGCCTAGCCGCCACAGGGCGAAGGTCTGCAGGCCGAGCTGTCGGGCGGCGCGCATTTCGTTGAGTACGGTGACTCCATCGAGGAACCAGACCACATGGCGCTGGTTCAGGTCTTCGTCAATGTATTCAAAGTGGGGATTGAGGGAGTCGTAATCGAGATTGAGATCGGCGTCGGAGTCGGAGGCGCGCTGCCATACGTCGGAGACGTGCAGGTCCTCGGTATTGAGAACTTTTGGTTTTGCATGCCTGTGCCTCTTTGGATTGGGAATGGAGAGGGTCCAGTCGTAGCCGTAGTTGCCGATGGCGCAGATGAGCTTTTGCTTGGGAACAACTTTGAGAGCGCGGCGCAGGTTGCCGACAAACCAGTCCTGGCTGGCGATGGGCCCGGGATTGCTGGTGGCTTCGTGCTGGTCGTAATTCATCAGGATGATGCCGTCGGAGTTGGCGGCGATCTTGCCAAGTTCGGCATCGGGGGTGGAGACGGGAGTGTTGACGTAGAGGCGCAGATTGCGCGGGTGCATATCGGCGTAGAGCTCCTGTATGAAGCTCAGGTAGGCCGGTGTGGAGCTTTCAGAGAGACTTTCAAAGTCCAGCGAGAGGCCGCGATAGACGGGGAATGCGGTAAAAAAGCGAATGATTTGGCTGCGCAGTTCGGCGCGTTTGCCGCGGTCGGCGAGAACTGCGCCGATGGCGGGATCCCAGGACTGGGTGTTGGGGTTGTAGTTGTTCAGGTGGGGAAAGATTTCAGTATCTTCCCTGGCCGCCTGGATAACGTGCTTGACCCGGTTGCCGTCGTCGGGGTCGTGGACGGTGGCGCCGTCGATCACGGGGTACTCGCGATGGCTGTCATTGTTGATTGCCAGTAGTGTGGGATCCGGTGCGTCCACGTGAAGCCACTGGGGGAAGAGCAGGTCAAGCTGGTGGACGTGCTGCTTGAAGGAGGAGTAGCTGGCGGCATCGTCCTGAACATAGTAGGCGGCGCGCAGACCTTCGCCGGTGTTGAAGGGAATATCAGAGGGCTTGCGGGTGGTTTTGCGGCGAGCCGGCCGGGCTTTGGCGCGCAACAGCGGCGCGCGGTCGTTGAGAGCCTTGTAATTATGCCTGGGCGTGGGCAACAGCAGCTCGGGCAGATGCTGATTGCGCAGGACGTTGAAGATGAACGCGGCCATGACCAGAGTGACCAGAACGGCGGTCACATCGAGAAAGCGGCGCAGGCGCTTCCAGCGCTTGCGGAGGGGGTCGAAAAATATCTGTCGATTCGGCATGGACGATCTAATTCATTCTACGCGGGCGAAAGCCGCCAAAACATTCTACGCTATACAGTACGAAACGTATGGAAGCCGACCCCGAGAGTCAATTGCCCGGTCTGAGCCGGATGATAGCCAAAACCCGCGTAATATTGTGCGCGGCGCTGCCGATTGCGCCGGCGCTGGCCGCAGGAGCGCTGTTGCGCCTGTGGATGCTCAGGGAGTTTCCGCAGGTTGAGGGGGATTCGCTGATCTATGGGAGCATTGCCAAGAATCTTCTGCTATATGGGCGGTATGCGATTACCGAAAGGAGCGGCGCGCTGCACGAGACGCTGATCCGGCTGCCTGGGTATCCGCTGTTCCTGGCCGCCTGTTTCCGGCTCTTTGGAGTGGACAACTACAACGCGGTGGCCTACGTGCAGATTGCGCTGGAACTGCTGGGCTGCCTGCTGCTGGCGGAGTTTGTACGGCGGATTTCGAAACCGGAGATGAGGACAGGAGCGGCGTTGGCGACGCTTTGGCTGGCGGCACTCTGTCCATTTACGGCCTCTTTTACAGCGACTCCGCTGACCGAGACTCCGACGCTGTTTGCCATTGCACTGGCACTGTGGGCTGTGGCGAAGTTTGATGAACGGGTGGACCAACCGGGTTGGCCAAGCGCGCTCTGGTTTACGTTTGCAGTGATCTTTGCGGCGATGCTCAGGCCGGATGGGATGCTGGTGGGAGTTGCGCTGGGGCCGGCGATGGTGTTGGGGCTGCGGCTGAAAAAGCATGCCTCAGGGGCTAAAGACCACATCGATTCAGCTGGGTTGAATGTCGGGGTTAAAACCCCGGCCTACCGCGCGACGGTTTCTGCAATCAATTCGACGGGCAATGAAAGATTCAAATTGTTGCGGATGGCGGCGGTTTGCATTTTGCTGGCGATGATTCCTTTTGCGGCCTGGACGGCGCGGAACTGGAGGGTTTTCCACGTGGTTCAGCCGCTTGCACCGCGCTATGCTAATGATCCCGGGCAGACGGTGTATCCCGGCTGGCAGCGGTGGGTTAGGACCTGGTGCCTGGATTTCACTTGCACCTACGATGTGTATTGGCCTGTTCCGGGCAGCCCGCTCGATTTGACCAAGCTGCCGAATTGGGCATTCGACACGCCCGAGCAATACGCTGAAACCGCCGCGCTTGCTGCCGACTACAACAACATCGACAATGGGCTGGATATTTTGCCGGATATGGATGCGGGTTTTGCGCGGCTGGCCGCGGAACGGATTGCCGCCCATCCGATCAGGTATTATCTATGGCTGCCGCTGGGACGGGTAGCGGATATGTGGCTGCGGCCACGGGTGGAAAATCTGCCTATCGATATGGATTGGTGGGTCTATGCGCATCACAACGATGAAACTATATTCAGTTGGGGATACGCGGGGCTGAACGCTTTGTATTTGCTGCTGGCGTTGGCGGGGCTTTGCCTGCGGCCGCGCTACTGGCAATGGATGATGGCGTATATGGCAATGCGGAGCGGTTTGTTGATGACCATCGAGGCGCCCGAGACGCGCTATACGCTGGAGTGCTTTCCCATGCTATTTGTGCTGGGAGGAATCGGGGTTTACCGGTTGACAAACTGGGTTTTGCTGTCGGTCTTGAAGGTGAAGGCGTCGCTGGGCAGGCCCTGATTAACCTTGATGTTGGAGTACAGGCAGGTGCGGGACTGGCCCTGGCCCTCGTCGTAAACCTGTTTCAGGCTTACGCCCCGCGTGGTATCCATCCAAACCGTGACCTTAGGAAGGTTTTTGCGTACGGCCGGGTCTTTGGGCGTCATCTCCAGCTCTGTTGTGTTAACGCCGTCGATCGTCACCTTGCCCATGTACTTGATCTCCCATTTCTCCTCGAGATCTTTGCCGCTGGCGCCAAAGCCGAGCATGAACCAGCTTTGGTATTGGCCGAGCTTGCTGGACCTGGTGACCTGATCGATGAGTTTTTCGTAGAGCTGGACGATTCCGTCTTTCAGAACCACGACCTTTGGCACCGGCTTGCCGTTCTCCATGTGGATGTGCGCCGCCATCTGGAAGTTTTTTCCGTTGCGCTTGTAGTAGACGATGCCCTGCTGCACGTCTTTGTCAGGGACGGGGTCGGTTTGCTCAGTGATGAACTCGAAGTCGGCGGAGGTGGAGCGGAAGTTTGCCGCCGCGTCGTCAAGTTGGCCGAGAACCTCTTTGAGGTCCTTTTGCTCGGCGAGGGCGGTGGGGGCAGGCAAGAGAAACAGCGCGATGGATGCGGCAAAGGCAAGTTTGATTCCGGGATGCATGAATTTCCTTTTATTGATTGGACGCTGAATTGCGCCGGATGAAGCTGCGAAGATGAGATTTCAGCAAAATGAGTTAGCGATGCGCCCAAACCTTCCAAACGGGATTTCCATGGTCGTCTGTGCTGGTTTCCCAGTGCACGATGAAGACATCGTCGCCGGTAACCGGCTCAATGGCCTTGCGCAGCGCCTTCTTCACCACGTTGTACGAGGCGGTGGTGCGCAGGTCAAGGTTCACATCGGAGGCCTGAACGGTGACAATCACTCCCTGGCCGTCGTTGCCGGTGACCTGGATGGGATGCATTGGGCCGCCAATGGGGGATGGTTTGTCGCCGAAGCTCCAACCGGGGATCCGCGGCGTGAGGAAGATGAAGAGGAGAATCAGCGTGACCATAATGTCGTAGTGAAAGCTGCCGCGGGGGTAGGTCCAGTAAAAATAACTCTTCAGAATCTGCCGGATGGTGCGGCGGGGCTGCGGAGAATCGGATTTTGCGCTGCTACGGGGATCCATCAGGAGTCCTTCTTTTCAGAGACGATTTTGTCCATACCGCCCATGTAGGCGCGCAGCGGCGCTGGAATGACGACGGAGCCATCGGCTTGCTGGTAGTTCTCAACGATGGCCAGCCAGGTGCGGCCCACGGCGAGACCGCTGCCGTTGATGGTGTGGACAAACTCGGGCTTGGCCTTCGATTTTGTCCGGTAGCGGATGTTGGCCCGCCTCGCCTGGAAGGCTTCAAAGTTTGAGCAGGAGGAGATTTCGCGGTAAAGCTGCTGACCGGGGAGCCAGACTTCGAGGTCGTAGGTCTTGGCCGAAGAGAAGCCGGTATCGGCGGTGCAAAGCAGAACGCGGCGGTAGGGCAGGCCGAGGGTTTCGAGGATCTCTTCGGCGTCGCGGGTGAGGCGCTCGTGCTCGGCGTCGGATTCCTCGGGGCGGGTGAACTTGACCAGCTCGACCTTTTGAAACTGGTGCTGGCGGATGATGCCGCGGGTATCCTTGCCGGCGGCTCCGGCTTCTGCGCGGAAGCAGGGCGTGTAGGCGGCGAATCGGATGGGCAGGCGCGACTCGTCGAGGATCTCGTCGCGGTAGAGATTGGTGACGGGGACTTCGGCGGTGGGAATGAGCCAATGGTCGCTAAGAAAAGCTTTCTTCTTCGCCGCTACAAGCTCATCGAGGGCGTCGTCAAACTGGCTTGACCTCCAGCCGAACTCCCGCTCGATTCGATCAAGCTTGGCCTTTGCGGTATCGCGGGCTTCCCAGTCGGGTTCAGCGCACTGGAACAAGTCTGCCTCGAATTTCGGGAGTTGACCCGTTCCGGTGAGCGCCATCGAGTTCACCATGAACGGGGGCAACAGTTCGGTATAGCCGTGTTTCTCGGTGTGCAGGTCGAGCATGAAGGAGATAAGGGCGCGTTCGAGACGTGCTCCGGCTCCCCTATAGACGGCGAAGCGCGCGCCCGAGAGCTTGGCCGCACGCTCGAGATCGAGGATGCCGAGGGCTTCGCCGATTTCCCAGTGCGACTTCGGCTGATAATTGAATTTCTTCGGCTCGCCCCAGAATTTGACCGTCTTGTTCTCGGCCTCAGAAGCCCCAGTCGGCACTTCATCCCGAGTGAGGTTCGGTATCGTCTGGAGGCGCTCGATCATTTTCACTTCGTTATAGACAGCCTCAGCTTGCCGCCAATCTGCCTCCTCTTTCAGGACCCGGACCTCTTCTATCAGGGCCGTGGCGTCCTGTCCGGTCCTCTTCAGTACGCCGACCTGCTCGCTCAGCTGATTACGTCGGGCTTTTAGCTTTTCGGCTTCTGTAATGGCCTCGCGTCGGTCCTTGTCAAGGGCGCGAAAATCTCCCAGCAGCGCGGCGGGGTCGGCTCCGCGGGCGCGTAGTTTTTCTTCTACCAATTCAAGGTTGGCACGGACAAAGGCCAGATCGAGCATCGCTCTTCCAGTTTACTCGACTGGTTTGGAGGGGGATTGATTTGAGATTTGTGGATTCTCACCCTTTCGCCAGAAAAAAGGCGAAAGGATGGGGCACGGGGCTTTTGTGACAGAGATAGTGCGAAACGCCGATCGCTCAGGATGACAGCCTTTTACTGGTCGCTCAGGATGAGAAATTTGATGAATCGGATGGAGCAGACTTTGATCCGGTGGCGATCTGTTCAGGCCAGCCGGGGAGGGTCTGGTCGCCGGTGATGAGGCGGGCGCCGCGGGTGAAGGTGAAGTAGGTCCAGATCCAGGCAGCGAAGACGGCAAGGCGGTTGCGGAAGCCGATAAGGAAGAAGATGTGGACGGTGAGCCACGTGAACCAGGCTGGGAAGCCGCTCATGTGGGCTTTGAAGGGCCATTTGACGTCGGCGACGGCGTCCATGCGGCCGATGGTGGACATATCGCCTTTATCGAAGTAGCGGAAGGGTGGGCGCGGCTTGCTCTTGAGGTCAGCGGCGATGATTTTGGCGGCGTGGTCGCCCATCTGCATGGCGGGCTGGGCTACGCCGGGGATCTGACGGCCGTCCTGCTCCAGATGGGCAAGGTCGCCGAGGATAAAGACGTTGGGAAGGCCGGGGGGATTGAGGAAAGTGTCGACCAGAGCGCAGCCTCGGCGGTCAAGCGGAACATTGAGGAGCTTGCTGAGGGGCGAGGCTTGAACGCCTGCGGCCCACAGGGTCACTACTGCATCCAGGCACATGCCTTCGGCCTCCACCCAGCCGGGGCCGAGATTGGTGACCTGGGTTTGAGTGTGGACCTCGACACCGAGGCGGGTGAGTGCGGCTTCGGCTTTGGCGGATAGGTCGGGTGGGTAGGCGGCGAGAACGCGTGGGGAGCCTTCGAGGAGGATCACACGGGATTTTGCGGGGTCGATGTGGCGGAAATCATGGCGCATATAGAGCTGGGCTATATCGCAGATGGCTCCGGCCAGCTCAACGCCTGTGGGCCCGCCGCCGATGACGATGAAGTTGAGCGGTGGGTGCCAGCCGCTCTCGACCATCTGCCGCTCTGCCAGCTCAAAGGCCAGCAGGACACGGCGGCGAATCTCGGTGGCGTCTTCGAGAGTTTTGAGGCCGGGAGCTAGCTGAGCCCACTCGGGGTGGGCGAAGTAGGAGTGAGTGGCTCCGGTGGCGAGCAGCAGGTATTCATAAGGGAGCTTTGTGCCGGAGGCTAGAGTGATCTGGCGAGCGGCTGCGTCGATGGCGACGACCTCGTCCATGAGGACCTGGGTGTTTACATTGCGGCGAAGAATGCTGCGGATGGGCTGGGCAATATCCGCCGGGGAGAGCACGGCGAGAGCTACCTGGTAAAGCAGCGGCTGAAAGGTGTAGTGGTTGCGGCGGTCAACTACCGTGACGTCGACGGGGAGCCCTGCAAGGCCGTTAGCGGCGTTGATGCCGGCAAAGCCACCGCCGACGATAACCACGCGGGGGCGGCGGGGCTGGAGGGGTTCGGTTGGTTGGATCAAAAGGGGAAGCGCCTCAGGCTATAGATGCGCGAGCGGGGCGATTGGTGACAGGACATTCCCACAGGGGCTAAAGCAGACGCTGATTGTGTTGCACTTGCGGCACGCGAACCGGCCCAGAGGGTACCCCGGTGCCCTGGTCCTGCCCTTTCAAAACGCCGACTAATTCAGAAGTTCCTTAGCGTTGTTCAAGACCCTCTTCGATTCGGGGCAGGTTCTTCTCCTTATTTCTTCCTTGCTCAAGTATGTTGCCATGCCGCCGATCGGACCGCAGCAATAGCAGGGCGAAGATGAGTCCCACCATGCCGAGACCCGCGAACATGACCTGGGTTGCGGTATACGTTCCGGTAACGTCGCGGAGCTTGCCATTGAGGAAGGGGAACAGCCCGAGGCCCAGATTCTGGATGGCCGTCATTAGTCCGAAAGCCGTGCCCACGCGTTTCTCTTCCACCACGAGGGGAACCGAAGGCCACATGGCGGCGGGCACCAGTACAAAGGCGGCGCCGAGCACGACCATGCTAAGGATGGGATTCCAGTGGGTAATGCCCATGACCAGGTGGGCGGGAATCAGCATGAGGGAGCCCACCACCATCAGCGTGGCGCGCTTTCCGATACGGTCCACTAGGTTGCCGGCGAAGGGTGCGAAGACCATGGATGCGAAGATTACGATGCTGGTGATGCCGGGCGCCGTGGAGAACATGTGAAGAAAGTTGTCAAAGATCTGGGCCAGAAACCCACCCGAGCTCGAGCTCACTAGCGGGATACCCCACTTGTCGTGGAACATGTCAGTGGCCAGGGCCGTGAAGGGGAAGATGGCGCTGTAGAAGGTTACGCAGAGAAGGGTTACGAACCAGAAGGAGGAGTTGAACTTGCCGATATCGGAGAAGACGATCCTGTCGCCGGCGTCCGGCTTGGGAAGCGCGAGCACCTTCTCCCCATGGCGGTCCATGGCAATGTAGACCAGGTTGCACAGCACGGAGAAAAGGCAGAAGCCGGCCGCGGCCCAGAGAGCGATGCGGTAACTGCCGAAGTAGCGGGAGATGAGTTCCTCGGTGTTGAAGCTGAAGAGAGTTCCGATGCGGCTGATGGTGAGTGCGATGCCGAAGGCAAGAGCCATTTCTTTGCCCTTGAACCAACGGCTGATGATGGCGCTCTGCACTACGATCAGGGATTCGGAACCCGCGCCGAAGATCAGGCGTCCGGCGTAGAGCATCCACGTGGAGTGGGCGAAGGCCACGATAACGGCGCCCACGAAGACGAGGCTCGAGAACAGCAGGCTGGCTCGGCGGGGGCCTAGCTTGTCGTAAAGCATGCCGCCGAAGAAGACGATGAGAATGGCGGCCACCGAGTATGCAGTGTAGAGATTTCCGATGGTGCTGCGGTCCAGATGCAGGGCATCGATGAGTGTGGGCGCGAGGGCGCCGATGCTGTCATAGGCGAAATAGCTCCCCAGTACCAGCAAGCTGATGAACATCAGGATGGTGAAGCGGTACGTGCGCCTCGATGGATGGAAGAATCCGATGGATTCAGGAGTTTCAGTATCGGAAGCGGGTGGGTGACGAAGAGGTTCAGGCATGATAGCGACGACCCTCGGAGCGCGGCGGCGGAGATTTCGGAGCTCGTGGATACAAATTATGAAAATAGCAGATAAGGGTGGGGATGGGCTGGTAGCTCCAAATTTTCAAAACGCAATGTGAGCATATCCCACCATAGCGACAAGAATCCGCCGCGGCGGATCGCAGGGGTGGGGCACCCGGCGCGATTGTGCTGGAAGAAAAATGGGCTGGTCTGCTTTTGTGGTTTCCCTGGTCTCAAAATCGAGACTTGGGAAACCGGCTGAAAGCTGAAAGCTGTACTACGGATACTGCTCGATGGAGATGCTGAGAGAGGAGGTGCTGCCGCTTGAGGCAAGGCCGATCAGGTTGGTGGCGACGCCGGGGAGGGTTGCGGGGGTGAAGGCGACAGTTCCGTCGAGAGCCGAAGTGGCTGTGGCTGCCTGGGTGGCGAGGAGATTGGACGGAGGACAGACTCCGTGCGAGGGGCAGGGCGGCGCCCATGCGTAGAGGGCTTGGTAAAGGGCTACCGACCCACCGGCCATGGGGTTGCCGTCTGTATCGAGCAAACGAAGGGTGATCTGGCTGGGAGTGGATTGAAGCGGCAGACTCTGGCTTGTGCCGGAGACAGCATCCAGCGTAGCCAGCTCGGGACGAGCGCCGAAAACCGTGTAGGCGACGCACTGGTTGGTGCCGTTGAGGCAGGCGCTGATGGTTGCGGTCTGGCCCTCGGTGAGCGGTCCGGTGGTGAGGGCCTGGGTGGCGATGCCGCTGGAGTTGGTGAGGGCGGAGCCGCTGCCATGGACCGTGATGCCGCTGGCCGACTGCCAGGCTACGGTTTGGCTGGCGGCGGGAAGGCCGTATGAGAGGACCAGTGCCTGCACCGTCCAGGGGATGGTGGCTCCAGCGGCGAGAGAAAGTTGCGGTGTGAGAGAGGCAAGGACGGGCGGTGTTCCGCCGGCAAACTGCGCCTGCAGGCTGGAGCCGTTGGTGAGTGAAGCAGTGACGATGGACCAGGTTCCGTCGACAGCGGTGACGTTCATGGTGGCGCGTCCGTCGCCGGTTGCGGTGACGGAGCAGGTAGGCAGTCCGCAGGTCAGTGTGGCCGTGCCGCTAGTGACGGTATAGATCACCGTAACTCCGCCCGCAGGGGTGAGCGTTGGGCTCAATGCGGTAACGGTGAAGGGAATCGGCACACCGATGGGGACGGTATTCATTGGCGCGGTGAGCAGGGTGAGCGCGTCGCCTGTGCCGGAGTCGTAACTGACGCCGCCGGAGACGATGGCTGCGGCATAGAAGGCGGGCTGGTCGTCCACTTCCACGTCTACCGAGCCGGTGACTCCGCCGGCAGCTGCGGGCGCAATGGCGGTGATCTCGTTGGGCGAGATGCTGGTGACCACGGCTGGCTGGCCGCCCACCTGCACCGTATCGGAGAGGCGAAAACCCATGCCCTGAATGACGATAGGGCCGCCGGAAACGGGCAGGTGCGGCGGCTGAACGGTATCAGCGTAGAGCACCCAGCCGTTATAGGGGTAGTCGGGACGGCCGTCGCCGCGCTGGTCGGCGATGCCGATGCGGACCATGTCGTCGGCCGAGGGGGTGACTCGCAGCCAGGTTTCGCCGGTGGCCAGTCCGTTCAATCCGGGAGCCGCGCCGACGGCTGTTGCGCCGACGGGATCGAATGCGTCCCAGACGCCGATGGCGGGCATGGCTTTGGTTTCGGTGGGCGTGCCGGCCTCATTTAAGGCCTGAGTGACGATGGTGAAGGTGCGATTGCCGCGGACCGGGAAGCTGAACCAGTCGGTTTGGCCCACCTGGCTGAGACGGCCGCACCAGAAGCCGCTGGCGGGCAGGGTGCGCGGCGTGGCCTGGGTTCCGATAGCGTCCTCGGTAGCCGCCGATGGCCGAGTTGGCGGCGTTGACGGTGAGGGTTTGCGTGCTGCCGGCCGACATTGCCGGCACGGAGATGGTAGCCAGGGTTCCCGAGGGAGCGACCTGGCCGTCGAGATAAGGGCCCACGGAATTGGTGAGGATATAAAGAGGGTCGATGGTCTCAAATGTGACCTGATAGTTGGCCGTGGTCACGCCGGGGGGCAGCGGAATTCCGTTCAGGTCAAAGAATCCCTGCTGGGTAGAATCGTTCGAGCCCCACATGGTGAGCAAGTTGCCGTTCGAGTCGGCGAAGCCGGTGATGGGGTTGCCGTGATTGCCGTTGAAGGACACGCCGGAGACGGATGTGACTGTGTATTCGTAGAGCGGGTTGCCGTTCGGATCGAGCGGGCGCGCGACGACGTTCACGCCCTGCATGCCCACGCCGGTTTGGAATGTAACTGAGCCCTGAATGGAGACGGTGTTCGTTGCGGTGAGCTGCTTGCCGGGAAAGCTGGAGAGATTTTGGGATGTGATGGGGTAGATGCGGTTGAGAGCGGCAATATCGTCGGAATGAAGCACGGAGGGCTCAGGAATGCAGAGGCCGCCGGTAGAGCCGCAAACTCCGCTGATGGGCTGCATCACCGGCCAGCCTTGCGTGCCGCCGGACTCTTCATTCTGCAACGCACCGGGATTCACCTGCGCATAGTCCAGATTGAGGATGTGGCCGAAGGCGCGCTCCAACTCGAAGCTCATCATCGCAAGCATGTTTGCATTGGTGGCGCAGAGGCCGTTGAGCAGCATGATGGCGTGAGCTATGGTGGCGTCGGGGTTGACGTTGTCGATCCAGAACCAGACGCCGTTGAACTCGCAACTGGTGGGATCGCTTGCACCGGGACCGAAGAGCGCATTGATCACCGAGCCGTCAGAGTCGAAGATAACCCCCACCGGATATTGCGTGGCCGATGGAGTAACGTCGGCGGGCTGGGCGATCTGGTTCAGCTGATCGGTCTGCTCGTTGGTCACCGTGAAGTTTATGCCGCTGGCCACGATGTTCGCGCCGTTCACGTCCTCGTTCAGCGGCCCGATATCGGTAAGCGTGACCCCAGCCGTCGGCACCGCGCTCCACAGAGCCGCCGCCGCATCCACCATGGCTACCGCCTGCTGATTGGTGACGTTGCTGTTGAGCGGTCCCTGATCAACGTAGTAGTTTACCTGCCCGCCGGCCCAGTGGATGGGTTGTCCGAGGACTCCAGAATTGAAGTAAGTAGTACCGGCAACGTATCTTGGTCCGCCGGCAAAGGCGGTGGAAGAGGGCAGCAGGAGGGCCAGAGCGAGATAGGAGCAAAGAACGATTGCGGCGCGCGGACGAGCGCATTGAGTAACAATCACGGGATGCCCTCCCGGCAGGGATTTGCCGCATGTGAAGAACCAAAGAATCCTTTCTCATCCTAGAAATCACCAAGACTGCCTCAAATCGGGACGAGGCGGTTATTGAACAAGCAGTATTCGAGCCTTTCCAGACGCAACGGCCGAACGCCCCTATTCTCTCGTCCGGGCTGAGCAAGAGGTGTTGAACCAGGCAATCGAAAGAGCGCGCAAGGTAAAGGTAGTGCGGACGGTGCTTGAAGAAGGACTGCCAGCACGACAAGCGTATGAATAATACGGCATTGTATAAAAGAGATGGGCGCTGTTCCTGCAATTTTAAAATGGAACGGGGAGGCACTGTGAAACTTGGCTTGGGGCTCTACCGGCACATGCTGAACGAGGAGTATTATTCGTTCGCCGTTCAGGCCGGCTGCACCCACGTGATCGTTCACCTTGTGGATTACTTCAAGCAGGGCGAGGCGAACTCCAGAAACAATCAACCCACCGGGGATAAGGACAAGCCTTGGGGCGTGGCCGGCGATCCGCTGCAGCTATGGACAGCCGCGGAACTGATTCAGTTGCGCAAGCAGATTGAGGCTGCCGGACTGAAACTTGAAGGCATTGAGAATCTCGATCCCGTACACTGGCACGATGTGCTGCTCGACGGGCCCAGGCGCGCCCTTCACATTCAGAATGTTCACACCATAATACGGGCCATGGGCGAAGCCGGCATCGGCGTGCTGGGCTATAACTTCAGCATCGCGGGAGTCTGCGGCCGAGTGCATGGGCCCTTTGCGCGCGGCGGCGCGGAATCTGTCGGCATGGACGGCCTTGTCGAAACGCCCATTCCCAACGGCATGGTGTGGAACATGACCTATGACCAAAAGGCGCCCAAGGGTGTTCTTCCCACCATCACGCACGACGAGCTTTGGAGACGACTTCAGCGGTTCCTCGAAGATGTGTTGCCGGTGGCGGAACAAGCTGGTGTGAAGTTGGCCGCGCACCCCGACGATCCACCCATGCCCACCATGCGTGGGCAACCGCGGCTGGTCTATCAGCCGTCGATGTATCAGCGCCTGATCGACGTTTCCGCCAGCCCCAGCAATATGCTCGAGTTTTGTCTGGGAACGCTGGCCGAGATGACCGAGGGCAACCTGTACGATACCGTCGAGCAGTACAGCAGCCAGAAGCGCATTGCCTACGTTCATTTCCGCAACGTTAGCGGCAAGGTTCCCTTTTACCACGAGACCTTTATCGACGATGGCGATATCAATATGCTGCGCATCGTCTCCATTTTGCACAAGAACAAATTCGACGGCGTGTTGATTCCGGATCACAGCCCGCAGATGACATGCTCGGCATCTTGGCACGCGGGCATGGCGCATACATTGGGCTTTATGCGCGCCGCGATCATGGCGGTGGAGAGCGGTTTCTCTAAATCAGTTCGAGAACGGTAGAATTCGATCAAATCCAATTAGAAGATTTTAATGAAGAGGAATTCAATGCAAATGACGTTCCTGTTCGGCCGGATTTCAATTTATCTAAGGCATTCGGTCTTTTTCAAGCTTGCGGCGATGCTTGGCTTTTCGGCGGGAATGTTGGTGGCGGCCCAGGCTAGAGTCGTTGTAACTCAGCCCAAAGATGCAAGTACAGTGGAAAGAATCGCGGCGGACGAGCTAACTGCTCACTTGCGCGCGCTTTATCCATCGACGGCGTTCGAGATAGGCACTCCGCAAGCGGGAGTTGCGGTTATTTACCTTGGAACCGCGCAGGAGTTGCCGGAGAGTTATGCGGCTGAGCTTAGGAACAAGCTGGATCAGCCGGATAGTTTTGCGATCGAGGTAATCGACAGCCGCATTGCAGTGATTGCCGGTGAGAGTCCGCGAGCGACCTTATATGCCGTAGACGCGCTGCTCGAAAAGCTGGGTTTTGGATTTTATCTTTCTTACAACACGGCCCCGGTTCCAACTCATGCGTCCGTTTCATTTGCCGGCTGGGAGTTGGAGGACGCGCCCATCGCGGGCGAGCGGTTGATCTTCAACTGGCATAATTTTCTCAGCGGATGTTCGGCCTGGAATCTCGAGGACTGGCGGCAGTGGATTACGCAGGCCGAGCGGCTGCGCTTCAACACCATCATGGTTCATGCCTACGGAAACAATCCGATGTTTCCGTTTTCGCTGAATGGCGCGACCAAGCCGCTCGGTTCTCTTACCAACTCAAGGTCGGGCCGAGATTGGGGGACGGAAGATGTGCTCGATGTGAGAAAGATTGTAGGCGGCGAGGGGCTTTTCAGCGGGCCTGTTTTTGGCGCGGACACGAGCATGGTTGCGGACAAAGACAAAGTGCAGGCGGCGACAGCCCTGATGCAAAGCGTCTTTCAGTTTGCTGCAGAGCGGGGCATGGGGATTGCGTTCGCGCTGGACATCGATTCGGCTGCGTCCAATCCGCAAAATGTGATAGCGACTCTTCCTGCTTCGGCTCGGTTTCAAACTCAATATGAAACGCAGAATTATCAGTTAGCCAATCCCGACAGCAAGGAAGGTTATCTCTACTACAAGAGCGAAGTCGAGCAGTTGCTGAAGCTCTACCCGCAGATCACGCAGGTTGCCGTCTGGTTTCGCGGCGCGCCGGCCAGCCCGTGGACTTTACTCAAGCCGGAAGATTTTCCCGCAGCTTGGCGCGAGGAATACCGCGCGGCGATGGCGGTTAATCCCGCGCTGAAAGACGACCCGCACGCGCCGGGAATGTTTGCCATAGGCAAGGTAGCCAAAGCGTTTCGCAAGGCGCTCAATGAAACCGGCCACGCGCAGGTCACTCTGGCCGCGGGCAGTTGGGGGTTTGGCTATCTGCCTTCGGCCGACGCGTTTATGCCGGCCAGCGTGATCCTGATGCCTCTGGACTACAATTACGAGTTTCCTAGCGATTCAGTGCAGGAAAGCGTGCGTGTGATCGGCAGGCATCGGCCGGTTGTGCCGATTGTGTGGGCGCAGCACGACGATCGTGAATTCGCGGGCCGCTCCTATGTTCCCTTTGCTGGGTTAGGATCGATGCTGCAATGGAGCAACAGCGCCGGGTATGGCGTGATTCACTGGACGACGCGCCCGCTGGATCTCTTTTTCAAGAGCGTTGCGGACCAGGTGTGGATGGGCAGCGAAGACGAGCCGCTGGACACAACCGCGGCGGAGATGGCCAAGCGCACATTCGGCAGCGGCGCACAGGGGCTGGGCAAGCGATACCTGCTGGACTGGATATATAACGGCCCGGCATTTGGCCGGGAAACGACGGACAAATTTATCCAGTTGACGCTGGATGCGGAGAACGAGGAGATTGGCGCGAAGGCCCGGTTGGAACTGCTCAAGCGATTGGAGCCACTGGCGCAGAGTGCGGCGGGGCGCGACTGGGTTGGATATTTTGAAGATTGGGAGCGCTATGCTGAAGGCGTTTTCGAGGCCCAGTCCGCGCTGCAAAAATCAAAAGCCGCACTGAAGGCCGGAGACGTAATGCTGGCCCAGCGGGAGATTGCAGAGGCCTCGCCAGAGAACGCGATCGAACAATACTCGAAGACGATTCGCCATAGGACCACGAGCCGGGGCGAAAAAGGAATTCTCATCTCCATGAACCTGCGCTGGCTGCCTTATTTTGAGGCGCAGCGGCAGGCGGTTGGGTTGGAGCCGTTGCAGGTTGAGTTCGCGCCCACGTTTCAGGATGCATATGCTCAGCAGCCCGGCGCATATACCTTCGACTTCGACCGATCGAAGCACGTGGTTGAGGTGCTTGGATCATCGGAACTAGGCGTGGAGGTTCACGAATTCAAATCCGGCGCAGGTTGCGCGAGTGGAATTGAAGTTCAATCTCCGGTGGCGCTCACGGTGGGCGGTTTGGCGGGGACGAGCTTGCCGGCGGGAGCATATAGCCTGAGGCTCAAGATGCCGGGGGCCGACCGCGTTCAATTTGAATCGGGAGACAAACGCCAGGAGGTCAGTTCGGCTTCAGAGATTGAGGTGCAGGCAAGCGGAGGCGTGGTTCATTTTTCGCTTTCGCCTGTTGCCGGCCCGGCGCACGTATGCGGGATCGCTCTGAAGCGGCGCGATTGATTGCCGCGGGCGCGCTCAGAGTTCGGGATAGAAGCTGAAGAAGGCATCAAGGCTGCGCTTGAGCTGGGTTTCGATCTCTTCGCGCGAACCCTCGATGAGGTGCATGGTGACGTGGGCCTCATGGCCGTTGGCCAGCTTGAGCGTTGCATCGTGGATTTCAGCCACTTCGCCTTCAGGGAGCAGACGCATGCCGTAGATTAGAGTCAGATTCGCCATGAGCATCATCTTACATAAGTAAGTGAAACAGAAACAGGGCCTTCGCCATTCAGGACGCATCTAAAATCAAGACAGGAAGATTTATGACAGAGATTCGCGATACCGTAATTCTGGGTTCAGGCTGCGCCGGATTGACGGCGGCCATTTACACCGCCCGCGCCGGGCTCAAGCCGCTGGTTCTCGAAGGCCACGAGCCAGGAGGACAGCTCTCGATGACCACGCTGGTGGAAAACTTTCCCGGCTGGCCGGATGGGATTCAGGGGCCGGAGCTGATCGAAAACATGAAGAAGCAGGCGGAGCGGTTTGGCGCCAGCTTTCCAGTTGGCTCACTTGATCAGGCGTCGATCTGAGCGCACATCCCATCAAGCTGCAAACCTCGGCGGGCGAGATCGCGACTCGAACACTGATCGTGGCCTCGGGCGCGAGCGCGCGCTGGCTGGGGCTGCCCAGCGAACAGGCGCTGATCGGGCACGGCGTCTCCAGTTGCGCTACCTGCGACGGATTTTTTTCCGCGGCAAGGAGATTGCGGTGGTGGGCGGAGGCGACTCGGCGATGGAAGAGGCGCTGTTTCTGACCCGCTTTGCCACGAAGGTCACGCTGCTGCATCGGCGGGAGAGCTTCCGCGCTTCGAAGATCATGCTGGAGCGGGCCATCGCCCATCCGAATATCGAGCTGCGCACCAACACAGTGGTCGAAGAAGTGCTGGGCGTGGACGAGAAGGAAGTGAAGGGGCTGCGGCTGAAGGATGTTAAGACCGGCTGCGTGGACGAACTCAAGGTCAGCGGGCTGTTTCTCGGCATCGGCCACGAGCCGAATGCGAAAATGTTTGCCGGGCAGCTGGATCTGGACGAGGAGGGATATATCAAGACCACGGGCAACGTGCTGACCACGCTGAACGGAGTGGTGGTGCGGGGAGTATTTGCCTGCGGAGACGTGCAGGACCGGCGCTACCGGCAGGCGATTACCGCGGCCGGGTCAGGGTGCATGGCCGCGCTCGAGGCGGAGAAGTTTCTCGAGGCGCTCGGGCATTGAGCGCAAGTCGCCTGATCCGCTACCAGGAGTGGAAGACAAAGAAGGCTGCGCCGACCAGGCAGACAGCGGCGGCGCCATGATTCCAGCGCAGATGCGAGCCGAAGTAGAAGGTGGTAAAGACGCCGAAGACCGTCAGCGTGATGATCTCCTGGATCACCTTGAGTTGGACGGGCGATGAAGCGTCCGAAGCCGATGCGGTTGGCGGGCACCTGAAAGCAGTATTCCAGGAAGGCGATGCACCAGCTGATGAGAATGACCTTCCAGAGCGGCTGCTGTCAAATTTCAGGTGGCCGTACCAGGCGATGGTCATGAAGATGTTGGAGAAGATGAGCAGAATCACTGTCCACATAACAGTTTAGACGCGCACGGCGAGGGCAGGGTCGCAGCGAAAGAAGAATGACGATACTTGCTGAAAATCTGGAGCGGTTGGAAGAGCAGATCGCCGCGGCGTGCAGGCAGGCCGGGCGTGGGCGCGGCGAAGTCGAGCTGATGGCCGTTTCGAAGACTTATCCGGCGGAAACGATTGCTGAGGCGGCTGCGCTGGGGCTGAGCTCTGTTTGGCGAGAACCGCGTGCAGGAGTTTGCGGCGAAGGCAGCGGATCTGGATGGGCTGCGGCGGGAGTCCGCGCACCCGATTCGCGTGCATCTGATCGGTCATTTGCAATCGAACAAGGCGGCGCGGGCGGCGGAATTGTTTGACGGCGTGGATTCGGTGGATTCGCTGCGGCTGGCGGAGCGGCTGAACGAGGCGGCGGGAAGGCTGAGGAAAAAACTGCCGGTGCTGATCGAGGTGAAGCTGAGCCCGGAGGAGACTAAGGCTGGATTGGAGCCGGAGTCGGCTGAGGCGGCTGAGCTGCTGGAGCGGCTGCCGGATTTGGAGCATCTCGAAACGCGCGGACTGATGACGATTGCGCTCTGGGGCGGAACGGAAGAGGAGACGCGTGCATGCTTTCGCAGCTTGCGCGAGTGGCGCGACCGTTGGGCTGCGGCGCATCCGAAATTGAATTTGGAGTGCTGTCGATGGGGATGAGCGGGGATTTTGCGCTGGCGATTGAAGAGGGCGCAACGCGCATTCGCGTGGGAACGGCGCTGTTTGGGAAAGCGCAAGCCTTGGACGGGGCCCGGAATGAATCATGCAATGCTGCGGCTGCGGCTGGTGGAGTGACGCTGGCGGTGCGCGCTCAGCCGGGAGCGAAGAAGACCGCGATCACCGGCGTTTACGGCGAGGGCGCGGCGGCGCAACTGAAGATTGCCGTGCAGGCGCCGCCGGTGGAAGGACGGGCTAACTCGGCGCTGATTGCGTTTCTGGCGAAGATGTTTGGTTTGCCGAAAAATCGAGTGGAGTTAGTGAGTGGGGAGTTATCGCGGAGCAAGGTGTTTCTGCTGAAGGAAGTCACTGCTGTGCAAACAAAGACGAAATTAAAAGAGTGGATGGAGTAAATCGATTAGCCAAGTCTGGTTAAATCAAACTGAAAAATATGAATAATGTCCTTGCGCCGTCCCCTCGGGACTCCGTAACGAAAATTGTGGAATCTCTATTCCCCACGCTGAAGCGCGGGGCTAACTAACTCTGCCCCTACGGCGCGTTTGTGCAGAAATCTCTATGCAGTTCTCATTTTGTGAGCTTTGTAAATTACCGGCTGTGAGGAGCAAATGCAGCGGCAAGCGCTTCTTCCGGCTCGGGACGGACGCGGAAGTCGGCGTGGGCTTCAGCAAAGAGGATGCGGCGGTCGCGGTCGAGAACATAAGTGGCGGGGATGGGCAGACGCCAGCTTGGCTCGCCGTTGACGAAGGGAATGTTGACCAGGATCGAGAGGTAGTAGTCGCGGTGGTACTCGGGGACGGTATAGACGAGGCCGAATTTTTCGGCCAGCCGCATTGCCGGGATCGGAGAGCACGGGAAACGGCAGCCCGTGCTGGCCGGCCATGAAGTCGTTCTGCCGTTCGGTCTGCGGACTGATGGCGACCATTAGAGCCTCGCGTTCGCGGAGGGTGCCGTAGAGGTCGCGCCAGGCTTCGAGCTCGGTAACGCAATAGGGGCACCAGCGGCCGCGAAAGAACTTGATGACCAGGGGCCCAAGGGCGAGCAGATCGGCAGAGCGAACCAGGCGGCCGGTTGCATCTTTCAGTGCGAACTCGGGAGCGATTGCGCCGACAGGGAGGATGCGGTCTTCAATGCCGGAGGCGAAGAGCTCCTGCACGGCGCGCTCGCCGACGGCCAGGCGCTCGGCCTGCACCAGGTGGCGGGTGTTGGCGGTGATCTCGTCGAGTTGGTCTTGCAGGGTGGTCATGCTTGCGCCTCTGAATCATTGCACCGCAGAAAAATATTTGCGTGCGAGAGAATTGATCTCTACCGCCCGAAGCGTTGTTTGCCGCCCATGCCCATGGCGCCAAGGCCGCCGCGCATCATATTGCTGCGCCAGGCCGCCGGAGCCCATCTGCTTGAACATCTTGGCCATCTGGGCGTATTGGCGGAGAAGCTGGTTTACGTCCTGAACTTGCGTGCCGCTGCCGGCGGCGATGCGCTTGCGGCGCGTGCCGGAGATGATTTCGTGATTGCGGCGCTCTTTGGGGGTCATGGAGTTGATGATGGCTTCGAGGCGCGACGAATTGCTTTTCGTCTACATTCTTTGAGGCCTGCTGAAGTCCGGCGAAGGGGCCGACCGAGGGCATCATCTTGAGGATCGACTCCATGGAACCCATCTTCTTGATCTGGCGCAATCTGGTCGCGGAAGTCTTCGAGAGTGAAGCCGTCGCCGAGCAGGGCTTTCTTGGCGAAGTCCTCCTGCTTTTTGCGGTCGAGCGTCGATTCGGCCTTCTCGATGAGCGACATCATATCGCCCATGCCGAGAATGCGGCCTACAATTCTATCTGGGTGAAAGGGCTCGAAGGCGTCGGGCTTTTCGCCGGTGCCGATGAACTTGATGGGCTGGCCGGTGACGTGACGGATGGAAATCGCCGCGCCGCCGCGTGCGTCGCCGTCCATCTTGGTGAGCACCACGCCGGTGAGGTTGAGGCGGGCGTGGAAATCCCTGGCAGAGTTGACGGCGTCCTGGCCGGTCATGGCGTCGGCGATGAACAAAATCTCCGACGGGTTGAGAAGTTTTTTCAGCCGCTCCATCTCGCCCATCAGGTCTTCGTCGATGTGCAGGCGGCCGGCGGTATCGACGATGAGCGTATCGCAGCCCATGATGACGGCTTCGCGGCGGGCTTCCTTGGCCAGGCCGTTTCGACGGGAGCTCGGAACCGGCGGCTTCGCCCTTCTGGTCGCCTTCGTAGAGTTTTGCCTCGATGGATTTGGCGACGACTTTGAGCTGCTCGCGTGCGGCGGGGCGGTAGACGTCGACCGAGACGAGCATGGGGCGGTGACCGCCCTTCTTGAGCCATGCGGCCAGCTTGCCGGCGGTGGTGGTTTTGCCGGAGCCTTGCAGGCCGGCCATCAGAATGACCGTGGGCGGCTGCGAGGCGAATTTGAAGCGGGCCGTATCTTTGCCGAGCATGGTGATCAGCTCGTCGCGCACGATTTTGATCACCTGCTCGGAGGGGGAGAGCGCGGTGAGGACTTCAGTGCCGATGGCCTTGACGCGGATGTGCTCGATGAGGTCGCGGACGACGTTGAGGTTGACGTCGGCTTCAAGCAGGGCTACGCGAATTTCGCCCAGAGCTTCAGTGATGTTTTCTTCAGTGAGCGTGCCCTGGCCGCGGAGGGTCTTGAAGGCGCGCTGGAGTTTGTCGGTAAGGTTTTCAAACATGGTCAATTCAAGTGTAAAGGATGGAGAGAAGCGGTGTGTCCGCGAATGGTTAGACTGGAGTAAGGAGACGGGTTATGAGCGATGGGCGCGAAGAGCGCGAGGAGAGAGAGAAGCGGCGGGAGCTGGAGGAGAAAGAGTTCCGGGAGGACTGGATCGACCACAAGCAGGAGGACCCGTGGGCGCCGGAGCGGAAGAAGTCGTAGGCCGTAGCTCGTGCTGAATAATGTCGTTGTCGTCCACCCTTTAGCCAGAAA
Organism: uncultured Acidobacteriaceae bacterium; assembly: GCA_963724755.1. GTDB lineage: Bacteria > Acidobacteriota > Terriglobia > Terriglobales > Acidobacteriaceae > Telmatobacter. The sequence continues at coordinate 457,559 of CAVRVZ010000004.1, forward strand.
AAAACGAAAGGATGGGGCTGCGAAGGCTTATCTCGGTTGGATTGGAAAGAACTACTCGGCCGGTGCGATCAGGTACTGCTCCAGCTTGCCGTCGGGGTAGGTGTAGGTGGTGAGAGTGAGTTTTCTCCCCGGGATAGTCGATCTCAAAGATGCGGAAGGTCATGCCGCCGCGGAGTTCTTCGTGGGTCTGGTGAAAGGTCAGCGGTTCGCCTAGCGGCGACAGACTGGATTGGAAGTCGGCGAGGGCTTCGGGGGTGAAGTAGTCGTTGAGATTGGGAGCGAGCAGGGTGCGGTCGATGCGGCCTTGCTGCAGTTGGCGATAGAGATCGATGGCCTGCTGCTCGGGCGCGGTTTTAGGGAGGTTGAGCACTACTGGGACGGCGAGGCTGGACGATGGTGGAGGCTGCGCTGACGGCGTCCTGATTGGTGAGCACGGCTACGGCGACGCCGTCATCGACAAGGACTTTGTTATCGGAGACGAAGCCGGAGACCTCGCCGCTAGTGATCGATGGACCGGTGGCCGTCGAGGTCGTGAATCCCTACGCCGAGTCCGTAATGCGTGCCCGTGCCGTCTTTGAGCTTGACCTCGGTGAACATCTGCTTATAGCTCTCCGGCTTGAGGATGGTCTGAGTGATGAGGCTCTCATCCCAGAGGGCGAGGTCGTGAGCGGTCATGGCCAGCTCGCCTGCGGCAAACATCCAGCCGCGGCCCTCCTTGGGAGCGACGCGCAAGGGGCCGAGCGCGTGGCGATAGTAGGCCGTGGCATCGGCCTGGGTGAGTTTGGCTTCGTCGGAGTTCCATACGGAATTCATGCCCAGGGGGCGGAAGATGCGCTGGGTGAGGAAGTCCATCAGGGGCGCGCCGGTGACTGTCTCCACGATGCGGCCGGCGATAACGAAGTTGGTGTTGGAGTATTGCCACTGGGTTCCCGGCTCAAAGTCGAGAGGCTTTTTTGCCCAGGTGTCGAGAATCTGCTGGGAGCTCTCGGCGTGCAGCATGGGGGTCATCACGTAGTCCTCGGGCCAGTAGTCCTGGTAGCCGGAGGTGTGGGAGAGAATTTGGCGGATGGTTACCTCGTTGCCGCGAGTCAGGCCGGGGATGTATTTGCCGACCGGATCGTCGAGCGAGAGCTTGCCTTCTTCCTGGAGCAGCAGAATCGCCGCCGCGGTGAATTGCTTGGAAATGGAGCCGATGGAGTAGCGCATCTGGGGCGTGGCGGGAAGGGCGGGAGCGGTTGCCGTGGCCAGGCGGGCGCTGCCGTAGGCGTGGGTGTAGACCAGTTTGCCGCCCTTGACCACGGCCAGCGAGGCGGAAGGAACGCCGGTCTGTTCGAGAACCTGCTGGGCGATGCGATCAATGCGATTTTTGAGGGCGGGATCGAGCGTGTTGACCGTCTGCGCCTGCACGGCTGCGGCGGCCAGCAGGATTGTGATTACCGCGGAACCGAATTGCATCTTCTTCTGTCTCATTGAAAGCTCACCTCTTACGCATTGTTGCGCTCATCACGCAGCCACCGATTAAGGTAACAGCCCGGCGGGCGGTGCGATAGGCTGACAGAGGCGGATTGGACGATGGGCGCCGATATCGAGAGATTCCGGGAGGTCGGATGGAGCGGTTGATCGAGGGGCACAAGCGGTTTCTGGCGGAGGTTTTTCCTGGCCGTCGAAGCCAGTTTCACCTGCTGGCGGAGTCGCAGGCGCCGGAGTGGCTGTTTATTACCTGCGCGGACTCGCGCGTGGTGCCGGATTTGATTTCTGGGGACCGAGCCGGGGGATCTTTTCATATCGAGAAGCATTGGGAACGTGGTGCCCATCACCGGCCAGGACGTGGACGGGGTGACGGCGACGATCGAATACGCCGTCGAAGTGCTGAAGGTGAAGCACGCCATTCTGTGCGGGCACTCGGATTGCGGGGCGCTGAAGGCGGCTCTGGACCACAAGAGCCTGGAAGGGTTGCCCAAGGCCAAGCGCTGGCTTGAGCCACGTGGAGGCGGCCTTTGAACACCGCCAGCCGCTGAACCCGGCGGACGGCGAGAGCGCGGAGCTGGCCTCGCTGATTCGCGGCAACGTGGTGGCGCAACTGAAGAATCTGCAGGCGCAGCCGACCGTGGCGCGGGAGGTAGCGCGCGGGAAGGCTGACGGTGCATGGGTGGTACTACGACATTTTGACCGGGCGGATTGAGGAGTATGACGAGGGATTGGGACGGTTTGTGGCGATGTAAATTGAGCCAATCGAGAAATGGTGGCGATTTACCTCTCCTCAATGCACTCCCGGCGGCGGGGCAGCGTGTTTTCGGCTTTTTGAAAAGCCAGACGGCGGCGGCGCAGAAGAAGGCCAGCACCGCGGTCCAGCGGAAAACATCGACGTAGGCCAGCATGGCGGACTGCTGCTCCATGAGGCTATAGAGAAGTCCGAAGGAGCCGGGGCGGGCCTGCGCGGGCCCGATGCGGTGAGCAAGATAGCCGGCGATGGCGGCCGAATTTTGTCTGCAGCACGCGGCTGTTGGTGAGAGGTTGGCGCCGAGGTAGGTCTGGTGGAGGGCGGCGCGGCGGATCAGGGCGGTGGTGGCCATTGCAATTCCAATCGACCCGCCGATGTTGCGCAGCATGTTGAAGAGGCCGGTGGCGTTGCCCATCTCCTCGTTGGGAATGCGTGGAGGTGGTCATGGTGGCCAGGGGGACAAAGACAAAGCTGAGGGCAAAGCCGGTGAGGGTGATGGGAATCAGCAGCGTGTAAGGGCCGATGTCGAGATTGACAGTGCCGAAGATGAAGGAGCAGATGCCAAAGCCGATGAAGCCGGCGCAAAGCAGCTTGCGGTGGTCGATGCGGGAGCCGAGGAAGCCGATGATGGGCGAGCCGATAAAGGAGCCGATGCCGCGCGGGCCCACGACCAGGCCGGCGGTGAAGGCGGTGTAGCCGAGTACCTCCTGGTAGTAGAGGGGCAGGATGGCGATGGTGATGTAAATGCACATGCCCAGCAGGGCGATGAGGAAGCAGCCGGTGCGGAAGTTGCGGTCCTTGAGGACGTGCAAGTCGACCAGGCCTTTGGGATGGGTCCATGAGTGCCAGATCCAGCCGATGAGGGCGAGGACCAGGGCCGTGACCGCCCAGCGAACCCAGAGAGCGCCGAACCAGTCGTCTTCCTGGCCTTTGTCGAGGACGATTTGCAGAGCGCCGGTCCAGACCATGAGCAGGCCGAAGCCGATGTTGTCGAATGGGCCGACCTTGGCGTTTTTGATGTAGGGCGGATCGTGGACGAAGCGGGTGATCATGAAGACCGCCAGCAGGCCGACGGGGATATTGATGTAAAAGGCATAGCGCCAACTGAAGGTATCGGTGAGCCAGCCGCCCAGGGTGGGGCCGATGACCGGGGCAACCACGATGCCCAGGCCGTAGGCGGCCATGGCCATGGAGCGCTTTTGGACCGGGAAAGCTCTCGAGCAGGATGGATTGCGACAGGGGCTGCAAGGCGCCGCCGCCTGCTCCCTGCAGGACGCGAGCCAGCAGGATGACGCCCAGCGACGGCGCCGCTCCGCAAAAGAACGATGCGACGGTGAAGATGATCACGCAGGTGAGCAGAAAGCGCTTGCGTCCAAAGCGGCGGGCAAACCAGTTGGAGGCGGGCAGGATGACGGCGTTGGCGACCAGATAGCTGGTCAGGACCCAGGTGGCCTCGGAGTTCGAGGCCGAAAGCGAGCCGGCGATGTAAGGCAGGGCCACCGAGGCGATGGCGGTATCCAGCACCTCCATAAAGGTGGGCAGCATCACCGATGCGGTGACCAGCCATGGGTTCACGCCCTGGGTGAGCGGGTAGCGGGCTTGGGCGGCGGCGGTCGGCATTGATGGGAGGACTTTTTTGAGGGTAAACGATAGGAGGGTTGGCCGTCAGTGACGAGGAGAGCTGTCGAGCTTGCCTTGGCTGGCCTTTCGGGCAGGTCCGGCGAAATAGCCGGAGTTGCCAGGAGAGGTTGAAGATATAGCCGAAAATGCTATTCAATTCATTGAAAATAATACAGATAGTCCGAGTATCAACCCACCGCGAAAGTCCATAAAGGGCTTGCCGGAGCAGGCAGCCCTCATTTCCAGCCAGACCAGACGGACTGAGCCTTTATGGGGATGCCAATCAAATAAAGTTGACACTATCTCACTCAATGGCGCATCTTATAAGAGTCAGAAATTCTCAAACAAACAGGCAGGGAACAAACCATGGCAAAAATTATTGGCATTGACCTCGGCACCACCAATTCGTGTGTCGCGGTTCTGGAGGGCGGAGAGCCCAAAGTGATCCCCAACGAAGAGGGTTCGCGCACCACGCCCTCGGTAGTGGCGTTTACCAAGAGCGGCGAGCGGCTGGTGGGCCAGGTGGCCAAGCGCCAGGCCATCACCAACCCGGAGAACACCATCTTCTCCATCAAGCGGTTTATGGGCCGCCGCTACAACGAAGTGAGCGACGAGATGAAGATGGTGCCCTTCAAGGTGGTGCAGCAGGGCGACCACGTGGGCGTTTTGGCGCAGGGCAAGGAGTACACTCCGCCCGAAATTTCGGCCATGATTCTGCAAAAGCTGAAGAAGAGCGCCGAGGCTTACCTGGGCGAGACGGTTACCGAGGCGGTGATCACCGTGCCGGCCTACTTCAACGACGCGCAGCGGCAGGCCACCAAGGACGCGGGCAAGATTGCCGGCCTCGACGTGAAGCGCATCGTCAACGAGCCGACCGCGGCCGCGCTGGCTTACGGGCTCGACAAGAAAAAGGACGAGACCATCGCCGTCTACGACTTTGGCGGCGGCACCTTCGATATTTCCATTCTTGAAGTGGGCGAGGGCGTGATCGAGGTCAAGTCGACCAACGGCGATACCCACCTGGGCGGCGACAATCTCGATCAGCGGATTGTGGAGTGGCTGATTGCGGAGTTCAAGCAGGAGCAGGGGCTTGATCTGGCTTCAAAGGGCAACGAGATGGCGTTGCAGCGGCTGCGGGATGCCGCCGAGAAGGCCAAGATCGAGCTCTCGACAACCATCGAGACGGAGATCAATTTGCCCTTCGTGACCGCGGACGCCACCGGGCCCAAGCACCTGGTGCGCAAGCTGACCCGCGCCAAGCTCGAGCAGTTGGTGGAGGATTTGCTTGACCGGTCGCTCGAGCCGTGCAAGAAGGCGATGGCCGACGCCGGCGTTACCGCCAAGGACATCGACGAAGTGGTTCTGGTGGGCGGCCAGACGCGCATGCCCAAGATTCAGGAGATGGTCAAGAAGCTCTTCGGCCGCGAGCCGAATCACAGCGTCAACCCCGATGAGGTGGTGGCGATCGGCGCTGCGGTGCAGGCGGGCGTGCTGGCCGGCGAGGTGAAGGACCTTCTGCTGCTGGACGTGACGCCGCTGACCCTGGCCATTGAAACGCTGGGCGGCGTGGCGACGCCGATGATTCCGCGCAACACGACGATTCCGACCAAGAAGACGGAGACGTTTTCAACGGCTGCCGACTCGCAGACCGAGGTCGAGGTCCACGTGCTGCAAGGCGAACGGCCACTGGCGGCGCAGAACCGCACGCTGGGCAAGTTCAAGCTGGCGGGCATTCCGCCGGCGCCGCGCGGCGTTCCGCAGATCGAGGTCACTTTTGACATCGACGCCAACGGCATCTTGAACGTGACGGCCAAGGACAACGCCACCGGCAAGGACACGCGCATCACCATTACGTCGAGCTCCGGCCTGAGCAAGGAAGAGGTGGAGCGCATGGCCAAGGACGCCGACGCGCACGCCTCCGAGGACAAGGAGAAGCGCGACGAGATCGAGGCGCGCAACTCGCTCGACGGGCTGGTCTACAACATCGAAAAGATGCTGAAGGACTCCGGCGACAAGATCCAGGGTCCGGAAAAGGCCGAGGTCGAGACGGTGCTGGCCGATTCAAAGAAGGTGCTGGAAGGCACGCCGTCTTCAAAGGAGCTGAAGGACGCTCACGAAAAGCTAACCCACGCCAGCCACAAACTGGCCGAGGTGATGTACAAGGCCAACGCCGCGCAGGCCACGGCTGGTGCGGCGCCTACGGAGCAGAGCCTGCGGCGGAGCAGAAGAAAGACGAAGGCGTGATCGACGCCGAGTACGTGGACGTGGACGAGAAGAAGTAGGACTGGCCGTCCAGGCACACCCGCATTCGGCGGAAAAACTTCGGGGTGGGCGATTATTTATCGCTCACCCCGGTTTGTTACGCCGAGCGGTCAATGTACCGGATTACCGGCTGAGCGTGAAGACGACGTTGACAGTCGTTTGTACTTCGACGGGTTGGCCGTTCAGCTCGTAGGGTTTGTAAACCCACTGCTCCACTGCCTTCAGCGCAGCATTTTGAAGCGAGCCTGGACCACTGACTGACGTGGAGATTAGCCATGTGTCCGTCTTTGCCAATAGTGCCCTGCAAAACCACGGTCCCTTGTACGAACGCGAGCTTTGCTCGTAGTGGATACTTTGGAGCAAACCGGTTGACAAGAACTCCGGGAACGACACCCAGGGGAAGTTTTACGGATGTTGTTGAAGTCGCGGTCGCGTCCGAAGCCGGTCTCGTCTCTTGAGCGGCGACAGACATGCAGAAAAAGCCAAACGCTATGACGTAAGACGCGAACATGCGGCAAGAGAATGTTCTCACGAAGGTAGTTTTTCGCATGGCGGAAGGATAACAGAAAGGTTGAAACTGTTCCGTTTACCGTGTTACGATAAGCGTTAAGCATGATTCGCTCGTTCGCCGATGAAGATACGGAGCAGGTTTTTCACCACCGCCATAGCCGGCGGTATGCGGCGATTGAGCGAGTTGCGTTTCGCAAGTTGCGGCAGATTCACCGAGTCTCCACGGTCGAGGAGCTTTATGCGCCGCCGGCTAACCGGCTGGAACAGCTGAAGGGCGACCGGGAAGGACAGTGGAGCCTGAGAATCAACCGCCAATACCGGATTTGCTTTGTATGGAGGGATGGCGATGCCTACGAGGTCGAAATCATTGACTACCACTAAGCCGAGCACCATGGCAGCGGAGTTGGAAGAGGGCGTGCGGATGCCTGCTTTGCATCCCGGCGAGATGCTCCGCGAGGAGTTCATGAAGCCGCTGGGGCTCTCGGCCAATGCGTTGGCAATGGAATTGCGCGTACCGGTGACCCGGATATCGGAGATCGTCCGTGAGCGGAGGGGGATTACTGCTGACACGGCGCTGCGGCTGGCCCGATACTTCAACATGACGCCGGAGTTCTGGATGCGATTGCAGATGGACTTCGACCTGGAATCTGCCGCAGACGCGGAGGAGACTGCTATTCGACGAGGAGATTCGACCGCGGCCCGTGAACCGCCAGAAGATTGTGGAATCACGGGCCATCGCCTGATACGGCTGCCATCATTAGCAGTCTCTACAATGAAATCTCGGCGATGAACTCACGAATTGCAAGGAAGCAAACCGCCTACGATTGGGACTAACCGGAGAACGAGTTCAAACAAAATATGCCTACGACCCAAAACAAAGATTATTACGCCACGCTAGGCGTCAAGAAGACGGCGACTGCGGAGGAGATCCGCAAGGCGTTCAGGAAAGCTGCGCGGCGGTATCATCCGGACGTGAATCCGGGGGACAAGAAGGCGGAGGAGAAGTTCAAGGAGATCTCCGAGGCTAACGACGTTCTGAGCGACGAGAAGAAGCGCAAGGTTTACGACCAGGTGGGGTTCTACTCCGACCAGATCGACCCGGCGACGGCCGAGGCCTATGCGCGGCAGCAAGGGCAGGGAGCGGGCGGGCGGCCTCCGGTGGACTTCGAGGGCTTCGACTTCTCCGGCTTTGGCGGGCCGGGGCACCAGACGGCGCAGCAGACAGGAGCGGGTTCGCAGTCGTGGGGCAGCTTCAAGGATATTTTTTCCGGAATCTTTTCCGGAGCGCAGCATCCTGAGCGGCCGCGTGGACCGCAGCCGGGAACGGATCTCGAGTACCAGGCCACGGTGGACTTCTGGACGGCGATTCGCGGCGGGCAGGCGCGCATCCAGGTGAACCGGCAGGAGGCGTGCCCCACTTGCCACGGGCAGGCGCACACCGGCGGACAGATGCAGTGCCCGGAGTGCAACGGCACGGGGCAGGTATCGCAGATGGGCGGGCGGATGAAGTTCAATATCACCTGCCCGCGCTGCAATGGGACGGGACGGATTTCAAACGACTGCCCCACCTGCCACGGCGAGGGAGTGGTGAGCAGGACCGAGACGGTCGAGTTCCGCATGAAGCCGGGAACGCGCGACGGGCAGCGCATCCGTCTGCCGGGCAAAGGCAACGCGGGATTGAACGGCGGCGCGGCGGGGGATCTTGTATATCATCGTCCGCACCGGGACGAATCCGGTGTTTACGCGCGTGGGCGACGATATTCAGTTGACCGTTCCGGTAACCATTGCCGAGGCCTCGCTGGGAGCGAAAGTCGATGTGCCGACCATCGACGGCCGCGCGCAGTTGAAGATTCCTCCCGGCACGCAGAGCGGGCAAAAGCTGCGCATGCGGGAGCGGGGCGTGGAGAACGCGCAGCGGCCGGGACGCGCGGCGACCAGATTGTGATGGTGGAAGTGGTGGTGCCCACATTGCAGGACGAGCGCAGCAAGGAGATCATGCGCGAGCTGGCCAGGCTGAATCCCCAAGACCCGCGGGCGGCGCTGTTTGAAAAAGACAGGGAATAGGTAACAGGGCGTTGAGCTGAGTGGTTACACTTAGGGCAAGTTGAATCCGGAAAATACGTATGGCCGCAAAACGCAAAACGAAGGGCGCGTACATGATCTCGGCGGTGGCCGAGATGTACGAGATTCATCCGCAGACGCTGCGCCTGTATGAGCGCGAGGGGCTGCTGAAGCCGTCGCGCACCGAGGGCAATACGCGGCTCTATACCGACGAGGATCTGGAGCGGCTGGAGTTCATTCTGAACCTGGCGCGGGATCTGGGAGTGAACATTGCGGGCATCGCCATCATCCTGCAGATGCGGGAGCGGATGGAGGAGATGAACCGCCAGATGCAGAGCTTTGTGGAATACGTGCGCACGGAGATGCTGGCGCGTTTTCAAGCTGCCGCGCCAGGCTCGGCCGGGGCGATTGTGCCTATTCGCAAGCCTGGCGTGGTGAAGTCGGCTGCGATGACGAAAAACGGAAAGCGGGATTGAGCAAGCGAACAATGGGTCATTGTCGTCAATCATGCTGAGGTATCTGGGTGACCAGAACGCGCGCTCTATTCATAGCCAACTTACTTGCGCTAGTTACAATTGTCCACGCTCAAGACCGCTCGCAGCTTGAATATACATTCGTGCCGGAAGTGAATGGTCCAAAGCCAGTTTTGCACGTCAATCTGGTTTTCACGGGGAATTCTTCAGGCACTACTCACCTGATCCTGCCTACCACCTGGGCAGGGCAGCGCGACCTTTTCAAATCTATTCTTAATCTGCGTTCGCTGGACTCAGAATGTAAGCTGACTCCTACAGACAGCCCCGGCGACTTCCTTCTGCGGTATCCTTCCAGCCACAAAGTTCGGATTGCATACGATCTTACAAGCGACTGGACTGGAGAGTTGCGCTATCCCAAAAATTTCAGGCCTTTGGTAAAGGAAACCGGCATCATCTTCAACGGCCAGAATGGACTGGTCCATCCCGACCTCGACCAGAATGCCCAGGTCCGCGCCAGCTTTACTTGGAATAACCTGCCGGCAGGATGGAATGTCGCATCGAGCTTCGGCAGTGAGCGGAGCCACGAAAGTTTTCGCGGTCAGTGGCATGAGGTCTATAACGCTTTATTTGCGGCGGGCGATTTTCGATTTACTCACGTTGAAGGCGCTGGGGAACGAATTACTCTGGCAGCCCGCGGCTCCTGGATTTTCTCCGATCGGCAGGCTACTGAGGAGATCGTCAACATCTTTCGCATCGAACGCGCGTTCTGGGGTGAGCGCAAACGGAGCTCTTTTTTGGCGGTGCTTACCCCATACGATCAGGATTTGGGAAGTTCGGATGGATCGGTTTTCACCAACGCATTTCTCCTGTACCTTTCCCGGAAGCAAACCTTCCTGATAGACGAGAAGTCGATTCTGGCCCACGAGATTTTTCACGCATGGAATCCCTTTCGGATGGGATTGCCGTCCGGACAGGAGAGCCAATGGTTTACCGAAGGGTTCACGCACTACTATCAGGATCGAATTCTGTTTCAAGCCAAACTGATCGATGCCCCACAGTACTTTGAACGCCTGAATAAGATCGTTGCAACATATTGGTCTTCTCCAGACCGCAATTGGACGCAGAAGCAATGGCTCGATAGGGAAGAGACACATAACGCCGAATATGAGCTGCCGTACGCGCGCGGCGCCATGATTGCGCTCTGGGTGGATCAGCGCATTCGTCAAAACACCGCGGGCAAAAGTTCACTCGATGAGACGATGCTCAGCCTTTTGCAGAAGAAGCCAGTTCGGCAATTGAATACAGATTTCCTGCTGTCGTTTCTGAGTGAAGGCATGAGCAAACAGGATGCTGCCGCACTGCGATCTTTTGTGGAAATGGGCATAACCATCCCGCTACCCGAGAGCCCCGCACTTGATTGTGGGATTTTGGTTCAAGCAGACGGCGCTGTTCCTCACTACGCACTTGCGAAAGGGAAATGCGGCGATCCTTTGGTTTTGCACATCCGCAGGTAATTGGCATTGCGGATACACCTGGCAATGCGATTACCCGACTGTCTGTTTATTCAATCGCTCTCTCAGCAGGTATGCTTATTTCTGTATGTCGTACGTTCTTCTTGGATTGGCCGTCTTCGGCCTGATTACTTCCACGGTGTTTGCGGGCATGGTGCTGTGGGCTGTGCCAGGCTACCTGCGCGAGCGGCGGCGGGCGCTGGCTGAGCTCGTGGCGCGGCCGGGATTCACGCCGCCGCTGACCCTCTTGAAGCCGCTGCACGGGTCCGAGCCGGGGCTTGAGGCGCACCTGGCTACATTTTTTGAGCAGGATTATCCCGAGTACGAAATTCTGTTCTGCGCGCGCTCGGCTGAAGATGCCGGCTTGGAGACGGCGCGGCGAGTTGCGGCGCGGTATCCGAAGATTCCGGTGAAGTTTCTTTCGACCGCGGGTGAGCCCGACTACATCAATGCAAAAGTAGCCTCGATGGAGCGGATGGAGGCTGAGGCGGCGCACGAAATTCTGGTCATCAGCGACAGCGACGTGCGCGTAACGCCGGATTATCTGCGCGCCATGGCGTTGCCCTTTGCCGATCAAAACGTAGGCGCAATGTGCTGCATTTATCGCGGTGTGGCGGCTGAGGGCGGGCTATGGGCGCGGCTTGAGGCCGTCGGCATGAGCGTTGAGATGACCTCCGGCGTGCTGGTGGCGCGAGCAATGGAAGGAATGCAGTTCGTGCTCGGTCCAACGATGGCTTTCCGGCGCGCGACGATTCGCGCGATGGGCGGATTCCGCGTAACGGCCGACTACTGCGCGGACGATTTCGTGCTGGGCAACGAGACCTTCAAGCTGGGCCAGACGGTGGCGCTGAGCCATCACGCCATCGACCACATGGTGATCAATTCGAGCTTTGCGGCTTCAATCAAGCACCAGGTGCGATGGATGAAATCCACGCGGTTTTCGCGGCCCAAGGGGCACTTCGGCACGGCGCTCACCTTCAGCCTTCCGTTTGGGTTGCTGGCGTGGGGAGCGGCGATATGCTCTCGGTCACCCATGGTGGGGTTTGGCGCTCTTCGGCTGGAGCGTGGCTACGCGGCTGGCGCTCTCGATTGCGGTGGGCCGCTTAGTGGTGCGCGACAAAAGCTGGTTTGGGTTACTGGCTGCTTTACCCGGTGCGCGATCTGATGGGGATCGGCTTCTGGGCGGCTAGCTACCTGGGCAGCCGGATTCTCTGGCGGGGGAGGGTCTTCGAACTGCTGCCGGGAGGGAAGATGCGGGTTGCGGGATAGGCTTGTGCTCGGAGGTTAGGGAATCTCAGTACAAGTCCATTCTTTGCGGCAAACATTCCCTCAGGGGCTAAAGCCCCGCTGATTTTGCGGCATTTGCGGCACGTGACCCACCCACTGGGTGGGTTCCCCGGTCTTGCCCTGACACAGAGCTGTTGGTTTTTGCGACTATTGAAGTCGGTGTTTTTCAAATTGACCCACTACTGCCTGAATGTTCCCCCCGGAAACTGCATATACTTGAAATCATGACTGGTGAAGCCAATCCGGAATATATGCGCCGCGCCATCTGGCTGGCCACTGAGAGCGTGGTCACAGGAGCCGGAGGCCCGTTTGCCGCTCTGGTCGTGCACGACGGAAAGATTGTAGGCGAGGGCATTAATACGGTGACCGCGAGCCACGACCCGACGGCCCACGGCGAGGTGAACGCCATTCGCGCCGCCGCAAAAACACTGGGCACATTCACGCTGGCCGGGTGCGAGCTTTACAGCAGTTGCCAGCCCTGCCCCATGTGCCTGGCAGCGGCCTACTGGGCGCGCATCGATCGAATTTATTACGGCGCCAGCTCCGCCGATGCAGCCCGCGCCGGCTTTGACGACGCGTTTCTTTACGACGAGTTCCGCAAAGAGCAGCCGGCGCGCAGGCTCCCCGCCACGCAACTGCTGAATGACGAAGCCTGGGAGAGCTTCGCGGCCTGGATCGCATCGGAGAACAAAGTGGAGTACTGATGCGCCGGTTCCGCGCAATGGGGCTGAAGTGTTTGCGCACATCGATTGCCTGTGCTTTCGGCTTCAAGCCTTTTTTTAAAACTCTGGTGTTTCGGGCTGGCAATTAAGGTATCCACCGTCTGTAATGATGCCCTGAGTACTTCGGATAAGTAGCCCGCGGGCCTGTATGCGCGCCCTCAGCCTCCGGCACGATAAAATAGAGTCAATCGGATGATGCAAACTTCCCCAGCGGCTCCTCAGCAGGCATCCCGCACCGAGCGGGAGCCGGAGTTGCGGGCGCCCATCGTTCAGGTGAACGGCCTCAATAAGACCTATCAGACCACGCGCGGCACGCTGAACCTCTTTGAACGGCTCAACCTGGAGGTCCAGGGTGGCGAGATGGTGGCCATCGTGGGCCAGTCTGGCGCGGGAAAGAGCACTCTTTTGCACATTCTGGGCGCGCTTGATGCTCCTTCCGCGGGAACTGTATACTGCGCCTCAACCAATGTGGCCCAGCTCTCCCCACGCGAGGCTGCGGCTTTCCGCAACCGGGAGATCGGCTACGTTTGGCAGTTCCACTACCTGCTGCCGGAGTTTACGGCGCTGGAAAATGTGGCCATGCCGTCTGCTGGCCTGCGGCGTAAACAAGCGGCAGGCGTTGACTGTGGCGGCAAACTGGCTGAGGGAGGTCGGCTTGGAAGATCGCGGCAGCCATCAGGCCGGGCGAGTTGAGCGGCGGCGAGCAGCAGCGCGTGGCGCTGGCGCGTGCGTTGGTCAATAATCCCCGCCTGCTGCTGGCCGACGAGCCCACAGGCGACCTGGACGAAACCACCGCCGGCATGGTCTTCGACCTGATCGAGCGGCTGCACGCGAGCCACGGCCTCACTTCGATTCTGGTAACGCACAACACTGATCTGGCGGCGCGCTGTACGCGGGTTTTGCGTCTGGAAAGTGGCCGGCTCACCCCTTTGGCAGCCACAGCTTAAGTGGGATTGCAAGCCGGCGGCCTTTGATAGAAAATGCACCATTCCAGCAATTTTTGAGTCTTAATAAGTAAGCAATCCGGTAAGGGATAGTGTTTACCCCAGCCGGGTTGCCAGGGCAGGATGGACGTATCTCCAGCAGACGAACGCCGGAGATTTGCCGGGCAGCAAGCGCGCCGGCAACCATCCTAAAAGGGCCATTCGGGGCGAAATTGCATTTTCCAGGGCGCCTCCGATGGCGTAGTTCAAAGAAAGGCACGCGCGGGTTGGGCTGAAGCCGGCAATTCAACCGGACGGCCACTCCAGCCGATGGCTTGGTTCAGGGGAGAACAAAATGTTCGAACGCTATACGGAGAAGGCACGGCGAGTGATCTTCTTCGCGCGGTATGAGGCCAGCCAGTTCGGCTCGCCTTATATCGAGACCGAGCACCTGCTGCTCGGCCTGCTGCGCGAGGACAAGGCGTTAACCAACCGTTTTCTGCGCTCGCATGCTTCGGTGGAGTCGATCCGCAAGCAGATTGAGGCGCACACCACGATCCGCGAAAAGGTCTCGACCAGTGTTGACCTGCCGCTTTCAAACGAGTGCAAGCGGGTGCTGGCCTATGCGGCGGAGGAAGCCGAGCGGCTGGGCCACAAGCACATCGGTACGGAGCATTTGCTGCTGGGGCTGCTGCGCGAAGAGAAATGCTTTGCCGCGGAGATTTTGCAGGAGCGCGGCCTGAAGCTGGCGCAGATTCGCGACGAACTGGCCCGCGTTACCCAGGAAAAAGCTCCGCCGCAGCAGCGCCAGCGCGAGTCAGCTTGCTGGCCGAGTTCAGCCGCGACCTGACCCAGGCGGCCATGGATGGCCAGCTCGATCCGCTGGTGGGCCGCGACGGCGAACTGGAGCGCGTGGTGCAGATTCTCTGCCGCCGCACCAAAGAACAATCCGGTGCTGATCGGCGAGCCCGGCGTGGGCAAGACGGCTATCGTTGAGGGCCTGGCGCAGCGCATTGCCGACGGCGAGGTGCCCAGCTTTCTTGCCGACAAGCGCGTCCTGGGCCTCGACCTCTCGCTGATCGTGGCGGGAACCAAGTACCGCGGCCAATTTGAAGAGCGCCTCAAGACCATCATGAAAGAGCTGATGGAAAACCAGAACTCCATCATCTTCATCGACGAGCTGCACACGCTGGTGGGCGCGGGCTCGGCCGAAGGCTCGCTGGACGCGGCCAACATTCTCAAGCCGGCGCTCAGCCGCGGCGAAATTCAGTGCATCGGCGCCACCACTCCGGCCGAGTACCGCAAATCCATCGAGAAGGACCGCTCGCTGGAGCGGCGCTTCCAGGCCGTCAAGGTGCCGCCGCCCAACGAGGCCGACGCCATCAAGATCATCCACGGCATCAAGGACCGCTACGAGAAATTCCACGCGGTCAGCTATACCGATGATGCGGTCGAGTTCGCCGTCTCGCATTCCAACCGCTATATCCCCGACCGCTTCCTGCCCGATAAGGCCATCGACCTGATCGACGAGGCCGGCGCGCGCGTAAAGCTGCGCCAAACCTCGCTGCCCGAGGAGATCACCGAGGTGCAGAAGCGCATCAAGTTCATCGTGCACCGCATGGACTCGGCCATCGCCAACCACGAATTCGAGAAGGCGCGCTTCTACTCCGACGAGGAGCGCAAGGAGCGCGAAAGCCTGCGCGCCCTGCGCGACAAATATCACCTCGACGACTCGGCCGCCGGCATCGTGGGCCGCGAAGATATTGAGGACGTGGTCAGCCGCTGGACCGGCGTGCCCGTAACCAGCATCAAGGAAGAAGAGACGCAGAAGCTGCTGCGCGTGGAAGAAGAGCTGCACAAGCGCATCATCTCGCAGGAGAAGGCCATCGGCGCGCTGGCTCGGGCTATACGGCGTTCCAGAGCCGGGCTCAAGTCGCCTCACCGGCCCATCGGGAGCTTCCTCTTCCTCGGTCCCACCGGCGTGGGCAAAACGGAGATGGCGCGCACCCTGGCCAACTTCCTCTTCGGCTCCGACAAAGCGCTCATCCGCTTCGATATGTCGGAGTTCATGGAGAAGCACTCGGTCTCCAAGCTCATCGGTTCGCCTCCGGGCTACGTGGGCTACGAGGAGGGCGGCCAGTTGACGGAACGCGTCAAGCGTTCGCCTTACTCCGTCGTTCTGCTCGACGAAATCGAGAAGGCGCATCCCGATGTGTTCAACATTTTGCTTGCAGGTCTTTGAGGACGGCCAGTTGACTGACGGCCTTGGCAACACGGTCGACTTCAAGAACGTGATCCTCATCATGACCTCGAACATCGGCGCGCAAGTACCTGTGAAAAGAAGAAGTCGACTTGGCTTCCACAGCGAGCGCGAAGACCTGGTCAGCGAGAAGGTCGAGAAGAATGGTCAATGGCGAGGTAAAAAAGACCTTCAACCCTGAATTCCTCAACCGCCTCGACGAGACCATCCTCTTCCAGTCGCTCATCGGACGCCGACCTGATCCAGATCGTCGAACTGCTGGTGCAGCAGTTGAACGCCAACCTGGCCCAGAAGTCGATCACGATCTCGGTCACCGAGGAGGCCAAGAAGTGGATTCTCGACAAAACCCTCACCGACCGCAGTTACGGCGCGCGCCCGTTGCGCCGCGCTTTGCAGCGTTACGTCGAGGACCCATTGTCTGAAGCGCTGATCGCCGGAAAGATCTCCGAGCGCCCGGCTTTCCTCGAGGTCTATCTCGACGCCAACCAACTCTTCTACCGGCCGGTCAGCGCGGATGAAGCGGTGAGCGACGAAAAAGCCGCCGGCATTCTGCTCTTCAGCAACTGAGAATGACTCAAATGGAACGAAAGCCCTCGGCGCAACTGCCGGGGGCTTTTTTTATCGAGCGAAATTCCTGCCATCACCGATGGAGACGGCGAGTCTGCCGTAGACTATCTTCGTATGCGTCTTTTTGTTGGAATTCCTCTGGCGGCAGCGGTTATCGGCGAGCTTGCGGCGGTCTCAGCGCGGCTCAAGTCCAAAGAGGACGGGCTGCGCTGGACGGCGCCCGAATCGTGGCACATTACGCTCGAATTCCTGGGCAATACCGGCGAGGAGAAATACGCGAGCCTGGTCGAGCATCTGCGCCAGGTGCATTCGCCGCCGGTTCCGGTGCGGCTTGAGGAGCTGGGCTTCTTTGATCGCGCGGGAGTATTCTTTGCCGGCGTTGGACTCACTCCCGAATTGCTCGCGCTCGAAAAGCGCGTTGCCGCAGCCACCGAAATTTGCGGATTCGCGCACGAAGCACGTCCCTACCATCCGCACATCACGCTGGCGCGCAGCAAAGGTGAAGGCGGCGAGGATCCGCGAACTGAAGGCCCGTATTCAGCGCCAGCCAGCCTTCACTCGTTTTGTGGCCGAAGAATTTCTTCTCTACGAAAGCCATCTCTCGCCCGGTGGCGCTCGCTACGAGATTCGCGAGCGCTTCACGCTGGGCCGGCAGAATTACACAGGGATGATGCAGATACAAATCGAGGGCGTCCGCCGCGGCGGACGCCCTCGATAGGTTTGCTATCGAACGAAATTTAAGCGCCGGCTTTCACAGGGGCCGGCGGCTCGACCGGCTGGCTGCGGGCAGCCTTCACCATCTTGTTGCGCTGGGCGCGAAGCTTGAGGAAGGATTTGGCCTCGACGTAGAGCCGGGGCAGGTCGCGATTCACAAACGCCTTCCACACCACGCGGAATGCGGCCTTGGGCCGGAAGTAATACTCGTCGTAGAAGCGGTGGACCATCTCCAGCACGTAGTCGGTGGGCAGGCCGGGGTATTCGATGTGCGCCATCTGGTGGCCGCCCTCATCCATCATGGCCGTGGAATTCTTGATGAAGCCGTTGGCCTTGGCGTAGTCGTAGAATTCGGTGCCGGGATAGGCGTGGGCAATGGAGACCTGAAGGGTTTCCACATCCAGCGACTTGGCGAAGTTGATGGTGTTGCGGATCGACTCCTTGGTTTCGCCGGGCAGGCCGAGAATGAAGTCGCCGTGGATGGTGAGGCCGAGCTTGTGGCAGTCGCGCGCAAAATCGCGGGCGCGCTCGACGGTGGCGCCCTTCTTGATGTTTTTGAGGATCTGCGGGTCGCCGGACTCGAAGCCCACGATCAGCAGCCGGCAGCCGGCCTCGCGCATGGCCTTCAGAGTGTCGTAGTCCGTGGTTACGCGGGAGGTGCAGCTCCAGGTGAGGCCCAGCGGCTTGAGTTTTTCGCACAGCTCGATGGTGCGGACTTTCTGAATATTGAAAGTGTCGTCGTCGAAGAAGAACTCCTTGACGTCGGGGAAGTTCTGCTTGGCCCATGCCAGTTCGGCGGCCACGTCGTCCGTGGACCGCTTGCGCCATGCGTGACCGCTCAGCGTCTGCGGCCACAGGCAGAAGGTGCACTGCGCCGGGCAGCCGCGCGTGGAGTAGAGCGCGATGAAGGGATGCAGCAGGAAGGGGACGTTGTAGCGCGTTACGTCCATATCGCGCTTGTAGATTTTGGTGGCCCAGGGCATGGCGTCCAGGTCTTCCACCTGCGGCCGGTCGGGATTGTGGACGATCTTGCCGTCCAGCTTGTAGCTGATGCCGAGAATCTCGTTGAGCGGCTTTCCCTGGGCAAACTCGACCACGGAGTAGTCGAACTCGCGGCGGCAGATGAAGTCCAGCGCGGAGCACTCGTTGAGGGCGCGGTCCGGGTCGGTGGTCACCGGGGGGCCGACAAAGGCGATGCGGATGGAGGGGTTGGCGGCCTTGATGGCCTCGGCGAGGCGCTGGTCGCCCTCCCAGCCGACGGTCGAGGTGAAGAGCACCAGGAACTCGTAATCCTTGCAGATCTTGATGGTTTCCTCGGCGGAGACGTGGTGCGGAGGGGCATCGAGCAGGCGCGAACCCTCCAGCAAGCCGGCCGGGTAGGTGAGCCAGACAGGGTACCAGTAGGACTCAATCTCGCGCGTTGCGGGCCAGCGCGAGCTCGCGCCACCGTCAAAATTCTCAAACGAGGGCGGATTCAGGAGAAGTGTTTTCAGGGGCATTGGCATCCCTTCAATTCTAACATTTTGACAGATTATAGGCGCCGTTCTCATCCGGTCAAGGGCTACTTTCCGTGCAGTTCGTTCAGCCAGTCTTCCATGTGGCCCAGGGCGCGGAGCAGGCTGAGCCGGGCCTTGGCCAGGTCGAAATCCGGCGTCCAGCGCGTCCTCATATTTCTGGCGCTCGTCGATGCGGGCCAATTGCTCGGCTTTGGGGGTCAGTTGCGGCTGGGCTGCGGGACCGCTTTCACTGCCGTTGCCCAGTTCCAGTTGGGCCAGTACGGACTGTAACTGCTCATGGGCGATCTGTTGCTTGAGGCTGGCGATATCGGCCAGCGTATCCAGTTCGCGCAGGCTGCTGGTGAGCGATGCGATCTGAACCTCGTTCTGCTGCTGGGCCTGTTCGGCTTCAACAGTGGCTCGCAGCGCCTCAGCCGCAGACTGTTTTGATTTGGCATGCAGGCCGAGATCGAAAAGCGGAAGCTGAATTGAGAATCCCGAGCTGAAGTTATTAACCGGAATGGGCTTGGCGTAGTAAGCATTGAAGTAGTTCAGAATCGTGGTGCTGCGGCTGTAGAGCGCGTTGAAGCTGAGTTGCGGAAGGAACTCATTCAACAGGTCCCCACGCGCCGTCTTTTGCTTGGAGATCGCAAGCATCTGGGCCGATTGGATTGCTCCGGTGTTCTGTTCCGTTTCGTCCGCTCTCACTGCCGGAATCTCGGGGATGCTGGCATGATCGGGCGTAATGGAACCCACAGGCAGTCCTGTAAGCGTTGCAAGCTGCTTCGAAAGCGTTGCGGCGCGGGTCTCCAGATGCAGGCGCTTCAGTTTGAGCTGGGCCGCGGTGAGACGGGCCTCCAGCACATCGCTCAGCGAGTCGACTCCGGCCTCGGCGCGCTCCTGCTCAATCTCAACCAATCGTCCCGCAAAGGTTTCCTGCTGGCGTGCGCATTCAAGCTCTGTCGTTTACGGTATCGAGTTCGATATAAGCCGTTGAGGCATCGAGCGCCACCTGCTCGCGGGCATCGTCGAGGTTGAGGGTGGCGGCCTTCAGTCCCGAGCGTGCCGCGGCAACATACTGCTTCTGGGGAAAACTGAAGACCAGCGACTGTGCGGTTAAATCCAGGATCGAGGGTATGCCCCCGGTGAATCCGACCTCGGGTGCGGCTGGAAGTCCCGAGCTGAAGCCCAAGCTGGGGACATACGACATCATGGGTCTGCGCCAGAACTGCGCTGGGCCCTTTCCACGTCGGCCTCGGCCAGCCTGACGGCGCTCGAATTCCTCTGTGCCAGGTCCACCACAGTGCCCAGCGAGACCTGTGCCGGCAACAGCGCGGGCGCTGCCGTCAGCCCCATGATCATGAGCCAGGCCATGCGCGGATTGTGAGCGATCTTTACCTGCATATTTCCAGTCAATTCCTGGTTCCCTGCGAGCTTGCTTCCTGAGCGGGTTTGTATTCACGGGCCAGGGCCAAAGCCGCTGCGCGCTCCCGATTTGCCGCTGCAGGGTCTCCGAGCTGTTCTTCGAGGCGGGCCAGGCGATCGTGAGCCACAAATGCGGGCGCTTCTTCGGTTTTTGCGGAGCCGGCCAGATAATCTTCCAGCATTTTGGCGGCCAGCGCCGGGTCGCGTTTGGATTCAGTCAGCACGCCAGCACCGTCATAGAGCGCAGCGGATGCGTGCTTGTCGTGCCGCACGGCGGTCAGCAACGCTGTGCAGCGCCGACTCCATCTCCGTCCAGCGCTGGCGGCGGCGAATAAAAGCCGGCCAGCGTCGTCCACTGGAAGGCGGGATGCGCTGCGGCCGCGACGGCCAGCTTGAACTCGCGTTCCGCCGTGCCATAATCCTTGCGGCTCTTCCGCAATGCGGCCGCGCAGTTCGTGGGCGCGCGCCGGATCCACTTTGTCCAACTGCGCGGCGATCTCCTGCCGCCTTATCCACGCCGCCGCCCACGATTCCAGGCGCCTGAACGTCATAATCGCCCAGGGCCTCCAGCGCTTCGGCATTGCGGGGATTCAGTCTGACTGACTCTTCAAACTCCGCCTGCACGCGCTTGGCCAGCGAATAAGCTCTCAGGAACGAGGCCCGGTCAGCCTTCTCGCCCAGCGCTCGGCCCAGCCACAGGTGATAGTCGGAGTTCTGCCCATCCAGCCGAACAGCCTGCTCGCACTGGCTTACGGCTTCATTCCACTGCTCCAGTGTGTAGCGCACCCGGCATTCGCAGGTTATGGGCCTCGGCCTGGCCGGCGCCTGACGAGGGAAGAGAATTGAGCAGGGCCAGCGCGTGGTCCGCTTCGCCGGCCTGCAGGGCCGCGTTGGCCTGGGCCAAGCAAGTCCTGCGCGGAGGCCGGAACCGTCACGGCTGCCGCCAGAATCAACTGCCGGTAGCATACTTGCCGCCCTAGCGCAACAGCTTCACTGCACAACCTTGATCGGAACGCCCTCCTGCAAGGGCTGTCCATTGGCTGTCCCGGTTGCCACCAAATCTCCATCATTGAGTCCGGAGAGAATGGCTACCTGGGTGAGGTTGATGGTTCCGATGGTCACGGGGGTTCGCACCAGCCTGTCGTTGACCACCTTATAGACGTAGGGCTTGCCGTTCTCTGAGTGCAGCGCTTCGCGGGGTACGCTGAGGGTGTTCGGCTCGCTGGATGTGGTTACTGTGACGGTGACGTTGGTATCGGGCAGCAGATCGCCGTCCGCATCGTCGATCTCGACCATCACTTCGCCCACATTGCGCGTGCCGTAGGTAATTACAGATACGGGAGTGCGCACAATGTGTCCATGCCACTGCCGGCCCGGCTTGGCGTCCCACTTGATCTCTATCGGCTGGCCGACGGCCAGGCGGCCAATCTCCGGCTCATCGAAATAGGCCCGCACGCGCTCATGGTGTAGGTCGGCCAACTGCAGCAGCAGCTTACCCTGCTCAACAAAATCCGTGGTGCTGGCATTGAGGCTATAGACCGTTCCGGCTATGGGAGCATGGATGGAGCATTGCGCCACCACCTGGCGCGCCGCCTCCAGATTGGCTTCCGCGTCGGCCAGCTCTGCCTGCGCTCGCTGCCACCTCTTCCGGCGAGTAGCGGCTATTGGCGCTCTGGTCGGATGCGTGCAGGCTGGCTTCAGCCGCATCCAGCCGTTGTTGCGCGGCCTCCACCTCGCTGGTCGAAGCCGCCCCCGTGGACTTGGAGCTTGGTGAGCGCATCCAGATCGCGGCGGGCCTGATCGCGGTCCAGCCGGGCGCGGGCAATGTCGCCTGCCGCCGCCTGGCGCTGCTGCCTGGGTTCCGTTATGGGTGGCCGCATCCAGCGCTGCCTGGGCTGCCTTTACGCCGCTCTCGGCGGTGGCCAGCCGGGCGCGCGCCTGCACATCGTCCAGCACCAGCAGCAGCTTGCCGTGCCGGTACCTGGTCGCCGGGCTGCACATAGACGGCCTTCACGGTGGTGGCGATGGGGCTATAGAACTCGTAGTTGTTTTCCGGCTCCACGCGGCCATTGGTGCTGATGGTGTTGACCAGCTCCTGGCGGACCGCCTCGGCCTGCATGCACCGGCAACCGATCGCGCATGAGGAACCGCGCCGTAAAGAACACGATGACGGTAAGGATGCCCGCGCCCCGCCAAAGCCAGAGCCGGCGCCGGTCCGATTGCTTTCTCTCTTCAGTCATTCAAGTAACCAGAGTCAGTATATAGGACTCAAATGCCGATCTTTAGGAGCAGAAATATGGTCCGGTGCCGGTCTGGCCGGCCAATCTCTCGGCTCGTACAATAGAAACATGGCTCTGGAACCGCGCTATACCGACGAACACGCCAAGGCCGGCCTCGATTTTGCCTTTCCCGCCATCGAGACCTGGCAGAACCAGTTTCCCGGCTACGAGATCCTCATCGACGATCCGGAGCTGACCTCGGTTTGCCCCAAGACCGGCCTGCCCGACTTCGGCGTGCTGACCATCCGCTACATGCCCCGCGACCGCTGCCTGGAGCTGAAATCGCTGAAAGAGTATCTCTTCAGCTACCGCAACCTCGGCATCTTCCAGGAAAACATCGTGAACCAGGTGCTGGAAGACGTGGTAAAAGCCTGCGACCCGGTCTGGGCCGTGGTGCGCGGCGAGTTCCGCCCCCGCGGCGGCATCGGAACCACCGTGGAGGCACGCTGGCCCCGGCCGGTTGCCTGAGCGATTCCAAATGAGTGGGTCTTCACAAGCCGATTATGATATTCGTGTAAACTTTCGCTTCAATTGCGAGATCAACCCTATTGCCCACTTCGCCCCAGCCTCTTCGCCCCCGCATCAGCCCCGCCCTGGGGACGCTGCTGCTGCTCATCGGCCTGAATCTGTTCAACTACATTGACCGCTACATTCTCCCCGGCGAAGTTTCCCTGATCCAGCGCGAATTCCACTCCACCGATCAGCAGATGGGCGCGCTGACCACGGCGCTGTTTATCTTTTATATGCTCGCCGCCCCGCTCACCGGCTGGCTGGGCGACCATTTCCGCCGCAAGCCGCTCATCATCGCCGGCGCGGTGCTGTGGAGCCTGGCTACGCTGGGAACCGCCTGGGTCCACGACTACTGGATGCTCTTCATCCGCCAGGCACTGGTGGGCGTCGGCGAGGCCACCTTCGGCATCTTTGCCCCCGCCGTGCTGGCCGATTTCTATCCCGAGCGGGACCGCAACCGCATCCTGTCGATCTTTTATGTGGCCATTCCAGTAGGCGCGGCGTTGGGCTACGTGGCGGGCGGGGAACTGGGCTCGCTCTGGGGCTGGCGTCAGCCGTTCTTTCTCTGCGCAATTCCCGGCCTGGTCATTGCCGCGCTCTACGGTTGGATCGGCCGCGAACCCGAGCGCGGAGCCAGCGACCACGTTCGCCCCACCGCCAATCGCGCCACAGTCCTCGGCCTCTTCCGCAACCCAGCCTTTCTAACCGCCACCTTCGGCCTGGCAACCCTCACCTTCGCCATGGGCGGCATCTCGGCCTGGGTGCCGACGTTTCTCCACCGTTCCGCCGGCCTCTCCGTCGGCGACTCCAGCATGGTGGTCGGCGCCATCACGGTAGTCGACGGCATCGCCGGCACGCTGACGGGCGGCTGGCTCGCCCAGCGCTGGCTGCGCACCAACTACCGCGCCCTCTACCTGCTCTCCTTCTGGAGCGTAGCGCTCACCCTGCCCTGCGGCGCTCTGGTCTTCTTCGGTCCCCGCGCATGGGCCGTTCCCGCGCTCTTCGCCGCCGAGTTCTTCCTCTTCCTCAACACCGGCCCGCTCAACGCCGCCATCGTCAACTCAGTCTCCGCGCCGGTGCGCGCCACGGCCATTCAGCTTCAATCTCTTCTGCATCCACTTCTTCGGCGACACCTTCTCGCCCACCATCATCGGCGCCATCTCCGACCGCACAAACCTGAGCATCGGCCTCGGCGCAACGCTGATCTTCCTCGTAATCTCCGCCGTGATCCTGCGGACCGGCGCGCGCTTCGCCCCGCCGCTGGAAGAAGCAGGGACTAGGGATAGGGAACAGGGAACAGGGAATAGGGAACAGGGAACAGGGAACTGGGAACAGCATCTCAACTCCGTAGGCAATCCGCGAACTAGCTGAATTGCTGAGCTGCCTCTTTCACTTACCCGTCCGGCTCTCCTGATCCCGCGTATTCATAAAAGCCCGCCGTCCCCCCTGCGCGCGCAGATTAGGATCGTTGATCGGAGGCCGGCTCTGGTCGGCATTAAACCCGCGCACCAGCTTGGGATTGGGCTTGAATTTCGGCGGCCCTCCGTAGAACTGCCGAGCATGGCTCAAGCAGCATTCCCGCCCGGCCGTGCATAGGCTGCACAATTCCCCGCACCTGCACATTCATATCCCGATATTTCCAGCAGCTCGCCTACCTCGTCGTGGTCTTCCCACAAGCTGATGATGGTGAACCGGCAAGCCTCGTCGGTGGTTTCCGGCGTGCAGACGTCGAGGTATCGAGTCCCGTCCGGCAGTTGCACCACGTCATAAACATGCGCCGAAACGCAAACGTCCTTATTGACCAACTTGGTGGCTTCGTCGGCCGTAATGCAAGGCTTTGGTTTTCCGGCCAGAGCCGGCAGAGGCACAGCCAGAACAAACAGAAACGACCCAATGCAGAGGGCGCAAGGGCATGAGAAGTTTTTCCAGAACGATGGGAGAATATTAGCGCTAATCGGGCAGGTTGGGAAGTGGTGCTTCGCTCAAAAGATATTCAATAATAAATATATGTTCAAGAAGAGGAAGAATGCAGGTATCGAAATGAGGAAATGGTCTGCTGTCCCGTTGCCTGTTGCCGTTGTGAAGGTGCTCGCTCAGCAGGAAGGCGACGTGATCGAGATCAGCGTTAAAGACAGCCTGAGCTTTGCGGTCGAGCGTGAGAACATTGTCAGGTCGAGAGCGCGGATCCCTTGGCCCCTGAAGCCCCGAACGTCGCGATAGCGGAATTCAGGGTATCAACCGCACTATGGATTGGTGTGGATTCCCAGGTCTCAAAAGCGAGACCTGAGGCACCCGGCACCCGGCCTACCGCAACTGCACGCTGAAAGTTGCATGGCAACGCAGATTCGGGATTGAACTCGACCATCTCCCCCAATTCGCCCTTGGTGATGTGGATATACATCGGCTTCTTCAGAGACTCGGGAAGATTCGTAATCCTCAATTGCCCGTCAAACCTGTATAGGCTTCGAGATCGAGCTTTTTCACGCCCAGCGGGCCGTACTGGATGCGCGTGGTCATCTTTGCGGCAGAGATTGGTTTGGAGTCGGTTCCGGTGACAATAATCAGGGCGGAGCAGGGTCCAAGATCCGCCGATATTCACTAGACGGAAATGCTCTCGCAGTGCTTTGTGAGCTTGCGGGGCGGGGACAATATGCCAGGGGACATAACAAAATCAGGATGGATACATAGAGATTACGCATGGTTTCAAGTATATTGCAGGCGCATGAGAGGAGCTGTGAGCTATTCCGGCTGGAAGATTTAGCAAAACAGGATGCGGTGACGAACGGCATTCAGGTTGGGCACGGTATCCAGGTTTTGTAGTATCCCACCCATTCGCAAAGAGGCGAAAGGATGGGGCACCAGTTCTATCGTGTTCGGAGCTTTTGTTATTGCAGGCTGGCCATCAGGCCGTCTAACGCGGACTTTGGGGGGCGCGTTACTGACTCGGGGAGGGTGGACAGGGGCTCGTCGACTACGTTGAGAAGGTCGATGAAGGTGGGCTTCTCAGTGTTGATGTAGAAGACGCCGGTGAGGATTTCGTTGTTGTCGTGGGCTTCCATCAGGGTGCGCACGGCGTTGGCCTTGTCGGTGGGGTCGTAGTCCTCGTGGAGCTTGCGCAGGCGGAGGTTGGAGCCGTCGTGCATCTCCACTTCGTAGACCTCGCCGGAGCCGTAATCGACTTCGATGTCGTCGAAGCTGGCTACAAAGTCGATTTCGTTGATGGGCTCGTCGTTGTCCTGCATGAATTTGTAGCTCTTGGTCGATCCCTCGTGATCGTTGAAGGTAACGCAGGGGCTGATGACGTCAAGCATGACCGTGCCTTTGTGTGCGATGGCGGCCTTGAGCATGGAGAGGAGCTGGCGCTTGTCGCCGGAGAAGGAACGGCCGACAAAGGTGGCGCCAAGCTGGATGGCCAGGGCGCAGGTGTCGATGGCGGGGAGATCGTTGATGACGCCGGTCTTGAGGCGGGAGCCGAGGTCGGCGGTGGCCGAGAACTGGCCCTTGGTGAGGCCATAGACGCCGTTGTCTTCAATGATGTAGATCATGGGCAGATTGCGGCGCAGCAGGTGGACGAACTGGCCCATGCCGATGGAGGCGGTGTCGCCGTCGCCGGAGACGCCGATGGTGGTCATGGTGTGGTTGGCGAGGATGGCGCCGGTGGAGACCGAGGGCATGCGGCCGTGGACGCTGTTGAAGCTGTGTGAGCGGCTCATGAAGTAGGCGGGGCTCTTGGAGGAGCAGCCGATGCCGCTCATCTTCATGACGCGCTCGGGCTCGACGCCCATCTCCCACATGGCGTCAATGATGCGCTCGGAGATGGCGTTGTGGCCGCAGCCGGCGCAGAGGGTGGTTTTGCCGCCGCGGTAGTCAAGAACCGGAAGGCCGATGTGATTCACTTTGGGGGCTGGAGTGGCGGTTGCCATTAGAGGACCTCCTTGGCGGCAAACTCTTCAGTGATGGAGCGGGCGTCAATGGGCAGCCCGTTGTAGTGGAGGATGCTGCGCAGCTTGACCACCTGGTCGGCGGGCAGGTCGAGCTTGAGCAGGCTGAGCCAACTGCGCGTCGCGATTCTGCTCAACGACGTAGACGCGCTCGTGCGAGGCGACAAAGTCGTGAATCTCGTGCGCGAAGGGGTAGGCGCGGATGCGCATGTAGTCGACGTCCTGCGAGTATTCCTTTTTGATCTGGTCGAGGCTTTCGCGGAGGGCAAAGTCGGTGCTGCCGAAGGCGAGGAAGCCGATCTTTGATGCGCCGTCTCTGACAGGTGATGGGAGCGGGAACCAGCTTGCGCGCGTTCTCAAATTTGCGCGACAGGCGCTCCATTACTTCGACGTATTCGTCGGGCTTTTCAGTGTAGCCGGCGGCGTCGTTGTGACCGGAGCCACGGGTGAAGTAAGCCGCCTTGGGGTGGCGGGTTCCGGGGAGCGTGCGCCAGCCGATGGCGTCGCCGTCCACGTCGCGATAGCGGGCAAAGCTGCCCAGGCGCTGGAGATCCTCGGCGGTCAGCACCTTGCCGCGGTCCTGCGGCGTGGCGGGATAGTCGAATGGCTCCGACATCCAGTTGTTCATGCCCAGGTCAAGATCGCTGAGGACGAAGACCGGGGTTTGCAGGCGCTCGGCCAGGTCGAAGGCGGCGTAGGCCAAGCTCGAAGCACTCCTTCACATTGCCGGGCAGCAGCACCACATGCTTGGTGTCGCCGTGGGAGAGAAAGGCCACGCTGAGCAGATCAGACTGCTGGGTGCGCGTGGGCATGCCTGTGGAGGGGCCGGTGCGCTGCACGTCGAAGATGACGCCGGGAATTTCAGTGTAGTAGCCGAGGCCGGCAAACTCCGCCATCAGCGAGATGCCCGGCCCGGAGGTGGAGGTCATGGAACGCGCTCCGGCCCAGCCCGCGCCAAGCACCATGCCGATGGCGGCCAGTTCGTCTTCAGCCTGGACCACGGCAAAGGTGGCCTTGCCATCCGGGCGTAACGCGGAATTTTTTGAGCAGGTCGGTGGTGGCTTCAACCAGACGAGGTGGAGGGAGTGATGGGATACCACGCCACCACGGTGACTCCGGCAAAGACGGCGCCCATGCCGGCCGCCGCGTTGCCGTCGATGATGATCTTGCCGGCGGTGCGGTCCATGCGCTCGATAAAGTAGGGATCCTGCTTGGTGAGTTTCTGGGCCGCGTAGTCGCGGCCGGCTTTGACCGCGCCGAAGTTGAGCTCGAAGACCTTCTGCTTTTTGGCGAACTGCTTGCGCAGGCCGTGCTCCACCACTTCAAGGTCGATGGAGAGCAGGTGGGCGACGACGCCCACGTAGACCATGTTCTTGACCAGCTTGCGCAGCTTGGCCTCAGGGCAGATGGACGAGGTGATCTTGTCCAGCGGCACGGGGTAGAAGACCACGTCGTCGCGGTACTGCTTGAGGTTGAGGTTTTCCTCGTAGATGGCTACGCCGCCGGAGGGTAGCGCAAGCGTATCCTCGCGCGCCGTTTCGGGATTGAGCGCCACCAGAACCTCGGCGTCGCGCTTGCGCGCCACATAGCCGTCTTTGCTGGCGCGGATGGTGTACCAGGTGGGAAGGCCGGCGATGTTCGAGGGGAAGAGGTTCTTTCCGCTGACCGGAACGCCCATGCCGAAGATGCTCTTCAGGAGTACGCTATTGGCCGATTGCGAGCCGGAGCCGTTCACCGTTGCCACGTTAATGCTGAAGTCGTTGATTACACGTGCTTTCGTGCTGATTGCGCCCTGTTCTTGACCCAGGGCGAGGTCGCCTGTCGCCATGTGGCGGGATTCCCTTCCGAGGAGTTCTGAAAAGCTTCTATTTCCTTCTCAAATGTGATTATAGTCACTTTTGGCGCTTATCGTCGCCGCTTGTAAGCAGAGCTGTACCAATTTAGTTCTCCTTTGGCGCCGGGCTGGAACGATTCTGAAACGATTGAATCCCTGCCGCGGGAGACTCTTCCATTGGATATTAGCGCGCATTTCACCCTTGAATTTTCGATCTGCAAGCCACGTGCTTGGGTACCCATTTACAATCGCAACAAACCGTAGGTAACCTCCGCCGTTGACGATAAAATGCAAAAAGCACAGCCCTGCCCCAGCCGCCAACAGCGGTTTCTCGCTCATCGCGGACGAGAAGTTGCTTGCGATCTACGCTGCCATGCTCAAGTGCCGCATGATTGCGGAGCGTGCGCGCGTCCTGCTTACAGTGAATAACCTGAACGGCCATTCCGGCGCGGGACAGGAGGCAATTGCCGCCGCCGTAGGGATCGATCTGCGGCCGGAAGATACTGTCAGGGCCGTTTCAGGCACCCTTATCCATCTTTTCGTAAAAGGTTTACCGCTGAAGCAGCTATTTGCACGGCAGTTGAATGGAGCGGGCCCCGCGATGAGCCTCGCGAGACAGTTGAAGGCGGCTACCGAGGATGGAATCACGTGCAAAGCAAATAAAAATGGCGGGATAGCAGCGATTTTTTGCGATAGTGAATCCACTCATCACGATTCGTGGGCAGAGGCTTTGACGATTGCAGGCGCGCAGAGGCTGCCGATTATCTTCGTCTCTCAGTGTACGAATCGGCTGGCGAGTTCCGATCCGCGGAGCAATGGTGGTGGTGGCAAGTTGAAAGCAAAGACTTATGGTTTTCCTGTCATTGCTGTGGAAGGCAATGATGCGGTGGCTGTTTATCGCGTGGCCTGCGAAGCGATTGCGCACGCGCGCAAGGGTGACGGGCCTACGCTGATCGAATGCCAATGCTGGCAGGCAGGCGACCCCCTGCTGAATATGGAGAAATACCTCGAACGCAATGGCTTGTTCAGCGAGAGCTTCAAGTGGCAGGTGGAGTGCGGAGTTCAGGAATGAGATTAAAGCTTCATCGGGCTGATTGTCATCTATTCGATCTGCTGTGCAGATGAGCGCGCTTTGCGCATGACATTTTACGGATATCGGCTCCAAAGCGTCGCTATTTTATACATTCTGCTATGGATAAGACCGATTATCACATCGAGCTGTGATCTCAGGCACATCCGAATGTTTCCTGGGGAGTTCAATGTTCCCACGGACACTCTTTGGAGAGAATCCGGTGCGGAGAATGCGGCTCTCGAAAAGCGCCACGTTCCGATTTCACCGCGTTGCGAAGCGTTACAAGCGAATGCATTTTTCCTTTTTATTGCCTCTCCAGGGATAAGGTCCGGAAGTCAGCGGTTCGATTGCCTGTGGTTCTCACGATGAAGCGAGGGCCAGCGCAGGACTGCGACCCGTTCGGGCATCAAAGGGGGAATCATGCAGAGTGCCGTCCATGAGGCTCTGAGTTCGAATGAGAGACTGCTGATCGACCAGGCGATAGCCGAGCACGAGCGCCGTCCCGGAGCGCTGCTGGGAATTCTGGAAGCGGTGCAATCGGCCAATGCGCATAAATATCTGTCGATGGAGTCGCTGCGCTATATCGCGGAGGAGACCGGAGTGCCCGCGGCCAGGATATATAGCGCCGCTACTTTTTATGCGCTGTTCAACCTCGATCCGCAAGGCGACAACGTGATCTGCGTCTGCCGCGGAACGGCCTGCCACACGCGGGGTTCGCGCGATTTGCTGGAGAAGCTTTGCCTCGACCTTGGGCTGAGCGAGCATGATCCGGGCGATACCACCGAGGCCGACAAGCTGGCGCTGACCACGCCGGACCGGAGATTCACGATTCGCACCGTGGCCTGCTTTGGGCAGTGCGCGCTGGCGCCGGTGGTGGAAGTGAACCACCACATTCTGAGCCACGTGAACGAGCGCACGCTGCAGCGGGAAGTGAAGGCGCTGACGCCGGGGAGGAAATGATGCCGCGAATTCTGGATATTGGCGCGTTCAATGCGGTGCGCGAGTCCGGGCTTGCCAAGCTGATGCCGGCTGTTCCGCGGCTGACGGTGGGGATGGGAACCTGCGGCCGCGGCAACGGCGCTGAAGAGGTTTATCACGCGCTGAATGAGGGGATCCAGCGCAACGGGCTGGATGTGCTGCTGACCGGCGTGGGCTGCTTGGGTTCGTGCTTTCAGGAGCCGCTGGTTAGCGTACGGCTGCCGGGGAATCCGTTGGTGGTGCTGCACCGCGTGCAGGCCAACGATGCGGGACGGATTCTGGAGAGCCTTTCGACCGGGGTGCTGCCCGCCGACCTGATCTATTGCAAGATGGAGGAATGGGATCACATCACCGCGCACATGAAATATGGGCAGGGCTATCCCGAGATTCCGGCGTGGAACGCGATCCCGTTTTTCAAGGGGCAAAAAAGGATTGTGCTGCGCAATTGCGGGCTGATCAATCCGTCGGACATTGAGGAATATATTGCGGTCGGCGGATATCAGGCGCTTTATAAAGTGCTGATCGACGGACGGCCGGATGCGGTGATCGAGCAGATCAAGGCAGCCAGGCTGCGCGGACGCGGCGGCGCCGGATTTTTGACCGGCAACAAGTGGGATTTTCTGGCCAAGGCCAAGGCGGATAAAAAATACATTATCTGCAACGCGGATGAGGGCGACCCCGGCGCGTATATGAACCGCAACGAGATTGAGGGCGATCCGCATTCGCTGCTGGAAGGGATGATTATCGGCGCTTACGTGATGGGCGCGACTGAAGGCATTATTTATGTGCGCGCCGAGTATCCGCTGGCGGTGCGGCGGCTGAACAAGGCAATCGAGCAGGCGCGGGATTATGGACTGCTGGGCACCGATATTCTGGGACGCGGATTCAACTTCAATATCGAACTGGTGCAGGGTGCGGGAGCATTTGTTTGCGGCGAGGAGACGGCGCTGATTGCATCGCTCGAAGGCTTTGCCGGACGGCCGCATCCACGGCCGCCGTTTCCCGCGCAGAAAGGGCTGTGGGGCAAGCCGACCAACATCAACAATGTGGAGACCTGGTGCAACATTGCGCCCATTGTGACGCGCGGTCCGGCATGGTTTGCGGAGACGGGCAGCGTGAAGAGCCCGGGGACGAAGGTTTTTTCGCTGGTGGGCAAGATGCGGAACACAGGCTTGGTGGAGATGCCGCTGGGCACTCCGCTGAAGAGCTTTATCTACGACATCGGCGAAGGTACGGGGACCGGCCGGCGCGTTAAGGCGGTACAGACCGGCGGGCCATCGGGCGGTTGCATTCCGGTGGAGATGCTGGACACGCCGGTGGATTACGAGAGCCTGGCGCAGATCGGTTCCATCATGGGCTCCGGCGGCATGGTGGTGATGGACGAAGACAACTGCATGGTGGATGTGGCGCGGTACTTCGTCGAGTTCACGCACTCGGAGTCCTGCGGCAAGTGCGTGCCTTGCAGGGTGGGACTGAATAAGGCGCTGCGCATTTTCAATTCGATTACCGAAGGCAGCGGAGACCGGGAGCAATTGAGCTCTTCTTGATGAGCTGGGGCGGATGATTCGCGAATGCTCGCTGTGCGGGCTTGGGACAGTCGGCGCCGAATCCGGTGCTCACAACCATTCGGCACTTCCGCGAGGAATATGAAGACCACATTGTTGCTCATCGCTGCCGCGCCGGAGTTTGCCAGGAACTGGCGCTCTCTCCTTGCGAAAACAGTTGCCCGCTGCGCATGAATATTCCGCGCTTCCTGGAGCTTTACCAGGAGGGACGGCTGGAAGATGCGTTCGAATCGGTGATTCTGGACAATCCGCTGCCCGCATCGACGGGCCGCGTGTGCCAGCACCCTTGCGACA
This sequence comes from uncultured Acidobacteriaceae bacterium, assembly GCA_963724755.1. Lineage (GTDB taxonomy): Bacteria > Acidobacteriota > Terriglobia > Terriglobales > Acidobacteriaceae > Telmatobacter. The sequence goes on from CAVRVZ010000004.1 coordinate 490,084, forward strand.
ATCGATGCCGCCGCCAATCGTTCGATGAAGTGGTGAACATGCGCGAGGTGCATCGCTCGATTGCCGATCAGATTTACGAGTCCGATCTCTTTGAGCCGATGCTGAAGCGGATTGTGGCGCGCAGGCTTCCAGCCGACGGGCCACAGGGTAGCCGTGGCCGGTTCCGGACCGACCGGACTGACGGCCGCGTTTTATCTGGCGATGCTGGGGCACGACGTAACCATATTTGAAGAGCGTGGCGAGGCGGGCGGGATGCTGCGCTTCGCCATTCCTGAGTACCGGCTGCCGAAATCGATGCTGCGGCGCGAACTGGACTTGATCGAGGGAGTGGGCGTGAAGATGGAGTTCGGCGTCAGAGTGGGATTCGATCTTCCGTTGAACGAACTGGCGACGCGCTTCGATGCGGTCTTTCTTTCGATTGGGACGTGGAAGGAATCGTGGCTCTATCTTCCCGGAACGGAGTTGAAGGGAGTGCATCCTGCGCTGCCGTTCCTGGAGTCGGTGGCCAAACGGGAGAAGGTGGAGATGGGCTCCCGCGTGACGGTGATTGGCGGCGGGAATGCGGCCATCGATTCGGCGCGGACCATGTTGCGCATGGGCGCGCAGGTCACAATTCTCTATCGCCGCGAGCGCAAGGATATGCCGGCTATCGACGAGGAGATTCAGGCGGCCGAGGACGAGGGCGTGCGGTTTGTCTTTCTCGCCGCGCCGCATCGCATCGTCGGCGACGCGGATGGAAATGTGAAGGCCATCGAGATTGTAAAGACGCGGCTGGGCGAATATGACAAATCCGGACGCAGAAGGCCGATTGCAACCGACGAGGTGCAGCGCTTCGAGTGCGACAGCGTGATTCTCGCGGTGGGCGAAACGTTCGATCAGGATTTCTGCCGTGCCTCCGGACTGGAACTGAAGGAAGAGGGAACGATCGTGGTGGATCGATTCTCTCTGGAGACCAGCCGTCCGAATTTCTATGCGGGCGGAGACGTGATCACCGGCGCATCGAACGTTTCCAATGCGATGGGCGGAGGCAAACAGGCGGCGCGGAAGATCGACGAGCGGCTAATGGGCGAGAGCCGCTGGGAACGGCTCTTTCCCGAGTTCGAGTACAGCCGCCAGACGCCGGGTGAGCCGAGCCTCAGCCGCCGTCACGCGGCCCGCGCCGTGGATGCGAAGGTTCGCGTTCGCTCGGAGCAGGAGGTGATTCCCGGCCTCAGTCCAGACGAGGCGCTGGAGGAATGCCGCCGCTGCCTGCGCTGCGATTTGAGAATCACTGCCAGCGCAACTTGAGACCCACGGAGAGAAAAAGGAGCGTCGCGTTGACTAATAAAACAATTTCAGTCCGCATCGATGGGGAATTGGTGACCGCCCAGGAAGGACAGACGATTCTGGAGGCGGCGCGCGCCAACGGAAAGGAGATTCCGACGCTCTGCTATTTGAAGGGCCTGAGCGCGGTGGGCGCTTGCCGGGTATGCATGGTGGAGCTTGCAGGGACTGACCGCCTGTTGCCGGCCTGCACCACTCCCATGCAGGAGGGAATGTCAATCAAGACCGCATCGGCGAAACTGACGCTCTACCGGCAGATGGCGGTGGAGCTGCTGCTGGTGGAGCGCAATCACATTTGCTCGGCCTGCGTTTCGAATGGCCATTGCGAGCTTCAATCGCTGGCGCGTTCGCTGGGCATTACGCATGTGCGCTACTCCTATAACAATCCCCGCCTGCCCGTGGATATGACCCACAGCCGCTTTGTGCTGGATCACAATCGCTGCATTCTGTGCACGCGCTGCGTGAGGGTTTGCGCGGAGCTGGAGGGCGCGAATGTGTGGGAGGTTGCCTCGCGCGGCATTTATGCACGGATCGTCAGCGACCTGATAGACGATTGGGGGCAGGCGCGGCAATTGCACCGGCTGCGGCAAATGCGTGCAGGCATGCCCGACAGGTGCGCTTGCAGAAAAAGGATTATCGGTCCAGGAAATGGTGAAACAATGTGATGCCGTCAGCCGTCTTGCCGTGCAAAGAGCAAGCCACGGCAACGGTTCGCATCCGGCTTGAGGATTGCAGCCTTTCACACTGCCGCGGTCATAGCAGGTTTTCATTCATCACCAGTGCGACAGCGCTGCGCAGGCGCGCTTTGTTGCCTTCCTGTGCGGGACGAAGACCAGGCGCCTTGAACGATGGATTGCGGCGCATCTCCGCTTCAATTCGCGGGCCTGCGTATTGCCACAGCGTGGTAATGTCGCCCACGACGACGATCTCACTGGGCGCGAGAGCGGATGCGATCATCTGCATTCCGCGTCCGAGAGCGATGCACATTTTATCGATGGACTGCGTTGCGGCAGCGTTTCCTTCATCGGCTAATTTGAGAAGAGACTCAAACGAAGTTGCTGGCTTGCCCGCGATTTCTTTGTAGTAACGCATCCCGGCACGATTGGATGCTACGGTCTCCCAGCATCCTCTGCTTCCGCAGGCGCACGGCAATCCATTCGGGTCCACCTGCACATGGCCGAATTCACCGGCAAAGCCGCCTTCTCCGCGGAGAATTCTGCCGTTGGCAAAGATGCCTGTGCCCAGTCCTTCCGAAACATTTACGACCACCAGGTCGTGCATGCCATCGCTCAAGCCAAACCAGATTTCAGACAATGCGCAGGCGTTGGCCACGTTATCCGCGGCGACAGGGAGGCCGGTGGCCTGTTCCACGCGGGACTTGATGCGCCCGATGGGCCAGTTGATATTGGGCGCGAAAATCGGCTTATCGAAATTGGACTTATTCAGTTGAAGGTCAAGACGGCCGGGCAGACTCATGCCGATGCCGTCGAATGACCGACCACTGTGATCGGCAATCATCTTTTCGATCGCCTTCACGATGGCGCCGATGACCTGTTGAGGATTCGCGGGGAGCGTGATCAGTCTTTGCTCAAGAATATTTCCGCCCAGATCCGTTACGGCCAAAGTGGTTTGCGAGGGGTGAATATCCAAAGCAAGAACACCGCGCTGGCTGTTCAGATTGAGAAAGGTTGGTCTGCGTCCGCGGGGAAGCCGGCCCAGCGACCCCTCGACGATCCATTTTTCGGCGAGCAGCTCCTCGACGATGAGCGAGACGGTGTTGCGCTGCAATCCCGAGACGCGCGCCAGATCGGCGCGCGAGACCGGCTGCCGAATGCGAATCTGGTTGAAGATAAGATTTCGATTGATCTGCCGCGGTATTTTGTTGGATGCGCTCAGCTTGTTGGTGAATGATAAACGCTGCGTCGGCATTTCGGTATTTTCCATCTGCGAACTGCCCCTGGACGCGAGGAATCGAGACCTGAGGTGTTCGCCTTTGATACGGCTAGCAGCAGGAAAACTAAACAGTATAAGTTGAGGACGAAACCCGGCCACCGCGGCCCGTCCAGTTGGTGTGGAAGAACTCGCCGCGCGGCTTGTCGACGCGCTCGTAAGTGTGTGCTCCGAAATAGTCGCGCTGCGCCTGCAGAAGATTGGCGGGCAGCCGCTCGGTGCGGTAGCCGTCAAAGAACGCCAGGGCGGTGGAGAACGCCGGTGTGGGCACGCCGAGTTCAACGGCGTGAATCTGGGCCTTGCGCCAAGATGCCTGGTACTGATTGAGCGCCGATGAGAAGAAGCTGTCGATCAGCAGATTATCGATTTCCTTGTTTTTGTCGAAGGCATCTTTGATCTTGCCCAGGAAACGGCTGCGAATGATGCATCCGCCGCGCCACATCAGCGCGATGCCGCCCATATTCAGGTTCCAGCCATTTTCTTTGGCCGCGGCCCTGAGCAGCATATAACCCTGCGCGTAGGAGATAATTTTGGAGCAATAAAGCGCGCGGCGCACATCTTCAATGAAAGCGGCGCGGTCGCCGACGGTGGCCTTGGCGCGCGGCCCTTGAAGAATTTTTGAGGCTTCGCCACGTTCCTCCTTAAGCGCCGATAAACAGCGCGCAAAGACCGACTCGCCGATGAGAGTTACCGGCTGGCCTAAGTCGAGCGAGCTGAAGACCGTCCACTTCCCCGTGCCTTTTTGGCCGGCTGTATCCAGAATCTTATCGACCAGCGGCTTGCCGTCGTCGTCCTTTTTGGCGAAGATGTGGCTGGAAATCTCGATGAGATAACTGTCCAGCTCACCCTTGTTCCAATCGACAAAAATTTCGTGCAGCTCATCGGCGGTGAGTCCAAGGCCGCGCTCGAGCAGGCTGTAGGCTTCGCAGATCAACTGCATATCGCCATACTCGATGCCGTTGTGCACCATCTTTACGTAGTGGCCGGCGCCGTTTTCGCCTACCCAGTCGCAGCAGGGCGTTCCATCTTCCACCTTGGCCGCGATGGATTGAAGGATAGTCTTTACGTGAGGCCATGCGGCGGGATTGCCGCCGGGCATGATGGAGGGACCGAAGCGCGCGCCTTCCTCGCCGCCGGAGACGCCGGTGCCTATGAAGAGGATTCCTTTATCGGCCAGATATTTTGTGCGCCGGTTGGAATCGGTAAACAGCGAGTTACCGCCGTCGATAATAATGTCGCCCGCCTCAAGGTGTGGCACAACGTGCTCGATCATCTGGTCCACGGTATCGCCGGCTTTGACCATTAGCATGATGCGGCGCGGCCGCTTAAGCAGGCTGGCCAACTCGTCGATGGAATGGGCTCCGACGACCTGGGTGCCCATGGCTTCATTGGCGATGAAGTCGTCCACCTTGGAAACGGTGCGGTTGAAGATGGCTACCTTGAAACCGTGGTCGTTCATGTTGAGGACAAGGTTTTGCCCCATGACTGCGAGGCCGATGAGGCCGATATCACATGATGCTTCTGGCATACATTCTCCTGAATCTATCCGGGTTAATTACTGCAAATCAATGTCGCTCTTCATTTTTGGCAGCTTGCGTTGCGAGCATTGGGAAACGTAAGAAAGGTAATACTCGCGGGTGCAAAGGTTATTTTCCCCGCACGCGCCGCCGTTCCATGCAGTTCGGGAAAGGCATCGCCGGGGCCCAGTTTGAGTTCGCTTCCGTTCAACAAAACAACTCGATCCGTCAGCTCGCGGGCCGTGAGAGTGTAGCGCTCCGACCACGTGGGAGTTTGAATTTCCTGGGCGTCAGTCTTGCTGGTATTGAGCGCCAGCAGCGCGACGCCTCCGGGGTGATTGCGCAGACAATGCGCAAAAAGATGCAAGGTTGGTGCGGGGGATGGGCCGGGATCGAGCACAGTGGTTCCCATCAACTTGCGCCAGATAAAGGCCGACCAATAGTTTGGACGCGGAGTATAAGTTTTCGTATCGAGCAAGGCATAATCGCTTGCGTCAAGCGTGTTATGTATGCTCACCTGGACGCCGCGTTTGGCCAGGGTCCCCAGCTGGTTGAGATAACGGAAGCTATCAATAAATGTCGAAGCCCAGCGGTCGCCCCCGCATGCTGCCTGCGCCGTTTCAGTGAGCCAAAGAGGTTTGCCGGGCAGAAAGCGGTCGCGAAGATTGCTATAAAATTCCTCGACAATTCCTGTCTTTCCGAGCCACTCTTCCGACAGCGCCGCACCCCAAGTGGTATTTGCATCCGCACCGTAAGCCGCGCAACGGCTGGAAACTGCTCCGTAAAAATGATATGAAAATGCATCGAAGATCGGGCCGGCAGCTTTCATGAGGTCAGCAGTCGAGAGTGCGGGGATGGCCGCTACCGTAGCCGGAGTAGCTTCTCCCGATCCACCGGGTCCGAGAAAAAGCATATTGGGCAGAGCTCGCTTTTGAAAGGCGTGGAAGACGGCGATATCACGGCCAAAGTCAGCCGCGCTGTAATCTTTGGGTGCGCCGCCGCCGCCGTCCATGGCAATGTTCGGCTCATTCATGAATTCCGCTGCTGCGATGTTGCCGCCAACGGAATTGGTATATGCAACCCATTGCTGCGCAAGATTCGGAGTCCATACTCCATAGGCGTCGCGGGTTCCCGCACTGATGGCGAAGGAGGTTACGATCTTCGCATTGACCGCTTTTGAGAAGTTGATCACGCCCTTCCATTCCTTGCGTGTGAGCACGCCGTTGAATCCTTTGGGCGGAGTGGGCGGCGCCGGCTTGTCGGAGTTCTGAAAGTAAGCGGTATTGGCCCAGGTGCCGCTGATGCGTACATATGCAGGACCAAGAGCTGCCGCCAGTTTGCGCAGACGGGGATTGGTCAGATCGATGGGAGGCCGGTATTGAAAGCGGGATTGATCTTCGTCTGCAGATTTATCCAGCTGCTGTTCCTTGACTGTCGACTTAGTTGCATTCTCTGGTTGATCATAGGGCTTCCAGAATCTCCCGCCTGTAACTTCGACCATCTCGATGTTATAGGACTGAAAGCGCTCATCGATTGTGGCTACGCGCGGCATGGTCGCGGGAGATATCTCCACATGAGGCGCACCATTTTGCCCTGCAGCATGGTTAGTTGCCCCAAGCAAAATCAAAGCCGCGCTTGAGGTGAACGCAAAACAATATCTTCTGCTCCTGCTGTCTATTATCGGCATTGGTTTGTTCATTACATTCATAAGTCAATGTTACTCCGGAGTTATAGGTTGATGCTGTACGATGCCTACACGCCGCTGAATGCTGAAAATCCGCCATCGATGGGAATCACCACTCCAGTAACAAACTCCGAAGCCGGCGAGAGCAGCCAAAGAACACAGCCAAACAGATCTCTGGATTCGCCCAGGCGGCCCATCGGCGTGTGTCCGATGATCGTCTTGCCGCGCGGGGTCCAGTCGCCAGTCTCTTTGTCGGTCATCAGAAAGCGGTTCTGATTGGTGAGAAAAAAACCGGGTGCGATGGCGTTCACGCGAATCTTCGGCGTGTACTCCTGAGCCATGTGCACAGCCAGCCATTGAGTAAAGTTGCTTACCGCTGCTTTTGCCGCCGAGTAGGCGGGGATACGGGTGAGCGGGCGGAAGCTGTTCATCGATGAAATATTCAGGATCACGCCGTAGCCCTGTTCTACCATCACTTTGCCAAAGGCTTGCGAGGGCAGAATCGTTCCCAGCACATTCAGGTCAAAGACCCAGCGCACGGCGTCGGCGGGCAGATCGAAGAACTTCAGGTCGGTGCTGGTTGTGGCCTGGGGCTTATTGCCGCCCGCGCCGTTGATGAGGCAATCGAGCTTGCCGAAATGGCTCACGACTTCATGAGCAGTCTGGCCGATGCTCTCGCGATTGAGCACATCGCACTTAAAGAATTTGAGCTGCTTGCCGCGCTCGCCAAAACCCTCAATCAGAGTCTTGCCGGCTTCCGCGTTCACGTCGAGGATCGCGACCTTTGCGCCGCACCCGGCCAGTGCGTGAGCAATCTCGCCGCCCAGAATTCCAGCGCCTCCGGTAATGGCTACGGTTTTCCCCGTGAAGTCGTACATCTTTGTCAATTCCGCCAAATCGAAGGAGAGATTATTTGCATTATCCTGATTCTGTCCGCTTGCAGCAATTATTGTCTTATCCAATGTGTACCCCTTTTCGAATTTCGTCAGTTATTAGCCTGTGCAGGTCGGCAGTTACAGTCGGCTGCGGTGCGCCCATAGACCCAAGCCTGGATTTGCGATAAAGAAAACATCTTCGCCGTCGATCTGATTTGGGCCGTGGCTGAGCTTGGCGGGATCATAGCGCTTGAGCATGTCTGCCAGATCGCCAAATTCAAAGCCCACACCCTCAATTTCTTCTATTGGTGAGGTGACCGGGGCACCAGGTTATTTTGAAGCGGCCTTCGGACGAGCCGTGAATGAGGTGCGCCGCGGCGCTCAGATCGTTGGCCAAATCAGCATTGGCTTCGACGGCCTTGAGCGTTGCCGGGGTGCCGAAGTAACCATATTTGCGGATCAATGCGTCGATGGTTTTGTCTTCGCCGAATTCCTTTACGCCCGGAGCGAGAATGATCAAGTTCGCGTCGTCGGCCAACGCCATGCGGGTGCGATAGATGGCTTTGTTGCCAAGCCATGTGGAATGGAACTCACTGGGATCGAGATAGACGACGGCCTTTTTGATTGGCTGGTCGAGCATCTCGAAGTTAACCTTGAGACTGAGTTCAGAAGCAAGGGTGAAGCACTCGACGTCATCACCGATGAACAGGCCGCGCACGGCCAGTGCGTTGTTTGCTCCGCGCCCTACCACGGTGTGCACATAGACGATGGGCAGATGGCGGAGGAAATGATCTGCGGCGTAGTTGATCACGTTGCGCACGGGATTATGAGCGCGGCCCATGATGCGCTCCATTCCGTAGACAGCGCCCAGATAGTGGCTGCGATTGATGCCCTCGCGCCCGCCCGTGCCCACCAGAATGTTTTTGGTGTAGTTGGCCATGCCGATTACTTCATGAGGCACGACCTGGCCGATGGAAAGAATGAGATCGAAGCCGCCCTGGGAGATGAGCTTGTTTACTTGCGCGGGCCAGGCATAATTTAGCTTGCCTTCCGACTGCTCGCGAATATATTCGGCGGGGACTTCGCCCAGGGTTTCGATATCGGTACGCCAGTTATGGACGCGGAAGAGATCCTGCGGCACTTCGCCGAACATGTGAGTTATCTGGTCGGGGCGCATGGCGGTATGCGTGCCAAGTGCAGGAAGAATCGCCTTAAGGCGGTCACCGTAATATTGCCACGCATAACGCGTCAGCTCGCCGGCGCGGGAATGTTCACGGGTCTGATCGGGAGGCACGGCCAGCACTTTGTTGCGGGGGCCGAGCTTGGCCAGGCTTTCCGTTAGCAGGTCGTTCAACTGTTGCGAAGAGAGATCGGTATCGAGACTTCCAACTGCGCAGTAAAGGCTCATGCGGCTAACTCCACTTTTTTCAGTCCGGGTGCAAGCAGGACGATGATAAGAAATGCCGTAAGGTAGGCGGAGGCGGCAATGGCGAAGAGGCTGGCGTAACTGTGCGTGAATTGCAAAATGTAGCCGGTACAGTTCATAAACAGCGCGCCGCCGGCCGCTCCGGCCATGCCGCCGATGCCGACGACGGAGCCCACGGCGCTGCGCGGAAACATATCCGATGAGGTGGTGAAGAGATTGGCCGACCAGCCCTGATGCGCCGCCGTCGCCAGGCTGAGCAGCCCGATGGCGACCCACTCGGAGCTGAGATAGTTGACCAGGAAGACGGGAACCACCAGGCAAGCGCAGAAGAGCATGGCCGCCAGCCGCGCGCGTACGGTTGTGAGCCCCAGGCGGCGGAAGGGAGCGGGCAACCAGCCTCCAGCAATGCTGCCAACGGTCGAGGAGCTATAGACGATGATGAGCGGCATTCCAAGATGGGAAAGATCCAGATGGAATTTTGCGCTGAAATAAGAGGGCAGATAAAAAAGGAAGAACCACCAGATAGGATCGGTGAGGAACTTGCCGGTGGTAAATGCCCAGGTCTGGCGGAGGCCAAGCAATTTGGCCCACGGAGTGGAGGGACCCATCTGCTCGGCAGCTTCCTTGTATATATGCCGCAGCTCGGCGCCGGTAAGAGTTGGGTGATCAGCGGGTTTGCGGTATTTACTGAACCACAACACAATCCACGTGGCACTGAAGAGGCCGGTGACCAGGAAGGCCGCGTGCCAGCCGCAGTAGATGGTGACCCAGGGGACGATGATGGGCGCCAGAATGGCTCCCAGATTTGTGCCGGAGTTGAAGATGCCGGTAGCCAGCGAGCGTTCATTCTGCGGGAACCACTCAGCCGTGGTCTTGATGGCGGCAGGAAAGTTGCCTGATTCGCCCAGGCCCAGCGTGAAGCGCATAATGCCGAACTCAAGCACCGAGTTGGCTAAAGCATGACCCATGGCCGAGAGGCTCCAGATAGCCATGATGACCATGTAGCCGATGCGCGTGCCGACCTTGTCAATGAAGCGTCCCGCGGCCAGCAGGCCGATTGCATAGGCGACCATAAAGAGGGCAGTGATGTGGCCGTAACCCACTTCTGTCATACCGATGCCGTGCTCACTGATTGGTCTCATAAGAGTGGGTTTGAGGATGGCAAGAACGGAGCGGTCCATGTAATTGATGGATGTGGCAACGAAGAGCATGGCGCAGATGGTCCAGCGCACTCGTCCGACACGCGCGCCGATCGACTGCTCGTCTTTTTCCAGCGTACCCAATTCTTTCCCAACCGCCATCTATTGCTCCTTATAGCTGATATGCTTTTTTCACCAGCCCGTAGGCCAGGTCGTGCGCCACTTCGAATGCTTCGTCTTCTGCCAGGCGGTGTTCGGCGACGAGCCGGGCCAGGAATGCGCAGTCCATGCGCCGCGCCACATCGTGCCGCGCTGGAATGGAGAGGAATGCGCGGGTATCGTCGTTGAACCCTACAGTATTGTAGAAGCCCGCCGTCTCCGTAGTCTGCTCGCGGAAACGCATCATTCCTTCGGGACTGTCCTGAAACCACCACGCGGGCCCAAGGCGCAGGCATGGATAGTGCCCAGCCAGCGGGGCCAGCTCGCGGCTGTAGGTCGATTCGTCGAGCGTAAAAAGAATGATGGTGAGCCCGGTCTCATTGCCGAAGCGGTCGAGCAACGGGCGCAGCGCGTCAACGTAATTGACTGGGCGGGGAATATCCGCGCCCATATCGCGGCCGTAGCGCTCATAGAGTTTGCGATTGTGGTTGCGCGTGCTGCCTGGATGAATCTGCATGACCAGTCCGTCTTCCAGGCTCATCTGCGCCATCTCGGTGAGCATCTGCGCGCGGAAGAGTTCCTGCTGCGCGCGGTCGGCATTGCCGGCGAGCACGCGGCGAAAGAGATCTGCCGCTTCGGCCGCGGAAAGATCGGCGGTCTGCGCGGTGGGATGGCCGTGATCAGTTGCCGTGCAGCCGAGTGAGCGGAAGCGGGCGCGCGCTTTGCGCAGCGCATTCAGATAGCCTGTCCATGATGTTGTGTCTTCGCCGGTTTGCTCGCCGAGCTGCGCAATGTTTGCGGCAAAGCCAGCGAACTCCGGATCGACGACCGGGTCGGGGCGAAAGGTGGGCAGAATCCTCGCCTTCCAGCCTGAGTCGCGAATGGCCTGGTGATCGGCCAGCGAGTCGATGGGCGAATCGGTGGTCGCCAGCACTTCAAGATTGAATCGCTCGTAGAGCGCGCGCGGCAGAAACTCCGGCGTGCGCAGCTTTTCAGAGATGGTGTCGAAGTAGAGGTCGGCGGTCTTGTCAGAGAGCCGCTCTTGCAACCCAAAGAGTTCCTGAAAGGCAAAGTCGAGCCAGATGCGCGTCGGCGTTCCGCGAAACAGATAGTAGTGGCTGGCGAAGATGCGCCAGACCTTGCGCGCGTCCTTCAGCTCCGGCTGGCCGATCTCGAGATCTTCGAGGGAGATGCCCTGGCTGTAGAGCATGCGAAAGACGTAGTGATCGGGCTGCACGAAGAGCTTTGCCGGGTCGGGGAAAGGCTCGTTCTTCGCAAACCACGCCGCCTGCGTATGCCCGTGCGGGCTGACGATGGGCAAGGCACGAACGTGCGCATAGAGAGCTTTGGCGATCTTTCGCGCGCTCGCTTCGGCGGGAAACAATCGGTCTTCGTGAATCAGCATAACTCGAAGCCTGCTTCTTTTCGACTTATTCATGGCTGCGATATCCCATGCCCGCCAGAACGCCCCGCATATATGCAAAGCTGCTGATGACTCCGGGCATTGGATCGTCGGCATGAATCTCATATTCGAGATCGACAAACCCCTTGTAATTCGTCGCGATGAGGGCTTCGAAAATTTCGCGAACCGGCATGATGCCTTCTCCCACGGCGACCTGAGCTCTCCTTGCTCTGAAAATTGGTCAGATCCTTCATGTGCATGTTGAAGAGCCGCGGTCCAACTTCGTGAATCGCTTGGACAACGTCAGTGCCGGCGCGCGCAGCGTGGCCGACATCGATGCAGCATCCCATGCGCGGGTCCATATTCTTTACCGCTTTCAGCACATCCAGCGGAGAAGGCCAGAACTTATCTTCGGGCCCGTGGTTGTGGATGGCGATCCGGATGTCGTACTCCTTCACGAACTTCTCAATGCGGGGAAGGAGTCGCAGGAGCCGGGTCGCCGGCGACGATGACGGGAATGCCGGCTCGCTTGCAATATTCAAACTTGCTGCGAATATCGTCATCTTCGTCCTTTGAGGAAGTAGATGGTTCCGGCAGCGTGGAGCTTGATGCCGGCCGCGGCATAGTCTGCCAGCGCTTTCAGCTCTTCCTGCGGATCAGTGGGAAGATGATCTTTGACGTCCTTGGCGTTCAGAGCGGTGACGTTGAGCTGCTTCATGAAGCCGATCAACTGGGCGCGGGTGAAGTTGCGGAAGGTGTAGCTGGCCAGTCCCAGATGGATCGGCGATGGCTTTCCGGAAGCCGGCGCAGTTTGAGCGAAGGAGGGAACCGCGGTGGAAGCGGCGCATGCGCGCCGCAATGAGCGCGCCGGATTGAACAAAGTTGCGGCGCGAGAAAGTTTTTTCATCATAGCAGTCTTTCCTCGGGTATTCCTGATTGCAGTGCCTGTCAACGATCGGTGTGCAGCGGGCGCCTAGAGATGCGGCGCCCAGCCTTTCTCGTATTCGCGCCCCCACAACTTCATTGCTTCCGGATCGTTCTGAATCTTTCCGTCGGCTAGTATCGAGCTGAAGTTCGCGGTTCACTTCCCAGGCGATGTTGGAAAGCTGCAGCATGGTGACGGCGACATTGCCAACGGAGACAGGAGAATTGAGCTTTTCGCCCTTGCGGATGGCCGCGATGAAGTTGGCAAAGTGCGCATCGGTCATGGAGTCGCTGCCGATCAGATCGGAGGATGGCTTGCGCTGCCGGTCTTTGACTTCGCTGGTCTTATTTCCCTTGAGATCGTAGATCTCGTAGCCGTCCGGATCGACGAGCACTGAGCCGGTGGTTCCCATGATCATCGATCCGCGGTCGCGACCGTAGAACTTCATTCCCTGGCAGCACTTGCCCTCCCAGGAGATCATCTTGTCGTCGTATTCAAAGCTGGTGACCAGGGTGTCGTAGAACTGCCAATCGTCCTTGAAGTGGTATCTTCCGCCGGACGATGAGACGCGTTCGGATAGTCGACTCCAAGCGCCCAGCGGCAGACATCGACCTCATGCGTGCCGTTGTTCAGTGTCTCGCCGGTGCCCCAGATCCTGAACCAGTGCCAGTTATACGGATGAACGTTATCCTTATACGGCCTGCGCGGCGCCGGTCCCTGCCAGAGATCCCAATCGAGCTGCGGCGGCACGGGCGCTTCCTTGCCAATGCCGATGGACTTTCTTGTGTTGCTGTACCAGGCTTTGGCGAAGTAGGGCCTGCCGATCGAGGCCATTGTGAATCTTGTCGACAGCTCGATTGTCAGTGGGGTAAGAGCGCTGCTGGTTGCCCATCTGCACGAGCTTGCCGTACTTTCTCTGCGCCTCAACCAGCAGCGCGCCTTCGGCCGGGATTGTGGCTGCACGGCTTTTCAACATAGACGTGCTTGCCTGCCTGCACGCCGGCGATGGCCATGGGAGCGTGCCAGTGGTCCGGCGTGGCAATGGTAATGGCGTCCACATCCTTCAATTAAGGATGTGGCGGAAGTCCTTGTCGGTGGCGGGAGCATAGCCCAACTCCTGCTCCGCTTTATCGGCGAATTTTTCAAAATTATGCTGTCCACATCGCAGACATGGGAGATGCGGGCGGCATCCTTATTTGCCTTGAGCGCGAAAGATGAGCATAGGCGCGGGAATGGAGGCCGATCACGGCAAAGTTGAGGCGATCGTTGGAGCCAAGAATCTGTCCATAGCTCTTGGCGGTCGATTCGATTGCCAGGCCTGCCGCTCCTACCGCGAGCGTATCGAGAAATTCACGTCGAGTAATCAATTTGAATCTCCACTTAAATCAGATAAGTCGTGTTGTCGATTAGTTGACGAGTTAGCAGCGTAATCTTCCGCTTGGTTAAAGGGTCTTTGAATCAATCAGGGCCTGCTTCATCTCCGCCCAACAGATGCGGGTGGACTGCTCAGGCGTTCCGCCTCCACGCCAGTGAGTCTCAAGGCTGACAGCGTCGTGAAAACCGGCGTTCTTGAGCGCGCGGAACTGTGCCGACCAGTCGATGAATCCCTTACCGACCTGAGACAATACGATTTTGCCCTCCGCGTTCTTGACGGCATTCTTTACGTGGCAGTGATGAATGCGATTTTTCGGCAGAACGTCCCAGCCGCCCGGAAAGGCATCGAGCTCGCCTCGCATCACGGCATTGCAGGGATCCCAGTTGAGCGCGAAATGCGGTGACTGGACCGCGTGCAGAGTGCGCGCAGCCTCACGGCCGGTCGCGGTGTTGCAGTCCGATTCGTTCTCAAGCAGCAGCAGAATGTCCTGCTTTGCCGGCGATTTCGGCGGCAGAGCGCAGCTTCTCATCGATGGCCGCGCGATAAGGCTTGACATCATCGAGCCGCCAGAAGTCGAAGCATGCGGACCTGATTTGTCTTGAACTGTTTGGCCAGGGCGATGGCATGCACCAAAAGTTGGTCTTGCTGCTTGAAAGCGACATCGACGGCTTCGTGCATATCGCCAATGGTGCTATACGGCGACCTGGGAGCGCCCGGCCAGTCGGTCTTGAAGACGGGACTCGCAATATCGGTTACCTGCAGGTTGTATTTAGCAAGAATATTTTGCGCTTCGCCGATCTGGGCGTCGCTCAGAGCTATAATGTTTTTGTGCCACATGGAGCGGAGCTCAATCCAGCTCAGGCCGAAGTCGTGAGAGATGACGTAGCAGACGTGGTCAAAGTCCTGCGAGATCTCATCGTTGATGACGGCGATTTTGAATGGGGATTTCAAGGTCCTGGCCATGCCGATGGAGGAGCCGGCGGCAAAAGCCGCGGCAGTCATACTCGCACCCCGGAGAAAACCACGTCTTGAACAGAATTCCATGTTGCTCCTTTCGTTTGCGCACAAGCAGAGGCCGATTGAACCGGCGCATTCATCATATAAGGCCGATGCATATTGGCGCGCTGCGACCCTGAAGTGTGGTTGCAGTTGATGGGGAGGGGACTAATGTTGTGGGGAACATTGAAGGCGGAGACGGCTGCAAGGACGAGGCCTGATTTTCCGCCTGGTATCACCTTGAACCTCCGGGCTGAGAAAGATAGAGCTGCAAACAGCATATTGTTCTAATAACGAACAAATTTAAATCCGGTAACGATAACTTGTCAAGTTGAACGCCCCAACTCCGCTGTACAGGCATAGAACGGTGAGCGCTTCCGTCGACAGAAATATAGATCCGGCACCCATCATTTTCCTGTCTGCGCAAACTGCGATCCTACTAACCAGAGGACCTCCGTATTGCTTTCCGGCTGCGCACGAATTCGAGATCGGCAGCGAGGGGACAGCCTGCGCAGTTTGCGGTTCTGCCGCAGTGCGCTTTTCCAACGGCCACGGTGAGAGCGTGAAATTCGTTGAAAAGGCGCGTGTGTTTGGCTGGAGAATCGGAGGCGAAGGAGAGACGGGTGAGATCAGCGAGGGCTTCATAGCCTTTACGGCCCGATGGGAGCGACAATAGCTGGTGGCGGCGGACGATGCGGCGGAGATACTCGTCGGCTACGGGAACGGGGTGGTGGAGTGCGTAGAGCAAAATAGCGTCGGCGGTGTCCTGGCCAACTCCGGGCAAGGCAAGCAGGCGGCGGCGAAGGGCGGGTGTGGAGCTGGCTGCGAACACTTCGAGCGAACCGGCAAACTCCTCGTCGAGCATGGCAATAAATGCCTTGAGCGCGGGCGCCTTGCGGGTGTGAAAGCCGGAGGGGCGGATGAGTTGCTGTAACTCGGTGAGACTGATGGAGCGCATGCCGTCGATGGTCAGCACTCCTGCCCGGCGCAGATTGGCCAGGGAACGCTCGACGGACTGCCAGGAAGTGTTCTGGGTTAGATAGGCGCCGAGGATTACTTCAAAGGGAGTTTGTGCCGGCCACCAGTGCTGGGGGCCGTAGGCTTCGGCCAATTGGTCGTGCATTGAGCGCAGCCGCTCGGCTGGGTTGGGCCGGCGATAGGTTTTCATTGGAGGGAACCCTCGCTGGACGGGGATTGAAGCTGAATTTTCCATTCGAGTACGCGGGCGCGGGCGGTGGCGGCTTCAGCCTGGGGAACGTGGCCCGCGGCTTGCAGGCTGATGGAGAGTGCGGTGTGTGCCAGAGGATCGTCTGGGGTGAGGGCTGTGAGCGCCATGGCTGCGGCAACGGACTGATTGAGCTGACCGGCGTCGCGCAGAGCGCGAATGAGGCCGTGATGCGCTTCAATGCGTGCCTCACTTTTCTCTGGTCCGATGGAGATGGCGGCGCGGAAGGACTGCGCGGCTTCAGCGGGATTGCCTGCGGCGAGCAGGTCTAGTCCGCGCTGGCAAAGCGATTCGGCGGTGGGGGATTTGGTTGCGGTCACGGCTGACTTTAGGATATAGGATTAGTGTCCCGGCACGATCTATTGAGAAATTGATAATATTGCTTGATTAGGGATGGAGAAATTTGAATGGCAATAACGCATCTTGTGAAATTCTCTGACGGATCGGCAAAAGCTACCGGCAATCAACATGATGGTATTTCATTGTCATATTCGGAGGACGAGCTTCTTCGTAGATTTGAGGTAAACGGGGTCCCTTATATTTATGGAAATAGTGCCGGGCATGTGAAACTCGGTGAAATTCTCATCCAGCTTGGGTTAAGTGAATACAGGAATGGATATCATCTTCATATCCGAGAAAATTTTGATTGTGATAAGGACGAAATCCTCATTCTTGGCGTCGAGAATTCGAACTAAAGAGCTAATTGTACGAGCTATGCCGGGAGGGCACAGTGAAAAGTCACACGGAATATCTGGTATTTGAAACCCGCAAGCGGCGGGAGATGGTGCACATTACGGATGAAGTGGAGAAGATTGTTGAGCGCAGCGGCGTGAAGGACGGGCTGTGCTTTGTTTCTCCGATGCACATTACGGCTGCGGTTTATGTGAACGATCACGAGAGCGGGCTGATTGAGGATATCGGCAGATGGCTGGGAGAGTTGGCGCCGGCGCGGCCTGATTATAAACACCATAAAACTGGCGAGGACAATGGAGACGCTCACCTGAAGTCGCTGCTGCTGCACCACGAGACCACGCTGCCGGTGACAGATGGGCGGCTGGACCTGGGGACATGGCAGCGGGTGTTCTACGCCGAGTTCGACGGGCAGCGGCGCAAGCGCGTGATTGTGAAGGTGCTGGGTGTGGAGTGAAAAAACAGGGACTAGGGAATAGGGAATAGTCAAGCACGTTCGCCGCACTAACTACACTAACCCCGCTAACTCCTCTATCTCCGCTCAGTCGTCGTCGGTTATTTTGCGCCAGGGGCCAGTGGAGTTAGGCGCGGCGCCCGCGGAGAGATCGATTTTGGTGCGGGGCAGGACGACGAGATCGACGCGGCGGTTTTCGGCGCGGCCGGCCTCGGTATCGTTGCTGGCCACGGGGTGGTACTCGGCATAACCGGCAGCCGAAAGCCGGTCCGGGGGCATGGCCTTCAAGTCAAGGAAGATTCGGGCTATGCGGGTGGCGCGGGCTGCGGAGAGTTCCCAGTTGGAATCGAATTCGGCGGTGTGGATGGGTACGTTGTCGGTGTGACCCTCGATGCGCAGGTCGTAAGGAGTGTGGCCCAGCGAAGCGGCGATCTGGCGCAGTGTGGGCAGGGTTTCAGGCCGGGGAGTGGCTGAGCCGGAGCTGAAGAAGCCGGCCTCGCGCAGACTGATGACCAGGCCGTCGCGGCCCATCTGGATGGAGACGGTGTGCTGGGCCACCTGGTTGGAGAGCGTCTGCTCCAGTTCGCGACGGATATGGTTGAGGTCGTCGCTGACCTTGGCGGGCGCCAGCACATCTTCGCCCATCACGATGTTCATAGGTATGACCGGTTTGTCGACGCCGTTGGTTGCGCTGTCTTTGCTGGCCGGCCGGCGTGTGGAGTCGGGAAAGATGCCCAGGGAGTGGAATGCGGCGTCGATAGACGCGGTCACCTGCATCTGCTTTTTCTGATCGGCTTTGGCGAAGGCGTAGAGGACGACGAAGAATCCGAAGAGCAGGGTGATGAAGTCGGCATAGGAGACCAGCCAGCGATCGCGGCTGATGTTGCTCTTGCGCCGTTCTCGCATAAAGCCGCTCATGCCGCGCGCTCCTTCTTTTCCTGGCCTGCATCGTCAAGAAAACCGGCCAGCTTGACCTCGAGCATGCGTGGGTTCATGCCTTCAAGAATGGAGATAACGCCTTCCAGCATCATCTCTCGGCGCAGATGCTCTTCGCGCATGCGCAGGCGCATCTTGCCGGCGAAGGGCAGAAAGAAGAGATTGGCGATGCCGACGCCGTAGATGGTGGCGACAAAGGCTACGGCGATGCCCTTGCCCACCTCGTGAATATTGTCAAGATGCTGCATGACCTGAATGAGTCCCAGCACCGCGCCCAGGATGCCGATGGTGGGCGAGAAGCCGCCGGCCGATTCGAAGACCATGGGGAGCCGCTCCTCGCTCTCCATGGTGCAATCCAGGCTGACGCGCATGATTTTGCGCAGTTCGGTGGGCTCGGTGCCATCGACGGCGAGCATTAGCGAGCGCTTGAGGAATGGATCCTGGATGGTATTCAGGTCGGCGTCCAGGCTGACGACGCCGTTGCGGCGGGCCTTGTTGGCAAAGGCGACCAGCAGGCGGATGATTTCGCCGTTCTGCACATGCGGCTTGCCAAATACATGCGCCAGTCCGCGAAATGCGGCAATGACCGTGGAAAGCGGAAACTGCAGCAGCACCGCGCCCATGGTGCCGCCAAAGACGATCAGGGCAGCGGTCGGCTGCAGAATCTGGCCCAGGTTGCCGCCCTCCATCAGCAACCCGGCCACAATGCCGAGGATGGCCAGCAACACTCCGCCGATGCTCGACTTATCCATGACTCGCCCTATTCATGCAAAGCTCCTCCGGGAGCGGAGACGCGGGTTTGGATGCTTTAACGGCCAGTGCGCCGGGCCTTGCCGCGGCGGCGGCGGATGCCGTGCTGGCCTGGCCGTCAACGTCGAGGCTGGCAATGGAAACAACGCGCTGCAAGTCGCCTAAGTTGGGCATGCCGGCGGGCCACGCTGGCCAGCAGGCGCGCGCGGTAGGCGAGCACGCGCTCCGTTACCTCGCCGCAATCTTCGCGCACAATCAGCTTTTCTCCATTGATCAGCGTGAGCATGGTATCCGGGGATGCCTCGGCGGTCTTGATCAAGTCACTGTTGAGCACGATCGGCGTGCCGTTGAGCCGGGTAAGTTCGATCATCGCCGGGTAACCTCCTTAGTCGAAGTTATCGGCGGGCTGCGGTAAAGGTTAAGAAACTAAGGTGGGAGTAAGCGTAAGTGTCCGTGCGTGGGACACAAATGGAGGGAAATAAAGTCCATAAATGCCGGGCCGAAGAAGGGGCCAGATGCGGCGGTACCCAACCGGAAGCAGCAGCCCAGGGTTAGTAAAGAAATGGGAGCACTTACCGGGACGGGCCGCAAATCCACGCATCCAACAAGGAGAAACCCCATGTCCCTGGGTGTCTTGAATAACCTCTCTGCCGTCTACGCAGAGAACAACCTGAACAACACCAACAACAGCCTGTCGAAGACGCTGCAACAGTTGTCTTCCGGATCGAAGATCAACTCCGGCGCGGACGACGCGGCCGGCCTTTCGCTGGTCGACGGCCTGCAGGCCAATGCAACAGCGCTGGCGCAGTCGCAGACCAACGCTACAGAAGGCGTGGGCCTGCTGCAAGTGGCCGATGGCGCACTCTCGCAAGTGACAAGCCTGCTCAACCGGGCCGTGACGCTGGCTACCGAAGCCTCGAACGGCACCCTCAACTCCTCACAGGATACGGCGGCCAACCAGGAGTACCAGTCGATCCTGTCGGAAATCTCGAACATCGGCTCGACGACCACTTACAATGACGCCGCGGTCTTCAACACCAACACCAACATTTACACCGGCGACTCTTCAACCACCGGTTCGTCAATCGACTCGCTGAACATCCGCGCGCTTTCTTCGTCCAACGTGGGCGATTCCGGCGGCACGATGGCTTACAGCAACGGCCAGAGCAACACGTTTATCGACCTGTCGAAAAACGGCACCGATGCGACAGCCAACGATGCCCTGGTGAATGCCACCTCCAGTTTGACCGTCGATTATATGGCGACTGGGGCGAACGGCGCAGTGGTTCAAAAGTCCACAACAATCAGCGTTGGCGGCACCACGGGCTTCGCCGATACGGCCCAGGGAATGATCAACGCCATCAACTCTGCGAATCTCGGCATTACCGCCAGCTTCACCACGGCGGCGCAAGCTGGAAGCGCAGCGGTGGCGGCGGCCGGTGCAGGGCATAGCGGCGATACCGGCATTGAGATCAATGGTTCGGGCGCGGGAGTAGGCGCAGGAACCGCACCGGGCGCTGTGGGCACCTTGGCGATCGCCGGCGGTACAGATGATAAAACCGACGCTCTGTCCGGAACTCTGAGCCTCAAGAATGCCGCTGGCGCGAACGTCACGCTTACCCTTGGCCAGGAAGGCACCACCGACAACATGGTCGATCTGGCGGCCACGCTCGCCAGCGACGGGTTTACCGTCACGAACAACCTCACCGGTGGCGCAGCAGGAAACCTGGTGATTACTACGGCAAACAGCAATCAATCGGCAATCACCGCAGCTTCACTTCAAGATACAACGGCTGGTGCGTTAACCTATAACCCCTCTGCGGCGTACTATTCCGTCGGGGTTTCAACGCCTGCCATCGGGGCTAGTGGAATTGCGGATTCGGCAACCAGCCAGGCGGCTTCCGCGACCTTCACTGCGGATACAAACGGCAAGGGCGGCATCGCCACCGTAAGTTACTCAGATAACGCTGGACAATCCCTGAGTGCGACCGACCTGTCCAACCAGTCCGATGCGGAAGCTGCCTTGACCAGTCTGAATGCGGCCATTACCGACGTGGCGGCCCAGGATGGCTACATCGGCGCGCAGATCAACACGCTGAACGCCGTAAGCCAGGTGCTCAGCACACAGCAGGAGAACGTGACCTCGGCACAGAACGCGGTGCAGGCCACCGACTACGCTTCGGCAACGTCGAATATGTCGAAGTACGAAATCCTGAGCCAGACCGGCATCGCCGCTCTTGCGCAGGCCAACAGCATTCAGCAGGAGGTGACCAAGCTGTTGCAGTAATCAAAAACTCCGTTTCGGCGGATCGGTAACCAGGGAAGGGCACCCTCGCGGGCGCCCTTCTTTGCGTTTTCGGCTGAAAAAAGCAATTAGCTGGCGGAATAACAAGAGCGCCGCTAATGTGTGCGTCTCAAGAGCCGATAGAGAGTATGCACGCGGGCAATTGCGCCGCTTACCGATATGAAGACGGCCGCAGGCGATATTCATGAGTTCTCTTTAATGTGGTCCGGTTCCGGGTGGTTCTCAGGCTGCTCGCAGCAAGGACGGAGGGAGCGATGGGCACAGTGGGGCTGAATTTCGGAGCGGCGACCAGCGGGACCGGCTTCGACGTGAGTTCGACGGTGGCCGAGATCGTGGGCAACCTGCAAAAGGTGGAGACGCCGTGGAATACGCAGTTGACCAAATTAGATAGCCAGGACACGGCGATCTCCAGCCTCGGTACGCTGTTTTCAAGCCTTGCCAATGACATGAGCTCGTTGACGGATGCGGAGGGCATCCTGGCAGAGAAAACGGGTTCCAGTTCTGACACCAATGTGCTGACGCTGACGTCGGCCGACTCATCAGCAGCTGCGGGAACGTACACGGTGGAGGTGGGTAATCTGGCCACGACCTCTAGCGGGTACCTGACGCAGATGGCCAACGCCGACGATCCGCTGAGCGGATCGATCACGCTGCAGGCGGGTAACGGATCGCCGCTGACCATCATTCTGAATTCATCGAACAATACGCTGGCCGGGCTGGCCGCGACGATCAATGCGTCCGATGTGGGCATCAACGCCAGCGTTCTGACCGATTCCTCCGGCTCGATGCTGAGCCTGGTTTCGGCTACTTCGGGGGCCGCGGGAAACATCACCGTAGATTCGAGCACAAATACTCTGTCGGCTACCGATACGGTGGCGCTGAAATATACCGACGCATCAGACGGCGAGAGCGGTTCGCTCGCTGCGTTGGCCAACACCACCGATACGCTCAGCGGCTCGCTAACGATCCAGGCGGGAACAGGCACGGCGGAAACCGTCGTGGTGGGCTCGGCGCCCAGCGGCGGCGCGGCCGCCAATACGATTTATTCCGGCTCGTCGAGCGGCTGGAATACGCTCAGCGGGCTGGAGTCGGCTATCAACACGGCCAACCTGGGCGTTACGGCATCGATTGTGACCGGCAGCGGCGGGGCAGAGAGCCTGTCACTCACGTCCAGTCCCTCGGCGTCGCTGTCCGTGACCTCAAACATCAATGATATTACCGGCACGACGCCACTGGCTTATACCAGCCCGGTGAGCGGCGCGGACGCCAATTTGACGGTGGACGGCGTGGCCCTGACCTCCGCATCGAATACCGTAGCCAATCTGATTCCCGGCGTGACCTTTCAGTTGCTGGCGCCCAGCGCGACGAACGAACAGGTGCAGGTGGTCATCGGCAACGACAACACCGATGTGGAGAGCACGGTCAACCAGTTAGTCAGCGACTACAATTCGCTGGTCAGCGCCATGAACGCGCAGGAGGGGGATACCAGTTCGGGCACCGCCGAGCCGCTCTTCGGCTCTCCCACGCTCACATTGCTTCAGCAGCAGTTGCTGAGCAGCGTGAATATGCAGAATCCGAACGGCACGCTGACGTCAATTGCCACCGATACCAATACAACGCTGTCGGGCTCGATCTCGATTCAGGTGGGCAGCAAAACCGCGCAGAGCATCTCCATCGCCTCGGGCAGCACCATCTCCGATATGGCGAACGCCATCGACAACGCCGACATCGGGGTTACGGCCGCCGTGGTGACCAGCAACGGCCAGTCGACTCTGACACTGACTTCAAGAACCGATGGCTCCGGCGGCGCATTGATCGTAAATTCCAGCATCGTAGCCACCAGCGGCACGGCGCTTGGCTATTCCGGCTCGGACGCCACTGATTCGCAGAACTCATCCGGCGCGCTGACTGAGATTCCCAACGAAGATGATGCGCTCTCCGGATCGGTCACTATCCAGGTGGGCAGCGGCGTGGCGCAAACCATCAATGTTCCGCCCAACTCCGCAACTTCGCCAAGCAACAATCTCTCCGGCCTGGCCGGAGCCATCAATGCGGCCAACATCGGCGTTACGGCCGCGGCAATCCAGAACGGCGACGGTTCGTGGAGCCTCTCACTGGAGTCGGATACGGCGGGGTCGGCCGGCAATCTGACGGTGACTTCAAACGTCCTTGACGAAACCAACACCAGCACCGCGAATCTGCTCTACACAAACTCGTCGGACGTAAACAGCCTGACCAGCCTGGGCATCAGCGTCAATAATGACGGTTCACTGACCTTTGACGCCACGAGCCTGGATTCGCTGCTGAATTCGGACTACAGCGGCGTGGTGGGATTTTTTCAGAACGCGAACAGTTGGGGAACGAACTTCTCAACCATGCTGACCAATGCCGGCAACAGCTCGCAGACAGGCATACTGGCGCTTGCTGCAAAATCCGACAGCAGTATTGAATCCACGCTGAATGCGGACATCTCCAAGGAGAACAGCCTGATCTCGGCGCAACAAGTGAGCCTGACCGCGGAGCTAAACAGCGCCAACGAGATCATGCAGGAGTTGCCTTCTCAGCTGGCTGGCGTCAACGAGCTCTATTCGGCCATCACCGGCTATAACGAAAACACAGGCGGTTAAGGAGTTTTATCCCCATGGGAAGCTATCAGGAACGTGCACTGGACAGCGCTTCGGCTGTGGACCTTGTGGTTGCGCTTTATGACGGCATCCTGCGTTTTCTTTACTCGGCCGGCGCGGCAGTGGAGCGCGGAGATTCAGCCGCGCGCAGAATCGCCGTGAAGCGCGCCCTGGATATCATCATTCATTTGCAGGCGCGGCTGCGCATGGATGTGGGCGGACGGCCCGCGCAGGCGCTCAGCGAGTTTTATGCGTCGATATTTGCGCAGATTTTGCAGGCTTCGCAGTCGGCCTCAAAGCAGAAGTTCGAACACGCCATCGAGTGTGTGCGCAATGTGCGCGACGCGTGGCGCCAAGTGGCGAAAGATCCGGCGGTCAACCCGGCTCCATTGCAGGTTAGCGCGCTGTCCTCCATGCGCAGGCAGCCGGGCAATGACGAATTCGATGCCGAGGTAGGCGCCGTCTCGCATTGGAACGCGTAAAGACAGAGAATATGGAACAGGGAATAGGGAACAGGAATTGTGCATACCGTCATGGAGCACATCCTTGCAATTATTATGCCGCTAAAACAGGAAATCGTAAACTCAATCGGCACATTACTCCGCTCGCAGAATGAATTTTTCTATTCCCTATTCCCTACTCCCTGCTTCTATCATCCGGCTACTGTAAGCTCTTCTTCCAGTTGCTGCTTCTGATATAGGTCGGCGTAATAGCCGTCGAGGGCGAGCAACTCGTCGTGACGGCCTAGCTCCACGATTTTTCCGTGGTCGAGCACGGCGATCTGGTCGGCGTCGCGTACGGTTGAGACGCGATGGGAGATCAGGATAGTGGTGGAGTTTGTCGTGTAGTTCTGTAATCCGCCCAGGATGCGCTCTTCAGTGTAAGTGTCCACAGAAGCCAGTGCGTCGTCGAGGATGAGGATGGCAGGGCGGCGCAGAAGTGCGCGGGCTATGGCTGCGCGCTGCTTTTGTCCGCCGGAGAGCGTAACGCCTCGTTCGCCCACCATGGTTTCAAAGCCCTGCGGAAACTCTTCAAACTCCAGGCGAATGTGAGCTGCCTCGGCTGCTTCGAGCAGCTCCTCCGCGCCGGCATGGGGCGCGCCGAAGGCGAGGTTTTCCCGGATGGTCTCGCTGAAGAGGAAGGTTTCCTGGGGAACCATTCCGATGTTGTGGCGAAGCACCGCCAGGGGATAATCGCGCACCGGGCGACCGTCGATCAGCAGCGATCCCTCGGGCGCTTCATACAATCTTGAAATTAGGTTGACCAGCGTGGTTTTTCCTGATCCGGTGGGGCCGACGATGGCCATGCTTGATCCGGCTGGAATGTGCAGCGAAATATTGCGCAGCACCGGGGTCCCCACGGACAGGTCTTTGTCCGTGGGGTGGAGTACCGGGGTCCCCACGGACAGGTCTTTGTCTGTGGGGTGGAGTACCCGAGTATCGCCGTAACTGAAATCCAGATGGCAGAACTCGATATCTCCCTGAAGCACTGTATCCGGTCCAATAGATTTGTCGGCGTCGCGGTCATCGATGGCCGGCTCTGCCTTGAGCAGTTCCTCAATGCGCTTGACCGAGGCTGTGCCGCGCTGGAAAATGTTCACCACCCAGCCCACTGCGATGATGGGCCAGATGAGGAGAATCATATAAGTGTTGAACTCGACAAAGTCTCCCACCGTAATGCGATGGGCTAGGACCAGGTGGCCACCCGCCAGCAGCGTGATAACCATGGAGATACCGAGAATGAATTCGAGCGAAGGCCAGAGCATGCCCATGAGTTGCACCAGGCGTAACGAGCGGGCGATGTACTGGCGATTGAGTTTTTCGAAGAGGCCGATCTGGGATTCTTCGCGGGCGAAGGCGCGGATGAGGCGGACGCCGGAGTAGTTTTCCTGGGCCTGGGATGAGATCTCTGAGAAGCTGGCCTGGATGCGTTCAAAACGGTCATGAATCCTATGGCCGAGGTACTGGACCAGGATACTGGCCAGCGGCATGGGAGCCAGAGCCACAAGGGTGAGCCAGGGGCTGATATGGAGCAGGAAGTAAAGTGCGAAAACAGTGAAGAAGACCGTGTTGGCGCTGTACATGAGAGCCGGGCCCAGCAGCATGCGGACGGCATTCAGGTCATTGGTCATGCGGGCCATCACGTCGCCGGTGCGATAGCGATGATAGAAGCCTGTATCCTGCTTTTCGAGATGAAGGAAGAGGTCGTTGCGAATGTCGAATTCAATATCGCGCGAGATGCCGATGAGAATCCAGCGCTGCGAGTAGAGAAAGATGCCCTTGGTGAGCGAGATGGCGACCAGAAGGCCTGCGAAGAGCAGAATCAACTGGTGGTTGGCTTGGTGATTTTGCAGTTTGTCGATGGCCCACCCGAGGACTCTTGGAAACTGGACGGCGGCTGCATTGGTGGCAATGCAGGAGAGCGTGCCCCACAGGTATCCCCAGCGGTACCGGCGCATGTAAATGTAGAGCGGGGACAGATCCCTGAACATGATTTAATTGTACGGTGGAAGGGGGGTGGAGTGGATTTCCGGCCGGCGCCATTTTGATTGGAGGGGACGCTTTCATTGGAGAAAATATATCTTATTATTCTTGTTGCACGCAACGATTTGCATCCCATTGAAGAATTGCCGGCGACTGCCGATAAACAAGAATGCAAGTAAATGATAGAAGGGGACCATGAATTGGAAAGGTTACGAATGTGGCCGCTCTGGAGACCGGCAAAACAGCGGAAGTAAAAAGTGCAGGAGGCAAGGAGCGCAGGGGAAGCCGCCGCATAGTCTGCGATATGTTTGTTGAGGCTATCGTCGATCAGCACGGTTCCATGTTTCGCGGGACAATTCGGGATATAAGTCAGACTGGATGCTATATCGAGACCAGAGCAAATTTAAATTTGCAACGCCTTACCCATGTTGATATTCGCTTCAAGGTGCAGAATAGCTTCTATCACGCATCCGCGCGCGTCATGGATGTTCGCCCAGGAAGAGGCTTGGGGCTGGAATTCGTGCTTGTCGGCGAGCATACGGTAGAGTGGATCCAGGAATTGTTACAAGTGCTGATCGCATCCGGATTCCCGATGAAAGACTGAATAAACCGGTTGATTTATGTTGGCGTGCGCAGCAGAAGGTAACCGCCGGTTAGGCCGAAGAGGATATCCGGGGACCAGGCGGCCAGCGCGGCGGGCAAGTAGTTCACGTTGCCCATGGCTCCAAAGAGGCCGTCGACCACAAAGTAAGTGAGGGCCACGGCGATGGCCACGGCAATGCCGGTGAGCGAACCGCGGCGGCCCATGGAGAGCGCGAAGGGAATGGCCAGCACCGCCATGACGATGGCGATGAGCGGGTAGGCGAGCTTGTGCCACAGCGCGACCCTCAGGCGCATGGTGTCAAAGCCGCTCTGGCTCAGGTCGCCGATGTAGCGCTCGAGCTGGCCGAAGTTCATCTCCTGCGGCAGGCTTTCTTTATTCTTGAAGTGACTGGGATCTTCGTGAATCTCAGCGAAGGAGGTTTGCTTGAACTCGCGATACTCGGTGACGTTGGCGCCGGCGATGTCGCGTTGCCAGCCGTTCATAAAGCGCCAGGAGCCGATTGCCGGATCCCAGACGGCGCGGGAGGCAAAGATGCGCCGCGAGAGCGCAAAGGTGGAGGGATCGAACTCGAAGATGGAGATATTGGCGAACTCGTCGTGGTCGTTATCGAAGAACTGGTAGTAAAAGATGCGGCCGGGTTCGCCGGGGCGCGGCTGGCCGAAGATCCAATTGTTCTCAGGGTGCAGCACGGTCTGCGGCGGAAGGCCCTTGATGATGTTGCGGATGGCCTCAGCTTTGCGGTTGGCCTGGGGCAGATAGTACTCGTCGAACATAAAGAGAGTTACCGCCAGCATGGCGGAAATGAAGAAGATAGGGATCACGAGGCGGTAGAGGCTGATGCCGGTGGCCTTCATGGCGATGATTTCGCTGTTGCGGTTAAGCACGCCGAAGGTGACCAGCACGGCGATCAAGACTGCCAGCGGCGTTATCAGGTAGAGCATGCTGGGCGTCAGGTTGACGAGGTAGTCTCCAACCATGGAGATGCGAATGTGGTTGCGCAGGATGTCGCCCACCAGATCAAAGAATGTGAAGATCAGCATGAGCATCACAAAGCCTGCCAGTACCAGGAAGAATGTGTTGAGAAATTCACGGACTATGTACTCGTCGAGGATGCGCGGAAAAACGCCTCGGGCCTTGTTGCGTTGGAAGCGCAGTTGCAGCCTGTCAAGAATACCCACGTGCGGAATGCCATTGTGCATTGGCGTTACGTCGGGCGTGGGTTGTGGAGAACGCGAGGCCAAACTGGTGAGGGCGTAGAGTATGCGGCCGCCGCTGGCCATTTGCCAAAGCAGAAAGATGCCGGCTCCAGCGAAGAGCAGGTTGGCCAGCCATACCCCGGCGACTACGGAGAGCTTGCCTTGGCGGGCCATGGCGATGCCGGTATAGGAGAGGATGTAGTAGACGGAAACGAGCAGAATGGAAAAGATGAAGCCGGAACTCTTGCCGCCCCGCCGCGAGGCCACGCCCAGCGGAACGCCTACCAGCATCAGCACCAGGCAGGCCGCCGGATAAGCGAAGCGGTTTTGCAACTCGATCAGGAATCGCTTGGGATCGGGACCGTGGGTGCGCTCAATCAGCGCGCCCAGCGGCAGCGCGTAAATAACCGTGTCCAGCCGTCCCAGATGAAATTCGTTCAGCTGGCCCAGGGTTAGGGGCATATCGGTGGTGGAAAAGGTGGAAATGTTGTACTGCTGCGGCTGGCCGGCCACGGTCTCGTGCCGCGATCCGTCGCGCAGGCGCATGAGCAGTTCCTGGCTTGTGTCGTTGACCACTGTGGCGGAGGCGGCGGTGGTGATTTGCGGGTTGGAGGGATCGGTGACGTCGGCCATGAAGACCTGGCGCCAGTTGGCCGCGCCCGTGCCAGCGCGCACGTCCTGCACATAGAGAACGAAATTGCGAAAATCCTCATAGAAGACGCGGGGCTGAATCTCGTAGGAGGCTTGCGATGTCTCCAGCTCCTGCTGCATATCGAGGATGGCCTGGTTGGCGCGCGGCGCCACGTAAATTGAGTTGGCCAACCCCACCAGAGTGCCGGCGGCGGCGACGATGGAGGTGACGCGCACGAAGTAGCCGATACCCAGGCCAGAGGCGCGCATGGCGATGATCTCGCTGTCGGAGGCCAGGCGGCTGAGTCCCAGCAGCACACCTACCAGCACGCCGATGGGGATGGTGACCTTGAAGGTGTTGGGCAGGGTGAGAAGAAAAATCTCCACCACGTTGCTGAAGGTGGAGCTGTTGCGGACCACCATCTCCAGGATGTGGGGAAGGTCGCGCATGAAGAGGATGAAGGTAAACAGAGCGCAGCCAATGACCGTGTGGGAGAGAATCTCGCCGAGGATGTAGCGGGTAAGGATGCGCACTGACAGACTCTGGAGTTAGTTTATCGTGACCGGCTGCCAGCGGCGCAGGCGAAGACTGTTAGCCAGCACGCAGACGGAACTGAAGGCCATGGCGGCGGCGGCCAGCCAGGGAGTGAGCAGAATGTGGAAGCCGGGGTAAAGCAGGCCAGCGGCCAGGGGAATTCCGAGCAGGTTGTAGCCGACGGCCCAGCCTAGGTTCTGTCGCATCACGCGCAGGGTTTGACGGGCCAGGTCGAGCGCGGCCGGAATGCTGGAGGGCCGTGCGCGCATCAGCAGAACGTCGCCCGCTTCCTGGGCCAGATCGGCGCCGGAGCCCATGGCGATGCCGGCGTCGGCCTGAGCCAGCGCGGCTGCGTCGTTGATGCCGTCGCCTACCATGGCCACGCGCATGCCTTCCGCTTGCAGGGCGCGAATGCGGGCCAGCTTTCCGGTTGGGTCGAGGCTGGATTCGACCTCGGTAATGCCGGCTTGGTGCGCGATGGGCCCGGCTGCGGCGGCCGTGTCGCCGGTGAGCATCAGCACGCGCAGCCCGGCGCGTCGCAGCTCGGTGATGGCTCCTGCTGCATCGGGACGCAGTGCGTCGTGGGCATCGAAGTAACCGGCAGGCACGTTGTTCAGAGCCATCCACAGCCGGGTTACTCCGGGCTCCGGTGGGGAAATGCCGCCGGGAAGCGGGATAGAAAACTCGTGGAAGAGAATTTCGTTGCCTAGCAGGCAATCGTGTCCTTCGATTTTGGCAGTGAGGCCGCGGCCGGGCAGGATCTGTACGTCTTCCGCAGGCGACCAAACCAGATTTCGTGTATGCGCGGCATCAATGATGGCGTGGGCCAACGGGTGGTTCGATCGCTCCTCGGATGCGGCGGCCTGGCGCAGCAGATCGTTCTCCGCGTGGCCGGCTAGCGGATGAATGCCGACCAGCACGGGACGGCCCACGGTCAGCGTTCCGGTTTTGTCGAGGACAATTGCGTTCAGATGGGACAGACGTTCGAGAGCTTCTCCGCCTTTGAAGAGGATTCCGAGTTGTGCGCCGCGGCCCACGGCTACCGTAAGCGCTGCGGGCACAGCCAGACCCATTGCGCAGGGGCAGGCGATTACCAGCACGGCGACAGTATTGGCCAGTGCCAGTGGGAGCGAATGTGCTGCGATAACCCAGACAGCGAAAGTGATTGCCGCTAGGGCCAGTACGATGGGCACAAAGATTACGCTGGCGCGGTCGGCCAGTCGCTCCATGGGCGCTCGCGAGGATTGCGCCTGCTGGACCATGCGCGTGATCTGCGCCAGCACCGTGGCCTCGCCCAGCGACTCAGCCCGGCAGGTGACCGCGCCGTCGTAATTGAGCGAACCGGCCAGCACGCGGCCGCCGGGCTCGCGCGCCAGCGGCGTCGGTTCACCGGTGAGCATCGACTCGTCCACCGTGGTGCGGCCTTCGATGATGCTTGCGTCCACTGGGAAGCGTTCGCCAGGTAGAACCAGAATGCTGTCGCCTGGTTGAATCTCTTCGAGAGGCACAATGGCTACCACGCCGTCACAAATGCGGCGGGCGGTGACCGGGCGCAGGCGAGAAAGCGAATCGAGCGCGGCAAGGGCACGGCGCTTAGCGCGAGCTTCAAGGAATTTACCCAGCAGCAGAAATCCAAGAATCAGCAGCACCGCGTCGAAGTAAACCTGGCGGCCGGCTGCTGGCCAGATAGTCGAGTAGGCGGAGTAGAGCAGAGCCACGCCTGTTCCCAGGCTCACCAGCGTATTCATGTTGGTGGTCCCGTGGAGCAGCGCGTGAACGGCGCTTAAATAAAAACCGCGTCCGGCCCAGATCACGATCACCGTTGTGAGAACCAGCAGTGACCAGCGCAATCGATCTGGCGGAAGCGCATAGAGCCAGGGAAAGAGGTGCATGAGAGCGCGATCCAGCGCCCCCATCTCTGTTCCCAAAGGCATAGCCAGCAGTATGGCGGCTGCTCCGGTTACGAGCGTGACCGCAGCTTTCCGCTTCATGCCGGTTGCGTCTGCGTTGGATGAAGCTGGTGAAGAAAAAGTATCGGGGCGGGGAAGTACCGCGTCGTAACCAGCGCCGCGAATGGAGGCGAGAAGCGCTTCCGGCGCGGCGACAGCTGGATTGAAGACCACAGTGGCGCGATTGGCCATCAGATCGACGCGCGCGGACTCCACTCCGGCGGTCGAGCGCAGCGCCTCTTCCACGTGATGCTGGCAGGAGGCGCAGGTCATGCCCAGAACCGGGAGTGTGAGCGATTCCGTTGTTGGTGTGGGCACTTTAGGTTTCCAGTCGCGCGGAGTAGCCGGCTTTGGCGAGCGCGGCAACGGCAAGATCCACGGGCGCAGGAGCGAGATCGGTGCTGAGCCGCGCCGCGCCCAGGCGAACCTCTTCCACCTGCATCCCTTTAGTGGAGGCCAATGCCTGGCTGACGCGGCGGATACAGGAACCGCAGTGCATTCCATCGATTCGCAGTGTGAACTCCACCATTTTTTGTCTCCTGTTTGTATTTGATGATAGCTCTTCGCGAACGGTGCGAGCGTGGAGTGGATGGGGATTGCTCAAGACGCTCGTTTGCTCTGCAGGGCGGTAAAAGCACTATCGTAGAGAGGTTCGGTTTGGGTGAAGGGCTATGCAAAGAGAGTTTCCCGAGACGCCGCTGGTGGGCGTGGGTGCGGTGATTGTAGACGAGGGCCGGGTGCTGCTGGTGCGGCGTGGAACCGAGCCGATGCTGGGCCAATGGACGCTGCCGGGCGGACTGCTGGAAGTCGGCGAAGCGCTGTTGGCGGGGGTGGTGCGCGAGGTGAGGGAAGAGACCGGGCTGACGGTGGAACCGATTGAATTAATTGAGCTTTTGGATCGCATTCAGCGGGAGGGTGAGCGCGTTCGCTACCATTACGTGATCGCGGACTACCTTTGCAGCGTGGTGGGAGGCCAATTGCAGGCAGCCTCCGACGCGGATGCCGTGCGCTGGGTGGAGCGGGCGGAGTGGAACAGTCATAGCGCTCTGAAGATCGATCCGGTAACCGTCCGCGTTATTGAGAACGGCTGGCAGCGCGCTTTGATACTGAAGGTGTGAGAGGGACCATGAAAGTCAGGAAACGTCTTTGGTTTGTTTGTAGTGCACTGGCGTTGTTGCTGGCGGCGGGAGTTGGATTTTTGACGCGTCCGGTGTGTTATTTCGATGGAATGATGTATTTACGGGAGTTTCTTACTGAGGTCGAGAGCCGTACCGTGATGGTCGACGGCTATCGTGTTCATTACAATGTTGTTGGACCTAAAGATGGGCCGGCGGTTGTGCTGATTCACGGGCTTGGCGGGCGCGCCGAGGACTGGCGGAACCTGGCGTCCCAATTGACCAAGGCCGGCTACCGCGTCTATATGCCTGATTTGCTTGGGTATGGACGCAGCGAAAAACCGGCGGACTTTCCCTATTCGGTGCGCGATGAGGCCGCCGTAGTGGTGGGATTTATGGACGCCATGGGGCTGAAACAAGTGGACCTGGGCGGCTGGTCGATGGGTGGCTGGATCGTGCAAATCGTTGCCTATGAACATCCTGAAAGGATCAAGAGGCTGATGCTGTTCGATTCTGCCGGCCTTTACGAGAAGCCCAAATGGGATACGAGGCTGTTTACGCCCCAGACGCCCGCGGAACTGGACCAACTGGAAGCGCTGCTGGTGCCCCATCCACACCGGATTCCGGGCTTCGTCGCGCGCGATATTCTTAGAGTTTCCCGGCAGAACGCATGGGTAGTCCGCCGGGCGATAGATTCCATGCTCACCGGCCGCGACGCTACCGATAGCCTTTTGCCGCAGTTGAAGATGCCGGTGCTGATTGAGTGGGGTGCGGTGGACCGCGTCACGCCGCTCAGCCAGGGGGAGAAGATGCACCGGCTGATCCTGCAGTCGGAACTGGAAGTTGTTCCGGGATGCGGGCACATGGCGCCAGTCGATTGCTCCCGGCAGATGGGACCCAAGCTGGTGGAATTTGTGATGCGGTAACTCTACGCGACATCAATGCTGTTTGTTCTTCAGATTCATGTCAGTATTAGGGTCGCAAGTGGAGCCCTTCCAGCGGTAGTCGGTTTGGGAATCATAATGTGTGGTTTTTCCGTTGTATATGATGTCGACGGAGCCCTTACCGACCATGTGCGTCATTCCATCGAAGCTCAGGTTGACATTGCCCTTCATTAGAAAGACTTTCATGGGGCAGTTCATCAGGTAACTCGCGCCCGTCAACGTGACGCTGAGTTGCGTAATCGAGCAGGAAGGATTCTGCGTGAGGGCCTTGGTCCATAATTGGTCATTCAGGCAGTAAAGAAGAACCGTGGGCGGCTGATTCGGCATGGCGCTGGGAGAGGTGGCTTCCCATTCGCCGGATCGCAGAGGAAAATGTTGTTGCGCCGAAGAAACGACGCTTGCCGTAAGGACGATAATGCCCAGTGCAGTCCATTTGAGGAAAGTCATGTCTACCTATCCTTATTCAATGAAGTCAGAGCTTCAGGCTGAGGGTTGGAGGGCTTCGCTGTCAATAAAATAATGATGCCCGCACGGTTTCAAATTGATGAGGCCGCTTTGCTCCTATGACTGGTCGTTCTAGTGCTCCAGCTTCGTCCAGTCCTCGCTGGCCATTCCATTCAAATCCCACACCACTCGGCCGTCGCGCACTGTCAGTTCGCAAATCAGTTTCCTGTCTCCGCTCATGCGTCCCCCGGAACTGTCCACAAATCCAAAGCGGCCATGCACCAGTCGAAGCACCGCAATATCCGCGTCCGATCCCACGCTGAGCGTGCCCAGCTCAGGATGCTTGATCTCTCGCGCAGGATTGGAGGTTGAATCGCGAATTACCTCCTGAAGCGGAATGCCCATGTTCAGAAACTTCGACATCAGGTTCAGCATGTCCTTCATGCCGCCGTTCATGCTGGTGATGTGCAGATCGGTGGAGATCGAGTCGGGAACCCATCCCTGCCGGATGGCCGGCACTGCCTGGCTAAAGAGAAAGCTGCCGCCTCCGTGGCCCACGTCGAAGATCACACCGCGTTTGCGCGCTTCAAACAGATACGGCAGCACCTTGCCCTGAGCATCGAGCATCGGCACCAAATCCCGGTACATGTGGGTAGAAATATCGCCTGGCCGCATCTTGCTCAGCACCAGTTGCTGATACGGCCGCTCCGGCAGAAACGCGCCGAAGTCCACCATCACAGGAATATTGGCCAGCGTACCGGCCTCGACCGCTCTGTCCACCGCCGTCCAATCAGGCGCCTGGTAGTGGGCCGTCTTGATGCCCACAATCACGCCGGGATATTTTTTTGCCATCGCGGCGGCAGACTTGGGGTCCATCTCCTCCACGTTCTGCTCATATTTGGGCCCGCGCATTCCCGCTCCCACAATATTCAGGAACGCAAGCACGCGGGTTTTCGAGCGATCGATAATGTGCGCTTTGAAGTCCTCGAAATTCTTCCATCCTGAGCAGCCCGCATCGGCGACTGTAGTCACCCCGGCGCGGAAGGTAAATCCATCCGGATAAACGCTGTTATCGCCCGCGTAGGAGTTGGCTTCTCCCGTGCTCGCATAGACGTGAACGTGAATGTCTACGAGTCCCGGAGTCACATAGAGGCCTGAGACGTCGACTGTCTTGACGGCGAGCGAAGGATCAATGTGCGCGGCGACCGCGGCAACTTGATGATTCTCGACGGCAACATCCATCACGCCATCGATGTGGTTGGCCGGATCGATGACGTGCCCGCCCTGCAACAGAAGGTCATATTTCTTTTGTGCCTGCATGGGAGTGTGGACCATCGCCATTACTGCAATTGCAAACAAGACTTGCTTCATAAACAGAACCTATTGGAAAAACCATTTCGTCTGATGCCTTAAACGCCAATCACCGCGCAGAGTTCCTTCACGGCTTCGGCGCTCTTTTTCAGGGCGGCGTCTTCTTCGGCGGTGAGCTTGATCTCGATGATCTTTTCGAGGCCGGCCGCGCCCAGCTTGCAGGGAACGCCGATGTAGTAGCCGTCGATGCCGTACTCGCCTTCAGATAGGCCGCGCAGGGCAGAATCTTCTTCTTGTCCTTGAGAATGGCCTCGGCCATCTCCGTAGCGGCGGCGGAGGGCGCGTAGTAGGCGCTGCCGGTCTTGAGATGCTTGACGATCTCCGCGCCGCCGTCGCGGGTGCGCTGCACAATGGCTTCAAGGCGGTCGGGCGCGATCAGCTCGGTGATGGGAATGCCGGCGACGGTGGAGTAGCGGGGGAGCGGGACCATGGTGTCGCCGTGGCCGCCAAGCACGAAGGCGGTTACGTTCTCGACGCTGACATTGAGCTCCTCGGCAATGAAGGTGCGGAAGCGCGCCGAATCCAGCACGCCGGCCATGCCGATGACGCGCTCGCGGTTGAAGCCGGCCTGGCGATAGGCGGTCTGCGCCATGGCGTCCAGCGGGTTGGAGACGATGATGAGGATCGACTCGGGCGACTGCGCCACCACCTTCTCCACCACGTCCGACATGATCTTGAAGTTGGTGTGCAGCAGGTCGTCGCGGCTCATGCCCGGCTTGCGCGGAATGCCCGCGGTGATGACCACGATGTCGGAGTTGGCCGTGGCCGCGTAGTCGTTGGCGCCGGTCACGCTGACGTCGCGCTTTTCAATGGGCATGGCTTCGAGCAGGTCGAGCGCCTTGCCTTGCGGAATGCCTTCGACGACGTCGATCAGCACCACATCGGCCAGTTCCTTGGCCGCAATCCAGTGCGCGGTGGTTGCGCCCACGTTGCCCGCGCCGACAATGCTTACTTTCTTCCGCATTCTTTTCTCCTGAAAGTCTGAGCGGAGTTCGCGGAGTTGCCGCGCTTCGCGCTGTTAGCGAGCTAAAGCCCGCTACGCGCTAATCCGCTGATTCTGATCTCTGTTACATGTTGCCGATGATGCGCGTGGCGAACTCGCTGGTGCCGACCTTGGTTGCGCCGGCGAGTCTGGCGCTCAAAGTCGTAGGTCACGAATTTCTGCTGGATGGTCTTCTCCATCGCGTTCTCAATGAGCTTGGCCGCTTCCTTCCAGCCGATGAACTCCAGCAGCATCACGCCGGACAGAATCACCGAGCCGGGGTTGATGACGTCTTTGTCGGCGTATTTCGGCGCGGTGCCGTGCGTGGCTTCAAAGACCGCGTAGCCATCGCCGATGTTGGCGCCGGGCGCGATGCCCAGGCCGCCCACCTGCGCCGCGGCCGCGTCGGAGATGTAGTCGCCGTTGAGGTTGGTGGTGGCCAGAACTGCAGTAGTCCGCGGGGCGGATGATGATCTGCTGGAAGATGGAGTCGGCGATGCGGTCGTTGATGAGAATCTTCGACTTCCATGCGCCGTTGCCGTGCGTTTTGCCGATGGAGTCGAGACACCGCTTGATCTCGGCATAGACGGTCGTCGCGAAAGCTCTGGTTGCCGAATTCAAGGCCCGGCTCGATCAGCGCGGCGTTCTGCTCGATGGTGATGCCGGGGTTGGCGTCGACGTTGCCCAGAATCCAGCTTTCGCGCTCGGTGACGGTCTGGTCGCGGAACTCCTCGACGGCGACCTCGTAGCCCCACTCGCGGAATGCGCCCTCGGTGAACTTCTGAATGTTGCCCTTGTGCACCAGCGTGACGGTCTTGCGGCCGCTCTCGAGCGCAGACTTGAATGGCGTACGCGGACCAGCCGCTTGGTTCCGAAGATGGAGATCGGCTTGATGCCGACGCCGGAATCGGCGCGGATTTTTTTCTTGCCGTCTTTGAGCAGGTCGTCGTTGAGGAAGTCGATCAGGCGGGCGGCGTCTGCGCTGCCCTGCTTGAACTCGATGCCGGCGTACACGTCCTCGGTGTTCTCGCGGAAGATGACGATGTCGAGCTTCTCGGGATGCTTCACGGGGCTGGGCACGCCCTGGTAGTACTTGACCGGGCGCACGCAGGCGTAGAGGTCGAGCAGTCTGGCGCAGGGCCACGTTGAGCGAGCGAATGCCGCCGCCGACCGGCGTGGTGAGCGGGCCCTTGATGGAGACGCGCAGGTCGCGCGCCGCGGCTACGGAGTCGTCGGGCAGCCAGGTGTTGAACTGGCGAAAGGCCTTTTCGCCGGCGAAGATTTCAAACCATTGAATCGCGCGCTTGCCGCCATAGGCCTTTTCGACCGCGGCGTCGAAGACCCGCTGCGAGGCCTTCCAGATGTCGCGGCCGGTGCCGTCGCCTTCGATGAAAGGAATGATGGGATTGTCGGGGACTTGAAACTGGCCGTTTTTGTAGTCGATAGGCTGGCCGTTTTTGGGCAATTCCAGCCCGTTGTAGGTGGTTTGCATTGGTCTCAATCAGGTGTCCCTTCGGCAAATGATCGTCAAGGTAGAGGCTACCATCTGCAAATCAGGGGTGGCAATGTGAAGGGCGGCGACGATCCGCACTAATGTAAGACGAAATCTTTACGTAACCTGTTCCTAACCCGTCAGAATGCGATAGACTCATGCGGGAACGTTTAACGAGAATCACGATTATTGAACTCAGGGAGGGTACATAGAAATTGGGAAAAGGCATGGTCCCGAAGAAGATTTTCTTCACCAAGGGCGTAGGAAAACACAAGGAGCGTTTAACCTCCTTTGAGTTGGCGCTTCGGGATGCGGGGATTGCCTCGCAGAATCTGGTGCGCGTTTCTTCCATTTTTCCGCCGCAGTGCAGGGTGATTCCGCGCAAGGAAGGCCTGAAGTACCTGAATGACGGCGAGGTGGTTTTTTCAGTCATTGCGGAGAACTCCACGCGCGAGCCTCACCGGCTCATCGTTTCGAGCATCGGCGTGGCCATTCCCGCCGACCGCAACACCTACGGCTACCTGAGCGAGCACCACAGCTTTGGCGAGACCGAGGACCAGGCAGGGGAATACGCCGAAGAGCTGGCCGCGGAGATGCTGGCGACGACGCTGGACGTGGAATTCGACCCGGATACCAGCTGGGACGAGAAGAAGGAGATTTATCGTATCTCCAACAAGATCGTCCGCACCAGCAATGTTACGCAGTCGGCCGTGGGCGACAAGCGCGGCAAGTGGACTACTACGATTGCTGCCGCAGTTTTGATTCTGGAAGAATAAGGGCTTAGATGTTCCAATCAGCTGAGAGGCCAATTCCGCTGGGCGGGGTTGGCCTTGCTGCATGGTTTTAAGAGGAATTCTGCAATCGATGGGAAATGTACGCAAATATGCCGTAGCCCTTGTGCAGATGCGCATGGGTCCGGACCCGGAGTTAAACTTCGCCTCGGCAGTCGATCGCATTCGCGAAGCGGCGAAGATGGGCGCAAACATCGTTTGCCTGCCGGAGCTTTTTCGTACGCAGTACTTTTGCCAGCGTGAGGATTTGCGGCTCTTTGACCTTTCGGAGGAGATTCCCGGCCCGTCCACGGAAAAGCTGGCCAAGGTGGCGCGCGAAGCTCGGGTTGCGATCATCGCTTCGCTCTTTGAGCGCCGCGCGCTGGGGCTTTATCACAATACGGCCGTTACGCTGAATGCCGATGGTGCCATCGCCGGCGTTTATCGCAAAATGCATATTCCCGACGATCCGCTCTACTACGAGAAGTATTACTTTGCTCCGGGGGATCTCGGTTTTCAGGCTGTGGATACGGCTTATGGCCGCGTGGGCTCTCTGATCTGCTGGGATCAGTGGTATCCCGAAGCCGCGCGGCTGACCGCTTTGCAGGGAGCGGAGGTGCTGTTTTATCCCACCGCCATTGGCTGGCACCCGGCGGAGAAAAACGAATTTGGCGCGGCGCAATATGATGCCTGGCAGACCATTCAGCGAGCCCACGCCATTGCCAACGGTGTTTACGTAGCCGGGGTAAATCGAGTAGGAGTTGAGCACGGCGACGTGCTGGGCAATCGCGCCGATGGACCGGGGCTGGAGTTCTGGGGCGGAAGTTTTTTGGCTGATCCTTTTGGGCGCGTGATTGCCAAGGCTTCGCACAATGTGGAGGAGATTCTGCTGGGCGAGATCGATCTGGGACTGATTGAAGAGACGCGGCGCAATTGGCCGTTTCTACGCGACCGCCGCATCGACGCTTACGGTCCAATTACTCAGCGCTATCTCGATCCCGTGAATACATGGATGCAGGACGGAGATTCGAATCAGCCATGACCGAATCTCCTGCGCCAGCAGCGACGCCGCGAGCATTGAGCTACCGCATGCCCGCAGAGTGGGAGCGCCACGAAGCTACCTGGCTGGCTTGGCCGCACAATCCTGACGACTGGCCGGGCAAGTTTCAAGCGATTCCGTGGGTCTATGCGGAGATCGTGCGGCTGCTCGCAGCGCGGGAGCAGGTTCACATTCTGGTTGAGGAAACGAAGGCGCGGAGGCGCGTGAGCAGCATTTTGGAGCGGGCCGGAGCGAATCTCGATCGTGTGAGCTTTCATCTCTGGCCCACCAACCGCAGTTGGACCCGCGATTCAGGTCCAATTTTCGTGCGCAACGCGGAGGGACGGGTGGGCATCACCAACTGGCGCTTTAACGCCTGGGCCAAGTATTCCAACTGGCAGCTCGACGATAAGGTGCCTGGGCGCGTGGCTGGCCTGCTTGGATTGCCGGAGTGGAAGCCAACCGTTGAATTGCCCGACGGCTCAGTGCGGCATGTGGTGCTGGAAGGCGGCGCGGTCGACAGCAACGGGACGGGGATTTTGCTGGCCACCGAGGAGTGCCTGCTGAGCGATGTGCAACAGCGGAATCCGGGCGTGAGTCGCGAAAAAATGGAACAGGTGTTTCGAGATTTCCTAGGTATCGAACAAGTGATCTGGCTGGGCGCGGGAATCACAGGCGATGATACGCACTGCCACGTGGACGATATAAGCCGCTTCGTTGGCGATGCGACGATCGTGACCTGCGTTGAGCCGAATAAGAACGATCCGAACCATGCGCCGCTGGCTGAAAACCTCAAGCGGATGAAGGCGGCGCGGACTCGCGATGGAAAGCAATTTACGCTGGTCGAGCTGCCCATGCCGAGGCCGATGGTTTTCGATATGCAAAGGCTGCCTGCGAGTTATGCGAATTTTTATATCGCCAATGAACTGGTGCTGGTGCCGACGTTTCACGATCCCAATGACCGCGTGGCGCTGAATACGCTGGCAAAGGTTTTTCCAGGACGCGAGGTGATCGGGATTCACTGCGTGGACCTGGTGTGGGGGTTGGGGACACTGCACTGCATGACCCAGCAGCAGCCGGCAGGTGCAGCATGATCTCAGATCAAGAAGCAATGCAATCCGCAATCACTGAGGCGCGCCTGGCCGCGGAGGCTGGCGAGGTGCCGATTGGCGCGGTGGTGGTACGCGTGGGAGAGATAGTAGCGCTAGGGCAGAATCGCGTGCTGCGCGATGTGGACCCAACGGCGCACGCGGAAATTGTGGCTTTGCGAGCGGCTGCCACGGCATTGGGCAATTACCGCTTCGATGGTTGCACGCTGTATGTGACGCTGGAGCCATGCGCGATGTGCGCGGGAGCGATGATTCATGCGCGGCTTGACAGGCTGGTCTTTGCCGCTGCCGATCCCAAGGCGGGCGCTGCGGGATCGGTGCTTGCGGTGCTGAATCACCCGCAGCTCAACCACCGGATGATAGTGGAGCAGGGAATCCTTGGCGATGAGGCCGCGGAGTTGCTGAGGAGTTTCTTTCGCGAACGGCGGTAATCCAGAGCCGATATGGACTTAGCCTGCTGATTTCTGCTGGCGGATGTGCTCGGCGCGGACCTGCGCGGCGGTGAAGAGGCTCAAAAAAGGCGCGCCGTGCGCAGCACCTTCGACGGCGGGGCGGCCGTTTGCTTCCTGGCGCTCTACGATGCAGACCACGGCCGCGACGATCATTCCGGCTTCGCGTGCGGCTTCGATTGCGTTGATGGTGGATGCGCCTGTGGTGCAAACGTCGTCCACGATCACCACGCGAGCACCCTCACGGCAGAAGCCTTCAATGCGGCGGCTGGTGCCGTGAGCCTTCTCCGCCTTGCGGACCAGAAATCCGTTGATGAGCGAAGCGGCGGGATTGGAGATTGCACGCCAGGCGCTGGCGGTGGCCACGTTAGAGACGATGGGGTCGGCGCCCAGGGTGAGCCCGCCGACGGCTTCGGCATCAATTTTGTTGGCTTCGAGAAGTTCAAGGATTGCGTGCCCGGTCAGACGGCCGCCCTCAGCGTGGAGTGTGGTAGTGCGGCAATCGACGTAATAGTCGCTGGTGCCGCCAGAGGAAAGCTTGAACTGGCCGAGGCGGAAGCTGTGCCGGGCGAGAAGCTCAAGAAGCTGCTGTGCGTGGGTGGTCATCGATTTTATTGTAACGGGTCGTGAGTCATTTCTGCGCTTAAGGTCTTTCTTACTGGGCGTATTCAGGAATCTTTGGCGGTTCAGGAATGGCAGCGCCGTCCGCTCGCGAATCGGATGCGCCATAGTTGACTTTTGCCGCGCTGTCGCGCATCACTGCTTGTCCCCGCCCCATCGTCGTTGAGTATTCCTTGCGCACCTGCAGCACGTGCCCCATCTTTGTCAGCGCAGCGATGGTTTCCGGCGTCACCCGCGACTCGATCAAGATGTTGCAGCCGAGTTTTGTGTCCACCGTAAAGCGCGGCTCTTCCAGTGCGGCCTGGATGTTCATGTGGTAGTCCACAACATTGGAGACGAATTGCGCGTGGGCCAGCGGCTGATTCATGCCGCCCATGATGCCGAAGCCAATGTGCCGGTCACCATTCTGCATGAATGCCGGGATAATGGTGTGAAAGGGACGCTTATGACCGGCGAGCGCGTTGGGCGATGTGCTGTCGAGCGAGAAGAGCGCGCCGCGGTTTTGCAACGCAAAGCCCATCCCCTGCACGGTGATCTTGGATCCGAAAGAGTTGTAATTGCTTTGAATGATGGAGAGAATATTTCCCTCGTGGTCGATGACTGAAAAATATGTTGTGTCGCTTGCGGAAAGCGCGCCAGGTGCGACTGTACAGTTTGCTTTTTCCGGATCGATGAGGGCGGCGCGCTGCGCGGCGTATTTATTTGAGAGCAACTGCTTCACCGGAATCTTCACGAACCGTGGATCGCCGTCGTAGGCCTTCACGTCGGCGTAGGCCAGCTTCATGGCTTCGATTCTGGTATGCAGTTCCGCCGCGCTGTGAGGGCCGTCTGCGGCGGGCTTGAACTGCTCCATGATATTCAGCATCTCCAGTGCGGCTATACCATCGCCGTTGGGAGGGAGCTCATAGACGGTCCAGTCGCGATAGGTAGTCGAGATAGGCTCAACCCACTCGGCTGAATACCGAGACAGATCATCGGCGGTCATGGTTCCTCCAAATGCATCGGAGGTTTTCAGAATCGCCTGCGCGATGGTCCCCTTGTATAAAGCCGACTCGCCTTCGTTGGCAATCAGGGTCAGGGCCCTGGCAATATCGGGATTGCGAAAGATCTGGCCTATCTCGGGCGCCTTATCTCCGGGCAGAAAAACGCGCCTGCTTTCCTCAGTTTTCATCATCGCGTCCTGAGCGCCTTTCCAGTAGTCGTGAATGATTTCGGGCACTGGATATCCATGCTGCGCATAGAAGATGGCGGGTTGAAAGAGGTCGCGCCAGGGCAGCTTGCCGAAACGGTCGTGGAGCTTCGTCCATCCGTCCACGACGCCGGGCACGGTGACGGAATCGATGCCGGATTGCGGCATTTCCGTATTCCCTTTTGCTTTCAGATGATCGATGGTCAGCGCCTTGGGCGCCCATCCGCTGGCATTCAAGCCGTAGAGCTTTCCGGTCTTT
Organism: uncultured Acidobacteriaceae bacterium; assembly: GCA_963724755.1. Classification (GTDB taxonomy): domain Bacteria; phylum Acidobacteriota; class Terriglobia; order Terriglobales; family Acidobacteriaceae; genus Telmatobacter. The sequence continues at coordinate 533,020 of CAVRVZ010000004.1, forward strand.
GCATCCCAGTAGATGGCGAAGAGGTCGCCGCCGATTCCGTTGGTCATGGGTTCGGCCACTCCCAGCACAGCATTGGCCGCAATGGCCGCGTCGATTGCAGAGCCGCCCTGCTCCAGAACGCGCGCTCCCGCCTGCGAAGCCTGCACGTAGCTGGTGGCGACGATGCCATATTGCGTGGAAACCACAGAACGCCCATAGGAGCGATCCTGAGCCGGCAGGCACGCAGCAGCCGATGCAATGGCGATGAATGCGATTTCTTTCCTGAGCGCGATCATTTACATATTGCTCCAGTCTGAATTGGATCGTGCATTACTCAAGCTTATCTCTTGTCGAAATGCTGAAAGCCGCTTGTGCCCCAAAGCATAAGGGAGAAGAGCAGAAAGTTGTAGCAGGCGTGGACCATTACGCTGGCCGATAGAGAGCGGGTGGTAATGCGCACCCAGCAGAGAACCAGGCTTACGCAGATCAGCAGAAGGAACGGGCCCAGCGAGTAGCCGGTCTGCTCAGCGTGCATCCAGGCGAAGGGAATGCTGGTAAGGATGGAGGCCGCCACCATGGCGGGCATGGACCACTGCGGATGGTCATTCTCGCCGAGCGGGAGCGGATGGGTGTGGTTGATTTGTTCGGCGCTCCAGTCTAAGGCGGTGCAGAGTGACGGCAGCAGAAAACCGCGAAAGAAGATCTCTTCAAAGAAAGGTGCAAAGGTGACACCGAAGGCGAAGAGCAGCCATGCCTGCGCGGGGGTTTGAAAGAGCTTCTCGATAGGCGCATCGGTCGGGCCGGGCATCAGCATTCCGTCGGTCAAGGCAAGCACGAAACACGCGCAGGCTGCGCTAAAGAGGCGACTGCGCAGGAGCAGAGCCGTTCTGGCGTTCCATTGCAGGCCGGCAAAGAAGCTCTTATGCCACATGAGTGGAAAAATCAGGAGGCCGGCGACGAAGGGGACGAGGTAAAGAATCACCATGTTACCCAGCGTGTAATGAATCTCATTCGCGGCCCTTTCAACCGTTGAGATGCCATAGAGATGGAAGTGAAGCGCAGCATAAGTGAGGAGAGTGGAGCACAGCAGGCCAAAGAAGGTGAGCACGACAAGAATCAGAAGATGGCCGAGGTGAGGAATGCGCGTAGTGGGTGGTGGCTCGGGTTGATACCAGGATTGAAAAAGTGGGCGATCGCAGGGAATGCTGTCTACGGGATGGGTGAAGTCCTGGAGAGTGCTGTGGATTTGGTCCTGCGCAGCCGGCAGGAATTCTTCCGCCGTGGGGGATGGTTCCAGGCGCGCTGTGGAGGGTTCGGGATTGAGGGGGTCTTGGCCGGGGATGCTGCTCATGCGATGCCCGTCTTCTTTTTGCGGGGACCTGAGGGTTTGGAAGTTGTTTTCTGGCTTGATATTCCAGAAGGCGTTGTGGAATCCCAGGGTCTTCCGCCGCGGCGGACGAGACCTGAGGCATCCGCTTTTATACCTGCCTTTGCGCGCGTGGCTGCGAGGTCGTCTTCGGCGGGAGTGTTTCGCCTGGCACGCTTTGGCTTCGCCGGTGCAGGTTTCTGCTCTCCCATCCTTTCCGCGGGAAGAAGCGGAAAGGATGGGGCGTCCAGCTTTGTCGTTGAATCGGCGGTTTCACTATCTGCATCGAGGTTGACTTGCGCAAGCTTTCCGTTGGTGGAGGCGTAGTAACGAGTGAGGAACTGGCCGGTGTAGGAGCCGGGAGTGGCGGCAATCTTTGCGGGCCGGCCTTCACCTACGACGCGACCGCCGTCTTCTCCGCCTTCGGGCCCGAGATCGAGAATCCAGTCGGCGTTGCGGATGACGTCGAGGTTGTGCTCGATGATGATGACAGAGTTGCCCAGATCGACCAGGCGATGGAGGACTTCAAGCAGCTTGCGCACGTCGTCGAAGTGAAGGCCGGTGGTGGGCTCGTCAAGAAGGTACAGAGTCCGGCCCGTCTGGCGCTTGCTCAACTCGCGGGCCAGCTTCATGCGCTGCGCTTCACCCCCGGAGAGAGTAGTGGCGCTCTGGCCCAGGTGAACGTAGCCCAGGCCGACGTCGACCATGGTTTGCAGCTTCTGTCGCACTTGCGGTACGTCAGCAAGCACGGGGAGCGCGTCTTCAATAGTGAGGTCGAGAATGTCGGCGATGGAGTGGCCGTGGAATTTCACAGCCAGGGTCTCCTGGTTATAGCGGCGTCCGTTACATACTTCGCACTGCACATAAACGTCGGGCATGAAGTTCATTTCGATGCGGCGCTGTCCATCACCCTGGCAGGTCTCGCAGCGGCCTCCAGAAACGTTGAAGCTGAAGCGGCCTGCCTTGTAGCCGCGCTCTCGAGACTCGGGCAGCATGGCGAAGATATCGCGGATGGGCGAGAATACCTGCGTATAGGTTGCCGGGTTAGAGCGCGGAGTGCGGCCGATGGGGGACTGGTCGATGCGGATGACCTTGTCAAGCTGCTCGGCGCCGGTAAGCGTGTCGTGTGCGCCGGGATCCTCGCGCGAGCCGTAGATGGTTTTCGCCAGCGAGCGGTAAAGAATGTCGTTGACCAGGGTGCTTTTGCCGCTGCCGCTGACGCCGGTGACCACGGTCATGACGCCGAGAGGGATGCGGATGTTCACCTCTTGCAGGTTGTGCTCGCGTGCTCCGGTGACAGTGAGCCACTTGCCGGTGAGCGGGCGCGGGCGGGTGCGCTGCAGCATGGTGGCCTCGCCGGAGAGATAGCGGCCGGTGAGCGACTCGGGGCAGGCCATGATCTCGGCCGGAGTGCCCTCGGCGACGACCTGTCCGCCCAGGCGGCCTGCGCCGGGGCCGAGATCGAGAACGTAGTCGGCGTGGCGAATGGTCTCTTCGTCGTGCTCGACGATCAGGACGGTGTTGCCCAGGTCACGCAGTTTTTTGAGAGCCTCAATGAGACGGTTGTTATCGCGCTGATGGAGGCCGATGGAGGGCTCATCCAAAACGTAGAGCACGCCGCGCAGACGCGAGCCGATCTGCGTGGCCAGGCGGATGCGCTGGCCTTCGCCGCCCGAGAGCGTGGCGGCGTTGCGGTCAAGAGAAAGGTAGTTGAGGCCGACGGCGCAAAGGAATTCGAGGCGCTCGGCGATCTCTCTCCGGATGCGATCGGCAACCAGCGACTCGCGAGCAGTGAATTTCAGGTTGATGGTGGCGGATAGGGCGCGGTTAAGTGGCAGGGAAGTGAAGTCGGCGATGGAGAGACCGCCAATTTTCACCGCCAGCGACTCCGGGCGCAGGCGCTTGCCACGGCACACGGGGCAGGGCGTGGCGGACATGAAGGTCATCATGTACTCGCGATAGCCATCGCTGCGGGCCTCGTCAATGGAGTCGCGGAGAAAGCTGAGAATGCCGTGGAAACCGGTGCGCGGACCCTCACCCTTAGGAGGGCCGTAGACCAGAATGTGCTGCTGGCGCGGAGGCAGATCCTCAAATGGAACTGCGAGGTCGATATCGTAGCGGTTCGCGGCCAGGTGGATGAGCTTGAGCAGGTATTGCGAGGAGGAGCCGGGGCCGAGCGCGCCTTCGAGCAGTGGCTTTGACCAATCGGTGATGACCTTGGCGGGGTCGAGGTCATAGAGCGAGCCCAGACCGTGGCACTCAGGGCAGGCGCCGAAGGTGGAGTTGAAGCTGAAGCTGCGCGGCTCGAGTTTGGGCACGTCGAGGCCGCAGTCGGGGCAGGCCATCGAGGACGAGAACAATTGTTCTCCTGAGCCGGTAACGGCGACCAGCGCCAGGCCGTTGGCCATTTGCAGCGCCCTCGCGACGGCCTGGTCCAGACGTTTTTCTACCGAGGGTTTGCCGGGAGGCAGAGGTGGCGCATTTGGCGCTGGAGGTTTCAGCAGGATACGGTCGATGACGGCTTCAATGGTGTGGTTTTTGCGCCGGTCGAGAATTACTGGTTCAGAAAGATCGCGCAACTCGCCATCGACGCGGGCTCTGAAACCTTGCTGGGCAATCTGGTCAAGCAAATCTTTGAACTCGCCCTTGCGGCCGCGCACGATAGGAGCCATCACAGTAACACGCTCGCCTTTGCCGAGCTCAATAATGCGCTGCACGATTTGATCGGCGGTTTGGCGGCTGATGGGCCGGCCGCAATTGGGGCAATGGGGCGTGCCGATCGATGCGTAGAGCAGGCGCAGGTAGTCGTAGATTTCCGTGATGGTGCCGACGGTGGAGCGGGGGCTGCGGCTGGTGGTCTTCTGCTCGATGGAGATGGCGGGGCTGAGGCCTTCAATGGAATCCACATCGGGCCGCTCGATCTGGTCGAGGAACTGACGTGCATAGGCGGAAAGCGTCTCCACATAGCGGCGCTGGCCCTCGGCATAAATCGTATCGAAGGCGAGCGAGCTCTTGCCCGAGCCGGACAGTCCTGTGACCACTGTGAGGGTGTTGCGGGGAATGCGCACGCTGATATCGCGCAGATTGTGCTGCCGTGCCCCGCGCACCGTGATGTGAGTGATAGGCATGATCAGGTTAAAATGTATTAAATCAACTGTTTGCAATCGAATTTGGTTGGCTTAAAATGTGCTGAGCGTAATGGGATAGATGCATCGCCACAGAACTGAGTACCACCTCCATGATACATTCCACTTTACGCGAATGGTAGAGAGGCGGGCGCAGCTCGGAGTACCTTATATCTTAATGACCGCCATCCATTTCACAAAGTCGCTTGCGGAGGACAGCGCTGGATCCAGGCGTGTCTATAACCAATTTCTGATGCTTGTGGCCGGTCTTGGTGGCCTGCTGTATGGAATTGATATAGGTATCATCGGCGGCGCGTTGCCGTATCTTGAAGCGACTTCGGGCCTGACCGCAGCTCAGCTTTCCATCATTGTGGCGGCTGTGCTGCTGGGCAGCGTCATCTCCACGCTGTTTGCCGGGCTGCTTGTCGATTGGCTGGGCCGCAAGCCGGTGATGATCCTGAGCGGAGTTTCGTTCATTGTGAGTATTCCGATGATTGCGCTGTCGCACGGCTATGGGCCGTTGTTACTGGGCCGGCTGTTGCAAGGGGTCAGCGGCGGCTTAGTTGGAGTGGTGATCCCACTGTACCTGGCCGAGTGCCTTTCGGCATCGAATCGAGGCAAAGGAACCGGCTTCTTCCAGTGGCTGCTGACGCTGGGCTACATTGCTGCTGCGGCGGCCAGCATCTACTTCAGTTACCGCGTAGCCACTGTGGCCACAACCGCCAACGCCGCAACCGTCTTTGCCTTCAAGGATCAGGCCTGGCGGAGTATTTTCTGGGCTTCACTCCCACCCGGCTTGCTGTTCGTGGCGGGTAGCCTGCTTGTGAGCGAGTCTCCACGCTGGCTTTTCAAAAAGGGAAAGAGGGAACTCGCTTACGCGGCTCTGCTTCGTTCCCGCAGCGCTGAGCAGGCTGATCTCGAATTAAAGGAGATGGAAGAAGCAGAGCAGAACATGGAGGCGAGGCGGAGTTCCAGGCAGATATCCGGGCAAATGATCAAGGATTCTCTCCTACGCCGGAAGTATGTGATTCCATTCCTGCTGGCCTGCGTCATCCTCTTCTGCAACACGGCTACCGGCGTAAATTCGATCCACGGCTATAACACCAACATTCTTTTGCAAAGTGGACTTACCGATCTGCAGGCACATTGGGGCTTTGTGATTTTCACATTGGTGAATTTCGTTACCACCATGGTTGGAGTCATGCTGGTCGATCGCAAAGGGCGTAAGTTCCTCCTGGTTCTGGGTACCAGCGGAATCATCGTTTCGCTTATTGCTGTCGGGATGCTGTTTCTTGGAACTGAAAAGAAGAGCGTGGATTGCCGCAGCCAGGTACAGGCCATGGTTGGGCCAAGCCAGGAACTGACCTTGCGCTTTACCCCGGCTGAGGCAAGCAGGCTGCTTGCAGCGGAGGGATATACGGGCAGCGATATTGTCAGTGATCGCGCCTCCCTCGCCGTCATCTACTCTTACGGAGACTTCACTGCCTCAACCACTTATGTGCGCTCCGGCGAAGCGGGGTCTGCACCGCTGAAAATGACGCGCGCAAACTGTATTCCCGCGAACAAGGTGGAAGCGTTTTTCAAGAACCCATTTGGCGATCTGAATGCGGCCAGGAGCGCACCACTGAAGATCGAGAAGGCGCTGGTGGGGCGCGTTCCGAATGCAGGCCACGGCTGGCTGGTTGCCTTCTGGCTTTATGTATTCCGCTCGTTTTTTGCGCTTGGTCCGGGCGTGTGCGTCTGGCTTGCCCTTTCAGAGTTGATGCCTACACGCATTCGCTCCAATGGAATGAGCATCGCGCTGACGATCAATCAGTTGGTATCCACCACGCTGGCGGGGATATTTCTTCCCTTCGTCGGCAGGTATGGATATTCCTCCATGTTCTTTCTCTGCGCCGGCTTTACGGTGATTTACTTCCTGGTGGCGGCATTCTGGTTGCCGGAGACCAAAGGCCTGACGCTCGAGGAGATTGAAGCACTTTTTGAAGGGAAACCGGCCAATGCTTGACGACTTTGTATTGAACGCAAAAAAGTGAGGAACCCGCTTGCTGCAGGTTCCTCGTTAGATTTGAGAGGCCGGTGTTTCTAGGCCAATCCGAATTCCTTGGCGTTAACGTGCGATGAGAGCAGCACCGGACGGTCGGCAACATGAGTCTTCAGCAGCTCAATCTCATCCATGGCGCCGGTGAGAGGCAGCGCCACCTGTCCGCCTAACGTTGCTGAGCGGATGAGACCCATCATGATCTCGAAGCCCGCATAGGCGCTCGCGAAGTTGCAGGAGTGGACCTTGCGGTCGTCGTCCAGCCAGTCGGCCATTTCCTGCACATAAGGAGGCATATCCAGGTCGTAATTCATGTTGCCCGGTCCTGAAGATGCTCCGTCCTTGGTGACCGCGCGCCAGCCGCCGCCGGTGAGCACCTCAGCGTAGCCGTCCGTGCCCTGCGCTCCGATGCGGCATTTGCGCCACCAGGCTTCGGCCTCCGGAATATCCGGCGCACCCGCGCCGCACTCGTAAACGCCCCGCACGCCGTTGGCAAACTGGACGAACCCGGCGATGTAATCCGGCGAAGGATGATTGTCGGTCAGCTTGCCTCGACCGGCTGCCTGCGCCATCACCCACTGGGCCGGAGCCTCAGCGTTGTACCAGCGTGTGTAGTCGATCAAATGCGAGAGCATGTGCGTCATCCAGCCCGTGGACGTGCCATAGACCGTATGCACGCGGCCCAGCGCCCCGCTGGAGACGATCTCCTTCACCTTGCGATAGTGCTCGCCGTAGCGGTGCTGGTGGCTCACCACGGCCTTTACCTTGGCCGCGTCGAGCATGCGCTTCACTTCGAAGCCCTCTTTGGTGGTCAGTGCCACCGGCTTTTCAAATGCGATCAGCCGCGCCCCGCCTTCGATTCCCGCTTTGATCATGGGAATGCGAAGGTTGGGGAGTGTACAAAAACAGAAAATGTCAGGCTTGACCTTCGCGCACAACTCGCGCGCATCCGCTCCCTTGGCGGCGCCGAATTTGGCTGCCGCCGCATCCAGACGGGCGGGGTCGATATCGCACACCCCCGCTACCTCAAAGCGATCGTTGGCCTGGAAAGCCAGGGCATGGTGCATGCCCCGCTTTCCCATGCCTACAACCACAACGCGATACTTCTTGCTCACCGCGTCCTCCCGTCCCACTCCAGGACCTTGGCGATGGAGTAGTCCACTTCCTCGGAGGTCAGCTCGGGGAACATCGGCAGCGAGATGCAGCAGGCTGCGTTGTGTTCCGAGTTCTCGACCGATCCGACGATGCGGGCCGGACGGCCCCACGGGTAACCCTCCTGCTGGTGGATCGCGATATCGTAGTGGCACTTCGCGTCGATGCCTTCGTCGTGCAGGAAGTTCAGCAGCTCGCCGCGCTGCGCCGGTACTTTGGTTTCGATGACATAGAGGTGATAAACGTGACGGTAACCGGGGGTCTCGTAGGGCAGGGTGATGTTCTTCGCGCCAGCCAGGCCCTTGTTGTACCGAGCCGCCCATGCGCGCCGCTGGTCGCTCCACTCGTTGATGTGCTTCAGCTTGGCGCTGAGCACGCCGGCCTGCAGATCGTCGAGGCGGCTGTTGTGGCCGATGCTGTGGCAGGAACGCTTGTCCGATCCGTGGTTGCGCAGTTTGCGCACAATGCGGTCGATCTCAGAGTTGTTGGTGACGATCGCTCCGCCGTCGCCGAAGCATCCCAGGTTCTTCTGGATGATGAAGCTGGTGGCGACCGCATCGCTCAATTCGCCCACCTTGAAGCCGTTGCCGGCAGACGCGATGCCCTGGGCATTATCTTCAATCACATACAGCTTGTGCTTGTCGGCGATCTTTTTGATGGCCTTCATGTCGGCGCATTGCCCGTAGAGATGCACAGGAATAATTGCCTTGGTTTTGGGCGTAATGGCCGCTTCAATCTTGGTGGGATCGATGCACTTCGTCTTCGGGTCGCAATCGACAAAGACGGGGGTTGCCCGGCGAAGCCAGATCGCTTCCGCGGTAGCGAAAAACGTATTGGTGTGGGTGATGACTTCGTCGCCTTCGCCGATGCCGAGTGCTTCCAGCGTCAGCCATATTGCATCTGTGCCGTTGCCTACGCCGATGGCATATTTTGTGCCATGGAAGGCCGCCAACTCCTGCTCAAACCGCTTGCCGACCGGTCCCATCACATACTGGCCGCTCTCCAAAACGTCCTTGATCTGGGAGTCGATCTCCGCCTTGATATTGTGGTACTGTCTTGTGTGGCCGTAGAAAGCCACGCTCAATTTCTGGTCCAGCATGAACGATTCTCCTTGTTAGGTGGTCTTATGATTTCTTATCCCTAATTATACGATATTTATCCGATGTTTCGCGGACGTTAAGACCGCTCAAGGCAGCGTGCCGCCACGTCTTTTTCGGAGTAAAGCGCACGATCGCCGGGCTTTATAAGCCACGCTTTGCAACTCGAACCGCCGGTGCGCTACCTTTACACCACCGCTTTCGATAAATTCCGGGGTCTATCCACATCCACTCCGTGCTCCATGGCTGTGAAATAGGCAAACAGTTGCAGGGGCACAACTTCAGAGATCGGCAGCAGGTACTCCGTGGCCGGATGCACCTCAATACAATCGCTCACCAGGCGCGCCACTTTTTTGTCTCCGGCGTTGGCAATGGCAATCACCCTGGCGCCCTGCGCCTTCAGGTCGCGCAGCAGTTGCAGCGTGGTTTCATAGCGCAGCACCGAGCCCTCGAGAGCGCGGTCCACAGTGGTCATCACAATTAGCGGTAACTGGTCGCTGACCAGCGCGTTAGGGCCGTGCTTCAGCTCGCCTGCCGGATACCCCTCGGCGGGAACATACGAAGCCTCCTTCAACTTCAGGGCTCCCTCACGGGCAATGGCGTAGTGAATTCCCCGGCCTAGAAAGAGAAAGGTTGATGCGGATTTGTATTTGGCGGCCAGTTCGGCCGTCTGCTGCCGCCAGCCGTCGAGCTGTTCTTCAATGCTTGCGGGCAGCGTCATCAGCCGCTCAATGTTTGCCGAGATCTCCGGACCGTCGGAGCGTCCCAGCCGCCGCGCCTCGTACAAACCCAGCAGAAACAAGGCAGCCAACTGGCAGGTAAAGCTCTTGGTGGCGGGAATCGCCTTTTCCACACCGGCGCCCAGGGGCATGGAGACGTCCGCCTCGTGCGCCATGGTGGAGTCAGTCACGTTGGTAATGGCCAGGGTTTTTTCCCCGCGACGGCGAGCCTCGCGCAGCACCGCGAGCGTGTCAGAGGTCTCGCCGGATTGCGAGAGCACCAGCACGCTTGGGTGGCGATGATCCTTGCTGCGGCGGGTGCTGTATTCGCTAGCGTACTCTACGTCGACGGCCAGACCGCATAAGTCTTCGAGCAGGATCTCACCGGCAACCCCGGCATGGCGGCTTGAGCCTGAGGCCGCAATCAGAACTTCGCCCTCCGGCGTGGTCCAGCGCGCCAGCTTGCTGGTTACCTCCGGCTTCAGTTTCTTATCAGCCAGATAAAGCGCAATGGTGCGCTGAAGCGCGTCAGGCTGCTCATAGATCTCGCGCAACATCTCATGTGCAAAGGTCTGCATTTTTTCTATCCCTACTCCATTCTCTCATCGGCGGGGAACCAAACATCATCGATCTTATGACATTCAAATCATGAAAAACCTTGAAGTACTCTGGTCGAAGGGTTGAACGGGGTCCACACTTGCTTATCTCTTCGAGAACTCCTCGATGTGCTGTTCGCCTTTGCGGCCGAAGTAGATTACCCTTTTGCCGGCCAGAAACGCCCAATAGCCAATGACGCCCGCCGTTGTCGATCGCTTCACAAACTCGGGGTACCGCACCGTGTCTGCCTGGGCGCCGCGAATCGCAGCCACCAAGCCGGCACCGTCAAAATCCGCCGCTATTGGGCCGGGGTCAAGGATCATGGGCACCGTGTATGTGGTTCCATCGTTCAGGTAATGGGTCTTCCACTTGGCCGCAAAGTCCACGAGATACGATTCCACCCCGACTTCGAGTAGCCCTTTGACGACCTGAGGGAAGGTCATCTTCCCTTGTTGTGTTGCTATAGCCAGATCATGAATTACTTGTGTGCTCATCTTCTCTCCTTTACTCGGTTGGTAATGTTTGCAGGCCATGTGCCTGCACCAGCTTCTTCATTGTCGCGATCAGCGCAGCGCGCTCACCGGCTGAGAGCGGATAAAAGAACTCCTCGTCGTTCTGGTCGGCAAGGGCTGCCAGTTGCGGAATCAGCCGCCGCGCGGCTCCAGTCAGCGCAATCGACTGGAAGCGGCGGTCATCGCTACGATGCCAGCGGGTGACGAGTTTCTTGCGCACCAGCCGGTCTACCAGCTTGGAGACGCCGCCGCGCGTCATCCCAATCCGCTCCGCCAGAACACCGGGCGAGGCCTCCCTGTCGTCGAACATCTCCCGCATCACCACCCACTCGGCAACTGTCACGCCGCTGGTTAGGAGCTTGCAGGCAAAGGCATGCGAGACGTGATTGGAGACGAAGCGCAGCCAGAATCCAACGTGCTTTTTCAGGTCGCTGACGGTCAGATTGGGTGCTTTTGCGTCTTTCATGGAAATAGATTACAAGGAAACAGTATCCATGTCAACTATAATTTGCAAATTATCTTCCTTGCCTGATCTGCGCAAATTTATCTGGCTTTGGTCCCGCAAGCCGCCGCATACACTTTCAGCACGCTCTGGATATGATGGCGAATGATCGCAGTTGCCGAGTTCTCAATACTGCCGTCGCGGACAGCTACATACTCATCCGGCAGGTACTGGCTCAGCAGCGCCAGTGGCAGCGGGCCGCTCAAATTGTGCAGCAGCTTTTCAACCTCCTGCTGGATGGGCGGCTGCGGCCAGTAATAGCGGCAGCGGTCGCTCAGGCTATAGGCGCGCGCAAACTTCTGTTGCGCTTCGTCTCCGTGATAATAGGGCTTCCAGTTAGCCGGGTTGCGCAGCATCTCGGCCTCCAACACCTGGCGCACCCGCGATGCGCCGTTCTTGTGCTCCGGCATCTCTTTCTCAATCATCTCCAGCGCAAAAGCTGCTTCCCGGTAGGCGAAGGTTAGCCACGGCCCCACCTTCAAAATGGCGAAGTGATCGTTCACCAGCCGCGCCAGGCTCAGCGGCGTTTGATAATCGGTGGAGTGGGCTTCAAAGACCAGCTCCGGACTGGCCGGCAATCCCTTCACCAGGTGCTGGGCCTTCTTCGGGTCATATTCAAAGATGGAAGTATCGCCGAACTCGACCCCCGGCTGCACCACCATCCCAATCACGTTCTCCCACGCTGATTCCAGGCCGTGCGATTTGAAAGCCGCCTTGAACGCATCAAGCGACTCATGCAGATCCTTGAGCGTGGTGGGCCGCGGAGCTTCGCCTTCAGCTACTTCTCCGCCGGGTATTGGAACCTCTGTGCCGATCACATACAGCGGCCGTGGCGAACCCTTGGGCAGGGAAGTAAAGTTCTCTTCGGCAACCTTGCAGAGAACGGCGGTGCGTTCGGCTACGGTCGCCACGGGCAGCACTGTTGGGTCGCCCCCGCAGGCCATGCTCGCATCCAGGTGGAACTTCTGGTAACCGGCCAGTACGCATTGAGCGGTAAGCTCGCGCGCGTTAGCCATCGCCGTCGCCACGGGCTCTTTCCGCCAGTAATACGGCCCCATGTGGTCCGAACCCAGCAGCACCTGCGATGCGGGCAGCCCCAGCTTCTCCGCGGCGCCGCGAATCTCTGCGGCAAACATCGCGGGAGTGCTTCCCGTATAACCGCCGAACTGGTTCACTTGGCTGGAGGTAGATTCCACATGTAGCACCATTTCATCGGCAAGGGACTGGCGAATGGAGGCATCGAGCACCGCCGGATGTGCCGAGCAAACGGCATAAGTCCCGGCCGTCTTGCCCTGCCGGTTACGCCGAGCCACATCGCGTAAATACTCACTGGGCTGGAAAGGAACTGCCACTTGAAAAGGGGAGGATTTTAGCATCATATCGCATCATTATATGCGTTCGGCGTTGATTCTATTCAGCCCGCAGGGATCTGCTTTCAGAGGGAGATATTTCTAAAAGAATAAACAACAATACGTATTTTCAGCCATAAACTGGCATAACAATAGCAAGCATCCCTGCGAAAGCAACGAGCCAATCGAGCCCAGGTTTCACACGGATTGAATTTATGTGGTCACAACAGCCACATTCGTCTGCGTGATTGCCGGCCCACTCATAGCAACAGGCGGTCGCGCAGAGCGCAACCATCCCGCGGCAAGCCACGACTGCGGAATCCAGAACTCCGACCAGCCACAGTCCAGGCAAACCCGGACGTCGGGAGAAGGAGTCATGGGTGGATGACTCAGTGTGCGGGGGCTATTTCGATATAACCGGATCTCAGCTGGGATAATCGATACGGAAGCAGATTCACACTTCGGGCAAACCATAAATACACCTCATAAGGGGCAGAGGAAATTGTGTGCGCAATAAAAAATACATCAGTGGAAAATCAACTGTAACCTTGCGTACCGCTTTTCCACAATAAAATTTGTATCAACTAACTACATAGATTAAACATTTTATCAATTAGTATTGATGCCATTAAAACATTTTTAACTAGATATAATCCAAAATGCACCGCCCCTTGTCCAATTTATTGTGGCAACTTTTGTCCTGTATTTACGCTATCGCACTAAGCTCTCAATCCACCCCTGGAGCAGTGTAGGCAGGCATCCCAGCACTACCACAGCGGCAGCAATTCCCACCAAAACAGCCATCGTAACGGGATGCGCTTCGATAGGCGTATCATCCACGCCCTGCATCACATAAGCGCGCTTCAGCACCTGCAGATAGTAGTAAAGCGAGACTGCGCTCAGCGCCACAGCCAGCGCCACCAGCCCAAACGGGACCGCCCCAGCTGATACCCCAAGCACGGCGGCAAAGAGATTGAATTTGGCCCAGAACCCCACCAGCGGCGGAATTCCCGCCAGCGACAGAAACAGCACCAGCAACACGCCGGCGAGCACCGGATTGCGCTTATGCAGGCCCAGGAACGCATCCATTTTGTCAGAGCCCGTCGCCCGCTCCACCACCCCAACTACGCCGAATGCGCCGATAGTGGTGAGGCCGTAGGTGAGAATGTAAAAAAGAACGGCACACACACTGAGAATCACGGGACTCCGGGAGCTACTCAGGAATCGAAACGAGTATTCCTGCCCGGAGTAATGTGGGTGCGCGGCGATTCCCAATAGGATGTACCCAGCATGAGCAATCGCCGAATAAGCCAGCAGCCGGCGCACACTCACCTGTGCCAGCGCAGCAAAATTGCCCACAATCATTGAAGCCGCTGCAACAACCAGCAGAATCGTTGCCAGTTGCGGCCAAGTCCGGTAGTACTGCCGCAGAAAGTCCTCGACTGCGTTCTTCGCGGCTGAGCCATACAAGCTGGGCATCAGCCAGTTCACGCTGAGAGTAATCAGAAGCGTAAAGCTCGCAACCTTGGAAACGGAAGCGATAAACGCCGCAGCCGGAGCGGGTGCACCCTCATATGTATCCGGCGCCCAGAGATGGAAGGTACAGCCGCCACCTTGAATCCAAGTCCAGCGACAACAAGTACCCAGGCCACATAAAGCAGCGGACTCGGTCCGGATGCCGAAATTGCATTCCGAATGCCCTCCAGATTTGTCGTGCCGCTTAATCCATAAAAGTAGCTGAACCCGAAAAGTAGAAATGCAGCCGACATGCCGCCGAACAGGTAATACTTCAGCGCCGCCTCAGCGCTCTTACCAGAACTCTTCGCAAACGCGGTCAGAATATAGAGTCCCAAGCTTAGCAGTTCCAGCCCCACAAAAATCAACAATAAGTCCTGCGCACCGGCAATCAGCAATCCACCGGTAGCCGCCATCAACACCACGGCTACGTATTCACCCACATGCCTTGTGAATACCGAATCGAACAGCAGCAAAAGCGTTAGCGCGGTCAGGAATAGAATTCCGGTCTGTGCGACCTGAATATAAGATCCGGTTCTGAGCAATGTGTGCCAGCCGCTCTCGTCTGCACTTAGCGAAACATAACCCTGGTATTGCAATGTCCACAGCGCCGCTCCGCATCCAGCCACGCCCAGCAGCGCCGCCACGGCCAACCGTGCCTTTAGTGCAGCCTTGCGCAAAAATCCCAGATCGACAATCAGCACCGCGAGCGCCGCCACTTCCAGCGCCGTCTCCGGCAGCGTCACGCGAAAGAGGTCAGCGTAGTTCATTGTCCCCCTCCCGCAAGCAGCGCCTTCACCGCCGGCTCAATCGTATCCAGCAGAATCCGCGGGTAAAGCCCCACCGCCAGGCTCACCCCAACCAGCAGCGTCACGCCGGTAACCTCCGGCCAGGTGATGGCGGCGAATGGATGCGACTGCTCCTGCTCAAGCACATGCGCGGCCGGTAGGGCATCGCTGAAGAAGGCCTTCTGCATCGCCCTCCACGTATACGCCACTCCCACCACAATTCCCACGCCCGCCGCGGCAACCCACCACGGCTGCACCTTCCAAGCCCCCACCAGCACCTGCAGCTCAGCCACAAATCCTGAGAAACCCGGCAGGCCCATCGAAGCCATTCCGGCAATCACAAAAGCCCAGGCGGCAAAGGGCAGCCGCTTCGACAGGTGCATCGGCTCCAACTCAGCAAACTGCCGCGTATGCGTGCGGTCGTAGACGATGCGCCCCACAATGGCGAAGAGCAGACCGGCAATGATTCCGTGCGAAAACATCTGCATCACCGCGCCGGTTATGCCGATCTGGTTTAGCGTCATCAGCCCCAGCAGAACAAAGCCCATATGACTGACGCTCGAGTAGCCGATCACAAATTTGAAGTCGGTTTGCGCCAGCGCCACCAGCGCGCCATACACAATGCCCACAACCGCAAGCACCGCAAAGACATCGCGCCACGAACCGATGCCCAGTAGTGAAAATCCCCACGGGTCAAGGCCATGCGGAAAGATCCCCATCCCCACCCGCAGGCACCCGTAAGCGCCCAGCTTCATCACCACCCCGGCCAGCAGCATGGAAGCAGCTGTGGGCGCGGCCACGTGGCCCGTCGGCGCCCAGGTGTGGAAGGGCCACATGCCGGCCAGAATGGCAAAGCCCACGAACACCAGCGGGAAGCACCACATCTGAAAGCTCACCGGCAGCCCTGCGTGTGCTAACGCCACGAGACCGGTCGAGTGGCTGCCCGACGTGGCGTAAGCCGCCAGCAGTCCGATCAGCACCATCGCCGAGCCGACGAAAGAGTAGAGCGCCAGCTTCATGGCGGCATACTCTCGCCGCGTGGAGCCCCAGATTGCGATCAGAAAGTATTTGGGAACGATGGCGATTTCGTAGAAGACGAAGAGCAGGAAGAGATCGAAGCTGAGAAAAACCCCGTAAACTCCGCCGATCAGCGCCAGGAAAAATGCAAAAAACTCATTCGTGCGCAGCTCGATGTTCCAACTGAACAGCACTCCGGCTACCGCTGCCAGCCCAGTCAGCAGCACCAGCACGCGGCTGATTCCATCGGCGGCCAGCAGGAAGTGAATCCCCATCGAAGGCACCCAGGGCAAGTCCACAATCACCACGCGGGCGCCTTGGTTTGGGCCCATCCCAGCCACAAACCCCTGCACCGCCAGCGTCAGCCCGGCCACTGCCACGGCCAGCGCCACCCAGCGTGACAGATCCGGTTTGGACCTGGGCAATAGAGCCAGCACCAGTGCCCCGGCAAACGAGAGATAGATCGTCCACGCCAACATCTAAAATCTCCAGTGCGCCATCAGGTATTGAACCGTTGGGTTCACGCTCGCCACAATTATCTGAGGAAGAATTCCGACGAGCAGCATCAGCCCTATCACCGGCGCCATTGCCAACTTCTCGCCGTGGTGCAGGTCAGGGAAGCCCACGCAATGCTCCGCCACAGGCCCCCAAAACACTTTCTGAATCACAGTCAAGATCACCGCCGCCGTCACCAGCAGGCCAAGGACAGAAACCGTCGCCGCTACCCACGCCAACGGAAAAACTCCGCGGAAGATGAGGAACTCGCCGGGAAATCCATTCAGCCCCGGCAACCCCAGCGACGAGAAAAGCGCAATCCCCATCAGTCCCGCCAGCACCGGCGCCGGCTTCCTCAGCCCGCCGAAGTCGTCAATACCGCGATGCCCGCCGGTCCGCAACTGCAGCATGGCTACAAACCAGAACAGCGCCGCCGCCGTAATTCCGTGGTTGAACATCTGCAGAATCACGCCATTTAGCGCCGCCGACTGGCTGGCCAACGTCCCCGCGTCAGAAGCAGGAACCGCTAGCGCGAAGATCCCCAGCAGGCAATAGCCAAGGTGATTCACGCTCATATAGGCAAACGTCCGCTTCAAATCCTTCTGTGCCACAGCCGCCCACGCGCCCATTACGACTGTGGCCACGGCCAGCACCAGCAACGGTGTGCGAATCTGCGCAATCTGCGCGCCGAAGAGCGGAAGCGCAATCCGCAGCAATCCATAAACGCCCATCTTCGACATTGCGCCGGTCAGCAGCATGGTCACTGGCGAAGGCGCTTCAGCGTAAGCCGCCGGCAGCCAGGTGTGGAAGGGAACCATCGGCACCTTGACCGCAAACCCGGCCAGCACCCCGATGGCCAGCCAAATCATCACCGATCCGCCCAGGAAACCCGATCCCAGTTGCAGCGTTACCAATTTCTCCAGGTCGCCCTTCGATGCCAGGTCCGCCAGCCGCCCAAAATCCATGCTGCCGGTAGCAACAAACACCGCCAGAAACGCCACCAGCAGCGCCGCCGATCCGGCCATTGTATAAACAAAAAACTGCGTCGCCGCCGGACCTCGCCGCGCTCCGCCCCAAAGCTTGATGAGGAAGAATGCCGGAATCAAACTCAGTTCCCAAAAAAGAAACCAGTGAAAGAAGTTCAACGCTGTGAACGAACCGAAGAGCCCAGCCTCCAGCACCAGCACCAGCCCGAAGTAGAGCCCCGGCTGGTGATGCACGCGGTGCGCCGCATCCACGCTCATCAGCGTCACGATGGCTGAAAGCACCAGCATCAGCGCGCCCAGCCCGTCAACGCCCAAGTGGTACTCAATGCCCAGTGACGGCGCCCAGGTATGCTGTTCGATGAATCCGTAGCCGCCGAAAACGGGCAACTTGCTCCACTCGGTCCACACAAACAGCGCCAGCGCCAAACTGGAAATCGTAGTCGCAAGCGCTACTGTCCGCGCATGCCTGCCGGAGCAAAGCGCAATCGCCGCTCCTACGAGGGGCAGCACGGTCAACAGCGTCAAGATTGGGAATCCGCTCATGGCAGGCTGCTCCAGATCAAGATCGCTGCCAACACAGCCACAGCCAGCGCAAGAATTCTCAGGTAGGTCTGTACGCGCCCGGTCTGCATCCGCGACAGCAATCCACCGCTTGAGGCCAGCTCTTCGCAGCCTTTGTCGAAGCCGCCGTCCACCCAATTGTTATCGAGCAATCGGTTGAACTGCGCCCATCCGCGGAAGGCCGATGCAACCCCGGCCACGACTCCGCCCCAAACCCGGCGATCAAGCCAGTCCGCGACCCGCGCCCACCACCAATAGAACGCAATCACGGTCACGCCGTACAACTCATCCACATAGAGCCGGTCGCGCAGCCAGCCCCACGGCACCGGTGCAATCTTCTCTATCACATCCGGCTCTTCAGGCTTCGGCGCCTGCCCGCCATATAGCTTCCAACCAAAACCGAGTCCCAGAAAAACCACTAGAGTCGAGGTCCCCATCAGCGCCAGCAGCCCCGGCTCGGCAAATCCATGCCAACCGAAGACCACCGCGCGGCTTTCGAGGAACCCACGGAACCACGGCCACGCCGGCGTTCCGATTAAACCCAACACCATGGCGAAAACCGCCAGAATCACCAGCGGCAGCGTCATCACCGCTGGGCTCTCGTGCGCCGTCTTGCCGCCCCTCCAGTAACCAAAGAAAACGTAACCCACTTGCCGCGTCATATAAAGCGCGGTCAGCAGTGCGCCAAAGACCAGCAGATAAAACGGCGTCTTTGCTATAGACCAGTGCTCTGCCGCTTCCAGAATTCCGTCCTTGCTCCAGAACCCTGAAAACAGCAGCGGAAACCCGCACAGCGCCAGCATGCCTATCCCATAAGTCGCGAAGGTCAGCGGCATATCGGCGCGCAGCCCGCCCATCTTCCGAATATCCTGCTCCTCGTGGCAGCCGTGAATCACGCTCCCCGCGCCCAGGAAGAGCAGCGCCTTGAAGAATGCATGAGTAATTAGATGGAACATTCCCACGGCCACCCCGCCCATCCCCAGGCCGGCCATCATGTATCCCAGTTGAGAAATCGTCGAATAGGCGAGGATGCGTTTGATATCGTTCTGCGCCACGGCAATCAGCGCCGCAAAGACCGCCGTCGAAGCGCCCACCCAGGTCACCACTGTCAGCGCCGTCGTCGTTCCGCCTGTTAGCGCGCCAGCCTGCATCAAAGCGCCTGCGGCCATCAGTGGATAAACCCGCGCAATAAGGTAAACGCCCGCCGCAACCATAGTCGCCGCGTGAATCAGCGCGGAGACCGGCGTCGGCCCCTCCATCGCATCGGGCAGCCAAACGTGCAACGGCAACTGACCGCTCTTGCCCGCCGCTCCGAAAAAGATCAGCAATCCAATCGCGCCCGCCGCCGTCAACCCAGGCGCCGCCGGCTGAGCCAGCAATCCAGCCAGCGCACCAGCCTCCAGGGAGCCAGCCCCGCCGTTATAAAACAACAGCGTTCCGGTCTGCGAAAACAACCATACGATTCCCAGCAGAAAGAAAATATCGCCAATGCGCGTAGTGAGAAAAGCTTTCTTTGCGGCAGCCGCGGCCGCAGGCTTTTGATACCAGAACCCAATCAATAAGTAAGAAGTAAGTCCCACCAACTCCCAGCACATAAATAGAAGCAGCAGCGAGTTAGCAATCACCACTCCCAGCATCGCTCCCGCAAACAGGCTCATGAAGCAGAAGAAGCGCGTGAAGTTCTCGTCGTGCTCCATATACCCGACGGAGTAGATGAAGATCAGCAACCCCACCAGCGAGACCATTACCAACATTACTGCAGAAAGCGGATCGAGTACCCAGCCCAGGTCAACATGCGCCGTGCCCGCTTGAATCCACGTGAAGTTCACGGTCTCGCGCACGGCAGCGCCATGCGACCATCCGGCCAGCACATGCCCAAATGCAAACAATGAGAGTAACAATGAGAAACTCAACGAGCCGATGGCCAACGTCGCCGAACTTGTACGTCGCGCCTGCTTCATTAGCGCCATCACGCCCGAAGCCAAAATAGGTACTGCGGGAATCAGCCACAGCAACCCGGCGATCGGCGATGCGGCCAACTGCGGAGTGAATGAAATTGCTTCTTCGATCAATCTCTCACCCTCTCATCCTGTTCATCGCGTCCAGGTCCGTGGTATGCGCATGGCGATGGAGATGGATTACCAGTCCCAGTCCCACCGCAGCCTCAGCAGCCGCCACGGCAATTGAAAAAATCGCAAACATCATTCCCGTCAGCGCCTCAGGATGCGGTCCGTAGCGCCAGAAGGCAATCAGATTCAAATTGGCAGCGTTCAGCATCAGCTCAATCCCGATCAGCACCAGGATCGCATTGCGGCGCGTCAGCGCCCCGGCCAGGCCGATCGAAAACAGCAGAGCGGCCACGAGGAGAAATCCCGTGAGCGGATTCACTTGGCCCTCTCTTTCTCGTGCATGGCGATAATCACCGCGCCAATCATCGCCGCCGTCAGCAGCAGCGCCACAATCTCCAGCGGCAGCACGTAGCGGCTCATCAGCGCATTGCCAATATCGAGCACCGTCACCGCCGGAGTCCCCGCAGGCCCACCCGGCACAACGTGAACGCTTCGCATCACCGCCCAGCCCAGCATGGCAAAAACGCCCGCCGCAATTACCAGCCCAGCAAACGAATGCCTGCTGTAGACGCTGCCTTTAGGCGTCTCCGAACCCTTGGTCAGCAAAATCGCGAACACCACCAGAATCGCCACCGCGCCGATATAAACCAGAATCTGCGCAAACCCCGCGAACTGCGCATCCAGATCAAGGAACAGCAGCGCCTGCCCGGCAAAAGCCACCGTCAGCGCCAGAGCGCAGTGCACCGTGTTCTTCAAGAGCACCGCCGCCAGCCCGCCGGCCAGCGTCAGTGCCGCAATCAGATAAAACGCAAAGCTCATCGGCAACTCATCTCTTTCTTTGCGCCCCAAGATCGGCTGTCATCCTGTGCGGAGGTCGCCGTGGCGACCGAAGTCGAAGGACCTGCGTTTCCGCCGCTTCCTATCCACAAAAGTTGGGTGCCCCAGGTCCCGCTTTTAGGACCTGGGATACCACTGCGGCAAAGGTGCAACTCACTCCGCATACCGGTAACTCCTCGGCCCAAAGTGTCCCTGCCGCATTCCGGCCCAGGCCATCCCCGCATAAGCCAGCACCACAACGGCCGTGCACACCACCCACCGCTCCCATCCGTCGCCCATAAATCTCCAGGCCGCGGCTACCATCAAATTCAGCAGCGTAAGCGGCAGCACAAACTTCCAGGCAAAGTTCATCAGCTGATCCTGCCGCAACCGAGGCAACGTCCCGCGCAGCCAGATGAACACAAAAATCGAAAGCATCAGCTTCGAGAAAAACCAGATCCACGACGGAATCCAGTTCAGAGCCTGAAGCGGCGCAGACCATCCGCCCAAAAACAGCGTTGTTCCCAACCCGGAGATGGAAAACATGGCCAGGTACTCGCCCAGAAAAAAAAGCGCAAATTTGAAGCCCGAGTATTCCGTATGATAGCCCGCCACCAGCTCTGACTCGCCCTCCGGCAAGTCGAACGGCGAGCGGTTGGTCTCCGCCGTAGCCGCAATGGCATACATCACAAATCCCGCCAACCCCCACGGCGTAAAAATGTACCAGTGCGGCAATCCCCACGTGTACTGGTCTTGCGCCGCCACAATCTTCGTCAGCGAGAGCGAGCCGGTAATCATCACCACGGCCACGCTCGACAGCAGCAGCGGCACCTCGTAGCTGATCATCTGCGCAACCGCCCGCATCGCCCCCAGCAGCGAATACTTGTTGCGGCTAGACCACCCCGCCATGAAAACCGAAAGCTCCGTCGAAGCCCCAATGGCGAAGAAGAACAACAGCCCTGAGTCCACGTCTACCAGCGCCATGTTGCGGCCCATGGGCAGCACTGCAAAGCCCATGAAGACGGCCACCACCAACAACAGCGGAGCCAGAAAATGCACCACCGCATCGGCGCTCAATGGGACAATATCTTCCTTGGTCAGCGACTTGATTCCATCGGCCACCGGCTGCAAAATTCCCAGCCATCCCACGCGGTTCGGCCCAATGCGATTCTGTATGCGCGCCAGCCCTTTGCGCTCGAAGACCGTGGTCAGCGCAAACAGCGCGGGAAACAGACACATGATGGCTGCCACGCTCAGCACAACGCCCGCCGCAGGCCGCCACGCAAAAGGCAAAAAACCCAGCAGCCACTGTTCGAGCAAAACGAAGATCTGATCCAGTCTTTCCGTCATCGGCTAGTCTCCGCCTCCAGCCGGCCGCGGCGGAATCTCCGCGCCCTTCACGGCTGAGGCAATGGCCGCCGTGGTCGTCTTTGCCTCAGCCTTGGCTTTGCCCTCCGCCAGCACAGCGTCCACGGCCGCCGCCTCCGTCGGATGAATGCGATGGTAATACTCGTTCGACCTGGCCAGTTGCTCACGGTCGTGCAGCAGTCCGCCAAAGCGGTCCGTCGTGCTCAGCTCAAACTCCGTATCCATCTTGATCGCTTCAAACGGGCAAACCTCCACGCAAATCTGGCAACTCATGCATACGGAGATATCGATGTCGAAGCGCGCCGGATAAAACTGCGGCTTGCCTACATAATCCGGCTTCTTGTCCGTGCTCTTGACGATATAAATGCACTTAGGCGGGCACTCCTTCTCGCAGATCTGGCAAGCCACACAGCGCAAACCCGCCTGCCAGTCGTCGCCATCGTAGACAAGGAAAGGGAAGTCGCGCGTCGCCTCGATGGGCGCAATCCGTTGTTCCGGATATTGCACCGTCGTAAGCCGCTCCTTGGAGACAAAGCTCAAGGCAAAGTTCTTCGCCGTCTCCGCCAGTCCCTTCAGTATTCCCTCGCCCAGCAACGATTCCCCCTATCCCCTGATCCCTATTCCCTATCTATCCACTTCTCCCAGCACAATATCCACGCTGCCAAAAATCAGCACCACGTCGGCCACATTCTGCCCGATGCACATATCCTCAAGAATGGTCAGGTTGATCAAGCTCGGCGGCCGCACACGGTAGCGATAAGGATTCGGTCCGCCGTCGCTGATCAAATAAAACCCTAGCTCACCTTTGGGCGCCTCAATCCGCCCGTAGGCTTCGCCCGGCTTGGGACGGAAGCCGCGAATTTTCGCCTTGGCATCCATCACCGGTCCGGCAGGAATCTCCTTTAAAGCCTGTTCTAAGATCTTGATCGACTCCCGAATCTCCAGCAGACGGATCATGAAGCGGTCGTAAACGTCCCAATGATCGCCCAGCGGCACGCGGAACGGGAACCGGTTATAAATTCCGTACGAGTCCACCTTGCGAATGTCGTAATTGACACCCGAGGCCCGCAGTATTGGCCCTGTCACCCCGGCGTTCACCGCCAGCTCCGGCTTCAGAATCCCAATTCCCTGGCAGCGCGCCATCAAAATCTCATTGGTTCTCAGCAGCCGCTCAAACTCATCGATAAACTGCGGCAGTCCCTCGACCACCTTGCGCGTATCCTCCAGCCAGGCCGCCGATGCATCCACGCGGCAGCCTCCGAAACGCATATAGTTGCACATCATGCGCGCGCCGGTCAGCGACTCGAAGAGATCCAAAATATTTTCTCGCGCCTTAAAGGCGTACATCAGCGGCGTTCCGCTGGCCCCCATCTCCTGAATCAAAAACCCGATCGACGAAGCGTGATTCACAATCCGTGTTAGCTCGCCCAGAATCACGCGCAGGTACTCGGCGCGCTCTGGAACTTCCTGCCCAGTCAGCTTCTCCACCGCCAGTGCATAGGCCCAGTTGTTGGTCAGCGAACAGATATAGTCCAGCCGGTCGGTGAAGGGCATCGAGCCCAGGTAGTTCATCCCCTCGGCCAGTTTCTCGTGGTTGCGGTGCAGGTAGCCGAAGACCGGCTTCAGCCGGATCACCCTTTCCCCGTCCAGCGACACATCCATGCGGAAGACCCCGTGCGTCGATGGGTGGTGCGGCCCCATGGCCACTTCCAGCAACTCCCCATCGCCGTCCGGCTTCATCACCGGCGGCCGGTTCCAACCCTCAATCTTCTCCGTCTTATTTTCCGCTACCGTCATCCAGTCCAGTCCCTAGTCCCTTAGTCCCTAGTCCCTGCTTTATGCGCCTCAGCCCTTTTCAGCACCTCATCGTGTGCCGTCGGCTCATATTCAAAATCGTCCGGCTCCACGTAATCTCTCCGCATGGGGTGGTCTTTGAACTCAGGCCACATCAGCAGCCGCCGCAGGTCTGGGTGCCCCTTGAAGACGATCCCAAACAGGTCGAAGATCTCCCGCTCCTGAAACTCAGCCGACCGCCAAACCGGCGTCAGCGACGGCAGCTCCACCTGATCCGTCCGGTTCACCGTCCGCATCCTGATCACCACCGGCCCCTGTTTCTTGGCCACTGAATACAAGTGATAGACGGCCTCCAGACAGCCCGGTTCCACGCGCTTGCGCGTCTCCTCGGCCATTTCATCTGCTGTCTGCTCCACGCCGTCCACGGTCTTTGTTACCGGCCGCGTCACCTTCACTTTTTCCGTAATTTCCTTATTTGGCCAGTCCACGCCGGTAGCATTCGAAAGAAAATCAAGCTCCAACTCGGGATCGTCGCGCAGAAACTTCGCAACCGCGACCGCGTGGCTCGGGTCAAGGCGCAGCGAGTGCTGCCCGCTTACGCTCGGGTTGGGCACAATCTCAACCCCCGACTCCGGCAGGGCCGCATCGATCATCATCTTGATTCCCTCAACCGTCATCATTCCCGAATCCTTTAGTCCCTAGTCCCTAGTCCCTTAGTCCCTGTACTTATCGTCACCGGCCAAACGCCCTTATTCGACGCAGGCTCCAGATCGTGCTCTCCAAACTCCGGCACGGGAAACTCGCCCTGCGCCTGCGCGTCAAGAAATCTCGGCCGGTCCACGCCGGTCAAAGGCTGCACATCAATCTTTTTTTGCAGCGTCATGAACGCCTGCAGCAGAGCCTCCGGCCGCGGCGGGCAGCCGGGAATATGCACATCCACGGGAATATAGCGGTCGATCCCCTTCAGCACGTTGTATCCCTGCTTGAACGGCCCGCCGGAAATCGCGCATGCCCCCATCGCAATCACATACTTCGGCTCCGCCATCTGGTTGTAAAGGCGCACCACCTGCGGCGCCATCTTCTTGGTTACCGTTCCGGAGATGATCATCAAATCAGCCTGCCGTGGCGACGGCCTGAATACCTCCGCCCCAAAGCGCGCCATATCGTACCGCGCCATGGTGGTCGCAATCATCTCAATCGCGCAGCACGCGAGGCCGAACTGCATCGGCCAAATCGAGCTCCGCCGCCCCCAGTTATAGAGCTCCTCGATGGTCGTAACGAAGACCCCCTGCTTGCCGAGTTCGATCTTTAAGCCCTCTTCGACTGCCATCGCCTACTCCCTATTCCCTATTTCCTGTTTCTAAATCCACGTCAGCACTCCCTTGGCCCAGGCCCACGCCAGCCCTTCGATCAGCATCAGCACAAAGACCAGCATAGCCACGCAAGCCGCCACGCCCAGCCCGGTAAACGCCACCGCAAACGGCAGCAGAAACACCGCTTCCACGTCAAAGATCAGAAAGATAATGGCATAGAGGTAGTAGGCCGAGCGGAACTGCATCCAGGCGTCGCCCTTCGATACCAGCCCGCACTCGTAAATCGCGTTCTTCACCGCGTTCGGCTTGGGGGGCGAAAACACCTTCCCCCACAGCCAGGCCAGCGCCAGAGGGGCCAGGCCAAAGCCCAGTGCCGCCACGAACAGAACTGTCAGAGAGAAATAAGGATTTGAGGCCATCTTGGGAAAGAATCCTTCTTATTAAAAGCTAACAGTTCAGGCCTGTTTCTGGCCAAGAGGATGCGCCCATTCCCGCAGTCCAGCCTTCTATTTTCCCAGTTCATCCCACTCTGTGAACCGCCCGCTGCCGAGGCAGGGAAGTGGGGTCCCTCAATCCACTCTTAGACCGTAACCGGCGCATCCGCCACGCCTGCCGCTCCAAAGACCCGCCAGTACCGTTCCACTTCGCCCTGCGGTCCCAGAGCCTTGGCGTAATTGTCTGAGAGCTTCACCGCCGGCCTGCCCTCTACATCGGTTAGCTTGCACACCAGGCTCACCGGGTTGAAGCCCTCATCCCCCAGCGGATTGCAGTTGCGAAAATCGTTGGTCAAGAACGTGCCCCAGCCCCCGCTGAAGCGAATGCGCCGCCCCGGCATCCATTTGCGCTCATTCGTGAAGTCGCTGGCCCGCCCGAAATCCCCGGCTTTGCCCCGTTCAGCAGCGTCCCGCCAAACTAGGCATGAAGCCCGAGAATCTCCTGTACATCGAGCGCGTCGGAGGCGATCAGCCGCTTCTGGCGCGGATCGCGCCCCCGCCGCTCCAGCCACGCAATGTATTCGTCGCCAGCCACGAAGGGATCCTTGCTGTCCATGCGCTGGCCCGTCCAGTCCGCCACCCACTCCGGCGCATGCTCCAGAAACTGCGTGGTCCCAAACGTATCCGGCAGCAGAATCAGCAACTCGCCCTGGTAGGTCTGCTGCCACAATTCCAGCAGCCGGTATTGCGCCGAACGCAGTTCCTCATCGTTATTGGCCATCGCCGCCATCGCCATCGGCAGCTCGTGCGCATTGGTGCCGATCGCCTCCAGATCGTGCTTGTAAGCCAGATAAGTATTCGAACTGCCCGCAAAGCTCGCGCCCAGCACATCGCTCATGGCCTTGACCACATACTCCTGCCACAAGAAAGCTGTGCCGGCGCCGCGTCCCAAAGTCGCTTACGTTCAGACTCGGAACTCCGCGCAGCACGCTCCATCTTCTCCCACAGCCGGGTCTTGGCCCGCGCATACAAAATGTCGAGCTCAAACTCGCTCAGCCGTTTCAGGCTGGCGCGCGTCTTCAGCTCGTCGATGGCCGAGAGCGCATAAATCTCCCACATCGTCGTCTCGGTCCAAAGCCCGTGGAAGCGCAGCGAAATCTGCCCGTCGCGGACCGAAAGATCAAAATCGGAGAGCCGGAAGTCGCGCTCAAGCCACTCCAGAAACGCCGGCTCAAAGATGCCGCGCCGTCCGTAAAACGTGTTGCCGGCCAGCCAGATCAGCTCGGATTTGTGGAAGCGCAGCTTTCTGCGTCGCTTCCAGTTGCTCGCGCAACTGGTCCACGTTGACGATCTCGCCCAGCCGCACCGATTGCCGTGCGATTGATCAGCGTGAAACGAAGCATGGACGGCCGGAAAGTGCTTCCAGATGAACTGCAGCATCAGCAGCTTGTAGAAATCGGTATCGAGCAGGGAGCGCGTAATGGGATCCAGCTCCCAGTTATGATCGTGCGCGCGCCTGGCCAGGTTGACAATCACAATAATCTAACTCTAATTGATTCAATGCATTCCAATTGCGCAAATGTGCTCATTTGCTACACTTCTTTGAGGGTGCCTCCATCCTTCGCCTCTTTTTTCTAGCGCAGGGTGGGAAACCACAACCCTCACCCTTCGATCTCGCCGCAATCGACCCCGCACCTCGTCCGGCAGCGCGGGCATCGCGCCCACCTGCGAGGCCACCCACGCGCCCCAGCGATTTCCCGCTTCGTTCAGCGTCAGCCAGATCCGCCCCGCGCAGCATATAGTGCGTCAGCGCCGCCGTAAACGCATCGCCCGCCCCGATCGTATCGGCCACCTTCATGAATCCCAGGGTGCGCGTGCCACTCCTCCCGCGTCACCAGCAGGCTGCCCTCTGGCGCCACGCGTTACGGCCACCATATGCAGCGTCGGAAACTCGTCCAGCAGCCGTTCCGCATCCAGCCGCAAAACCTCCTCCGCCAACCCTTCGCTGGCCGGCAGCCCCATCAGCTCCAGCACCAGCGGCACTTCGGCGTCGTTCATCTTCACCACCGTAGCCAGTTCCAGCGACTCCTGAATCACCTCGCCGGAGTAAAACGGCGGCCGCAGGTTCACGTCGAAGACCCGAATGCAAGCCGACGAGCTCTGCGCCACCAGCGTCTGGATGGTCTGCCGCGACTCCGGGCAGCGCTGCGCCAGCGACCCAAAGCAAAGCGCGTCTGCCCGCTCGGCCAATTGCACCCACTCGTCCGTAAGCTCCAGAAAATCCCATGCCGCCGGCTGGTGAATGGTGAAGCGCGGATGTCCGTCCTCAAAGTGGACCGTCACCCGTCCCGTCTCGTGCGCCGGGTCCACCTGCATCAGGCTCGCATCCACCGGCAGCGGGTCCAGCCTGTCCACCGCCGTCCGTCCCGGATCGTCGCGCCCGATGCGGCTCAACAGAGCGGCATGATTGCCCAGTTGCCCCGCCATCACGGCGAAGTTTGCCGGCGCGCCGCCGAGTCGTAGGCCCCTCCGGCAACACATCCCACAACAGCTCGCCCAATCCCAGGATCAGATGCGGTTCTTTCATAGTCGTGCTCCAGCAGCCGCCCTATACTCATCGGCCCAACTCGCGCGCGGAGTGAGGTCACGACTGCCCAGCAAACAGCTTTCTCCCTCTAAGCCTCGTTCGTCAACATATTCCGTATGAAAATTGCGCTACGTTCATCGGCGACTTCACGTGCAATAGTGAACCGACCCGACGCTCCCTAATCCCTAACCCCTAACCTCTAACCCCTGTTTTTCAACCCACCGCCAAACCGAGCAATCCTCCCAATTCGACGAGGCATACTCCCCCTCGGGCTGGTTGGCCAGAATCCTGTGATCCGCAATCGCATCCGCCCGCGACCGCCTCACTTGGCCTTTGAACAGCCTGCGAAATCCGGCCTGCCGCTCCAGCACCGCCTCCTGTTCGTTATTCGCATACAAAATATCCAGTTGCCCCGGCCGCCCGGCAAAGCCCTTCGCCAGCGAGCCCAGCAGCCGCCGCATTACCTGTGCATTGAAGGGATTGAAGAGAAAAGCCACGCACGGCCCTGGCGGAAACTCAAACTCCACCACGTCCCGGCAAACCACGCGCATTGGCGCAAGAACCTTCCCAGCCGCTCGCCACAGTGCAGAATTTTTCCGCGCAATCCGCGCCAGCGTGGGGTTCAGCTCCACCCCCACCACCGAGCGAAACGGATACTCCGAGGCCAGCAGCATCGCCCGCCCCATCCCTGCGCCCAGGTCCACAAACGTAAACTCATCGATCGGCGCCACAGGCCGGCTCCTCCGCCAGCGCACAATGAGCCCCTGCATCACCGACGGAGCGACCGCGAAGTAAGCCGTAGAATGCCGGTCATTCCGGTGCCCGCTCTTCAGGTGCCGCCCGGCAATCAGCCCGCTGGTCCTGGTTCCAAACTCCAGGTCGAAGGGATGCCGCATGAACCCATCCCCCACCTTGAGCCCCGGCAACAGCCGCCCACGCTTCGCCTCTTTCACCTTACTCTTCCTCGTCCTCTGTTTCATCTTTCACGGTTTGAACCTTAGCATACTAATACTTGCCGGCTAGTTGCTTCGCTTTTGAAACCTGGGAGAACGACAAGCCGAAACTCGGATTATGATGGACCATATGAAAATCACAGCGCCCTGTTACCCGTTCGCAGCCTTAGCCTTGCTCCTCGTCCTGTTTGCCGCCTGCCAGCCGGCTTTCTCTCAAGCTGCGGCAGTTTCCCAGCCGGGCCTGGCTGCCACGCCACCGATGGGCTGGGCAAGCTGGAACCATTTTTTCTGCGACTACAACGACCAGACCATTCGCGACCAGGCCGATGCGCTGGCATCGAGCGGCATGCGCGACCTCGGCTACCGTTATGTGCTCATCCAGGAGTGCCTCACACTGGGGCGCAATGCCGACGGCTCGCTGATCGTGGACACAAAAAAGTTTCCGCACGGAATGAAGGCTCTGGTCGATTACATCCACTCGCGTGGTTTGAAGGCCGGCACTTATACCGATATCGGCGTCAATACCTGCGCCGGCAAGCCCTATCAGGGCAGTTATCGGCACGAAGATCAGGATGCCGCAACCTTCGCCGCGTGGGGCATGGATTTTATTGAGATGGATTACTGCAACCGTCCCGAAGGCGTGACCGGACGCTCAATTTATGAACGCATGGCCCGAGCAATCCGGAAGACCGGCCGTCCGATGGTCTTCTATATCTGTTCCCAGGGCAGCGAGCGTCCGTGGACCTGGGCGCAGGGCAAAGCCCAGTTATGGAGGACAGATGACGACATCAGCAACGAAAAGAACCATGTGAAGTGGGCGAGAGTAGTGAGTAACTTTGAGTCGAACGCCACCCATGCAGCCTTTAGCGCTCCCAACAGTTGGAACGATCCCGACATGATCGAGGTGGGCAACCAGGGACTGACGCCGACCGAAGCGCAGAGTCATTTTTCCATGTGGGTTATCTCCGCCGCGCCGCTATGGGCCGGCAACGACCTCGCCACTATGAGTGAAGCGGATCGCGCCATCTATACCAATGCCGAGGCTATCGCCGTCGATCAGGACCCGCTGGGCGCTGGAGCTGCAAACGTAAATGATGCCTATAACGGCCTTGAGGTGTGGGTGAAACCGCTGGGCAGCATCGGCAGCGGCGTTCACGCGGTTATGCTCCTTAATCTGACCGCAGCGCCGGCGGATGCCTCCGTTCAATGGAGCGATTTGGGGCTGAGCGGCAAGGTAGCCGTGCGCGATCTATGGGCGCACAAGGATCTGGGTAAATTCTCAGGCGGATATTCAACCCATCTTCCCGCTCACGGTTCCGTTCTGCTGAAGGTCAGCGGAGAATATGACTGGACGAAGGGTGCATCGTATGAAGCCGAATGGCCGGGAAATCTTCGCGGCGGGAACGCGGAACTGATTGTTTGCCCCGATTGCAGCCGAGGCTATGCGATATCCTTGTACGGCTCAAACCCTGGCTACTCAGTAAGCTCTCTTGTATTTACACACATCGGCGTTCCGCAATCCGGCAAGTATTGGATAAGCCTCAATTACGTCGACAGCATTTATGAAGACAAGACAGTGCAACTGCGGGTAAACGATGGCCTCGCGGTAGATTTCAAGCTGCCGAAGTCCGGTTATGGGTCCGCGAGGGTTCCGGTAAATCTGAACAAAGGCGATAACTCCATCGAGTTTAGATATGCAGAAAATGGCAGCGTAGATATCGATCGGCTTATTGTCAGTCAGTGAACAACGTCACGCACTTCTCGACGAATCGGGAAGTGCGCCCGGCACACGTGATTTCTCCTTAAGAAATGCCAGTGGCACGTTCAAGAGCACAAACAGACCCGGGGAAAGGAAACGGCCTTTGGAGACGAAGTAAAATACCAGGCAACATGCAATGTACACAAGTGAAACATAGAGAGCAATCACCCATCGCGAACTTGGTAATCCGACTACTGCGAGGCGCGCCCTCAATACTCCGCCCCATTCCCCCGCATATAAGATGAGGCAAAATAAGATCACAAGAAACGACAAGGGGAGCTCTTCGTGAGGCGGTTCTGACGGCAAAAAGAAAACAAATGGTAGAAATAGCAAGGCGCTCGCCAAAACAAAAAGCAAGTACGACCACCGCCCTGCAAATACCTCGGCATTCAACAGCGCCATCTCATATCTCCCTGAATGGTCTATTGATATCTGCAAAATCACTTCCCCACCTGCGCCGAAAGTAACTAACTTGAATAGTCCGCATTGATGTGAATGTACTCGACAGTCAGGTCGGTAGTCCAAAAGACGCATGAGCCTGAGCCCTGATTGAGCTGGATGCTGATGGAAAATTCGCGCTGTGCGATATAGTCGTGCGCCGCGGCCTCATCGAACTCGGCTGCTCGTCCTCCATTGCGGCAGATGGGCAATTCGCCAAAGCTGATGTCGATGCGGTCGGGATCGACCTGTGCGCCGGAGTAGCCGACGGCGGCGATGAGCCTTCCCCAGTTAGAATCGCTACCGGCCCATGCTGTCTTAACCAGCGGCGAGTGGGCAATGGCCTTAGCAATCATGAACGCATCGGCGTTGGTAGCCGCTCCTTCAATATGCAGCTCCACCACATGACTGATGCCCTCGCCGTCGGCGACAATCTGTCGCGCCAGCGAAGTGCAAACCTGGGTCAGCGCGGCGGCGAATTCGGTGTTCTCAGCACCGACCACAGCTCCGCTGGCTCCTGAAGCCATTAGCAGTACAGTGTCATTGGTGGAAGTATCGCCGTCTACTGAGATGCGATTGAAGCTGACCTCAACAGCCTCGCGCAGGTAGTCGTCGAGGACCGCGGGCTCGACCTGGGCATCGGTGAGCACGTAGACCAGCATGGTGGCGTGGGGAACGAGCTGCGGGAAAATCATTCCCGACCCTTTACCGAGCGCGGCGATGCGAACTTCCCTTCCATCGTTTGCAAGGCGGGCAAAGGCAATTTTCTCCACCGTATCGGTGGTGAGGATGGCCTGCGCCGCCCGGTGAAAATGATCGCAATCCGCGCCCAGCGTTTTGGCCAAACCGGGGAGAACCGCGGCAATCTTTTCCGCCGGCAGCGGAACGCCGATAATTCCAGTGGAAGAAGGAAAGACCTGCTCCAGCCGGGCAGGCAAAAATCTGTGCGCAAGCGGCGCAGGTGGCGCGAGCGGCGTCCAGGCCAGCCTGGCCCGCGGCGCAGTTGGCGTTGCCGGCATTGATGGCGGCTACGCGAACCTTGCCGCCGCTGGAGCGCAGGTGCTCCTTGTCCACAATCAAAGGTGCGGCAGTGACGCGGTTGGCGGTGAAGACGGCGGCCGCGCTGGCCGGCGCATCGGCCACGATGAGGGCAAAGTCGGTGCGGCCGCTTTTCTTAAGCCCCGCTTTTGTGGCGCCAAAGCGAAAGCCGAGTGGGAGTAGTAATTGGGAGGAGTCGCTCATATCTCGATTGGGAATCAACCCATTTAATCTAGCAGGTGAGGGGTGAGATGGCCGAAAGCGGTACGAGCGCGGTGGAGATGGCGGAGAAAAGCGAGTTTCTTGAAATGTGCGCGGTGGATGTGGCGCGCGGCGATCGGGTGGTGCTGCACGACGTGAATCTGCACATTCGCGCCGGCAAGCACGTGGCCATTCTGGGGCCGAACGGATGCGGCAAGTCAACGCTGATTCTGACTATGACCTGCCAGATTTATCCCATCGTCCGCCCCGGAATGGTGGTGCGCATCTTTGGGCGCGAACGCTGGGATCTGACCGAGCTGCGCAAGCACTTCGGAGTGGTTGGCGCGGAGTTGCCGGGCGAGCGAACCGCCGTCACCACCGGCCTCGATGCGGTGATTGCGGGCTTCTTTTCAGCCTCCACGCTCTGGCCCAATCTCCACGTGACCGGAGAAATGCGCGAGCGAGCCGTTGAAGCGCTCGAACGCTTAGACGCGCTCGTTCTGTCCCGCCGCCTGGTGGGCGAAATGTCGGCCGGTGAGAAACGCCGCATTCTCATCGCCCGTGCGCTGGTGCATCGCCCCCGGCAACTGCTCCTCGACGAACCCTCCAACGCGCTCGATCTTGCGGCGCAACGCGAGCTGCGCGAGACCCTGCGCAGGCTGGCGCAGGAGGGAACGGGGCTGGTGCTGGTCACTCATCACCTGGGCGATATTCTGCCCGAGATCGAGCGCGTAATTCTGATGCGCGGCGGCCGGATTGTAGGCGACGGCCCGCGAGAAGAATTGCTCACCGAAGTGAGACTGAGCGAGCTGTTCCGCACGCCGATTCGCATCGGCCGCGATGAGGAGTGGCTGCATAGCTGGTAAAACAGGGACCAGGGAATAGGGAATAGGGGATACCGAACAAACGCGCCGTAGGCGCAGAGCTAGTTAGCCCCGCGCTTCAGCGTGGGGAGATGGGATTCATAAGCTAGTAAAGGAGTCCCGTAGGGACGTCGCAAGGACATATCCACTACCCGCCAATAGCCCCACTTGACGCGCCTCACCGAGCAGGTTAATTTAGCGTTACACGGGAAAGGAGGTTGATCCAGCTGATGCAAAGTGAATATTCCAGTTGTTCGTTACGTGAGGTGACTGAGGCCTGAGGCCCAAGCGCCCCAGCCCCAGATAAGACCCGGCGGAGGGTAGTTCCGCCAACGGCTCTGGCACTCGCGGATGCGCGAAGGCCTCCAGTCCAATCCCAACAGTCCACCGGCAGCGGCCTGGGCAGCAATGCTCAGGCCGTTGTTGCGTTTGGGGTGCGCAGCGAGCGCGTGTGCGGTAGACTTGGACCCGATGCGCGTCTTTGGAATCGATTGCGGAACCGAGGTAACCGGCTTTGGCGTCGTGGAGTCCAGTGATGCCAGGCGGGAGCCGAGGCTGGCGCTGAAAGCGATGGGCGCGATCCGTCTGAAGAAGACGCTCTCCACGTCGCAGCGCTTGGAACAGGTTTTCCGCGAACTGACCGAGGCAATGGAAAGCTCGCATCCTGATGCGGTAGCCATTGAAGAGGTTTTCTACTCCGTCAACGCCAAATCGGCGCTCAAACTGGGGCAGGTGCGGGGCGTGGCGCTGTTGGCGGCGGCCAGGTTGGCGCTGCCGGTGGCCGAGTATGCGCCGCTCAAGATCAAGTCCAGCGTGGTGGGCTACGGGCTGGCTAAAAAGGAGCAGGTTCAGTTCATGGTGGCCCGGCTGCTGGGGCTGGCCGATCCGCCGCAGCCCGCCGACACAGCCGATGCGCTGGCCATCGCCATCTGCCACATTCACACCGCGCAGACGCTGGCGCTGCAAGGGCAGGGAATGGAGAAACAGGCCGAAGGCTCGCCGTGGCGAGGACTAGGAACTAAGGGAAAATAAAACCCTCGCCGGCTTTGTTTTGGCGCGACTTTTCCGAGCGTCAAGCTGTCCTACAGAGTGTATTGATAATGTATGAGAGGATTGTCTCCGGTGCCGGGCGTGATGGGAAGGCGGAACGTCATGAAAGTCTTTGAGAATCGCAGTGGGTTGGTTGGAAAGAGTTTGAGCGCAGGGTTGCTGGCGCTTGTGCTGGGAGCTGTTTCGTCGGCGCCGTTACTGGTCGCCCAGGATGCTGCGCCGCCGGCGCGGGCGCTGCGGCTAAGCAGCGTGGACGGCCAGGTGCGGCTCTTGTTTCAAAAGCAGGTTGTTGCCGATCAGGCGGTGCCGAATATGCCCCTCTTCGAGGGAACCGAGGTAGTGACCGGGGATGACGGCCGTGCGGAGGTTCAGTTTGAAGACGGCAGCGTGGTGCGGCTTTCGCCCAACAGTTCATTCGCGTTGACCGTCTTGCGCGGGCAGGGCGGCTCCGGCGATGCCGAGATTACGCTCGAAGGCGGGCTGGGCTACTTTGAGTTTGCGGGCACAGGCCAGGCCGGGTCGATTCGCATCAAATTCGGTGACAGCGTGGTGACGGCGGACAGTCCAACCGTCGTGCGCATCAATTTCGATAACCCTCCGGGCACGCTTGCGGTTTTCTCAGGCAACGCGCACGTGGAGCGAGGCAGCGCGCTGGCCCTGGACGTGCACGGCGGCGAGAGCGCAACCATGAGCGGCGCCGACCCCAGCCGCTATGAGCTGGCTGAATACATCGAGCCGGACTCCTGGGACGCGTGGAACTCCGATCGCGATCAGGAGTTGGCTTCCGAGGCCGCGGCGAACACTGGCTCGGAGAGTGGCTTTGAAGACAGCGGCAATCCCGCCTGGAACGACCTGGACGCAAACGGTAGCTGGTACAACGTGCCTGACCAGGGAGCTATCTGGTCTCCCTATGATGCCTCCAGCCCCGACTGGGACCCTTACGGTAACGGCTATTGGATGACTACGCCGCTGTTTGGATCTACCTGGGTTTCGAGCTATGGATGGGGCTATCTGCCGTACCAGTGCGGAAAATGGAACTACTACAGCAGCTTCGGCTGGGGCTGGTCTCCTGGGGCAGGCGGCGGCTCGCCCTGGTGGAGGAATGGCCATTACGGCGGTCCCAACATCGGCAACGGCTTTGCCGGCTATCAACCGCCGCATCCTCCGCTTAGGCATGCATACAGTGGCCAGAATAGGGCAAACGGCGGAGCAACGACGGGGCTGGTTGCCGTTAACCGGCGTCCCTTCAGTGGGCCAGCCGAACTGCCTGCGCGCGACAGATCCACTCCGGTTGTGATTGCCGGCTATACGGTGCAGGCCATGCATCCGTTGAGCCAACGGCCGCAGTACGATCGCGTGGGATCGGCGTTCGTCACGCATACGTCGTCGGGCTATACCATCACCAATCAGGGACCGAGAACGTCAACCGGGCCTGGTTATAGCGGTGGAACCGGTTACAGCAGCGGGTCCAGCTCGAGTGGCAGCAGGACGAGCGCGCCCGCACCGAGGAGTTACAGTAGCGGAGGCGGCCAGCATGCATCATCGCCGGTGAGCCATAGTTCTTCTCGCGGCGTATATTCCGGCGGTGACGGTTTCCACGGCGGTGGCGGCTTCCACGGAGGCGGTGGAGGCACAAGCGGCGGTGGTTCGCGCCGCTAATTGGCGGGCGTTGAGGAAGGAGGGGGCTGTCCGCCGCGGCGGACAGCCCTTTATTCGTTCAAGCTGTGCCAGAGGGCCGCGAACGCTTCCACCGTCAGAGCTTCAGCGCGTGCCTGGGGCTCGATTCCTGCATGGGCCAGCGCGGCTGTTACGACTGCGGGTGCAATCCCCGCCGCGCGAAGATTATTCGCCAGCGTCTTGCGTTTTTGTGCGAATGCCTTGCGGACAAAGGGGAGAAAACTCTCCTCATCCAGGCCCAGTTCCCTGAAGCGCGGCGCAAACCGCCAGCGGAAGACTGTCGAATGCACATCGGGTGGCGGCGAGAACGATTCCGGCGGCAGCGTGAAGAGATTTTGCGCCGGCCCGTAAACCTGCACAGTCACCGAGAGCAAGCCGTAGTCGCGCGAACCGGGGCCTGCGGTGATGCGATCGGCCACCTCCCGCTGCACCATGAGCACCGCGCGGTCCAGCGCCGCGTGGCTGGCGGCCAGCTTGAGCAGAATCTGTGAGGTGATGCCGTAGGGCAGGTTGCCCGCCACAGCCAGCCGCTCGCCCGCAGCCGCTGAGGCCGACGCAAAGTCGAAGTTGAGCATGTCTTGTTCGACGACGATAACGCGATCCGCTGGAAACTTCTTCCGCAGATACGCGGCCAGTTCGCCATCCAGCTCAACTGCCAGCACGTGGGCTGCGCGTGCCGCCAGCGCGCCGGTGATAGCGCCTGCTCCGGGACCAATCTCCACCACTGTGTGGCCTGTCAGATCGCCCAGTGAAGCCGCAATGCGCTCGACGGCCTGCGCATCGATGAGGAAGTTCTGTCCGAGCTTGGGTTTGGCCGGCATTTGCTATTTTGATGGTAGAGGATGGCGCCGCCTCATCAATTTTTAAGGTGAGCGTAGTAGACTGCCTTTGAATGAGAGTTAGACCCCTTCTTCCCGACTAAGCGCCATGGAGTTTCCTTCTTGCATATAGTCTTTGCTGCCTCGGAGTGCGTCCCCTTCGCCAAGACCGGCGGTTTGGCCGATGCTGTGGGCGCTCTGCCCCCCGAGTTGGTTAAGCGGGGCCACGAGGTTACGGTTTACATTCCACTCTATGCCTCGGTCCGCCCTCATATTGTTGGCGAATTGAAGTACGCTATTCGCTCCCTCACCATTCCCTTTGAGCACTCGAACCGCTTCGCGGGCATTGTGGACGGCGGCAAGCGCAGCGGAGTTCGCTACTACTTTGTCGATTGCCCTGAGCTCTTTGACCTGCCGGGACTCTACGGCACCAAAGCCGGCGACTATCCCAATAATTGGGAGCGCTTCGGCCTGTTCTGCCGCGCGGTGATTGAGGCAACCAAGCAGCTCGGCGTTCCGCAGGTTTTTCACGTGCACGACTGGCAGGCGGCGCTGATTCCCGTTTATCTGCGCACGGTCTACAAATCCGACCCGGTGCTCAGCCACGCCGGAGTGGTGCTGACCATTCACAACGCCGGCTACCAGGGCTGGTTTCCGCCCACCACGACAGAGCGCCTCTTGTTACCCTGGGAGATCTTCACCATGGACAAGGTGGAGCAGTTCGATAACTTCAACTTTCTCAAGGGCGGCGTGGTTTACTCCGACATTCTCACCACGGTGAGCCGCAAATATGCCCAGGAGATTCAAACTCCGGAGTTCGGAGAAAAGCTGGAGGGCGTGCTGCATCAGCGCGCCGCGGACCTGCGTGGCATCCTGAACGGCGCGGACTATGCGCAGTGGGACCCTGCGACAGATAAATATCTGGCCGCGCACTACACGCCGGAGGATCTAAGCGGCAAGCAGGCCTGCAACGCCGATCTGATGCGTGCCTTCGGACTGGACAAAGCGGCGGATTCGACGCCGGTCATCGGCATCGTCTCGCGGTTTGCCGCGCAAAAGGGCTTCGACCTGTTGGCGAAGATCGCCGGCAAGCTAACTGAGCGGGACGTTGCCGTGGTGGCTCTGGGATCGGGCGAGCCGGTGTACGAAAAGTTCTTCCGCGACTGGGCCAGCCGCAATCCGGGGCAGGTGGCCGTCGAGGTCGGCTACGACGAAGCCCTGGCCCACAAGATCGAAGCCGGCGCCGATATTTTTCTCATGCCCTCGCGCTATGAGCCCTGCGGCCTGAGCCAGATGTACTCGCTCAAGTACGGCACCGTTCCCGTAGTGCGCGCCACCGGCGGCCTCGACGATACGGTCGAGGAGTGGAACCCAAAGCTGGGAACGGGGACGGGATTCAAGTTTGAAGGTTTCAGCGCCGAAGCTCTGCTGGCGGCAATCGACCGCGCTATGGCCGCGTTTCAGGATCAAAACGGCTGGGCAAAGCTGATGCGCAACGGAATGGCGTGCAATTACAGTTGGGCCGGTCCGGCAAAGGAGTATGCCGCTATTTATGACGAAATGTCTCGGCGCAGAGTAAAGAGTCTGGATCAGTCTGCAACCTGAGACTACCTCAAGATCAAGTCGCCGGTTGCGTCTCATGAAAATGCCGCCAGATGGCTTCAGCGGTTTTGCGGGAGACTACGGCGGCCAGCGATTCAGCCGTGGCTTGCTGTACGTCGCGCAGGCTGCCGAAGTGGGTGAGCAGGCGCTGCCGGGTTTGCGGGCCTACGCCGGGAATATTCAATAGCTCCGAATCGCGGTCGCGCATGGCGCGGCGCTGGCGGTGGTAGCCGATGGCGAAGCGGTGGCTTTCGTCGCGGATGAGCTGGATGAGATGCAGCACCGGCGAGCGGCGGTCAAGTACGATGGGCTCGTTTTCGTTGCCGTGGAGATAAATTATTTCTTCGCTTTTTGCAATCGACGCCAGCGGCTGCGAAGTGAGTCCTAATGATTCCAGCGCCTCGGCGGCGGCATGAAGCTGGCCCAGTCCGCCGTCGATGAGGATCAGTGAAGGCATAGGCTGTTTTTCTTCCAGCAGCCGGCGGTAGCGGCGCGTGACCACCTCGCGCATGGAGGCGAAATCGTCCACGCCCAGCACCGTCATCACTTTGAATTTGCGATAGAGCTGCTTGTTCATCTTGCCGTCTTCCCAAACGACCAGGGAAGCAACGGTTTCAGCGCCCTGGATGTGGGAGATGTCGAAGCACTCGATGCGGCGGGGAAGCTCGGGAAGCATCAGTGCGTCGGCCAGAGCCTCCTGAATGGCTTTGCGCGAAGGCTCAAGCACGCGGAAGCGTTGCGTATAAGACTGCTTGGCGTTTTGGCCGGCGAGGTCGACAAGGGAGCGCTTTTCTCCGCGCTGCGGCACGGCCAGCTCGATGCGATGGCCGGTGCGCTCGCTGAGCAATGCGGCCAGAGTTTCGCGGTCGTCGAAGTCGACCGGGACGAGGATGCTGCGCGGAACGTATTGCTGATCGATATAGAGCTGCTTGAGCAGGGCGCTGAAGACTGCGCCTGCATGGAATGGCGTGCTCTATCTGTGACGGGTTGGGGTTGGTGGTATCCCAGGTTCCCAAAGGCGAGGGACCTGGGGCACCCGTCATCTGTGGTGTGTTCGGGTGCTCCTCTTTGGTTGCTTCCAGCAGCTCCGGCAAATCCTCCCAGAAAAATTCGCGGCGATCGACGATCTTCCCGGCGCGAACGTGAAAGAGGTTCACCGCCAGTGAGCCGTCTTCGTAGTGATAGCCGAAGACGTCTGCCTCGTCGTCCTGCTCGGCGGTGGCGGCGCGCTGCTTCTCCTGCAACTGGTGCACGGTGGAGAGCTGGTCGCGCAGGCGCGCGGCGGCCTCAAACTGCTCGGCATCG
Organism: uncultured Acidobacteriaceae bacterium; assembly: GCA_963724755.1. GTDB lineage: Bacteria > Acidobacteriota > Terriglobia > Terriglobales > Acidobacteriaceae > Telmatobacter. The sequence goes on from CAVRVZ010000004.1 coordinate 572,906, forward strand.
GCGGCGGCCATCATGCGCGCGGTGAGCGCGCGCTCCAGTTCGGCGTGCTTGCCTTCAAGAAGCAACTGCGCGTCGCGGACCGCGTTCGCATAAATCTCCGGCGTGGTCAGGCCCTCCACGCAGGGGCCCAGGCAGCGGTGAATGTAGTACTGCAAACAGGCGCGGGGGTGGTAGCGCGATAGATCGACTTTGCAACTGGGAATGAGAAAGCTGCGGTGAATCAGCTCCACCACGCGGTAAGCCAGACTGCCGGGAAAGTAGGGGCCGAAGTAGGCCGCGCCGTCTTTCAGCAGGCGGCGGGTCACAAAAACTTTTGGATAACGGTCGGCCAGGGTGAGCTTGACGTAGGGGTAGCTTTTGTCGTCTTTGAGCAGAATGTTGAAGCGCGGCTTGCGCTCCTTGATGAGGTTGGTTTCAAGCGCCAGGGCTTCGCTCTCGTTGCCCACCAGAATGTATTCCAGATCGACGGCCTCGCGCATCAGTGATCCGGTCTTGGCGTCGGCCTGCGACGGCCTCAAGCAGATAAGACCGCACCCGAGCGCGCAGGTTCTTGGCCTTGCCCACGTAGATGACTTCGCCCTCGGCGTTTTTGTAGAGGTAAACGCCAGGTTGGGTGGGGAGGGCGCGGATTTTCTCGTAGAGGTCCATGAGGCGAGGCCTGTTCTTAGCATAAGGGACCAGAGACCGGCTCGAATCATCCGGCACACATCAGTCCCTAGTCCCTTAGTCCCTTAGTCCCTTAGTCCCTAGTCCCCAGCCCCCACTCCCTGCTTTGTCGCGTCTAACCGGCAGAGGATATTCTTCTTAGCGTGATGCTGGCGCAGATTCTCAAGATGAAATGCCGGCTTGGCGCCTCCGTGGCGGCCTGTGCGTTGTTGGGTCTCGCGCCTCTCATCCCCTCCGCGCAGGAACCCACGCTGCGCGTCGACGTGAAGCTGGTCAATGTTTTTGTCAACGTGACGGATCGCAACGGCGCCGTCGTTAGCGATCTCGCCCGCGCGGACTTTGCCCTCGCCGAAGACGGCCGTCCGCAGCAGATTGCCGTCTTCGAGCGCCAGTCCGAGCTGCCCCTCAACCTTACCCTGGCCATCGATACGTCGGGCAGCGTGCAAAAGGATATGGCTGCCGAGGTGGACGCGGCCCGCCGCTTTGCCCATGCGATTCTGCGCCCGCGCGACCGCATGAGCCTGCTCGAGTTCGCCACCAGCGTCCGCCAGCTTACGCCCTTCACCGGCAAGTTGAGCCAGATCGACCGCGGCCTGGGCCAGTTGCGCGGCGACTGGTCTACGGCGCTCTACGACGCCATCTGCCAGGCTTCTGACCGGCTGGGCAAAAATCCTGAGCGCTCGCCGCGCCGCGTGCTGCTCCTGGTCTCCGACGGCGACGATACGGCCAGCGGCGCCACCTATTCCCAGGCCCTCGAGGCGGCTCTGCGCAACGACGTGATGATCTATGCCATCATCGACGTGCCCATTCAAGCCAGCGCCGGCCGCGACCTGGGCGGCGAGCACGCTTTGATTGCGCTGGCTGAAGACACCGGCGGCAAGAGCTTCTATGCCGGCGACGGCGGCCTCGACAAAGCCTTTGCCCAGGTCAGCAGCGACATCCGCACTCAATATCTCCTCGGCTACTATCCAAAAGATCAAGAGCCCGGAGGGCCCTTCCACCGCGTGCAGGTCACCATCCCCGGGGCCGCGCCCGGCGACTTCCACATCCGCCACAAAACCGGCTACTACATTGACCCGCCATCAACAGGGAACTGAGAGCAGCCGTCTCTGACCTCATCATCCGGTGGGAGCAGGTTACGGAGGGAGCAGGGGCCTTTAGGCCCCTGAATCCAGCCTTGCAATTGGACCGGCTTTAGCCGCGGGCTTTTCGTTTATCATTTCCTGATGCGGCTCGCGCCCCAGGAAACCCGGACATATTTGGTCACGTCTGTGACAGCCCAGCGCCGCAGTCTTTTTCAGGTTACGGCTACTGCGGAACTGCTTGAACGAACTATCCTCGACTATTACAGTCAGGGAAAATATCTTTTGCATGCGTTCGTCATCATGCCTGACCATCTCCACGCTTTGATCACGCCTGCTCCTGATGTTTCGTTGGAAAAGGCAATGCAGTTCATCAAGGGTGGCTTCTCCTTCCGCTTGAAGAGCAAGCTCGATGTGTGGATGCGCAGCTTCAACGAGAGTCAGATCTCGACGAAAGAGAAGTTCATAAATTGTGTGCGGTATATCGAGGAGAACCCCGTTCGGCGTGGACTTGCGTCGACGCCGAATGCTTATCCCTATAGCTCAGCTGCCCATGGACGGTTGGCCCCTATGCCTCTCCACCTGAGAGCAGAGCAGACTGTGGGAATTGAGGCCCGTGGCTAAAGCCATATCTATTACAAGTGTCCATTCAGGAGCCTGAAGGCTCCTGCTCCCTCCGCCATGAATAATGACGGGTCTTTGCATCTACGGTGAAAGATCGGGGATTCAACCCCCTCAATTAATGCCCCCAAATTGTTTTTTTGAAATTCAATCAGCGCGGCGAAGCCGCGCTCAGTTGACGTTCTGAGATCACGATATCACTCCATCGAAAATGAAATTTACTATAGGGGAGCGTGAAAGCTCCCCTATAGTCCGCCGTACAAAATCTTCGTCTGGTAAATTGAATGACGGTTGATTTTCTATCAACCTTTACAGCGCCCTACGTTTTGGCCTATTTTGCTCCTCAAGGAGTTTCTCCTGCAAAAGTTGCACTTGCAGCCGCATGTACAGAGTCCCCCAATGCTTGCGGTTCTTACCTACTTGATCAGGGGTCCTAATTCCGTCCTGTGTAAGCTGGTAGGTCTCCGCAACGAGGCTCGGTCCGGCGTCCTTCCAGACCTGCTTAACCCGATCGAAACCACCGCGCCACTCCGCGTCACCAGTCGTGCGGTTTTCCGTGACGTAGCTACGAAATGCAGCAAGGATTGGCATAGTCGCACCCTTTGTAAGTCGGTACTGACTGGGTCTAAGGCCAGCAAATGGGAAGGCGAAAGTGCCACGACTCGCGGCTGCCTCCTCAACAATTTTCATATTGCCAGCCCTTCCACCCTCGATATTCCGCATGTTACGGAAATCGTGCCGAATGATGTCAAACAGAGTGAGTCCGTCCTTGAGCAGATTGCGTAGCCGGTAATATTTACTCTTTTTCAGGTTTTTGATGTTCAGCTCGTAGTCATCCGCAAACTTTTCGAGCGGAATGCTCCATTTTTCGTAAGACGAGATAGGGTGTTTAGAAGCGTTTACGTTGTTCGGAAAGTCGAAGATATTAAGGGCCTCCAGGATCCCGATGAGGTCGCGCACATCGTAGTCGCCTGTGTCACTCTCGTTCCAAGCGATCATCTTCCCGTAGGGCTCTTTTTCAACGATCTTCTTCATCCAATCGAAGTGGCCAGCCTTGTTGTAAATTGATTGCGGCGCAACCTGGATGCCCGTGTTAAGACCTCTTGCGATTTCGCTGATCAGCGGTTTCGATACTCCAGTACGGACGTAGACCTCAACATATTGATCATCAGGAGTAGTGCCTTCGCTATTCGACTCCCAAATGATTCTTGCAGTATGCGCGCCATCAACAATGCCCCCGAACGCGTCATCGACAACAACGTCATAAAGCCCTTGTTCCTTGTCGATTACTTTGACGCTTTCAGCGAGGATAGTGATGCCCTTGTTCATCAGGTCGAATGTGCCAATTGCAGCCGTTTCTCCCTCGAGGGAACTCCTGACTTCCTTGTAGACGTGGCGATTCAACCCGCGTGGATCACGCGCGTTCGCTTTCGTGCTGATATTTGCTGGCAAATCTTTAGCAGCAACAGTCAGCCAGTATTTGTCGATTTCTTTTTTGATTGGATGTGTGATCTTGCGCATTTGGAATGCGCGAATGCGGTGGGTCGAAGTACCCATGATATTTCTCCTTATTTTCAAGGCCGACGGTGCGGCTTGGATTTTGCTGTGCGCACGATGACGACAGCAACTACATTATAACAGATTAAGCTCTCCGGAGGGTAGCATTATTCAACCTGAACCAGCCGGTAACCCATCATTCCGCGGTCCATTAACGGTAGGGTTGGATGTCAATAATCCCGCCCTTTGCAGAAAATAACCCTCAGCCGGCGCACAATAAAGGAATGAGAAAAGCGCAGCATTATCGACCCCCTAACCCCTAGTCCCTAGTCCCTTAGTCCCGATTCGCAGGTACCCCCCACCCCCTCCCCCCTTTTCCCGCAAAACAATGAAAGAAAATATGTTAGGTATAATTATCATGAATAAAAGGCGAAAGTCCTATTTGTTTCTCTCTATATTTCCGCAAGTAATTGATTTTAATATCTAATGGATGTCGTAATGACCCATTTTTGGTGTAAGAACCGGCGTTTCGAGGGGCAAAATTGCACTGGAAATGTCACACGAGCGTCGTCCCCTAGTCCCTTAGTCCCTAGTCCCTAAATGTAGTCGCGGAAGAGCTCCATGGAGGGCGCGGGAATCACACCGCGGCCAACCAGCATTCCGTCTTCGGCGGCGACTTTGGAGCCTGCGGCAACCGCTGCCTGAACGCTGGAAACGTCGCCTGCCATGAGCACGAATCCCTTGCCGCCGAGAGCCATCGCCAGGTGAACCCGAAGCAGCGCCACGTTGGCCGACTTGACGCAGGCGTCGGCGACCGCGATGATGCTGGCGGCGGAGAAGGTCTCGATCACGCCGATGGAGCGCAGCTCTTTGGGGTCGATATCGACGGCGTTGGAGATGGCCTGGAGAACCGATTTGTCGACGTGCGCGATCTGCCGCCGCTCAATGAGCGAGGGTCCAGCGACGGCCGCGCCTGCCTGGACAGCTGCGGTGACCGAGGCCACGTCGCCGGCGATGACCACCAGGAACTTGCCTGAGCAGATGCTGCGCGCCATGAGAATTTGAACCTCTGCCGCCTTCAGCATGGCGTCTTCCACGGCAAAGCCGGTGGCGACGCTCGATAACTCGATAAGCCCGATAGAGATGATCTCAGCCACGATAAACTCCTTCACAACTTCACTGATTCGCTTCTTCACTCGTTAACTCATTAACTTCTTTCACGCCTCAATCCTCACTGCATCCGCAGTCACCGTAACCACTCCGTCGATGCTGGCATGGATTCTGGCGCCCAGTTTGCCCTGCTGCGGTACGGCCAGCAGATCGCCCACGCGAACCCGATCGCCGCACTTGACCACTGGAACCGCAGGAACTCCAGCGTGCTGCTTGAGAGGCAGGTTGACCTTACGCGGCGAAAAGCTGTGCTCGCGCAGAGGCCCTTCGTTGGTGAACTCGCCCAATCCCAATCTGGCAATCAGCCTCCGCATCGGCACGCGCCGGAACTCGGCCATGGGATGAGGCGTGATGGATTCGGGCGCGCCCTTGAAGGTGAGGTCGCGCTCCCGAGCCAGCGGCTTGTTCTGCACGCAGACCGTCTTGGGATCGAGATCCTCGGGGCAGGCGTAGAGGGTGCAGAGATTGCACTCGCAGCAGTAGAGCGTTGCGGCCATAGCGTCGTTGCCCATGGCGAATCCGAGCGACTGCATGGCGCGATGCGGCTCAATAGGATGGCCAAGCAGGAAGCGCGGACAGAACTCGGTGCAGAAGCGGCACTGATCGCAAGCCGAGCGGCCGATCTTGGCCACGTGGTGCCAGGGCGCGTTGTGCCGCTGGATGAGGCTATGCGTAGCCGGCAGCACGATGATGCCGCCGGTAGTCTTGGTCACCGGCTCATCCAGGCTGGCAGCGGGCTTGGCCATCATTACGCCGCCCAGCAGCACGCCAAAGTCCGGCACGGTTGGCCCGCCGGCCGCGTCAATCACCTCGCCGATCGAGATACCCACCGGAACCCGCAGCGTTACGGGCGTCTCCACCGCCCCAGCGACAGTCAGATATTTATGCGTAACCGCCCGGTCGAGGCCGATGTTGAGCAGGGTCTCGACGTTAGCGACGACGGTATCCACATCCTTGGGCAGCCCGCCCGGCGGAATTACGCGCCCGGTAACCAGATGCACCAGGATGAACTCATCGCCGGCCGGGTAAGTATCCGGCAGAGCCACGACGCGGACGCCGGGCGGGGCCAGCTGTTCCAGAGCCTCAATGATCTCCTGATACTTCTCCTTGATGCCGATGACGCCTTCCGTCGCGCCGACCAGCTCCATAGCCACCCGCATCCCCCGCAGGAACGGCTCGGAGTGGTGGTGGAGCAACTCCTTGTCCTTGTGCAGCAGGGGCTCGCACTCGGCGGCGTTGGCAATCAGCAGCGAGACCCGGGCCTGGAACTTCACGTGCGAAGGGAACCCGCCCCCGCCCGCGCCGACGATGCCCAACTCCTCAATCCGTTGGGTAGACGGGGGGTGAGATGAGTCGGCTTTTGGCTGAATTTGCGACCTATCGGGAATTGCCGTCATTTGGGGCCAGCCTCATAATCTATCAAAATAATGATTGACTCTGACAGATAATGTATTATATCATTCAACTTCATTCAAGAACTGTCAACAATGAAATGCTTGATTCCCAATATCGGTAGCACTTCGTTCAAGTACCGGGTCTTCGAGATGCCGGAAGAAGTGGTTTTGACGGAGGGGCATGTGGAACGGATTGGGCAGCCGGGCGGCGAATGCGCCGACTACTCGGCGGCAACGGCCAAGTGCCTGGCGGCGATAGCGGGCGAGGGCAAAGCGCTGAAGAGTCTCGCGGAGATCGATGCGGTGGGGTTCAAGGTGGTGCATGCGGGGCCGATGAGCGAGTCGCAGTTGATCGGCGATGAGCTACTGGCGGCGATGGAGGAGTTTTCGTTTCTTGCGCCGGCGCACAATCCTGCTTACATTGCGGCGATCAAGGCGTTTCGGCGGGAGTTGCCGGGGGTGCCGCTGGTGGCGGTGATCGAGACCGGGCCTTACCGGTTTTTGGATGAGGCGGCGACTACCTATGCGGTGCCGTACGAGTGGCGGCGAGATTTCGGGATTCGGCGGTATGGATTTCACGGAGCCAGCCATCGGGCGGCCAGTGAGCGTGCATTGGCGCTGATGGGCGGCAAGAAGCTGCGCCACATCTCCTGCCATTTGGGAGGCAGTTCGAGCGTGGCGGCGTTTCGCGACGGCCAATCGGTTGGGACCAGCATGGGCGCTTCTCCGCAGTCGGGGCTGCCGCAGAATAACCGTGTGGGGGATGTGGACGCCTTCGCGGTTCTGCACATGATGAAGAAGCTGCGAGTGAATCCGGACGAGATGGCTGCGATCCTCGGCAGCCGGTCGGGGCTGGCGGGGATCAGTGGAACGTGCGGAGATCTGCGCGACCTGAGCGAGGCAGCGGCGGCGGGGGATAAGCGGGCTCGGCTGGCGCTGGATGTATTTGTGCGCGCCGTTCGCCACTATCTTGGGGCGTTCATTTTGGAACTGGGCGGGATCGATGCGATTACATTTTCCGGCGGGATTGGGGAGAACAGCGCGGAGATTCGCGGCGCGGTGCTGAAGAATCTCTCCGGGTTTGGCGTGGAGTTGGACGAGGAGAGAAATCGGGCGATCAAGGGCGAGGGCGCGATTTCCAGCGATGGTTCGGCGGTGAAGATTTTGGTGGTTCCGGCGAACGAGGAGATCGTAATAGCGCGGGAGACAGCGGCGGTTGTGAGCCGTACTCAAGCCGCGAGACAGGTTATGGCTGGGCGGGCAAGGTAAGGAAGAACGATCAGAATTTTATGGGCAGTTCGGCAGTGGCAAATTCGGCGGGATCCATCGATAGAGCGATGGTGGAGCGGATTGTTCGGCAGGTTGCACTGGAGTACCTGGGCCGGGAGAAGAACGGGACGGCGCCGGTGCTGACGGTGCAGGCTTCGTCGCGGCATATGCATGTTTGCCGCGAGGATATGGACGTGCTGTTTGGGCCAGGATCGGAGTTGACCTTTGATCGCGCGCTCTACCAGGAAGGCAACTTTGCGGCCAAGGAAACAGTCACGATTGTGGGGCCGCGGAGCCGGCTGATTTCGAATTTGCGGATTCTGGGGCCGATGCGCAAGCGGTCGCAGGTGGAGTTGGCATTTACCGACGCCATCATGCTGGGGTTCACGGATATTCCGGTACGGCTTTCGGGCGACATTGCCGGGACGCCGGGCGCCGTGATCATTGGTCCCAAGGGCGTGGTGGAGCTGAAGGAAGGGGTGATTCGCGCCGCGATTCACGTGCATATGAGTCCGGCGGAGGCGGCGCACGTCGGCGTGGCCAAAGGCGACCGGATGAAGCTGCGCATCGGCGGAACGGCGGGCGTGACTTTTGACAATGTTCACGTGCGCATCGATCCCAGAGCGCGGCTGAACGTGCACATGGACACCGATGAGGCGAACGCTTGCGGTTTGCATTTGACCAAGGATTTTGAACTGTTCAAGTAATCCAATGAAGAAGAGAGGAAGCGATGAAACAAGCGCTAGGAATGATTGAGACCAAGGGGCTGGTCGGGCTGTTTGAGGCGACCGACGCCATGCTCAAGTCAGCAAATGTAACGTTCGCCGGCTGGCAGTCAGTAGGTTCGGGACTGGTGACCGCCTTCGTGGAAGGAGACGTGGCCGCTGTGAAAGCAGCCACCGATGCGGGCGCGGAAGCAGCAGCGCGGATAGGCGAGGTGATCAGCGTTCAGGTGATCAGCCGCCCCCACGACGAACTGCCCAGCTTTATCCAACAGGACAAGAAGTCCGCAGCCCAGAAAGCCGCGAAGTAGGCGGAGGAGACGAGATGAGTGAAGCAATCGGATTGATCGAAACGAAGGGCCTCGTCGGGCTCGTCGAGGCATGCGACGCGATGGTGAAAGCGGCCAGCGTGGAACTGGTAAAGACGGTACAGATCGGCGGCGGATTCGTAACAGCTATTGTTCGCGGCGATGTAGGCAGCGTACGGGCCGCGGTGGATGCGGGCTCGGCTGCTGCCAAGACGGTGGGCGAATTGGTGTCGGCGCACGTGATTGCGCGGCCGCACGATGCGCTGGTGGAAAGCATGTTGAAGTAACGAGAAATCAGGAGAATACAAATGGCCAATGAAGCGATTGGAATGATCGAAACCAAGGGCCTTGTGGCCCTGGTGCAGGCGACGGACGCGATGCTGAAGGCGGCCAGCGTGAAGTTTGTGGGCTGGAACAAGATCGGCGGCGGGCTGTGCTCGGTGTTTGTGCAGGGAGACGTGGGCTCGGTTCGCGCCGCGGTGGATGCCGGAGCAAGCGCTGCCCGCGCAGCAGGCGAGGTGCAGAGCGTGCATGTGATTGCGCGGCCCCATGGAAACCTGGGAAGCGTATTGCCGAAATAACCGTTAACTGCAGAGGGTTTTCTGCCTTGATCGACGAGGTGAGACGGCATGTTTATTGCCAAAGTCATCGGTAATGTTGTTGCAACCCAGAAGTGCGAAAAGTTTCTGGGGATGAAGCTGCTGCTGATTCAGCCGTATATCAGCAAGGATGGCAAACTGCAGATTTCCGGCAGCTCCGTGGTTGCGGTGGACAGCGTTGGAGCGGGCGAGGGCGAGTGCGTTCTGTTTACGCAGGGCAGCTCGGCGCGGCTGACGGCGGCTACGAAAGATGCTCCGGTGGATGCTGTGATCGTGGGCATTGTGGATGCCGTCGAGGTTGCAGGCAAAGTGTTGGAGAAACCATAAATGCCTATTCAGGCGGAGTTGGTCGAGGAGATCGCAAGAGAGGTTGTGGCTCGGCTGCGCGTGCAGATGCAGCAGCCGCATTTGTCCGCCGCGCTTGTAAGAAACGGAGCGATTGCGCGGGATGGAGTGTTCGCGACCGTGGACGAAGCCGTGAATGCGGCCTATGAGGCACAGAAAAAAGTTGCGGCGATGACCTTTGAAGAGCGTGGGCGCATTGTCGCGATTATTTGCCGCATCTGCAACGACCGGCGCGAAGAATTGGGCCGCATGGAGCTGGAGGAGACCAAGGTTGGCCGGCTCGATCACAAGATTCTGAAGTTGACGAACATGCGCTTTGTGCTCGGCGTCGATGCTTTGCACACTGAGGCGCGCAGCAATCCGAGCGGCTTGTGCATCATTGAGCACGCGCCCTGGGGCGTGATCGGCATGATGCTGCCGGTGACTCACTCCGTGCCCACCCTGGCTTCCAACGCTATCAATATTGTTGCTGCCGGCAATACCGCGGTCTTCGGGCCGCACCCGTCAGGGGCGAAAGTGGCGCAATACGCTCTGCAACTGTGGAATCGCGAGATCGAGCGCGAGCTGGGCGTCGCCAATGTGTTTACCACCGCAATCGATCCCACCATCGAAAACGCCGAGCAGATCTTCCATCATCCCAAAATCGCGTTGATTTGCGTGACCGGCGGTACGGCGGTGGCCAAGGCCGCAGCCCAATCGGGCAAGCGCGTGATTGCGGGAGGGCCCGGCAATCCCCCCGTCGTCGTCGACGAGACCGCCGATCTGGATCGCGCGGCGCGATGCATCATTGACGGCGCTGCCTTCGATAACAATCTGCTCTGCATCGGCGAAAAGGAAATCTTTGTTGTGTCTTCGGTCGCCGACAAATTCATCGATGCCATGCGGCGCGCCGGGGCGTTTCAGTTGGATGCGGCGGCGATTGAAAGGCTTTCGCAGGCCGCGTTTATCTTCGACGGAGGCGGCAAGGGCTGCGGACGGGCGCACGTGAAAAAGGAATTGGTGGGCAAGGATGTGGCAGTGCTGGCTTCGGCGGCCGGCGTGCGCGTGCCGGCAAATACGCAGCTTCTGTTTGGAGAGACGAACGAGGATCATCCCTTCGTAGTGGAAGAACAGATGATGCCCTTCATTCCTGTGGTGCGCGTGGAGGATGCGGATGCGGGCATTGCGGCGGCGGTCAAGGCTGAGCATGGCTATCGGCATACGGCCGTCATTCATACGCAAAACTCCGAAACTGCTACGCGCATGGCACGCGCGATGAATACCACGCTATTTATCCAGAACGCCGCGTCGCCTGCATCGCTGGGGGTTGGCGGCCCGGGATATTTCAGCCACACCATTGCGACTCCAACCGGCGAAGGCATTACCACCCCGCTCACTTTTACGCGCGAGCGGCAGATGACGATCGGCAACGCACTGCGGATCATATAGGGTGTGATCACTATGTTTCTGGCGCGGATTGAGGGCACGGTAGTTTCGGCGGTGAAGCATCCGACTCTGGATGGCTGCCGGTTTCTGCTGGCGCAGCGGTTGGAAGCCGACGGCAGCGCGGGAGCCGAGCCGATTGCTGTGGTGGACTGGCTGGGCGCGGGAAAAGGATCGATGGTGATGGTCTCGACCGATGGAAATATTGCGCGGGCGAAGCTGGGCAACAATACGCCGGCCCGCATGGTGGTGGTGGGAATTGTGGATCGTGCGCAGGGGCAGGGAAACATGAAGCGGAGTAACGCATGAGACTGGGCATTGTGCGCGGGCATTTGACCCTGAACCTTGCGGCGCCGGCGTTTCGCGGCAAGACGCTGGTGGTTTTGGAGCCGGTTACGATGGAGAACCTGCGCGCCGGCAACGGATTGGGCGGCGGCAAGGCTCTGATCGCAATCGACGCGCTGGGCGCGGCCGAAGGGCAGATGGTGGCGTTTACCGAAGGCAGGGAAGCGGCGAATCCATATTGGCCCGATGCGGTTGCGGTGGATGCGTATTGTTCGCTGATTGTGGATTCGATCGGATTTTAGCGCAGGCAGTTTTAGCGAGTTTGAGGCGCGGGAGTGAGGGACGGAGTGAACAGTGTGGATATTTCCGGTCAGAAGGTTGTGACGATGCGCGACGCGCAGAGCGCCCTTGCGGCTGGGGCAGGCCGCGTGCTTATCGGAGAGAACTGCGTCGTGACGCCTTCGGCTCGCGACTTCCTGGCACAGCACAACATCGCCCTGGTGGCCAATAAGAATGGAAATTCCGCGGCTAACAATCAGGAATATGCAGCGACGCCGGCATCACTCGAGAAGAGCGGCAATGGTGGCGCATCCATCAAGCCTGGAGTGCCGAATCCGCGGTTGTTTTATACGCCTGAAGCCGAGGCGATCAAGAAAGAGATTTGCGCCGTGGGGCGCAAGCTGTGGATGCGGCAGTTTGTTGACGGCAACGGGGGCAACATCTCTTACCGCATCGGGCCCAACGAAGTTATCTGCACGCCGACGCTGGTGAGCAAATACGACCTGACACCTGAAGACATTAGCATGGTCGATTTGGAAGGGAACCAGATTGCGGGAAGCAAGGCGCGCACCAGCGAGATCCTGCTGCACCTTGAAGTCTACAAAGCAGTGCCGGAGGCGAAGTCCTGCGTGCACTGCCATCCGCCGCATGCCACCGCCTATGCGATCACTGGGCGAGTGCCTCCCAACCTGGTGATCCCCGAGTTTGAAGTCTTTGTGGGCAAGGTGGCGATTTCGCCATACGAAACGCCAGGTACATCTGAGTTTGCCCAGACCGTGATTCCCTTCGTCAAGGAACACAATACGGTGCTGCTGGCGAATCACGGAATCATCTGCTGGGCAGATACTGTGACGCATGCCGAGTGGTATGCGGAAGTGCTTGAGACCTACTGCTGGACGCTGATGCTGGCCGCGCAACTGGGCGCTCCGATTTCTTATATTTCAGAACAGCAGGGCGCAGACTTGTTGGCGATCAAGAAGCGCCTCGGGCTGCCGGATATTCGCTTCGATACTTCCAGGATGAAGGAGTGCCAACTTTCCGATCTTGAGGTGCCGGACTCAATTGCTCTGGTTCCAACGCCCTGCGACGGCAATACAGGCAAGCGATCGGATGCGGATCTGGAACTGCTGGTGAAGTCGGTGACGGATGCGGTGATGGGGGCAATTGGCGTTTAGCGTAATTTCATTGACGGGAATGCCGCGTGCTGCCGGATGCAGCGCCAATAGTTCGCGGCGCCAGGCTGGAACAAGATGAAGGCTACCGAGCGGCAACTTAGAATTCGTCAGATGATGGAGTCAAGGGACTTCATCGACCTGGAGACTCTTTGCCGCGAACTGGACGCATCAGAGTCCAGCGTGCGCCGCGATCTGGACATACTGGAAAACGAGAGAGTGCTGAAGCGCGTTTATGGGGGCGCCGTTCCCGTGCAGTCTCCCGAGATCAACGCCTTCGATTATGCGGAAGAGAGCGCGCGGCTGAGCGACGAAAAGAGCCGCATTGCTAGGCTTGCGGCGGGGCTGATTGAAGACGGACAGACGGTGATTCTGGACGGCGGCTCGACGGTTGCGGCAGTAGCGAGGGAGTTGGCGTCCAAAAGCCTGCACATTGTTACCAACTCGCTGCCCATCGCAGAGGGACTGGAATCGATTCGCAACATAGAGTTGACTTTGACCGGCGGATATCTCGATCCACGCCGCCGCGTGATGCTGGGAACATTTTGCGAGCAGATGTTAAGCGCGATTCGCGCCGACGCGGTGATCATGGGAATCGGCAGCATCTCCGACGCGGGATTTAGCAATAACAATACGCTGGTGGTGGGCTCGGAGAAGAAGATGGTGGAGATTGCCGACAAGGTAATTATCGTTGCCGATCGAACCAAGTTCGGCCGCGGGGGAATGTTCCCTGTGGCTCCGCTGAATGCCGCCGATATCGTGGTTTCCGACAGGGATCTGGCGCCAGAATACGTGGACCTGCTCCGCCGCAATGGAGTTGAAGTGCTTCTGGCATAACTATTCGTCGAGCATCTTCTCAATCGAGCATTCAAGTCAAACCACGATCGCCATGCAATTCAACCATTGTTATGGATTGGATTTCTAATGAAAATCAATATTTTAGAGTGCTGCCTTGGGAAAACCAATCGCGATTTCGCAGTAAGCCGACGCATGGCGCGAGGCATTATGTGTACTGCGGCGGCAAAGGGGAAGCAGGCTGTACGCTTGGCCTCAAAGGACGGTCCAGACAGGGTTTGTTTCCTATGGAAAATATACTCCTATAGGAAATCCGCTGCTAGCGAACGCCTTAGTTATTGCAATCGGGCACTGAGGTACTTGCAAGCGTTGAAAAAACTAATTGTCTGCCGAGCTCCCATGCTATTGTGTGTTTAGTCTGTATACGAACTCCCATGGGACGTATGCAGAACATGCAGGCACTCACCTACATTTGCAACATAAAATTTTGATTTTCTGACTTTACTTGGCGCCGCAAAGGACAGTGTGCAAATAGGCCCACCCAAGTGAGGATGACGAAGTTTTGCCGGAAAATGGCACATTCAGGCGTCCCGCCCGCTATTTTCCACATTTCAGAGCACACTACGGAAATACACTTCGCTCAAAACATAAATTATTGATGCGGGGGTAGCGGATACATATTCGTTCCGCCGTTGCCGGGATAGAGGTAGTAATGGCGCATACGATAACACAACTTTCGCGTAGTTTTCACGACTGACATGATTCTCAAGAGCAATGCATCTGACGTTGCCAGGGGAGAACTGGCGCCGCTGGATACTGGAGTTCAACTTTATGTCTAAGGCTAATCACATCCCGGCAGTCGCATGGGGAGAGAGGCACGCGCCGGGAATGAACGCTCCCAGAGGTCGTGGCGCGGGCGTGCGCATACTCTCTACCGCGACAGATCTCTTCGCCCGGTTCGGATATAACGGAGTCAGCACGCGAGACATTGCTTCTGCGGCTCAAGTTAACGAGGTCACAGTCTACCGGCATTATCCGCGCAAGCATGACCTCTATATAGCGGTGCTCGAATCGGAGTTGCAACAGGTGTATTTCCGCGGCGATTTGCTGGCCAGGGTTGCTGAAGCCTCTGATGGGCGAATGGTGCTTGAGCGCACCTTTGAGCTGCTGGCGAAGACCCTGATGCACAAGCCGGAGATACTGCGGCTTCTGCAATACAGTGCTCTCGATCTGCATGAAAACTTCGATCCCCTGGTGCGCAGGCATCTGGGTGAGCTGGTGGAGGTGCTTGCCCGCTATCTTGAGCCATGGATCAAGAAGGGCGAACTGCGGTGCACCAATGCGAAGACCGTTATTTTTATGCTAATCGGAATTTTGATCAGCCATAATTCCCTGCAGCGGGTATTCGTGGGCGAAGGACTGAGCGCGGACGGGATGTTCGAAGCTTATGCAGGATTTACAATACTTGAGCAGACTGCGGCAGAGGAACCGGTAATTCGCAAGCAACTGCTCGATAAGGTCTCACGCGGAGTAGGCGCGGAGTGAGTGCCGCTGAGTTATCCGGTAACTTAAGTTGAACAACAAACTAACTAATTACCTGGGCCAGAGCATCACGCCGGCACAATTTGAATTGCAAGCCTGGAGAAGTAAATGCCGCTCAGATTATTTTCAACTCGGCGCTATAATGTAAAGCTCATCGGGCACCGTCTGGTGGCCTATATTCTGGACTGGTGCGCATTTGCGCTTTCCGGCCTGCTTGCATTCGAGTTGAGGTTCGACGGCGCACTGCCTGCGAAATACCTGCATCGCATGGAGTTGGTTCTGTGCATCTGGATGGTGGCCAAGTCGGCTGCTTTCGTGGTTGCCAAGCTGAACCGGGGGAATTGGCGATACACAACCGCTTACGATGCGGTACGGATCGTTCTGGCAAATTCTGCGGGGTCGATATTGAGCGGAGTGGTGATCTTTTTCCTGCCCGCGGCCTGGGGAATTCCGCGCTCCGTTTACATTCTCGATTGGCTGGTTTCCTGCCTGTTGACCATGGGAGGAAGGGTGGCAGTACGTATTGTGATCACCACTCGAAAGGCGCATCTATCAGCAGGGGAGCGCACGAGAACACTCATCTATGGCGCCGGTAGAGCAGGGTTGGCGCTGCTGTGGGAACTTCACCAAAACCCTTCTCTGATGTGCGATGTCATAGGTCTTATCGATGACGATCCTTCCAAAGAGCACTTGATCCTGCTGGGGAAGCCGGTGTTGGGAGCAGGCGATAGCCTGGGAGATATAGTGCGGGCAAACTCCATTACCAGAGTGCTGATTGCCATCCCAAGCGCGACAGGGCCGCAGATGGTGCGCATTTTGAAGCTCGCTCTCGATGCTGAAGTCGAATACAAAATGGTTCCGAGTTTGGGTGATCTCATCCAGGGCACGGAATTGGGTCAACAGATCCGGGCTGTGGCAGTGGAAGATCTTTTGGGCAGAAGGCCGGTTCGCCTGGACCAGGACAGCATCCGGGAGCGCATTCGTGGAAAAGTGGTCATGGTGACCGGCGCCGCGGGCTCGATCGGATCGGAGCTTTGCCGCCAGATTGCACAATTCCGTCCACTTGCCCTGGTGGGTTTCGACGAGGCTGAAACTCCGCTCTTCCAACTGGACAGGGAGTTGAACAAAAGCTTCCCGGACCTGGTGTTTCATCCGGAGATCGGAAACATAACCCGGCCTGATATTTTGCGCCGGGTGATGGAGTACTATGAGCCGTCGATTCTCTATCATGCGGCGGCCTACAAACATGTTCCCATGATGGAGAGGCATGTTTTTGCCGCCGTGGAAAACAATATCTTCGGCGCGTGGCAGGTTGCCCTTGCGGCGGCCAGGCATGGCGTGGAAGATTTTGTGATGATATCCACCGATAAAGCGGTGCGGCCGACCAGCATCATGGGGGCTACAAAACGAACGGCGGAGCTGGCGATTCGCACACTGCAGAAGGAGCGCGGCACCAAGTTTGTCGCGGTGCGTTTCGGCAACGTGCTGGGAAGCAATGGAAGCGTTGTACCTATCTTCAAGGACCAGATTGCCCGGGGCGGCCCGGTTACCGTTACCCACCCGGAGATGCGGCGCTACTTTATGACCATTTCCGAAGCGGCCCAGCTTGTGTTGCAGGCTTTCGCAATCGGCAAAGGCGGTGAGGTCTTTGTCCTCGATATGGGTGAGCCGGTGAAGATCGTGGATCTGGCCAGGAACCTGATTCTCCTATCCGGATTGCAGCCAGACAAGGACATCAAGATTCAATTTACAGGAGTGCGTCCTGGGGAAAAGCTGTTTGAAGAATTGAATCTGCAGGATGAGGATCTGGTCCCGACATCGCACGACAAGATCAGGAGCTATGTTTCCCCTTACAATGTGGATGCTATGCAGATAAAAGCATGTATGCAAGACTTGCAACAGGCTGTGAGCGAGCGGGACACCCTGCGCATTGTTCGGCTGCTCAAGGAACTGATCCCGGACTACACTCCCGGTTCAAAGCTTATGAAGTCCGCGGTAGCGATCGACTCGACCCATGCCGAAGCAAGGGCTCAGGTTCTTACCGGACAATCCGAGAGCGTTCTGTCGGCAAACATCGCAGCATCTCCACGGATGAATTAACGCGTTGTAGGCGCATTGTGGGCAGGAATGAATACATTCCTGCCCAGTATTGAAATAGCGGTTGCCATAATAAGAATGGGAGCCGGATTTTATAAGGATACCAATTGAGTAACTACGAAGTTCCCAAAGCACGCAGTGAGACACCGATTGACACCCCGGGACTTCCCGCCCATCAGCACTCCGATAGCATTTATGGGCTGCGCAATTTCATGCGGGTATTGATCAGGCGCCGCAAGTGGATTATTGGATCGCTTATACTCTGTTTGGTTTTGGCCTTGATCGTCACAGCGGTCATGAAACCAACCTATGATTCAGTCGCAACCATCGAGTTGAACAAGAGCGGCGCCTCAATGGATTTTGGTCTCGGGGACGCATTGGGGCAGCAGACTCCGGGCGGGGATCTGCAGACAGATCTGGCCACGGAGACCGCGATACTGAAAGGTGACTCGCTGGCCCTGGCAGTGATTCAGAAACTAAATCTAGCCTCGAAACCTCCGTTTGCCCCGGAACACGCAAAGTCCACTGAATCGACGTTGTCTCCCGATGAATCACCCAGTGTACGGACGCGGTTGCTGGGAATTTTCGCGGCGCGATTGAAAGTGAATTCGATACGCGGGACACGCCTGATTCAAGTTACCTATGAGAGTCACGATCCGAGCCAGGCTGCACAGATAGCAAACGCGTTGATCGACAGTTACAAAAGTCAGTACCTCCAGTCCCATTACGATGCGACGAGCGAGACTTCGGCCTGGTTAACCAAGCAGTTATCAGCACTCAAGTCGAACGTTGAGGATTCAGAGAAGAAGCTGACGGACTTTGAAAAGGAATCCGGGATTCTCAGCTTTCAGGCCGGATCTTCGGGTTCCGGCAGCGAGCCTGGAGGGGAGATTCACAGTACTGTCATACAGAAACTGGATGCGCTGAATACCGAATTGACACAGGCCGAAGCCAATCACATCGAGAAGGAGGCGATCTACCGCCTGGCGCGAGACGGCAACGCCGATGCCATCGTCGCACTGGGGAATAATCCTTTGGCAGTGCAAGCCAACTCGACGGTGATTACGCAGGGCGGGGGCACTACAACCCTCCAGATGTTGCAGCAAAGACAAAATGAATTGAAGGTCACGCTTGCCGATGCGTCGACGACATACGGATCGAACAATCGCCATCTCAAGGAAATTGAAACCCAGATAAGCGAACTGGATATAGAAATCCAAAAGGAGATGCTGGAGATAGTCAAGCGCGCACAAGCCGATCTGGAGTTGGCGCAACAAACCGAAGATGAGATCCGGCGGAGGTTCGTGCAGCAGCAGGAAGCGGCAAGCAAGCTTAACGAAAAGACCGTTGAATTCGCGGTATTGAGCCAGGAGGCTTACTCGCGCAAGAAGTTGTATGAAGATCTCTACACGAAGTTGCAGGAAGCCAATGTATCGGCGGGCATCAAGGCTACGAATATCACGGTTGTAGATCCCGCGCGCACGCCATCCAATCCTATCCGCCCCAACCGCATCTTCAACTTGGAATTAGGATTGCTGGGAGGTCTATTTGTAGGACTCGCCGTGGCGTTTACGGTGGATAGCGTCGATGCGACGGTGATCAATCCTCTGGAGTTGGAGGAGATTACGGGCTTATCCGTGATCGGGATTATCCCTACCTTCGGGGAATCCGGCAGCGGTTACGGGTCTTATGGGGCGTCGCGGCGGAGGAAAAGGCGCAAGTCCAACTCAGAGGATGCAGCCCCGGAGACGGCTATCTGGATGCTGGATCATCCCGAATCTGTAGCCGCTGAAGCGTTCCGGTCGCTGCGCACATCCGTTCTTCTCTCCCGCCCGAAATCTGGACCGAGAGTCATATTGGTCACTAGTTGCCTACCCGGCGAAGGGAAGAGCACTGTGACGGTCAACCTGGCCATTTCCTTTGCGCAGCACGGCAAGAAAGTACTCATCATGGAGGCCGATATGCGCCGGCCGACCATGAAGCACGTGTTGAATGTTTCCAACGACGTGGGACTCAGCAATGTTCTGGCTGGCTCGCTTACGCTCGATGAAGCAAGTCTTCACGGCGTCCATGTACCCACGCTGGATGTTCTGCCTGCGGGACCGCGTCCGCCCATGCCATCCGAGATGCTTGGATCAAACGTATTCGACAGCCTGCTGGAACAACTCCGAATGCTCTACGACATCATATTGATCGATAGTCCTCCCGCGCTTTTGCTGACGGATGCTGTATCGATAGCAGCCAAGACGGATGCGGTGATATGGGTGGCTCGCGCAGGAGTCATCACAAGACCGTACCTTGCGCGCGCGACTCAAATGATCGAACGCAATGGGATGCCGGTTGTCGGATTCGTGATGAACCGAATGGACAGGAGCGTTGATCCTTATGGCTACGGGTATGGATACGGCTATAAATACTATGGATCCTACTATGGGGAGAAGAAATCCAATGACGAGTAATAATCAACTTGCACTGCTCGTTACTGCCGCTGTGCTGATTTTGCTCAGTTCCACGAGCCTTGCCCAGGTAGGTGTTTCCGCGCGCGCAAATGTTCAGAGCCAGGCCTCGCCGAATAGCACAGATCGTACTGTGGGGTTGGGAGCAGTGCCCGAAGATTTCGCCAAGATGAAACTTGCTCCCGGATTCATGCTGGGGTTGAACGTTCTTGATGACCCGGACTTTAGCAGCTCTTTTCGAATCGATGAACAAGGCGATATAGCCTTGCCCATTCTGGGGACAATGCACATTGCCGGCGAAACTGTTTCCGAGGCAAGATCTCAAATCCGGACGAAACTGCTGGAAGATAAAATTCTAAAGGATCCTCAGGTAGAACTTACCGTGCTGGAATACACAGAGTCAGAAGTAACCATTATTGGAGAAGTGGCCAGCCCAGGCAAGCATCCGCTGCTATCTCCAAGCAAGCTTGTGAATGTATTGGCACTTGCGGGGGGACCGACGGTAGCGGCGGGCAATCAGGTGCTGATTACACGCGGAGCTGAGGGCGGCAAAACGCTACTGGTTCACTATTCAAAAGCCACGGATCCCAGGGCGGTCGATGGTGTAATTGTTGATCCGGGCGATACAGTCGAGGTCAAGCGGGCTGGCATCGTGTACGTGCTGGGCGCAGTAAATCGGCCGGGTGGGTTTGTGATGCAGGAAGATGGCACTCTCAATGTGCTGCAAGCCATTTCATTGGCATATGGGACGAATTTATTGGCTTCAACCAAGAAAATTTATTTGCTGCGCCGGAATCCCGATGGTACAGTCGCATACGTCGTACTTCCCTATAAGAAGATGGTTAAAGGGAGCAGCGCTGACGTGCAACTGCATCCTGCTGATATTCTGTATGTCCCGACGAGCGGGTTCAAGATGGCATATACCAATCTTCAAGGTGTCATTAACTCGGCTGCAACTACAAGCATCTATTTCGCGGAGCTGCATTAATAATAACCATGAAAAATCCAGGATTGGACCCGAAAATTTCAGGCTTTTGCATCTCCGCATATTCGTTCCGGTTGCATGCTGCAATCTACTCCATTTTACAGTTGACTTCGTCCTCTGCCGCGCACTGACCGGGGCGATGCTGAGTAAGCGCAGATCAAAGCCCCTCTAGCAGGCGCCAATAAAGATCCAGGAGAAGGTGGCACATGCAGAATCTGCCCAGTGATGCAGGTTGCAATATCTCGCGCCTCCGTTGCAGCGCGGTGCTGGTGTTCGTCCTTCTGAATCTCGCTGTATTCTTCGTCCGACTTATAAGTCTCTGGCGCTATGGAACGCTGTTCGGCACCAGCGGCGGCGAATCGCTGACGATTTACTCCGTCTGGAAGGCAATGCACCACTTGCCGGTGTACGAATGGCCGCTCCGTTTCCCTTTTTCTCTTTCTCTGTATAACTACCTCTTTTACTATACTTACGCTCAAATCCTAAGACTGGCCGGTATATGGGATTCTGGAATCATGACGTGGGGGCGCCTGTTAACTTCGGCATTCGTGATCATGGGCGCAACTGCGCAGTGGAAACTCGTGAGCCGGTATCTCAACCTGCGTGACGCCTGCAGCATTCTGTCTCTTCTCTTCGCGTTGGGGCTCTGGCTTAGCACCTCAATGGTCCGCTGGTGGGCGCTTACCATCCGGCCCGATATAGCTGCCGTAGCCCTGGTTATGATTGCCCTTTGCGTGGTCCTGCGCAGGCCGCTGCTCGGATTTGTACTCGCTGGTGTTTTATTTTATCTTGCGTGGTCGTTCAAGCAATCCGCGGTTTTAACGTTTGCCGCAGTTTGCCTATTCCTTCTGCTCCACAAGCAGTGGCGAGATCTGACTGCTCTGGTCGCAGTATTTGCCTTGTTGATTGCTGCAACGCTTTTCCTTGGTACACCCGAGTATCGATTCAGCATCATGGTTGCACCACGTCTCGTGAGTGAATTCTCGCTAATCAATGCATGGCACGCCGCGGAAGTTTCATTCATTGCGAACGCATATTGGATTGTTGCGCCAGTTGTGTTGCTGTTGGCCGTAGGCATAAAAAAAACCGATGGCTCCGTCCGATTGCTTATGACGGCTTTTGCAGTTGCATTGATTGTCGGCGTGGCTGCGATGGGAAAGGCAGGAGCCTCAGACAATTACCTGCTGGAGGCGTTCGTCGCGGGCTCCACTCTATTGCAGATAGCCATCTTTACCGCGCAGGGGAGGCTGGTTACCATTCTGGTTTTATTCGGATGTGTGCAACCGGCGATACAGCTCGCAATGGCGCCAGGAGGTTCGCACAGCTTCGGAACGGTGCGGATTGCCACTAAGGCGGAATATGCAGACGCAATAGCGCTGCGCGAACGGCTGGCTACAATGGCAAAACCAATCTTCACCACGGACGAGACCTTCGCACTTCCCTGGTTATCGACCGGCAACCGCGCCCCTGCCTTTATCGTCGATGCCAAGTTTCATGATGCTACCCGGCTTCACTGCCAAAATGGCTGCATCGAAGGCATGTTGCAAAGGGGCGATATCCCGACTGTGATGATTGGTCCAGGCGATAACTTGTACCGGCAGAGCATGAACAAGAGTTATGAGAAGGTTGGCGAATCATATCATCAAGGCAAGCAATACAGTATCTATGTCATTCGACACTCGGCGTCAGGCATTGATCTACCGGTAAGATGATCTATGCTGGAACCGGCATTTGTAATTTATGAATAGGATCCGCTTCTTGTTTACCCGGAAGCTACATCACGATCCGATACTCAGTAGGCCTGGAAAGAATTATGTGGATATCAGTCGTGATTGCGTCATTGAGCCGGCGCGATATTCTGCATGAAACGGTATTGAGCCTGGCCCGTCAATCGCGGCCAGCGGACGAGATATTGCTTTCCGTAGTTGACCCTGAGCAGGATTTGAAGGCGGAAACCCTCAGGGTAAAGGGGGTGCGCGTCGTTGCAGGTCCACTGGGATCATCCTTCCAACGGAACACGGGCATTGCCAGTGTTCACCCGGACTGTGACCTGATTGGCTTTCTCGATGACGACGTTGAACTTCATCCTAACTACCTGCGAAATGGCTGCGACTTTATGCAGATGCACCCAGAAATTGTGGCCATATCCGATGGTGGCATGATAGCGAACGGGACGCCGAACGGCGAGTTGAGCCGAAGTGAAGCTATCAGGCTGGTGGAGAGTTCCGGGGATGATTCAAGCGGAAGGTACCGGCTTCGTAGCGGGCTTTATGGCTGTGACATGATTGTACGCCGCAGTGCGGCCGCGCAGACTCTGTTCGATACGCGACTGCTATACTACGCCCTTTATGAAGATCTTGATTTTGGCGCTCGCTGCGCGCGCTTAGGATTACTGGCAGGATTCACGGGCTGCCAGATCGTTCATCTTGCTACACGGACATCCAAGTTTTCCGCCAGGCGAAATGGGTACGCCCATGTGATGAATGGCTTCTATCTATGGCGAAAGGGCAGCCAGAGCGCGCTGAGCTTTCTGCGCACTGCAATGAAGGGCATTATGGCAAATGCATACGGAATGGTTGCAATTCGCCGTGGCATAAGCCGCGCGCAACGACGCGAGCGCTTGTGGGGTAATATACTCGGAATCCGCGATATAATGATCCACGGTGCAATGCCGGAGCAGATCGAGCATATTTGAGCATGGGCTCAGCAAGATGGAAATACTGGACTTAGCCTGTGCAGGAAGCAGGATAGATGGTGGTATACAGACTCTGGACCGCGTCAGTATCAGGCATGTTCAAACGAGTTATTTCATTGTTAGAAGGGCTTTGAATGAATAACATGAGGCTCAGGCATTCTGAGGGGACATCGGTTGTGGAGGTTACCAATGATCCTCAGATGCAGGGGCGCCCGTCGAGCGCTATTGGTCACAGGCGATACCGGCAGCGGCGGATGAAACTAGCGTGGAGTACGTCCCTTCTTTCCAAGATTGTTACCATCGGTGTTCAGGTATTGGCGTTGCCGCTCGTGTATCGCGCTTTGGGCGATGGCGGCTATGCGGCATACGCCGCAGTTACAGCTTTCGCGTCTTTGCTTTCTTTTTTTAATCTTGGGATTGGCGGTTCCCTCGTAACGCCACTTACTGAGGCTGTTGCCAAGCAAGATAAGCGTGAGCAAGCTGCGCTGGTTCAGGCCGGCTTGGGCCCGTTGATGATTACCTGTCTGGTGGGCGCGATTATAGTTATCCCAACAGTTATCTTTTTGCCGTTAAGCACACTGTTCGGACGGGTTGGCGCCACCGGTTCCTGGGATCTTCGGGTTGCCGCTGTGCTTGCTGTTTCGATTACTCTGGCCACCATACCCCTGAACGCCGTCGGCTACCTCAGGCAGGCATATCAGGAGATGCACTTCACCAACCTGATTGGTACGGGGTTTAATGTTCTCCTTCTTATTGCTCTCTTGGTTGCCGCAAGGAAATCGACCGCAGTCGCTGTTTTCGTGGCGATAGTTCTTCTTATCCCGCTTGGCTACGCGGCTCTGAACTTTGTGTTGCTGGCGATGCAACGGCCATTCCTTTTGCGAAAGCAAGAGCGAATTGGCTGGGAAGACAAGCGCCGATTATTGGCCGACGGAATTAGATTTCTTGGCGCCGCTTTCGCGCCTGCGTTTTTCTTTCAGTGGCCGGTGTACTGGATAGCCAGAACCCAGCCGGCCTCCACTAGTTCTTTATTTGCGATCTGTATTCAGGCCACCATCCTTCCGTTGGGGTTTGTATACGGATTTATGCAGCCGTTGTGGTCATCGACCGCCGATGCACTTGCCAAAGCGGATCACCATTGGATCGACGGCCAGATAAAAAACGGGCGCGCGCTGATTGTTGCGGTCGGCGGCTGCGCATTCGTCACCTATCTTTTCTTTGGTGAGCGTGTGCTTCACATCTGGCTGAGGAAGCCGGTCACACTCGATTGGCCGGTACGAGGACTAATGGGTGTGTACATTTTGCTGGCGATTTGGGAGCAATATCACTTTTACATCGCTTTGGGATTCGGGCGATTGCGCGAAGCGACAGCGGCACAATTTCAGCGTGCAGTTGTCTTCGCGCTGGCGGTACCGCTCTTGACTGCAATCGGCGGAGTCATGGCGCTCTGGATTGGGATGTGCTGCTCGATTTTATTCTGGACGGCATGGCGGCTGCCAGCAATATTGCAGAGAGAATCGAGGCTGGCTGCAAATGGCATGGGAGATACATGAACTTATCTTGCTTTTCGCGTAAGACCATGATGGGAAAAATCCTGCGCTCTCCACTAAGGATCATTCCATCCAACGCTTGTATTCCTATCCTCCAGGGACCGCTCCGGGGAAAGCAATGGATAGTCGGGTCCGGCATTCTCAGTTGCTGGCTGGGAAACTACGAGTACGAAAAGCAAAAGGCGTTTGCTGCAGTGGTGCAACGTGGCTATACGGTTTATGACATTGGAGCAAACGTCGGGTTTTATTCCTTGTTGGCAAGTGTTTTGGTTGGACCCGAAGGCAAAGTGTTTTGCTTCGAGCCTGTTCCTGAAAACCTCGAATATCTGCGAAGACACATAGAACTTAATAAGCTCGGTAATTGCACAGTCTGGGACGCAGCGGTCGGAAGTTACGAAGGCACATCGAATTTCGACCTGGGTCCCAATCGAGCTCAAGGTTACCTGACTAAGGGATCCCACGGAACGCTGACCGTGCGAACTGTGGCTCTGGACGGGCTTGTCGCATCAAATAAACTATCCCCGCCAGATTTAATCAAGTGTGACATTGAAGGTGCGGAATACAATGCGTTGATGGGAGCTTCCGGTGTCCTTGCGAGGTATGGGCCAACGATCTTTCTTTCAACTCATGGCGTAGATGTGCATCGACGTTGTTGCAGGCTACTTGAAGATCTTCGCTATAGCTTGACATCGCTCGATGGACTTGCTCTGGATCGGACATACGAATTGCTTGCAATCCGTCAAAAGGCATAGAAGCGTTCTCACAATATCGCCAATCTATATTCTCCATGGAAAAGTTACCATACCATCGCAAGCGATTGAGTAGTCAGGTGACTGTAATTTACATGAATTATTATTTGTTAGGGGATAGAGAGGAGGTTATTTGGGATGGACGAAGTTCAGATCTATGCTCGATTGGCGAGGATATTCGAGGACGTTTTTGATGAAGATACCGTCAAGATCACGCCCGAGTTGGCAGCCAAAGACATATACGGCTGGGATAGCCTCGCACAAATCCGGCTTATACTGATTATCGAAAAGACATTCAAGATGAAATTTATGACGTCTGAGATAGGCAATCTTGGAAATGTGAACGATATTGTGAAGCTCATCAGAGCGCGGACCCAAGGCTAAACATTACGGTAATTCCAATGGATCTACTTTATGCGGAATTGCAACGGTCGACGCGCGAGCGGCAGGCATCAGCAATTGGCCGGCACTTGCTGGCCAACTGTTTGCGACAAAATCGTCGTCGACCACTATGCCGGGATTGGTTTCACAAAAATGGGGGAAAACAAGAGTGGGAAGAAGAGTCCGGATTAACGCGCTGGGAACTGCCAGTTGAGTGCGAAGAGTCGGAAGGAGCGCCTATGGGGTTATTTCAGGGATTTGCTGCGGCCAAGAAGAATACGCTCCAATTATCGGCTATACCTGCACCAATTCAACCAGCAGATTTGCTTCGGTCATCAGCCAGGCAATCTCCCTCATTTCAAAGGCTACCGCGGGGACGGGGCCGCTGAGCAGAAGGGATCCCTGCCCGGTTAGATGACCGATAGCCGCGTTGATGTCCGGTACCTGGTAGCAGATATGATAAGCGCCTCCGCCTTTCTTGAGTATGCCATCAATTGGAGAGTTCAGTCCTAGAGGGGCGACAATCTCAATCACTGTGTCTCCCTCACGGCGGCTAAGGAAGCAGACGGATACATTCTGTACGGGATCGTCGAAGGGGCCTGATATCGAATCGTAGCCGAAAAGTTTCTTGTAGACTGGGATTGCCGCTGATAAATTGCTAACCGCGACCCCAACATGGTGAAAGGTGAACTTGTCCATTCGCGATCCGATCCCTACTTCAGCAATTTGACCAAGAATCAACCTGGGTGTCAATGTCCTTTGTATTTTCCGATCACCCACCCGCGGTTATTATTGCACCCCCTTCCTCTTTTGGAGCAATTCCGGCATGGCAAAACGATGCAAGACGCCGCACCTCTGGTTAACTCAATTGATCATTGGGATTCTTCCGCCGACACGCTTGTTCGGGTTGAAAGCCAGGCTGCTGTCTATGAGCGGTGTCGATATTCACCCGACGGTACGGTTGTGCTCTTCCTTCAAGATCGTAACATCCGGGTATTTGGCGATAGGCGCCCACACGTTCATCGGACATCAGGTGCTCATTGGGGGTGGAGATGCTTCAATCGTCATTGGCAGCAATTGCGATATTGCACCACGCGTGACGATACTCTCCGGCAGCCACGAGATCGCAGTTACAGGGCCAAAATCCGCAGGGAAGGGCTATTCAAAGCCGATCGTTATTGAAGACGGAGTCTGGATCGGCGCAGGCTCGATTATCCTGGGCGGCGTTCGAATCGGGAAACACTCGGTGATCGGCGCAGGCAGCGTGGTTAATCGAGATATTCCACCGCACTGTGTAGCCGCTGGCTCTCCATGCCGAGTGATACGAAGCCTCTCCGATGAAACCGAAGCTTGATCGACCTTGTCTATCTCTGACTATCATGGACTACATTCCGTAAACCTTGCGAATTGGGCCAGGTTGCATCTTCAGAACATGAGTTATCCTCTGTGCGGCCAAGCTGTTATTCCAGACTTGCCTCTGTGCGTTGCCGGTCAGAATGGCATTAAAGCATAAGTTGCATATGTTGTTGTATAGCTGTATGTGTTTAGTCATTATCTTGAGGTGAAATGCAGCCGACAACTCCAACTGTCCGCACGATGGCAAGGGAAACCGGAGCATTAATGCTTCTGTTTGCAATTGCATTGATCCCTTCAATTGGACAACCGATCGCGCTGAGCATACTAATCGTGATGGTGTTCGGCCGCCCGACCAGTACGTTCAAGAGCCTGGTTGCGGGCGCAACGGTAACATTTATCACCATAACATCCGTCAAATTAATCGGTGGAGGAAGCCTCTTATCAGATGGCCCGAAGTGGATATTGCTCTTTGCAGCCTGCGTGCGCAGCCTGGTAGCCGAGGGCCGGGCTACAAAGATTTATGGACGCCTAATGAAGTATTGGGCCCTGCTGACAGCGGTGCTGGTGATCAATTCTCTATTTGTGAGCGCGGTACCCTCTATTTCCGTCTTCAAGACGATCAGTTTTTCTCTCGGACTCCTGTGTGTTATTCGACTTTCAATGCTAACTTCAGGCCAAAATGCCGAAATGCTGCTTTATTTCTCCGAGATGGGAACTGCCGTGGTTATTCTTTCGATCCCATTGTTGCCGCTGGATATAGGATGGTCGAAGCTCGGCGGCGCCTATTTTAACGGAATCTTTTACCACCCCCAGGGTCTGGGCGTTTTTCTTGTCATGACGGGAGTCGCATCGTTTGTGGCAGCATTCAAGTTGCCGCGACTGCAACGTGAATTGATAGTGTGCGGATTAGCACAATGGTCAATGATCTATTTTACAAGGTGCAGAACAGCACTGGTGGCCGTTCTTCTTGGCGGAATTGCATATATCATCGAAGTATTTATCAGAGGAGGAAAAAGCACCCGAATACGGTTTGTCTCAGTATTCACAATAATCATATCAGCCACTGGGATAATACTGGCGCTAATGCTTATCCCAAACTTAAGGGATAGCGTAGCGTTGTTTATACGGAAAGGGAATGTGGAAGCTTTTACTAGCGTGGATGAAGGTATTGCAGTATTAAGTACGGGGACGCGCGGCGCGCAGATCACTAGCGATCTTGACATTATTGCTGAGCATCCATTGTTTGGATACGGCTTTGGCGTGAGCCCAGGTTCGGAAAATTACCTGGATCCAAACAATGTAATGTTGTGGGGAATTCCGCTGTCTGCTCCGATAGAGCAGGGCTTTTTGCCTCTGGCGACAATAGCCCAGATTGGCGTAGTGGGATCTCTATTTATTTTACCATTCCTATTCTCGATGTATCGATCTGTAAGGCAGAGTTCTGCTGAAGATGCTGCGCTGTTTGTCGTAATTCTCGGGGTTAATTTTGGAGAGATGGTCTTTTTCTCATTCGGTAGCATGGGAGGCCTCGTGTGGGTGATGCTTGTGTTCCTTGCGGTCAGTGGTTCTATGTCGGGGAGTAATTCGGAGATCTGATTCGATGAATTGGACGTTTTGGCTAAGCATAGTGAGCCCTCATTTATCTGGAGTGTTGCGCGCTCTAGCGTCCATGCCAGGTCATAACGTGACTGTTGTGGCGGAGCAAGAGTTGGCTGAGAGACGCAAGGAAATCGGATGGAACACCCCAGATTGCTCCCCTGCGCGTGTGTTGATCGGGCCACAAGATGCGGAGATTGAGCAATTCATTCGTCGAGATCAAAATAAAGAGTCAATCCATATGGTTGGGACGGGGAAGCATGGCTCACTGAACCGGCGAGTTCTCCCTCATTTGGCCAGGACCGGGGCAATGGTTGGCCTTATGTCTGAGACAGCTGACAACCGGGGCATCCTGGGGTTGGCTCGCAGGGCTAAGTATTCACTGGATAGATATTTTGTTGAAGATAGTCTGGATTTTATTGTTGCCATGGGGCAGGTCGGAGTTCGATGGTATGAGTCCGTCGGATATGACCCTTCTCACATCTTTCCGTTCATGTATGTGACGGAAAAGCCAGTTACAGCATTGGTATGCAGCGATGATTGGAATAAGACGGGGACATTTCGAATTTTGTATCTTGGGCACTTTATCCGACGGAAAGACGGCGTAACAGCGATTCGCGCATTGGCGGGGCTTCCGGACCTGAACTGGCAGTTCGATGCGGTCGGGAGCGGACCGGATCTTGAGCGTTGGAAAAGGGCAGCGGCCGAGAGTGGCGTCGCCGACAGAATTCGATTTCGTGACGCTGTCAATAACAGGATAATAGGCAATCTGCTCGAACACTCCGACCTGCTTCTGCTTCCAAGCAGATATGACGGTTGGGGTGCAGTGGTGAACGAAGCTTTGATGTGCGGTGTTCCAGTAATTTGCAGCGACAATTGCGGCGCTGCCGACTTATTGCGCGAGCTATGGCGAGGGCAAACCTTTAAAATGGGCTCGGTGGTAAGTTTACGGGACGCATTACGTGGATGGATAGAACGCGGGAAGCGCAATAATAAGTCCAGCGCGCGCATCCGAGAGTGGTCGTCCGTTTTAGAGGGACCATGCATGGCGCGTTACCTGGTTGAAATTGTGGAGCATGTTCGAGATGGGAGAAAGCGGCCGCCCCCGCCATGGTACTGAGGGTCGGGAACGAGATGAATAACCGCTGCAAAACGCGTGCATGTATATACTTACGCACGGGCTGTGAAGCATGACCAGAGTAGTACTGACGTATGAAACTTTCAACCTATTTCATAATTGGCCATCTATACTTCCTAAGGCGGACTAAGAGCCTGAATGTTAATCTTATCGAAAGATGAAATGTGAAGAATATGGCTGACACAACCGCTGTAATTCTAGCCGCCGGTATCGGATCGCGACTGGCGCCACTGACGGACACAATCCCGAAGTGCCTCGTTAAAGTCGCGGGCACATCGATTCTTCATCACCAGATCTCATCTCTGTGTGCTGCCGGAATTTCGCGAATTGTAATTGTCGCAGGCTATCGTGCAGGACAAGTTAAAGCTGCCGCTTCCGCAGGTTGCATCGTCGTGGAGAATTCTGAATACAGCAAGACAAATAATATGTATTCTCTCGCGCTTGCAGAACCGCATGTTGCGGGGGAACTGATTCTGCTCAACGGTGACGTAGTGTTTGCTCGCGATATTCTCAGCGATTTATTGGCGAGCAGGCATTCAAACTGTATCGTCACCGATGTGGGCAGATACATTGAAGAATCGATGAAAGTAGCGATCCGGGCGGATGGCAGCGTATGCCAGATCGCAAAAACCGTTACTCGTGAGGATGCATTTGGTACATCGATTGATCTTTATAGGTTTTCAGAGGAGACGGCGGAGATGCTATTTCGTCATGTTCATGGCTACCTGCAAATGAATGATCGCATAAAATGGACAGAAGCAGCTATCAATGACCTTGTAAAACGGACGGCCGTATATCCAGTAGATGTTGCTGGACGGAGTTGGGTCGAGGTCGACAATCTTTGTGATCTGGAAGAGGCGGAGACAATATGGTCCCAAACTGCTATCTGATCGACCTGGATGGGACCATCTGGATCGGAGATCGTTTGATTCCGGGCGCAAAATACTTTGTTGAATGGCTGAATTCTTCAATGAAGCGCTTTCGGTTCATAACAAATAATTCTTCCAGTTCCGCCATGGCATACGTAAGTAAGCTGAGACGCCTGGGCATCGAGTGTTCGGAGAATGCGGTTTTTACATCAACCAGAGCAACACTCCGCTACCTGCAGGAGAGGGGGATCAACTCGGTATTTCCGCTCGGCACGCCCGCTTTTATTAGAGAGTTGGTGAATGCCGGGATTGCCGTTACAAACGATGCAAACTGTGTATTGGTCGCGTATGACAAGACACTGACATATGAAAAAGCTAATCACGCCTTTAAATTATTGCAGTCGGGAGCGGAGTTTATTGCGACACATTTGGATGTACGCTGCCCAATGGAGGGCGGGTACAGTCTGGACTGCGGCTCGATACTTGCCATGCTTGAGTTAGCGAGCGGAAGGAAAGCCAAGGCACTTGGGAAACCAAGCTCAGAATTTGTCAAGCTTGCCTTGGGCGAAATGAACGCGAGCCCTACTGAAACTCTCATAGTAGGAGATCGGATTTATACGGATATGCGAATGGGAGTCGATGCCGGGTTAAAAACTGCGCTTGTGCTCTCTGGCGAGACAAATGACACTGACATTCTGCCCTTTACAGTTGATTACATTGTTAATAATGTTGGACAACTGCCACGCGCATTCACAATTGACAACCAGGTCGAAGCGAAATAAACTAGTTAGTAAGTATCAGTGATATCTCAATTCGTTTTGTGTGCCCCTTAGATTCGCAGAGTTAAGGCTCGTGAAAAGCATTAGAAATCAACTTCGCGCAATAGAGAATCATAATGACAGATTCGCGCACCATGCGTTGTTTCCGATCCACCCGTGCGGTTCTTAAGGAATTCGCGAGGCTGCCATTGCCCCGTGCATTATTCCGGATGCTATATGCGGTTCTGCGTTTGCTCGTCCCCGCTAACTCGAAGCAGATCGGATTTGTCAGCGGTCCCGATATTTCAGACAATTCCCTCGCAGTATTCGAAAAGTTGGTGCAATCTTCATACGCACATAAGTATCGCTTGGTATGGCTGGTTATGAGCTTAAGTACTTCTAAGGAATTCCTAAGCAAGGAGTATGCGAATGCTGATTTAAGGAATGTGACGATCGTGGCCAAGAATTCGCTCCGAGGACTGTGGTCATTTATGCGCAGCCGTTATATTTTTACTACACACGGAGTTTACGGCTTTGCTCATTCCGGACACCACCATACGATCTTCAATTTGTGGCATGGGATGCCTATCAAGGCTCTTTGCGCGCTGGACGGAAAATCGCGAAGTGACGTAATGTTTATGCACTATTCCATTGCGACATCAGAGTATTTTGCCGATGTAATTGCAAAAGCCTTTTACCTCCCTCGTGATCGCGTTCTGGTTACTGGATTACCGCGTAACGAATGGCTATTTATGCAGGAAGAGAAATATCATGCCATTAAGAATGGCCGCGCAAAGCTTGTTGTCTGGCTGCCAACATTTCGCAGTTCATACCTGGGTGAAATTCGTGACGATTGCAGTGCCAATTCTCCCCACCCACTGAGCGAAGAAACATTGGCGAGGCTGGACGAGATGCTAGAAGGTGCTGGCACAATGCTGGTGATTAAACTTCATCTGATGGACAGCATGAACCTGCAGAAATGGCCATGCTACAGGAATATTGGTATTTACACCGATTCGAGGTTCAGGGAGGAGGGATTGAATCTTTACAAACTTCTGGCTTGTTCTGACGCTTTAGTGACAGACTATTCGTCCTGCGCCATTGACTATCTGCTGCTTAACAAGCCCATCGGCCTTTTTGTGCCGGACATATCTTCATACGTTCGTGGTTTTATGCCAGGTGTATTGAATAAGGTCACGGCGGTATGTCACCAATTGAGGTCTGTGGAAGAATTTGGTGAATTTGTGATAAACCTACCTCCGCAGCATGAGATTACACCGGAACAGGAAGTACTTCACCAGATGAACCTTCGTAGTCCGTCGGAGGCGATATTGCGCGCTGTCGGCCTTATGAATGTGGATCAATAGCGCAATTTGCGAGTAACAAAATGACTATGGAGAAGCCTCCCAGAGATAAAGGGTAAAATCCGGACCTGCCTTATACGCATATAATTCCGGACCGGGGCGAGATATCCGTTAATGAGGTGGCCGACATATTGTCCATCGGGGTATATGAAGGTCAGTTTATATGAGGCTAGTTCCGGCGAGGAGAATGAGAAGTTGATTATGCGTACCCACCTTTATCCCGGTGCAGATTCAACGCGCAAGATGAAGACAATTCTCATCCTTAATCCTCATTATCTGCCCGGATTCAAGGCAGGGGGCCCAATTCAGAGTATCGCGGGTATAGTAGAGAGGCTCAAGGATGAGTTTGACTTCAAAGTAATTTGCGGAGATCGCGATGGAGGAGACGGACAGCCATATGCGAGTGAGCCGATCGGACGGTGGTACGAGTATGGTGTGGCCAAGGTTTTGCGGGTTCCACCGGGGCTGGCGGGCGCGATAATAATCATTCGTGCCCTCCGGCTGGAGAGCTACGACGTTCTTTATATAAACGGTTTCTTGTCGCGGATATATTCGATGCTTCCCTTGGCGTGCAGGAGGATGGGTCTATTGCCGAGAAGGACGACCGTGCTCGCGCCGCGTGGGGAGTTTTCGCGGGGTTCACTCAGCATTAAAAGCAAAAGAAAGCTTGCATACCTCAAGCTGTCCATGTGGCTTGGCTTTTACCGAGGAATCATTTGGCATGCGTCCACCAGTCATGAAGAAGCCGATATACGCCGATCAATGGGAAATCTTATTGCCATCGACAGCGCGAACTTTCTCTCCGGCAGCTCAGGAATATCAGGGAGTGACGTGACTGGAACAATCGCCGTTGCGAAGGATATGCCTCTGATGCCAGAGCGCGACAGTGCAAGAAAGATGCGAAAGCAGGCAGGCAAGCTCCGGGGCGTTTTTGTTTCACGGATCTCGCCGGAGAAAAACTTATTGTTCGCTCTGAAAATGCTTCAGGGTTTATCGGGCGAAGTAACATTCGACATTTATGGCCCGGTTGGAAATGTAACGTACTGGAATAAATGCAAGGATGTGATGGGCACGCTGCCACCCAACGTACGGGTAGAATATATGGGGATAGTCGAGCACGAGCGAGTAGGGGAAGTGCTTGCCGAGCACGAATTATTATTACTGCCTACCCTCGGTGAAAACTATTCTCACGTGACCTGCGAGGCACTGAGCGCGGGTTGCCCGGTGCTGATCAGCGATCGAACGCCGTGGCGCGACTTGCATGAAAAGGGTGTGGGGTGGGATATCCCGCTAGAGGACGAGGAAAGATTCCGCGCTACACTGCAGCTGTGCGTGGATGCCGATGGAGAATGGTATGCCGGACTCGTGGCCCGGGCAATCGAATACGGGGGAAAAGCCGCATCCGATCCAGTAATTATCGAAGAAAACCGCAAGTTGTTCAGGTATGCATGCAAATGCATCGCTTGAAGCGTGACGACCGTCAGAGATAAGAAGTCTGCGAATTAATAGATTCTCTGGATCCGAAGTTAGCTCTTTACAGAGTAGGCAAGAGCCAATCTGTTTGGCACATGTTAATAATTAATGTGTAAGTAAATGCAAAGGAAGCCAGCGTGAAGGACAAATTGATCGTAATAACAGGTGCTGGTGGATTCATCGGCGGCAATCTGATAGCCTCCCTCAGACAGCAGGGAAACAGTCACATTCGGGCGGTAGACGTGAAACCGCGCGAGCACTGGTATCAGAGATTCGACGATGTCGAGAACCTCTCACTCGATCTGAACAGTAAAGAGAATTGCGAGGTTGCGGCGCAGGGCGCAACCGAGGTGTATAACCTAGCCGCGAATATGGGTGGGATGGGCTTTATAGAAAAAAACAAAGCCCTTTGCATGCTCTCGGTACTTATCAATACTCACATGCTGATGGCGGCGCGCAAGTTTGCAGTCGAGCGGTATTTCTATTCTTCATCGGCTTGTGTTTATAACGGCGACCTGCAGCACACGCTTGACGAAGGCGACCGATTCATTGCCCCGGCTCTGAAGGAATCGGACGCGTATCCCGCTTTGGCTGAAGACGGCTATGGGTGGGAAAAACTTTTTTCCGAGCGGATGTGCCGCCACTTCATGGAGGACTTCGGCCT
This sequence comes from uncultured Acidobacteriaceae bacterium, assembly GCA_963724755.1. Lineage (GTDB taxonomy): Bacteria > Acidobacteriota > Terriglobia > Terriglobales > Acidobacteriaceae > Telmatobacter. Next base: position 608,205 of record CAVRVZ010000004.1, read on the forward strand.
GCATGTGCGCGTGGCTCGCTTTCACAATGTATATGGCCCGTGGGGAACGTGGTTTGGCGGCCGCGAGAAGGCTCCGGCGGCAATTTGCCGCAAAGTGATTGAAGCCAGGATGACCGGGAAACACGAGATTGCAATCTGGGGCAGCGGGCACCAGACGCGCTCCTTCATGTACATCGACGACTGCATCAAGGGCATAGGACTCATTACGAATTCAGGAATTCTGGAACCCCTCAATCTCGGATCGAGCGAAGCGGTCAGTATCAACCAGTTGGTAGATATTGTCGAGGAGATTGCGGGAATCAAGTTGCGGCGAGTCTACGAACCGGGAGCACCCAAAGGGGTAAACGGCCGCAACAGCGATAACACTCTGATCAGGAAATACCTGGGATGGGAGCCCGGCATCAGTTTGCGGGAAGGCCTCAAAAAAACATATGCATGGATCGCCAACCAGTACCAATTGAGAGAACGCGGTGTGGGAGGAGTCGTCCGCGAGATGGAAAACGAGTGAGACTGATCACAGTTCCCAAATTGGAAGAGCGATTTATCAAGGCCTCGATTTGATTGTTAACACCATTTAAATTCCATTGCGATGGGAACGAATATTGGCTGGTGGGACAGAATGAAAGTAGTTTTGGTAAGTTCTGTGTTTCCTCCGGAGCATACTTTTGCGTCGCAGACGAACGCGCAAACTGCGGAAGGGCTTGTGAGACGTGGCCACGAGGTGCACGTCTACGCGCCTTTTCCGAGTCATCCCAAGGGCAGATCGTTCGATGGCTATAAACGGACTCTCTACGCGTCGACGACTTCTAATGCGGGATACGCATTGACGCATTGCTTCGGCACATTTTCTCGAAGCTCAACACTGATAAGCCGATTTGCCTGGAATCTCTCCTTCGGGATCACATCTGGTGTGCGGATACTCTTCGCAAGTCGTCCCGATGTAATTTTATCGAGCACCTGGCCGATTTTTGCAACCGGCATCCTGGCTATGGTGGCAAGACTGCGCCGGGTTCCTCTGGTTTTGAGGGTGCAGGATATCTATCCGGAATCACTGGATTCGCAGCGACGCGTGACCAGGCGGAATTGGATCTATCGTCTCCTTCGTCAATTCGATCGGATGATCGCGCATTCTTCTCAACATGTTCTCGTCATATCGCGGGCGTTTCAAAAAGTTTATGAGAATGACCGCGGCGTTCCGGCGGAAAAGGTTCATGTGATTCCCAATTGGGGCGACGACGAAATGGTTGACGTCGATCGAACTGCGGCGCGGGCTTTTCGTCGCAAGCTGGGAATTCCGGAGAATGCTTTTGTGGCGGTTTACGCGGGCAATGTAGGGGTTGCATCCAACGCCGAATTGCTGGTGGAAGCTCTGGCGAAACTGAAAGACCGGCCGCAAATATATCTGGTGATTGCCGGTGAAGGGGCAAAGCTTGGCGCTTGCCGGGATGAGGCGAAGCGGCTAGATCTCCATCGCGTCGTCATTCACACTCCGTGGAGAACCGAGGAGACGGGACCGCTGATCAAGATGGCGGACGTGCTCTTACTGCCTACTAAAGGCAGGCAATCGCTTCATTCCATCCCATCAAAGCTGATTACCTATCTGCTCTCCGCACGCCCGGTGATCGCCGCGGTGCTGCCGGAGTCGGAGACTGCGGCGGCAATACTTTGCAGCGGGGCAGGCTGGGTGGTCAATCCAGATTCCACGGAGTTGATGGCGGAGGCGATTCTTGCGGCGAGTGAACAATCCGCAGAGAGCTTGAGGCGCATGGGTTCGGCGGGGAGAGCGTATGCGCTCGAAAATCATACGCGCGCGGCCAACCTGTCCAGAATTGTCGAGATTGTGGAGAAGGCCGGCAAAGTTGCAGAATGAGAGTGCGTCGCGTTCGACGCGGTCCATGGTGAGTCCTGTGGCGAAGAGAGCTTTCGATTTGGCCGGCGGCGCGCTGGCGTTGGCGCTGGCCTCTCCCCTGCTGCTGCTGTGCGCAATCGCGGTGTGGCTGGATTCGGGCAGCCCGGTCATCTTTTCCCATGATCGCCTGGGGTTGAACGGCAAGCTATTCAGAATGCTCAAATTTCGCAGCATGTACAGGAACGCGGCCGATCTTCGCAATGCGGACGGTTCCACTTATAACGGACCGAACGATCCGCGCGTTACGCGGGTGGGACGCTGGCTGCGCAGATTGAGCCTGGATGAGTTGCCCCAACTGCTCAACGTCTTTCGCGGAGAGATGAGCCTGATCGGCCCGCGCCCGGATATTCCCGATGCTCTAAGTCGCTATCGAGCGGGCGACGAACTGAGGCTGCAAGTGAAACCGGGCATTACAGGCTGGGCGCAGATACATGGCCGCAACAGTATAGCGTGGGAGCGGCGGCGCGATCTCGATCTGGAGTACGTTCAAAAGCGCAGCTTCAGCATGGATATGCGGATCATCGTGTATACGATCCCGCTGGCGCTGCTGGGTCACGGAATCTACGTTGAAAAGATGGAGAAGAAGCGAGGGATTGCCGCATAGTGCCGAACGAAGCCAACATGAAACGAGTCGTCATTCTTGGGTCAACCGGTCCTGAGATCGTGAAGCTGCTGGATGCCCGCAGGGCAATGGGCAAGAATGATGTGCATCTGCTGGGGTTTCTCGACGATAACCCGGCTCGTCACGGCGTTACGTTTGTGGGCCTGCCCGTTCTGGGCGGCAGCGATCTGCTGCGGAGCGTTTATGCGGATTGCTGGGTAATCAACAACGTGGCCCGCACGACGAGCATCCGCTGGAAAGTATGGCGCAAGCTGCAGGGTCTTGGCGCCAGGGCCTACACGGCGATACACCCGTTTGTGGATACAGCCTATGTTGAAGTTGGAGAAGGATGCATCCTGCAGGAGGGAGTGATTCTGGGCGCCGGAGCGCGTATCGGCGCGCAGAGCCTGGTCAGCTTCCGGGTCGTGGTTGCGCACGAGAGCGAGGTGGGGGAGTGCTGCTTCCTTTCTCCCGGCGTATGCATCAATGGTCGAGTGAAAATTGAGAAGGGCGCTTTCATCGGTTCCGGCGCCATCCTGCTGCCGGATGTGAAGGTAGGAGCGTGGAGCGTGGTTGGAGCCGGATCGGTGGTCACCGACGATGTGCCGCCGTATTCGACAGTTTTTGGCGCGCCCGCGCGGGTCATCATGGTTCGCAAGCCTGAGGAGGGAGTGGAGTGAGACCGCACCGCATCGGCGTGTCCGTATTCGGGGAGGAGAGTTCATCGTGAAGACGGAGCGTCAAAAACCTGCGCTGTGTCTTGCGCTGCTGGCAGGTTCCAACCTGGACTTGCTGGAGAGGCCCCTGGCTGAACGGCTGCTGGAGAGGGGGTTCGCGGCAAAGATATGGAATCCGGGGTTCAACCAATATAGACAGGCGATTCTCGATCCCACTTCGCGGCTCTATCGGGAGAAAACGGATGCCATTCTCTTGCATCTGGACGCTGCCGATCTGTTTGCCGGCTGTCTTGCGCATCCCTATGAGCATTCCATCGAGGATATTCCGGCAATCGTGGAGACGGCGCGGGCGGATGTTTCCTCCCTGGTGGGAACCATCGCTAAGCGCCTTCCCTCGGCAACAGTCTTTTTAAATACGCTCATTTTTGCTGACTTTTCGGGAATTTATCACGGCCTAGAGTACAATTCCGGCTATTCGTTCCGCCAGATCGTAGCCTCGTATAACGCGGGCTTGCGCGACATGGCCCGCAACTCCGCTCATGTAGTGGTTGTGGATATCGAAGCGCTTGTGATAGCCGGCGGGGCCGAGCGCTGGCATGACCCTCGCCTGTGGTATCTGGGACGCATTCCCTTCAGCGCGCAGGCGCACGAGCAGCTCGCGTCAGAGTACGCGAATTTTATCGCGGCCCGGTCGGGAGCTGTCCGCAAGTGCATTGTGCTGGACCTGGATAACACGCTGTGGGGCGGAGTGATCGGGGAAGATGGGATTACAGGAATCCAGCTTGGCCATGAAGGCATCGGGCTTGCGTTCGTGGATTTCCAGCGCGAGTTGTTGAACCTGCGGCAAAAGGGGATTCTGCTGGCGATTTGCAGCAAAAATAATCCTGGGGACGCGTATGAAGTGATTCGTAAGCATCCGGCGATGGTTCTTCGCGAAGAAGATTTTACGGCAGTCGAAATCAACTGGAATGACAAGGACGAGAACATTCGAGAGATCGCGCGCCGGCTGAATATTGGAGTCGACAGCCTGGTCTTTATCGATGACAGCCCGGTAGAACGCAAGCGTGTACGCGAGGCTGTTCCGGAGGCTGCCGTTCCGGAATGGCCACAGGATCCCTGCGAATTCAGGCGGGCACTGGGCCGGGTTGCCGGCGAGCACTTTTTGAAATTCGATATCGGCGAAGACGATCGCCGCCGCGGGGAAATGTATCATGTGCAGGCGGAGCGGGAACATCTGGCAGAGAGCGCCGGGAGCCTTGAAGCTTTCTTCCGCTCGCTGCGGATGAAAATTACCATCGCCACGGTAGACCATGAGACTTTGCCACGAGTTACTGAGCTGACGCAGAAGACAAACCAATTCAATTTGACGACCCGGCGGTATACGCAATCTGAATTGGCGGCCATCTCCGCGGATGCGGGGCGCCGCGCCTATTGGCTTAAGCTGGAGGACCGCTTTGGTCCCAACGGCATCGTCGGCGTGCTTATCGCGCGCAGGCAGAGCAAGGAACAATGGCACATCGAAACTTTTCTTTTAAGTTGCCGGGTCATTGGACGCACCGTGGAGGAAGCGCTTCTCGGCTACGCGGTAAGCGAACTCAAAAAACTGGGCGCGACCGGCATTACGGGAGAATATATTCCAACCGCAAAAAATGGGTTGGTTGCCAATCTCTACGAGAAGCTTTGCTTTACGCTGACAGACAGCAACGAGAAGCGGACCAGATGGGCGCTCGACCTCAACCGGAAATCGATAGCAGTGCCGGCGTGGTTCGAAATCGCAGATCGCCAAGGGATCGCCACACAATGAATAAAATTCTAGTAAAAGCTGTAAGCACTGTTCTTTACATCAAGCCGGAAGCCGTTACGCTTGAAACCAGCCAGGAGAATACGCCGTCATGGGATTCTCGTGCGCACCTGCGGATGATTATCGAGATCGAACAGAATCTTGGAATTCGTTTTCCATCGCAGGATATTCCCCGATTCACTTCAGTTGCCGCTCTCAACGAGGCAATAAAAAAATTGAGACGATAGACTCAACTGCCTGTTGATTGTTGTTGTGTGCCGGGCCTTCCGAAGAGACAATTAATGCACGGTTTGCTTTTGTTGAGATAGTTTTAACATGCTCCACAAGATCGCGAAAGATGGTGCAAGTCCTCGAATGATCGAAGATAAAAAACAGATTGTACCCTTTCATTGCATCGACGTTGGAGAGCGGGAGGCGCAGGCAGCCGCCGATGTGGTGCGATCCGGCTGGCTCACCATGGGCTCCAGGACCATTGAATTCGAGGAAAAATTTGCGCAGTATGTGGGCGCCAGGCATGCCATAGGCGTTTGTTCGGGTACCGCGGCGCTTCATCTGGCCCTGGACGCAATCGGCCTTAGGCTGGGAGACGAGGTGCTGGTGCCGACGACAACTTTCACCGCCAGCGCTGAAGTGGTGGTTTACTTCAAGGCGAAGCCGGTGCTGGTGGATGTGGATGCCGCCAGCCTGTGCATCGATCCAGCCGATGCGGAGCGTCGTATTACGCCGCGTACTCGCGCCATACTTCCCGTGCATTTGGGCGGTCATCCTTGCGACATGGATGCCATTCAGGATCTGGCGGCACGCAAGGGACTGCGCGTGATCGAGGATGCGGCGCACGCGCTGCCGGCGTCGTACCGCGGCGTTCGTGTGGGCGCCATCAGCGAACAGACGGCGTTCAGCTTTTATGCCACCAAGCCCATCACAACCGGGGAAGGCGGCATGGTGACCACAAACAATGACGGCCTGGCCGATCGCATGCGCACCATGAGGCTGCACGGCATAAGCAAGGACGCCTGGAAACGATATAGCGCGGAAGGATCCTGGTTCTATGAAGTGGTGGATTCCGGGTACAAGTACAACCCGACGGATATTCATTCCGCAATCGGAATTGTGCAATTGGAAAAGTGCGATGCAATGAACGCCGCGCGCGCGGAAATCGCCTCACGGTATAACAAAGCGTTTGCCGGCCAGCGGGGGCTCCAGGTTCCCACGGTCGGCGCGAACTGCGAGACTTCCTGGCACCTGTATGTTTTACGGCTTAACCTGGAAGAGCTGACCATCAACCGTTCGGAGTTGATTGAGAAGCTCAAGGCGCGCGGGATTGGAACCAGCGTTCACTTTATCCCCTTGCACATGCATCCTTATTACAAGAAGGCATATGGATATAGCGCGAAAGAATTTCCGGTTGCGAGCAGGGAGTACGAACGGTATATATCCTTGCCGATATTTTCGGGAATGACCAGGGCTCAGATCGATTACGTGATTGAAAACGTGCTTGAAATCGTCACCGCGGCCGGTCGGTAGTGAATGCTCCCAACCATCGGAAATAAATAGCATCTGTGATTTTTGAAGGGCTTGGGAAGCATAGACCGGCTGCAGGCGCTAAAAGCAGCTGATAGGACATGTTAAACCGTCATTTTTCGTTTTATTGGAGATTTCCCAAACAAAAGCCGGCAGAGAGTGGGGCGCCCGGTAAGAGTGGTATTTCGTTCTCCCAGGTCTCAGAATTGAGACCTGGGAGAACACCGTTTTGTGGTTTGTTTAGAAGTGGAAGCGGTAGCGCAATTCGGCGTAGATCATTCTTGGATCGTTATAGTGGAAGCCGCCGATGGTTACGGAGTTATCCTGCAAAACCCGGTGATTGGTTACGTTGATCGCCGTGACAGAGAGCTTCAAATGCTCGCCGATGTCGTGGCCGGCGGAGGCGTCGAAGGTAGTGTGCAAGGGCAAGTAAGAACCGTTGTATGGGCCTTCATTGGCACCGGCCAGGCCGTTGGAGAAGCCGGAGCCGTAGTAAACGTTGGTCGAGAACCAGGAGTGCAGCGGCAGGTTGGCCGTGAAGCCGGTGTTGAGCGTGTCGCGCTGGTCGTGGTCGAGCGCGATGTAGTTGGGGCCAAGGTCGCAGGCGGGATCGGTTGGAATGCTGCAAACGAATCCGCCGATGATGTTGCCGCGCTGCTGGGCAATTTGATTCGAGTAGGTCACGTGGAATTGGCCGAGCGTGGGCCATCTCGGGTGAGCGCAGGGTCATCTCCCAGGCGCGCACCAGCGCTCCATCGACGGCGATGGGGAAGTACATATTCGATTCGCCCAGGTTGGAGTGATCGAGAAAGTTGTTGACGCGATTTTTGAAGGTATCCACGTCGAGCGACCAGCCTTTATAGGGAATGAAAATGCCGAACTGGTGTTCTTCGTCGCGCTCTGAAGGTAGGGGAGTGAAGGCGTTTTCTCCCGACGGCAGGCTGCTGGCGTAGTTGAGCACGGAGCTGGAGACGGTGAGCAGCGGCGCGGGCTGGAAGAAGTGGCCGTAAAAGCCGCGCAGAACCCAGCGCAGGCGGGGAATTTCGACGGTCGCGCCGATGCGCGGGTAGGTAGCGGATTCGTCGTAGCCGCCGTTGTAAACGGAGAAGCGCTCGCCGCCGAGCAGGGTGATGTATTGGCCCAGGCGCAGATGGTCAGAGAGATAAAACTCGACCAGAGCCGCGCCGGCATTGGCTGGTGTATTGGGATAGGAGGCTCCGGGCGGAGTGTTGACCTGGACGCCGAAGAGATCGTTCTCATTCTGATAGAACGAGTAGAAGCCGGCGGAGAAGTTGTTCGGTCCCACGTCCACGTGGACATCGCCCTGGCCGCCCGCATAGTTCGAAGTCTGATGCCAGGTGGTGGATGCGGGCAGGTCGGTGGGCAGCGAGTCATAGTCGGCCTGGTTCAGGTGATAGAAAGGCGCGAAGGAAAACAACGCCTTGGGCGAGATGGTGTGGACCCAGTTGGTGATGACGAAGGAGTCGCGCTCGGTTTGGGCGTCGCGCAGGCCGTAGGAACAGTAGTAGTCAGAGGTACATTCGTAGTCGTCGGGGTTGGGATCGTAAGGAACGTCGAAGTAGTCCTGGCGGTATTGCGCATTGAGGCGGAGCTGGTCTTTGGGCGTCTGGTTGCGGATAAGGGAGGCAAAGCCGCTTTCGGAGTTGGTGGCGTCGTGATTGATGGTGGCGACGGGTGTGGCCAGGCCGTAGTTGGAGCGCGAGCCGGTGAGGCTGGCGTACCAGGCGGTCTTGCTGGAGTGGTCGCCGAGCGAGAGCTGGGTTTCGCCGAAGTACGAGATTGCCGCCGGAGATCACGAGTTCTCCGTCGCGGTTGCCTTCAAAGCCATTGCGCGGCAGCACATTGAAGACGCCGTAGGTGCGGTCGCCCACGTCCGCGGCATAGCTGCCGCGCTGCGTCTCCAGGGCGTCGATATCTTTGGGATCGATCTGCGGGCCCACGTTGGAGGCGATCTTGGTGTTGGGAATTGCAACGCCGTCGATCAGCCAACTGGTCTGGTGGCCGCCCCGCATGTGCAGCATGTCGTGAGTCATGTAGGCGCCGGGGACGTAATCGGTAATCATTTCCGTGCCGATGGTGCGGTCCGCGCCGGGAGTTTGCTCAATGTCAGATCGGGTGATGAGCGTGGTAGGGGTTACGGAATCGGTGGCGGATTGGGACACTCCCAATCCCTCCACGTGGACGTTTTGGACGGCCGGGGCGACTGCGAGCGGAATATGCAGCACGGGGTTGGTGCCGGAGGCGACGGTGAGCGGTTGCGTGACGGTGGCGAAGCCGGGGGCGGCGACGGTGAGCTGGTAGACGCCGATGGGCGCCTGGGGCAGCTCGAATGTGCCCTCGGAGCCGGTATCGGCGCGCAGAGTGAAGGCGGAATCCGCGGCTTGAAGGGTGACTTTGGCGCCGGCGATGGGACGGTGCTGGGGATCGTGGACTACGCCGTGCACGGTGGCGAAGACGGTGGCGAACGCGGGGATGGATGCGGCCAGAAGCAGAGCCGTGGCAAAAGAATATAGACGACGCATGAAGGAACCTCCGAATGCATGCCTGTTGACGGGCGGGCAGTCGCAGCGGCCGGGGAAGCGGAGCGCGCGATGCTTGAAGGGATTATGTGAAAGACAGAACCTGGCCCCAGACAGACGAATCCTCTGAAGACAATTATTTTTGCTGGACTGCTCCGCCAGAAACAGAATTCATCCCTTTATTCTTGAGGGAAAACAGAACAGCGCTTTCAACGGGAATGTCTAGGCGAGTGAATGCGGCGGGAGGTCCGCGGCCGGCGCGGGTGCGGATCTGGCTTAGCGGGCTGCGGCGCGGCCGGCTGCGGGCGAGTGAGGCTGCGCGAGCAGAACCGGCAGGCTGACGGTGGAAGCGGCCAGCGCGGGAATGATCGATGGGAGTAGAGCTGTGCAGCCGGGGAACAAGGGGCAGGTAAGGGGAGCGGTGAAGATGGGCTTGCCGCGATGCGGCCTGGGCCATCAGAGCAGCCATGCGCATGGCCATGGCGCAGTGGTGGGCGCCGTGACGGCGGCAGCAGGGCGGCAGGCGCGAATCCTCGCTGGCCGGGAGGATGGCCGTCAGCGGCCCCAGCCAGAAGAACAGAATCAGGAAGATGGAAAGCGCGCGCCGCATCTGGAATTTATCTTACATGACCGCACGACAATGTGAACCGCGCATCGGGCGATCGATGCCGCGCAGTCAGGTATCATCGGGTTATCAGGAAATTTCTTTGCTTATCGTGAGAGGAAATGACGGTGTCCGAAGTGCAGGGTTCCGAATCGACGCAACAACATTCCAGTGAGACAGCGCGGGCAGCTCGCGCGAAGCAACCGTTGCGCATTGCGCTTTTTGGTTTTGGGACGGTGGGCAGCTCGGTGGCGCGGATTCTGGTCGAGTCAAAGCCGCAGGGGCTGGAGCTGACGCATGTATTCAATCGCGGCGTGGCGCGCAAGCGCGTGGATTGGGTCCCGAGAGCGTGGTGTGGAGCGAGGACGCCGACGCGGTGCTGGCCTCGGACGTGGACGTGGTGGTGGAGCTGGCCGGCGGGCTGGATCCGGCAGGCGGCTGGGTGCGGCGCGCGCTTGAAGCCGGCAAGAGCGTGGTGACGGCCAACAAGAAGCTGATTGCCTATCAGGGCGTGGAGCTGGAGCGGCTGGCCGCGGCCAAAGGCGGGCATCTGAAGTATGGGGCCGCGGTGGCGGGGGGGATTCCGGTGATTCCGGGTCTCGAACAGGGATTGGCGGGCGACCGCATCGAGCGCATGGAAGGAATTTTGAACGGCACATGCAACTTCATCCTGAGCAAGATGGAGGAGGGCGCGGAGTATGCGACGGTGCTGGCCGAGGCGCAGGCCAAGGGCTATGCCGAGGCCGATCCGACTGAGGATGTGGGCGGATTTGACGCGCGCGCCAAGCTGGCGATTCTGATGCGGCTGGCGCTGCGCGTGGAGGTGGATCCGGAAGAGATTGTGCCCCAGGCGATTACCGCGATCACGGCAGTGGACTTCAGCTATGCGCGGGACCTGGGCTGCACCATCCGGCAGGTGGCGCGGGCCGAGCGGAGTGACGGAGAGGTGGCGGCCACGGTGGGGCCGACGCTGGTGGATTTGCGTTCGCCGCTGGCATGGTCGCGCGGCACTGAGAACATGGTGATTCTCACCGGCCACTACGGCGGCGATGTGGTTTTTTCAGGGCCACGGCGCGGGCGGGCATCCCACGGCGGTGGCAGTGGTGAGCGATCTGCTGGCGCTGGCGCACGGGTCGCGGCGGGTCGAGATTCCAGTCGGTCCGGCGAAGGTGAGCGCGGAGTTCGAGGTTCCGCATTACATTCGTTTTCTGGTTGACGGACCGGCCGGGGATTGTGGCAGAGATTACCGGGGCGCTGGCGAAAGAGACAGATCAATATTCGCGCCATCGTGCAGAAGCCGGGCTATCCGCAGAATGCGCTGCCGTTTGTGGTGACCGTGGAGCCGTGCAAGTCCTCGGCGCTCAGGCGCGCGCTGGCCGGCATTCGCGGACAGGGATTATCTGCTCGAAGAGCCGCTGGACTTGCAGATGCTGGAGTAGCGGGGAAAGTGAAGGAGTGATTTGAAGTTTTATAGTGGATTGAGATTTGCTGAGGAGGCGCAGCAATGATCGGCAAATCTATCGATGTGAGATATGCGGTACCGAGAGTGAAAATCCGGTGCGTTGGATTGTGATCCACTGTAACGAGACGCAACTCACTGTATTCAAGTGGATGCAGGAATCCGCCGATGCTCCCCAGGCTCGGCACTATTGTGGCGAAGCACATGCACAGGTATACATAAGCCGCTGGTTTGAGTCGCACTGCGCTTGATTGGACTTATTGCTCCGAGTTTTTAGCCGGCCCGGTGGACTCACGGACGACGAACTCCGGGGCCATGACGATCTCGGCGGGAAACTCTTTTTCACGGTTGGCAATGCGCTCGAGCAGCACCTGTGCGCCGCGTTTGCCCATCTCGGTGAGCGGCTGGCGGACGGTGGTGAGCGAGGGTGTGGAGTAGGCGGCGGACTGAATATCGTCGAAACCCACTACTGATACGTCTCCGGGCACGCTCAGTCCTGCGTCCTTGAGGGCGCGGATGGCGCCGATGGCGGCGATGTCGTTGAAGCAGAAGATGGCGGTGAAGTCGCGGGTCTTTCTGAGCAGGGCCTGCATGGGTTTGTAGCCGATCTCAGGGGCCATGGGGTGGTGCCCGGTCTTCATCGACCAGCCGGCGGAATCGATGTGGATGACCAGCGTGGGGTCCAGCTTGAGGCCCATTTTTGCGGCTACCTGCTGAATGGCCTCCCAGCGAAATTCGGAATCGGGGATGGCGCGCGGGCCGCGCATGAAGGCGATGCGGCGATGGCCGAGCTCGTAGAGGTGGGTCAGAGCCTGTTCGACGGCGAGGTGATGATCGAGCACGATATTGGTCACGTTCTCGGCTGCGCTGTGGGCCGAGATGGCGACCACCGGGATCGGCACGGCAATGTGGTCTGCCGGGGTGTTCAGCAGCAGAAAACCATCTACAGCGCGCTCCACAAGCATGCGCGGATACTGCTCGATCAGCTCCGCGCTTCCAGTCGTGGCAGGCGGTGAAGTAAAAGTAGTGGGCGCTGGTCAGCTCCTCCACCACGCCGCTCATCACGCGGGTAAAGTAGCCCTCGCTCAAATCGGGCGCCAGCACGCCCACGCTCATGGAGCGGCTTTGCCGCAGGGAGCGTGCGAAGTAGTTGGGGCGGTAGTTGAGCCGCTTGGCCGCCTCCATCACCCGGTTGTGGGTCTCCTGGGGGATGGAGCGGGCGGAGGGTGAGTGATTCAGGACCAGCGAGACAGTGGTCTGGGATAACTCAAGGTGCTCGGCGAGCATTCTCAGGTTGACGGAGCCTGATGGCGGAGAAATTTTTCCCTTTGCCATGTGAGAGTTGTAACACGTTTATCACAAACGTGAAACAGTGACTCCCGTTCGATATATCGTTTTTTCTGGCAAGGCAAGGTATGGCGCGAAATTTCGCGTGAATGGCAACCGAGTTGTTCCGGCGGAGTCGATTGTCCGCTTCAGGCTTGCCAACCGTCTGGTGATACAGCTGGCTCAGTGATGGAATCGGTCTTAGGGTTGGCCTGAATCGGACGGCGAACCCCGCCAATCGCCATCGATGGATGAGCCGGGCGCCAGGTCTTGTCAGCCACGGCGAAGGAACAATGAAACCACCATCTTTTTCCTCCGCTCCTTGCAGATAATATCCACCCCAAGGCGCACAATGAAGCTTGGAGAGTGGAAATGGCGATCCTGTAGATCAGGGTTGTCCCCGGCTCAAAATGTCAGGGATGTGCCCGGTCCGCACCACAAGGCACCCCCCCTACCCCCCTACCTGGTGGTACTAAGCCAGGCAGGGGACTTTAGTAATGTAATCCCGGCTGTTTTCGCTGAGTATTCTTCCTTAACCGAGGCTTGGATTGCCGAAATAGAGTGTTTCCTTCGTTACTCGGGGTTTGTCAGCAGCCAATAATGAAAGCCGTCCACGATGGCCATCAGCGCCGCCTGGTTCAAATCGCTGCTCACTCCCGCGGTCGTCCACGGTTCGTGACCGTCGGCGTGGAAGCTGACGGTAACTCGAACGTGGGCCGCCGTATCGTGGGCGGATACGTCGAGGGCGGTCACGCTGAAGGTGCCCAGCCGCATCTTGGCCAGCGCCGGATACCATTTTTCCAGCTCGCTGCGCATGGCCTTGGTCAGAGCATCCACCGGGCCGGAGCCTTCCGCCCGAGTTGTAGCAATCGCTGAGTCGCCAACCGACAATTGCATCGAGGCCTGAACGTATCTGTCTCCGGTTTCGTCGGATTCGTCCAGAACCCTCCAGCTTTTTATGCTGAAGCGATGCTCCAGGGTTCCCAGCACCTTCATGCAGGCCAGCTGGAACGAAACGTCGCTGGCCGTGAAGCCGCCGCCTTCGATCATCGCCTGGTTGGCATCCATGAAGGCCTGCGCCTGCGCGGAATCGAGAGCAACGCCAAGCTCTTTCGAGAGCAGAACAATGTTCGCTCTTCCCGATTGCGCGTTCACGCCGATCACCGGCTTGGCGCCGACTTTGGCCGGATCGCACCAGAGATAAGCGCCGGGATTTTTGCGTTCGCTGCTGCCGTGCATGCCGGCCCAGGTGCCAAAAGCGCCGGGACCGACGATCGGCGTGCCGTGCGGCGCATCGAGCGAGAAAGCCGCGTAAGCCGATTGCGCCAGGCTGGTAAGCCCGGTGAGAGCTTCGGGCGTAACAAATTCAGCTTCGCCCCGCAGCTGCATGCTGCCGATCACGGTGGTCAGGTTCACGTTGCCGCAGCGCTCTCCCGTTCCCAGCAGAGTGCCTTGAATCTGGCTGGCCCCGGCAAGAACGGCGGCTCGGCAATTGGCAACTCCAAGACCGCGATCGGTATGGCCGTGGAATCCGATCTTGACTTCAGGGTATTTTTGCGCCAGGCTGCCGATCACCTGAGTCGACTTCTTCAGGATTGGCGCCGCCGGTGGTATCGCAAACCACCAGCCGGCTCACTTTCTGGCCGGCGCATTGCTCCGCGACCTGGTGAAAATAATCCAGCGTGCGCTTGCTGAAATCGTCGTCGCAACGCAAGCCGTTTTCGCGCCGTCCGCATGCGGCATCCATGGCGTGCTCCAGGTCGACGATCACTTCAAGGCCGTTATCCTGAAGGCAGGCAACGGTTTCCAGGGCCATCAGCAGGTTTTCTTCCGGCGTGGTTTCGAGAGACTTCATCACGTCCAGCAGCCGGGATTTGACCACGATCACCGCGACAGGAACGCTCTGTTTGTTGGCGACGATAAACTGCACATCGGGCCAATCCTTCACCTTGGCGCCGCGGCCGCGCGTTCTGCCAAACAGGGCCAGCTTCATGGCTCCGGTATCCGCCGAGTGCAGCGCGCCGGTCAAATCCGTCGTAAATTGGTTGGCGCCGGCAAAACCGATCTCAGCGTAGCGAACGCCGAAGCGCGGCCATGCGCTGCAGCAGGCCGACGGCATTCGGCACTGAAATCTCGATATTCGGCTGCTGCATCCCGTCGCGAAGACTGGTATCGAACAGCTCGACTTTTTTGAGTGTTAACTTCCTTCATCTCTGCCTGTTCCCGACTATGAAAGCGACCAGCGTAAGGTTATCCCGCAGGCCTTTTCAAGGGCCTTCCCTGCTGCTTTCACTTGGGTTGCCTGCAATTCTCAGAATACTACGACCGGCGCGAGAGCGTGGGTTCACGGCGCCTCCAAAGTCCCGATGCGAGAGCGAAGTGCGGTTCCGGTCCACTTTTGCACCGCCGGTTTCACTCTGTTGTTCTGTTTAACCTCAACTGACAGTAAAATGGAGCATTAGCTGAGGCAATTTCTCGCCTGGCATTTGAACGAGAAATGTCCATGAGGATTGAATCGTTTGGCTATTCCCCCACCGACGGTCGAACCACGCTTCCTCGCCCGGCCCCGCCGCCGGCAGCAGATGCAGCCGGTTCCCTTGCATCGCCGCCGCAAGCTCGCCGGCCAGTTCACGCTGGTCATCCTCATTCTGCTTGCCGTCATTACCGGCTCGCTGGCCGGCCTCACACTGGTCTACTCCGTCGATCTGCCGCAGATCCACGATCTCGAGCACTACCGCCCCTCCACCAATACTGAACTTTACGACCGCAAGGGCCGCATCATCGGCTCCTTTGCCCTCGAGCACCGCGAAGTGGTCGGCTACGACGACTTTGCCCCGGTGCTGCGCCAGGCCGTCATCTCCATTGAAGACAAGCAATTCGAGTCGCACTGGGGCATCAATGTCTTCCGCATCGCTGAAGCGGCGTGGCACGACCTACGCTCCCACGGCCGCTTCCAGGGCGCTTCCACGCTCACCATGCAGTTGGCGCGCAATCTTTTCCTCTCGCGGGACCGCACCGCCAGCCGCAAGATTCAGGAGGCCTATCTGGCCATCCAGATTGAGCGCGCATTCACCAAGGAGCAGATCTTCACCCTCTATGGCAACCAGATCTACCTGGGCAGCGGAATGTATGGCTTTGAGGCCGGCTCGGAGTACTACTTCAGCAAGCACGCCAGGGATCTGAACCTGACCGAAGCCGCTCTGCTGGCCGGCCTGCCCAAGGGGCCGGTCGCCTACTCGCCCCTGCTCAATCCCGACAAAGCCCTGCGCCGCCGCAACCTGGTGATCACTGAGATGGAAGGACGACAAGGTGATCTCCCACTCCCAGGCCGAGCAGGCTCGCAACTCTCCGCTGGGCCTGCGCATTGCCGAGCCGGTGATGTCCGTCGCGCCCTGGTTTCAGGAGGAGGTGCGGCGGGAGCTCGAAAAACGCTTCGGCTCGGAGCAGGTTCACGAGGCCGGCCTGCGCGTTGAAACCACCCTCGACCTTGACCTGCAGCAAACCGCCAACCGCGCCGTGGCCGATGGCTTGGCGGCTTACGAGCGGCGGCACGGCTGGAAGGACAAGCTGGAAAATGTTCTCACCCCCGGATCGACCATTGAGGATTACAGGCATCCGGACTGGGCGGTCGAGTCCCGTCCCGGCGACTACGTGCATGCGCTGGTCACCAGCTGCCCGGCCGCTTGAAATTCGCGCCCGCATCGGCGACGACAAAATCGTCCTCTTGCCCGAGGACTGGAAATGGACCGGCCAGAGCCACGGCGATGCGCTGGTCAAACCCGGCGACATTATCTACGTCCACCTTGCCGAAACCATGGAAGGCAATGCGCGCCGCGCCACTCTGGAGCAGGACTCCGGCGCGCAGGGCGCTCTGATGGCCATGGACAACTCCACCGGCGACGTTCTGGCCATGGTGGGCGGACGCGACTATGCGCTCAGCGAGTTCAACCGCGCCACACAAGCTGAGAGACAAACCGGCTCCAGCTTCAAAATCTACGACTACACCGCGGCCATCGAAGACGGCGCCAAACCCACCGATATCATCGTCGACGGGCCCGGTCAGCTTCGGCGGCTACACCCCGCACAACTACGAAAACGACTACAAGGGCGCGATGACCCTGACCAGCGCTTTCGCCGAATCGCGCAATATTCCCGCTCTCAAGCTGGCCGCCCACGTTGGCATTCACAAGGTCATCGACATGGCCCACCGCTTCGGCGTCACCTCCAACATTCCCGCCTATCTGCCCATTGCGATCGGAGCGGCCGAAATCACGCTCGAGGAGCAGGTCGCCTCCTACGCCGTCTTCCCCAACGACGGCCTGCGCGTCACGCCTCGCATGGTCCGCAAGGTCTCCAACTTCGACGGCATCACCCTGTGGGAAGAGCCGCCCGCCGTCACTGAGGTCATCGATCAGTCCACAGCGCGCACCATGATGATCCTGCTGCGCGCGGTCACCAAATACGGAACCGGCGCCGCAGCCTCGCAAGTTGAACCATCCCCTGGGCGGCAAGACCGGAACCACCAGCGACTTCACCGATGCCTGGTTCCTGGGATTTTCTCCCTCCGTCACCTGCGGCGTCTGGGTGGGTTATGACAGCAACCAGTCCCTGGGCAAAAAGGAGACCGGCGCCAAAGCAGCGCTGCCCATCTGGATGGCCGTGATGCGCGAAGCCATCGCCGGCAAGGACGACGAGCAATTCCTGGGCGACGAGGAGAGTCCTCCGCTGCATCAAGCCGCCGCGGAAATCCCAGCCAACCCCGGAGCTGGGCCGAACCGTCAGAAATCCAGCGCCGGCAACCGGCTCACCCGTCAGGACGCGCGTAGCACCGGCACTCCCGGTTCCGGCAGCAGCCCTTCCGGCTCAGCCCGCCATCAAGCCGCGGGTCAAGCCGGCATTGCCCGCTCAACCCGCCCCGGCCAGGCCCGCAGGCCCCGTAAAGCCCGCCTCGGGTATTAGTATTAATCGATAGAAACAATACCGAAGAAGAGGATTCCTTTAGATGAAGTTGGCAGCATCTCCTACCCTGCTCGTTCTGGCTGCCGGCATGGGTAGCCGCTATGGCGGTTTGAAGCAAATTGATCCGGTGGGTCCGGGCGGCGAAACCATCATCGATTATTCGATTTACGACGCACTTCGCGCCGGCTTCGGCAAACTCGTTTTTGTGATTCGCAAGAGCATTGAGCAGCCGTTCAAAGAGGTCATAGGCGCGCGATTTGAAAAGCGCATTCCGGTCGAATATGTCTTTCAGGAACTCGACCAGCTTCCGCCGGGGTTCGAAGTGCCCGCCGGCCGCACCAAGCCGTGGGGCACGGGGCACGCGATTCTGATGGCCGCCGAGCGCCATTCACGAGCCTTTTGCCGTGATCAATGGCGACGATTTTTATGGAGCCGCAGGGCTTTCGCGCGCTGGCCCAACAATTGCAGTCCGGCTCGCCGGACTACTCGATGGTCGGATTCGTTCTGCGCAATACGCTCTCGGAGTTCGGATCGGTGGCGCGCGGCGTGTGCAAGGTAAGCGGCAACGGCTATCTCGAAGACGTTGTTGAATTGACAAAAATCGAACCCGACGGCGCGCATGCCAAAAATACGGACGCGGCCGGCCACGGTAACCAACGCTCACCGGCGACGAGACGGTTTCAATGAACATGTGGGGATTTAATCCCCGGCTATTTGCCGAACTGCAAGGAATATTTTGTAAAGTTCCTTGAGCAGAATTCGCAGGATTTAAAGTCGGAGTTTTTCATTCCCAGCGCCGTGAATGAATTGGTTTCGTCCGGGCGGGCGGGGGTAAAGGTTTTACCCACCAATGATTCCTGGTTCGGCATCACCTATCGCGAAGACCACCCGCGCGTCGTCGCCAGCATCGGCCGCCTCATTCAGGACGGCACTTATCCAGAAAGACTATGGTCATGAGCACAGAACCTAATGTCGCAGCCGCGGCAGGCGAGTTTCAGATCAGCGGCGAATTCAAGAGCGCTGAAACCTACGGCAACGGCCACATCAACGACACCTATCGCGCCGTCTTTGAGCAGCAGGGCGCGCCGGTGTCCTTCATCCTGCAGCGCATCAATCACAACATCTTCAAGAACCCGGTCGCTCTGATGGAAAACGTCCAGCGCGTGACCGCGCATCTTGCCGCGCAGGTGAAAGACTTGCCGGACCGCGACCGCCGCGTGCTTTCACTCGTTCCCACACGGGACGGGCGGGGCTGGTATGTGGATGCGGAAGGAAACCACTGGCGCGTATATCACTTTATTAAGCGGCGCCCGCTCGTACGAAGCCGTCGAGACCACCGACCAGGCATTTCAGGCGGCCAAGGCGTTTGGGGAGTTCCAGAAGATGCTCGCCAGCCTGCCCGCGCCGCGCTTGAACGATACCATCCCCGACTTTCACAACACGCCGAAGCGGTTTACCGCCCTGGAGCAGTCCATCGCCGCCGATGCCGCCGGCCGCGCAGCCCTGGCAAAGCCGGAGATTGAATTCGCGCTGGCGCACAAATCCATCACCGGCGTTCTGCTGGATGCGAATCTGCCTGAGCGCGTCACTCACAACGACACCAAGCTGAACAACGTCCTGCTGGACGACGCCACCGGCGAAGGCATCTGCGTCATCGACCTCGATACCGTGATGCCGGGACTGGCGCTTTACGACTTCGGCGACATGGTGCGCACCACGACGAGTCCGGCGATGGAAGACGAGCAGGATCTCTCCAAAGTGACCATGCAGTTCCCCATGTTTGAGGCGCTGGTGCGCGGTTATCTCTCCGCTGCGGGCGGTTTCCTGACCAAGGCGGAAAAGAAGTTCCTGGCCTTCTCGGGCAAGCTGATCACCTTCGAAATCGGCATCCGCTTCCTGGCCGACTACCTGGCGGGAGACAAATATTTCAAGGTGCATCGCGAAGGCCACAACCTGGACCGCACCCGCACGCAATTCAAGCTGGTCGAATCCATCGAGCAGCAGGAAGAAAAAATGAACCGGCTGGTCGAATCAATCGGATAGGAATCGCGCCTACTCCGAGGTTTTCCAGCGTCGATTCAAAAAGCGGTTGCCCAGGTCTCGCTTTTGAGACCTGGGATACCGCAAAATCCAGCAACCGGAAATCGGGCAATGACGTCCATCCCACAAAAGCTGGGTCCCCATCTGGGCGCCCTCGCACGTTTTTTCTGCGATAAGGTGGGAACCGCAAACTCAATCTTCATCCGCCAACCGGAAATATCTTTTCGCCCGCGCCACATCCTTGAATATCTGCGCCTTCAACGCCTCCGGCGATGGCCACTCCATCTCCCCGCGCAGCCGCAGCAGAAACTCCAGTTCGAGCGGAGTGTTCTCATCCAACTCCACCGGCTCAAAATCCAAAATGTGCGACTCGACGGCAAACGAGTCCTCGCCAAACGTAGGCCGATTGCCCACATTCGTTACCGCCTTGAAGCATCGCCCGCCCACCGTCAGCCGCGAAACATAAACCCCGAACCCCGGCAGCAATCCCTCATACGGCGCCAGATTCACCGTAGGCACCAGCAGCCGCGTTCCGATTCCGCGTCCCCTGGCCGGCGTCGAGCGCACTCCAAATGCCCGCCCCAGCATCCACCGCGCCCTGCGCACATCGCCCGCCGCCACCAGCGCCCGAATCGCCGAACTGGAAACCTCCAGCCCATGCACCCGCACCGGCGCATGCACATGAACGGCAAATCCGAACTCGGCGCCAAATTGCTTCAGCTCCGCGACCCCAGCCTCGGCGTTGTGACCAAAGCGGAAATTCCCGCCCTCGTGCACAGAGACCACGCCCACAGCCTCCACCAGAATCCTGCGCACAAACTCCCGCGCCGGCAACTCCGCCAGCGCCGCATCAAAAGGCAGCACCACCACCGCATCGATGCCCGTCAAAGCCAGCAGCCGAATCCGCTCGTCCATCGGCGTAATCAGCAGCGGCGCCTGCGACGGACGCAAAAACTGTTCCGGATGAGGATCGAATGTAATGCCACCGCCCGCGCTCCCCGCCTGCGCGCATCCTCCACCACCGCGCGCAGATTCTCCCGGTGCCCCAGGTGCACGCCGTCGAAGTTGCCGATGACGGCCACCGAGGGACCAAGCCCGGCTGCGATCTCTCGCGCCGATCGATAAATAGGAATCATGCCGTCAGCGCTATCGCTCATAGGGTCACAGGCACCGTCAGGCCGTCGTAAGCCAGGGCCACGTCCGGCGGGCAGCGCGCGATTGGTTTCTTCATGGCCCAGCTCATGCGCAATGTGAGTCAGCCAGGTTTGCCGTGCGCCAATCCGCCGCGACCAGCCCACAGCCTGCTCCACGGTGGCGTGGCTGGGATGCGGTTTGTGGCGCAGTGCGGAGAGCACCAGGAGGTCCAGCCCCTCGAGCAGCGCAAAGCTCTCCTCGGGAATCGCGCTCACGTCGGTCAGATATGCGGCGCTGCCCAAAGCGAAAACCCACAATCTCCATCTCCCCGTGCTGCACCGGAACGCGCAGGAACTCCACGCCGTGCACTGAATTGTGCTCGGCCAGCGGCTCCAGCTTCACCTTCGCCCGCGTCGGATAGGTTGCATGCGCTGAAAAAGTGTACTCATAAATCCGCTCCAGCACCGCCCTGGTCTCCTCAGAAGCGTAAAGCGGAATCGGGCCGCCCTCGCGAAACGCGGTAAAGCTCAGCGGCCGCAGATCGTCCAGCCCCAGAATGTGGTCCGCATGAGAGTGCGTATAAAAAACCGCGTCCACCCGCTTGAGCCCCGCGCGCAAGGCCTGTTCGCGAAAATCCGGCCCTGTATCGATCACCACCGCGCGTTCCCGGCCACCTCTCGTTCCACCGCACCAGCACCGAGGGCCGCAGCCGCCGGTCGTGCGCATCTTTTGATGTGCACACCGCGCACTCGCACCCCAGCGTCGGAACCCCCATCGAGGTTCCCGTCCCCAGAAATGTAAGCTGGCCGTCCATACACACTTCTAACGCAGGAGATCGGGTGCCCCATCCTTTTCGCGTTCTCTGCTATAGGCTGAACTACTAACCAATCAGCTCTTACCCGGCGGCGGAGGCGGGGGAGGCTGCATCGCCTGCAGACTGATCATGCTGGTCAGTTCCAGGAAAGCCATCCGCAGCCTCGAAGAGAACCGTCTGCAGCGTCTGGTCCTCGGCTGCCGTCAGGTTTCCTTTCGTCTTTTCAGCCAGCACGCCCAGCAGGTCAATGGTAGTGCGCGCGCCCAGAATATCCACCCGCGGCCGCTGGCCCTCCTGCGTCCCCGCTCCCATCTGGATCATCGCGGAAACATAGAACTGCTGCACCAGGTGCTCAAACCCGACCGCCGGCTGCGCTCCCACGGCCGGATTCTGCGCCCGAATCAGATCTTCAAGCCGCTGTGCGGAGGCATCGTAAGCGTCCTTCTGCTCCCGGCTCTCTTCGGCTGTGGGCGCGGGCGGCAACTCCGGTTGCTCCTCATGCTTTGCTGCACCCTCCGGCGCTTCCGCCGCTGTGGAGGCAGACTCAGCCGCATGCCGGCCCTCGTTCACCACCAGTCGCGGACCCCCGCCCGGCGCCGGTGCAGCCTCTGGCTCCTTCGCGGCAGCCTGCGCATTCTCTTGCTCTTCTTCCGCCTTGATCTTGCGGCGGTCGATTACGGTAAATTTCGGAGTATCGCTCATAATTCCAGTTTCCCCATCTGTCTGCAACGCTGACTTGCTGACTCACTAATCCCGTTACCAGCCTAGACTGCCCGGCTAACTAGCTAACTCGCTGACTTGCTGACTCGCGATCCGTTCCAGCCCGGCGGCCCGGCCAGAATGTGTGCCGTTCCCGTAGCCGCTCCGGCAGCATAGGTCAATAGGTTGGTTGCCCAGTTCTGCCTCGCCGCGAATCATGCCCAGCGCAAAATGAACGCTTGCCTGAAGCCAACGGCAGTTCCGCCGCACTGGTAATCTGCCCCGCCACGGCGCTCTTTCCCGCCGCATCCTCGAAGGTCAGCTCCGTGCCGGCGGTGGGCAGAGGCCCGCTCAGTTCCAGCGCCCGCAGATGCCGGTGAACATTCCCGCGCGAGTGGATCCGCTCCACAATCTCCTGCCCCAGGTAGCAGCCCTTGTTAAAGTGCAGCGCCCGCATCTGCGAGGTCTCCTGCGGCAGGTCGCGCTCCACAATATCGATTCCGTACGCCGGAATCGCCTCGGCAATACGAAACGCCTCCAGGGACGCCGCTCCCACCGGGGTCGCCCCAGCCGTGCGCAGCTGCATTCCACAGCTTCTTCAGCCTCGCCGTCGGAGCCCACAGCACATAATGCGGCGCCAGCGCTCCATACCCGCGCTCAATCCTCAGGTCAATCCCGTTCCACTCCACGCGCGTGCCCGTCATCGGCAGCACAAGCCCCGGCAGGCCCAGCCGCTCCAGGACATCATTGGCCAGCGGACCCGTAAGCCCAATCGCCGTTGCCACGCCCGCCTCGCCGGCCTGTTCTTCGACCAGAGGAACCAGCTCCACATCGTCCATGATGATGAAGTGGTTCAGGTGGGCCAACAGCTTCTCATACTGATCGGCCGCAATCTCCAGTTCCAGTTCGGATTCCCCGGCAAACGGCGTCCCTAAAAGCCGATCTCCGCTCTCCGGAGCTACCCCGGCAGGGTTTCGCCGCTGCGGCGAAAGCTCTTCGCCTCCCCGCCAAACCGTCAGATCGCCCTGAATCCGCCCCTGCGCATTCAAAACCAGGTTCCATGCCCCGGAATTCGGAAACAGATCGTTCACGGTATTTGTAACCATTCCGCTCAGCCAGCGGAAGCGGTCTTCCCCGCGCACTGCCACGCGCTTCAGCCAGCCCAGGTCGTGAACCGCGGCCCCTCGCGCCAGCGCCGCTATTTCCTTCTCCGGCGCGTCCAACTCTCGCGGGGTAAGCACTCCCCGATAGGCGCAAAGGCGATACGCTTCAAGTTCATGCGGCCTGGCCGCGGATTCCAGCAGCGCGGCCAGCGGAGTGGCCTGAATTGTTTCGGTAAGATCGGTTTCAGTCATAGGGGAACTTTTCTGCGGTCTGGCGCCAGATTTCCACTCGAAACCTCGCGCCAGACCGCATCCTGATTATAGCCTTGGAAGTAGAAGCCGACCCTGAACGGTACCCCGCCGGGGTGGAGGATGGAGAGTTTTGATGAGCAAACAGCAATTCGCGGTGAAATGGGCCGGCCGGCAGATGGTTGTGGGCGCTTGCGTTGTGCCTCGCGGCCGCAACGGTAGCCTCAGCGCAGAAGCCTGCGCCCGCCCCAGCCAGCCGCCCCAGCCTCAGTCCAGCTTCCCAGCCCTCTGAAAAAGCCCCGACTCACATCACCCCCGAGCAGGCCAAACAGCTCTTCGCCCTGGTGGATGAACTGCTCAAATTCTCCTCCCAGGAGACCGGCCTGCCCATCAAGAGCACCGTCAAGCGCCAGATCACCACCCGCCCCGCCGTCGAAAGTTACCTCAAGGAAAAATTCGACGAGGACGAAAGCGCCAAGCGCCTGCAGCGCGGCGAAATCGTACTCAAGAAATTCGGCCTGCTCGATCGCGACTTCGCCCTCAAGCCTTTTCTTCTCGCGCTTCTCGATGAGCAGATCGAAGCCTACTACGACTCCAAAACCAAGACCGTCAACATGCTCGACTGGGTAGACATTGAAGAGCAAAAGCCGGTCCTGGCCCACGAGCTCACCCACGCCCTCCAGGACCAGCACTCGGACCTGGAAAAGTGGAGCGACCAGACTCCCGACGACGTCTCCCTCAACTCCGCCGGCGACACCGACCACCTGGCCAAGGACGAGATGGATACCGCCCGCGAAGCCGTCGCCGAGGGCCAGGCCACCGCCGTCATGATGGACTACATTCTCAAGCCCATGGGCAAAAGCCTGGTCAAGGATCCCGAGGTGATGGACGTGGTCAAGCAGCAAATGACCACCTCAGAAGACTCGCCCGTCCTGTCCCGCGCACCGCTGCTGCTCTCTGAGTCGCTGCTCTTCCCTTATCGCGAGGGCCTCAGCTTCGAGCAGGACGTGTGGATGGACCAGGGCCAGACCGCCGCCTTTGCCGGAGCGCTGGACCATCCGCCCACCTCCAGTTGGGAGATCATCAACCCCCGCGAATACGAGAAGCGGCACATTCCCGCCGTGCCTCTGCTCCCCGACATTCATCCCCTGGTCGACAAACTCTACAAGCCCTACGACATCGGCCAGATCGGCCAGCTTGACGTGCACATTCTCACCGAGATCTACGCCGGCGACAATGCCGCCCGCGACCTGACCCCGGCCTGGGACGGCGGCCTCTACTGGGCCGGCCAGCGCCTCAGCGCCACAACACCCGCCGAGCAGGCCAGCACAAACTCCCTCGCCCTCTTTTATCTCTCCGCCTGGAAGAGCGCCGACTCAGCGCAGACCTTTGCCCAGGTCTACGCGAACAACCTGGGCCGCAAATACTCCGGCCTCAAGCCCGACCTCGCCGCCCAGCACACCGCCCCGTCTGGCGTCGACGAGCAGGACTTCACAACCACCGAAGGCCCGGTCGTCATCACCACCCGCGGCAATCTGGTCTTCGTCTCTGAAAGCTTCCCCCTCGACCTGGCCCGCAAACTCGCCACCTGCTCCTCGACGCTCAAGGCACCGGCGAACTGAAAATGGCGCAATACCACAAAGCCCGGGTGCCCCAGGTCCGGAGTCCCGGGACTGGTCCTATCCGCCGGCTGGAACTCCTTCTGAAACTGAACCGCTCACCGCCAACCTCATCCGCTTCTTCTCCAACTGCGGCGTAATGAAGGCCGTGGTAGATGCTGAAATCAAAGCCGCCGCAAGATAATACAATCCCATCTAGGCCACCGGGAACCCGGCCGGCCAAAGGAGCGCGTCCACCCATGGGTTATCAGGTTCTGGCCCGCAAATACCGTCCGCAGCGCTTTGCCGACGTAGCCGGCCAGGACCACGTCACCCGCACCCTGCTGAACGCGCTCGCGCAGAACCGCATCGCCCACGGCTACATTTTTTCCGGCCACCGCGGCATCGGCAAAACCACCATCGCGCGCATCGTGGCCATGGCGCTCAACTGCCGCACTGAAGTCGGCAGCGCCGAGCGCCCCACCCCCGAACCCTGCGGCGTCTGCGACTCCTGCATTGAAGTTCGCCAGGGCAACGCCGTCGACGTGATCGAGATCGACGCCGCCACCAATCGCGGCATCGACGAGATTCGCGAACTGCGCGACGCCGCCCGCTACGCGCCCAGCCGGGATCGCTACAAAATCTATATCCTCGACGAAGCCCACCAGATCACCGACGCGGCCTTCAACGCGCTGCTCAAAACCCTCGAAGAGCCCCCGGCGCACGTCATCTTCATGATGGCCACCACGCAGCCCGAGGATATTCCCCAGACCATCCGCTCCCGCTGCCAGCACTTCAGCTTTCACGCCGTCAAATTCGACGACATTCTCGCCCAGTTGAAGATGATCGCCGCCGAGGAGCAGGTCGTAGCCGAAGACGCCGCACTGGCTCTGCTGGCCGAGGCCGGCGACGGCTCAATGCGCGACGCGCTCTCCATCATGGACCAGGCCATCGCCTCCGCGCCCGTCGAAAACGGCCGCCCCGTGCTCTCGTCGGAGCAGATTCGCGAACTGATGGGCACGGTGCCCAACGCCGTTTTCGAGCGCCTGCTGGAAGCTGTCGCCGCCGGCCAGAGCGCCGAACTGATGGAGCAGTTGAATCTGCTGGTCAACGCCGGCCACAACCCCTCGTCGCTCGCCCGCCAGATGGTCCGCTACCTGCGCAACACGCTCATGGCCAAGCTCGGCGGCGAGCAAACCGAGCTGCTGCAGATCTCCGGCGACGAGCGCGCCCGCGCCGCCCGCACCGCTCTTCTCTTCACCGAAGAAGAGCTCACCCGCAATCTGCAAATCGTCCTGCGCACCTTCGACGATCTGAACTACCGCCAGGAGCAGCGCTTCCATCTCGAACTCGGCCTGATCAAGCTGATCCACGCGCAGCGCCTTCTGCCCATCGAAGAACTGCTCAGCGGAGTCTCCGGCCGGCGCGTCCATCCGCGCCAGCCGCGCCGCTCCGTCTTCCGCATCCCGTCCCGCCGCAAGCCCAGCGCGATCAGCCTCTGCCGCCACCGGCCGCTCCGTCCATCTCCCCCTTTGGTCCATCCGGCGGCAGCAGGAGTGCGGGTCCATCGCTCAAACAAAGCTCCGGCCCGGTCGCTGAACTCGAACGCACCGCGCCCGCAATCGCCGCGCCAAGCCGCCACATTTCAAGGCGCCACGCCATTCCCCGCCGCAACCACTCAACCCTCCGGCTACGCCTCCACCGCGACTCTGACGGAAGGCGCGCTGGCCAAAGCTCCTCAAGCCGAAGCGCACTCCGCAACCGCTCCCAGCATGGAATCCATGCGCCACGCCGTCGGCTCCGCGCTGGTCGATGGCGGGCACGACTCAGCCGCGGAGTTGCTGGGCTCAGCCGCATGGAACCTCGACGGCTCCAGCCTGCGCATTGAAGTCCCCGGCGTGGGCAAAAAAATGCTCAGCCTGACGGTGAATGCCGCGGCGGAAAAAATCATTCGCCAGGAGTTGCAGCGGCTCGGCGCGCCCACGCGTTTCCTGGTGGTTCCCGGCGAAGGAGCCGCCGGCAAAAGCGCATGCTTCCGCCGCAACCGCCGCGCCTCCGGCCGGCAGCATTCAGAGACAGCGCTCGCCAATCCATTAGTCCAGCGCGCAAAGGAGATCTTCAAGGCCGAGGTCCGCAGCGTGCTCGATCTGCGCCAAAAATAACCTCAGCCCAAAGCAGTCGCACGCCCACGCGAGGAACCAAACCATGATCAACCCGCTCAAAATCTCCGAGATGCTCTCCCAGGCAAATCAAATGCAGGAGGAGGTTCAGCGCAAGCTGGGCCAGACGGTGGTCGAGGGAACCAGCGGCGGCGGCGCCGTGACCGCAACCATGAACGGCAAGAAAGAGCTGCTCAAAATTCGCATCGATCCCGCGGCGGTAGTCGGCCTCAGCGGTCCGCAGCCCGACGTGGAGATGCTCGAGAATCTGGTCGTATCCGCCGTCAACGAAGCCGGGCGCAAAGCCGATGATGCCATCAAGTCCAGCATGCAAGGCTTGCTCGGCGGCCTCAAGCTGCCCGGGCTTGGGATAAGTCATTGCGAGGCAGTATTGATAATCATCTGAGCGCTCGATGCGCCTCGAAAATAAGGTGATGCGATGAACATGCGGTTCTTTTACTGACCAACGTGTAATCACTAATCACTATTAACTGTTTTCAGGAGGCAACAAATTGTCACGCTATGCCGAGCCGATGGCCCGGCTCATTGAAGAGTTGAAGAAGCTCCCCGGCGTCGGCTCCAAAAGCGCCCAGCGCTTCGCCTTCCATATTCTGCGCTCCACCGACGACGATGCCGCGGCGCTGGCCGAAGCCGTGCGCAACCTCAAGGCCAGCCTGCGCCTCTGCTCCATCTGCAACAACGTCACCGACGTCGATCCCTGCGCCTACTGCGCCAGCCCCACCCGCAACCAGCGCCTGGTCTGCGTAGTCGAGGAGCCCACCAACATTGAAGCCGTAGAGCGCGCCCGCAACTACCAGGGCGTCTACCACGTGCTGCACGGAACTCTCTCGCCGCTGCACGGCATAGGCCCCGACCAGTTGCGCACCGGCACGCTGCTGGCCCGCGTCGAACGCGGCGAAGTGGATGAAGTCATCGTGGCCACCAGCCCCACGCTCGAAGGCGAAGCCACCGCCAACTGGCTGGCAACTGCGTTGCGCAGACCGTCGCTCAGGATCACGCGCATCGCCACCGGCGTCCCCGCCGGCAGCGACATCGAATATGCCGACGAAGTCACCATGGCCCGCGCCCTCGAAGGACGGCGGGAACTCTAAATGGACACAGGAATCAGTCGCAAGTGCTTGGCGCGCGCGCGGTACTCTTGCGAATTACCAGGTGCGGCTCAATGATCACGCGCTTTCCCTTGTGTGAGCGCCCATTCTCATTGTTCAGCAGATTGCACATTATTTCAGCGCCGATAGCGCCCTGTTTTTCCGTGTAATGACAGACGGTAGTGAGGGGCGGATTATAAAATGCTGCTCCCGGAATATCGTCGAATCCAATGACAGAACAATCTTCCGGCACGCGGAGTCCGGCATTGCTGAGAGCGCCGATGGCCGCGAATGCAGTTAAGTCATCAAAGGCAATCAGTGCGCTGAATCGCTTTCCCTTGCGCAGCAGGAGTTCAGTAAGTTGATACCCCTCTTCGTAAGAGGAGTTCCTGCTCTCGATTCCCGCTAAAAGCGTTCTATCAATGGGAATGCCTTTGGCTGCAGCGCATTTCCTGATACCATCCCAACGGAGCGAACTGTCACTCTTCGCTTTCGGACCCCTGATGACAGCGATTTTGCGATGGCCTAAATCATACAGGTGCTCGACAGCCAACCGAGTGCTTGCCCGGATATCAACACCGACCGATGGATAATGTCTGTTTGCTGGCTGGCCTCCGATGATGACTGCGGGAATGTTGCAACCCTTCATGACCATCGAAAAACTATCTCTTAAATGGGACGGATCCACAATTGCAATCAGGCCTTCGACGCGGCGCTCCATCAGCATTTGCGTACATTGCTTAAGGCGTTGCGGCATGTTTCGCAGATCGGCCAGCACCGATCTATATCCGGCATCGCCGAGCGAGTTCTCGATTCCGCGATAAATCGCGGTGCAGTAAGGGTCGACGACATCAAATATGAGTATGCCGATACTGCGGGTCCGTTTCAAGCGGAGTGACCGGGCCTGAAAGTTGGGAAAGTATCCCAGTTTCCTCGCAGCCTCTTCCACTAGGCGCTGTGTAGCAGGCGTAATCCGGTGCGCCGTCTTATTGAGAACCATGGATACGGTTGCAATGGAAAATCCAGTTGCCTTGGCGACATCGCGAATCGTTACCACTTTCTTATGCCCCCAGCCACTTCCGAGCAAAACCGTGTGGCATCGCTCCGAGGTCCCAGAACGGTCTTCAGTACATCGATTTATATCCCCATATCATAGCGCACCTGCAAGAAAACAAGAATAAATAATGCTGACGAATTAGGAAACAAAGTGCTCAGGATGACAAACTTGGAATCAGGCAATGATCGGCAACGTGGGCATCTCGCCCTGTTCCCTGGCTTCGGCGACTACCGCGTCCAGGTGCTCCAGTACTTCCGGTACCGTCATGGTATAAATTTCGCGCTGGGAGTCGTAGCCTTCCGTGATGAGCTGCTTGAGGTAGCGGCCGGCGATCTGGGCTGCCAGTTGGTCGGTGATCACCTTGCCAGAGCGCTCCTTTTGCTGCGCCCAGGCGTCCAGCGGCAGGGCAATCCACATGGGACGGCCGTTCACGTCGAAGCGCAAATCGACGGCGTCGGCGTGACGGGTTGCGATGGCCACCAGGGTGCCCTTCCAGAGGCAGTGCAGATCTTCGCCGTTCCATCGGTCGGTCACATGGAAATCTTCATACATGATTCCAGCCTATCGTTCCGCGTGGGGAAGGGCAAGGGGGTGTTGGCTGGGGAAGGGTGCAAAGCACTGTAGAAATGTAATTCTATCCCACGTGGCCGCAAGAATCCGCCGCAGCAGACGGCGAAGGTGGGGCGCCGGCAGCATCTGGGCTTAACACTCACCGGAGTTGCCAACAGTAAGCTCTTCAGGTCCGCTTCGCGGAACCTGCGCATGCGACAAAAGGCTGACCGAAACAACAACTGCAAAATTCACGCACAGGGCCAGGAACCCCGCATTGATTCCGGCCAGGGGGTCTCTTCCCGTTAGCGATAAAGCCGCCGCCCCGGCAACGCCAACCAGCATTCCCCAGAAAACACCCTTGGCGGAAACGCGCTTCCAGAAAAGCCCCAGGACCACGCCGGGGAAAAACTGCGTCACGCCTGCATATCCCAGCAGCAGTAAAGAAACCAGGGTGTTCGAACTGTAGACGGCAAAGTACAGGCTGATGAGGCCGAGCACAATGACGGTACTCTTTGCCAGCCTTGCCACCTGTTCGTCCGGCATGGCAGGAGCAAACGTGGGCCGCCACAGATTCTTGGCGAAGAGAGTGGACGCGGACAGCAGCAGGATTGCCGCCGGAACCATCGCCGTGAGTGCACCGGCGCCGCCGATCAGCCCCAGCATCCAGGGTGGGAAAGTTTGACGCACAACCGTAAGAAGCGAAAGATCTCCATCTTTGAGACCCGGGACAACGAGCACTGCCGTAAACCCCGCGATGAAAATTAACACCAGGGAGATCGCGTACAAGGGCATCAAAATGGCATTGCGCCGCAGAACGTCACCGCTCCTGGCGGTAAAGGTTGCGCCGAAAATGTGAGGCCACATGCTGGCTCCCATGGCGGTAAGCAGCACCGTAGACACAAACCATGCGTGGCCCAGTTTGCTGGTCGCGCCGGGCATGGTCAGGTGCGCCGGGTGAACCTGCGCCAGAACGGCGAACATGCGCCCCGTCCCCCCGAAGAAGTGGCGCGGCACCCAGACGCCGATCGCCACAACCGCGCCCATCGTTAAAAAATCCTTGAGCACGCTCACCCAGGCCACGGCGCGAACTCCGCTGGAAAGCAGAAAGCCCGCCAGCAGCGCCAGCGCAATGATCATCGCGGGAGTGCGGCCGATGCCGCCGTAGCTCGACACTTGCACGATGATGCCCAGTCCGGCGATTTGCAGTTCGAGGTACGGAATCATGAATGCGACTCCGATGAAAGCAGCGCACGCGGCCAGCGCCCGGCTGCCAAATCGCATCCTGAAAAAATCCGGCAGGGTCTGCAGTCCGTGCCGGCGGCCAAGATCCCAAATTGGCGGCAGGATGAAAAAATTCACCACATTGAAGAGGATCATGTAGGCCAGCACGTACAGTACGGGGCCACCGCGAGAGTAAGCCCAGCCGCTGACGCCGAGAAACGAGAATGCCGAGTAGATTTCACCCGCCATCAGGAGCCAGATCAGCAGGGCTCCGAATCCCCGGCCTCCAACGGTCCACTGCTCCAGGCTCATGGTGCGGCGCCTCCCGGCATAGAAGCCGATGCACGAACCCAACAGCACAATGGCCAGGATGATGGTTAGGGCGACTCCGCTCGGACTCGTCATCGGTTGCGCTCTCCCGAATCGGTTTCGCAATCCGGCTGGCTGGCCGGCGTCATCAGAAGGTAGGCGCCCCACAGGCAGATTGGCGTCAACACCGTCCACGCAAGAAGCCAAAAAAGGTTGAACGGGAGGCCTAGGACCATGGGCTGAATCCGGTCCCATGCCGGCACAGAAAAGCAAATACCCGCGAAGGGAATCAGCGCCAGCAAAATGGTTCCCCACGACGGTCGCTTCAAGCGGTAGCTCCTGGTCCCTGGTTCTCGCGGGGAGTTGGTGTCTGGATGGCTTTACCTGGAAACTTTTATTGAACTTGGAATCAGTTCAATTTTATCGCTCGTGGGATAGATTACAAGGCCAAAAGAACGTTCGCGCTGATAAACGTTAATGCTGGATTGCGGGTTCTATCCATAGGTGGACGCTGCTCTTGGCGCGCTGATAGACTGATAGGGTTGCAGTCGTAGCGCCTACAGCGATAGGGATCCGTCTGCACGACCGATCAAGAAGGATAAGAAACCCTGTGGATACCAGAACCCGTCACGCTCTCAAGCAAGATAAATTTGCCGCAGCCACCGCCAGCAGCGTCAGTTGGCTCACAAGCTAACCGATCCGCCGTTATGCCTATGATCGTCAGCGCGGCTGTTGTGCTGCTTTTGCTCATCGGCGGGCTGATTTACTGGAATGTGAGCTCGACCCATGCCGACAGCGCACTGGGCGCCGCCCTTGACACCTACGACGCGCCTCTGGCTCAGCCGGGCGCGCCGCGGAAACCGGCGTTTTCTCAACCGCCAACGAGCGTTCCAAGGCCGCCAACCAGCAGTTTACCGAGGTGGCCAGAGAATACGGCTGGCTGCCCCAGGGCGCAAAAGCCCATTACTTTGTGGGCCTTACCGACCAGGAATTGGGGCAGAACGCTCAGGCCGAAACGGAGCTGAAGATCGCGGCCGGTTCATGGGACCGCAATCTCTCAAACCTGGCCAAAATTGCGCTGGCCAGTCTCTATCACCAGACGGGACGCGACAGCGAGGCCATCGATCTTTACAACGCCGTGGCCGCCAAGCCGTCTGAGACGGTTACAGCCGGCATGGCGCAGCTTAACCTGGCCGGCATGTACGCAGTCAGAGGGCAAGCTGGACCAGGCACGCGCGCTGTGGGCCAAGGTGAAGGACGCTGACAAGGATGGCGCCGCCGGCCAAATCGCCACGCAGAAGCTGGCCGGCAGGCAGTAGATCGGCTACCGGTAGCCGATTTTGGCCAGGGTGCGCAGGGGAGCTCCCTGCGCCGTGAACCCGCGCGGGAAGGCCAACAACCCGGCGCATGAGCATTTTTCCCACCGCCTGCGTCTGGTGGTCTATGAGCGCCAGCCAGGCAATATTCGCAGGTTGGATGGAAATACCCGAGAACGC
This sequence comes from uncultured Acidobacteriaceae bacterium, assembly GCA_963724755.1. Classification (GTDB taxonomy): domain Bacteria; phylum Acidobacteriota; class Terriglobia; order Terriglobales; family Acidobacteriaceae; genus Telmatobacter. Next base: position 641,142 of record CAVRVZ010000004.1, read on the forward strand.
GTTGACCGATGAAGCCCGCATCCGGGCGGAAGAAGAGACGCTTGCGGCTCTGGTGAGCCAGTACTCCGGCACACTCTACCGCGTGGCCTTCTCCGTCCTGCGCAATCCCTCCGATGCTGAAGACGCGGTGCAGGAGGCGTTTCTGCGCGTGCTGCGCCATCGCGATACGCTCCACGAAGTGCGCGACCAGCGCGTCTGGCTGATCCGCATTGTGTGGAATATCGTGCTCGACCGCAAGCGGCGCTCCAAAACCCGTCCGGAGACCGACGATGTGGCGGAACTGGCGCGCGTGCTGCCGTCGCGATGGATTGACCGCCGAGCAGATCGCCTCCGCCGCCCAGCACCACGCTCATGTGCTGGCCTGCATTGAGCAACTGCCGGCCAAAGAGCGCCAGGTGCTCATGCTTTCTGCCTTTGAAGAGCTCAGCAGCGTTGAGATCGCCGCGGTGCTGGGCATTACCGAATCCAGCGTCCGTTCCCGGCTCTTTCGCGCACGCAATCTTGTTGCCGGCCTGCTGAATCACTCGAGAAGTTTGCACCCCAGGAGTTAGCGATGAATGATCCTACTCACAACCCGATCGCGCAAGGCGAAGCTGAAGAAACATTGCGGCTGATCGCCCGCCTGCCCGCTCCCCAGGGCCTTGAAGATCGCGTGCACGCCGCCCTGCTCTCCCGCCCGCGCCGGGGCCGCATACTTTCCTGGCCTTCAGTGCCGCGGCTTGAAAGCAATTGGATGCGCTCGGCGGCCGCTGCTGCCATTGTGTTTGTAGTCGCCGGCGGCGGATGGGGCATTTACTCGCATGTGCAGCCGCCTCAGGCCAAGGTGATCGTCATGCCGATGCACGTTGCCACCCAGGGCGGATTTTCCAGCGCCGGAGCCATGCGCACGCCGAACACCCTCAACGGCCCGGTTCTCGTTCACCCCGTACCGGCTCCTGCAAAGCCGGCTCAGACGCGTAGTCAAATTTCCCAAACCTGCCACGCTGAAGCCGAATCGCCTCGTGCCGCCAGGCGCAGCCGGCAATGCCGCCGCTCAAGCTGCTGAAGTAATATCTTCTTCTCTTTGACCGGCGAAACTTACGCCGTTCTTCATCACCGCCCGAATCACCATGCCCAGCAGCGCCAGCACCACCGCGCCCCAGAACGCCGGAATAAATCCGCGCACATGAAAGCCGCGCACGATGCTCGAAGCCAGCAGGATCATCAGCCCGTTGATCACCAGCAAAAACACTCCCAGAGGTAATGATGCTGAGCGGGAAGGTGATGACCTTCAGGAAGAAGCCCAGCGTGGCATTCAGCAGGCCGATCACCAGCGCCGCAATCAGCGCGGGCCACAGTCCTACCACGGTAAAGCCCGGCACAATTCTTGAAACAATCAGCAGAGCTACCGCATACAGCACCCATTGAACCAGCAGACTGAGCATTCATCCTCCTTAGTGCAATTGGCGGGAACATACGTGTTCCATCTCGCCTCGGCTTGAGCGCCGCTTCCGCCGCCTCCGCCGTCTCCAGAATAGAGTGGGGAATAGGATGCGCCCGCTAGGATTCCGTTATAGCATGAGAAGCGTAAGCCGATTCGCACTTTGTTTCCACAATTTTATTTCGTTCACCGGTTCCAGATAGTCAAATCTCTCAGCTCTCGCATCAAACCATCAACAAGTATTCGCCCTCATGCACACGATTCGCATCCTCAGCCTTGCCGTTTTGCTGTTGCCCGTCCTGCTCGCTCCTTCGGTCGTTGCGCAGCAGACAGCCACTGCCCCGCTGCCCGCTATTCCTCAACTCATGCGCGAAGTCGACGACCACCAGAAGGAGCTGGATAAGCTGCGCGAGAACTACACCTACAGCTCCCTCATAACCATCAGGACCTGGACTCAAGCGGCCAGGTAACGAAGACCGAAACCGAGGAGTTTGAGGAATTCTTCGTCCATGGCCACCTCATCGGGCGAATGGTGAAGAAGGATGGCCAGCCGCTCAGCGAGCACGAACAGAAGAAGGAGACCGAGCGGGTAACCAAACTGGTGGAGAAGGCGGAAAAAACGCCGCGCGAGCAGCCGCTGGAAGGCCAAACCATCAGCGTGAGCCGTTTGCTGGAGATCATGGAGGTGCGCAATCCCAGGCGCGAGATCTATCACGGCCGTCCGAGCATCATCTTCGATTTCATCGGCCGCAAGAACGCGAAGACCCACGGCCTGGCCGAGGACGCATCAAAAAAACTGCAAGGCACTCTATGGATCGATGAGGCTAACCGCCAGGTGGTCCATCTTGGAAGTGAGTTTCAACGATAACTTCCGCATTGGCGGAGGTCTGCTGGGCACCATCGAGAAGGGCTCCAACTTCCATTTCGACCAATCCCTGGTAAACGGCGAGATCTGGCTTCCCACCGGCGGCGAAGGAACTGTGCAAGCCCGCGTCCTGATAGTCAAAGGCGTTCGACCAGCACTATACCGAGCGCGATTATGACTACCAACGCTTCCACGTGGAGACTCAGCAGGGCAAGGACGCGAAGGTTGTGCCGGAGAAAAAACAGTAGCGCTGCGGGGAGCAACGTGGCATTAAAGTATTTTTAAGTTCGATTGGTATCGCAACTTCGGGTGCCCCATCCTTTGTGCGCCTTTTGCACAAAGGATGGGAAACACCGAAAACTCATCGTAATCAGTCAGACATGCTCTAGAAGCCCGGCGGCTGCGCAGCAGGAGCTTCTCCGCCTCCCTGCCCGCGCCGCCGCTCCATGTTCTGCTGTTGCCAGGCCGTGAACTTGGCCTTCTGATCGTCGTTCAAAACCGCTAGAATTTTGCCGTTCGTCTCCTCCCGTACCGCCATCATTTGCTCCCTCGCCGGCGGCGTCCCACCCGAGCGCAAGGCCTCCATCTTTGCCCGCCGCTCTACCAGAAGGTTCTTTACCTGCGCCTGCTGATCCGTGGTCAGTGCCAGCACCTGCGTGAGTTCAGCCAACTCCCGGTCGATGCCTCCACCGCGTTGGCCCCGCCCCTGCGCATTGGCCGGCACTGAGAACGCACAGCAACCGGCGACCAGAATTCCGGCCATCAACAGTGCGCGCCAGGCCGATAACTTTCCATTTCCAAACTGAATCATGTTCCGATACTCCTCCCACTTAGGGGAAAATCTAAGCTGAATCCCTCAGGCTCCGAGGAAAATTGCGGCGGGACCAATGCCTGCAATCCCGTCGATTCTCCTCGCAACCGAAGTACGATTCCGCTGCCGAGAACCCTCGCTGTCGAAGGCACTCAATCTGCTAGACGCGTCAACGACCGTTTTTGTTGACGCTGTGCGGGATTTGTTTTTACTTGACCCGATCGGGAGCCAGTCCTCAGGCCAATTCGGCGAAGAAAAAATGATCGTGTGGAATGAAAATCGCAGCCGGCGAATCCGTATCCGTTACAGTGGAAACATGTTTGCGCGCCGCCTCTCCATCCAGCGAATCGATTCCACCGGCCAGTCTCACCCCTGCCCCATCCACTGGATCGATAACTTCGCCATGCGCAACTTCACCAACGATGCAGTCTTTGACGATACACTCCCCGCCGCCGACGGCCTGCTCGAAGCCGGCAGCCGCGTCCCTCTCGATCGCCTTCAGCCCGCCATGGAAGACTGGTTTCGCCGCAAAGGCTACCTGAAGCCCGGCGAGAAGCCTTGCGGTCGCTGGAGGTGAATTAGGAAGTTTCCGAAGAAATCAGCCTCCTGAGTCTGCAGAGGGAGCTTCCTGAGGTAGATTTCTGATTGAGCTAGATTGGGAAATATGCCGCGCACTATGCCAAAGGTGAAACTCAGCCTCCCGTCGGGCCTTCAACCCGGCATTTTCCAGAGCCCCCGCGTGGTCCCAGCGCAGCAACTGCTCGGCGGCCGCATCATAGCGGCCCATATTCAGATCCTGCAGCAGCGAAGAGGCCGCCAGCCTGCCCTGTCCGAGGTTGAAACAGAAGTCCACCAGCGCATCGAACTGCCCCTGCGTCAGCGCAACCCTGACCAGCCGCTCCACGGCCTGCTCGGCATTGCGCATATCCCGGGCCAGCAGCTCAGCCCCTTCTGCCTCCTCAATGCCGTTAGGAAAGGACTCGTCCGCAAGCACCCGGTGCCCGTAGCCAATCGACGGAAACCCCGCCACATCCAGATAAATTCGATTGCGAAAACCTTCCGACCTCTTCACCAGCTCCAACCCCGCCGCGCTCAGTTTCATCTTTCCTCCCTCATGGCCATCAAGATAGCCTGAAATTGACGCTAGCAGGGTGCGGGAATTAATCTGCAAAACCGACCCGGACCTTCCCCGCCGTGCCTCAATTAAGTGACGCGGCAGAGCTGGTTTCAGCCCTCCCGGACGCATTTTTACCCCACGCTAAGCCCGGCGGATGGATCGCCCGATATTCGCCCTATATTCGCCAGATTCAGGAGGCTCAGGTACTCAGAAACTCAAAATCCGATCAAAAAGGTCCAAATTCCCAATTTGGTACCGGTTTTATTAACAATCCGCATCTTGCAGAGGGTGAATGGATTAGCCGAGAAAGGCCCTAAAATTGACCCATTTCAGGTGCAAAAAATGACCGTGGATTTGCCCTATTTCTTCCTGATAAATTGCGGCCGATTTAGTAAAATGGGCAGATGGGTAAAAGAAGGAAAACACGCAACTTGAACATCAGAACGCCTCTTCTGATTTGGCTGCTCGCCGGAGCTTTTTCCGTCGCGCTAGCCGCAGTGGGGTTGATGCTCTATACGCCTGTTGTCCAGGCGGATGCGCTGCTCCCCCGACCGATCTCAACCCTGCCTCCCGGACCTCCGATTCTGGCCCCGACGCCGGCTTTCCTGGCTCCGAAAATCACCTCCACCGTCAAAGCAGACTGATATACTCCACGGCGTTGCCTCCTGGTACGGGGGGGTATTCAACGGACGGCACACCGCCAGCGGTGAACGATTCGATATGTATGCCATGACGGCCTGCCATCCCACATTGCCGTTCGGCACCATTGTCCGCGTAACCAACCGCGAAAACAATCGCTCGGTCGTGGTCCGCATTACCGACCGCGGCTACCTTTTCGAGGGCCGGATACTCGATCTCTCCTACGGCGCCGCCAGAAAGCTGGCCATGATCAAGCCTGGCACCGCCAGAGTTGATTTGGAAGTCCTCTCCATGGGGAGAGTCTCGCTCCAAAAACCACAAACAGTAAGCGCCATTAAATGATTGCAATGCCACTAGACGGCCAGCCTCCTAAGGTTGGCCGTCGCATTTTATACCCAGTTCTGGCCCTGCCAAGCTGCCAGCCTCTATTCCCTGGTCCCCGAGTCGCTGTTCCTACTCCCTTTTCCCTATTCCCTGTTTTTGATTCCCTGTATCCTGTTCCTATGGCACAATAAATCTAGACACTCCCAGAGTCATTTTCATACTCTTTTAAGCGGAAGGATTTCTGTATATGGCGAACCTATCGATCACAGAAGCGGTGCAGGCGTTAGCCGCTGGACCGCAAGTGCATGTCAACATGCCAGTTGCGCAACTCATTGAGAGCGCGTTGATGTGCGGAGAAGGCCGCCTGGCTGCGAACGGCGCCCTGGTGGCAAACACGGCCCCGCGCACCGGCCGCAGCCCCAAAGACAAGTTCACAGTCGACGATGAGGTAACTCATGCCCTGGTCAACTGGGGAAAAGTGAACCAGCCCTTCCCGCCGGATGCGGTTTGAGGCCCTGCTCGATCGGGTCCTCGATCACATGCGCACCCGCAACCTGTTTATTCAGGACCTCTTCTGCGGCGCCGACCCGGCCTACAGATTGCCCATCCGCGTCATCACTGAGTACGCCTGGCACGCCCTCTTTGTCCGCCAGCTCTTCGTCCGGCCGAACCCCGCCGAACTGGCCGAGCACCAGCCGGCGTTCACCGTCATCGCCGCACCGGAGTTCGAAGCTGTGCCGGAGCGCGACGGAACCCGATCCGGGGCCTTCATCATCGCCGACTTCACCCGCCGCATCATCCTCATCGGCGGCACCAAGTACGCCGGCGAGATGAAAAAATCCATCTTCGGCGTCATGAACTTCCTCGTTCCCCAGCGCGACGTGCTCCCCATGCACTGCTCCGCCAACGTGGGCGCGGATGGCGTAACCGCTTTATTTTTCGGTCTTTCCGGAACCGGCAAAACCACCCTCTCCGCCGATCCCTCCCGCCGCCTGATCGGCGACGACGAGCACGGCTGGAGCTCGAACGGCATCTTCAACTTTGAAGGCGGCTGCTACGCAAAGACCATCAACCTGAGCGACAAAAATGAGCCGCAGATCTACCGCGCCATCCGCTTCGGCTCGGTGCTTGAAAACGTGATTCTCGATCCAGCCACCAGCGAGCCCGACTACACCGACTCCCAAATCACTGAGAACACCCGCGCGGCCTATCCGGTCAGCTTTATCGATAATGCGGTGATTCCCGGAGTCGGCGGACATCCGCGCAACGTCATGTTTCTCACCGCCGATGCTTTCGGCGTGCTGCCGCCCATCGCCCGCCTCACACCCGAGCAGGCCATGTACCACTTCCTCTCCGGCTACACGGCCAAGCTGGCCGGAACCGAAGCCGGCATGGGACGTGAGCCGGTACCCGAGTTTTCAGCCTGCTTCGGCGCCCCGTTCCTGCCGCTGGCCCCACGCGTTTATGCGGAGATGCTGGGCAAGCGGCTCAAGGAACACAAGGCCGCCTGCTGGCTCGTGAACACAGGCTGGTCCGGCGGCAAATACGGCGTCGGCGAGCGCATGAGCATCATGATCTCCCGCGCCCTGGTCCGTGCCGCCCTCTCCGGCCAATTGGACAAGGTGAAATTTGTCACCGAGCCGGCCTTTGGCCTGCACATCCCGGAAAGCTGCCCCGACGTACCGGCGCAGGTCCTCAATCCGCGCAACGCCTGGGCCGACAAGGCAGGCCTACGACCGCACCGCCGCCGAACTGGCCGCCCGCTTCGAAGCCAACTTCCATCAGTTCGAAGCGCCGGAAGCAGTCCGCGCCGCCGGCCCAAAGGCAAAGTAACCTCGATCCGCTGAGCGCAAAAAAGGCTACCTGCTACTCCGGCCCTTCCCGCTCAGACTGCTAACGAACCCCATCATTTTTTGGTTTTTTTTCTCGCTACCGCAAGCGCTCACATCTCCTTGCGCCACCACTCCGTCTTCTCAACGCTCAGAAAGTGGGTATTTTCCCCGCGCGACAGATAGAAATCCAGCACATCGCCCTTGTGAAACGTGGAGCAATCCGGCCAACTATCATCCTTATTGAGATGAGTCATCGTGTCGTGGTTATCCACCATCGAGATCTCCGTAGTCGAGCACTGCACCACCTGCTGCGCCTTGAGCGAGAATGCCGTCCCCGAGGGCCGTTCCGGGGGAACCTGATTGGCGATCTTGGTCAGTAACAGAATGAGTACAAATACAGCCGCAATGATGAGGATTTTCTTCATGAGGGGAAATCTTCCTGAGAGTGAACCGCCCCAGCGGCCTACCCGGCCGGAAAGTACCTGCATTCCCGTCTCACGGGGCGCGGCGAATTCTCCTCTCAGCAAACAAATGTAGAACGCTGGGCAACGCCCAATAACGCAAAACAGGCTTGAGCCCCGAAGAACCTAGTTCTGGTCGTCGCGACGGTGCAGCGTAGGTTTATCGTCGCTGCTCGGAGTGTTCCCTGCTGACTCCCTTTGCCGGTCTGCCGCAACGACGGCCTGTCCTTATCCTTCAGGTCCACCAGCCGCCGCTTGTTTTCAATCCGCGCCAGCCGCGCCTTCACGTCGTCAAACTCCGAGGTGGTCACCGTGTACTCCTCCCGCGGCGGCAGGATGCGCGCAATCTCCTCCTGGGTGCGCAGGATGCGCTCCGGCGTCTGCGGATGGTCGGCAAAGACTTTGGCCACCAGCCCCGGCTTGCGTTTCTCCAGCGCCTGAATCTTCTCAAAAAAGCTGATAAAGGCCTGCGGATCGTAGCCCGCGCGGTACATATATTGCACTCCCAGGTAGTCGGCCTGCGCCTCGAAATCGCGAGAAAACTGCATAAAGGTCACCGGCACTGAAATCGCGGCCGCCTCATAAACCCCATACCCCGTCCATCCGCCTATAAAGATCAGCGGAATAGTGCCCAACTGCGCGTAGTGCATGCGCGTCTGCTCGCGGACCGCATGGTGCGCGCAAACGTGCGCAATCTCGTGCGCCATCACCCCGGCCAACTCCGCCTCTTCGTCGGCATTCAAAATCAGCCCGGAGTTGACGAAGAAGAACCCTCCCGGCAGCGCAAACGCATTAATCTCATCTGAATCGATGATCTTGATCGTGAACGGCACCTTGCAGTCGGAGTTCTTCACAATGTTCTGCCCCACGCGGTTCACATAATCCACCACCACCGGATCGGTAATGAACTTGGTGCTCTTCTCAATCTGCGAAGCATAGAGCCTGCCCATCTTGATCTCGGTATCTTCCGAGTACCAGTTCCCCATCCCCCGCCCGCCAATATCGCGATTCCCCACCGCGCTCACATCGTCGATGCTTCCCGGCTTCACGTCAATCTTCTGGCTGCCCGGCTCGATCACTTTGTCAGGATTCACAGCGGCAGCCGCGGCATCGCCCCCCACGGGAGCAGTTCCCGGCGCAGGCTGTGCGGCAGGCGCAGACATGGAACTGCTTTGCGGATTAGCTTTAGGCGTAGTGGAAGGAAATGTCTGCGGAGTAGACTGCGCCCAGGGGCAGTAGCAGGCACCAACAGCGCTAAGCCACAACTATCGAGCTCCGAAAGTTACCCTCATGACCTTGCCCTGAACGCAAGCTACTCACTCACCGCCTCCGCGTCGACAGACCCAACTGCTTAGACGATAGCATCAGCCGATTGCGCACATAAAGAAAGAGTATCCCTCAACGAACAAAAGCCCCACCCTACCGGATGGGGCTTTTGCTTTTGCGACCAACGGGAGGCGTCTGCCTCCACGGCAGTCGGCTCAGTCGTAGTAGTCCAGGCCCAGGTGCGTAATCAAATCCGTCGCCCATAATGTGCCGCAGCGTGTTCTTCAGCTTCATCGACTGGATAAACAAATCGTGCTCCGGATAAAGCCCCGGCGCCGATCTGCGGCGACTTCAAATAGAAGCTCAGCCACTCCTGAATCCCGATCGAGCGCAGCGCCGGCGTGCGCTTGGCCAGGTCCAGAAACAGCACCAGGTCCAGCGCAATCGGCGCGGCCAGAATCGAATCCCGGCAAAGGAAGTTCACCTTGATCTGCATCGGGTAGCCCAGCCATCCGAAGATGTCGATGTTGTCCCAGGCTTCTTTCTCATCGCCGCGCGGCGGGTAGTAGTTGATGCGAATCTTGTGGTAGATGTCCTTGTAGAGATCGGGATAAAGCTCCGGCTGGAAGATGTACTCCAGCGACCCCAGCTTCGACTCTTCCTTGGTCTTGAACGACTCCGGATCGTCCAGCACCTCGCCGTCGCGGTTGCCCAGGATATTGGTCGAGAACCAGCCCGAAACGCCCGAGCATGCGCGCCTTGAAGGCCGGCGCCAGCACCGTCTTCATAAACGTCTGCCCGGTCTTGAAGTCCTTGCCGCAGATCGGCGCCGCATTCTTCTTCGACAGCTCGATCATCGCCGGCAAATCCACCGTCAGGTTCGGCGCACCGTTGGCAAAGGGCACGCCCTCGCTCAGCGCCGCATAGGCATAAATCTGCGAAGGCGCAATGCCGATGTCGTTGTTCTCCAGGCCCTTCTCAAAGGCCTCGATCGACTGGTGCACCGCCGTCGGCTCCAGGAAGATCTCCGTCGACCCGCACCAGATCATCACCACGCGATCCACCTTCTTCTTGAATGCCTGAATGTCGGCGATCACCTGGTTGGCCAGGTCGCGCTTCGTTCTTGCCTTTCTTCACGTGCGTGCCGTTCAGCCGCTTCACGTAGTACTGGTCAAAAACCGCCGGCATCGGCTTGATCTTTTCCAGGTACGGCTTCAGCTGCGTCCAGCGTTTCCTTGTCCAGCACCGCGGCATGCGCCGCGGACTCATACACGTTGTCCTTGAAGATGTCCCAGCCGGTAAACACAATGTCCTTCAGCTTGGCCAGCGGAACAAAATCCTTGATCAGCGGGACTCTTGTTATCCGTGCGCTTGCCCAGCCGAATGGTCCCCATCTGCGTCAGCGAACCGATCGGCTTGGCCAGCCCCGGCCGCACCGCCTCAACCCCCGCAATCATCGTTGTGGCAACGGCGCCCAGGCCCACCACCATCACGCCCAACTTGCCCTTTGCGGGCGCAACCTTGCCGCCCGCCGTTCCGCTTGCTCACTGCCTTCTTCTTCGTTGCCATCTACTCTTCCTACCCTCCGTTGGTCTTGATGGCTGATTGCTCCCAGACCCGTTGTTCTTTCGAAATTCACGCTAGCAAACTCGTACCTACGCCGCGCTCGCTCTGCCGTGCTCCTGTTCAGGTGGCTCCAGACAAACCACACAATCCCGCCACCAGCGCCACCTCCACCACGAGATGAAACCGATGGAACCACTCATGAAAGCGCGGGTCAGTGTGCCACGCCTCGCCCAGCTTCATGCCCGCATAAGCCAGGCAAAAATACCATGGCCAGGAACCCAATGACGTGTAAAGGTGAAAGCGCAACCGCGGCATCCTCGCAATCCCCGCCGGAAACGCGATAAATGTCTGCACCACCGGCAGCATCCGCCCCAGCAGCACCGTGATCGATCCGTACTTCTTAAAGAACCACGTCATGCGGTCCAGGTCGTGGTGGCTCATCAGCACCCAGCTGCCATACCGCTCCACCAGCGGACGTCCGCCCTTGGCGCCCAATCCAGTACGCAACCACCGACCCCAGATTGCAGCCCATCGCCCCCGCCGTCGCCACCAACAACAGATTGAAGTGCCCCAGATAAACCACGTAGCCGGAAAACGGCATAATGATCTCAGATGGCAGCGGAATGCAGGCCGAATTCGATGCCCATCAGCGCCGCAATACCCGGCATATCCGCCCGCATCAATCACATGGGTTACGAATTGAACCAAAATAGCCAGTAATCTTTCGTTCATGGACATATCAAGTATATAGGCCCATGCCGGACCGGCAGTTCGGGGAAATAATGCAGCATAAATCTACCCCAGGTCGCGGGTAGTTCTGGCTCTGCCTTGCACGATGACTTAGCCTGTGCCGGCTTTGGCTTTTTGGGCTGGGGCTTGGTGAAGCGGTTGTGCGCGCCAATCGTTGGCGAGGCTATGATGGCCTGGTTGATCGGGGCTTCGATAAGCATCGGAGAGTCCATCATGGCGACCATGAATCTGCTCTTGGCCCCAATCGCATGAACGGAATCGAGAGCTTCTGGAGTTACGCAAACACCGCTTGGTCAGGTTCCACGGAATGGAGCAAAGCACCTTCTATCCGCATTTGAAAGGAAACGAATTCCGCTTCAATCGGAGAACAAACAACCTCTACAAAGTGCTACTGTCAATCCTCACAAAGGACCCGCTTTGACGGGATTTTCTTCGGAAGCCCCTTAAATAAATTTTCCTTAAATAATATTAAAAAGAATTTGTTTGCTTTCGGCAGATGCATGGTTAATACTCACCTAACTGCAGCCCAGTACCCAATGTCTGCAAATCAACAAAAACCTGAAAGACAACAGCAAGGAGCCACATATGACCAAGTACATTACGGCCATCAAGGGCCTTTCCCTTCTCGCCGTTCTTGCAGTAGCCTTCCTGGTTGCCAGTTTGGCAAATGCTCAAACTGGAACCCCAACCACTGGAACCCCCGCACCCACAGAAGCGACGCCGGCGACAACTCCGCCGCCCACCCCGCCAACCAAGCCCATTGTTATTAACTGGAGATTGCATAAGCTGGACGGAAACGTCAACATCACCATCAACCCCGACGGCAGCTCTGACTTTTCAGGTGGATTCAAGGACAAGAAGCCGGGTGACGATTGGGACATCTCGATAGCCGTAAAGAGCTGCAACCGGGGCGGTCGATTGTGTATCACTACGAAGGTGATGCCAGGAAACGGTATTCAATTCAGCAAGACCGGCTCGAGCGCATTCCTCAAGGATGACTTCTCCTCCTTCGCATCGAAGCATACTTGGAGTGGTGTTTACAGATTCCACCTGAACGCGGCAGGAAGAAAGAAGCACTATGAGGAGATGGAAGCCGAGCGGAAGAAGCTGCATGAGGAAGAGGAAGCAGCCATTAAAAAGCACGACGAGCAGCTTCTGAAGCAGAAGGAAGGCCGAAGAGAAGGCCGAAGCCAAGGCTGAGTTGCAATGGGAGGAAAATTACCAGCATTCGCATGGCCAGGATTCTCCCCCCTCGTCCGGCGGCGGTGGTTCATCCATTGGGTCCACGATCAGCAGCGTTGTCAGCACCGTCGGGAGCATCGGCGGCGATATTGCCAGCTTCTTCTAAACCGATACCTTTAGGTATTCATTGCGGAAGCGGGAATGCCTCGCTTCCGCAATTATTTTTATTAAAAAAGCTAATGGCTCGCGGCTTGGGTCTCTGAGTAACGTTCATATAGTTGTGTTACGTAGCTGAGGTCGGCCTGTATCCGTTTACAGTATTTGCGGACTAATTTAGGTTTGTGGTCTCCCATGTCTCAAAATCGAGACATGGGGCAACCGGTTTTGTGGTTGGCGCCTGACGGGCTTCTTGCGCCATGGCCTATAATGGAGAATGGCCGGTTGCGTCCTGAACCTCGCAGAGGGGACAGAGACGCGGCTGGACGAATTACATACGGTGCCTTCCCTTTGAACGATGCCATCATCATCCGCGGCGCGCGGACACACAACCTGAAGAACATCTCCTGCGATATTCCCCATGGGAAGCTGACGGTGGTCAGCGGAGTTTCGGGGTCGGGGAAGAGTTCGCTGGCCTTCGACACGATTTATGCCGAGGGACAGCGGCGGTATGTGGAGTCGCTGTCAGCCTATGCGCGGCAGTTTCTGGAGCGGATTGAAAAGCCGGATGTGGACCTGATCGACGGGCTGGCGCCGGCGATTGCCATCAAGCAGAAAAACACTACGCGGAATCCGCGGTCGACGGTGGCTACGGCTACGGAGGTCTACGACTACCTGCGGCTGCTGTATGCGCGCTGCGGGACGGTGCATTGCGTCTATTGCGACGGGCTGGTGAAGCGGGACTCGATGGACGAGATTGCCGAGGCGATGCTGGCGCTGGGCGAGGGAACGCGGGTGCAGGCGCTGTTTCCGGTGGCGACGGCGACACCGGAGCCGGAGGCGGGCGCGAAGGCGGCGGCCAAGCCGGCGAAGGCTCAAGGGCGGACAGCGAAACGGCGGCCAAAGGCAAGCCGGTGGTGAACGGAGGCGATTCGCCGCATACGGAGACGCTGAAGGCGCGGCTGACGGAGCTGCGCGGGAATGGGTTCAACCGGCTCTACCAGCAGGGAAAGATCGTCGAGTTTTCAACGCCGGAGTCGCTGCTGGACCTGGATTTTACGCTGCCGGTGTTTGTGCTTTTGGACGGATTGTGGTGAGCGCGGAGAATCGGTCGCGGATTGTGGACGCGGCGGAGATTGCTTACCGCGAGGCCGGCGAGGTGGTCTTTGAGGAGGTTCCCCGCGATGGAGAAGCCTGGCGGAAGCGCGGAAGCGGCACAGATTCAGCGGCGCGTACGAGTGCAAGAGCTGCCACCGGCCGGGCAAGGAGCCGGAGCCGCGGCTGTTCAGCTTCAATAATCCGTTTGGGGCGTGCCCGCGTTGCCAGGGATTTGGGAATACGGTGGACTTCGACCTGAACCTGGTGATTCCGGATAAAGGGCTGACGCTGGCGGATGGGGCGATCGATCCGTGGAATCGGCCGAAGTACCGGCCGTGGTATACGGAGTTGCGGAAGCAGGCGCCGGAGCTGGGGGTTCCGCTGGACGTGCCGTGGCGCGAGATGCCCGAGCAGGCGCGAGAGACGGTGCTGCGCGGCAAAGGAGGGTTTGCGGGGGTTTTTGGATTTTTTGCGCAGATGGAGAAGAAGAAGTACAAGCTGCACGTGCGGGTGATGCTGAGCAAGTATCGCGGGTACGCGGAGTGCCCGGATTGCCGAGGGCAGCGGCTGCGGGCTGAGGCGCGGATCGTGCGGATCAACGGGAAGAATATCTGCCAGGCGACGGCGATGACGATTGCGCAGGCGAAGGAGTTCTTTTGCGCGCTGAAGCTGACGGCGATGCAGGAGGAGATTGCCGGGCCGATTTTGCACGAGGTGCGGCAGCGGCTGACGTTTCTGGATGCGGTGGGGCTGGAATATCTGACGCTGGACCGGCTGGCTTCGTCGCTTTCAGGAGGCGAGGCGCAGAGGATTCAACTGGCGACTTCGCTGGGGTCGCGGCTGGTGGGGGCGCTGTATGTGCTGGATGAGCCGTCGATCGGGTTGCATACGCGGGATACGGCGCGGCTGATTCGGATTTTGGAAGGAGCTGAGGGACCTGGGGAATACGATTCTGGTGGTGGAGCACGATGCGGATGTGCTGCGGGCGGCGGATCATCTGCTCGATCTGGGACCGGGAGCGGGGGAGTTTGGCGGCAAGCTGCTGGCCGAGGGGGTTCTGGCGGAGATTGAGGCCAATCCAAATTCGCTGACGGGACGGTATTTGTCGGGGCAGATTTCGATTCCGGTGCCGACGCGGCGGCGCGCGCCGGGGAAAGAACGGCTGGTGCTGCGCGGGGCTACGGCAAATAATCTGCACGGGCTGGATGTGGAGATTCCGCTGGGGATGCTGGTGGCGATTACCGGGGTTTCGGGATCGGGCAAGTCGACGCTGGTGCACCAGGTGCTTTATCGGGCCGTGATGCGGGCGCTGGGGCAGTCGGATGGGGCCGATCCGTCGAGCGTGTACAAATCGCTGACCGGGGTGGAGCGGCTGAACGATGTGGTGCTGGTGGATCAGACGCCGATTGGACGGACGCCGCGGTCGAATCCGATTACTTATATCAAGGGATTCGATTTGGTGAGGGAACTGTTTGCGTCGCAGCCGGAGGCCAAGAGGCTTTCGCTGACGCCGGGGCATTTTTCGTTCAACGTTCCGGGCGGGCGGTGCAATACCTGCGAGGGCGACGGAACGGTGACGGTGGAGATGCAGTTTTTGGCCGATGTGGAGCTGCCTTGCGAGGATTGCAACGGGACGCGCTACCAGGCCAAGGTGCTGCAGGTGGAGTACAAGGGCAAGAATATTCACGATGTGCTGCAGATGACGGTGAAGGAGGCGCTGCGCTTCTTTGCCGGGCAGACGAAGCTGCTGGAAAAGCTGGCGGTGCTGGACGAGATTGGGCTGGGGTATCTGCGGCTGGGGCAGAGCGCGACTACGCTTTCAGGCGGCGAGGCGCAGAGGGTGAAGCTGGCGGCGCACCTTGTCGCAGGTGCGGGCGGCGAATGCGACGGCCAAGCCTTCGCAGGCCAGCCGGGTGCTTTACATTCTGGACGAGCCGACTACCGGGCTGCACTTCGACGATGTTTCCAAGCTGCTGACGGCGTTTCGCAAGTTGATCGATGGGGGCGGGTCGCTGATTGTGATCGAGCACAATCTGGACGTGATCAAGTGCGCGGATTGGGTGATCGACCTGGGGCCGGAGGGCGGCGAAGGCGGCGGGCGGATTGTGGCCGAGGGCACGCCGGAGGAGGTTGCGGGGAATTTGCGTTCGCATACGGGGAAGTGGCTGGGGCGGGTGCTGTGAGAGCTTCTTCGTGAGGAATAGCTCAGGAGTGGCGGCCGGGTTTGCCATAGGATAGATAGATTCGATAGAAAGGGTGGAACGAATTTCCAGCAAGTATAAGATGCGCCGAAGATGGAAACGCCTTCGGAGGCGCAGAACTGTGGGCGCATCGCATTTGAGGAGAGTGAGCAAATTTGAATGTCTCTATGGGTTCGACCGGGTCTGAAGGCAGGCCTTCGCTGCATAAGGAATTTGAAGC
Source organism: uncultured Acidobacteriaceae bacterium (assembly GCA_963724755.1). GTDB lineage: Bacteria > Acidobacteriota > Terriglobia > Terriglobales > Acidobacteriaceae > Telmatobacter. Next base: position 657,050 of record CAVRVZ010000004.1, read on the forward strand.
TCCACTGATTCCCGTGGGACGGATGCTGCCGTTTCTGGTGGTTACGCCGCTGTTTTTTCTGTGGGCCATTCCCAATAACCTGACCGATTTTCTGATCCGGCAGTTTATGAAGTCGTTTGAGATCAACCGGTCGGGGGCTGCGCAACTGCAGATTGGGATCTTCGTGGGGTATTTCCTGATGGCGATTCCGGCCGGCCAACTGATGCGCCGCTTCGGGTACAAGGCTGGGCTGGTGACGGGGCTGATCCTGATGGGCAGCGGGTGCTGGCTGTTCTGGCCGGCGGCGCATGCGGAGGTTTACCTGTTCTTTGTGGCGGCGCAGTTTGTGATCGGGTGCGGGTTGTCGTTTCTGGAGACGGGCGCGAATTCCTTTATTGCGCAACTGGGGCCAACGGCTTCAAGCGAGCGGCGGCTGAATCTTTCGCAGGCGTTCAATCCACTGGGGTCGATTACGGCGGGACTGGTGGGGACGGTTTTCATTTTCTCAGGCGTGGAGTTCAGCGGCGCGGAGACGGCGGCGAAGCGGGCGGCGGGAACTATGCAGGCTTATCTGCACTCGGAGACGCTGCGGGTGGTTCCGACTTACCTGGTGCTGGGTTCGGTGGCTTTTCTGTGGGCGCTGATGGTGCTGATGACGAAGTTTCCCGACCTGGCGGTTGAGGATGTTTCGCAGAGAGGATGCGGGACCGGCAAAGCATGTGCGGCTGTGGCAGAGGCATTTTGTGCTGGCGGTGCTGGCGCAGTTCCTTTATGTGGGCGCGCAGGTGGGGACGTGGAGTTACTTCATTCTGTATGTGCGGTCGGCGACGGGAGTGGGGGATAAGGCGGCGGGATACATGCTGACCGGGACGCTGGCGGCGTTTGCCGTGGGGCGGTTCAGCTCGGCATGGCTGATGAAGCACTTTAATGCGCGGTCGATGCTGGGGGTTTATGCGGTGGTGAACGTGGCGCTGGGACTGGTGGCGGTGCTGTGGCCGGGCTGGGTGGGCGCGATGTGCCTGCTGACGACGAGCCTGTTCATGTCGATCATGTTCCCGACGATTTTTGCCATGGGGCTGAAGGGAATGGGCGACAAGACGAAGACGGCGGGATCGCTGCTGGTGATGGCGATTCTGGGCGGAGCGGCGCTGACCAAGATGATGGGGGCTGTGGCGGATGCGAGCGGGCTGCAGGCGGCTTATGCGGTGCCGGTGGCATGCTTTGCGGCGGTGGCGCTTTATGCGTGGTTTGGCGGGGAGCGGAAGGGAGCGAGTTAGCAGGTTAGCGGAGTTGGCGGGTTAGCGGATTAGCGAGTTAGCGAAAAGGCCCCTATTGCGGGGCCTTTTCTGTTGGCGAGTTGGCGGGTTGCGTGTTCGCCGCTGAAGCGGATTTTTGAATCTGAAATTGGCTTGGCGTTTATTCGGCTGCTACTGGGTTGGTTAGGGAGCCGAGGCCTTCGATGGTAATGGTGACGGTTTCGCCGGGCTTGAGCCAGCGCTTGGGAGTGCGGCCCGCGCCTACGCCGGAGGGGGTGCCGGTGGAGACGATATCGCCGGGGAGCAGGGGAGTGATGGAGGAAATGTATTCGATCAGCGTGGGGATATTGAAGATCAGTTCGCTGGTATTTGAGTTTTGCAGAACTTCGCCGTCGATGGAGAGGCTGATGGCGAGCGAGTGCGGGTCGGGGATTTCGTCGGCGGTGACGATGGCGGGGCCCATGGGGCAGAAGGTGGGGAAGCTCTTGGACAGGGACCACTGCGTGGAGGCGCGCTGTACGTCGCGGGCGCTGACGTCATTGACGATGGTGTAGCCGTAGACGTGTTCGCGCCATTTGTCGGCGGGAATGCGGAAGCCGCCTTTGCCGATGACGAAGGCCAGCTCGGCTTCGTAGTCGGGTTCGGCGGAGTTTTTGGGGAGGACGATGGGGTCGCCGGGGCCGATGATGGCGGTGGGCAGCTTGAGGAAGACGATGGGCGTGGTGGGGATGGGCTTGTCGGTTTCGAGGGCGTGCTCGCGGTAGTTGAGGCCGATGGCGAAGATGCGCGGCGGGTTGGGGAGCGGGGGGCCGAGACGGACTTCGCTGAGCTTGAAGGATGGACCGGCTCTGTCCTCTTGAGGCTGCGTGACTCCGGCAGCGATGACCTCAAGAGCCGAATGGAAACCTGCGTCCAGCTGAGAGAGGGGACGAGGTTATCCGGCTCATGGAGCGCGCCGGGGTAGGTTTTGCCGTCGCGAGCGGTGAAGGATACGAGTTTCATCGGGTTCTCCGGTGCAATCAGCATGAATCAGCGGGTAGGGTTCAGGGTTGCGCGGACCAGGGCGATCGTCTTCAAATAGGCGCGGCGGTTTCGGTGATGGTTTCGGGGTTCCGGCGTCGATGGCGGCGAGGTTGACGAGGTCGCTGCCTACGCCGAGGGCGCGGGCTCCGGCGCGGAGAAAGCTTTCGGCGGTTTCAAGGGTTACGCCGCCGGTGGGGATGAGCTTGAGGTGCGGGAACGGGGCGAGCAGCGACTTGAGGTAGGAAGCGCCGCCCATGGCCGAGCAGGGAAAGATTTTTACGTAGTCCGCGCCGGCGTTCCAGGCGGTGATGACCTCGGTGGGAGTGAGCGCGCCGGGGATGGAGATTTTTTTCTTGCTTTTGGTCATGGCGATTACTTCGGGGTGAAGGCTGGGACTGACGACGAACTCCGCGCCGGCGTCGATGGTGGCTTCGGCCTGAGCGGCGGTGGTGACGGTGCCGGAGCCGAGCAGGAGCTTCGTCGCCGTATTCGTCTCTTGAGTTCCTTGAGCAGGTCGACGGCGCCGGGGACGGTCATGGTGACTTCAACGATGGAGACGCCGCCGGCGATCATGGCTTTGACGACGGCGTGGGCCTGGGCGGCGTTGCGGGCGCGCAGAACGGGAATGAGGCCGATGCGTTCGATAATTTGTGCTGTGGTTTCCTGCATGGTTTCCTTTAGCGTGCGATGCGGGTGGAGCCGCCTTGGATGATGCGTTCAACTTCAGGCAGCGTGGCCATGCTGGTGTCGCCGGGGGTGGTCATGGCGAGAGCGCCGTGGGCAACGCCGCAGCGGACGGCCCAGTCGATGGGCTTGCCGGCGAGAAGGCCGTAGATGAGGCCGGAGGCGAAGCTGTCGCCGCCGCCTACGCGGTCGTAGATATCGATTTCGCGCTGGGGGACGTGGACGATTTTGTCTTCGTAGAGTGCGATTGCGCCCCAGGCGTTGCGGCTGGCGGTGGAGGCGGTGCGCAGGGTGCTGGCGATGAGCTTGAGATTGGGATAGGCGGCGGCGACTTCGCGGAGCATCTCTTCGTAGCCGGCGATGGGCAACTCGGCGAAGTCTTCGCTGACGCCTTTGATCTTGACGCCGAGCATGGCGGAGAAATCTTCTTCGTTGCCGAGGAGCAGATCGACTTTGCGCGACCAGTTCGCGGTTCACTTCCTGGGCTTTGGCCTTGCCGCCGATGGATTTCCAGAGGGAGTCGCGGTAGTTGAGGTCGTAGGAGACGGGCGTGCCGCTGGCGCGGGCGGCATCCATGGCTTCGGCGGCTACATCGGCGGTGGAGGCGGAGAGCGCGGCGAAGATGCCGCCGGTGTGGAAGCACTTCGTGCCGTTCTGGCTTCCGAAGATTGAAGCCAATCGAAATCGCCGGGCTTGAGCTGGCTGATGGCGGTGTGGCCGCGGTCGGAGCAGCCGGCGGCGGCGCGAACGCCGAAGCCGCGCTCGGTGAAGTTGAGGCCGTTGCGGACGGTGCGGCCGACGCCGTCGTAGGGAATCCATTTGAGCAGGGAGGTATCGACGCCGCCTTGGAGGATGAGGTCTTCGACCAGGCGGCCGACGGGGTTATCGGCGAGAGCGGTGGCGATGGCGGTGCGCAGGCCGAAGCAGCGGCGCAGTCCGCGGGCTACGTTGTATTCGCCGCCGCCCTCCCAGACCTGGAAGTGGCGCGTGGTGTGGATGCGGGCTTCGCCGGGATCGAGGCGCAGCATGACTTCGCCCAGGCTGAGACAGTCCCAGCGGCGGGGGGAATCGGGAATGACGATTGCGTTCATGGTTGGGGCAGCTTTCAATCTCACTTTATCGTATTGCACCTGGGATTGGACGTGCTGGCGCGGGACGCGAGCAAATAGCTTTGCGTGATAATGTTTTTGGGACGGGAAGTTGCAGCGAATTAAAGTAAGGGAAGGGAATTATGGCAGAGACGCGGAAGTTGCGGATGGGAATGGTCGGGGGCGGGCCGGGAGCATTTATCGGGCCGGTGCACAAGATGGCGGCCGAGCTGGACGGCAAAATCGAGCTGGTTGCGGGAGCGTTTTCGCATTCGGCGGAGCGCTCGCGAGAGGCCGGCGCGGGTTTTGGAATCGATCCCGCAAGGGCGTATGCGAGCTACGGGGAGATGATGGAGGCGGAGCGGAAGCGGCCGGATGCGATCGATTTTGTGGCCATCACCACGCCGAACAATTTGCATCTGCCGATTGCCGTGGCGGCGATGGAGGCGGGATTTCCGGTGATGAGCGACAAGCCGGCCACGGCCAGCTATGAAGAGGCGCTGGCGCTGGAGGCGGCGGTGAAGAAGTCCGGGCTGCCTTACGGGCTGACGCATACTTATGCCGGCTATGGAATGGTGCGGGAGGCGCGCGCCATCTGCGCCAGTGGAAAGCTGGGCAAGATTCGCAAGGTGCAGGTGGAGTATTTGCAGGGATGGATGACCAGGCCGCTGGAGAATACTGGGCACAAGCAGGCGTCGTGGCGCGCCGATCCGGCATTCAACGGGCCTGGAGGCTGCATTGGCGATATCGGCATCCACGCCTTTCATCTGCTGGAATATATTACCGGGCTGCAGGTGACGGGGATCAATGCCACGCTGCGCTCGGTGGTCGCGGGACGGCGGCTGGACGACGATTGCAATGAGTTTGTGCGGCTGAGTAACGGCGCGGGCGGGGTGATTTGCGCCTCGCAGGTGGCTGCGGGAGAGCTGAACGAGGTGCGGTTTCGCATTTATGGCGAGAAGGGTTCGATCGACTGGCGGCAGCAGGATCCAAACAAATTGGTGGTGCGATGGCTGGATGGGCCGGAGGAGATTCGGCATGCAGCGGCGGGTTATCTGAGCGCGGATGCGCGGGCGGTTGGACGCGTTCCGCCGGGGCATCCGGAGGGGTATATCGAGGCATTTGCTGTGCTCTACCGCGAGTTTGCCGAGGGGTTGCTGGCGTGGCGGAGGGGCGAGGCGAATCCGTTGCCGCCGACGCTGCCGGGGATTGCGGCGGCCGTGCGCGGAATGCGGTATATCGAATGCACCATCGAGAGCAGCCGCAAGGAAGGGTGGGTGGAGTTTTAATTTTTTTAAGATCAGCTTTAGCATTGTGCACCCAGGTTAAACAGGCATGGAGCCAGACTGCGAACGAGTCTGGAGTTCAGGAGAGAAATGATGAAGACGATGAAGGGGCCGGGAATTTTTCTGGCGCAGTTTGCAGGGGATGCTGCGCCCTTCAACACTCTGGCGGGAATGGCGCAATGGGCGGCGGGGCTGGGATTTGTGGGCGTGCAGATTCCTACCTGGGACAAGCGGCTCTTCGATTTGAAGCTGGCGGCTGAGAGCAAGGGATATTGCGACGAGGTGCTGGGCGTGGTGGCCCAGGCGGGGCTTGCGGTTACTGAGCTTTCAACGCATTTGCAGGGGCAGTCTGGTGGCCAGCCATCCGGCCTACGACGTGATGCTGGAAGGGTTTGCGCCGCCGGAGTTGGCGGGAACTTGAAGGGCAGGCAGGCGTGGGCGGTGGAGCAGTTGGGATGGGCCGCGAAGGCCAGCCGGAAGCTGGGGCTGAATGCGCACGCTACGTTTTCTGGCGCGCTGGCGTGGCCGTTCTTCTATCCCTGGCCGCAGCGGCCGGCGGGGCTGATCGACGAGGCCTTTGCGGAGTTGGGGCGGCGATGGCTGCCGATTTTGCGGCCTTTGACGAGGCTGGTGTGGACGTTTGCTATGAGCTGCATCCGGGCGAGGATCTGCACGATGGAGTGACCTTCGAGCGATTTCTTGAGGCGGTGGGCGGGCACAAGCGCGCGAATATTTTGTACGATCCCAGCCACATGATTCTGCAGCAGATGGATTACCTGGCATTTCTGGATATTTATCACGAGCGGGTGCGGGCCTTCCACGTGAAGGACGCCGAGTACAGGGCGAGCGGGCGGTCGGGGGTTTATGGCGGCTACCAGGATTGGATTGACCGGCCGGGGCGATTCCGCTCGCTGGGCGATGGGCAGATCGATTTCAATCAGATCTTCAGCAAGATGGCGCAGTACGACTATCCGGGCTGGGCGGTGTTGGAGTGGGAGTGCTGCCTGAAGCATCCCGAGGCGGGCGCGGCAGAGGGTGCGAAGTTTATTCGCGAGCAGATCATTCGTGTGACGGACCGGGCCTTCGACGATTTTGCCGGCGGCGGGGCGGACGCAGCGAGGAACAAGAGGATTCTGGGGCTGATGGGATGAGGTGAATGCACTACGTATGGGGCGTGCTGTTGGCGAGGAGCCAAGCTCATAGGATTCCCCGTATACGACCGTGCTCAAGGGATGTTGTCATAAGAGTACAGGACCATATTGGCCGGTTTATTGCCAGTTTTCCAATAGCCAGAATACGCCAAAATCCGCCGAAAAGATGATATTGTATTAGTCTAATCCATTCTGAAACAGTTATTTACAGCATAATGCTTATTCCGGCTAGAAGCGTCAATTATCCTAGGCAATTTCTCATTTTCCTATTGATTTTTGAAGAAAATATCCGTAAAATAAGACAGTAGAATTTCCTCTGTACAGACAGGTATCCCCAGCCCGTTACAGAGGATGTACGTGCAATCCACCTTCCTTTAAGGACAACAAATCGATGGCAAAGCGTCGTGGAAATCCAAATTGGGGCAAACCAGAGCCCATCGGCCCGATTGTGCCTACAGTCACTTCCTTCGAGCAGATCGTAAGGGAGTTCAAACTTAGCCCGGATCAGTACATCCGTTCCACCCGCCTGCGTGAGTGGGCTCGGCGGAACAAGAATTCCAAGTATATCCCTGAGGCTCTTCTTGAAGCATGGGGATTTGAGATCGAATCGACGTTGTAGGCCGTTTTAATCGAATTCTTTACAAAAGCGCTGCCTTCGGGCGGCGCTTTTGCTGTTTGAGCCTGCCATAAGCGAGAATGAAAGAAGCGGTTATGCCTCAGACTCCACGCAGCATCGAACCCCCGTTTACCGACGTTCCCGGCGCCTTGGCCGAGATTCGCGCCGGGCGCATGGTGGTTGTGGTGGACGATGAGAACCGCGAGAACGAAGGGGATCTGACTCTGGCCGCCGAGCACGTGACCCCGGAGGCAATCAACTTTATGGCCCGCTACGGCCGCGGGCTCATCTGCCTGACGCTTACCGAGGAGCGCGCCGATTATCTGCGCCTGTTTCCCATGACGCAGCAGAACTCGTCGCGATTTGGCACGGCGTTTACTGAAACGATTGAGGCGCGGGAGGGCGTGACTACGGGCATCTCGGCGGCGGACCGGGCGCAAACCATTCGGACCGCTATCGATCCCGCGCACAACCTATTCCGATCTGGCGCGGCCGGGGCATATTTTTCCGCTGCGGGCGCGCAAGGGCGGGGTGCTGGTGCGCGCGGGGCAGACCGAGGCATCGGTTGACCTGGCGCGGTTGGCGGGGCTGAATCCCTCCGGCGTGATCTGCGAGATCATGCGCGACGACGGGGAGATGGCGCGCATTCCCGACCTGATTCCGTTTTGCAAGGAACACGGGCTGACGATTCTTACCGTGGCCGAGCTGATCCGCTACCGGCTGCGCCACGAGCGGTATATTGTGCGCGCCGGCGAGAGCCGCATTCAGACGCGCTACGGCGAGTTCCGCATGATCGCTTACGAGAGCGAGGTGAACGGCGGCGAGAGCCACATTGCGCTGGTGCGCGGCGAGCTTTGCAAGGACTGTCCCGCATTTCCAGAGCGGGTTGGGCAGCGCGGCGCGATGGTTTCGAGAGCGATGCGGATGCGGCGCGGCCTGTTTGCACCCATGCCGTGCTGGTGAGGGTGCATACCCGCTGCACGGCGGGCGATGTGTTTGCCGCCGACTGCCGCTGCCGCGAGACGCTGGACCAGTCAATGCGCATGATTGCCGAGGAGGGTTGCGGCGTGGTGCTCTACCTGCACAATACCTCGCGCGGCTTTGAGATTGACCGGGCGGCGGAATCGGACGGGCGCGTTCGAGCCGGGCAGTGCGGCTGCTTTGCCGGCGGCGCAGCAGGCAAGCAACGGAAGGCTGATTCTGCACCAGGAACTGCGCGCGCGCGAAGGCTCGCAGGCGCGCACGCGGGCGCATTTTGCGCGCCATTGGACTGGGCGGGCAGATTTTGTCGGACCTGGGCATCCAGCGCATCCGGCTGCTATCGAATACGCCCATGCACATTCCGGCGCTGGAAGGTTTCGGGCTGGAGATTGTGGAGCAGGTGCCGATTCCGGTGGAAGAGTGCAGCCGGGTGGTGTAGATGGCTGGGACGGAAGGAATTTTACATAAGTTGAATGGAATCTGCTTGTTGACCGTGTAAAATGTGTTCAAAATTGAACAGTTTGTGTGACGGGTGAGCTTGTTATGAGTATTCTATCTGTTGACGGTAAATGTACGGTGATGATTATGCGCACTTTTTTTGATTGACAGGTATTATTTTCAGGCGTTTATGTCGGATGTAAGTGAGTATATAGAGATTAAAATTAAGAGTTCAGCGCAAGGGCCGCAAGGCGATAGGCAATGTATGAGGTCGTATCGCCATGGGGCGCGCACTGCGAATTAACGGGTTGCGGAGTTTGTACGCACTGAGCTGGAGCTATGCTCAGGACGGCAAGCTGGCGGTTGACGCCGGCAGCGGAATCATTGTGGATGCCAACCCGGCTTTTGAAGCATTGATTGGACAGATCCCGCGAAGAACTCATCGGGATGCATGTGACCATGCTGCACCCTGAGAACGAGCACGAGCGGGTCAGGGAAGAATTCAAGAAAGCAGCACGGGAGGCATCGCTGCACTCCGGCTTTCACATCCAGCGAAAAGACGGCACTTTGCGTGCCGGTCGATATCTGGTCGTCGGATACATTGACGCTGGAAGGCCAGACACTGGTGATCGCCGAGTTCCGCGATATTACCGATCAGAAGCATGAAGGAACATCAGCTTTCGACGCAGAATTGGGCGCTGAGCGCCTTATGCGATTGCGGCCGTGACGCTGGGCCGCGATCATTCTTCAGAAGAGATTCTCCTGCAGACCATTTGTGAGGCCATCACGCGTAATCGATCTATGTGTTCGCACTGGATAGCGATTGCGGAAGATGGCCCGGAAAAGAAATGCGTGTTGCCGCGTCGGCGGGAAGTGCTATTGGTTATCTGGACGGATTGCATTTGACCTGGTCTGAGGATGATCCGTGAGGGACGAGGGCCGGCAGGACTTCTGCATCCGCACCGATGCGGTGCAGATTATGGAGGATGCCGAGACCTCGCCGATCTTTGATCCGATGGCGGGAACGGGCGAGGCGGTTCGGGATACGATCCTCCGTGTCGATACCGCTGCGTATCGAGGGCAGGTTGGCACGGCGCATGCTGGTGCGTTTATCTCCGCAAGCCAAGGGCATTTGAAACCGTGCCGGTGGAGAGTATTCCAGCGTCTTGTGCGAGCAGATTGTCCACGGTATCGAGGCGATTGAGCATAAGCAGACTTCTGAATGCCGAGCGGCATGCATCTGTGAACAGACACAAAAGCATTTGACGGAGGCTTTGTCCTCGTCAGTGTCCGCGATGGTGACCGCGATGGAGATGCGGGATCCTTACACTGCCGGCCACGAGAGCCGAACGGCAGAGATCGTATATGCCATTGGCAAGGAAATGGGCTGGGACGAGGGCCGGCTGCAAGGTCATGCGGATGGCGGCGATGGTTCACGATATCGGGAAGATTTCAATACCGGCCGAGATACTGAACAAGCAGGGACGATTATCTGCGGCAGAGTACGAACTGGTCAAAGTGCACCCGGAGTCCGGTTACGCAATTTTGAAGGACATTCCATTCGACTTGCCGATTGCCGACATCGTGCGCCAGCATCACGAGAAGCTCGATGGTTCGGGCTATCCGCTAGGCCTGAAGGGGGAAGAGATTCTCCCCGAATCCAGGGTCCTGGCAGTGGCGGATATAGTGGAAGCGATGGCCTCGCCCGGCCGTATCGAAAGGCGCTGGGTTTGAAAGTTGCATTGGAAGCGATCGAGAAGGAAGCCGGAACGCTGCTGGATGCGGAGGTAGTGCGGATATGCGCGGCGCTATTCCGCGAGAAGCGCCTGATCATGCCGGGTTTGAATTGGCAGTGAGTCCGCATCGTCCCCAATGCTCTCGGAATAGAAAGCACACTCGGACTGAAGATCGCCAACAGGTCGACGATCGAGGAGGCGTAGGTCCGGGTTGGATTAAGCACGGGCAAATGCCAGGTCTCAGTGGTATTACCCGAGGTAAATGCAATTTGGTGAATTCAGATCGTATGCATAAGTCTTTCCGGGTGTCGAGTGTCCAACGAAGTCTGAATCGGTGGAAATTGTTTCCTGGATGATTGATGCGCACAGGATAGTATGTTCCAGGTTGAAGTCTTCAACAAAAGACCGCTCATTTGCACTTCTTAAACCCGGCTCGATCTTCGATAAGACGCTTCCCTCGCGGCGGCCCACTGGCCTGCGCGATTGTTGAGTTTTGCCACGGCTGGCAGATCGATGATTCTGTACGTCGCTTTTCTTCTGTGAATTCATAGCCCCTCCATTCGTTCGCTAGCTTGGCTGGACCATACCCGCCTTGAGCGAAGTATTGAAAGCTCAAGACGAGAAGGCTGGTTTTCGTCTGCCGCAATCGGCATTAACCGGATATGGCTCGTGGGCCGCCGGCGCCTCGAATCAGCAGCCCGGTCGACGGTTAGAAGAGGATCGTCACGGAGACCTTTCGCGCTGCGTGAGGAACGGTAGAGTTGCTACAGGCAGAAAACGCAGACACCGGGATGGCTGAGGCGCATACCAGCCGGTGTTCTTCGAGTTCGTTCCTGGCGCGCTCCATATCGACATTCTTGTAGGCCGCAAATTTCCTGTTGACCCGATAATCCGCAGCGGAACAAGCCTCGATGTACTCTTGATGCTTGAGTCTCGAATGCGCGTTCAAGATTTTTACAAACAATACAACTCATGCCACCCTCCATTCTTCCGCGAAGCCCGTGACAGCGTCTCAGGCCGGAGAAAAATCGTGGCGACAACATAATTTATTTGTGTTGTTTATTTCGGCTTGGAGTCGTTCGTGAGAAAACCTCCTGGCGGAGTGTCGCGAACCAGGAGGAAGATTGCTATCAGACGGCCTGCCTTAATCTTGAGAGACTGGAGAATGAGTGCTGTCGCCCTCGTTACCTAAAAAGATAAGATGGACTTTCAGCCCTGTCAAGCGCGTTAACCGGAATTTTTTCTTATCGCAATAAATCGACTCAAATAAAGCTGCTCTTGCGCGGTAATGAGGCCGGAACTGCCTCTGTAAATAAGGAAAGAGGAGTTAAACCCATTTGCCGCGCGCAGTGGATGAGAGAATTGTCTTCTCATTCCGCGCCAGAAGATGCTTATTGCGCGAAGGTTCACGGGCCCGCACCATTCCTGGTGCATTTCATTCATGCAGTGGTCTGCTATGTTTTCTCGCAATTGACACTATTGGAATGGGATATTTACGGTATTCTTCGGAATAAACTATTTTTAACCGCCAAAGTGAGAACAACTCGCGGAAGCGCGGATCGAATCATCGAGGACTTTATGTACAGAAACCTGCTGTTTGCCTATGTGTTTGTCCTGACCGCACTCAATGCCGGCGCGCAAACGGCCGCGACTGTTACCCTGCGGCAGAACGGCTGGATTATCGGTTGTTCCCAGGAAAGCGCTATCATTATCGATTTCGGCAGACGGCTGGGCAGCATTGCCCACGAAATTCAGCTCAATGAAGAGACTCCATCGGGCCTGCGCAGACTGACTCACTTATCCGCGCGCATGGGGGCGAATGGACAACTGATCGTCAAGTCAACAGACCCACCGAGCGAGTGGGAGTTCGACGCGAAGCCGGGCAAACTCACGATCATCACCACCGACTATCACGGGATGCTGACGGGATGGGCCGATTCACCCAATGGCCGGACGGTCAGCCGCCTGCTCGATCCCGAGGGACTGCCGGTTACCTGGCAAGGGACTACCGAGGTGGAAGGTACCTACGGCGGCAAGCATGCCAGTCACCGATCGTATCTGCCCCGCCATAACCCGGAAGTTGCCTATCTGGGACTCGGTCACGTTGCGGGCGGACGGATTGCACAGTCTCTTCGATCGCGGATGGATATTGCCGTCGACTTTGGCGAGGACTCGGAGCTACAAGCCGTGGCGGGCAATAATGATGCATTCGCTTTGACGATTCCGGTGCGCGATAGGGCCACGATCAGGCTCGTACCGGATTATTTCACGCATATCTTGGGACTGCCTTTTTACATCCGCTTACGATGATTCGCATTTTCGCAGCGCGCCGATGATCTGGTCAAGTTGGACGAGCTACTACGAGTGCGGTAACTGAGCAGGATGTGTCCGAAACGCCGCCTGGATTGCTGCAAACCTGAAGCCGTATGGATTTGAGTATGTGCAACTGGACGACGGCTACGACAGGCGGCCCGAGGGACATTCGTGGGCGACGAACTGGGACGTAGCGAAATTCCCCACGGCCCAGAATGGCTGGCAAGTTACATTCACAGCAAAGGATTGAAGGCGGGATTGTGGGTGGTGCCCAACACTTCCGTACTTCGCACTTGAAAGAACATCCCGACTGGTATCTCTACGACAAGCAGGGCAAGGTGCTGCTGGATTATCAGACTCCAGCGCTGGACTCGACTAATCCGCGGAGTGCTGAAGTATCTGGCGTGGGAGTTCACCAAGCTGGACGGTCTGGGATTTGACTACTACAAATTTGACGGCGAGTTGTCGTTGCCGGAGTATGCGCCTCGGATATCGATAAGAGCCGTATATACTCGCCATCAGCCAATTTCATCGCAGAATTACCGTGAGAGGCTCGCGCTAATCCGGCGCACGATCGGTCCGGATCGCTTTATTGAGCTGTGCCCGACCGGCACTGAGCTGAATGCCATTGGCTACGCCGACTCTTACTTCTATGGAGATGATCTTTATAACAACTGGCAGGGAATGTATTCGTTTTTCAGCTCCATCAACTCCAATTTATTTCTGAATCATATAGTCACTTACGTTATGCCCGGCGAAGGGATTGAACTGGGCGAGCCGAATGACCGTGGAGCAGGCGAAGCAGCAACGGTACGCGGTAACCCTGGAGAACGAGCGCTCGCGCGAAGACCCGCTAACCGGCTTCGGTAGTCACGCTATCAGAGGCGCGGACATTGGTTACTTATGTCGGCACTGACCGGCGTGGCGTATTCGCTTGCCAGTGTGATGCCGGAGCTTCCGGCCGAGCGCGTGGAACTGTTGCAGGCGACTATGCCCACGCTGCCGATTATGCCCATCGACTTGTTCAGCCGGGGAACGGAAAGCAGTTGGGGCAAGTTCAAGCACTTTCAGACGGACTACTACATTCATCATTATCCCGAGGTGCTGGATCTGAAAGTGGACTCGCCGGCGGGGGTTTATGACGTTGCGGCTGATACCAATTGGCGCAGCGAAACCACGGAGCGCAGACTGGGGTTTGCCCGGCAACTGGGGTTGAGCGATGAGCGCAGTTACATTGTTTTCGACTTCTGGAACCAGCAGCCGCTGGGGGTATTCAAAGGCAAAATCGATTTGACGATTGATCCGCACGATACTCGGGTGCTGCTGATTCATTCTGTTGCCGGGCGGCCGCAACTGATTGGGAACTCGCGCCATATTTCCGGGTCTTATTCCATCGTGAGCCAAGGCTGGGATGGGGCGAAGAAGGATTTGCATGGAGAGTCGCTGACGGTTGCGGGGAAGGAATATACGCTTTGGTTTGCGATTCCTGGCGGATATGAAAAAGCATCGGCGAAGGTGAGCGGGAAAGATGGAAAGACGATCGCTGCCGAATGGAAGCAGCAGGGACAATTTGCCAGCTTGCGCTTCACAGGGACGGGCGATCCGGCTGAGTGGCGGGTGCAGTTTTAGTCGGGAGTGCAGAGTATCTGCGTCGATGGATCTTTATTCATCAAAGGGGTTACGCAATCGCAATGAAGTGATCACTATTGACCACATAGCGTGGCTGATAAACCTGTAAGATTAGCACACACTGTCCAGGGGAAATGTCTGGCGGGACGATCCGTCAACGGCAACGGTGCGGAGATGCAACTCCGCCAGAATTGAGCCGATTACGAAGACGCTCTCTGAGGCCACCATACTCGCACGAGGAAGGGTAGGATTCATTGAGCGTTCATCTGGTCAATCCCAGCGACAATTCATTTGGCACTGCGGTAATTACGCCGCGATGGCTGTTTGTGCTTGCGGCGGCCACACCGCAAATTGCGGGAGATCCCATTCTCGTCGACGAATCTCTGGAGCAGATTGTGCCGGAGAGCATTCAGCCCGGAGATATTGTGGGGATCAGCGTGCACACGGGCAATGCACTGCGCGGGTATTCGGTGGGCAGGATGGCGCGCAGCCGGGGCGCGTGGGTAGTGTACGGCGGCATTCACGCCACGCTGTTTCCTGAAGAGGCATTGGAGCGCGGAGAAGGGCACGCGGTGGTGACGGGGGACGGTGATATTGCCTGGGGCAAAGTGGTTACCGATTGCCTGGCGGGCAAGCCGGAAAAATGTATGCGGGCGGACGGATTGAAGGCGGCGAATTTCTGGCCGCGCGCTGGGACCTGATGGATCCCGCGAAATATATGTGGGCCTCGGTGCAGACCATTCGCGGCTGTCCGAAGCACTGTTCGTTTTGCAGCGTGTGGCGGACGGATGGGCAAAAGCCGCGGCAAAGAAATTTTCAAAGCGTGGTGGACGAGATCGTGGCTCTGCGGCGGCTGGGGTTCAGGTTTATTGCGCTGGCCGACGATAATTTTTACCCGGTGACGTTTACCGATCTTCGGCTGGCGCGGGAGCAGGGGAATACGGCCAAGCTGGAAGAGCTGACTACGATTCGCAATGAGCGCCTGCAATTGATGGAGGAACTGGCCAAGCTGCCCAGGGACATGGTCTTCTTTACGCAGATGACGATGGAGGCGGGCGAAGACGGAAGTTATCTTGACGCCATGCGGAAGGCTAACATCAAGGGCGCGCTGGTGGGCGTTGAAGCCGTGACTCCGGAGGGACTGAAGGCTGTTTTCAAGGATTGGAATTATTCCGGCGAGGCGCTGGCGAAGCAGTTACAGACATTCAAGGAGCATGGAGTGCATGTGCTGGGATCGTTTATCTTCGGGCTGCCGACCGACAGGGCCGCGACCTTTGACGCGACGGTGGAGATGGCGCTGAAGGCCGGCGTGACATTTGCGCAATTTGTGATGATGACGCCGTTTCCGGGCACGGTGGATTTCGTGCGCTGGGAGAAAGAGCAGGCGCAGAATCCGACCATGGTGGGCGATGTGCCGATTACGCGGTACTGGATGATTCCGACCGAGGTGCGGCCGAAGATGTTTACGCCGCATCCGACAATGAGCTCGGATGAGATTCGGGAGCGGACGCAGAAGGTATGGGACCGGTTCTATAACTGGGGAGCGATCTGGCAGCGGTCGGCTTGCACGCCGAATCTGCGGTCGCGGATCGCTTTCATGTTTCTTTCGAAGCTCTACAGGCAGATGTATGCGGGGACGGGAATCTCGACGGACAGCGCGCGGCGAAAGAAGTCGAAGCGTTGGGCCGGTGGACGGCGGGGCAGTGCAAGAAGCTGTTCCAGGCGCGTCCGATGCCGGAGCTGGCGGGGCCGGAGTGGGAGACTTGGGATTCCGTCGCTGGGCCAGGCGGCGTTTGAAGGTGGGGACGGGCAGGGGATGAATGGCGCCGTTCGTGGTGCTGCCGAAGAACTGATCGGTAGATCCTGATTAGCGGCATCCCACCCTGCCGCAAAAAATGTCAAGAAGCAGATTCTTCGATGCCACTGCGCTCCGCCAGAAGGATGGCGGCGAGGGTGGGGCGCCCGATATTGAGTGTACATCCGGTGTTGACTTGGGAACGAGAGCCGGCTTGATATGATGCTATTGCTATGAGCAAATGTTCCAATGCAAACGGACTGATGGGCAAGGCTGTGACCGGAAAGCCCGTTACAGAGTGCCAGGATCTGGGCGAGGTATTTTCGGCATCTCTGCCGGCTTTCGGCGGCGCCTACCTGCGGCGAGTTTATGAAGTGATGAAGCAGGTGATTGAAAAGCGGATTCCGCTGGTGGTGACCTGCGCCGGGCCGATCACGGTTTCCGATCAGCATCGCGCGTGGCTTATTCCGCTGATCAGGGCCGCGAACACGGCATACATCACCGTTACCGATGCGATTTGCTACCACGACGGGCACGACTGCCTCAGGAAGCAGGATGAACGCCCGATTCGGGAGGTGGATCTGTTCGGCGACGATGCCGAGTATCGCGAGAACGGCGTGATTCGCGTGACCGATACCGGCTTCGACGAACAGGTGCTCTTCGATCAGGACGCCGTGTTGACCGCAATGTCTGCAGAGGCCTGAGTTCCAGAAGCGGATGACGACTACCGAGCGCAATTATCTGCTTGGCAAGTATTATGGAGAGCGGGAACGAGCGCTTGGCGTTGCGCCGGGACTGCTGAGCACCTGCGCCGAACTTGAGTTGCCGGTTTTTATCGGAGCGCCGGCGGACGGCAGCGGGTTTTTGAATTCCGTGAAGCTGTGGACGCTGGCGCGGCTGGGGAAGATTCAATATGGCTTCGATTACGATCTTCACGAAGACGTATTCGAGTCCTGCGCCTACCATCACTGGGGATTGTTCGACTCCGAAGCGAAGACGATGGCCGTTCTGATTTTGGGCGGCGGCGTGCCCAAGAATTATTCTTTGCAGCCGGAGCCGACGCTGTCGCAGATTTTCTTTCTTGAGAATATTCGCGGGTACGATTACGATGCGCAGATTGTTTCGTCGCCGGTGACGGACGGCAGTTTGTCGTCGTGCGCGCCGGCTGAGGCGGTTTCGTGGGGCAAGGTGAATCCGGAGACTTATACGACGCAGACGGTGAGCATGCAGGGGGATTACTCGTCGTATATGCCTTTCATCGTTCGCGCGCTGGTGGGGAAGGAATTGCTTCATCATCCGCCGGAGCCGCTGCGGCTCTATGCCAAGCGCGATGAGCTCAAGAAGAAGCTGCTTGATGCGATTGGGAACGATGAGGGGGCGATGGAGCGGATCATGGGGACTCTCTCGCTGCCGGCGGTTCTCAAGGTTTAGGCGGCTGCTTCAAATGCACGGTTTCAAACGTGAATGCGGCGACGGGCTCTACGGCTCGTCCTCACTTTCAGCTTCTACGTCAGAGCATGGATTTTCGTAGAATCTTCTATATTGCTTTGGCGGCTTCGAGTTGCGCATTCACCTTGGCCATGACCTGAAAGGCGTCGGCGATATAGACGACGTCGGCTTTGCCGCGGGTCCAGCCGCAGTTGGGGTCGAGGGAGATGGCGCGGCGGCTCGCCGATGAAGCGCCAGCCGACTACGTGCGGCTCTTCGCCGTGGCAGCAGGTGGAGAGGCCTTTGGCGTGGCGCGGCGTGGCGCCGGTTTGGCCGATCTGGTTCATGTGGGTGAGGAAGGGAAGGACGGGTTCGCCTTCGCCGCCCTGGTCGACCAGCGATTTGCTGCTGCCGAGGGATGCGCCGGTGGGGCGCAGGAAGCCGAGGATCAGTTCGCCGGCTTCGGTGGCATGGATTTGGCCGTCGGGCTGCTTTTTTGTCCAGCCGGCGCCGGCGACGAAGAGAAGTTTGGCATCGGGGCGGATGGTTTGCTGCGCCTTGCGAGGGGGCGCGGAGGCCGCTGACGGTGGTGCGGATCGCGGGGAGTTGGACGGTGATCTGCTTCGACTTGTGCGGCGGCGGACTGGCCGGCGAAGGCGGCATGCGTGCCTGGGTCGAGAAGCAGGAACCAGGGGCGGGCGTCGCGGGTGAGGACGGCTTCAATGCGCTGGCGATAGAACCAGCGGGTGGCTTCGACGGTTTCAGCGCCGCCGAGGGCCGTGATGTGGGTATCGATGAAGCCGCCCAGGCGATGGGCTACGCCGGCGGCTACGCGGGCAAAGCGGGAACTGGCGGGGGCGAGGACGATGGTGGCGTTGGCGGCGCGGCAGAGGGCTTCGAGGGCGGCGGCGTCGGTTGCGTAGCGCGGCTGGGCGAAGGCTTCGCCGGAGACGGCGAGCAGACGTGCTCCAGTGGAGGCGATGGAGCTAGCTGCGGCTGCGGCGTCAGCGGCGACGATGCCGATGGTGAGCGAGGCATTGAGCCGGGCGGACAATTCCTTGCCGGCGGTTACGGCTTCGAGCGAGGCTTTGGTGAGCGCTGCGCCGGTTTCGTCTGCGTGGGTGAGTACGAGAATCGATTCCATTATTCGGCTCCAATCCACGCGACCAGTTCGGCGGCGATTTCGTCGGGGGTCAGGTCTTTGACTACGCGGGTTTCGCGCTGCTGTTTGGGCAGGCTGACGGAGACGTAATGCAGGCCGTTGGCGGCGAGCGTTGCGGGTTTGGCCTTTTGCAACGCGGGCATGATGGTGCGCATGTTGGCCATGCCGATCTGGGGATTGTTGCGCGGCTCGGCAAGATTGCCGGTGGCCCAGCCGAGGACGGCTGGAGTTCCGGCGCAGATGGAGACCTGGTGCTTGCCGCCTTCTACGCGCTCCAGGACTTCAAAGCTGCCGTCGTCGCGGAGGTCGATCTGGTCGACGCCCTGGAACTGATCGGTGATGCCGAGGCGCTCGCCGATCAATTGAAGCGTGACGCCTGCGCCGCGGGTTGCCGACTCCCAGCCGCCGAAGAGCAGGAGCTTGGTGCGGTCGAGGCCGGGGAGGGCGGCGATGGTTTCGGCGAGGACTGCGGCGGTGGAGTGCGCATCAGGAAATCCGCCGATGGGGCCGTCGATGGGGACCAGTTCGAAGGCGACTTTCTGGGCGACGGTCATCATGACCTGTTGCAGCTTGGCTTTGGGGCCGAGGGAGACGAGCCAGAGTTTGCTGCCGGGATTTTTGGCGGCTAGATTTGCGGCTTCATAGAGAGCGCTGGCGGCCCAGGGATCGAGGACCGCGGGCAGGACCATCTCATTTTTGAGGCCGGGGCCGGTGGGGGTGGTGATTGGTTCCAGAGTTTGCAGCGGGTCGGGAACGATGCCCGCGCAAACTACGATATGCAATGCAACATGTGCCATTCTATTCTTTCCTTTTTTTCAGTCAAGCTATTCGGAAACGCCAGTGACCACACAACGCCAAACGATCTGATTTGGGAGAAGTAGCTCATACTCCTGACCAATCGACGTAATGCTCGACTTCGACGAATCTTTCAAGAGGCGTGCCTGAAAGTCGCCCGGGGACAATGGTGTTTGAAAGCTGCCGGGAATCCATGTCCATGCCTCCCAGCAACTCGATCTTCTTTCCGTTCAAGACCGCATCGGCGTAGGCCACATCTTGGTTACGTTCAGTGGCGAGAAAATTCGGACCGAGCCAACTTGGACTCTCGTAATAGGTCCGGATATGGATACCGGAGACATGCACCTTGAGCGGGTAATCGACTCCTCGCTTAGCCCGTGGGGCTTGCCGAAGCGCGTTTTCTGTCCAAACATCGCCAACGAGCAAAGGCAGAGAAGGCAAACGATCACGAATTTTCGCATTAGACACCTCATTGAATTTGTTGTTACCCGTCGAATTTTGTGAAATCAGTTTTCCGCCGAGTGCAGGCCGCCTGCACCGGCATGGAATTCGATGTTTGAGTCTTTGCCGTCGGGCGGATGGGAGCAGTTCCACAGGCAACCGCCGCAGTGGACGCATTTTTCGCGCTCGAAGGTGGGCAGGCCGTCGTCGCCCAGCGTGATGGCCTGGCCGGAGCACATGGCGATGCAGGTTTTCTCCTCGCAGGCGATGCAGAGATTGTTTGTCGAGGAAGACTACGTGATCGGCGAAGCCGGGCATGGCCTGGACTTTGCCGCCCATCAGCAGAGCGTCCTGCTGCGTGACCAGAAGCGGCCGTCGAAGGGGATCTCCGGCCAGCCGCGGGCGGAGAGCAGGGCATCGTGGAGCGGGCGGCCGTCTTCAGGCCAGGGCGACGGCGCGCTTTTGCGAGCTCTCACCCATTTCGCAAAGAGCGCGAAATGGATGACCCGCTTCCTTCAGCTTGAGGCCTTGCCAGAGCGGGAGATCTGCCTGTGGGCCGGGGGGATGTGCGCTTGCAAAGAGAGCCGGCCGCCGGTTAGACCGGCGAGGGCCATGCCGATCATGCCTTTGACGATGCCGCCGTGGAAGCCGTTGCGGGCGTTCTCGGCTTCGTGCGCGCCGCGCTCGACCCAGCTTGCGCGGCGGCGGGTTTCGTAGGTGGCGGCGAGGTTTTCCTTGGTGAAGGGCTTGTCCGGCGCGGAGGAGTTCGATGACGGCTTCGCCGAGTTGCGTGCCGGTGGTCCAGGCTTCGTCGACGCCGGAGCCGGTGAGCATGTTGGTTGAGCCGGAGCCCTCGCCGATGCGGGCGTAGCCGTCGCCGGTGAGGAATGGCTCGCCGTGACGGCCGGATTCTTCAAGAGACTTTGCGCCCCAGGAGCGGAGGGTTCCGTTTTTGAGATAGCGCCAGAGGGCGGGGTGCTGGATAAAGTGCTGCAAATAGCGGTAGGCGGTGCGGGAGGGGTCGCCCATCCAGGAGGGGACGAAGATGCCGACTGAGACGAGGCGGTCGGGATGCACATAGAGGAAGCCGAAGATCTCCGGCTCGGGGTAGCCGAAGGTGTGCCAGACGGTTCCGGGCTGGAGCGAGTCTGGCGTCCGTCGGGAGGCCTGAGTCTTCAGGCAGCTCGATGACGAACTTCATGCCCAGGGCCCACTCGCGGCGGGCGTGGCCTTCGGGCAGGCCGAACTTCTGGTCGAGCTCTCGGCCGATCTGGCCGACGGGGCCGTCGCCTACGACGGTGAGCGGGGCGCGCACATCCATTCCGGGCATAAAGCCATCGGTGGGTACGCCGGATTTGTCGACGCCCTGGTCGGCGAGGCGGATGCCTTGCGACTTTCTTGCCGGAGATTTCCTCGAATCAGCGGTTGCTGACTGGGGTGCCGGGCCAGATCTGCACCAGGCCGGTGGCCATCAGTTGCGAGCCGACCCACTGGTTGAATTGGCCGATGGAGAGGACCAGGCCGCCGTTTTTGTGGAGGAAGGCTGGGGTCCAGGGGAGTTCGAAGGCGTGGTCTCTTACGCCCGACCAGCTTGCCTAAAAGGCGAAGGAAAAAATCGCCGAGACGCAAAAGCGTGGAGCGGCGGCTGGCGCCGGTGGGATCGAGGAGATAGAGGACGCGTTCCTGGCTGACGTCGGCGGCCATGGGGATTTCGGCAGGGGTCGAGGGCGGGAAAACTGGCGCGGATGCCCTGGGCGCGGGTGACTACGCCGCTGACGCCGGAGGCAATGTCGTCGGCGCGTTCGTAGCAGAGGACCTGGAGGGGCATTCCGGGGGCGACTTTGCTTTCGAAGGCGGGGTCGTCGGGATGCTCGGTCCACTCGCGGGTGAGGGTGGTGAGAAAGCCGCCCATGGCGGGGCCGAAGCCGGCGCAGGCGATGTCGACTTCCATGGACTGGCGGTCGAGTCAGGCGCGGGGGAAGCGGATGGCGAGGGTTCGAGGTCTCAGAAGTGAGCTGGAGCCCGACTCTGAGGTACCATCTGCCCTTTCTAACTCTTCGACGTACATGCGGGCCTCCTCGTTAACGTGATTAGGTCTGAAATTGTGCGTTCCCACCCTTCGCCGGAAAGCGAGCGAATGAGGGGCACTCCGCTTTGTGGGGAAGCTGAGTTACGAGTTGCGATATTTCAATGCTCATGCGGGGTAGTCCAGGGCTTCGGGGATCATGACTTTGCTGACGGTTTCGGCGGCGCGGTCCTTGGCCAGGCGGGATCCGCTGAGGCAGGTGGTGAGCTTGCTCTGCAGGCGGAGGAACTCGCTGGAGCCGGCGCAACCGGCGCAGGGGCCGGCTTTTTGCGGATGGGTGCCGTCGGCGGCGAGCACATCGACGGCAAAGGCCGAGATGCCGGGCATGGTCTCTTCGTACTCTTCGAGTTCGCTGGCCAGGAAGCAGTTGCGGTGCTCCTGCTCGTCCCAGGAGGGATGGCGGTTGTAGCCGAAGACCAGCTCGGCGCAGATGCGCGAGGCTTCGCCGGCCGCTTGCGCGGCTTGCGTGTGGCAAAGGTCGCTGAGGAACTGGACGGTGCCGGCGAGGCCTTCGGCGGCTACGGCATCGCTTCCGCCGCGGGCTTCGAGTTCGAGCACATCGAGAATTTGGTAGCGCGAGGCGAGCAGCCAGCAGAGAGCATCGGCGAGGGCAAAGGTCACGCCCTGGCGCTGGCCGTGATAGAGCTTGTTGCCGTCGGGGTCGGTGGCTTTCTGCAGGTAGTTCAGCGTCCAGAGCCAGAGGTTCATGGCGGAGGCCAGAGTGCAGGCGCCGGTGCCGGGGTGGTCGAGGCGATGCGGCGCATCTGCGTGGTCCAGGCGCGGAACTGGGCGAGGAAGACCTCGGAGGTCATGGTGACGGTCAACTGGCGGCGCTGCACGGCTTCAGGGCCTTCGTAGGTTGCTTCGAGTTGCGCGTCCATCCACTTGTTGGCGAGGAAGCCGGGGCAGTCTTCGGTGATGCCGTAGCCGCCCATCAGGCTGACGGCTTCGCGCATCATGTTGGCGCCGTGGCCGGTATTCCAGAGCTTGGTTGCGGGGCAGATGACGTTGGCTTCGGCGTCCATGAGGACGTAGTCGACCAGAGGATCGGCTTCGAGTTCGGCGCGGCGCGGGTCGTCCGGCTTGAGCGAGAGCAGCTCGATGGCGCGCTGTTCGCTTTCCTTGAGGGCCTTCATCTCCGCGCGGCCGCCCTGGATCGCCACGCTCTTTGAGGAGCGCGGTCTTCTGTTTTTCGAGGGGGTCCAGATCGTCGAAGAGGCGGGCGGCGGCAAAGCCAAGAGAGGTGGCTGCCTCGCCGGTGGCCCAGACATCGACCAGGCGATGGAGCGCGTCTTCGCGCTGCTGGATGCCTTGCTCGTAGCGGATGGAGCCGGGTTTGGAGCCTTCGGCGCCGCGGAAGCGCTGGCGCTGGTAGCGAATGACCGGCTCGATGGCGGAGAGCAGCTTGGCCGCGGTCATCAGGCCCACAGGAACGCGGGTGCGGCGGAAGACGGCCTCGATGATTTCGCCGTGGTTGAAGTTGGGGATGATAACGCCGTCCTTGACGGTGTATCCGCCCACGATGCGGCTGGCGGGAACCTTGAGGCTGAAGATGGGATCGCCGGTGGAGGAGAGCTGGTGAACGAGCTTTTTGGTGGGGGTTCCGCGGTCGAAGGTGCCTTCGTCGCCCTCTTCAAGAATCACGACGCAACTGCCTTTGACGCGCGGATCGCAGGAGTTGACGGCGGCGGTTACGAAGTTGGCAAAGGCGATATTGGTGATGAAGCGGCCGCGCTTGTCGACTTGCAGCCAGGGTTCCTGGCCGTCTTTCCACACCGAAATGCTGATTTTTCCGCTCAGCATGCCGGTATCGACGCCGACGTAGGGGATGGGCTCAGTGAGCGCAAAGGCTCCGCGCCAGGGCTTGCGGTCTTCGCCGGGTTGCGGCGGGGCGGCCAGCGATTTGTAGCGGGAAACCTGCTCCGGCGTGCCGCGCTCGTGGATGGGCGAGAGGGCGAGAAAGCTGGCCATGCTGGCGGTGGCCGCGCCGCCGTCTACCCAGGCGAGCTCAAAGGCGGCAAGAGCCAGCGCCAGGTTCTTGGGGCCGGCGATGAAGCCGCCCTCTTCCGGCTCCATGAAGGCAGCGGTGACGCCGGCGCGGTCGAAGGCCTCCATCATTCCGGCTTTTCCGGGGGTCCACTCGTGGGTGTTGCGCTCTCCGGCGGCCACCAGGCGAGCCACGGTTCCGCGGGCAACACTGCGCGCGGACTGGACGAGCATCTGTAGGTCGAATCGGTCGGCAAAGCGCCATAGAATCTGGCGCACGGCATCTCCAGGGAGAGTGAGCATGGTTTTTGTTTCGGATACCGCAACTGTGGCCATTAAGATTGGTCCTCCGGCAGCGCCCATATTGTGCTTGATTAGGCCCCTCTAAGCATGTGACCTGTATCACCCCGGCAAGGCGAGGCACTGACTGGCGGTTAAAGCGGATGGGTGGAAGTGATGATTCGTGCTCGGCTGCGGAAGCGACGACTCTCAAGCCTGTGATAGGCATCACTTCCGGCGAGGCAACGCAGCCTATATGAATCGTAATTGGACGGAAAGACTTAAATCACCGGCCAGGGAGCGACACGATGACTCATGGAATCAGAGCGGCGGCAGTAATTCTGCTCGGCGCCATCACTTATTGCGGGTCCTGCTTTCTCGCAGGCGCCCGGTGCGGATACCTACAAGACCAAGTGCGCAATGTGCCACGGCGCGGACGGGCTGGCTGCCACATCGATGGGAAAGAGCATGAAGATCCTGTCCGTCAAGGACCCGGCGATGGTCAAGGCGCGCCTGATGCCCGCTTGATCGCCTCCACCGCGAACGGCAAAGGCAAGATGCCCGCCTACAAAGGCAAACTGACCGATGCGCAGATCAAGGATGTGGTCGCGTACATGCGCACGCTCGAGAAGTAGCAGTGCGCCAGATAAGCCCGGGCTGCAGGCCGTGAGCCAGGAGAGAAAGGCCGCAGTCTTTCTCTCCCGCGCCTGGGTACGGAAGGTTTGACGAAAATTGCCATGAGAAACTTGTCCACCATCACGCTGGTCTTTGCCGCATCTGTGCTTCTGTTTGCGGCGCCGGGCATGGTATCTGCGCAAACGGATTGCCTGGCCTGCCATGCGGACCAGGTCTGCAGGATGCGGCGGGGCACAGCGTTGCCGTGGACGCGGCGAAGTTTCATTCGACGTATCCATGGCAGCCTGAAATGCGGCGATTGCCACACGACCATCAAGGAATATCCGCATCCGGATAAGGTGACGCCGGTGAAGTGCGAAACCTGCCACGCCGACGAAGCCGCGGGGCTGGTGGGAAGCGTGCATGCAAATCGCGCCGAGCATCCCTGCACCAGTTGCCATGGAGACGCCCATTCCATCTTTCCCAAGGACGATCCCCGGTCGGCGGTTTATCCGCTGAATGTTCCGCGCACCTGCGGCACGTGCCACGGCAACGATGCGATGGCGAAGAAGCACGGCCTGCCCAACGTCTATCCGATGTATATCGACTCGATCCACGGATTTGCGCTGAGCAAAGAGGGATTGCTGGTGGCGGCCAATTGCCAGAGCTGCCACGGGTCGCATCACATCCTGAGCCACAAGGATCCCGAGAGCCGGACTTACAAGACCAATATTCCCAAGACGTGCGGAACCTGCCACGCGGGAATCACCGAGAATTACGAGAACGGCGTGCATGGAAAGGCGGTCGCGAAGGGCAATCTGGCAGCGCCGGTTTGCTCCGATTGCCACACCGCGCACGCGATTCTGCAGCCGACCGAAGCGGCGTTTCGCATCGCAGTCCACGCCCATATGCGGATCGTGCCACAAGGACAAGTTTTCCACTTACCGGGATACGTTCCACTCGCAACTGGGATCGCTGGGCGGATATGTGGAGACGGCGCGCTGCTGGGATTGCCACGGAGCGCACGATGTGCTGCCCGCATCCGATCCCCGCTCGCCGGTCAACAAGGCGAACCTGGTGAAGACCTGCGGCAAGTGCCATGCGGGCGCCAATGCCAGCTTCGTGCAGTATCAGCCACATGCCAACGCGCGACAATCGCAAGCTGAATCCGGCGCTCTACTTCATCCGTTTGTTTATGAATCTGCTGCTGGCCGGCACGCTTACGTTCTTCGTGATTCACACCGTGCTGTGGCTGATCCGATCGCGGTATGACCAGATCAAGAAAAAAGCAGCGAACGGGAGGGAAGAATGCCTGACCTCGAGCAAGCGGGAGAAGGAATACAGAGAGCAATAGCCCAGTGAGGGCCGGTATTTCATGCGCTTTACGCGGGAGCAGAGATACCTCCATGCGGTGCTGTTCACCACGTTTCTGGGACTGGCGGCGACGGGGCTGCCGCTGCGCTTCAGCGAGAGCTACTGGGCGCGCCTTTTTGCCGGCGCCGTGGGCGGATTCGGGGCGATTCTCTTCTTTCACAAGTTATGCGCCGTGGTGCTTACGCTGGCGTTTCTTGTATCACGTGAAAGACCTCATCACCCGCTGGCTGGTCCACCACGAGAAGGGAATCTTCTGGGGATCGACCTCGATGGTGGCCAACTGGAAGGACGTGAAGGATCTCTTTGGGCACCTTCGCTGGTTTGTGGGACTGGGACCGAAGCCGCAGTTTGGGCGCTATGCATACTGGGAGAAGTTCGATTACTGGGCGGTCTTCTGGGGAATGATCGTGATCGGATTCTCAGGCTACGCGATGTGGTTTGCGCCGTTCTTTGCCAGGTTCCTGCCCGGCTGGGCGTTGAATGCGGTGCTGGTGATTCACAGCGAAGAAGGGCTGCTCGCCATTCTGTTTATATTCTCCATTCACTTCGTCAATACGCATCTGCGTCCTGACAGCTTTCCCATGGATATGGTGGTTTTTACCGGCGTGGAGAGCGAAGAGGAGTTCAAGCACAAGCGGCCGGAAGAGTATGCAGAAGCTGGTCGCGCAGGGAAAGCTGGAGGCAAGAATCGGGCAGAAGCCGCCGGATTTGGCAGATGAATTTCTCCAAAGTGGTTGGGACTTTACGGCCATTATCGGACTGATCTTCTGGTGCTGACGCTGAGCGCGTATTTCAGTAGGCGTTTGAACGCTATATTGTCGAAGCAGGATATAATAAAAGGCTGAAGAGCGAAGTGCCGGTTCACCTGTTGCAAGCTGTGAGTGAAGACACTGCGAGATTTCACGCCGAAGCATCTCCTCCTAGGTGTGAACCCTGCAAGACGAATCCTCACTCAAGTGCTTGTCTTATCTGCATTGGGCCTGCAACGGCTTGCGGCGGAACAGAAAGCTAAAGGATGCGAAGATTGCCTTGCCTGCCACTCCGACACAACGCTGACACGGAGTAAACGGCAAGAAGCCCGTCCCTGCATGTGGATGCGGAAAAGTTCAAGAACTCCATCCACGGCAGCATGTTCGCCTGCGTGGATTGCCACACGGAGCAGATGGGTGCGGATCACAAGAAGACCCGCGTCAAGCCTGCCTGCTCTCAGTGCCATGCGGAGGCGAGCGAGGCTTACGCGCACAGCATGCACGCCAAGGGCAAGCAGCAATGGAGCGCCGGCGGCAAACTGCGAAGATTGCCACGGAAGCGTGCACGAGATAGTGACCGCCGACGATCCCAAGTCGCCGGTAAATCACGACAATATTCCCACATACCTGCGGCCGGTGCCACGGGCAGAAGTTCCTGATGGAATCGAACGGGGAGAGCGGCCAGCCATTCGTCTCCTACCAGCAGAGCGTGCATGGACTGGCGATTGAAAAGGGATCGAAGAAGGCGGCGGTATGCACGGATTGCCACGGCTCGCATGAGATTCTTCCCGCCAACGACGCCAAAGTCTCCGATCTATAAGTTCAATGTTCCGGCCACCTGCGGCAAGTGCCACAGGCACCGAACAGCAGCATTCATGCAGAGCATTCACGGGCAGGGAATCAGCCGCGGCAACGGGCTGTCGCCGGTATGCACGGATTGCCACGGAATCCACTCGATCAAGGCGCACATCAATCCCAACTCGCCGGTCTCCGAGCAGAACCTATCTCGCGACATACCTGCGCCCGCTGCCACGAGGGGGTGCGGCTTTCGCAGGAGTTCGGCGTGCCGGGCAACCGGGTTTCGAGTTACTTTGACAGTTATCACGGGCTGGCCTCGGAGGGCGGCTCGGTGGTTGCGGCCAACTGCTCCAGTTGCCACGGCGTGCATAATATTCTGCCTTCGAGCGATCCGCGCTCGACCATCAATCGCGCCAATCTGGATGCAACCTGCGGCAAGTGCCACAAGGGAGTTACGCAGAAGTTTACGCTGACCAAAGTGCACCTGGAGGATGGTCGTTCATCCCAAAGATATTGGTTCGATTGCGGTGCGCTGGGTGAGATGGTTCTATCTTGCTTCTGATCTTCGCCGTGATTGGCGCGATGTTCCTGCATAACGCGATTATCTGGCGGAGCAAGGCTGTGGCTCGGCGCGCTATGCAGAATCCGAAGATGGTGCGCATGACGGAGAACCAGCGCTGGCAGCACCTGGTTTTGCTTACCAGCTTCATCGTTCTGGTGATTACAGGCTTTGCCCTCAAGTTCCCTTACTCGTGGTTTGCCGAGGCGCTGGGGATGGGTGAGAGATTGCGCAGCATTACCCATCGCGTTGCGGGGGTAATCCTTATCGGCGCCGGGATATACCATCTCTTTTATTTAGCGGCTACCAGGGAAGGACGGCGGTTGATTTGCGACTTTGCGCCGAAGACGAAAGACGCCTTCGATGCCTGGGGAACGATGCGCTATTACCTCGGCCTGAGCAAGGAAAAGCCCGGATTCGGCCGCTTCAGCTATGCGGAGAAGGCTGAATACTGGGCGCTGGTATGGGGCACGGCGCTGATGGGCCTGACCGGAGTGATGCTGTGGGCCAAGGTGTGGGTGGGGAATCTGCTGGCGCGCTGGTGGGTCGATGTGGCGACCGCGGTGCACTTCTATGAGGCGATTCTGGCCACGCTGGCGATTGTGGTCTGGCACTTCTACCAGGTCTTCTTCGACCCCGATGTGTATCCCGATGAACTGGGCCTGGTGGGACGGGAAGATGCCGGTTGAGCATTATCGGCATGAGCACGGGCTGGATACGGATCCAGTGGCCGAGATTAAAACGCTAGCCTGTCGAGTGCCGACAAGCCAGACGGGAACACAGACGATTCCAAGTCTGTTTAAGACATATTCGCTGGGAATAGGAGCCGTCGCCATCGCATTGACAATGCAATGGCAACGGCCTATTCTTCGTAGACTTACCAAATATCTCCACCACACCTCATGAAAGGAAAGAGGCAAATGGCACAGGTACGTAGATTCAGTGCGTTTGGGTTGGCGTCTCTTCTATCCATATTCAGTATGACAGCGATCGCGCAATCCGGCGACCTGGCGGTGATTCAACAAAAGCTGAACGAGCAGTTCAAACTGACGACAACTTCGGCGGACGGTTCGGATATTGTTGCGGCCGGGGACGTAGTTACCCTTCACAAGCCGAACCTTTTGATGTTTGCATACGCGGAGGTACCGGCGAGCAAATAACTATTCCTTATATCAACCCAAGCATTCCAACGGTCCAATGGTTGGAGGCATCGGACAGGGCTTTGAAACTATTTTGATTTCGGTCAACCCGAATACGGTGCAGAGAACGTTTGTGCCGGGGGAAAAGTTCTGGGTGACGGGCATTCGGGTCCAGAAGGACGGGGCACTCTTCATGCTATGCAGCGATCCCTACAACGGCACCCGCTATTACGGGAACTTGAAGATACATTTTCCAGTCAAGAAGGTAGTTCCTCCTGTCGATAGCTTTATGCAAATGGTTGCGGACGTGCTGACGGTGGACGGCCAGAGCGACCAACAGGAGCCTGCTCCGGATCAGGGCAGCGAAGCTCTTCGTAAGCAAAGGGTGCAAAGGTACTTGAGCCAAGGCCAGCCAGCACCAGTTTCTGACGCGGCTCCCGTTCCGGCTCCGGCTCCTTTGCCGGCGATTGCGCCTCCGCCTCCGCCGGCCGATACTCCGCCGCCGGTCATTTCCCTTGGCCAGACCGAGGCACAGGTGACCTCCGCTTTCGGGCAGCCGATGAGGATCGCCAAGCTGGGCGCGAAGGAGATTTTCTATTACAAAGACATGAAGGTTACCTTCACCGAAGGAGCGGTTAGTAACGTGGAATAAAACACTCGCGCATCCTGGGCGGATCGAAGAGAGCTGTGACCGGCGGGAAATTGCGGGTCAGATTCGATCCGCCGCAGGTATGCCAGTGACGGTGTTCCAAGTCCCATTGCCAACTGTTCCGCCTACTCGGGCACAACGGTGAATTCATCTCACGGTTGAAGAAAATAGATAGTGAAACGGCGTAACATTCTGGTTTAATGCTTGTGTTTGCTCCTAGATAAGGGTTACGCAAGTGCGCGCATGCGCATGATTTTCTTGACAGCCTTGAGGCCGTGATGTAGGTTATAGGCCTTGTAAGACACTTTCCCAAAAACCATCCAATGGAAGAGGCTTATGGCTAAGGTGCAGAGGTTTTGCGCATTCGGATTCGCTGCTTTTGCAGCGATTTTCTGTATTGGGATCAAGCCCAGCAAGGCGACCCGGCGGCGATTCAACAGAAGCTGGTCTCCGAGATCAAGCTGACCAAGGCTACGGCCGACCGCTACGGATATTGTTACGGCGGGCGACGTACTGGTGCTCCAGAAGGACGGGCTGACGATGTGCAGCTCTGACTCCTCCTACGCATTTGGAAACACATACAGCAATGGTGCGATTGTTGCCAACTACAACAACCGCGCCAAGGATGCCGCGAAGTCGTATGGCAAGGCCTTTGGCTTGAGCAGATTTGGATTGGGCGGGGGGGCCAGCGTCTCCGACTCGGCCAACAACGCCTGCCCATCGCGGAAGTTTGTCACTGGAGAGAAGTTCTGGGTTACGGGGATCACGGTGCACAAGGACGGGATCATGATCAGCACCTTCAGCGATCCCTTTCCGGACGCGCAAGGAAACCAGGTCCGCTATTACGGGGAGATCAAGTTCCCATTTCAGAAGAGGCGCCGTGCCGCCGGTGGACGATTTTGTGAAGACGGTCTCCGAGGTGATCACGGTGCAGCCTGCGGACAATGCAGACCAGGGCAACCAGGGCGGGGACAGGGCAGCCAGCCGGCTCAGGCCGCCGCTCCGGCAGCGGCAGCCCCGGCGCCCATGCCTGTGATTGCGCCTCCGCCTCCGCCGGCCGATACTCCTCCGCCGACCATCGCTCTTGGCCAGACCGTGGACCAGGTAACAGCCTCCTTTGGCCAGCCAACGAGAATCGCCAAGCTGGGAGCAAAGACCATTTACTACTACAAGGATATGAAAGTAACCTTCACCAACGGTAAAGTCAGCAACGTTCAATAGCGCGTTCGCGCTTCCGGAGTGGAGCGCGGACCTGGATCAGGAAAGAGGATTACGATGACGAAGTCAATATGATCGCAGAGCCATGAGAAATGTCTCCGCAGCAGCGGTTATTGCCCTGTTCCTGTGGTTGTGCGGCATAGCCAGCGCTGGCGCCACTAAAAAACCAGCACCAAGGCCTGCCGGCGGTGCAGCTCATCAGGCCTACAATGCCCAAGGGTTCATCGCACGGACCAACGACCGGCGGGGCTATGACGCACGGACCGACCACCGGCGGGGGCATTAGGCGGACGCACGGACCAACCACGGGCGGTGCCATGACGCACGGACCGACCACCGGCGGGGGCAGTACGCAGACGCACGGACCAACCACCGGCGGGGCTATGACGCACGGACTAACCACCGGCGGGGCTATGACGCACGGACCGACCACCGGCGGGGGCAAGGTGGGCGCCACTCCGTTGAATAACCGGTCGAACGTCGGCGGAAGAACAGCTGGCGCCAGCTACGGCCATACGGCGACCGGTGGACTTGCAGCCAAGGGAAGCAATACGCATGTCACCAAGGGCGGCAGCTCGGTGACCACCCGGTCCAACGGCAGGGTGAGCGACGTGCATGATCCCAAGCGGGGAATTGACGTTCATCACGGGCTGAACGGGAACCGGGCGGTCTCAAGGTCGCTCCCCAACCACGGCAGAATGTATTCCTCGCGCGGCCGTCCGGGCTATGCGCAGCGCGGGTATGACTACCACGGCCACGATTTTGGCCGCCGCGCTTACTACTACCATGGCCATGAGTACAACCGCTATTACCATGGCTGGGGATACCGGGGCGGGTATACAACGTCTATGCGCCGGGCTTACTTTTATTGCGCCCGGCTTCTATGGCTGGGCCTATAACCCGTGGCCGGCGCCAATCGCGTTCGGATGGGGATGGGGCGGAGCGCCGTGGGTCGGCTTCTACGGCGGCTTCTTTCGCCTTACCCGGTCTATCCCAGCGCGGCGTTCTGGCTGACGGACTACGTGATCTCGCAGGATCTGCAGGCTGCCTATGCGGCGCAGCAGGAGGGCGGCGAAAACGATGGCGGCCCGCAAGCCGGAGACGGTGGTTCGCCGGCTATGACGCCTGAGATCAAGCAGCAGATTGCCGACGAGGTGAAGAACCAGTTGGCTCTCGAAAACAGCGAAGGACAGCAGAGCGCGCAGCGGACAGGACGTCGATCCCGGCTCCAGCGGGATTGCGCGCATCATTGGCAGACGTAGCCGCAGGCCATCCGCACGTGTTTGTGGCCGGAGGGCCGCTGGACCTGGTGGACGCTGCCGGAAACGAGTGCAGCATCAGCGACGGCGACGTGCTGCAACTGCAGACCGCTCCGCCTGACGATGCAACGACGGCGAGCCTTTACATTCTGGTCAGCAAGGGCGGAAACGAGTGCGCAAGAGCCGATACGGTTACCGTGCAGTTGACCGACCTGCAGGAGATGCAGAACCAGTTGCGGGCGAACATCGACCAGGGCTTGAAGGATCTGCAGGCCAAGCAGGGCACAGGCGGAATACCGCAGGCGCCGCCTTCAGCGCAAGGCTCCGCCGACCACGGCTCCGTATGCGGCGATTGCGCCTCCACCCGATCCGGCGGATGCAGCCGCTCTGCAACAGCAGGGCCAGCAGGCTGACCAGACGGAGCAGCAGGCAACCGCGGACTCATCGGCGGGACAGCCTCCGTCGAACTAGCCACAACCTCTATCCGGGCGAGGCCGTATCGAACGCCAGCCGAAACGGCCAGGCCTGGAGAGAATCTATCGATGATCGAATGGATCGCGGGACGGCAAAGAGCGGGAGGGAATTGCAAATTTCCTCCCGCTCTTTGTAATTTGGGCGACGCATTGCGGCAATTCCAGATTTTAGATTGATGCGGAGGCTGTTTGACTTCAGACCCGCCAGTGATCGGGGCGCCAGTTGTTGATGCGCTCCTTGATCTGCTTGCGATTCAGATTCTGTTCAAGAGCCTGCTTTGGCAAGCGCCACAATCTCTTCATCCGAGGCAAAGCGCAGGCCGATCAGCTGGTCCTCGCGTGAGGCGATCGATCTGGTTGTGCCATTCGGCTGGAGAGAGCGCCTTTAACCGCAGCCGCTCCTCAAATCGGATTACGCGATCCTGTACCTTGAGCGCGTACATGCGAATCTTGAAGAGAGCAATGATCGCGGCGATCGAAAGCACCAAAAACCAGACCGAGGTGAAGTTCACATGCCGGACCAGATGCACGATGGCGATGATCAGGTTGGCAACCAGAACGAGGGAGAGGAAGAAGTGGAATGGCGGATCGAAGCGGGCATGATTCTTGAAATTCTGCGGAGCAGACTTACTCATGATTATCCTTGATTTCTCCCAGGCCGGAGTTTGCATTTTCCGGCGTTTGCGTTTCCGCGGGACCGCCTGAAGCGACGCTGGGGGCCTGAACACCGGCGCTGTCAGGATTTTGCGCGGCGCTGGCGGGGGCTGTCAATGCCGCTAGATTGTCTGGTCCCAGAACCTCAGGATGCTTGGGGATGAGACGGATGATACGCGGCCGCGCGCCAGGTAATCGGCAAAAAATCCGCCGGCGATGTAAGGGTTAAGCAGCGCGATGGGGACAACATAGCCGGTGGTGGAGAGGGACTCTGCTATGCTCTTGTTGGAGTGGCTCATGCGGCGATAGCCAGGAACCTGGGGAATCTCAAAGACTTCAAGCTGCGTTCAGGGTGCTTGCGCGCATAGTGCACCAGTTTCCAGGCGATCTGTTTGGGGGTGGTCATCTCTGCGTCAGGGAAAAAGCTGCGCCGGAAGGTGCGGGGATAGTAGGTATTGAGAATGACCCGGGAGAAATCCGCGCAGTTGTTGAAGAATAGTTCGAAATGCGAACGATTCGGCTTTGCGTTCAGCCGCGCGATGAGCGCGTCGTCCTGTTTGGGAGTGGTCTCGAAGCGGAAGGCGTAGATGCGCCGTTCATAAGCCGCTCCCAGCAGTTGGGTCCATCCGCCATGCGTCAAACCGCCCTGCGGTCACGTCTGCTCCCAGCGATTGCAGATGGACTTCATGATAGTGATTGCGCAGCCGGGTTACGATTTCGCGGTCCACGCGCGGGAACATCGGAGGGATTCTCGACCGAATAGAGGTAGGGGACTAGAGGAATCGCGACCCAATCGTAGTCATCGATTCCCTGGTACCGGGCGATGACTACGCCCATTTCGCCCGGCTGGCAGCGGCGCAGCTTTACCGGAGTCTCGGCGCAAATCCGCTCAAAATAGATTGCATTGTGCCCGGTGGGATTGACGCAGGCCAAAGAAGCCGTAAGGCTGCTTCAAAAGCAGTGCTGCCTGTGCATGGCCGCGGAAGTGCGAAAAGGGCCAATACCGCCAGGGCCACTAAATTCAGTACGGCTAGTGCGACTTTTTCCCATCGAAAGCACAGGTCCTCCGGTGAGATTCAAACGTGTCATCTACAGTATGCCGAAAAAACTTCTGAATGCAAACCTTTGTTCCATACAAAAGAAAGGCAAGAGTACCTGTTCAGCTAAGAAATGCAGAGTCTTAGCTGACAAAATTGTTCCCAGCTTAACAATCCTGCCTTACCCACTTCATTTGACCCGGCCGGGAGGAAAAAGTTGCGCGCTATTACCTGTCGGTGCAGGAGTAGCAGGGGTCGATGGAGGCCTGGATCAGGGGCGTGTCGGCAAGACGCGCGCCAATTACCATCCAGCGAATGGCCGGCATCACGGCAAAGGTCGGCGTGCGCACGTGGACGCGGCTGGGATTTTTGGAGCCCTCTTTCCAACTGACGCTGTACATGACCTCGCCGCGCGGGGCTTCAACGCGGCTGGTGGCCGTTCCGGTGGGAAAGACGAGCTTTTCCTCGCCGGCATTCAACTCGCCGGGGGGCAGTTTGGTGAGCGCCTGGCGCAGGATCTTGCAGCTCTCCATGATTTCAAGGGCGCGCACCAGCAGGCGGGCGCGTACGTCGCCGTCCTGCTGCACTGGCACTTCGAATTCCATCTCGGAGTAGGCTGCGTAGGGTGCGTGCGCGGCGGAGATCCTGGGGCACGCCGGAGGCTCGGGCCACCGGGCCCACAACGCCGCAGGAGAGAGCTTTCTCGTGAGTCAGAATGCCGACTCCGGCGCAGCGGGAGGTGGCCGTTTTGACTGGTGGTGAAGATGGGGATGACGGTGCGGACCATCTCGCGTTCAAGCTGCTCGATCATGGCCAGCACGCCCATCGGATCGTCGATATCGCGATTGACGCCGCCGATGCGGTTCATGGAGTAGTTGACGCGATTGCCGCTGATGGCCTGGAGCACGTCCATCACCTTCTCGCGCAGCTCAAAGCAGGTCATGAACATGGTCTTGAAGCCCATGAGCTTGGCGGCGATGCCAGCCCAGAGGACATGGGAGTGCAGGCGTTCGAGCTCGGCCATGACGACGCGAATATACTTGGCGCGCGGAGGCGGGGTGAGGCCGGTCAACTGCTCCATGGCCTGGCAAAGGGTGAGGGTATGAATGTTGGAGCAGATGCCGCAGACGCGCTCCATCAGCGCGATGACCTGAATGTAGTTGCGGGTCTCGGCCAGGCGCTCAATGCCGCGGAAGTTGAAGCCGATATGCAGCTTGGCGTCGCGCACGGTCTCGCCTTCGCAGATCAGGTCCAGCTTGTAGGGCTCTTCGAGAGCGGGGTGGTAGGGGCCCATGGGGATTTTGTAGCTCATTTTGCCTCCTCCGCGCAGATTCACTCCGGCTGTGTCTCCCGCTCGCATCAGGAGCGGCTCGTACTCGCGCCCCGTAAAGTCGAGAGCATATTCTTCGTGAATCTCGCGCTCAATCCAATCGGCGGCTTCGCAAATGTCGTAGATGCTTTCAATGGAGTTGCCGGTGAGAAGAAAAGGAAAGCCGAGCAACTGGCCGTCGAGGTCCCAGTGGTACTCCAGACGAAAGCCCTGGTCGGCGGGCAGTTGGTAGGCGGTGATGGTGATGAAGCGAGCCTTCCAGTCATTCATGGCCGCGGTAAGCTCGCGCACACTCAGCGGAACGGGAGAGAGCCAGTGAACGCCGCCTTTTTCAACCCAGGATTCGGTGGATCCCAGTTTTTCCGGAATGCTTTCGAGCAGAGTGGTGGTTTGCGTCATTGTGCACCTCCAGTGGGGACAGGGGCTGCTGCCGGCTCGCTGGCGACCGGGCTGGCAGCCGGGGCGGGCTTGGGAGCAGGCGCCTTGCGGGCGACGGTATAGGAATTTTTCAACTCGCCAATGGTGAGATAGACGGGCGGGCATTCGGCGTCCTGGCTGAGCGCATGGGCCTTGCAGCCTTCCACGCAGCGGCCGCAGAAGGTGCAATGGCCGGGATCGTAGCTCCAATAGAATTCGCCCTTGCCGGCTTTGAACTCGATGGCGCGCGCGGTGCAGCGAAAGCGGCAGATGGCGCAGCCGGTGCAAAGCGCGGGATCGAAGCGCACCAGTCCGCGAAAGCCTTTGCTCACTTTGGGGCGCGCAGGGAAGAGCAGCGTCCGCGAGCCGCCCCAGAGATTCTTCCACAGCATGGAGAGAATGTTCATGATCTGAACCTCATAAAGAGCGCGGACGAGATGGCCAGAACCGCGAAGATCAGGGTGCATTGCCAGTAGAAACGCACCGTTGTATCGATCTGCAACCGCGCCGTGGCGGCGGCAACCGCTGAGAGCAGCAGGACCACTGCCAAAGGAGATGGCGACAAAGACCAGCGCGGCAAGCCACCAGATGGTCAGGTGCGGAGCGGCCAGCGTGGCGACAAGGCCGGTGGCCGCAACCCACTCGAGATCCGTGCGACAGATCCCACATGGCCAACTCCGGTCCGGCGTATTCGGTCATGGGGCCGGAGTAGATCTCCTGCTCGGCGTTGGGAAGGGAGAAAGGATTGATATGCAGCTTGGCGGGCAGGCAGACAAGGATTGCTACGACGCCGAGGATTTGCATCGGCGAGGCGGGCAGGTGCGCCAGTGCTTCAAGCCGGAAGGTGTGCTGCGAGGCGGCGATGGAAATGATGGCCAGAAGAAAGACCACGTTATAGGAGACGCTGAGAACGGCTTCACGCGCGGAGCCGATTTCGCCGAAGATGGAGCGCGAGCTGAAGCCGGCGGCGATGATGCACATGGAGGGGAGCTCGAGCAGCGCCAGCAGCAGGATCAAGTCGCCTTCGAATCCGCCGGAGGAGGGCAGCACGGGAAGCAGGCCGACTGCGCCGGCCGCTGCGGAGACGGCAAGCAGCGGCCAAAGCCTCATCAGCAGGCCGGCTACTCCGGGGCGTGAGGGCGTGGTCTTGCCCAGCAGCTTGATGAAGTCGAAGAAGGGCTGCATGAAGGGAGGGCCGATGCGGCCTTGCATCAGGGCAACGGCTTTGCGTTCAACCCAGAGAAAGAACCACGCGGCGGGAACGGCGAAGAGCAGTCCGGGAAAGATGAGCAGCCGGGCGAGGGCAGTGGTCAGATTCATGGCTGGACCTCACTGGCTGATTGTTCGTTTTTGCATGGGCTGGCGCACGCGCAGGCTCCATTGCATTCCGGTTCGGCTAACGGCACCATAACTGACTCGACGGGCAGTTTTTTTGCGGCTCGCGCAGCAAGGATTTCAGCTGCTTTGGCTACGCCTTGAATGATTGCGTCGGGACGAGGCGGGCAGCCGGGTACGAAGACATCGACGGGCAGATGCCGGTCGAGCGGTCCATCGAGGGTGCGGCTGTCGATGAAGACATTGGTAGTGGCCGGGCAGGAGCCGATGGCGACCACAGCCTTTGGTCCGCAGACCTGGCCGTAGACGGTCTTGATTGCATTGACGGCGTTGCGGGTTACGGGGCCGGTGATGCAGAGAATATCGGCGTGGCGCGGGCTGCCTTCAAGTCGCACGCCCAACTGCTCGGCGTCGTAGCGAGGAGTGAGGCTGGCTACCAGTTCAATATCGCAGCCGTTGCAACTGCCCGAGTTCATGTGGAAGAGCCAGGGGCTGCGGCGGCGGGAGTAGCACATCAATTTGTTCCAGAGATTCATGGCCTCCCTCCGAGCAGCATTGCCGAGCGCATTCGGCCAGATTCCGCCAGCCAGCAGCAACGCCGACCAGCACAACGATCGTGGTCTGGAGCAGGAATGGTTCCTTTTTCGGCTTATCTGGAAGCGGAGGCGAGTCACGCATCGTGCGGCGGACCCCACCAGACGCGGGTCAAGGCCAGCACGTAGGCGATCAGGGCGAAGATGGAGGAGAGAATGAAGACCGCCAGCAGCAATGGGCTGATTTGCAGGCGGTTTCATAGAGCCTCCAGCGGCCGAGGTATCCCATCAACGGCGGAATGCCAAGCATGGCCAGCATGCCGAAGAGGAAGCCGAATGCGGCGACGGGATAGCGTGTGGCCAGGCCAGTGGAGTCGTCGTTCAGTGCGCCATCGGCTTCTGGGCCGCTGAGGCAGATGAAGAGCAGCGCCTTGGCCAGGGCGTGGGTGCAGGCCGCAAACAGAACGCCGGAGATTCCGAGAGCGCTCAAGGCGGCAAGGCCAAGAAGCAGGAAGCCGATATCCTCGACGGTCGAGAGAACCAGCAGGCGCTTGAGGCTGCGTTGCGTAGAGCATCAGCAGAGCGGCGATGAATGATGTGGATGCGGCTAGCGTCAGCCATAGGATCTGGGGCGCGAACAGACTTGGAGATGCTTGCGCTAAGACATAGAGTTCGCCGAAGGCAGCCATATCGACGACTGCGATGATGAGGCCGAGGACTACAGGCTGGGAGTTCGTCGGCCAGGCGGAGAAGCCAGAAGAAGAGCGGGACCGCAGCCAGCTTGACGCAGATGCTGGTGATGAGCAGCGCCCGTGCCCAGTCGGCTTGGCCGCGTTCCAATAGCAAGTGGCTGGCGACCAGGGCAATAGCCGAGATGAGAACGACCGAGAGATAAACAAGTTTTGCTGAACGGGTTCGCGCGCTCTGCCAAACCAGCGGAATGGTGATTAAAGCGCCGAGTTCAAGAAGTCCTAGACGAAGCCATGGCTCGGTTACGGCCAGACCGGCAATTGCCGCTACGCTGGCGAGAATCATCAGCGGCGCCAGGCTGCGCCAGGCTGCGTGGGTGAGTGCGGAAAAGATCAATGCGACCGCTGCTGCGGCGCAAGCGGCAATCAGCAGCGCCGGGATCGAGGGAGAGGCAAGTGGCTCTGCGGATGCAATGCCGGGGGCTAGGAAGCGAACGCCGAGCAATAGTGCTACTGCAAACGTGAAGAGCAAAAGCGTTGTGCGACGCTCCATCCAGGAGACGGCTACGCCCAGGATGCGCGAGGCGGCTTGCAATCCGCTCCAAACGCCCAGATAAACGCGATCCACATTGGTCCAGCGGAAGAAGTCCTTCCAGTTGTGCAGGAAGATGTCGGAAAAGTCGCCTGCGGTTAGTCTTCCCTGATCGGAGAGCGGTTCGCCGCCGGTGAAGATTCCGCCGCCGCTCCGGCAAGCGCTGCGCCACCAGCGGTTGCCGGGCGCGCTACGTAGGCGATGGCATAGATCAACCCGCCGAGAATTACGGAGACCACGGCCAGAACCAGGCCGCCCATGGTGGAGAAGCTGCCTGCGTTGGACGAGAGGCCAAACCAGGTTACCTGCACAGCGCTGAGTTGGAGCGCGCCGAGGATGGGATTTAAGAGGTAGTTGACCGCTAATTGCGGCGCGATGCCGAGAACAATGCTGCCGGCGGCCAGGATTCCCATGCCCCAGACCATGGATGGGAGGAGACTCGTGGGCATCCTTTGGTGGCTTCGGTTAGCGGGCCGAGAAAGACGGCGCTGGTGGCCTTGGCGCAGAGGAAAACTGTGCCCAGGCTGGCTGCCCAGGCGACGACGGCGGGAACTGTCCAGCCGGCTTGGAGGGCGGCTGCGTAGAGCATCCATTTGCTTGCGAAGCCACTCATTAGCGGGATGCCCATCATGCTGCCGGCGCCGATTAGCCAGGAGAGGGTGGTATGCGGCATGCGCTGCGCGAGGCCGCCTAACTTGTTCATATCGCGGGTGCCGGAGGCGTGCTGGACGGAGCCGGCGGTCAGGAACAGTCCGCCTTTGAAGAAGCCGTGATTGAGGCAGTGAAGCAGGCCGGCGGCGATGGCCAGGGGGGTGCCGATGCCGATGCCGAGCATCATGTAGCCGATCTGGCTGACAGTGGAGAAGGCCAGCATGCGCTTCAGATCGGTCTGCACCATGGCGTACATGACGCCAACGGCTATGGTTACGGTGCCTACGCAGATGAGGCTGAGGCCCCAGGTGGGTTGCCAGGGTCCGAAACTGTACATGCGGACGGCCAGGTAGACGCCGGCTTTGACGTAGCAGGCGGCGTGGAGCAGGGCGCTGACCGGGGTGGGGGCGGCCATGGCCTCGGGAATCCAGGTGTGGAGGGGGAACTGGACGGATTTGGCTACCAGGGCGGCCAGCATGAGGAAGAAGACTCCGCCGGTGAAGGCGTGGGCTACGGCGGGGTCGGTCCAGAGGGCGCTGCCGGTGCGGGCATAGATGAGGAGGATAGCTGCAAGCAGGCCGTATCCGGCTATGTGGGTCATTAGAAGGACTTTGCGGGCGCCGCTGACGGCTTCAGGGTTGGTGTACCAGAAGCCGACCAAGGTGAAGGAGCAGAGGCCGACGACTTCCCAGCAGAGGTAGAAGATGAAGAGGTTGGCGCTGAAGACAAGGCCGACAAAGCCGCCGATGAAGACCAGCATGGAGCAGAAGAAGCGGGTGGCCGATTTGTCGTGGGCCATGTAGCCGATGGAATAGAGGAGCACGGCTGCGCCCAAAAAGGTGCCCATAAAAGCGAAGAGGACGCTGAGGGCGTCCACGTGGAGGACCATGGCCAGGGGGCCATCCCACTGAAACAACTTGAGTTCCACCGCCTGGCCTGAGCGGACCGAGGGAATCAGGCCAATTACGGCGAGTACCGAGGGCAGACAGAAGAGCGCGGCGAGGATGCCTTTGGCACGGGGGGAACAGAGCTTTGCTACCAGGATTTGCAACGCTGCGCCCAGTAGAAGTGAAGACGGCGCAATCAGGATTAGGGCCGCTGCTGTCATGGTTTAAATGCTAGTGAGCGGGGCGGTTCCGGGCTGTGATGGGACTCACATGTAGAGCCGGTGTGTTGCATAGTGGGACGGGGAAAGGCAGGGAATAGGGAACAGGGAATAGGGATCAGGGCATCCGTGGCGATGCTTTGCGCATTTTTACGGGGTGCGGATGTGTGCGTGTAAGTACTCGGAATTTTGGAGGTTTTGGACAAGAGAGCTAATTTTGGAGAGGGGTTGGGGGTGAGATGGAGCCTTATATGCTGATTTCCGGTGGGACATATCCGCATATAAGTCTACTTTTTTAGAGCTTTTTGCGAATCTTGAAATACGATTTA
The DNA here is from genome assembly GCA_963724755.1 of uncultured Acidobacteriaceae bacterium. Classification (GTDB taxonomy): domain Bacteria; phylum Acidobacteriota; class Terriglobia; order Terriglobales; family Acidobacteriaceae; genus Telmatobacter. The sequence goes on from CAVRVZ010000004.1 coordinate 698,707, forward strand.
ACTCTTTTAGTTTGATAACAATACGTGGCATTTCGGAGAGATGTGCGCGCTAAAATGGCTTATTTTTGGCATTTTTTTGCAAATATTGAAGGACTCTTCGACGGGGATGAATTTCGGCTTCATTGAACCTCCTAGGCCTTCTTCGAATCATCAGACGGGTAGGATGGCGGAGTTGCCCTGTTTGAGGGCAAACTCATGCAAGGCTCGATCGAAGGTAACGAGTTGGGCCTTGCTTGCCTGCGCGAAGGCCAAGAGCCAGCAATCTCCCACCCATTGCGATGCTTGTTTGGCGGCGAAAGGCCGAGTGGATCGCCGGAATTCGGTTTCGAGGTTGCGGGGTTCGGGGTAAAAGTCCACGCGCGGGTCTTCCATCCATCGGTCGTAGACGGACCAGGCCTGGCGCAGTGTCAGGGTGGCTTCGCCCATCACGGTTTTGTTTGTGAGCAGGCGGAGCAGACCAATTTGCGTGTAGCGAGATAGGATGAGGCGGGCATTTTCCGGAAGGCGATTGAGCCATTGCCATGCAACCCCATGGTGAGCATGTGTGACGTCGGAGAGGGCAAGCCAGACGTTGAGGTCAATAAATAACAAGGTCATGGGGATTCTGATCGACGGGGAATCGAGGACCGCGTTTGCCTTTGGCACGAATGAGGGGACCGGTTACACGGCGGCCTTTTTGGGGCTCCGCGTAGGTCTCTTCGAGGGCACGGACGATGAGGGAACGGATGGACGCACCGGAACTTTCCGCGCGGTCGCGGAGGCGGTCGTGGAGGGGCTCCGGGATATCGACGGTGGTTCGGACCGGCATGACATGATTATGTCACAAAACCGATCTGCGGTCGTCATGGGATCCCAGGTCAGAGAATTCGGACACTTCGGCTACGCTCAGTGTAGGCTCCGGGCACCCGGATTTCTGATGAGAGCCGGCTGGGGGCCTGGGCCACTGCCAAAGGATGGGACGTTGGGCAGAAAGTATGGTAGTTTATAAACTACGGGCTCACGATGATCGAATTCAAACAGACTGAGGCGTTCAGAAAGTGGCGGATACGGCTCAAGGACTTGCGGGTACGGGCTCTGATTGCTTCTCGACTTGATCGGCTGGCGTATGGGAATGCGGGGGATGTGAAGCCGGTGGGCGGGGGAATCAGCGAACTGCGCATCGACTATGGGCCGGGGTACCGAGTTTATTTCATGAGACGGGGCAAGGAGATCATCATTCTGCTGTGCGGCGGAGACAAGAGCACGCAGGCTAAGGACATCAAAACTGCGAAGCGGCTGGCGGAGGAATGGAGGGAAGAAAATGGCTGAGAAATTGACCAACTACGACCCTGCCGAGGATCTGGGATCGGACGAAGCGATTGCGGTCTTCATGGCGGAGGCGTTTCAGACTAACGACGTTGGATATATATCGCACGCGCTGGGGGTGGTGGCGAGCGCGAAGGGAATGGCGCAGATTGCCGGGCAGACCGGGCTTTCCCGCGAGCAGCTCTATCGGTCGTTTAGTGCGAAGGGAAATCCGACGCTGAAGACTACGCTGGCGGTTATGAAGGCGTTGGGAGTTCGATTGACCACGAAGATTGCATCTACGGCGTGAAGAGAATCCCAGGTCTCAAAGGCGAGATCTGGGACTCCCGTCAGTTGCCCGAGTGGATGCGCTATCGGCAACTCGACTCTTCCTCCCCGGTCCCCAAGGGCGAGGGACCGGGGGCACCCTCAACTTGATAAAATTCCTCGTGAGACCGGGGCCACCTGCCGGTTGGGGTGGCGAAGCCGGGGGGCTCCCATGTCTCAAAATCGAGACATGGGCCACCCATCTTTGCTGATCAAACCTGGGCCACCCGCCGTTGAAGCGGTTATCTCATCGAAGTGCGTGACACGGGTGAGCATTCGCTCTACTGGAGTTCAGGTCCGGTTGTCCGACTGTTGGTAGCGTCGTAGGATAGCTTCTCCGCCGGGTGTATTTGGACCGAGGCTGGCCCCTCGAGTTTGACCGCCCTCGTAGATGATCAGGCACTCATGGCCGTCGAGGAGGCCCCAATCTTTTGTTTTTCGCGTCGCGATCAGTGTTTTTCGGTCATTAATTGCGAGCGGAACGAGTGAGGTTTTCACAAACTCTTTCATTTTGATCGCAGACGGTAATTCGTTGATCAGTTGGTGCGCACCAAAAGAATGGGAATGATATGGAATCAATTCAAGGCAGGCAAGCCTCTTAGATAGGCTTTTCGCCGCTCGGTAGTAGCTTCCCCGAAAATGTATTTCCGCAAGCCGCAAGATTGTCTTTTGAAGCTTCTTTTCCCACCATGCAAATCCTCCGTGCCAACAGAACTCAGGGTCCAGCCACATGAAAGGAAATTCGATGCCATCGAAGGATTGGTACAGGTTGGCCCTTAGGCGATCCCTCAATGCACGGACATTCTGTTCTCCCCAGTAGTCTGTGTACCCGAGGCCGGGGTTGAGCAGCAGTATGAAAATATCCGCCTTCTTAATGTTTCCTGAATACGGTATCGGACAAAGCGAGAGGTTCAGATCTCGTTTATCAAACTCGGGTTTCTTAACATAGGCATCAAAATCACACAAACGAGTCGCTACCTGGCTTGAATCCAGCTTCTCGCGGTCGTCGGGGTGGATAAAGCGTGGCCGTTGGAGGCGGCATCGTTTCCAAAACTCAACTAATCCTTCCGGCATTTCTTGTCACCTGCTTCTCGTTGTTTGGCTAATTGTGCTTGCCCTTCCATTCTTCGTAGGGGCCTTGGAAGTCTTCTATGGTGTCTTCGTGGAAGACCCAAAGGCGTGTGGCTACTTCGTCGATTAGGTCGTGGTCGTGGGTTACTAACAACACTGTGCCTTCGTAGCGCTGGAGGGCAATGTTGAGGGCGTTGATGGCTTCTAAGTCTAAGTGGTTGGTGGGCTCGTCGAAGATCAGGATGTTGGGCTTGGTTAGGATTAGTTTGCAGAAGGCTAACCTTGCTTGTTCGCCGCCGCTTAGGGCTTTGGTTTGTTTGTCGCCTTCTTCGCCGCTGAATAACATTTGACCTAAGATGCCGCGGATGTCTTCGGAGTGGGCGTCGGGCTTCCAGCGATGGAGCCACTCGGCTACGGAGAGGCCGTGCTCGATGGTTGCGCCTACGTCTTGAGGGAAGTAACCGATTTGGGCTTCGTGGCCCCAGGAGACGTTGCCGGAATCGAGCTTGAAGTCTTTGTCGGCGAGGCCGGGGTAGTTGCTGAGAAGACTTTTGAGCAGAGTGGTTTTGCCGGCGCCGTTGCGGCCCATGAGACAGATTCTTTCGCCGCGGAGGACGTTGGCGGTGAAGGCGTCGAGGACTTTCTGGTCGCCGTAGAGCTTGGTGATGTGCTTGAACTCGAGGGCGTGCTTGCCGCTGGGACGGACCTGGTCGAATTTTATGTAGGGGCGGGCGATGTTGGAGCGGGCGAGGTCGTTGGTTTGAAGGCGCTCGACTTCTTTGCGGCGGCTGGTGACTTGAGAGGAGCGGGTTCCGGCGGCGAAGCGGGCGATGAAGTCGTTGAGCTGGTCGATCTTCTTTTCGCGCTGGGCGTTTTGGGCTTCGAGTGTGGAACGGATTTGGGTTTTGGCCATGACCATCTCGTCGTAGCCGCCGGTGTAAGTGATGATGGTTTCGTAATCGATGTCGGCGGTGTGGGTGGTGACGGTGTTGAGGAAGTGACGGTCGTGGGAGATGGCGATGAGGGTGCCGTCGTAGGTGGCGAGGAAGTCCTGGAGCCAGTGGACGGAGTCGAGATCGAGGTAGTTGGTGGGCTCGTCGAGGAGCAGGGCCTGGGGCTTGCCGAAGAGAGCCTGGGCGAGGAGGACGCGGACTTTTTGGCCGCCCTGGAGCTCGCCCATGAGACGGTTGTGGAGGGATTCGGGGATGTCGAGGCCGTCGAGGAGGATGGCGGCGTCGGACTCGGCGGTGTAGCCGTCTTCGTCGCCGATGGTGCCTTCGAGCTCGCCTAACTCATGCCGTCGGCGTCGGATAGCTCGGGCTTCTCGTAGATGCGGTCGCGCTCTTCGAGGGCGGCCCAGAGGGGCTTGTTGCCCATGATGACGGTGTCGATGACGCGATGGGCGTCAAAGGCGAACTGGTCCTGGCTGAGGACGCCTAGTTTGCGGGGACGGACGACGGTGCCTTTTTGGGCGTCGAGCTCGCCGCTGAGGATCTTCATGAAGGTGGATTTGCCGGAGCCGTTGGGGCCGGTGAGGCCGTAGCGGCGGCCGGGGATGAAGGCTACGCTCACGTCTTCAAAGAGGAGCTTGGAGCCGTAGCGCATGGTGACGTTGCTGACACTGATCATGGTGGTTCTGGTTTCCTATTTGCGGGCCGCAGTTTGGTAGCGGCGCGGGCGGGCCGGATGGGGCTGGGGTTGGGGCTTGGTTAGGGGCGGGATTGCTTTCCCAGGTCTCAAAAGCGAGACCTGGGGCAACCCGGATGTGATTTCTGCTCTTTTAGTTTCTCATATTGGTGGGTTTGGGGGATTGTGGTATCCCACCCTTTCGCATAAGAGCGCGCGACCCAGAGGGTACCCCGATGGGGCACCCGGCTTTCAACTTGCTTGCGGCGCAACTTGTTCTCGCCGCCATTACACCAGCGTCGGCCTGACGGACTAAATCCGGAGCGGCTTTGCGTTGCGTTCAGTTCTCTAATCCCGGCAGCGGCGAATGGACGTCTAACCGAATCTCCTTCATGCGTCTGCTGTGCATCTCGCCATATATAGCGTCTCCATCCATATATCGCTTGCTAAGGTCAATCGTGGCAGTTGCGATGGTACCATCCTTGCGCGCGCTGGAAAGAATCTTTCCGTCGGGATCAATCACAGAGGCGGGAAAGTCGTAACCCGAAGAAACCAGAAACACTTTATTCTCGATGGCGCGCGCCCTGGCGAGCGTTTCGATGCCGCCCCAGATGGGCATGAAGATAATCTCAGCGCCGCGTCCAGCCAGTGCCTGGGCCGGTTCCGCGAATTGCGAATCGTAGCAGATCATCAGCCCCACTGTTCCGAAGTCTGTTTGAAAAACAGGGTAGTCGTTGCCCGGCGTGAGGCCGCCCTCGATCTCCTCGTACGGTAGTTGCACCTTGCGGTACTTGCCCGCGACATTCCCCTCACGATCTATCAAAACGGCAGTATTGTAGATAGCCGGACCTTCCCTCTCGTAAAGGCCGGCAACGATGTATGAGTTTCGTTTCCTTGCCAACTCGCCCAATCGCTGCGTCGTCGGGCCGGGGACCGTCTCGGCAACGTCGGCAAAGGATTTACCGGTACCGACAACCGTGATTCCTTCCGGAAAGAGGATCACATCCGTTTTTTCGTGGATCGAATTCTCGGCCAATTCGATGAAGCGCCGCACGCTCTCGCCGGCCGAACCTGTATCTCGCGGCCTGAAATAGATAGACGCAATTTTTACCTCGCGCGGAGCCGGGGCGGGAATCTGCTCGAGCGAGAGATCATCCCACCAGACTGTGCCTTCGGGAGCGTTCGATAAAAACAGTTGCAGCATGGTAGCCGTTGCGTCCGGCGGCGCCTGCACATCGATCGTCAGACGCGTCCAATCGCCCTCTCTTTTCGCACGGTAGGCATAATCCGGCCGGCCTGCACGAAGATTCCCGGCGTTTCGCCAATCCAGCCGCGCGGTAATCTGCCAGTTCTCTGAGGCGACGTCTTCAGCGCGGTAATAAGCCGTAAAGCGATACCATGCGCCGCCCTCGATGCCGTGCTCCAGGTGTTCCCAGCCGCCGTGCTCCGCTATGTTGCTTGCGCCCGAGATTGCGAGCGAACCAGGCTTGGTGCGAAAATGCCGCGCATCGACAAAGCATCGCGGCGCGGTTTCCTCACGAGCGCTCCATGTAGTCCAACCTGTTGGTTTGCCATCCGGCCCTGGAGCGGCGCCGGAAAATCGGAAGGGCATCGCAGCCGCCGAAAGGGAACAAAGGGACAGGCAAAGAATTAATTTAGTCATGATACCTATTCTGCTACAGGCAGCGCACAAACTCCAAGCGCGAGCTTATTGCTATCGATGCGAGGTGTCTATTTGCAGTTTATACGGCGATGTATTCTGGAGGGCGATCCACTAAGGAGCATTTCATGTTCGACGAAACTGATAGAGAATCGCCCCGGCGGCAGGATAACCCTGCGCATCCGGGCAGACGCGCGGTGATTGGCGGGCTGGGCGCCGCGCTGCTTTCGCTGGGGCTAAAGCGGGCCTTTGGCACATTGCCGGCCGTGGAGGCGCCGGCGCGCAGCCAGATCGAGCAAATGCTGAAACCGCTGCTGATTGCTGAAAATCCTGCCATGTTCCAGTTTGCGGTGACGGTGTATGAGCGCTGCATTCTGGGCAGAATTCAGCCGGCCGAGCCGCCGTTCAAGCACGCGTGGCTGATTCCAGGCGGAGGACATTATGTGGGGCAATGGATCTGGGATATCACGTTTGTAACCGACCTGGTGGCGATTCTGCCGGGACGGGAGGGGTTCATTCGCGGCGTTTACGCGAATTACTGGGATTTTCAGGAGCGGTGGAACGCGGCCAAGCCGGAGTACGCGCACGGCATGGTGGCCAACTACATGGCTCCGTACAGCGGGCCGGTGCATGCCGGCGAGTATGCAAAGGCGAAGAACGAGAAGGGAATGGCGGCCAACTCCATCGCTCCGGACATTGACCCAGCTGGATTTACCGGGAAAGACTGGCAGACATTTCCGACTTTCTCCCAGGCGCCGCTGCTGGCCTGGGGAGTGGAGCGGGTGTACGCGCGTAATCGCGATTTGGAGCTGGTTCGGCAGTCACTGAAGGGGCTGGAGGCATTCCACGACTGGTACTGGCGGGAGCGCGACCTGGACGGTGTGGGACTGGTGACGGTCGGCTCCTACGACGGCGTGTTGGCGGATGCCCGCTACGAAACCTACGACGACGAGGTCGATCTGGACACGTTGAAGCTCGCGCCGCATCCGGGCCACGCGGCGGGGACCGGAAATGGACCGTGGTATGGCGATATCTACATTCCGGCGAATACCTCCTATTTGCTGCTTGCGGAACGCAGCCTGATTCGGCTGGCGGAGGTTGCGGGCGATAAGGCACTGGCGGCGCGGCGGCGGCCGATTCTGAAGAAGGGCGTGGAGGCGATGCGGCGGCACATGTGGGATGAGGCGCAGGGCTGCTTCCTGGCGGTCCATCGGGACGGGCTGCGCAAAGTGGGCACGGCAACCGTGGGCGGCCTGGTTCCGCTGTATGCGGGGATTCCCACGGCCAGGCAGGCTGCGCGGATGGCCGAGGCGCTGGCCAGCCCGCATTGGAATACGCCGGTGCCCATACCTTCAGTAGACCGGCTGGATGGGCAGTACAAGAGCGACCTATCCTGGCGCGGGGATGTGTGGCCGGCGACCGTATACCAAACGCTTGGAGGGCTGGCGCACTACGGCCATTTCAGTGTGATGGGCGAAATGGCCGGGCGGCTGCTGGACAACGCACTGAAGGTGGGCGTCAGCGAAAGCTACGATTCCCAAACCGGAGCGCCGCTGGGGGTGCCGGATCTGAACATGTCGTCGATTCTGCTGACAATGGCGCTGGAAGGGCTCAGCCCCAGGCACAGGATTCATTGGTTTAGGACATCCTGAGGACGGAAAAGAACTTGCGCGGGATCATGGGCTACTGCGAACTCTGGACACGGAGGCGGATTTTGCAGCAAGAAGCCGCGTCACCCGAAGATGGCCATGACTGCGTGGTTGACGACGAAGGCTGCGCCGTAGGCGAGGGCGAGCATGTAGAGGAATTGGACGGCGGGCCACTTCCAACTGTTGGTTTCGCGGCGGACTACGGCCATGGTGGAGGTGCACTGCATGGCGAAGGCGAAGAAGATCATCAGGGCCAATGCGCCGCCGAGGGTCATGTCGTGATGGAGGGCGGTTTGCAGGTGCATGGACTGGGTGGCGGGGTCGGCGCCGTAGAGAGTGCCCATGGTGCTGACCATGACTTCGCGGGCGAGGACGCTGGAGAGCAGGCCGATGCCGATCTTCCAGTTGAAACCGAGCGGGGCGATGACGGGCTCAATGAAGTGGCCGAGGCGGCCGATTACGCTGTCGGCTAGTTCGGGCGCGGTGAGCGCGCCGCTGGGGGTTTGGATTACGGGGAGATGGGCGAGAACCCAGAGGGCGAGGGTTACGCAGAGGATGATGGTTCCGGCCTGGCGGAGGAAGATGCGGGCGCGGTCGACGAGGCGCAGGGTGAGCGACCAGAGGGTGGGCATGCGGTACTGGGGCAGCTCAAGGATGAAGGGGGTTTCGCTGGATTTGAGGATGGAGCTTTTGAGCAGCCAGGCGGTGGTCATGGCGCCGACGAATCCGGCCACGTAGAGGCCGAGCATGACGATGGTGCGCAGGCCGAGGAAGCCGTGGAGATAGAAGATGTTGGGAATGAAGGCGGCGATCAGCAGCATATAGACGGGCAGGCGTGCCGAGCAGGTCATGAAGGGCGTGACGAGGATGGTGGCGAGGCGGTCGCGGCGGTTCTCAATGGTGCGCGTGGCCATGATGGCGGGGACGGCGCAGGCGTAGGCGGAGAGCAGGGGGATGAAGGCTTTGCCGTTGAGGCCGGTGGTGCGCATGACGCGGTCGGCGATGAGGGCGGCGCGGGCCAGGTAGCCGGAGTCTTCGAGGATGCCGATGAAGAGGAAGAGCAGAAGAATCTGCGGCAGGAAGACGAGGACGGAGGAGATGCCCTTCCATGCGCCGTCGAGCAGGAGGGATTGAATCCATCCGGCGGGGAGCAGCGGACGGACAAGACCGCCGATGCGGGCGAGGATGTCGCCGAAACCGTCGGAGAGCGGCTGGCCGATGGAGAAGACTACTTCGAATACGCCGACGACGACGACGAGAAACAGCAGCGGTCCCCAGATGCGGTGGAGGAGAATGTTGTCGATTTTGCGCGTGCCTTCAACGGAGAGCGGCGCGCGGTAGCCGGTGCGGCGGCTGATCTGGGCGGCCCAGGTGTGGGCGCTGGCTGCGTTGCCCACGACAGGGAGTGCGAGGGGCTTGGCGGCTTTGCGCTCGGTTTGCTGATGGAGGAAGAGCGGGACGGCGTCGAGGCCGGTGCCGTTGACGGCGCTGATCTGGGCTACGGGCGCGCCCAGTTCGCGGGCGAGCTTGAGCGTATCGATTTTGCCGCCGCGGGATTCCATGAGGTCGCTCATGTTGAGCAGGACCAGGGTGGGCAGGCCGAGAGCGAGAACGGGGGCGGCGAGCATGAGCTGGCGGGTGAGGTGCAGGGAGTCGAGCACGAGAAGGACCGCGTCGGGCTTGGGCGTGCCGGGCATTTTGCCGCGCAGCACGTTGATGGAGACGCGGGCATCTTCAGAGTAGGGGTCGAGGGAGTAGATGCCGGGGAGATCGATGAGGGTGAGGTCTTCGCGGCCGACGCCGGCCATGAGGCCCATGCGCTGCTCGACGGTGACGCCGGGGAAGTTGGCTACTTTTTGGCGGAGGCCGGTGAGGCGATTGAAGAGCGTGGATTTGCCGGAGTTGGGCGGGCCGATGAGGACGACGGTTTTGAGGGCTCCGGCGGCGGGCGGAGCTGGGGGTGGTACGAAGGCCGGAGTCTCACAGCAGGCGCTCATCGCGACGGCCTCGATGAGTTCGGGGAGTTCAAGATCGGGGGATTGGGGAGGGTTTTCGGCTTCCTCGCTCGGGAGTGCGGACACGGATGGATTCGGCGGTCTCGTGGCGGAGGGCGATTTCCATGCCGTCAACGCCATAGACGGTGGGATCGCCGGCAGGGGCGCGGCGCAGGGCTGTGACCAGCGCACCGGGGACAAAGCCCATATGCATGAGGTGGTTCTGGACGGAGTCAGGCAGGTCGAGGGCCACCAGGACCCCGGTTTCGCCGACTTTCAACTCGCTCAAGACGCTCAACTGCCTTGCTCCCTGGGGCTGCCGGAGGTGAAGAAGCCTGAAACGGAGTCCCATACGCAAACTACGACCGGAATGGTCGTATTTGAGTATACGACCATCAGGCTCCGGGCCGCAAACTGTGTTTTTGAGAATTTTCGTTCGAAGCACGCGCATGGTTCGACCTCCGTGAGGCAGGGGTGGTTGGCTAACCCTTGCTGACCGCTCTCAAGCCCCCTGGCGGGCCTCATTATTCATTTCATCGGAACGATGAGTTGTTTTTATCAGTGGTCAGGGCTGAGGAATGTGATTTAGGTCACATTAGTTGAGGATTTTTATCGATTGCGGGAAGAGGGAGGGGGTTGGTAGAACGGTGGAATGAAGGCTGCGGAGTTTAGGGCAACTTTGAGGGGTGAAGTGCCGCCGGAGGGACTGCCGGTGACGCTGGCGGCGCTGTGGTGGGATGCGAAAGGGGATTGGGTGCAGGCGCACGGGCTGGTGGATGAGCTTGAGACTCCGGAGGGGATGGCGGTTCACGCTTATCTGCATCGGAAAGAGGGCTCGGCTGGAATGCGGATTATTGGTATGGGCGGGCTGGGCGCGGGTTTCGTCGGGAGAAGCTGGAAGAGGAGTGGGAGGCGCTGGTGGAGGGGGTGGCGGAGTGAATGGAGGTTGTTTAGGGAAAGCATATCTCAGGGATTAAAACCCCATTCTCTTTGGGGGTGTTGGATTGCTGGGATGAATCCCCGGCCTACCGTTTTCGGTTATCTAGAATATTTAGTCATCCCTGTTCTCAAAGGCGAGACCTGTGGCACCCGGCACCCCATCCTCTCCATTGTCGAATTGAGAGATCATGGTTCACCGCGTCCCTACGGGACGCAAAGTTCTGGATTTTTGCGCGGTCCCCGGATTCCATCCGGGGCTATTTTCTTTTCTTCCCTCCGGGAAGAAGGGCAGTTATTTATCCATTTCGGCGATGGATGGAACCATCTCCTGCGACAAAATTCATTCTTTGCATGCATTTGAATTAAGAAAGATTAAGAACCTATCCGTATATGGGTAGCGCCGAACTCCAGGTCGGCTGTCGTGTGAGCCTCCGGCTCGAAGACAGATTCTGGCGGCGTGAACGCCGCCAGTACAGCCTGTCTTCCACCCCAGCGAGCAAAAACACGCTCGCCGGGGGCCCAGGAATAGAGACGGGCACTACTAGTATGTGCAATTTACGGATTGGTTCAAGACAAATCAGGTGCGCGATTTGGGCGCAAATGGAAAATCGGTCCACGATGTGGGATTGCGTACCCGCCCTGTGTCTTGCATCACAGCGACTCTCACCCCCAGCGAAGAGACTCATTCCAGCGGCTTTTTTCCGCAGGCCGCTCTATGAGGCAATGGGAATGAGTGAACAGAAGTCTGGCAGCAAAATGGTGATTTTGGATGGGAACGAGGCGGCTGCCTCGGTAGCCTATCGTCTCTCTGAAGTGGTTGCGATCTACCCGATTACCCCCTCGTCGCCGATGGCCGAGTGGGCCGATCAGTGGCGCTCGGAGGGGAAGAAGAATATTTGGGGCGCGTTGCCCATCGTGGAAGAGCTGCAGAGTGAGGGCGGCGCGGCTGGCGCGCTGCATGGCGCGTTGCAGGCAGGGGCCTTCGCGACTACGTTCACGGCTTCGCAGGGCTTGCTGCTGATGATTCCCAATATGTTCAAGATTGCCGGCGAGCTGACCCCGGCGACCATGCACGTGACGGCCCGCACGCTGGCGACCCATGCGCTTTCGATTTTTGGCGACCACTCGGACGTGATGGCCTGCCGGTCGACGGGCTGGGCGATGCTGGCTCGAATTCGGTGCAGGAAGTTCACGACCTGGCGCTGGTGGCGCAGATTGCGACGCTCGAATCCCGGATTCCGTTCATTCATTTCTTTGACGGCTTCCGGACTTCGCACGAAGTGGGCAAGATTCTGCCGATCGGCGACGAGACGATTCGCGCGATGGTGGACGATAAGTACCTGATCGAGTTCCGGAAGAACGCGCTGAGTCCCGGACCGTCCGGTGATTCGCGGAACGGCGCAGAATCCCGATGTATTCTTCCAGGCGCGCGAGGCTTGCAATCCCTTCCACGCGGCGGTTCCGGGGATTGTGCAGTAGGTGATGGATCGCTTTGCCGCACTGACCGGCCGCGCTTATCACTTGTTCGATTATTACGGCGCGGCGGATGCGGAGCGGGTGATTGTGCTGATGGGCTCGGGCGCAGAGGCTGCCGAAGAGGCCGTGGACGCGCTGAACAAGAAGGGCGAGAAGCTGGGACTGCTGAAGGTTCGCCTCTATCGGCCATTCGACGCGAGCGCTTTCCTGGCCGCGCTGCCGGCGACGGTGAAGTCGATTGCGGTTCTGGACCGCTGCAAGGAGCCGGGCGCGAACGGCGAGCCGCTTTACAAGGACATTGTGACGGTGCTGGCGGAGAACGCCGAGATGCTGCCGTTTGCCGTGAAGCCGAACGTGATTGGCGGACGCTACGGGCTTTCGTCGAAGGAGTTTACGCCGGCGATGGTGAAGGGCATCTTCGACGAGCTGACGAAGTCTGAGCCGAAGAACCACTTCACGATCGGCATTGACGACGATGTTAGCCACACGAGTCTCAGCTACGATGCGGCGTTTTCAACCGAGGATGCGAAGACGGTGCGGGCGCTGTTTTATGGGCTGGGTTCCGACGGCACCGTGGGCGCGAACAAGAATTCGATCAAGATCATCGGCAGCGAAACGCCGAACTACGCGCAGGGCTACTTTGTTTACGACTCGAAGAAGTCGGGGTCGATGACCACTTCGCATCTGCGGTTCGGGCCGAACCCGATCCGGTCGAGCTACCTGATTACGCGGGCCAGCTTTGTGGCCTGCCACAACTTCAGCTTCCTGGAGAAGATGGATGTGCTGGAGGCGGCGATGCCGGGCGCGGTGTTCCTGCTGAACTCGCCTTACCCGGCGGCGGAGGTTTGGGACCATCTGCCCAAGAGCACGCAGGAAGAGATGCTGCGCAAGAAGATTGAGTTTTATGTGATCGACGGCTACAAGGTGGCGCGCGACGCGGGCATGGGCACGCGCATCAACACCATCATGCAGACCTGCTTCTTTGCCATCAGCGGCGTGCTGCCGCGCGAGGAAGCGATTGCGCAGATCAAGAAGGCGATTCAGAAGACCTATGGCAAGCGCGGCGAGGCTGTGGTGGCGAAGAACTTTGCCGCCGTGGATCATGCGCTGGCGCATCTGGAAAAGGTTGAGCTGCCCAAGGCTGCGCTTCGTCGAAGTTCGATCTGATTCCTTCGATCTCAGGCAAGGCGCCGGAGTTTGTGCGCAACGTGCTGGGGCAGATTGCCGGCGGGCATGGCGACCAGCTGCCGGTGAGCGCGATTCCGGCGGGCGGGGCGTTTCCGACGGGAACGGCGCAGTGGGAGAAGCGGAACATTGCGCAGTTCATTCCGGTTTGGGACAAGGATCTTTGCATCCAGTGCGGCAAGTGCGTGATGGTTTGCCCGCATGCGGTGATTCGCGCCAAGGTTTACGGTCGCGGAGCTGGGCGATAAGTCGCCGGCGACATTCCAGTGGGCCAAGCCGAAGTGGAAGGGCATGGAGCAGGATCGCTATACGCTGCAGGTGGCTCCGGAAGATTGCACGGGCTGCGCGGTTTGCGTGGACGTTTGCCCGGTGAAGAGCAAGAGCGACGCCAGCCACAAGGCGATCAATATGGCGCCGCAGGCGCCGCTGCGCGAGAGCGAGCGCGAGAACTGGGATTTCTTCATGGGACTGCCGGAGGTGGAGCGGGCGAAGCTGTCGCATACGCAGGTGAAGGATATTCAACTGCTGCAGCCGCTGTTTGAGTTTTCAGGCGCGTGCGCGGGTTGCGGCGAGACGGCTTACATCAAGCTGCTGACGCAACTGTTCGGCGACCGGCTTTATATCGCCAACGCGACGGGCTGCTCGTCGATTTATGGCGGCAACCTGCCGACTACGCCTTATACGAGCAATCCGCAGGGACGCGGGCCGACGTGGGCCAACTCGCTGTTTGAAGATAATGCGGAGTTCGGCTTTGGCATGAGAATCGCGCTCGACCAGCAGAAGGTTTTTGCGGAGACGCTGGTGACGCGGCTGGCGCCGGAGATTGGCGTGGAGCTGGTTGCGGATTTGCTGGGGGCGTCGCAGAAGACGGAGACGGAGATCAACCAGCAGCGGGAGCGCGTGCTGGCGCTGCGCAAGAAGCTTGCTGGCGAACGAGATCTTCCGATGCGCGCAATCTGCTGGCCATTGCCGACTCGCTGGTGCGCAAGAGCGTTTGGATTCTGGGCGGCGACGGATGGGCGTTCGACATCGGCTTCGGCGGACTGGACCACGTGCTCGGTTCAGGGAAGAACGTGAACGTGCTGGTGCTGGATACCGAGGTTTACTCGAATACCGGCGGGCAAATGTCGAAGGCTACGCCGCGCGGCGCGGTGGCCAAGTTTGCCGCCGCGGGCAAGCCGAACAGCAGAAAAGACCTGGCCATGGAAGCGGTGAGTTACGGGTCGGTTTATGTGGCGCAGGTGGCGCTGGGCGGCAACGACAGCCACGTGGTGAAGGCCTTCCAGGAGGCCGAAGCGCACGAAGGGCCGTCGCTGATCATCGCCTACTCCAGCTGCATTGCGCACGGGTACGATCTGGTGCATGGACTGGAGCAGCAGAAGCTGGCCGTGCAGTCGGGCTACTGGCCGCTGATGCGCTATAACCCGGCGCTGCGCGAGGAAGGCAAGAATCCCTTCCAACTGGATTCGCAGGCGCCGTCGATCCGGCTGAAGGATTACACCTATCGCGAGGCGCGTTACACGATGCTGGCGCGCAGCAATCCGGAGCTGGCGGCGGAGTTGCTGAAGGAAGCGCAGGACGACGTGGAGCGGCAGTGGCGCGTTTACTCGGCACGGTCGACAATGCCGGGCCGCGGTGAGACGCCGAACATCGCTCCCGAGGAGAAGCCCGAGGAGAAAGTGGCGGCAGTAGCTGCCGGAGGTGAAAAATGATCGATTTTTCAACAGCAGTATCTTGGCTTGAAGCTGGGCGGACCGATCGTGGTTTCGTCGACGCCGCTCTCTGAGTCGCTCGATAATATTCGCCGCATGGAAGATGCGGGCGCCTCGGCGGTGGTGCTGACCTCGCTGTTTGAGGAGCAGTTGGAGCTGGAATCGCGCACGCTGGACGAGGACCTTTCGCGGGGCACCGAGTCCTTTGCCGAGTCGCTCGGCTACCTGCCCGACCTGCGCGACTACCACATGACGCACGATGCGTATCTTGAGCATCTGCGGCGGGCCAAGCAGGCGGTGAAGATTCCGATTCTGGCCAGCCTGAACGGGGCCACCACCGGCGGATGGGTGCGCTATGCCAAGGACGTGGAACAGGCCGGCGCGGACGCAATCGAGTTGAACACTTATGCGCTGGCGACGGACCGCAGCCAGACCTCAGCGGAACTGGAGCTGCAACTGCTTGACCTGGTGGCCGCGGTCACCGCAGCGGTGAAGATTCCGGTTGCAGTGAAGCTGTCGCAGTCGTTTACCAGCCTGCCGCACCTGGTGGCGCGGCTGGAGGACGTGGGCGCGCGCGGCGTGGTGCTGTTCAACCGCCTTTATCAGCCGGACTTCGACATCGAGACGCTGGAGGTGCGGCCCACGCTGCACTTCTCAAAGCCCTCGGAGTTGCTGCCGCGGCTGCACAGCGTGGCGATTCTTTACGGCCACACGAAACTCGATATGGGGATCACGGGCGGGGTGCACTCGGCTGAAGACGTGCTGAAGAGCATCATGGCCGGAGCTACCGTGGCGATGATGGCCTCGGCGCTGCACATTCACGGCATCGAGCACATCGAGAGGGTGCTGGCCGATATGCAGTACTGGCTGGAGAAGCGCGAGTACAGTTCGCTGAAGGAGACGCGCGGCTGTTTGAGCAGGAAATCGGTGCCCGATACCTCTCCGTTCGATCGCGGCAACTACATCAAGACGCTCAGCTCTTATAGCTTGCGGCAGACGGTGGGGGCGTTCTGATAGGCTGCATGGCAGAGACCCACGATAAATCCAAAAGAGGTCAGCGCAACAAGCCGCGTTGACCATGAACCTCCCGAAGCTGTCTTTTGCCGGAGCCGCTGGCGGAGGCTGGCGCAGGGAGGTAATCGTCCAAATGTCCGGCCCGGACGCACCTCACTAAGATTGTTCTGATTTGCCGCTGCCCCGCTGGGGAGTTCTTAGCGGCAAATCTCCCTGCACGTGCCGCCGCTGGCGGCTGTCCTTAGTGCAGTTCCAACCTCTTGGTATCGGGGAAGGGGTCTCATCTTGTAACCACGCCGACACCACCCGGAACTTGCGAGCAGCGAGTACCGACAATGGTCAGAAGTTTGTTGCATTTTTCTGACATGAGGCTACCCCATGTCCACTCCGGCATCCAGCATTCCAGCCGCCATCCGGAACCGCATCTCCGCCCCGGCGCAGCCGCGCGTCCGGACCCCGGAGGACTTTGCCGATCTTGGACCGCGCACCGCTGTCGATCAGGCTCTCCACCGACTGGTTGCTTCCCGCAAGCTGCGGCGGATTGCGCGAGGCTTCCACGACACCCCCAGGTCAACCGGCTCACCGGAAAGCCCGCCTATCCCAACCCGCGCAACGTGATCGACGCGCTGGCCCGCAAGGGAAAGGTCGGGGTGGTGGTCGATGGCCTCACCGACGCCGTTCCGGCGCGCATCGGCGTGCTCACCGATGGCCACCTGCGATCCATCGGTATATTGCTTGAGCTGTAGGCTGCGAACCCACCAAATAAAATCGTGCAAATGAGGTTAGCAGAACCCACAGGTAGCCACGCACCAATCGTCCGGCCCTCATTTCCGGGACACTGGCAACCCAGGACATACCCCATTTCCGGACACCGTGGCGTGGCCGGGACTGAGTAATGACCCCGGCGATCTCCCCGTCTACTCCTGACGGGTGAGTTCATAGCCGGTGGACTTAACGGCATATGGCCTGTGCTAAAGTACGGTGTTTGTGCTCGTTCTCTTGAATCGCCAGGGAGTTGGATAGCGGATGAGAATATTTTAAAGATTCGAGCACAATGCAGTTGTTTAAGACGGAAATGCAATCGCGGGAAATTGTCTCTGAATGTCGGGCAATTGCAGCCGATGAGCTACCTGTACTTTATTGGGGCGCGCAGGCCGCATGGCCGCCGATACCGCCCTGTCCGGCCGTTCGAACGCTGCGGCGGCGCTGTGAAACTGTCTTAGGGCGGCGTTGCAGTTCGAACCGCAAGGAGTTTCGATGGCAATGACAGTTCTCGTCGTAGATGACTCGGTCACCATGGTGATGAGCCTTAAAACCACACTCACGATGAACGGCTATCAAGTTGAAACCGCAAGCAACGGGCGCGAAGCCCTCGACAAATTGAAGTCGGGAGTTAAACCCGATCTCATCCTCACCGATATCAATATGCCGGTCATGGGGGGGATGGATCTGATTCGCAACGTCCGTGCAATGCCGGAACTGAAATTCATTCCCATCCTCACGCTGACCACGGAGAGCGAAGCCGCCAAGCGGGGTGAAGGCAAGCTCGCCGGCGCAACAGGATGGCTTGTCAAGCCGGTCTCGGGCAACGACCTTGTCGCGGTAATGAAAAAGGTACTGCCGGGAGCGTGAACAATGTCGCAAGGGAGGAACGGGAGCCCCCGATCGGTCACTGTTGGAGATGAGTCCAGCAAGTATCGCCCCTGTCCAGACCAGATTCAGGGCCTCAGGTATCGCGACCACCGGCATCTGCGCAACGTTCGCGTGCGGTTGCTGATCACGACATCTTTGGCGCTGCTGGCCCTGACAGTCTTCTGGTGCGGCCTGTGCCGGATTCTTGGGCCGGCGATCCTCCCCCACCGCTCGAGCATAGCTGGACTGTTGCTGGTCTGCTGTCTGACGCCGATTCTAGCTCACGTAGCGGCCAGCTGGAAGCATTCGCTTTTTATTGCCGCCGACTTTGGCGATATAGGGAAGATGAGCCGCTGCGAGCGGCTGAATCTGCTATCCCAGCGTAAGGTGTTGCTGCGTGAACTGAATGACTCCCAGCCCAACATCGATGTCATGCACGATCAGATTCGCGATTCGCTGGCCGAGTCGGAGCGCGAAGTGGTTTTTGCCATCGAACAGATCGGCAATCTGGACGAGAGGGCAAAGGGGCAGCTGGAACGCCTTTCGCAATCCATTAAATGCGGCCAAGACCTGACCGAGAGCACGGGCGCGCGAGTGGAAAGCAACAAACAGATCGTCGCAGCCGTGCAGATGCAGCTGGAAGAGCAGATCAACGAACTTCGTAAGAACTTCGACCGCATTCAAAGTGTGGCCGATGAGGTTCTTGGGCTGACCCCGTTGATCCAAATGATCGCCAATATTGCCCAACGGACCAACCTTCTGGCGCTGAATGCCGAGATCGAAGCGGCGCGGGCCGGAGACGCGGGGCGCGGCTTTGCCGTAGTTGCCGGCGAAGTCAGATCGCTGGCGGCGCAATCGACCCGGGCGGCCGCGGACATTGCAGCGAAGATCAACGCTACCGCCGAAAAGGTGAATCGGGAGATGGCGGATGCGCGAGCCTCGCTGGAACAGCATGAGTCGACCGATACCATGACACACATGGTCGGCGATCTGTCCGCGATGCAGCGGGAATTCGACCATAGCAGCAAGCTCTTGCTGGAAGTGATCTCGGAGGTCGATGCGAACTATAGGGAGAGCGTTCGGGGGATGTCCGAGGCCCTGGGCCATATCCAGTTCCAGGATGTGATGCGGCAAAGAATGGAGCACGTGCAGGAAGCGCTCCAGGAGATGCGCGACCACTTGCTGACGTTGTCCGATAGACCGCAGTCCCCCGCCTGGGATGGCCGGCTCGAAACGACCTTCAAAGAGATGCTTGCCGCGTACCTCGGCCGCTACCGGATGGCTAGCCAGGCTGCTACCCATCTCGCGGTGTCGGGCGATGCGGCAGGCGCCGATCACAGCGGGCCGGCTATCGAACTGTTTTAAAGCGCTCTTCAAGGCTGAACTCGAGCGCGAAGCAATGTGCGAACGCGCCCAACTAGGCCCTTCCTCTTTCTGATGAAAAACTAATCTTACCTCGCCGGTTTTCTACTAAGGTATTGCTCCTTTACTGCCGAAGAAGCCATTGTCAGGATGTCTCGCCTCGCAGCGCGCCCGGTAATGCAGGGCGCAATCGGATTACGCTGACTTCGCTTGCAAGCCCTGGAGAAGCCTCTGATGGGGATTAGGTTGAGCCAAACCGAAGATGCCAGTCTCATCCATCTTGAGGGCGCGGTCGATATCGGCTCCGCAGCGGGGTTGAAAGCAACTCTTCTCGATGCGCTCAAATCGGGCAAACCGGTGCGCGTCGCGCTCGACGGCTGCACCGATCTGGATGTGACGGCGGTGCAGTTGCTTTGGGCCGCCGAGCGCGAGGCCAGAGCGTCGGCCGTGGGATTTGCGCTCGCTGGGGCAGTGCCGGAGCCGGTCTGGGCAGCCTTGAAGGATGCGGGTTTTGAAAGGTTTCCGGTTCCTGCTTAAGACCGGGGATGCGACGGACCATGGATCAGGCAGCCACGGACAACGCCGACCAGTTCAAGCAGAGCTTCCGTGAAGAAGCGCGCGAGATTCTCGTCGATCTGGAGTCGGCATTGCTGGAGCTGAACGAGAACCGCGCCGACCTGGAGCTGGTGGGGCGGGTCTTCCGCGCCCTGCACACCATCAAGGGCTCCGGGTCCATGTTCGGCTTCGAGGAACTGGCCGCCTTTACCCACAATCTGGAAACCGCCTTCGACCAGGTGCGCAACGGGCGGCTTCAGATCGACTCCGAGTTGATCGATCTGACCCTGGCCGCGCTCGATCAGATCCGGGCCATGCTCGAAGAGGCGATCAGGCGGAGAGCGCCGGGGCCCCGGCGGCCGGCCCCGCGGCCTGTGCCGAGATTCTGGCCAAGGTGCGGCAACTTGCCGGGATCTCGGAGAGCCAGGCCGCCGGACCAAAGCCAGCTGCCCCAACAGACCGCCCGCGGACGCTCGCGGACGGGCCAGATGCGCGAGTGGCGGTTCCGCTTTGCTCCCGGCCCGGACTTCATGCTGAACGGCGCCAATCCCTTCCTGCTGCTGCGCGAGCTGCGGCAGCTTGGAGGCCTTTCGGTGAGGGCCAGCATGGCGGCGGTTCCGCCCTTTGGCGAAATGGATCCGGAGCGCTGCTACGTCACCTGGGAGATGGTGCTGGCGACTGCGGCCGGCCGCGACGCCATCCGCGATGTGTTCATCTTCGTCGAGGACAGTTGCGAACTGACCATCGAGCCGGATTCGAGGCGGACTCGGAGCCGGACCCAAGCGCCGCGCAAGGCCTTTCGGAAGCGCCGCCCCGATGCGCGGCAGACATCGCTGCCCGGGCTCTTGAAGAGCAGCGCGCCGGTTCGGGAGGCCGCAGAACCTACGACAAGGCCGACAACGCCTCCAGCCTGCGCGTGCCCGCCGCCAAGCTGGACCAGTTTGTCGATCTGGTGGGCGAGCTGGTGACGGTGCAGGCGCGGCTGAGCGAGGTTGCCGCCCGGCGCGACGATCCCGATGTGGCCGCGGTCTCGGAGGAGATCGAGCGGCTGACCTCGGCGCTGCGCGAGAACTCGATGAACATCCGCATGCTGCCCATCCGCGGCACCTTCGAGAAGTTCCGCCGGCTGGTGCACGACCTGGCGCGCGATCTGGGCAAGGATGTCGAGCTGACCATCGAGGGCGCGGATACGGAGCTGGACAAGACGGTGATCGATCAGTTGGGCGATCCGCTGATGCACCTGATCCGCAACAGCATGGACCACGGCATCGAGCCGCCGACGTGCGCGCGCGCGCGGGCAAGCGGCCCACGGCGACCATTCATCTTTCCGCGCGGCACTCCGGCGCCAGCGTGCTGATCGGGGTCTCGGACGACGGCGGCGGCATCGATGCCGAGGCGGTGCGCAGCCGCGCCATCGAGAAGGGCCTGGTGGCGGCCGGCGCCAGCTGACCGAGGCCGAGACCTTTGCGCTGATCTTTCAGCCCGGCTTTTCAACCGCCAAGACAGGTCACCGATGTCTCCGGCCGCGGCGTGGGCATGGACGTGGTCCGCCAGCGTGTCGACAGCTTGCGCGGCAGCATCGACGTGGCCAGCAAGCCGGGCGAGGGACCCAGGTGACGCTGCGCCTGCCGCTGACCCTGGCCATCATCGACGGCCTGCTGGTGAGCGTCGGCGAGGCTTTCTTTGTGCTGCCGCTGGCCAACACGCTGGAGTGCATCGAGCTGACGCGCGCGGACATTGGCGCGGCCAACGGCAAGCATGTGGCCAATGTGCGCGGAGAGATCATTCCCTACATCCGTCTGCGCGAGCACTTCGACATCCGCACCGAGCGTCCGGAGATCGAGCAGATCATGGTGGTCGAAACCGAGGAGGGCCGCTACGGCTTCGTGGTGGACCAGGTGCTGGGCGATTGCCAGACCGTGATCAAGAACCTGGGCCGCTTCTACCGGCACGTGCAGGTGGTCTCGGCGCCACCATCCTGGGCAACGGCACGGTGGCGCTGATTCTCGATCCCGAGCGGCTGGCGCAGGATGCGGTGCGGGTAACGCAGCACCGCTCCCGGGGGCGCCCGGCGGCCGTCGCAATGCACAGCAAAGGAAGGGCATGCCTTTGCATGCGTAGTCTGAAGCTTCGTCGGCGCTGGAGGAAACGCCAGCGCCAGTCAAATAACGATTCAACCCGCTGGTTTCGTGCGCGCTCCCGTCCGGTATCTGCAGGTTAATCGATGAGCGGACTGGGGCAGAGCGAAGTCCAGCCGAGAGAGGACCGAGTTTCATGGCGACAACAATGGTAAGTGAAGGCCGGAAGGCGCATGGCGCCGGAAACGGTCATGGCGGAAACGGACATGGGGCTCACGATCGGCCGAGCGCCTCCAAGCAGATCGGTTGAAGACGACTCGATGCTGGTGCTGGAGGAGATCATGCGCCTGGTGGACGCCTCCAAGGAGGGGCGTCTCTCCGAGCGCGGCAAGGCAACGCTGTTCAACGGCGTCCATCGCGAGATGATTCAGGGCGTCAACGAGATGCTGGACGCGATCTGCTGCCCATCGGCGAGGGCAACCGCATTCTGGCGCAGATCTCCATCGGCAAGATCGACGAGCTGATCACGCCAGACCTACAAGGGCGACCACGAGAAGATGAAGGTGGCGGTCAACAACGTGGCCATGGTTATTCAAGGCCTGCAGAAGGAAATGGCGCGGCTGACCGAGGCGTCGAAGGAAGGGCAGCTCTCCGAGCGCGGCAAGCCGGAGCAGTTCCAGGGCGCGTACGCCGAGATCGTGCGCGGCGTCAACACCATGCTGGACGCGATTCTGCTGCCCATCGGCGAAGGCAACCGCATCCTGGCCCAGGTCTCCAACGGCAAGATCGACGAGCTGATCGCCCAGACCTACAAGGGCGACCACGAGAAGATGAAGCAGGCGATCAACAATGTGGCCATGGTGCTGCGGGCCTGCAGAAGGAACTGGCGCGGCTGACCGAGGCCTCGAAGGAAGGGCAGCTCTCCGAGCGCGGCAAGCCGGAGCAGTTCCAGGGCGCGTACGCCGAGATCGTGCGCGGCGTCAACACCATGCTGGACGCGA
The DNA here is from genome assembly GCA_963724755.1 of uncultured Acidobacteriaceae bacterium. Taxonomy (GTDB): domain Bacteria; phylum Acidobacteriota; class Terriglobia; order Terriglobales; family Acidobacteriaceae; genus Telmatobacter. Next base: position 721,272 of record CAVRVZ010000004.1, read on the forward strand.
TCCTGCTGCCCATCGGCGAAGGCAACCGCATCTTGCCCAGGTATCCAACGGCAAGATCGACGAACTGATCGCCCAGACCTACAAGGGCGATCACGAGAAGATGAAGCAGGCGATCAACAATGTGGCCATGGTTCTGCAGGGGCTGCAGAAGGAACTGGCGCGGCTGACCGAAGCTTCGAACGACGGCAAGCTCACCGAGCGCGGAAAGCACGATCAGTTCCAGGGCGCGTATGCGCGAGATCGTGCGCGGCGTGAACGCCATTCTGGACGCGGTGATCGGCCCGCTGAACGTATCCGCCAAGATACGTGGAGCAGATCAGCAAGGGAGACATCCCGCCGCAGATCACCGACACCTACCACGGCGACTTCAACCTCATCAAGAACAACCTGAACACGCTGATCGTGGCCATGAACGACATCACCGCGGCTGCCGAAGAGATTGCCAACGGCAACCTGACGGTGACCATCCGCGAGCGCTCGCCGCAGGACAAGCTGATGCAGGCGCTGGCTTCGATGGTGAGCGGGCTGACGCAGACGGTCTCCGACATCCGCTCGATCGCCGGCGAAGTGTCGGCTGCCAGCCAGTCCATCTCGACGGCCTCGATCCAGGTATCGAAGGGCGCCAGCGCGCAGGCGGCGGCGGCCGAAGAGGCCTCCTCGTCGATGGAGGAGATGGTCTCGAACATCAAGCAGAACGCCGACAACGCGCAGCAGACCGACAAGATCGCCAACAAGAGCGCCAAGGACGCGCAGGAGAGCGGCAAGTCGGTGCTGGAAGCGGTAGCCGCGATGAAGGAGATCGCCAACAAGATCTCGATCATCGAGGAGATTGCGCGCCAGACCAACCTGCTGGCGCTCAACGCGGCCATCGAAGCGGCGCGCGCCGGCGAGCACGGCAAGGGCTTTGCCGTGGTCGCCGCGGAGGTCCGCAAGCTGGCCGAGCGCAGCCAGAAGGCGGCCGGGGAGATCAACCAGCTCTCCGCCACCACGCTGAAGGTGTCGGAGAAGTCCGGCGAGATGCTGGACAAGCTGGTGCCCGACATCCAGCGCACCGCCGAGCTGGTGCAGGAGATCACTGCCGCCAGCAAGGAGCAGGATACCGGCGCCGAGCAGATCAACAAGGCGCTGCAGCAACTGGAGCAGGTGATCCAGCAGAATGCCTCCGCGTCGGAGGAGATGGCTTCGACCACCGAGGAGCTGACCGGCCAGTCCGATCAGCTGGTCAGCGCGCTCTCGTTCTTCCACACCGGAGACGAGGACGGCGGGCGGGCGCGCAAGCCGGCCGAGCGCCAAGGCAGGCAAAGCCGGTTCAGGCCGCGCCGGCAAAGGCGGCCAAGCCGAGCGGCCACGGCGCCAACGCGGTGCAAAGACGGCGGGCGGAGTCAATCTCCGGCTCAAAGACAAACACGACGACCTCGACGGAGAGTTCGAGCGTTACTGACCGGTCGGGCGCGGCCCGCTTCAAGCGGTCCGCGCCCTGTCTTCACGATGAGAAAGGAGTAGAAGCATGAGCGTTAGCGAAATCACGGAGACACGGCAGTATCTGACCTTCAAGCTCGGCAACGAGATCTTTGCGACCGATGTGGCCAAGGTGAGGGAGGTGCTCGACCTCACCACCATCACCGCGATCCCCAGGACGCCGGATTTCATGGCCGGGGTGATCAACCTGCGGGGCAGCGTGGTGCCGGTGGTCGATCTCCGGCTCTGCTTCGAGATGTCGAAGACCGAGAGCACGCGCAACACCTGCATTGTGGTGGTCGAGGTGTTGCTGGACAACGAATCGACCGTGATCGGCGCGCTTGCCGATTCGGTCGAGGAGGTGATCGACCTGGAGCCGGATCAGATTGAGCCGGCGCCGAGGATCGGAACCCAGATCCGCACCGATTTCATCAAGGGCATGGGCAAGCGCGATACCCAGTTCATCATGATTCTGGACATCGATCGCGTCTTTTCCGCCGAGGAGCTTGCCGTGGTCCGCGGGCAGGAGGCCGGCAAACCGCTGGAGTCCGCGAAGCCGTTGATGGAAGTGGCAGCATAAGGGAGGGAATGGGGCGGACAAGCCAACCCGCCCCGTTCACACGATGAGCGCTCGCGACGAATCCATCTCAACCCGCGACTATACGCGGCTCTGCGATCTGATCTATGCGGAGGCGGGCATCCATCTCGGGTCTGAAAAGAAGACCATGCTCGAGGTGCGGGTCAAGCGGCGCCTGAAGGCCCTCGACCTCGGTTCCTATGACCAGTACTGCGATTATCTTTTTGGACGCCAGGGGCTGAAGGAAGAGATCGTTTCCCTGATCGACGTGGTGACGACCAACAAGACCGACTTCTTTCGCGAGCCGGGCGCATTTCAATTTTCTGGTCGAGAAGGCGCTTCCGGAACTGACTTCGCGCGACGGAGGCGGAAGGCCGTTGCTGGTCTGGAGCGCCGGCTGCTCGACCGGCGAGGAGCCCTACACGCTGGCCATGGTGCTCAGCGAGTATGCGCTGACCCATCCCGGCTTTCGCTTCAGGATACTGGCCACCGATATCTCCACCACCGTGCTCGCGAAGGCGAGATGGGCGTCTATTCGAACGACGTTGTCAGCCCGGTGCCGGCGGCTCTCAAGCGAAAGTACCTCATGGCAGCCGCGATCGAGGCTCCAACCGGGTGCGGGTGGTGCCGGAGCTGCGCCGCCTGGTCGAGTTTCGCCGCTTGAATTTCATGGATGCCGACTACGGCATCGCGGAGAAGGCGGATGCGATCTTCTGCCGCAACGTGATCATCTACTTCGACCGGCCGACGCAGGAGCAGGTTCTGCAAAAGCTGTCCCATCACCTGGTGCCGCGCGGCTACATGTTTGTTGGCCACGCCGAGACCCTGCACGATATGGATCTGCCGCTGACGCCGGTGGCTCCGGCCCTCTACAGGAGGGTCGATGCCGCAGCCTGACGCGGAATTGCCGGAGGTATATGTGCAGCCGGGAGAATCGCACCTGGTCAGGGAGCCCACGATCCTGCGCACCTTGCTCGGCTCCTGCGTCGGCATCGCGTTCCGGGCTCCGCGGCTGGGCGTGGCCGCGCTCTGCCATCCCATGCTGCCGCGCACGCCGGCCAGAATGGCCGCGTCGCTGAGCCGTTCCGCCGGCCGCCGCTACGTGGACTTCGCCATTCGCGATCTGGCCCGGCAATTTGACGCGCTGGGCGCGCACCGCAATGAGGTCGAGGTCAAGCTGTTCGGCGGCGGCGACGTGCTGGTGATGGCCACCAATGCGAAGCGGCCCACCGTGGGCAGGCTGAACAGCGAAGTGCCGTGAAGGTGCTCGCGGAAGAAGGCTTCGCTGTCACGGCGTCTTCGTCTGGGAGGCAAACGCGGCGTCAACATTCACTTCAATACCGTGACCGGGGAAGTGCTGCTGCAGCGGCACTCCTGAATCGCGCATTCGTACACGCCGCTACCGAGTTGCCTGGCGATTCGCCGAGGAGCGGCTCTGACGCAGGAGGAAGCATCGAGGCCCGGCTCATGAGTACACGAAAAATTCGCGTTCTGATCGTGGACGACTCCGCCGTGGTGCGCCAGACGCTGCAGCGACGTGCTCCAGTCCGATCCCGAGATCGAAGTCATCGCCACCGCCGGCGATCCCTTTGTCGCGGCCGAGCGCATCGCGCGAGCAGGTGCCCGACGTGATCACGCTCGATATCGAAATGCCGCGCATGGACGGGCTCACCTTTCTCAAGAAGATCATGAGCCAGCATCCGATCCCGGTGGTCATCTGTTCGAGCCTCGCCGAGGAGGGCGCGCAGAGCACCTTCAGGGCTCTCGAATACGGCGCGGTCGACATCGTCACCAAGCCGCGGCTGGGCACCAAGCAGTTTCTTGAGGACTCGCGCGTCACGCTTTGCGAAGCGGTCAAGGCCGCGGCCGGCGCCAGGGTGCGCACTCTCACGCCCAGCCACACGGTCGAGCCCAAGCTCACCGCCGACGCCATTCTTTCTCCCGCCACTCACGCCATGGCCGAGACCACGGAGAAGGTGGTGGTCATCGGCGCCTCGACCGGCGGCACTGAGGCGCTGAAGACGGTGCTGGAAGCGCTTGCCCGCCGATACTCCCGGCATCGTGATCGTGCAGCACATGCCGGAGTTGTTCACGCGCGCCTTTGCCAACCGGCTCGACAGCCTGTGCAACATCACCGTCAAAGAGGCCGAGACCAACGACACCGTCATTCGCGGGCGCGCGCTGATTGCGCCCGGCAACCATCACCTGCTGCTCAAGCGCAGCGGCGCGCGCTACTACGTCGAAGTCAAGGACGGTCCGCTGGTCTGCCGTCACCGGCCCTCGGTCGATGTGCTGTTCCGTTCCGCCGCCCGCTATGCCGGACAGAATGCCGTGGGCGTCATCCTGACCGGAATGGGCGACGATGGCGCCCGCGGAATGCTGGAGATGAAGCAGGCCGGCGCCATGACCATCGCCCAGGACGAAGCCACCTGCGTGGTCTTCGGCATGCCCAAAGAGGCCATCAAGCTGAACGGCGTGGATAAGGTGTTACCGCTCGGGTCAGTAGCCGGCGCGATTCTCATCCACGCGAGGTAACCTACCCACCCCAGCGAGGCTGTTCCTTTCCCGCAAAGCCTCTCCCCGTGTGCGCCAGACCCACCGGAACAAGGAGGTGGACCTACTTTCTTTCTCGTTTGAATGCCCCCGCTTCGGGCAACGGTCTGGCAGAGACGGGAAGAACCTGTCAAGGCTCTCCGCATTCGCTTCGATGAACGCGCACCAAACACGCAGCCTGTGACAGAACCTTCCTGCCTCCGCCCGTTGCGAAGAGCCATGAAGCGGGGGCACTCAACGAAAAAATTGGGTTGGGTGCACTTGCTTCTGGACGCCAATCGGCCCTTCGGGTCTACCAGAGGAGCATCGTCATGAAACGCAGCAACAACGTTACCAGCATCGCAGCCACCACCGCCAGCAATGGCGCAACCGCAGCGATTCGCCCTATCAGGGGAGGACAGCTCAGAAAGACAATCCAACTCAACTCATCATCAAGCAGGCCGTGGATTTCCTCATCAAGCAAGTCGAGGCAGGCAAGAGCGAAACACTCGCCGCGTATTTGACAGCGATGGCACGGATCCACAATTACAGTTTTGGCAACATAGTTGCCATTGCGCGATGCGATTGAAGCTGGACAATGAGCGTAGCATGAGCCTCGATCCGCGGCGACATCCGCATCTGGATCACGGTTACGCCGTGACCAGCTAATCCAGTCAGGGGCAGACCGCAGACCGTGCGTTCATCAACGTGGATACGGAACTCGGCGCGAAGGACCTCCTCAATAACCGCATGGCCTATGTGTCAGTTTCGCGCGGCCAGTGGGACGCGCAGATATTCACGAACGACCGCGAGAAGCTATCGCAGGCTTTGGGCCATGATGTTTCGCACCAGAGCGCCCATACGCCCGACCGAAACCCGCCGGAGCATGAGCTTGCCGAGACTCCCAAGCAGGAAAAGAGTCAGAGTATGGATATAGGGCTGAGCATCTGAAGGCTCCGACGACGGATGCGATTATCCGTTGCATGAAGCCCATGGTTGAGACTTCGACTGGCGATTGCGGCATCAACATTCGATTTCATCGCTTCTGACCACAGAGCATGCGGCGAAGATGCGGCCATCGCTGCGATCATTTATCGTTAGCAGTATGAACAGCAGGAACCGACATCGCGTATGGACACAGATTCACCTTCGGAAGAAGGGGCGACGCACCCCGGCTCCTCGTGCCCAAGTGACCTGTAGCAGACAACTTGGCTGGAATTTACAGAGTTTCCCTGCACAGTTCCTGCAAAGCAGAAAATTTCGATGTTATTCGCAATCAGACCAATGGTTTACGAAAGTTTTATCGCCCGCTCAGGATGACAAGGTTTTGTTCACTCAGAATGGCAGTCCAGTTGTGTGCTATTTTATTGTGCTGGATCGTTCGATGGATTGAGGGAGAGTTTGGATGGTTCGCAGATTTGGGATTTTCGGATTGATTGCAGGTACTCTATTGGCGATTTGCGGTTTGTGCGCGGCGCAGGCGCCGGTGAAGTATGAGGCTACGATCGAGTCGCTCGACCGGCATGAGGTTCCTGCGTGGTATGCGCATGCCAAGCTGGGCATTTTTATTCACTGGGGGCTTTATTCGGTTCCGGGGTGGGCGCCATGTACGCATCCCGAACACGACTTCAGCTCGAACGACTACATCAAGTACGATCCTTATGCAGAGTGGTATTTGAACACTATGCGCATTCCCGGCTCGCCGACGCAGGCATATCATCGCGAGCACTACGGGGCGGATTTCAGTTACTACGATTTTGCTCCCATCTTCAATCGCGAGTCGAAGAAGTGGAACCCGGACGAGTGGGCAACGATCTTCCGCGAGGCGGGGGCGCGCTATGTGGTGCTGACCAGCAAGCATCATGAGGGTTTTACGCTTTGGCCGAGCACGACTGTGAACCCCAGCCCCACGTTGCCGAAGAACGCGCGGCATGCCGAGAGGGACATTGTGGGCGAGCTATCGGCGGCGGTGCGCAAGCAGGGGATGCGCATGGGGCTTTACTACTCGGGCGGGTACGACTGGACGTTCAACTCCGGTCCTATCGAAGTGCCGGCGGACTACGAAACGGTGAAGCCGGAGACCCAGGCGTATGGAAATTATGCCTTTGCGCAGATTCACGAACTGATCGAGAAGTACCATCCATCGTTGCTGTGGAACGATATTGATTGGCCGAAGACGGGAAAGGCGATGGAGGTGGAGGCCGACTACTATAACGCTGTTCCGGATGGCGTGGTGGACGACCGGTTCGGCATCAAGCATGCGGATTTTACTTCGCCCGAGTACAGCAAGCTGGACAAGATCAGCAAGAAGAAGTGGGAGGAGTGCCGCGGGCTGGGGCGGTCGTTCGGGTACAACCGGGCCGAGGGCGAGGCGGAGACGATTGCGCCGGGGGACTTGATTGCGCTGCTGGTGGACGTGGTGAGCAAGAACGGAAACCTGCTGCTGGACGTGGGGCCGGAGGCGGATGGGACGATTCCGCCGGTGCAGATGGAGCGGCTGAAGGCGCTGGGGGCGTGGCTCAAGCAGAATGGCGCGGCGATTTACGATACGGAGCCGTGGGATCGCGCGGAAGGGAAGACGGTGGAGGGGGACGATCTGCGCTTCACTTATCAGGGGCACATCAATGCGATTGTGCTGGGAACTCCCAAGGCGCGGACGATGACGTTTGAGGATTTTGCCTGGACGCCGAACATTAAGGTTTATCTGATTGGCGTGGGGGGACGGCTGAAGGGGCTGAAGACCACGGCGGCGGGTGAGAAACTGCAGGTTGCGCTGCCGGATGAGCTGCCGGGCAAGTATGCGTATGTTTTGGAGATGCACAATTATTTGCGGTGAGGGATGGTCTGTGAAAGTTGAATCATACAGGCTATTGATTTGTGCATGAACAATTTCCTTGCGCCGTCCCGACGGGACTCCAGGCCGTTGTTTTGCAGCCTACCCAGCACTGAAGTGCTGGGCAAACATGCGTGGCGCCTCCGGCGCGTACTGTAAATGCATTCCCTATGCATTCCTCAGTAAAGTTCCACAGTCATTGACTATTCAGGGCCTGGAGAACTGCTTCTTCGATTAGGCGGCAGGCTTCGGGGAGGGCGGCGGTTACGGCTGCGCTGAATTGTTCGCCTAATTCAGTTGAGCCGGCGCCGATGGTGAGGAGTTTTGCGGTCGTGGGTTGGGTGGAGTAGAGATCGCGGGTGAGGGCTAGCAACTCGGCTGCGCCCTGGTGATGGGTTGCTATTCCTTGCAGTGCGGCGGTGGGTTCTACGGGCGTGAGACGGATCGAGCCGGGGGCTGAGTCGACGGAGCAGTCGATAAATAGAACGGATTGGGCGTGGGCGATCTCTTCGGCTAGTTCGGGGGTCCATTGCTGGCGGGCTATTACGCGGACCTGGTTTTCGGCGCGGAATCTTTTTTGAGCCCATTCGGCTAGCCACGGGCCTACGCCGTCATCGCCGCGGAGGGTGTTGCCGCAGGCGAGGATGAGACAGCGGGGCTTGGGTTGGGTCATGGATTCACTCTGGCATCTCGAATGTATTCCACTCTAACTATAAAAACAAAAAAAACGTAGGCCTAATGTTGTGGTATCCCACCCTTCGCTCAACCACCCCACGGACTAAGACCTGTCCGCGGGGGGCCCGGCAGCGCGAAGGATGGGGCACAGTGCTTCTGTGTTCTCAGGCTGTATTTTTAACGCACTGCACGGTCGACTACTTCGCCGTCGGCGTTGACAAGCGTAAGGCTGAGCGGCATTTGGCCGAAGGCATGGGTGGAGCAGCTGAGGCAGGGATCGAAGGTGCGGATCACGGCTTCTACGCGGTTGAGAGCGCCTTCGGTGAACTTGCCGTTCTTTACGTAGGCTTTGGCGGACTGAAGAACGCCCTGGTTCATGGCGTAGTTGTTGTGGCCGGTGGCTACGACCAGGTTGGCCCAGGTGATTTTGCCGTTCTCGTCCACTTTGTAGTGGTGATTGAGGGTGCCGCGCGGGGCTTCGATCTGGCCCGCGCCTTCAAGGCGGTTGACGCCGGCGGTGGCGCGGACGTGCTTGTCGAGGATGCGGGGATCGGCGAGAATGCTGCTCGATCTTCTCGATGCCGTGGAGAGCTTCAACGAGACGGGCGTGATGATAGTAGAACGAGCTCTCGACGGGGCCGTTTGCCAACTGCTTGAACTCGGCCAGTTCCTTGTCGGCTTTCGGAGTGCCCATGGATTTGACGATGTTGAGGCGCGCCAAGGGGCCGACGCGATAGCTGCCGGCGGGATAGCCGAGCGGCTTGTAGTAGACGAATTTTGTGTAGCTGTAGTTTTCGACGGCCTCGCCAATGACCTCAGTGAAGCGGCTGGCGGTGATGCCGTCTTCGATGATTGCGCCCTTGGGGTCGATGAGGCGGAGAGCGCCGTCGGTGATCTCGAAGGAGTCGTCTTCGTTGATGAGGCCGAGGTAGTTGGAGGGGAAGTTGGCGAAGACTTCGATCTCCTGCTTGAAGCTGGAGGCGATCTGCTTGTAGGCGCCGAGGGCGAGGGCGATGTTGGAGTAGGCCTCGGGAAGCATGGCCAGAATTTCGTCGCGGTGGGCGGAAGAGAGCGGTTCGGTGACGCCGCCGGGGACTACCCAGCCGGTGTGGATGCGCTTGCTGCCGAGCAGCTCAATGATGTGCTGGCCGAAGCGGCGCAGGCCGATGCCGGCGCGGCCCAGTTCGGGCTTGGCGGCCAGGACGCCGAAGATATTGCGCAGTTTGGGATCGGACTCCATGCCCAGAAGCAGATCAGGCGAGGAGAGATGGAAGAAGCTCAGGGCGTGAGACTGCACCATCTGGGCGAGGTTCAAGCATGCGGCGCAGTTGCGCGGCGGTATGCGGAATGCGCACCGACATGATGGCTTCGCAGGCCTTGGCCGAGGCGAGCAGGTGCGAGACCGGGCAGATGCCGCAGATGCGGGCCATGAGGCTGGGCATCTCGTAGAACGGGCGGCCCTCAGAGAAGCGCTCAAAGCCGCGCACCTGGGTGACGTGAAAGTGCGCGTCTTCGACTTCGCCCTGGGCGTTGAGTTGGATGGTGATCTTGCCGTGCCCTTCCAGGCGGGTGACGGGATCGATGGTGATGGTCTGGCTCATGGAATGCTCCGATTCTCGTTTAACAAGCGCGGGCGCGGACGCCCACGCTACAGCCGGCCAGGAGGCCGGCGCTACGTTTAAGCTCCGAAACGGGTGAGGGCTGGAATATCCAGCGGCGCACCGGTTGCCAGCGCGACTAGCGCTGCGTGAAATGTGTCGGCAGAGGGCGGGCAGCCGGGCAGAAAAACGTCGACCTTTACGAACTCGTGAACAGGGCGGACGATGCGCAGCAGCTTGGGAACCACGACGCAGGGAATCTGCGGCTGGGCAGGCTGGCGTTCTCAATGTAGGCGCGATCGAGAATCGCCTCGGGGCCGATGGGATTGCGCATGGAGGGCACGTTGCCGGTGACGGCGCAGTCGCCCATGGCGACCAGGGTTTTGGAGTGGGCGCGAACCTTCTGGATCTTCTTTTCGTCGTCGACCGAGGCTACCGCTCCCTCGACCAGCGCGATATCCACTTCGTCGGGGAAGGCCTTGGCGTCGACGAGGGGGCTGTAGACCACGTCGACAAGCTCCGCCAACTCGATGAGCCGTTCATCCATGTCGAGGAACGACATGTGACAGCCCGAACATCCGTCCAGCCAGACCGTTGCCACTTTTAGTTTGCTCATTGCGGCTTCCCTCATTTGATTCAGACAGGGTGAGAAAGTCAGGATACTTGGGATGGTCGGAGCCGATTTTGCTTTTGTCGAAGAGGGCTCCGGTGGGGCAGACCTGGACGCACTTGCCGCAGCGCGTGCAGGCCGAGCTTCCCCAGTCCTGATGCAGATCGGTGATGACGATGGAGTTGATGCCGCGGCCCATTACGTCCCAGATGTGCGCGCCCTCGATCTCCGCGCAGACGCGCACGCAGCGGGTGCAGAGGATGCAGCGGTTGTGGTCGACGGTAAAGCGCTCGTGGGAGACATCGACGGCCAGCTCGGGGTTGCGATAGGGCAGGCGCACGTGGGTGAGGCCCTGCTGCTGGGCCAGGGATTGCAGTTCGCAATGGCCGTTGGAGACGCAGACCGCGCAGATGTGGTTGCGCTCGGCGAAGAGCAGCTCGAGGATGGTGCGGCGGTGCTGCTGGAGCCGCTCAGTATTGGTGCTGACCTCCATGCCTTCGTAGATGGTGGCGACGCAGGCGGGAAGGAGCTTGTTGCTGCCCTTGATCTCAACCAGGCAAAGGCGGCAGGCGCCCACTTCGCTGAGGCCGTCCATGTGGCAGAGGGTGGGAATGTAAATGTCGTTCTCCCGCGCCACTTCAAGGATGGTCTGGCCGCGCAGGCCGCTGACTTCCTGCTCGTCGATGATGAGAGTTTTGACGTCTACTTCGGCGCTCATGCCAACACCTCCACGGGAGCTTGAATGTTGCAGACGCCGGCCGGACAGCGCTTGTGGACAATGTGCTCGAGGTACTCGTCCCGGAAGTACTTGAGCGTGCTCAGAACCGGGTTGGGGGCCGTCTGGCCGAGGCCGCAGAGGCTGGTTTCCTTGACCGTGACGCAGAGATCTTCGAGCAGAGCCAGGTCGTCCATGGTGCCCGTGCCGTTACAGATGCGGGTGAGCAGGGTGAACATCTGGGCCGTGCCGGCGCGGCAGGGAATGCACTTGCCGCAGGACTCGGTCATGCAGAACTCGATGAAGAAGCGGGCGACGTTGACCATGCAGGAGGTATCGTCCATGACGATCATGCCGCCGGAGCCCATGATGGAGCCGACCTTCATGAGGGCGTCGTAGCTGACGCCGAGGTCAAGCATCTCGGCCGGGATGCAGCCGCCGGAGGGGCCGCCGGTTTGCACCGCCTTGAACTTGTGGCCGCCGGGTACGCCGCCGCCGATGGTCTTCAATGATCTCGCGCAGCTTGATGCCCATGGGGACTTCAACCAGGCCGGTGTTGGTGATTTTGCCGGTGAGGGCGAAGACCTTGGTGCCCTTGCTGCGTTCGGAACCCATGTTGGCAAACCACTTGCCGCCGTTGCGGACGATGGGGGCGATGTTGGCGTAGGTTTCGACGTTGTTGAGCAGCGTGGGCTTGCCCCAGAGACCGCTGACCGCCGGGTACGGAGGACGGGGCTTGGGAGTGCCGCGACGGCCTTCAATGGAGGCGATCAGGGCAGTTTCTTCGCCGCAGACGAATGCGCCTGCGCCGAGGCGGATTTCGACGTCGAAGCTGAAGGGAGTGCCGCAGAGGTTGCTGCCGAGCAGGCCGCGGCGACGGGCTTCGCGCAGAGCGGTGGTGAGGCGGGCGACGGCTACCGGATACTCGGCGCGGACATAGATGTAGCCCTTGCTGGCGCCGACGGCGTAGGCGGCGATGGCCATGCCTTCAATGACGCGATGCGGGTCGCCTTCCATGACGCTGCGATCCATGAATGCGCCGGGGTCGCCCTCGTCGCCGTTGCAGACTACGTATTTCACGTCGCCGGCGGCCTTGGCCACGGTGCTCCACTTGAGGCCGGTGGGATAGCCGCCGCCGCCGCGACCGCGCAGGCCGCTCTCGGTGATGCGGTGAATGACGCCGTTGGGGGTCATCTCAGTGAGCGCGGTGAGCAGCGCCTTGTAACCGTCGCGGGAGATATAGTCGTCGATCTTTTCCGGATCGATGTGGCCGGCGTTCTCAAGCACGACGCGGACCTGGCTGTCGAAGTGGTCGTTCAGGTCGCATTGCAGTTCGGGAACGCGGTTTGCCGCCCAGGCTGGCTACGATGGCTTCGGCGTGGCCGGCGGTGACGTGATGATAGTGGGTTTCCTCGGGGTCAACGCGGACCAGCGGGCCGGAGGAACAGGGGCCCATGCAGCCGGTGCGGCGAACGAGGACTTTTTTGCCGGAGGCCTCGACGGCTTTGACCAGCTCGTCGCGCAACTGTCCGGCGCCCTGGCTGGCGCAGGCCAGATCCATGCAGACGTTCACTTCATAGTCGAATTTTGCGTTTTCCTGGCGGACGCTTACCGCAATCTGATCCAGCTCCTCGATTGTCATTCCACGGCCCACCTTTCCAGTTGCTCGAGCATGTGCTCACCGGACATTTCGCCGGCCACTTCGCCGTCGGCCAGCATCACGGGAGCGCGGCTGCAAGCGCCCACGCAGCGGGCGGTCATGAGGCTGATTTTTCCGTCTCCGGTGGTCTGTCCGGGCGCGATGCCGAGGCGCTTTTCAGCGGCGGCTACCAGCTTGTCAGAGCCCTTGATGTAGCAGGCGGTTCCGGAGCAGATGGTGAGGGTGTGCTTGCCGGGCGGCTTGAGGCTGAAGTAGTGGTAGAAAGTGACTACGCCATAGGCCTGGCTGAGGGGGACGCGCAGGGAGTTGGCTACAAAGCGGATGGAGTCGTCGTCAAGGTAGCCGAACGAGGACTGCACAGTGTGGAGCGTCTCAATGAGCGCGTAACGGGCAAAGCCATTCTTGCGCATGGTGCCGTTGACGATCTTCCATCGTTTGTCGTCGCTGGGCAGCGGCGGGGGTGTGAATGGTACTGGCACGATTCCTCCCGGATAGAGAGCGGCAGGGTCGCGGCGATCCGCCCTTTATCTATTTTATTTGTACGCGGCGGGGGTAGTTTGATTCGTGACACCTGTCACTGTGCGTGGGAGGCTATTCCACTCTATGGAACGGGGTTGCGGTGTTCCGTGATGGGAAAAGGGCAGGGAGCAGGGAATTGGTCCCTGATCCTGTCTCAAAGCCCTTGGGTGTTTTCGACAGCCGGCAGTATGTCGTTCTCGCGGGCTACCCAGACGTAGAGCGTAGGCAGCAGGAAGATGCTCATGACCAGATTGGTGATGAGACCGCCGACGATGACGATGGCGAAGGGGCGCTGCGAGTCGGAGCCGATGGCGTGCGACAGGGCGGCAGGAAGCAGGCCCAGCGTGGCCACCAGCATGGTCATCATGATGGGGCGCAGGCGCACCACGGCGCCTTCGATGGCGGCCTTCTCGACCGAGTAGCCGCGCGCGCGAAGCTGGTTGATGTATTCGAGCATGATGACGCCGGATTGCACGGAAACGCCGAAGAGCGCAAGAAAGCCCAACTCCGACGAAACGCTGAATTCGGTGCCCGTGATCAGCAGCACCAGCAATCCGCCGATGCTGGCCATGGCCACCGTGGCCAGGATCAGGATGGCCCACTTGAGCGACCGGTACATGGTGTAGAGGATGATGAAGATCAGCAGCACGGTGAGGGGCACAATAATGGCCATGCGCGCCTCGGCGCGCAATTCGCTCTGGTACTCGCCTTCCCAGCCGAGGTGATAGCCGCGCGGCAGCTTGACCTGCGCATTCACTTTGTCGATGGCTTCGCGCACCGCATCGCCCAGGGCGCGGTCGCGCACGCTGTACTTGATGGCCACATAGCGCTCGTTGTTTTCGCGGTAGATCTCCGAGCCTTCGTCGGCTTCGCGAATATCGCAGAGCTGGGCCAGCGAGACGCGCTCGCCCGAAGGCGACAGCAGGCGGATATTTTCGATGGCCTCGCGCGTGTCGCGGTACTGGGGCAGGTAGCGCAGGGTGAGGTTGTAGACCTGTTCGCCTTGCGAGCACCTGGGTGAGCGCCGTGCCGCCGACGGCGGTCTGGATCGCGTCCTGCACATCGGCCACGTTGATGCCCCAGCGCGCGGCCTTGGCGCGATCGACCGTGACGTCGAGATCGGGCTGGCCGGTGACCTGCAGCACGCCCAGGTCGGTGATGCCGCGCACGTGGCTCATTACGGCCGCGATCTGGTCGGCTATGTCTTCCAGCGTGTGCAGGTCGCTGCCGTAGACCTTGGTGGCCAGCTCGCCCTTCACGCCGCTGACGGCCTCTTCCATGTTGTCTTCGATGGGCTGCGAGAATCCCCAGATCGACGCCGGGGAATCTTCTTCTCGAGCTCCATCTGCATGGAGGCGATGAGATTGTCCTTGTTCTGGTGGAAGACCGGGCGCCACTGCTCTTTCGGTTTCAGGCCCACGAAGTATTCGGTATTGAAGAAGCCGGTGTGGTCGGTGCCGTCGTCGGGGCGGCCGGTCTGGCTGGTACATTCCGTGGTCTCGGGAAAGGAGCACAGCAGATGGCGTGCCTGCGTTGGCTACGCGCACGCTCTCGTCGGGCCCTACGCTCTGCTCGAGCGTGCCGCGCACCCACATCGCGCCTTCGTCCAGGTGGGGCAGAAACTCGGAGCCGATGACGCCGCTGAAGGCCAGAATCGCGGCGAGAATCAAGGCGCACACGCCGCCGGCGAGCATGACGCGGTGGTGATGAACGGCCCAGGTGACGCCGTGACGGTAATGCTCACGGAGGAATTCCATCATGGGGTTCTTCCACTCCTTCGCGCCCTTGCGGAAGGCGAAGCTGCACAGCACCGGGGCCAGGATGATGGAGAAGATGAGCGCGCCGAGCAGCGCGAAGGCCACCGTCCAGGCCATGGGATGGAAGAGGCGTCCCTCGACGGATTGCAGGGTGAAGATGGGCAGGTAGGCGGTAATGATGATGGCGATGGAGTAAAACACCGGCCTCTGCACCTCGTGGGAGGCCTCGCTGATGCGCACGAAGGTCGATCGGCCGTTTTCTTCGCTGCGCGCGAGATGGCGGACGATGTTCTCGACCATCACCACAGCTCCCTCGACGACCATGCCGAAATCGAGCGCGCCCAGCGAGAGCAGGTTGGCGGGAATATGTTTGAGATCGAGGCAGGTAGCCGCGAAAAGCAGTGAGAAAGGAATGGTGAGCGCAACAATCAGCGCGCCGCGCACGTTGCCGAGGAAGAGAAACAGGATGATGGCGACAAGGATCATGCCCTCGGTCAAATTGTGCAGCACGGTATGCGTGGTGAAGTGCAAGCAGTTCGCTGCGATCGATGAAAGGCGCGATCTTGACGCCCTTGGGCAGGATCTGGTCGTTCAGCTGCTTGCACCTTTTGGTGAATGCCGTCGAGCATGGGCTGCGCGTTGGCGCCCTTCTGCAGGCACAGGATGCCCGAGACCACGTCGTTGTTATTCACCAGCGTGCCGTGGCGTGTTGCGGTAGGTATCGCCGAACTGGCCCGAGCGAATCATGGGCCCCTGCGTCGACCTCGGCGATGTCTTTGACGTGCAGCGGCGTCCCGCTCTTGGTGGTGATGACGGTATTTTCAATGTCCTGAATATCGCGCGACCAGGCCGACTTCGCGCACGTTGATCTGCTTGATTGCCGTCCTGGATGAAGCTGCCGCCGCCATTGGCATTGTTGTTGGCGAGCTGCTGCTCCACCTGGCGCGATGCTGAGGCCGTAGGTCACCAGCTTGTCGGGATCGAGGCGCACCTGGTACTCGCGCGTGGGTCCGCCGAAGGGATTGGTATCGACGACGCCGGGAACGGATTTGAGGTTCTTCTCGATCACCCAGGTTTCGAGCGACTTGAGGTTCATCACGTCGTACTCGGGGTTGGTGCTGCGCAGGGTATAGAAATAGATCTGGCCGACAGGGCTCCAGTCCGTGCCCATCTGCGGAACGACGCCGCGGGCAGGCTGACCTGCGAGAGCCGCTCCAATACGCGCTCGCGGTTTTCAAAGTCGGTGGTGTCTTCGCCGAAGACCATCTCCACGGTGGAGAGCCCGAAGATGGACCAGGAGCGCACGTGGGCCACGCCGGGAATGCCGTTCATCATGCGTTTCAATGGGGATGGTGACCTGCTGCTCGATCTGCTCGGCGGAGATGCCCGGCCACTGCGCGATGACAGTCGACGTAGTTGTTGGCCACGTCAGGATAGGCCTCGACAGGCAGGTTATGGAACGAGACGATGCCCCAGGCGAACAGCAGAATGCCGAGCGCCAGCACCAGGAACCGGTTCTGGAGCGCGAAATCAACCAGCCTGCGGATCATTGCGCCTCCACCGTGGCTTCCAGCGACACCACATCGCGGACCACCTGCTGGCCGGGCGCGATGCCGGAGAGGATCTTCTTGCCGGTTGCCGGGCAGCATGTCGCCGCCGTCCACTTCGATGCGTCTGAACTGCTCGTTGCCCGCGGGCACAAAGACCCAGTCGCGATCGTGCAGGTGGAGGATGGCGCTGGCCGGTACCACTGCGTGCATGACTGACGTGCGGCTGATCAGCGTGGCAGTAACAAACATGCCCAGACGAAGCATGCCGGGGTTGCGCAACCTCAATGCGCACCTTGGCGGTGCGAATGGTGGGATCGAGCACCGGACCGATATCGCTGACGCGCCCGGTCAGCGGTCGGTCAGGATAAGCGTTCAGCTTGATCTGCGCTTCCTGTCCCAGTTGCACTTTGGGCAAGATCGTTCTCGTAGACATCGCAGATGATCCACACGTTGCTGAGGTCGGCGACAGTGAAGGCCGTGGCCGAGCCGGAGAGGTTGACGCCCGCTGCCGCGGCATTGGTCACATTCTGCGCCACGATGACGCCGGAGATGGGCGAATAGACATTGACGATTTCGCTGGGCTGATCCTTGTCCACGCCCAGCACCTTCAGCGTCTGTTCCGCGGCGGTGAGATCGGCCTGGGCATCCTTTTCGGCGTCCTCGGCCTGCTCCAGCATGGCCTGTGAGATGGCGCCGTGCGCAAAGAGGTCTTGCGCGCGCACATAGGCCAGGTTGTTCATGCGCTCGTCGTTGACGGCTTTGCGGTAAACATCAAGCGCTCCGGCTACGTCGGGGCTCTGCACCTTGATGAGCAGTTGGCCTTTTTTCACGTAGTCGTCGAGGCGGGCTTAATATCCACCACGCGGCCGTTGGCCAGCGAGATGACGGGAACCTCGCGCGCGATGTCGGGAAAGACCGAGCCGGTGACGCTGATCTTGTCCGGTTCCTCGATCCGTTCTGCCGCGGCCAGCCGGATATTGCTGGGGATTGTCCGACGGTAGACCAGAGCCGGCGTCGCTGGTCTCGACCACCTGTGCCTGAGCGAGCCGCGCCGCTGTCCGGGTTGAACTTCTTTCCGCAGCCTGCGATGCGCCAGCCACGGCGGCCAAGCAGGCCAGGCCGCCAGACCTTAGATTGTTTTTCATTGGATCACCTCGCGCCCACGGCAAGATTCAGTTGTCCGGCGGCGGTCAGATAGGCGCCGATGAGTTGCGGATAGGCCAGTTGCACCTGGCGGTAATCGCTCTGCGCATTCAGAAAATCCATCAGCGATGCGCCGCCGTGCTGCTAGGAGTAGGTCACCGTGTCGCGCACCCGCAGCGCCTGATCGTTGTACTTCGCCTTGTATGGTTTGAGCAGCGCAATATTGCTGCGCACCCGTGCATAGGCAGTGTCCACGTCGCTGAAGACCTGCGCGCGTGTTGCCTCGCTGGCCTGCTGGCTGCGGTCGATGTCGATCAGCGTGCGCTTCTTCTCGCCCTGATTCTGGTCGAAGACGCGCAGCGGAATGCTGACGCTGACGCCGAGGGTCTGGATCGCCATTGGGGTTATTGTTCGAGGAGTTGTAGGTGTACCAGCCGCTGAAGGTGGGATCGGTTGAGCCGTTGGCCTACGGCCAGCTTGTGATTGGTCTGGGACTGCTGGATGGTTTCAAGCGCCGCCTGCAGGTCTGGCCGCGCTGCCAGCGCAACCTGGTGGAAATCGTCCAGCGGCTGCAAGCGCGTCGGAGAAGTCGAAGGGCCCGGTCACGTCGAACTGGTCCACCGGGGTGCGGTCGTTGAGCAGTTGCAGAAGCTGAATCTTCGCGGTGCGCAGGTTGACGATTGCCGTCTGCAGCTCCGACTCGTACTGCACGCGCAGCAGCTCGATGCGGTCCAGATCGATCTGCGCCAGGTCGCCGGCCTTGAAGCGGTCGCGGCTGATCTCGATGATCTTGTCGTAGTAGTCCAGGTCGGCTTTGGCCAGTTCAGAGCACTGCTTTGGCCTGGAGCGTTCTGCACAAAGGCCGAGCGCAAGCGCAAAGACCAGATTGCGTTCCAGGTCCTCATGCTGGGACTGCGGTGATCTGCGTGCCTTCTTTGGCGCTCTCCAGGCGCAACTCGCGCTTGTGGTCGCGCTCGTGCAGGTAGCTGACAGCTGGGCTGAACGTCGGTGCCCTGCGAGCGGCTGCCAGACTCCGTCGTGGGGAGCGATCTGCGTGCCGTCCGCGGCAACGCTGAACTGCGGATTGGGGCGGAGAAAGGCGGTGATCTCCTCGGCCTTCATCTCGTCCACGTTGTCGGCGTCGGCCTTGAGCGCCGGATTGGTGGCTTCAAAATTTGCCTTAACCTGATCCCAGGTGAGGGCCTGCTGCGCCGAAGCGAGGTTCGGCAACAAAAGCGAGCAGCGCTGCAATCGTCAGAACAGATAGGAAAGGGAAGAATTGCTTCATACACAGCCTTTGCGCCGTGGTCTGCACGGCGGAAACAGGAAAGAGGCAAAGATGAAGGAACGAGTGAGAGAGAAAGATCAAGCTGCTGGCGGGGGACGGTTCTGAATGGGGGCCAGGGCAGGATGATCAAAGACCGGAGCGGGAAGAATGCCGGGCGCTGGCAGACGCGTAGGACGCCAAAGGAAAGCTCGGCGAAAACAGGTAGCGGGAGGGCGGCGACCGCGGGGAAGATGGAGTGCGGGTTGGAGACGAGGTGGTCGCGGCGCAGGCAGGAGTCGGTTTCGGCCGGGTTCTGGATGGCCTGCAGGTCGTCGGTGACCGAGATGACCGGGAACAGGATCAGGAGAAGCACGGCCAGGGCAACAAACTGCGCCTGACGGTTCTCGATATGCGCGATCTGGGCCGGTGCGCAGGGCAAAGCGCAGCCACAGGCAGAACATCAGCGCTGCCAGCGCGACCCAGGCGAGATTGAGGAGTCAATTCCATGCTCAGGGCTGATTCTACATTATTAGGGATATATGCAGCGAATAATGGCACCATGAGGTCTATTGTGCCGGATAGTCAATGAGAATAGAATAGTGAATTTGCTAAAGATTTGCTCAGGCGCTTGTGCTTTTACGCGCCTTTGCGACTGCCCAGGGCCGCGTGCCGGCGCAGCCGATTGTGCCGACGCGGGGTTTGACCATGCCGCGGGAATCCACTTATGATGAAGAAGTTGGCTTTTCGTTCGCGGCGCCCTGCCGTGGCGGGGTCGATACGGCCTGCAACAGGCAGCGTGCATGCGAGTTGCCCACTCGTTCAATGGTAGGACAGCTGCCTCTGGAGCAGCATATTGGGGTTCGAATCCCTGGTGGGCAGCCAAAATCCACTGACAATTACATAAATCATCTTAAGCCAGCGCGTGATGGCGCTGCTCCAGCGGGTTTGCCTTTGCGGCAAGGTAGCTGTCGATGGCCGCGGCGGCTTTGCGGCCTTCAGAGATGGCCCAGACCACCAGCGACTGTCCGCGGCGCATATCGCCGGCGGCAAAGATGCCGTCAACCGAGGTCATGTAGCCGTCATGCGTGGCGACGTTGCCGCGATTGTCGAGAGCCACGCCTAACTGCTCGATCATGCCGGAGCGCACCGGGCCGAGGAAGCCCATGGCCAGCAGGACCAGATCGGCTTCGAGGGTGAACTCGGAGCCGGGAATGGGCTCGAACTTGGGCGGCGGGCCGACGCGCACCAGGTGCAACTGCTTGACGTTGCCGTTGGCGTCGCCGGTGAAGCGGAGGGTGTTGACGCTCCAGTCGCGGATGCCGCCCTCTTCGTGGGAGCTTTCCGTGCGCAACTGCAAGGGCCACAGCGGCCAGGGAGTGGAGGCGGCGCGCTGGGCGGGCGGCTTGGGCATGATCTCGAACTGGTGAACGCTCAAGGGGCGCTGGCGAAGGCTGGTGCCCAGGCAGTCCGCGCCGGTGTCGCCGCCGCCGATGATGACTACGCGCTTGCCTTCGGCGAGGATGGCGATGGAGGGATCGACCTGGTCGCCTTCGCAGCGGCGATTCTGCTGGGGCAGGAACTCCATGGCGAAGTGGATGCCCTTGAGTTCGCGGCCCGGAATTTTGAGGTCGCGCGGATGCTCTGAGCCGCCGGCCAGCAGGATGGCGTCGAAGTTTTCCGTCAGGGTTTCAACCGGCACATTCACGCCCACATGCGCATCGGTGACAAACTTCACGCCCTCGGCCTTCATCTGCTTGATGCGGCGGTCGATGACGTGCTTTTCCAGTTTGAAGTTGGGAATGCCGTAGCGCAGCAGGCCGCCGATGCGGTCGTTTTTCTCGTAGACGGTGACGGAGTGGCCGGCGCGGCGCAACTGCTGTGCGGCGGCCAGTCCGGCAGGTCCGCTGCCGACGACGGCTACTTTTTTGCCGGTGGCTTGCGCGGGCGGCTCGGGTTGAATCCAACCTTCGTCCCAGGCGCGCTCGACGATGCTGCGCTCAATGAGCTTGATGGAGACGGCCGGCTGATTGATGCCCAGTACGCAGGCGGCCTCGCACGGGGCGGGGCAGATGCGGCCGGTGAACTCGGGGAAGTTGTTGGTGGCGTGGAGGCGGCGAATGGCGCTCTCCCAGCGGCCGTTGTAGACCAGGTCGTTCCAGTCGGGGATCAGGTTATTGACCGGGCAGCCGGTGTGGCAGAAGGGCACGCCGCAATCCATGCAGCGGGCGCCCTGCTCGCGCTGCTTCTCTTCGGGGAAGGGATTATAGATTTCGAACCAGTCCACAAGGCGGTCTTCAACCTTGCGGCGGGTGGGCTGTTCGCGCTGAATCTCTAAAAATCCGGTTACCTTACCCATGCTGCACCTCTGCCGTAGCCGCCACGCTGGGCGCCGAATTTGTTTGTGAAGCATGGACCGCGCCGGAGACCGGCTCGGAACGCGCAATGCCGAGGACGCGCTTGTACTCGTGCGGGAAGACCTTGATGAATCTTGGCTGCGCGTCGGCCCAGTGCTCCAGAATCCAGGCGGCGCGCGGGCTGCCGGTCAGGTCGCGATGGCGTTCGAGCAGGCCGCGCACGCGGTCCACGTCTTCCTGAGAGACCAGCGGCTCCAGATCGACGCTGGCCTTGTTGCAGCGGCGGGTTGCAAAGTCGCCTTGCTCGTCGTAGACGTAGGCGATTCCGCCGCTCATGCCGGCGGCGAAGTTGCGGCCGGTCATGCCCAGCACAACGACCGTGCCCTTGGTCATATATTCGCAGCCGTGGTCGCCAACGCCTTCGACCACCGCGGTAGCGCCGGAGTTGCGGACGGCAAAGCGCTCGCCGGCGATGCCGTTGAGGAATGCCTCGCCCTCGGTTGCGCCATAGAGAACGACGTTGCCCACCAGGATGCTCTCCTCGGGCAGGAAGCTGGAGGTCTTGGGCGGATAGGCGATGATGCGTCCGCCGGAGAGGCCTTTGCCCAGATAGTCGTTGGCGTCGCCTTCGAGTTCGAGCGTTACGCCGGAGGGGACAAATGCGCCGAAGCTCTGGCCGGCCGATCCATTGAATTTGAAGTGGATGGTGCTCGTCCGGCAATCCGGCCGAACCGTAGCGGCGGGCGATCTCGCCGCCCAGCATTGCGCCCACGGTGCGATGCACGTTGCGGATGGCGAAGCTGGCGGTTACCGGGGTTTTGGATTTGAGCGCAGGCGCGGCTTTGGCGATCAACTGGTGATCGAGGGCCTGATTGAGCCCGTGATCCTGGGCCTGCATGCAGCGGCGGGCGACGCGGGAAGGCAGAGCGGGCGAGTAAAGGATGGAGGAGAGATCGATTCCCTTGGCCTTCCAGTGAACATCGGCCACGGCGGCATCGATTTTGTCCACGCGGCCCACCATTTCATCCACGGTGCGGAAGCCAAGTTTGGCCATGTGCTGGCGCATCTGCTCGGCGATGAAGAAGAAGAAGTTGATGACGTGCTCGGGCTGGCCTTCAAAGCGCGCGCGCAGAACCGGGTCCTGCGTGGCGATGCCGACCGGGACAGGTATTCAGGTGGCATTTGCGCATCATGATGCAGCCCAGCGAGATGAGCGGCATGGTGGCGAAGCCGAATTCTTCAGCGCCCAGCAGAGCTGCGATCACGACGTCGCGGCCGGTTTGCAGCTTGCCGTCGGTCTGCACGCGGATGCGGCTGCGCAGATCGTTGAGCAGGAGAACCTGCTGCGTTTCGGCAAGGCCGAGTTCCCAGGGCAGGCCGGCGTGCTTGATGGAACTGAGCGGCGAAGCGCCGGTGCCGCCGCTGTCGCCGGAGATGAGCACCACGTCGGCGTGAGCCTTGGCGACGCCGGCGGCTACCGTGCCGACGCCGACTTCAGAGACCAGCTTGACGGCGATGCGCGCCTTGGGATTGACGTTCTTCAGGTCGTAGATCAGTTGCGCGAGATCTTCAATGGAGTAAATATCGTGGTGCGGCGGAGGCGAGATGAGGCCGACGCCGGGGATGGAGTAGCGGATGCGCGCGATGACTTCGTCGACTTTGTGGCCGGGCAACTGGCCGCCTTCGCCGGGCTTTGCGCCCTGCGCCATCTTGATCTGGAGCTCGTCGGCGTTGACGAGGTAATTGGCGGTTACGCCGAAGCGGCCGCTGGCCACCTGCTTGACGGCGCTGCGGCGCAGATCGCCGTTGGCGTCGCGCTTGAAGCGGGCTTCGTCCTCGCCGCCTTCGCCGGTGTTGGACATTCCGCCGATGCGGTTCATGGCGATGGCCAGGGTTTCGTGCGCTTCTTTGCTGATGGACCCGAAGCTCATGGCGCCGGTGGTGAAGCGCTTGACGATCTCCTTGGCCGGTTCCACTTTGTCCAGCGGGATGGGCTTGTCAGAGTATTTCAGCTTGAGCAGGCCGCGCAGGGTGCACAGAGTGCGGTTCTGATCGTCGAGCAGGTCGGTGTACTCCTGGAAGGTGGCCGGATTGTTCTGCCGCACGGCTTGTTGCACTTTGCCGATGGTGAGCGGGTTGAGCAGGTGATACTCGCCGCCCAGGCGGTATTGATATTGGCCGCCGACGGCCAAGATCGGTCTCCGATTCGGTGAGCGGCTGGAAGGCGTAGGCGTGCTTGAGCTGCGCTTCGCGGGCCAGCACGTCAAGCCCCACGCCCTCGATGCGCGAGGCGGTTCCGGGGAAGTAGGACTCGACCAGCGCCTGGTTCAATCCCACGGCCTCAAAGACCTGCGCGCCGCGATAGCTTTGCAGGGTGCTGATGCCCATCTTGGAGAAGGTCTTGAGCAGGCCTTTGTTGATGGCCTTGATGAAGTTCTTCTCGGCATATTCGGCGCTGACGTTGTCGGGGATCAGGCCGCGCAGCTTGAGGTCGTGAAGGGTTTCAATGGCCAGGTAGGGATTGATGGCGCTGGCGCCGTAGCCGATGAGCAGGGCGAAGTGCATCACCTCGCGCGGCTCGCCGCTTTCAATGATGAGCGCAACCTGGGTGCGGGTTTTCTCGCGCACCAGGCGATTGTGCACGGCGGCCATGGCCAGCAGGCTGGGAATGGGCGCATAGGTCGAATCGACGCCGCGGTCGGAGATGAATGAGCAGCGTATAGCCGGAGTTGACGGCGTGCGCGGCGCGGTTGCTCAGGTCTTCAAGCGAGTGCTTGAGGCCGGCCTCGCCATCTTCGGCGCGGAAGAGCGCGGGCAGCGTGGTGGCCAGCAGATCGCCCGAAGAGACGCGGCGCAGCTTCTCCAGGTCGCGGTTGGTCAGGATGGGATGGGGCAGCTTGAGGGTGTGGCAGTTCTCCGGCGCTTCATCCAGAATGTTGCGCTCGGTGCCGATGTAGCTGATGAGCGACATCACCAGCTCTTCGCGGATGGGATCGATGGGCGGATTGGTCACCTGCGCAAAGAGCTGCTTGAAGTAGTTGAAGAGCGACTGGGGACGGTCAGAGAGGCAGGCCAGCGGAACGTCGGTGCCCATGGAGCCGATCGGCTCCTCGCCTTTGGCGCCCATGGGGGCGAGCAGGATCTTCAGATCCTCTTCGCTGTAGCCGTAGGCGCGCTGGCGGCGGAGGATGGTTTCGTGATTGGTGGCGATGACGCGCGACGGCTCAGGCAACTGGTCCATCGTGACCTGCTGCTCGCGGAGCCATTCGCCGTAAGGCTGGCGGCCGGCCAACTGCTTCTTGATCTCGGCGTCGGAGATGATGCGCTGCTGGACGGTATCGACCAGGAACATGCGGCCGGGCTGCAGGCGGCCCTTCTTGCGAATATCTTCGGCCGGGACCTCGAGAACGCCGGCTTCGGAGGCCAGCACCACAATATCGTCCTTGGTGACGATGTAGCGGCCGGGGCGCAGGCCGTTGCGGTCGAGCGTGGCGCCGATCACGCGGCCGTCGGTGAATGCCATGGCCGCCGGTCCGTCCCACGGCTCCATCAGCGAGGCATGGTACTCGTAAAAGGCGCGCTTCTCCTCGTCCATATCCGGGTTGCCGGCCCAGGCTTCGGGAATCAGCATGGCCATTACGTGGGGCAGGGAACGGCCGGACTGGAAGAGGAACTCCACAGCGTTGTCCAGCGAGGCGGAATCGCTGCCGCCGGGCACGATGACCGGAAACAGCTTGCCGATCTGGCCGTCGTGCAGCGGGCTCTGCAAGGATCGACTGGCGGGCGGTCATCCAGCTCACATTGCCGCGGATGGTGTTGATTTCGCCGTTGTGCGCTACGTAGCGGTAGGGGTGGGCCAGCTTCCAACTGGGAAAGGTGTTGGTGGAGAAGCGCTGGTGGACCAGGCAGAGCGCGCTTTTGACCAGCGGATTGGCCAGCTCAAAGTAAAACCGTTCAATCTGCGGAGCCAGCATCAGGCCTTTGTAGATGATGGTGCGGCAGGAGAATGAGGGAACGTAGAAGGTTTCCTTCTCCTCGATCTCCGAATTGGCGATCTCGTTCTCAGTGCGGCGGCGGACGCGGTAGAGCAGGCGCTCGAATGCGTCCTCGTCCAGACCGGCGTGCTCCGACCCTTCCGGCCGGCTGACGAACAACTGCTCAATATAGGGCTGCGAGGCGCGCGCTTCGCGGCCCACCGCGTCGCCGTTCAGCGGCGTATCGCGCCAGCCGAGAACGGTCAGGCCCTCCTCCTGCGCAATGCGTTCGAAGACTCCTTCGCACTGCAGGCGGTGGTGTTTTTCCACAGGCAGAAAGCACATGGCCACGCCATAGGCGCCCGGCTCGGGCAGCGCTATTCCCAGTTCGCCGCATTCCTGCACGAAAAACTCGTGCGGAATCTGGATCAGGATGCCGGCGCCGTCGCCCGTCTCCGGGTCGCAACCCGCGGCGCCGCGATGGGTGAGGTTGATCAGCACCTCAAGGCCCTTGCGGATAATCTCGTGGCTCTTTTCGCCCTTGATGCTGGCCACAAGCCCCATGCCGCAGGCATCGTGCTCATTGCTCGGGTGATAGAGACCCTGCGGCTTATGAGTGCGGAGACGATTGATCCGATGTGCTCATGGCAACCCTTTTCGTTGAACTTTGTTCAGTGCAGATGCTTCGCCTGGTCTGAAAGACACATCCCCCAGCGATTCGTGCTGAGGGAAATCGCCCTGGTTCTTCTTGAGGATGCTTGCCTGAGCAGGTCTGGCCGCGTCCGGGACTAGGCTGAATCTTTAATATATCGAAAAAATTGCCTTATGGTGGAACTTCCTTGCACGGCGGCTTCTGGATAACTGCGCCCGCCGCTTCCAGAAAGAATCGCAAGTGGCGCATTTTGAGGCTTATACTGGGTTCTCGGAGGCGTTCTACGCGGGATACGATTCTAGTCACGGGCGGGGCTGGGTTTATCGGCTCGAATTTCATTTTGAGCTGGATTGAGGCTACTGGTTCGCCGGTGGTCAATCTGGACCTGCTGACCTATGCGGGCAATCCCGCCAATCTCTCTGCGCTCGAAGGGGACTCGCGTTACCTGCTGCGTGCGCGGCGATATCTGCGACGCGGAGCTGGTGGGCTCGCTGCTGCGCGAGCATCAGCCTCGGGCCATCGTTCATTTTGCCGCCGAGAGCCACGTGGACCGCTCCATCGTTTCTCCGGGGGCGTTTATACGGACCAATGTGCAGGGCACATTTGTTCTGCTTGACCAGGCCAAGGCCTACTGGTCGGAGCTGAGCGAAGCCGATCGCAAGGCATTTCGATTTCTGCACGTCTCCACCGACGAGGTTTACGGCTCGCTGGGGTCCGACGATCCGGCTTTTTCCGAGACCACGGCCTACGCGCCCAATAGCCCCTATGCGGCTTCAAAAGCCGCCTCGGACCACCTGGCACGAGCCTATTGCCACACCTGGGGTCTGCCGGTGCTCACCACGAACTGCTCCAATAACTACGGGCCGTTTCAGTTTCCCGAGAAGCTGATTCCGCTGATGATTCTCAATGCGCTGGAGGGCAAGCCGCTGCCCGTTTACGGCGACGGTAAGAACGTGCGCGACTGGCTTTATGTGGGGGATCATTGCTCGGCGATTCGCACTGTCATTGGCGAATGGGCGAATCGGAGAGACTTACAACGTGGGCGGAAACAGCGAGCGCGCGAATATCGATGTGGTCAGCCTGATCTGCGATCTGGTGGACGAGATGCGTCCCGATGCCGCCATCGGCCCGCGCAGGAAATTGATTACCTACGTCAAAGACCGGCCCGGCCACGACCGGCGTTACGCCATCGATGCATCAAAGCTCTCGCGCGAACTGGGCTGGCAACCGGCGGAAAAGTTTGAGAGCGGGCTGCGCAAGACCGTTCGCTGGTACCTCGACCACTTCTCGTGGGTTGAAAGCGTCCGCACCGGGGCCTATTTGGAATGGATCAAGGAAAACTATACGGAGCGGGTCACGCTATGAAAGGAATCATTCTTGCCGGAGGATCGGGCACGCGTCTCTATCCCGTGACCCAGGTTGTATCCAAGCAACTGCTGCCGGTCTATAACAAGCCGATGATCTATTACCCGCTGAGCACGCTGATGCTGGCCGGCCTGCGCGATATTTTGATCATCTCCACGCCGCAGGATACGGGCCGCTTTGCCGAGCTGCTTGGCGACGGCCACAAGTGGGGCATCAACTTCAGTTATGCCGTCCAGCCCAGCCCCGACGGATTGGCGCAGGCATTCCTTATTGGCCGGGATTTTATCGGCGGCGATTCGAGCGCCCTGATTCTGGGGGACAACATTTTTTACGGGCAGGGATTTTCGCGCCAGCTTCAGTCGGCGGCGGAGCTCAAACAGGGCGCGACGGTCTTTGCTTATCAGGTTGAAGATCCGCAACGCTATGGGGTGGTGGAGTTCGACGCCGAGGGCCGCGCCATCAGCCTGGAAGAGAAGCCGAAGAATCCCAAGTCACGCTTTGCGGTAACCGGACTTTATTTCTACGACAATCAGGTGGTCAGCATCGCCTCGTCGCTCAAGCCCTCGGCGCGCGGAGAGCTCGAGATCACGGACCTGAACCGGCGCTATCTTGAAGCCGGAAACCTGAATGTGCAGATCATGAGCCGCGGCATGGCCTGGCTGGATACGGGCACGCACGATTCGCTGCTGGAGGCAGGGCTTTTTGTGCATACCATTGAACGCCGCCAGGGCCTGAATATCGCCTGCCCGGAAGAGATTGCTTATCGCCAGGGCTTCATCACCGCGGAACAGTTGGAGTCTCTTGCGCAGCCGATCAGCAAGAGCGGGTACGGGCAATACCTGCTTGCCCTGCTGCGGGAGCAGAATTTTGCGGCCAAGGCTGCGCAGTTATGAAGATTCGAGAAACATCGCTGCCCGGAGTTCTGGTGCTGACCCCGGCGATTTATCGCGACAGCCGCGGCGCATTCTTTGAGACCTATAATCAGCGCGTGATGGCGGAGGCTGGATTGCCTTCGTCGTGGCCGCAGGATAATTTTTCTCTCTCGAAGAAGAATGTGCTGCGCGGCATTCACTATCAGGTCATCCAGCCGCAGGGAAAACTGGTGCGGGTGACGCACGGCGCCGTGCTCGACGTTGCGGTGGATTTGCGGCGCAGTTCGCCCACATTTGCTCAGCACGTGGCCGTCGAGTTGAGCGGCGAGAATGGCGAGATGCTGTGGATTCCGCAGGGATTCGGCCACGCATTCCTGGTGCTTACGCGATGTGGCCGGCTTCGCATACAAGGTAACAGACTATTACTCATCCGCCGGTGAGCGAACCATCGCGTGGAACGATCCTGACCTGGCAATACCCTGGCCGATTGACGCGGATAAGGCCATCGTCTCCGACAAGGATCGCGCCGGAGCCTCGCTGCGAGATGCGGAAGTCTTCGATTGAACGATTGTCCGCACAACACTCAAAGAAATGGAAGCCTGCTGGCGCAGGTGAAGGATATTGAACGCAATGACTCCGCGTGAACGCATACTGGCTGTACTGAATCGTCAACCGGTGGATCGCCTGCCGGTGGATTTGTGGCACACCCCGGAGATCGGCGAACTTTTGCGGCGGCATTGCGGCGTGGCGGACGATCTGGCGATGTACCGGGCGCTCGGCCTGGACAAGATCGTCTGGGTGTTCATGGATTACCGGACTGAGGAAGGCGAACGTGCAGGATCGCAGTCCGGCGCAGGAGCCGAGGACGGCGGCAGCCGCACCATGTGGGGAGTGCCGCTGAAGGATATCGAGGCCGGCGAGGCCCATTACGCAGAGTTCGGCGAAGCGCCGCTGGCCGGCTACAACACGCCTGAGTCGCTGGACGATTATCCCTGGTGGCCCAGCGTCGAGCGATTCGATTATGACGGCGCGAAGGTAAAGGCACGGCAGGCAGCACAGGAATTTGCCGTCATCGGTCCGTGGGTTTCATTGTTTGAGATTTACTGCCAGTTGCGCGGGCATGGAACAATCGCTGATGGATTTGGTTGAGGCTCCGGAGCTTGTGGAAGCGATTCTCGACCGCGTGGAGCAAATCCAAAGCGAAATGATGCGCCGCTTTTTCGCCCGCGCGGGAAAGTCGCTCGACCTGGTTTTTATCAGCGACGATATTGCGGGGCAGACTTCGCTGTTGATGTCGCCCACCCTGTGGAAACGGCATTTGGAGCCGCGGCTCAGGCGCTGGTGCGAGTTGATTCACGCCCATGGATTGCGGGTTTTCTACCATACGGACGGAGCGGCGCGCCGCTTGCTGGGGCCGATTCTCGACTGCGGCGTGGATGTTCTGAACCCGATTCAGCACGCCTGCCCTGGAATGGATTTGGAAGAACTCAAGCGCGAGTTTGGCAATCGCGTCATTTTTCACGGCGGCGTGGACAATCAGTTTGCGCTGCCGCGCGGCACACCGGAAGACGTTCGCAGCGAGGTTCGCCGTTGCCTGGAGACTTTGGGCGCCGGCCGGGAAGGCTTCATTTGCTGTTCCTGTCACAACGTGCAGGCCGGCACGCCGCTCGAAAATATTCTCGCCATGATCGAAGCCGCTCAGCACGCTTAGAGAGATTATTTCGGATGCGCGCTCAGCTTATCGAGCGTGTGCTTCAGATCGTCCAGCTTCTGCCCGGCCTCGCCCAGCTTGCCTTCCGAGGTGAGACGCTGATAATCGGAAAAGTCCTTGCCGGCCTGCGCGATCAGCGCATCGAGATTCTGCGCGGGTTGCGGTGCGCCCAATGGATTCGGGTGCGGCTCGCGGCGCTTCAGATGGCAGGTGAGCGATGAGGACTCGGAGCCGAAGAGGGAAGCCAGCGCCGCCTCGAAGGTTGGCGCGTAGGCCAGACGGTCCTGCAGCGCGAGCACGACCAGGCGCAGCTCCGGCATGGGGCTGCGTTCTGCCTGCAGATAAATCGGCTCCGCGTAGAGCAGCGCCTTGCCGCAGGGAATCACCAGCAGGCTGCCGCGGCGCACATGCGAGCCTTGCTGATTCCACAGCGTCAGTTGCCCTGAGAGCTGCGCATTCTGATCGATGCGCGCTTCGATCTGCTGCGGCCCGTCCACCAGTTTTGTCTTGGGAAAGTCGTAGACCACCGATGTGCCGTAGTGCGCGCCGTCGCTGCGTCCGGCAATCCAGCCGATCAGATTGTTGCGATTGACCGGCGTGAAGGGAAGTATCTCGACAAACTCGAGGTCGGTTTCGCCGGGCAGTTTCATCATCACAAAGTTCGGCTGCATGGGCTGCGTGGTTTGCTCTCCGCCTTCGGCCATTCCGGTTTCCGTGGCCACCGTCCACAGATCTTCGCGGTTATAGAAGACCTCAGGATTGGTCATGTGATAGAGGCCGTAGACCTCAGCCTGCAAACTCAGCAATAGCTCGGGGTAGCGGACGTGCTTGCGCAGCCACGCCGGCATGGCCGAGGCATCTTTGAACAGCGAGGGAAAGATGCCGCGATAGGCGGCCAGGATCGGGTCTTCGCTGTCGAAGACATAGAACGTAGTGGTCCCGTCGTAGGCATCCACCACTACCTTGACGCTGTTGCGCATGTAATTGACGGGCTGATTGTCCAGGGTGTGATGCGTGGAGTAGGGATAGGTGTCGGAAGAGGTGAAGGCATCCATCACCCATGAGAGCCGGCCATCGTCGCCGACCACAATGTAGGGGTCCTCGTCGTAAGTCAGGAACGGAGCAAGAGCAGCGACGCGTTCGCGCACGTTGCGCCGCATCAGCAAACGGCTCTCGTGAATTCACGTCGTCGCTGAAGGGCAGCTTGGTCAGATCGCCGCGGTCGAATGCAATCAGAACGCGGCGCAGAAATCCGCCCAATACGATGCCGCCGGTGCCCTCATAGGAGGTGAGGTTGTTGCTCTGGCCCTCGGGATAGTTGAACTCCTGCTGACGGGTCTTTACGTAGACGTCGGTATTGGTCATCTCGCCGAAATAAATCTCCGGCCGGGTTACGCTGAGGCCGGGCACCGTGCTCTGGACGGGCATATTGCTGAGCAGCAGCGTGGGCAAGCCTTCGGCCGTGAAGCCGTTCACGGGATTCATGGTGATGCCGTAGCCGTGGGTATAGATGAGCTTGTCGTTGATCCAGTTCTGGCTGCTCTCGGGAAGCTTGTCCACGTTCAGTTCGCGCGCGGAGAGCATCACCTCGCGCATGGTGCCGTCGATCTGGTAGCGGTCGATATCGATGCTGGGAAAATCGTAGTAGGTGCGAATCTCCTGAATCTGGCGCAGGGTATCTTTGAGCGCCTGCACGTCCCACAGCCGAATGTCCTGAAGCGTGGCCTGGTTGTTGGCCGGATCGGCTGCGCCTACGGTCGTCTCCGCGGGAAACTCGCGCTGCGCGAAGCGGTCCAGTCCGTATGCCTGCCGGGTCATCTCGATGTTGTGGACGATATAAGGCTGCTCGCGCACCAGTTCGTTGGGCTTTACGATGAAGCTGCTGACGTACCAGCCAATCACTCCGGCAGCCGCATAACAAATCACGGCCGGAATGATGGAAACGACGAGCATGCGCCCGCGCGGCTTGATTACGGCGCAGGCAAAGGCGATCAAGGCTCCCAGCACGAGGGCCGCCGCGACGAAGAGCATGCCGGTCAGCGTTACGTGCGCGTCTGTGTACGTGACCCCATCGAAGATTGTGTGGTGCTCAAACAGCAGCTCAAAGCGGCTGATATATACGCGCAGAGCAACGACGAGCAGCAGAAACCCAACCGTGATGGAGAGCCCGCGCCAAGGCAATGGGGAGCCGCTGCCGAAACCTCCGCTGAGAGCGCGGGTACCGCCGGTGATGAGGATGAACAGAAAGGCAAGGATGCAGGCGAGCACTGCCAGCGTAAGCAGCCAGCCGGCAATAAGCTCCAGGGCCGGCAGGGTGAAGAGATAGAAGTTGAGCGGCCTGCCGAAGATGGGATCGGCTATGCTGCCGGAGGCGTGCGGCGCATACCAGAAGAGCGCCAGAGTGGGCCACTGCGCCTCCATCGCTGCGCCGGTCGCAATCGCAACCACGAACGAAACGCCGATGGAGAGCAGGCGCAGGACAGGAGCAACAGGAAGATTCACTGCGTTTCCCGCGATGAAAATGGTGTGATCGACTGGGCAAATCGTCGGAGTGCGCTCGCTTGAGAGCGGCGAATGTTGCATATAGAACGAGGAATGTAACGACCGCAAAGGCCGTGAAGATGCCCCACTTCAGGCCTAATGTCTTCCAGAACACATCCTGGTAGCCGAGCGTCCTGAACCACAGCAGATCAACCCAATAGGAGATCGCAGTGCGGGCTCCAAAGACGATGGCGACAATTACGGCGATAAGGAAAAGTAAGATGCGGCGGCGTGGCCGCTGCGGCTGTGACTTGAGAGGCCAATCAATCGACTCGGGCATTTATCCACCCCAATTTAGCTGTTTCTTCCTGTTGAGATACCCATGAATTATACAGCGTCTGAAAAATGGCAGTTGAAGCAATATGAATATAAGCGGTTGGATTATTGGAGTTTCATTCGGCGTATACTTGGCTCATCGAAGCTTCTCAATATCAGTGAGAGATGCGTCCACTACTAACTGAAAATGGAGTTCAACGGCGATGCAAATATTGAAAGTACGGTACACTGCAATGAAAATCTCATTCTTTGTCATTCTTCTTACGGCGGCTTTATCCGCTTCCGCCGGCGATGCACCGGGGAGCATCGCGAAGGGATATGAACTGCGCGGAGATCGCCTCACCGCGCGTTTCGAGGTAACCAATGGCGGCATCAAAGTTGTGGAGATTGAGGATCGAAGCAGCCGGGCGAAACTGCATCCGGTGAGAGGCATTCTCCCTGCAGTTTCGCGGCGGGCGCGTAATTGCCGCCTCGCAACTCAGGATGAATACGGCCCCGGTGGAAGAACAGGTCGCGCCTAACCCATCCGCAGCCCGGCACGCGGAGCAGGTTGCCGGCCGGTCGCTTTGCGCTGATCTGATTACGCAGGATAACTCGCTGGCGGTGCATTGGTGCGCGGTGCTGCGAGACAACGCGAATTACCTGCGCCAGGAGATTACTCTGCGGACTTTAACGCAGCTAGTCGATATTGCCGAAGTGCGGCTCTTCGATTTTGATGTTTCCGGTGCGCGCGTGGCGGGGAAGGTTGCCGGCTCGCCGATGGCGGCAGGTAATTTCTTCTTCGGCTTCGAGTCTCCGCTTTCGGCGAGCGAAGTGAAAGGCAATCGGGCGACGGCCGTACTGACCCGCATATTGCCTCTGGGCGCGGGGCAATTCATCACCTATTCCTCGGTGATTGGCGTAGCCGCTCCCGGCCAGTTGCGCCGTGATTTTCTTGCTTATATCGAAGAAGAACGGGCGCATCCATACCGCACATTTCTGCATTACAACACCTGGTACGATCTTGGCAGCGGAGAGCGTTTTGATGAGACGCAGGTTCTTGATCGCGTGCATGCCTTCGGAGAAGAACTGGTTCGCAAGCGCGGCGTAACGATGGACTCATTTCTGCTGGACGATGGTTGGGATGATACGCATTCGCTTTGGGGCCTCAACTCCGGGTTTCCCGAAGGACTTACTAATATCAAAAAGGCTGCGGCGGAATATGGCTTTGGCATAGGGGTGTGGCTCTCTCCGTGGGGTGGTTATGGCGTGGCAAAAGAGCAGCGGATTGCCGCGGGTAAACGTGCCGGCATGGAGACAGTGAAGGGCGGCTTTGCGCTTTCCGCGCCGCGCTACTACAAAGTATTTGAGAAGACCTGCCTTGAGATGATCTCGAAGTATGGCGTAAACCAGTTCAAGATCGACGGCACTGGCAATGCCAGCCAGGTTTTTCCCGGCAGCATCTTCGACAGCGATTTTTCAGCGGCGATTCATCTTATCGAGAGACTGCGCCAGCAAGATCCCAATATTTATATCAACGTGATCGACCGGTACGCTGCCGTCGCCGTTTTGGCTGCGATATTCTGACGACGTCTGTGCACGGCGGAGACGATTATAACTTCGATGGCGTGGGGAGCTGGCGCCAGAAATGGATTACTTATCGCGATGAACAAACTTATCGCAATATAGTTCAAGGCGGGCCGCTTTTTCCGTTGAATTCACTCATGTTGGGTGGCATCATCTACGCTGACAAAGCGAACTATACCGGTCTTCATAGACTGGAAGTGGTAAGTGGAGATACGAATCACGCCGACTTTATCGACGAGGTACATTCCTTTTTCGGCAGTGGCACGCAGTTACAGGAGTTATACATCACGCCGTCGCTGCTTACCGGTAAGGACTGGGATACTTTGGCGGAAGCGGCTCGCTGGTCGCGCTTCAATGCCGCAGTTTTGAAAGATACACATTGGATCGGGGGCGATCCGGGTAAGCTCGAAGTATATGGCTGGGCTTCGTGGAGTGAGCAAAAGGCGATCGTGGTGCTGCGCAATCCGTCAGATCATGCGCAGGATTTTTCGCTCGATGTGGGCATGGCGTTTGAACTGCCACATAATGCGCCGCGGAGTTACAGGGCGCATAGTCCGTGGGTAGCTGATAAAACGTCGGCGCCGATCAACTTGCGTGCCGGCCATCCGCAGCGCATCCCGCTTGAACCATTCCAGGTGATCACGCTTGAGGCTGAGCCAATAAACTGAACTGCCAATGCGGAATGAGTCAGTACGATCCTGTTCATTGTGCAGAATTGTAATGACTCGTTTCACTTCGAGTCTCAATGCGCCGCGGGCGTTCCGTCAGCTGCAGGAACGGCCGTGGGCGGAGCAACGATATCGTTTGAAAGCCGCTTCAGCGTGGAGACAATCTTATCCCCCTGCGTTGTTCCCCAGGGTCCTTGCTGCTGGACCATGAAGACGAGAATGCGGCCCGTCGTCGTATCGATATCCATAGCGTTTTTATATGCGCCGCCGTGGTCGAAACCGCTCTTCGTGATGCTCCAGGCAAATCCATAATCTGTTTTGCCCAGCCCCATGTTCTCCGGGATGGTCATCGCATGGAGCGACTGGGGAGAAATGTACCGCTTGCCGTTCAGTTCGCCTCCATTCAGAATCATGCGGCAGAATTTGGAAACGTCTTCCGCGGTAGAGAAGAGGCCGCCGGCGGGCATTGGGTAGCGGTGCAGCCGGTCGTTGAGCGGATAGGTCAGTTGATCGATAGGGAACCTCAACCAGGTTTTTTGTTTGCGGGTCGAGCTTGTAGGTTTGCGCCAGGCGGCCGATCTGCTCGGCGTTGGGCCAGAAGGTTGTGTCCTTCATGCCCAGCGGATCGAAGAGGCGCTCCTGCATGAAGCGCTCATAGGGCATTCCGGTCACGACTTCGATAATCCGCGCCGCCGTATTGATGCCTTCGTTGGAATACTTGTAGTCAGTGCCCGGCTGATAGATCAGCGGATCAGCGGCATAACTGCGCACCGCATCTTTGAGCGGCAGCAGATCGAGCGCGCCCGGCTCCGCAGTCGAATGAACGGCAGGCCGCTGGTGTGACTCAGAATCTCCCGCACCAGGATGGGGTGACTTGCGGGAACCAGCGGGGCAGACTTTTGCGATCAGGCGTGCCCGGTGCGCGGGCTTTCGAATCAGGTTGCGCCGGGCGCACCATCATGCCATGGAACTCCGGAAGATATTTTTCCACCGGGTCGTCGAGATTGACCTTGCCTTCATCCACCAGCATCATAACGGCGGTTGCGGTCATGGGCTTCGATGTGGAGGCAATCCAGAACATGGCGTTCGTTGGCATGGGAATTTTCGCCGCAGGTCACGATAGCCGACGCTCTCGAGATAGACGATGCCGTCCTTGTCTGCAACCAGCGTTACCGCGCCGGCAATGGTGTGATTCGCCACCAGCGGCTGCAGATAGGATTGGATAGCATCCGGCTGCGTCTTTTGGCCGGAGACTGCCGCGGACTGTGCGCCGGCGACCAGCGAAACGCCAATGAGAAGCGCCGATAACTGCAAATTGCTTTTTCATAAAGTCTCCTTATGAAAACCAGCCGGTAATGCCTGGGTTTTCATTCCTGCTTTTCGATTGCGTAGTACCAGATTACCAGTTGCATGCGCTCATCATCTTTGTTGGAGCAGTGCGAAACCTGCGCCCTTATCCTGTAAAGTTGAAGAGGCTCCTCACATTTCAGTGCAGGGTTTTCACTTCTCAGGCGAACTTTCTTTGACTGCTCCTTCCAATTCGGATGATCTGGCTGAGCTGTTACGGTCGGTCTTTGGCTTTGAGCGCTTTCGGGCGGGGCAGGAGGCGGTTTGCCGCGCGGCTATCGAGGGGCGCGACCTGCTGCTGGTGATGCCGACGGGGGCGGGGAAGAGCCTTTGCTACCAGTTGCCGGCGATTGCGCGGGGCGGGACGGCGGTGGTGATTTCGCCGCTGATTGCGCTGATGGAAGACCAGGCGGCGAAGCTGGCTGCGCTGGGGCTGCGCGTGGCGCGGGTTCACTCCGGGCTGGAGCGCACGGTGGCGCGGCAGGCCTGCGCGGATTATCTGAGTGGGAGTTTGCAGTTCCTGTTTATTGCGCCGGAGCGGCTGCGCGTGCCTGGATTTGTGGAGATGCTGGCCAAGCGGAAGCTGGCCCTGATCGCTATCGATGAGGCGCATTGCATTTCGCAGTGGGGGCACGACTTCAGGCCGGATTACCGGATGCTGGGGCAGTATCTGCCGGTGCTGCGGGCGGGAGCGGTCAGGATCGGATCAGGGATCGGCGTGCCGGTGCTGGCGCTGACGGCTACGGCCACGCCCGATGTGCAGGCGGACATCGTGGCGCAATTGGGAATGACGAAGCCGGTCAAGTTCATTCACGGATTCCGGCGGGAGAATCTGGCCATCGAGGTGGTGGAGGTTCCGATGCCGCAGCGGGCGGGGGCGATTTGCGGATTGCTGGCCGATCCGGCGCGGCGGCCGGCGATTGTGTATGCGACTTCGCGGAAGAACTCCGAGCGGCTGGCGGAGGAACTCGGTGCACAGCTCTTCGCGGATTCGGGCGGCGGCCTACCATGCGGGGCTGGATGCGGAGACGCGGGAGCGGGTGCAGACGGCCTTTCAGGCGGGCGAGCTGGATGTGGTGGTGGCGACCATCGCGTTTGGGATGGGGATCGACAAGGCCGATATTCGGACGGTGATTCATGCGGGGTTGCCGGGGACGCTGGAGGGCTACTACCAGGAGATTGGGCGCGCGGGGCGGGATGGGGCTTTGAGCCGGACCTACCTGATGCATAGCTATGCGGACCAGAGGACGCGCGATTTCTTCTTGAATCGGGATTATCCGCCAGTGGATCACTTGCAGCAGGTCTTCAAGGCACTGGGCGAGGAGCCGCAGGCGGCGGAAGAGTTGCGGGCGGGTTCCAAGCTGGGCGAGGAGGAGTTCGACAAGGCGCTGGAGAAGCTGGAGATTCACGGCGGGGCGCGGGTGGATTTTGGCGGCTACGTGACGGTGGGCGGGCCGGGCTGGAAGAAGACCTATGCGGTGCAGGCGCAGTTTCGGGCAGAGCAGTTTGAGAAGGTGCTGCGGTTTACCACGTCGAGCGAGTGCCGAATGGGGGCGCTGGTGCGGCACTTTGGAGATGTGGGGGACGCGAGCCAGGTCGTGCGGCGTGTGCGATGTGTGCGATCCGGCGGGGGCGGTGCTGCGGCTCTTCCGGCGGGCAACGGCGGTGGAGCGGGCGATGGCGCAGGGGATTGTGGAAGAGCTGCGCGAAGTGGATTACAAAGCGGCTGGAACGCTGCAACGGAGCCTTGATCCGGCGGGGAGAATGAGCCGGAACGAGTTCGATGGGCTGCTGGATGCGATGGTGCGCGCCGGGCTGATCGAGATTGAAGAAGCCGAGTATGAGAAGGATGGAGAGGTGCGGCGGTTTCGCAAGGTGCGGCTGACGGAAGTGGGGAGTGGAGCTGCGAGCGGCGACGCCGGTGGAGTTGCTGATCAGCGACGGATTGGTGGAGGAGTTTGCGGCGCGGGTTGCGGCTCCGGCGAGGACGAAGAAGGCCAGAGCTGCCATGCAAAAGGCGGGAAAATCGGCGGAGAAGCCGGCTGAGCCGGTGCAGCTCTCGGCTGAGGGCGAGGCGCTGGTGGCGCGGCTCAAAGAGTGGCGTTCCGCGGAGGCCAGACGGTTGGGGGTTCCGGCGTACGTGGTGCTGCACGACCGGACGTTGACTGCGCTGGCCGGGATGCGGCCGGAGAATCAGAAACAAATGCTGGAGATCGATGGAATTGGCCCCGCCAAAGTGGAAAAGTTTGGCGAGGCAATTTTGGCAATTTGCGCCGCGGGTAAGTGAACGGCGCGACTGCGGAGTGCGACCAGAAACTCTGGCCGCGCGAAAATCTTAAGATCTTACCGTGAAGATTCGAGCAGGACGGATGAAGCCTGGGGAAGATCGATCGGCAACTGGCCGTCTTTCGATAGAAAACTTCTGCCCAGTCCAAGTAGTCTTTCCAGCTCTCACTGCGCCACGACTTCGGAATAGCCAGAGTGGCGTGGCGCGAGAGGTCGGCGTCGTCGCGCAAGCCTTCTTCCAGATTGCCCGCCAGCAGGTGAATAGTTCCATTCGTTGTGCGCCAGGCGGCAATGCTCATCGTCTGGTTCAAGTCGATCTGGCTTGCGTGAAGGCTGGCATTACGCCGCAGCATCTCGTTCAGAGTACCGGCGGCCAGAGCGTAAGGAGCGCCGGTGTTTCCCCAAATCCGCGAGAGCGGAATCTCCTGGAGCGACCTCAGATCTGGAGCGTTCCAGGCTGCTGCCAGCTTGCCTCCGGTCTCATTGAGCGTAAGCGCCGGGGAGCCTTCCTCGGTGTAGATCACCGTCGCATCTGCCGCTCGAGAGCCGCTCTCAGGACGGCAATAGGTATTGAAGGATGGAGGGATGTTCTTTACCAGATCCGGAGCTTGCGTGGTTGCCTTGCACAACTGAATTGGCTTCTCAACGGAAGCGGCTGCCTCCGTGCAGGCCCGCTAATGCAAGAGCGAATTGTCGATGCTCCGGCGAAATTTCCCACCAGGGCGACCGGCTGCCCACTTTTAATGAGCTTTCTGAGCGCTTCCAGCCGCGTGGCGGAGAGATGCGACGGAGTCTGGATCACAAACAAATCGGATTGAACGCGCGGCAGCCATTCCAGGCGCGTGGCGGAGAGAATCGGAACCGGCCACTTGGCAAGCGATCCCGCCTGCTCATCCAGCCATTCATTCGCATCCTGGCCGGGCGATGCATGGTCGATCTGCCACTGCATCGCCTGGCGCGAATAGACCAGGGTTGGGCCGAAGACTGTTGTTGTCTTGTGCGCATCCGCTACCGCTGCGTTGATGTTGTCCGCGAGGAAGCGCACATCGCGCTTCGCTCAGCAGGCGGTCGCCTTGATTGGCCCAGGAAATATAGCTTCCCACCGGCATCTTCAGTCCATTCGGCGTCTTTGACCGCGGCGTGGGAGTAGGCCCAGATTCCCCAGCGCAACCGTTGCGGCGCGGAGTGGATCACGTCCCAGCTCTCCCATGCGTCGAAGGTTTCGACAAGCGGATAGTGACGGACCTTGGTATCGGCAAGAACGGCGGCATGGGTCAGCATGTAATCAAGCTGGTAGGTCCAGCCCAGCGCGGGTTGTTCCAGAAATTTTTGTAGCGAATGCCGACCTCGTTCCACGCTCCGGCCCAGGTCTGGTCAACCCAGATATCCAGGTAGCCTTGCTTGGCAATGGTTTCGAGATCGAATCCGTTGGACGGCCAGTCGGCAACCGCGCTGGCTGCATTCGAATACATCATGACCAGCGCATGTGGATTGGCCAGCTTCGTTTCTTTCACCAGCGCCGCAACGGCATCGGTGGCTTGCGGTGGATGATCTCCGCCGAGGGAGCAACCGGGCCCCAGGGACCGCCGCGCTCGTAGGGAACCGGCATGCCGAAGGAATCGCGCAGCATAATCGCATCCAGTCCCAGCGCGCGCGAGATGCTACCCCACTGAGCCGCGTAGGCGCGATGTACCGGCATTCCCTCGGCGATTCCGTGCGGGCAGTCCTCCGAGCGGGGTTGCGTCGGCATGCAAATGTCGCGGCGGGATCGAAATAGCGGTCGGCAGGGTAGTCTAAAGGCAGGGAAGGGGTTGGTTTTGTAAATGCTTCAGGGTGACGGCTAACCCAGGCTGCCTCTTCTCCATACGCATCCGTCCATGCGTAGTTCAGCATGCCCACTTTGAATCCGGAGATGCCGCGCCGCGCTGCTTCCTGCTTGATCTCCGCGATCAGCTGCTTCACATCGCCATAGGTCCATGGATCGTAGCCTCGCCGCGCGCTCACCACCGATCCGGCATAGCGGGCCTCCGACTTTTGCTTCCGCTCCTCCGTAGTCCCGGTCAGCAGTTCGTGCTGATCGACCCATCGGCTCTGACCTGATCCGGTGGGGAGCGAGATTCTTTGATCGAGATGGCCGGACCACTCCATTACCGGGCCAACCGTCCAGCCGATATTAAGAATCACGCCGCGGTATCCGCTGACTCCAGCGTAAAGAGGCTGAAATCGATCCCAGAATTCGTGCACCGATTCTTTCAAATCCTTCTGCTTGAACCAGTAAAGATCAATTTCCATCCAACGGTCGGTCGTGGCGGCTTGCTTGAGGAGATCGGCTTTCGAAAGGCAATCGGTTCCGCACCGGTCTTGACTGATTTGGCAGAGGAAGCAATGCTGAGCGAGAACGCCAGAAGCAGAATTGTGCTGAAAGAGATGGATGCAATCGGCGAGAGGAGACCATGCCGACAAGTTTAACCCAAGGGTCCGCTAGCGAGGCATTCCATTCTCAGCCCGACTGTTGCGCGCAACGAAAGAACGACCAGCCTTCTCATGGGTGCGCGAGGACTGGGCGTTGGATGAAAGATGATTTACTAATTCCTGCATAAATAATGTCCTTGCAACGTCCCTACGGGACTCCATAACGAAGATATGGAAACCATTTTCCCCACGCTTCCACCCCAAGAAACAAAGTTCGTTTCTTGGGGACACTGGTGAAGCGCGGGGCTAACAAACACTGCAGCCTCCGGCGCGTTTGTGCGGACATTGCGCTTAGGCAGTCCGTCAATACTAAGGCAGTACTCAATTACTTACGCGCTCGATCACAACGCGACTCAAGCACTACGGGCTTGTGGGGTTTGTCGAGCGAGTTGCGGGAGACGAGGGAGATTTTTTTGACGATATCCATGCCTTCCACCACTTCGCCGAAGATGGTGTGCTTGCCGGTGAGCCAGTCAGTGGGCGCGACGGTGATAAAGAACTGGCAGCCGTTGGTGTTGGGGCCGGAGTTGGCCATGGCCAGCTTGCCGGGCTTGTCGAACTTGTGCGGCGAGCCCTTGGTCTCGTCGGCAAAGCGATAGCCGGGGCCTCCCATGCCGTTGCCGGCTGGGTCGCCGCCCTGGATCATGAAGTCGGGAATGACGCGGTGGAAGATGGTGCCGTCGTAGAGCTTGTCTTTGGATTTGCGCGGCTGGTGGGATGGGTCCACTCTTTGGCGCCCTCGGCCAGCTCGATGAAGTTCTTTACGGTGATGGGCGCATCGGCCTCAAAAAGGCGGACGGTGATTTTGCCTTCGGTGGTCGAGAAGACGGCGTAGGTTCCTGCTGCGAGTGCCATGGAGACTCCTGGGTAGATCGGGGGTTCGTGGATTCCCAGGTCTCCGCCGCTGCGGACGAGACCTGGGGCACCCGGCTGAATTGTAAATTAGTGTTTGGGCTGGCCGTTGCGGACGATGGTGACCTTCTTGAGCACCACCGGGGTGTTCGGCTTGTCGCTGCTGTTGCGCGGGACGCGGGCGATGGCCTTGACCACCTCGACGCTGGGGTCGTCGCACTGGCCGAAGAGAGTGTAGTGCTGGTTGAGGAACGGGGTGGGTACCTCGGTGATGAAGAACTGGCTGCCGTTGGTGTTGGGGCCGGAGTTGGCCATGGCCAGTTTGCCCGGACTTGTCGAAGTTCAGATTGGGATCGAACTCATCCGCGAATTTGTAGCCGGGATCTCCCATGCCGGTTCCGGTGGGGTCGCCGCCCTGGATCATGAACCCGGGAATCACGCGATGGAAGGTGGTGCCGTCGAAGTAAGGCTTGTGGTGCTGCACCGTTCTGGTGGCTGGGTCGGTCCAGTCTTTTGTGCCTTCGGCCAGGGCGATGAAGTTGGCGACAGCCTTGGGCGCCTGCCGCTGATAGAACTGGCAGGTGATGCGGCCCATGGAGGTATCCATGATGACTGTGGGGCCGTTGGGAAGGTTGGAAGCGACGCTGGCGCCGGGCGAGTCCGGCAGGTTGGAGGTTTGGGCAAAGGCGAACGCGGCAACGGCCACGGCCAGGGCGGAAGCGAGAAGAATGGGTTTGAGTTTCATAACGTGTTTGAGGGTAAATCATAGGACGGGTGGGGTGCCAGAGTCCGGATCCTGCCGACGGGTAGTATCTGTATCGCTCATGAGGATTCCCTTGGATTCACACTCTCTCTCAGGCACTTGGCTCTGGCCATGTGCGCGATTTTCATGCTTTGGAATCTTTGCCGCGCAAGGTTGGGCGCAGGCAGAGAAGGAACCGGCAGCCGCGCGATAAATCCGCAACTGCCGATAAGGCAGCGGGAGCCGACAAGGCCGCCGCGGACAAGTCCACGCTGCCTCCGCTGCCTGCTCCCGCGCATGTGCAGCAGACGATGGAACTGAACGGCAAGACGCTGCACTATACCGTGACGGTGGGCGCGTTGCCGGTGCGCGACAAGGACGGAAAGACGGCCGGCGAGGTGGTTCTGACCGCCTATACAGTCGAGGGCGAGAACCGGCCGGTGACCTTTGCCATGAATGGCGGGCCGGGCGCTGCTTCGGTCTATTTGAACTTTGGCGCAATCGGGCCGAAGCATCTGCAGGCCGGTAACGAGGGCGACAGTCCGTCGGACCCGGCGGTGCTGACCGACAATCCCGGCACCTGGCTGGATTTTACCGACCTGGTCTTTATTGATCCCGTGGGAACGGGCTTCAGCCGGGCCGAAGTGCCTGAGGCCGATGCCAAGAAGCTGTTCTACTCCACGACTCCCGATATCGAGTATCTTTCGCGCATCATCTACGACTGGCTGGTGAAGAACGACCGGCTGGGATCGCGGAAGTACCTGGTGGGCGAGAGCTATGGGGGATTTCGCGGGCCGAGGGTGACGCATTATCTGCAGGCGCAACTGGGCGTGGCCATGAACGGCGTGGTGCTGGTTTCGCCTTATCTGAATCCGACCAACCGGGAAGACAGCGATCTTTCGCCGCTGCCGTGGATGCTGACGCTGCCTTCGATTACCGCGGC
The DNA here is from genome assembly GCA_963724755.1 of uncultured Acidobacteriaceae bacterium. Taxonomy (GTDB): domain Bacteria; phylum Acidobacteriota; class Terriglobia; order Terriglobales; family Acidobacteriaceae; genus Telmatobacter. The sequence continues at coordinate 764,787 of CAVRVZ010000004.1, forward strand.
TCACCTGGAACGGGAGAACAAGCTGACCCCGCAGGCGATGGCCGATGTGATTGCGTATACGCGCGGGGAGTATGCGACCACGCTGCTCAAAGGGCGATCGGATCCCGATGCCACGCAGAAGATGATTCAGCGCGTGACTGAGCTGACCGGGCTGGACCCGGCTTTTGTGAAGTACTCCGGAGGGCGGCTGGAGACTGAGGCGTATCTGCGCGAGGTCTTCCGCGAGCAGGGCAAGCTGGGCTCGGTCTACGACTCGAATGTGACCTCATTCGATCCATTTCCGTTTTCTCCCGAGCAGCGGGCGAACGATCCGATTCTGGCCGCCATGATTGCGCCCATGACCACGGCGATGGTGGATTTTGTCACTCGCACCGTGGGATGGAAGGTGGATGCGCGCTATAACGCGCTCTCATATGAAGTGAACCGGCTTTGGGATCGCGGCGATGATCTGCGCAAAGGCGCGGTGCCGGATTTGCGTGAGGCTGTGGCGGCGGACCCCAAGCTGCGGGTGATGATCGTGCATGGCTGGAACGATCTCTCCTGCCCGTTTATGGGCTCGATTCTGACTGTGGATCAGATGCCGGTGATGGGCGATCCGACGCGGGTTTCAGTGCATGAGTATCCGGGCGGGCATATGTTCTATACGCGCGCTGAGAGCCGGGCGGAACTGCGCAAGGATGCGATGGAGATGTACGGCAAGCACTGATAAGGCAAGGAATCGGGATCTATGTTGCTCAGCAGCCTTTTTTGCAGCGCGCCATGATGGCGGCGTGGAGGCGTTCGCGAAGGCCGGCGGGCAAGGTCGTAAATTTCATGAGAGCGGTAGATTTCGATGGTCTTCCTGGTGGTGTTGAGGATGACTTCGCAGTGGCCGCAGCCGCGCAGGTGCTGTTCGAAGTCGGCGCGCACCTCGGGCGTCAAAGAGTCGTCGATCAGGTCGTCGAGCAGGGCGAGAAACTCAGAGCATTTCACTTCTCACTTCCCCTTTTCCTGCTGGAAGTAACGGCTCAGGCGTTCGCGCAGTTGCAGCCTGGCGCGCAACAGGCGCGACTTGACGGCGGGAATGCTGAGGCCCAGCGTTTCCGCTGTTTCCTCGGTGGAAAGACCTTCCACGTCGCGCAGGACAAAGACGATGCGAAAGCCCTGCGGCAGCCCCTGAATGGTTTTTCTCAGAATTTCGGCCAGTTCTGACTGGTTGTAGTTCTGCTCCGGATCGGGCGCCCAGTCGGCCAGGTCGCGGGGGACGCTGCCCTCTTCGGTTTCGATATCCTCGTCGATCGAAACCATTTTGCCGGTGCGCCGCTTGCGCAGCCGCATCAGGCTTTCGTTGACTGCAATGCGAACCAACCATGTATAAAATTTCGAATTCCCCTGGAACTGATCGAGCTTCTCGTACGCCTTGAGAAACGCGTCCTGCATCACGTCCTCGGCATCTTCGCGGTTTTGCGTAATGTGCTGCGCAATCCTGAAGATCTGCCGGTCATACTTGCGGACCAGCGTGTCGTAGGCCGAGACATCCCCGCCGCGTACCCTGGCGACCAGGGCTACGTCGGGATGCGGTTCGAGTTCTCCTGCAATTGGTTGGATGATGGACATGGGGGTTGGATGCGGGAAATCGTTTGAGGCACGACCAACGGCATTCGCCGCAGGCCCTAAAAGATGAGTGTAAAGGACGCAGGCGCCCGGCACCAAACCGGGCCGAGCTCGGCTCTCCGGGGCTGGATGATCCCACTATTGGGAATTACATTCGTAACAACGCTGGTTCCCTGAGGCCACGCCGGCGCCAAAGCAGCATAAAGTAAAGATATGAGGGTCGGAAATTCCCCAGCTTCCAAACTGAATCTGTCGCGGCAACTCCTGGCTGGCCTGCTGTCTCTGCTGATGGTCGCTGCTCCGGCAACGGGGCAGACCTCGAACAATTGGGTCAGGCAAGGGCTCAGGCGCGCATTCTTCCAGGTCGAAGACAACAAGAAGACCTCCGCCAAGTCCAGCACAAAGAGCAAGAAAGCCGCAAGCCGGAAGAAGCGAACGGCGCGGACTGCCCGCATCAAGCTGGCCTTTGTGGCTTCAACCGAGCTGCAGGCCGATGGCCCAGCAACTGGCCACGCTGCGCACACCGGCGGCCTATGCGGGAGTAACCAGGTATGCGCATGAGCACAGCGGCGAGGCTGCCGCGGCGGCTTATCTGGCGCTGGGGCACGCCAATCTGCTGGACAAGCGCTACGCCGATGCGGCGGCCAACTTCCGTCTTGCCCGCCAGGCCGGCGACGTGCTGGCCGACTATGCGGATTTTTTAGGCGCCCGGGCCAATCACGAGGCCGGCAATGACTCCGCCGCCGAGGCCCTGTTGCGTGGCTTTTCCAACCGCTATCCCGACAGCATCTTCAATGCCCAGGCGCCGGAACTGGAGGCCAGCGCGCTGCTGGCCATGAACGAAACGGCGAGCGCGCAGCGGGTGCTGGCTCAAGCTGCCGGAACTGCCGCTGCGAACCGCGCCGGCTTCCAGCTTGCGCAGGGGCAGGTGGCATTCGCGCTGGGAGAGACGCAGACGGCGGAGGAGATCTTCAAGCGGCTGCTGCTGGGCCACCCATTGAGTTCGGAAGCGGAGACTGCGCGCGCCAAACTGACAGCAATGGGCGCCGAGACCAGCCTGACGACGGCCGAGTTGCGCAGCCTGGGCGATGCCTACTACAACGGAGGGCGCTACGCAGAGGCCGCAGAGCAATATCGCGCACTGGCCCGCGAGTCCGGTCTCGATGCCCAGAGCCGCAATGGATTTGCCGTGGCCGCGGCGGCCTGCGACCTGAAGCTGAAACGGCTGACCAGGGCCGAAGCTGAAGCTCTGCCCGATACGCAGGACGAGAATGGCGCCCGGCGGCTCGACCTGCTGATGGAACTGGCCCGCAACCGCACCGATCTCGACGAGCAGAAGCGCATCGTCACTGAGATGGAGTCGCGATTCCCTCAGAGCCAGTGGCTGGCTGAGGCGCTCTACTCCAGCGGCAATATGTATCTGCTGCGCCGCGAATATGCCACGGCGGTCGAGTACTACAGCTACCTGGCCACTCACTTCCCGACCAGCAAAAATGCCGCCGCTGCGCACTGGCGGGCCGGCTGGCTCAGTTACCGGCAGGGCCTTTATGCCGATGCGGAGCGTCTTTTCGACGAGCAGATCGGCTCTATCCCAGCGCCACGGAGACCGTCGCTGCCATTTACTGGCGTGGGCGTCTCTACGAATTGCAGGACCACAACCCCGCCCAGGCAGCGGCCAGCTATCGCACCCTGATCCGCGCCTACCAGCACTTCTTTTATGCCCAGATGGCGCGGCAGCGGCTGGCCGCGCTGGGCGAATCTGCTGCGAATGAGTCGCCGTCTGCCGAGCCGCAACTGGACCGCTTGCAGGCTCCTCCGGTGCCGCAACTCGAGGAGAGCTTTCCCGCCGACAGTCCTCACCTGGCCAAGGCCCGCCTGCTGGCCAATGCCGGCTTGAACGACTACATCTCCCAGGAGATTGCCGCCGATCCCGATGCCTCTTCCTGGAGCGCGCTGGCCGAGGCGCAGATCTATTCGTCCTATGGCGAGAACTTACCGCGCCATGCGGGCGCTCAAGCGGGCGCTGCCCACCGCGGCCTCGGCCTCCATCAAATCCATTCCGCTGGTCTACTGGCAGATACTGTTTCCCGAGCCGTGGTGGGAGACGATCAAGGCGGAGTCAGCTAAAAACAATCTCGACCCATACCTGGTTGCCTCGCTGATCCGCCAGGAGTCGGAGTTCAATCCCTCGGCAATCTCCAAGGCCAATGCCTACGGCCTGATGCAACTGCTGCCTTCGACGGGCAAGGCAATGGCGCGCGAAGAGGGAATCAGCCACTTCGAGACCTATCAACTGCTCGACCCGGAAACCAATATCCGCCTGGGCACCCGCGACCTGCGCAAGACTCATGGATAAATTTGGCGGAGTCGTGGAGTATGCGCTGGCAGCCTACAACGCCGGCGACGAGCGCGTCCTCGACTGGCAGGCCGCCGGACCCTATCACGGCATCGACGAGTTTGTGGAATCCATTCCATTCACTGAGACCCGCGAATACGTCCAGGCGATTCTGCGCAACGAGGAAACCTACAAAGCGATCGATGCGCTATGCCGGTTCGCAGGGCAGGGCAGCTGACGGGGGCCTCCCGATAGGCAGGAGATTTTCCTCTGCGGGACGGGGAATCCCACTCGATACTCCCCAGCCTCGATTCCGGTTGACACCGACGGCAGCACTCGGCAACATGGAGAACAATAAGTCTTGACCGGAGGAATCCAAACCTCCGCGTATGCCATTCGCAGCCTGCTGTTGTTCGTTCAACGGAGCCGGCCGGGAACAATACGGATGCGGCTCGGTTACATCAACCCATTGGAGGGCACGATGTCAGCCGACTTGCAGTTTCTTGAAGAATGGATTCCCGAAAGAATGGACCCAGGAACGGTTTTTGTGCTGGAGAACCAGGAAAAACTGGGCCAGGCGCAAAACCCGTTCGTAGCCGTAATGTCGTGTCCCCGCTGCGGGACCTTGGGACTTGATCACGCGCCGGCAACTGTGCGGCGGGAGAGACGATGATCTGCGGCGGCGACGCTTGTTCGGCCGAGTACCGGCTGGACGGCGAGAATATCTGCTTCCGCAAGTGTTCAATAGAGCGCTCATCCAGAGTCTTGTCCGGCCTGGCAAGGATTGCCAGTGTGCAGCGCTCAATCAACGGTCGATTTGCCGTTGCTGTCTCTCCGCCGGAGCGAAGCGGGCAGAGGATTGCGGGTAATGAGGCCGCACGCTTCAGTTACCATAATGAGAAGGCCGTGCTTCCATGCCCGGATGGCGAAATTGGCAGACGCAGCGGACTTAAAATCCGCAGGCCGCAAGGCCGTGGGGGTTCAAGTCCCCCTCTGGGCACCAAATATGATATTGATAATAAATTGGTTCTATGGAGTATTGGGTCACAGCAGCACTTCACCCATCTGCTAATGAGAGCGCCAAATCCGGATGGTTGCTTGGCAGCGCGTCATAGAACATCGGTCCACTGTGGCGAAGCAGCAAAAGCTGCGTTAATCAGTCCGACGTGCGAGTAAGTCTGCGGGAAATTTCCCCACATACGCGACTCCGCTGGATCGTAGTCTTCAGCCAGAAGTCCCAATCGCGAGAACGATGAACTTATGCGATCGAATAATGCTCGCGCTTCGTCGCGACGTCCAGCGGCTGCAAATGCTTCAATCAACCAGAAGGTGCAGATGACGAAGGCGACTGACGGTTTACCGAAGCCGTCATTCAGGCTGTACCGCTGCATCCAGTATCCCATGGAGAGGTCTTTGTGAATGGCCTCAATGGTGCTGATCAACGTTGGATCGTCAGCGGGGAGAAAGCGCAAGCGCACCATCTGCAGCAGCGAAGCGTCCAGGTCTTCTCCGCCATAGTGTCCGACAAAGCTCTTCCGTTTCACGCTCCAGGAATTTGCGATGATTTCGGCATGAATACGCTCGGCTGTGGAGCGAAACTCGGCGGAGTGAGTTGGCGCGTGGTGCTCGGTGATCCGCGCCATGCGGTCCGCGGCTGCCCAGCACATGAGACTTGAAAACGTTTGCGTCTTCCATTCAGTGCGATACTCCCAGATACCCGCATCGGGAACTCCGGCGAGGGAGATGGCCTTGTGTGCAAGTCCCTCAATCAACTGCAGCGTTGCCGGCGACCGCTCTTCACTCAAGCGTTCATCGAGAAAGATGGGCGTCAGCGCCAGAACCATTTCGCCGTAAATGTCGTTCTGCGAGTGCAAAGCCGCCCCATTCCCAATGCGAACCGGCCCATCGCCGTTGTATCCCGGCCAGTTTTCAAGAATCGATTCTTGCAGGTTTTGCGATCCGTCCACTCGGTAGAGCGGGGCCAGATTCAGCTCCGGCGCGCCGCCGGCTACATTCAGCAGATACTGAACGAATTGTTCGCGCTCTTCGAACTGCCCCAGCAGTCCAAACGCATTCAGCACGTAATAGGAGTCGCGCAACCAGCAATAGCGGTAGTCCCAGGTGCGGCCGCTTCCGGGAGATTCCGGAATCGAGGTGGTCATCGCAGCTATGATTGCTCCCGTATCTTCAAAGCAGTGCAGCTTCAGCACCAGAGCAGATCGGATCACCTCCTGCTGGAAGAATGGCGGGATGTCGCATTGCTTTACCCAGCGCTGCCAGTAGCGCGATGTCTCGCTCAAAAAGCGCTCGCACAAAGGCGCAAGGGGCTCTTCAACCGGTGCGCCCCAGGTGAGGACCAGATGCTGGCGGCCAGTGAGGGTAAACGGCTGGCCGCCCAGATAGGAAAGCGGAATGTCGGTTGTAAGCCGCAATTGGCTGGCAAATCCTTCAAAGCGAACATGGTGCGAACCTTGCATCCGCGAGGGGGGGGTCTTGGACCAGCCCAGCCGCGGCTCGCAAACCACTTCAATGCGGGGAGTGCCTTCAATGGGCTCCACGATGCGTATCAACTGCGTGGGACGGAATGCCCGGCCGAACTGCAGAAACCGGGGTGCGAAGTCAGTCACTTTGAAAGAGCCGGTGGGGGTATCAAATATAGTCTCAAGGATGTTTGTATTTTGCACATATCGCTGGGAGCCGGATTCTCCCCCTGCTGGACCGATTCGATAGCGCCCGCCATCCTGGCTGTCGAGGAGTGTTGAAAACACGGGCTCGGAATCGAAGCGGGGAAGACAGCACCAGACGACCTCCCCACTGTTGTGAACCAGCGCGGAGTACTGGCAGTTACCAATCAACCCCAAATCTTCTAGCCGCATTTTTGGCATCGGAACACCATATTTATGTATCAAAATAAGTATGACACGCATGGCGCGATTCATACTCGCTCTGATCGTGGGCTTGGCGTTGTTGACGTGGGCAGTGTCAGGCGTGGTGCAGACGACTGCGCGTGAATGGTTCGATCGCGACACCATTTCGCACTCCCAGTTGGTGCTGACTGGCGCCAGGCAGTCTCTGGCTGATGCGTGGTACAACACGCAGAACCTAAATAAACAATTGGTGGCTCTGGCACGCGATGAACGTGTCATAGGTGCGGCAGCCTGCGACGCCGACTTGAGTACGCGATCGAGCACGCCGGGATTTCCGGAAGAGTTCAGTTGTCTGGCTGTGGGGCCGAGAGTCCTCGCCACCGAGCGAAACAGGGGCAATGCAGATCAGACCTTCCATGAGTGGAGCACCGAAGCGACGCTGCCCACCGGGCGTGTTGAAGTGACGGCGATGCCCATCATGGCTCAGGGACAACAACTGGGGTTCGCGATCCTGGTTCACGATATGAGCTTTATCGATCGGAGGGTGGATGCGGCGCAGACTTTTCTGCTCGTGGTATTTGGCATCCTGGCCGTCCTGGCCTTTGGCATTCCGCTATTGGTTGCCAGACGGGTACGCGCCGATTGGGTAGTGGAACTGCAAAGCCTGTTGCATAAAGGAGGCAAGCAGAGCCGTAAATTCCAGCCGCTTCTGGGCGATGTGCGCGAACTGATCGAGCGCATGGCGAGCGAGCGAGAAGCCGATCCCGGACTTTGGACGGCGGAACGCCTGAAACAAACTCTGCAGCGGGACTTGCATGGGGAGAAGATCGTCATTCTGGCCAACCGCGAGCCATACATTCATAACTATACGGATGACGGCCGCATCGAAGTTCAGCATCCGGCGAGCGGCCTGGTAACCGCTCTGGAACCCATCATGCGCGCCTGCTCGGGCGTATGGGTTGCTCACGGAAGCGGTAGCGCGGATCGCGAAACAGTGGACCGCAAAGATCACGTTCGCGTGCCGCCCGATGAAGAGTCGTATCACATCCGCCGAGTTTGGCTCACCGATGAAGAGCAGCAGGGCCACTACTATGGCTTTTCAAACGAGGGACTGTGGCCGCTTTGCCATGTGGCACACACACGGCCCGTGTTTCGCGCCGAGGACTGGCGGCAGTACTGCACAGTCAACCAGAAATTCGCCGACGCGGTGTGCAGTGAAGTTGACTCAAAAGATCCGATCATCCTGGTGCAGGACTATCACTTCGCCCTTGTGCCCGCGATGATTCGCAAGCGTTTGCCTGCTGCGACGGTGATTGTCTTCTGGCACATTCCCTGGCCCAACGCCGAGCGGATGGGCATCTGTCCTTGGCGTAACGAATTGTTGATAGGCTTGTTGGGAAGCAGTATTGTTGGTTTCCACACTCAGCTCCACTGTAACAATTTTCTCGATTCCGTTGACCGCTATCTGGAAACACGCCGGGACCGGGAGCACAACGCAGTGGTGATGCAGGGACACCGCACCTTGGTGCGCCCATATCCGATTTCACTGGAATGGCCAGTGCGCTGGGTGGAGACAGCGTCCAGCATCGAGGAATGCCGCGCGCAGGTATGGAAGGAATATGAATTGAAGCCGAACGCGCTGCTGGGCATCGGAGTGGACCGGCTGGACTATACAAAAGGTATTGAAGAGCGATTGCTGGCCGTGGAGTTGCTTCTGGAGCGGCATCCGGAATTTCACGGCCGCTTCAGCTTCGTGCAATTGGCGGCTCCGAGCCGGACCAAGATTCAGCGATACAAAACTCTCAACGAAACGGTTGAGGAGTTGGCCGCACGCATCAACCTGCGGTTCGGAGCAAAAGACTATCGGCCCATTATTCTGCTTCGCTCCCATCATGAGCCACCTGAAGTCTTCCGCCTCTATAGGGCGGCGGATTTTTGTTACGTGAGCAGCCTGCACGACGGCATGAACCTGGTAGCCAAGGAATTTGTGGCCGCGCGCACCGATCTAAAGGGCGTATTGATTCTCAGCGAGTTCACCGGAGCGGCAAGAGAGCTGACAGAAGCGCTGATCGTGAATCCCTACAATCTGGAAGTCAGCAGCGAAGCAATGGCATATGCGCTCAAAATGCCGCCAAACGAACAGCAGGATCGCATGAGATCGATGCGATCTATTCTGCTCCAATACAATGTATACCGCTGGGCGGGCACCATGCTGGTGGATGCCGCCCGCCTGCGCAACCAGGAGCGGGTGGCCGGGCGTCTGGCCGAGCGCGCGGCCCTGGGATCGGCGCCCTGAAGATGAAGTATATTCTTTCCCGAGCTTTGCTCCCCGTCGTGATGCGCCTCGCCCGCGAACGGACCCTGTGCGCCTTTGATTTCGACGGGACACTTGCGCCGATTGTCGAGCATCCCGATCAGGCCGGCATGCGCGATAGGACCCGCGACCTGCTGCGCCGCCTGGCCTTGATTTATCCCTGCATCGTTGTATCCGGCCGCTCCCGCGCGGACGTTCTCGATAAGCTAAGCGGTGTGCATGTCGCCAGTGTGCTGGGCAATCATGGCGCGGAATCGGAAACAACGCCTATCATTCGCCAGCGAATAGACGAATGGAAAGACGCCATGGAGCGTGAACTCGGGATGATACCTGGGACCTGGATAGAAGATAAGGGGTTTTCTCTGGCCGTTCATTACCGCCAATCGCTCCATCAGGCAGAGACACGCCGGCGAATCCTGGCAGCAGCCGTGAAACTAAAGCAAGTCAAGGTATTCGGAGGCAAAAAGGTGGTCAACTTTGTGGCCAACGTGGCGCCTAACAAAGGAGATGCCCTGGCCGCCGAGCGCGATCGCCTGAAGTGCACCTGGATACTTTACCTGGGGGATGATGAGAATGATGAGGATGCGTTTGCCCTTGGCGGCAACATCGTTCCAGTTCGCATAGGCAGGAAACAACGCTCCCACGCTCGCTACTATCTGCGCACACAGAAGGAAATTGACGAACTCCTGGAATTGCTGGTGCGGCTGCGTGAGCCCATTGCCCCTGCATAATGAATACGGCCTGTCGTTGTGGAGCGGTTACAATCATCGGCCGCCAGATGCAGACGAAACAGCCGGAGGCCAGAGCGCATGCATGGAAGTTGATGATCAAACTGGAACACCACTGCTTCTAATCGCCGCTGTCGCCGCCATGCCGGCCAGGCGACTTCGCATATCTTACGGTGTCGCCCTGATTGTCGCGGGTGGATTTCGCCGGCACTTTCTTTTGACTCACATGCATACCGCGTCGTATTCCTGCGCCGGCAAGCATAGAATCGGTATGGCATGTATTATGATCGCTTTGACGGGCGATGGGAAAAATTCCCGCTCCTCATTTTCCGGAGTGCATGAATGTCACGAACGTCAAATTACGATAAATTACCAACAATTCAGGCAGGAGACGAGAAGGATTGCGCCAAGGGATGGGAAGAGATCGGCAACGCGTTGCTTGCCGGCCTGCCGGAGTCCAGCGGCGTAATCTGCGTGGAGTGCTATCCGGGCGCATTTATAGACCGCATTGAAAACTCGCTGCGCAGAGTTCTCGCGCCCTGTGATCGTTATCCGCACTTCGGAACTGTTGAAAGACCCGGATGACATTCGCGCCGTCCTTGCGCCTTACCTCGGCAATGACCCTGTCTTCGGCCGGATGAACGGCATTGCAATCCAGGATTACTTCGATACGGCTCGCCTGGAGAGCGCCCGCCGACAGATTTCGAAAGCAACCGCACGCAGCGCCTGCTGGTCATTGGAGTTGGAGCAGCACTCCTCTGTGACCGTCCCGCATTGATCGTCTATGCGGATATGGCGCGCTGGGAGATCCAGCAACGCTGGCGAAAAAAAGAGATTGGAAACCTGGGTCTCGACAATGTGGACGACACCATCGGCGTTAAATATAAATGCGGATTTTTTGTGGAGTGGCGGGCCGCGGACCGTTTGAAGAAGGTGCTGTTGCCGCGGCTCGATTTTCTCCTCGATACCAATGACCCCTCAGTCCCGAAGATGATCGCTGGCGACATTTTTCGCCGCGCATTGCGCAGCGTGTCGCAAAGACCGTTTCGCGTTGTTCCTTATTTCGATCCCGGGCCATGGGGCGGTCACTGGATGGAAGAGATCTGCGATCTTCCGCGCGACCGCCCGAATTATGCCTGGGGTTTTGACTGCGTTACCGGAAGAGAACAGCCTGCTTGCTCGGCTTCGGCAACACGCGGGTGGAAATTCCGGCCATCGATTTGGTCTTTGCGCATCCCCATGAACTGCTTGGAGAGAGCGTCCATGCGCGCTTCGGAACCGAGTTCCCCATTCGATTCGACTTTCTCGACACCATGGGCGGAGGCAATCTGTCGCTTCAGGTTCATCCCTTGACCGAATATATCCAGGATAAATTCGGCATGCATTATACCCAGGATGAGAGCTACTACTTACTCGACGCCGGCGAGGATGCGACGGTATATCTCGGACTGCTCGACTCTGCCCAGCCCGCGGAACTTTTGCGTGATCTGCGCAAAGCGCAGGAGGGCAACTTTAACTTTCCCGCCGAGCGGTACGTCAATATCTGGCCGGCGCGCAAACACGATCATTTCCTCATTCCCGCCGGTACCATCCACTGCTCCGGGAAGAACAGCATGGTGCTCGAAATCAGCGCCACTCCATACATCTTTACCTTCAAGCTTTGGGATTGGGGCCGGGTGGGACTGGACGGCGAGCCTCGGCCGATCCATATCGACCATGGCGAAGCGAATATCCAGTGGGACCGCACCACCGACTGGGTGCACAGTAACCTGGTCGATCGTATTGAACCCATATCTTCACGGCGACGGCTGGACTGAAGAGCGCACCGGCTTGCACGAGCGCGAGTTTATCGAAACCAGGCGTCATTGGTTCCAGCTCTCCCGTCCCCCACAACACCAACGGCACGGTCAATGTCTTGAATCTGGTTGAAGGCGATGAGGCAATTGTTGAAAGCCCGACTTCAGCCTTCGAGCCATTCATCGTTCACTACGCTGAAACATTCATCGTTCCCGCAGCGGTCGGCGAATACACGATTCGCCCTCACGGACAGTCAATCGGCAAGCAGTGCGCCACGATCAAGGCGTTTGTGCGGTCCAACGCCTGATGCGTTTCATCGGGCTTCTGCTTACCGTGCATCGCGCACGCAGCGGAAGCCTACTCCGCCGGAGCGGTCGTAGCCCGGCGCCATCAGCAGCAGCTTGCTGTGCTCATCGTTACGAAACGTATTGGGAAAGTACCAGATGGATCCCTGCGGCTTGTAATACTCGCCGCCGCGCAAAATCCCCCCACGCGTATGCTCGTCGGTGAACTCGTCGGTCCACTGCCAGACGTTGCCCACCATATCCATCACGCCGTAAGGGCTTGCTCCCGCGGGATGAGCGTCCACGGGGTCGGGGCCGGTCATGGTGCGGCCTGTGACGGGGGTAGGAACATTGGCAGCCTGCCACTGATTTCCCCAGGGATAGATGCGGCCATCCGTGCCCTGCGCGGCCAGTTGCCACTCCCACTCGTGCGGCAGCCGCTTGCCCGCCCACTTCGCGTAAGCCCGCGCATCTTCCAAGCGAAACCCAGGTCACTGGCCGGTTTTCCCAGCCCTTCGGATAGCTGCCGTTCTTCCAGTCGCGCAGAAAGTTGATCGCGTCTCTGGGCGCGTAATGGGTCGCATCCAGAAACTCCTTGAACTGCGCGTTGGTCACGGGAAATTTGTCGATGAAGAACGGAGCTACCTGCATCTCCTTCTCATGGAAGCGGCGCGGCGAATCCTCCCACGGGTACTGCACATCGACGCCGGGATCTGCGCCGCCCTCAATCTCCGTGCCTCTGACCTTGAAGACGAACGTGCCGCCGGGAATCTTCACCATGCCGGCAGGTGCCTCGGATGCGGGCGTAGTTGGCGCGAATCTCAACGATACTTTGCGGCAGGATCGCCGATTCATGCGAGAAAGATGCCAGCGGCTTTTCAGTCATTGCAGCCATGCGCTGCATCAAGCGCCTTGATAGCTTCGCTGGGCTCGCCCGGCGTGGCCAGAATCGCGCCGTATCCGTTGGCTTCAAGATCGAAGCTCAGCATGGCGATTTGCCCGCTGGTCTTCCGGCTTCAACTCCGTTCCGTGATAAAGATCGAAGTAGCGCAGTCCCGGCGTAAACGGAACGCTCATCTGCGGCCCGGCAATGTTGTAGCTGTTGCGGTTGACGATGGTCCAAACCGTCTCGCTGCCCAGCGGCCAGCGACTGGCGTATACGCCGTAGTTATCCATGGGATAAAGCGGCTCCCAATCGGGACTGACCAGGAAAGGCGCAACGCCGTGCTCGATCGCCGCATACGCGCCGCGTGGCTTCGGCATCGCGCGGGTTAATGCCATTCCAGATGCCCCAGATGTTCTCCCAGCTCTCGAAGCCTTCGCCATTGAAGAATGCATATTGCAGGTTGCTGGTGTGGTCCTTGTTCCAGCGGTCGCAGACGTTGACCATGTGGCGGGTCTCCAGCCACTTGTACTTGTCCACCATGGGAATAAACGGATAGCTGTAATAGCCCCAGCCCATCAGGTTCCAGCTCACGTCCTCGTAGTTGGGACCGCCCTCGGGCTCAAAGACCAGCGGATGGCCGATCTTTTCAGCGGCCATCAGGAAAATCAGGAGGAACGCCGTCCTGCGTATCTCCGTTGATGCCGTCGGCATCGATCAGCTTCATGCGCTCGGCGATGGCCTCGGGCCAGGGCTGGTCCGGCTTGCGCGTTCCCTGGTCCCACATCATCATGGGAAAGAGCACGCGCACGCCGCGCCGGTGGAAGTCGGCGACCATCTGGCGCACGCCGTCGATGCCGCCGGGCATGGACGCAACCATATCCAATTGGTTGCGGTCATCGATGCCCATATTCGGATAGGTGGACCACACCAGCACCGAGTCGATGCCGCCGTAGCGCTTCTCCAGATCGTCGAGATAGCGGTCCACGGTATAGCGCCCGGCCACCGGGTCATAAAAATAGCGATCCTGCACCATCATCTGCGGCTGGATATAGCTGGTCTGCGCCCAGCGAGTCGCGGACTGCTCGTAGCGCGCCGGGTCGTAGCCGGAGCGAATGCGGACTTCCATCCTCCAGTGCTCAATGTCGCTGGAGCCAGCTTTCATGCATGTCCGCGGGGCAGGGAGCCTGGCGCGCGCCATCCCAGGCAACGTGCAGGTTCATGCAGTCCGGCGCGGGAATCTGCTCGTCCTTGGGCTTATACTGCGAGGTCCTGCGCTGCCGCTGTGAGGGCAAACGCCCCCGCCAGAAATTCCGAAAATGATTGCGCGAAGTGCTCGGTCCATTTTTTCCCCATTCAAATAAGTTCAGCCCTGAGGGCATGTAATCACACTATGCGTGCGCTGTCAGAAATTCATCCACTTCTTTTCTGGATGGCATGGAGGCCTGCGCGCCCTTGCGGGTGACAGAGATGGCCGCGGCCGCCGAGGCAAACCGCGCCGCCTCCCATGGGTCCTTGCCTTCCAGCAACGCCACGGCAAAAGCGCCGTTGAAGCAGTCTCCCGCGCCCACGGTATCGACGGCCTGAACGGTGAAATGGGCGCACCCACTCAGCCTTGCCGCCCGCAACGGCCACATAAGCTCCCGTCGCCGCCTCGTTTCAGCGCCACTCCGCGCACGCCTCTGCCCGTCAACTGCTTCGCTGCGTCTTCCGGCTTCGATGCGCTGCCCAGATAGAAAGCCGCCTCGGTCTCATTGGGAGTGCACCATGCCACCTGCCGCCAGATCTCACCCGGAAGCGGCGCGGCCGGAGCGGGATCGAGCATCACCGGAACGCCGGCTTGCTCGCACAGATCGAGCACGCGTCTTCACTGTTGGGATGGGCAACTCCAACTGGCAGAGCACCATGCCCGCTGAACAAATCAGTTCGGCCTGACTATCAACGTACTGCCGGATCAACTTTGCCGTTGGCGCCGGGAACCACCACAATGCTGTTTTCGCCGTTCTCAGCTACCAGGATCGTCGCCACGCCGGAGGGCCCGTCTACTCGCTTGACGGCGGCCGTTCGAACGCCCGCGTTGTTGAGATTGTCGAGCAACGCCGTGCCGAAGACGTCTTCGCCCACCGCGCCCACCATCTGCACCAGATAGCCCAGCCGCGCCGCTGCCACGGCCTGGTTCGCACCTTTGCCGCCGGGGGTGGTATCAAAACCTGTGCCGACGAGCGACTGACCGGGGCGCGGAATTTCGCTTGCGCGCGCCACCAGGTCCATATTGATGCTGCCGACAACTACGATGGTCTTTTGCATGGTGTTCACGGCCTCAGTTAAACCGGGGCAGACGGAGCCAGCGCAACCGCGCTCAGCCCCAGTGCGAAGAAGATGAACATGAAGAGCAACAGAATTTTGGCCGAGCGGGGCGCGTCGGCAAACTCGCGCCACACAAAAACTCCCCAGCAGGCCGAGACCATGGTCGCGCCCTGGCCGATGGTAGTAAGAGACAGCCGGTCCCACCAGGTGAGCGCCAGAGGCCACAAAGTTAGCCACCGCGCCCGTGCACCAGATCGCCCCACCCAGCACGCCCGCGATGTGCCAGCTCATCGGCGCGCTCCGGTAGCCGGCTCCGTCTACGGGCGGCTTGCCGTCCAGCGGCTTGGCCATCAGCAGCAGATTGGCTGGCACGGTGGAGAGCAGCACGCCGACGGCAAAGAAGAACGCAACCGCGTAGGGGCCGGGAGCAGGTTTGCCGGGCACGCCGCCCAAAGCTCGCGCAACCAGCGGATAGAAGGTGCCCATCAGCACGCCGGCAACCAGGCTCGAGAACGATGCCCCGCGTCGTAGTTGCTTTGGCCGAGCTCTCGCGTTTACGATAAGCCGCCGCATCCAGAACAATGGCCACGGCAACCAGCGCAACCCCGCCGAAGAGCAGCAGGGGATTGCCGGCCGGACTGACCAGGTAATTTGAAACCGCGCCCACCACCAGCGCCAGCCCGATTCCCACCGGGAAGGCTACCGCCAATCCAGCTACTTCAATCGCAGCCACCAACAAAAGATTGGCGATGTTGAAGATCACGCCGCCGCAGACGGCAAAGAGAATCGAAGTAAGCGGCGTTTGCGCCGCTGCGCTCAGAAACGGCAATCCCGCGTGGCCCAGGCTGCCCGCGGTCAATCCCCACAGAATGGCGCCCGCCGCCAGGCCGATAGCGTAGTCCCAATAAAAAAGCTGAAAGCGATAGCCCGGGCACAGCTTGAGCGTGTTGGCCCACGATCCCCAGCACAACATGCTCAGGATCATGAGAAAGAGCGCGGCTTGATACGTTTCGGGAAGAACCATCTTACTTGCCCCCGTTTACTTGCCCTTGCGCGGCAAACACCAAACCATAATTCCTCAGCCCATGGGTGTGCAAATGCGGCGCAGTACTGTTTCTCGTTCGCCAATCGCCGACATGGTATATTACGGCCATCATGTCTGTGCGGATGGAGAAGAGCGAGCTAGCTAAACGAGAATTAGATTGCGCTGTTCGTGAAGCCACATTCGGTGATTTTGAAGCCATATGCCAGGTTAAGCGGCGCAACGGGCTCGAGCCCGGAGATTACCTGGGTTGGGCGCGACTATGGAATGAAAACCCATTTCGGTTCGAACTTCAGGTCCCTATAGGGTGGGTGCTCGAGAGCAAGACTCAAGGCATAGTTGGCACATTGAGTAACATAGCCGCGAATGTATACATTGAATGATGAACCGGTTCGAGTAGCCGTTTCAAAAGCCATAGCAGTCGATCCGCAATTCAGATTCGCAGCTATCTCGCTGGCCGATAAGTTCTTTTCGCAATCGAAAATCGATTTGTTTCTCAATACAACTGCCTCCCCGCAAGTGGGCGTCTTGTTCAAATACTTTCGAGTGCAACGAGATTCCAGGCCCGTCCTGCGCGCAAGTGCTCTTCTGGATTGTTAACTATACGGGATTTGCCGGAGCTATGCTGCGAAAGAAACGGATGCCGGCTTTTGCCGGTATTCGCCACGCAGCCGGGCTGGCTCTCTCCATCATGGATTTGGCAAATCGGCGCAACGGCCTGCGCCAACGCAAGGAGATAAGTCTCGTTACTTCGTTTGACGATCGCTTCGATGTCCTATGGGATTCGCTTCGTCAACGCAGAAATCGGTTATTCGCTCTGCGCACCAGTGAAGCCCTCGCCTGGCAATTCCGTCCCGATCTTGAATCTGGAAACATTGTTATCCTTGTAGTTATGGAGGGAGATAGCCTTTCAGGGTATCTGATCATGAGAAGATACGATCATGAGCGGTATGGTCTCCGCCGTTTCAGGGTTGTGGATATTCAGGCAATAGACGACGAATCGGATACCGTACTATCACTGATATCTGCGGCATTGGAACATGCGCAGCGCTCCGATATAGACGTAGTAGAAGCAATGGGATTCAATCAGCGGAAGCACAATTTGCTTGAGCGGCTTCATCCGCATCTCCGGACACTTCCTGCATCCCCGTATCTATATCGAGTGCGCGATGAGTTCCGGTTACTCGATCACGATTTACAGAATGCCGATTTCTGGGACCCATCGCCTTTCGACGGAGATTCTGCCCTATGAAGATCAAGAACATGCTGGCTTCGTCGTTTCAAGCATTGAAGATCACTCCGCTTCTGCTGGAACTTCAGCAGCGCTGCATCCCGGGTGGATATATACGCGCCATTAACTACCATGGGGTTTCAGAGGATACGGCAGGCAATTTCGAACGGCAGTTAGCCTATTATGCGGAGCGATTCACCGCTGTATCTCTGGCTGACCTGGATAGATTCTTCCATCTTCAACACTGGGATAAGAAGCGCCCCGGACTCATTATCTCTTTCGACGACGGCTTATCTTCCAACTACTCCGTCGCGGCCCCACTGCTTGAGAAATACGGATTTCATGGGTGGTTTTTCGTCCCCGTCGATTTTGTCGCGGCTCCGCCCTCCGAGCAGCCGCGAATATTGTGACACACATCATATTTGGCAGGATAGTAATTCGTCTCAAGGCGGAACGGAAAGCGATGTCGTGGGATGAACTGCGCGATCTTGACCGGCGGCAGCACGTCATTGGCTGCCACACGCGCAGCCATCTGCGGATGTCGCCGGATCTTCCGGAATCCGTGCTTGAGCATGAGATTTGCACGGGCAAAGCGGTGCTCGAGGAGGCGCTCGGGCACGTTTGCGACTGTTATGCATGGGTGGGCGGCGAAGAATGGAGTTATACCTCGAGCGCGGCACGGATGATTCGCAAGGCCGGATATAAGTACTCATTTACCACGAATGCATTCCCCATTACCCGTAAGTCACGACCCACAACAATTAGGGAGAAACAATGTGGAGTCGGCGTGGCCGCTCTCGCTGGCTTCGTTTGAACTCAGCGGCTTTCAGGACATGCGCTATACGCCAAAGCGGCGAAGGGTAGCTCGCATCATCAAGGCAACATAGGTAGAAAACGATTTGGGCAAACTATGGCGTTTATTCTTACGGCTTAGGCGCCAAGGTAATATAACTCATTCGAGTTTATACAGCTCACAAGAATAGCTTATTGCTGGGCGGCTTTCACCGCTTCAGTCAATGCGGGAACCACTTCAAACAGATCGCCGACAATTCCGTAGTCGGCTACTTCGAAGATGGGCGCGTCAGGGTCTTTGTTGATGGCCACCACGCACTGCGAGCCTTTCATGCCCACCAGGTGCTGGATGGCTCCGGAGATGCCGACGGCCAGGTAGAGTTTGGGCGCGACGGTCTGGCCCGAGCTGCCCACCTGGCGCTCCAGCGGAAGCCAGCCGTTGTCGCAGATGGGCCGGGATGCGGCCAGTTCCGCGCCCAGTGCCGTGGCCAACTCCTGAATGATGCGGAATGTTCTCCGCCTCCTTGATGCCGCGGCCTACGCTGACGATCAGCTGTGCCGAGCCCAGGTCCACGGTCTGCGACCGAGCCGCGGAACGGCTCGCCGGGCTTGGTGCGGATCTGGCTTGGCTTCAATCGTAGGCGTGAAGGTGATGATATCAGTTGGATTGTGCGGCCGTTTCTGGAATTTCCGCGCGAAAGGCTCCGGCCTGGATGGAGAGGAAGCAGGGGCCATTGCCTGGGTGGCGATAGTTGCCGTTCAGCCGGCCTTGCAAAAGTTGCCGCGTAAAGACCGGTCCGGCTTCGATGGCCATAACATCGCTGATGAGCATCTGGCCGAATCGCGCCGCGAGACGAGGAACGCAAAGTCGCGCACCTGATAGCGTGTGCGGAAAGACCACTGTAAGCCGGCTGCAGCTTGCGGACAAGTTGTTCAAAGGCAGGGTAAATAGCCGTCGGCAGTGTAGTTTGCGAGCAGCGGGATGTTCGACGCAGCGCTACTTTGCCGCGGCGGGCTGGGCCCGCGATTTCGGCAGCAAAAGATTCGTTTGCGTCGCCGATGGCGGCGCTTCACGGGAAGGCCCAGTTGGAACCGGCAAGCACGTTGCCCGGCGGCGAGGGCCTCCCAGACTAATGCGGCGTATTACCGTCTCTGCGTTGCTTCCAGTACCACCAAAACGCCGCTCATAGGACGCGCACCTCGAATTTCAGCTTTTCCACCAGCGCCGCCGCGGCTTCTTTCGCCGTGCCGGGCAGAATCTGCGTGGATTTTTGTTTTTTCGGCAGCGTGACCTGCTCCAGCACCACCACCGGCGCGGCATCCACGCCGAGATCGGACGCGGCGAGCACGCGCACCTCTTTAGTTTTGGCGCGTTTGATGCCCATCAGCGTGGCGTAGCGCAGCTTGTTGCCGCCGGACTGAATGGTGAGCACCGCCGGGGTGGGCAGTTCGATGGTCTTGAAACCACCCCTCTTCAAGCTCGCGCTTTACCTTGAGGCCGGTTTCGGTCTTTTCCACGTGCAGGATCAGAGTGGCGTGGGGCAGGCCGAGCAATTCGGCCACAATCACGCCGGTCTGGCCCAGGCCCAGGTCTTCCGACTGCAAGCCGGTGAGGACGAGGTCGGGATTCTCAGGTTTGATGGCGGCGGCCAGCAGCTCGCCACGCCCAGGGCGTCGCGCGCGCCGAGATCGTCGCAGACGATATGAATGGCGCGGTCGGCGCCCTTGGCCAGAGCCTCGCGGATGGTTGTGCCCACGCGCTCCGGCCCGGCGCTGACGACGATGACTTCGCCGCCGCCGGACTTTTCCTTGAGCTGCAGCGCCTCTTCGAGAGCATAGGCGTCGGGCTCGTTCATGCGCATACTGCAGGCCGGATCTCTTCAATCCATTTGCCGGCAGCGTCGATGCGGACCTGCGCATCGCGTTCAGGAACCTGTTTGATGGCGACGATGATCTTCATGAGCGAAAAACTCCTCGTTGATCCTAACTTGCCGCTGCTATTCGGCGGTAATCCCCGCGCGGCTAACTGGGCAATATCGAGCAGTTCGGGCGCGGCTTCGCCGGTGGCGGCCAGCGCATCCCTGAACATGGTATTGCAAAAAGGGCAGGCGGCGGCGATGGTCTGCGCGCCGGTTGCGACCAACTCCTGCGCGCGGTTGTGGCTTACGCGCTCGCCGGTCTCCTCGCCGAGAAAGGCCAGCCCGCCGCCGGCTCCGCAGCAGAAGCTGCGCTCGTGGTTGCGCGGAGCTTCGACCAACTCTCCGGCCAGCGCGGCGACTGTGCGCGGTTCTTCGTAGACGTTGCGATAGCGGCCCAGGTAGCAGGATCGTGGAAGACGATTTTCCCCTGCTTTGTCCTGTTTGGAAGCTTGTCAGCATAGCGCGCCAGGAATTCGCTGTGGTGCTCGATCTCGGGCGGCGTGCCGTACTCCTTCCAGTCTTCCTGGATGGTGCGGACGCAGTGGGGACAGATGGAGACGATCTTCTTCACCTTGTTTTGCGCCAGGGCTTCAAGGTTGGCTTCGGCCAGTTGCTGGAAGAGGAGATCGTTGCCCAGGCGGCGGACCGGGTCGCCGGTGCATTTTTCCTTGCGCAGCACGCCGTAGCTTGTGCCCAGGTAGTTCATCACGCGGGCGAAGGCGGCAACGATCTCGCGGCCTTTGGGATCGTAGCCGCCCATGCAGCCCAGCCATAAACAGTACTCCTGCGTCCCGTCGAAGATGGGCAGAGCTTGCTTCTCGATGAATTTGTCGCGCTCGGCGGGGCTCAGACCCAGCGCGTTGCTGCCGCGCTCGAGGGCAAGAAAGAGCTTGGAGCCGTGCTGGTCGTCCCATGCGCCGGTATTGACCGCGCCGCGGCGCAGGCCGACGAGGATGGGCACGTGCTCAATGCCCACAGGGCACTGGAACTCGCAGGCGCCGCAGGTAGTGCACTGGAAGACGGCCTCCTGCGCGTTGTACTTGCCCAGCAGCGGTTGGTCCGACGTGGGGCCAAGGTCGTTAAGATAAGCGCGGACGCCGAGAATGATTTCTTTGGGGTTGAGCAGCTTGCCGGTGTTGGCGGCAGGGCAGTGCTCGGTGCAGCGGCCGCACTCCACGCAGGAGTAGGCCTGCAGGCTGACCAGCCGGGTGAGGTCTGTGCCGGCTACAAGGCCGAAGTCTTCATCGCCGCTGAGCGGGGGAATCTGAGCGAAGCTGCCGCGCGACAGGAAAATGGTGGCCGGGCTCAGCACCAGGTGAAGGTGCTTGGTGTGGGGGATGAGCGGCAGGAAGATGAGCAGGGTGAGGGTGTGCGTCCACCACAGCAGCCGCGCGGCGGGGCTGGCGTCCGCGACGAAGAACGAGGCCAGGTAAGTGGCCATCAAGACGAAGATCAGCAGGGCAATGACGCCGGACTCCCAGGAGAGTTTTGCGCCCAGCCACTTGGGGCGGATGAAAAAGCGGCGGATGAAGAGGCCGAGGATGCCGGCTGCGCAGGCAACGGCGAAGACGGCGGCAAAGTAGAAATAGAAGCGGCCGATCTCTCCGGCGGGAGCGAGAAAGCCGATTCCGAAGACGATGGCGCAGTGGTTGAGCGTGACCAGCGCAAAGGCGCAGAAAGCCCAGAAGACAAAGGCGTGCGCCAGGCCGGGCAGCGGGCGCTCGCGAATGACTTTGGCCTGGCAAAGCACCTCCCAGAAAAAATCCCAGATGCGCTTGCCGATGGGGAAAGAGGTGAAAGCCGGGGTCTTTCTTCGATGCGAGGATTTTGTCGAGGACGGCGCCGAATCGGCGCCAGAAAGCAACGACCGCAGCCACGGCCAGCCCGGCAAAGAGCAACTTCTCCCCAAGTGAGAAGTGCAGAGGTTCAGCCAGAATTGGATTGAGCAGGTTCATGAGCGGGAACACAGCAACAGTAAATGATGCTCATAGTATCTGTCGTGCAGTCAAATTCCACTCCGACCTAGTGCCACGCGGGTGCGGTTGATTGAAGAAACGTATGTCGCGCGTGTGCATGACTGCCCCCCGATCTCCTGGAATCGCACCATTGGCGCCCTTATAGCATGATTAGCCCGCCATTCAATTCGATCGTCTCGCCAAGGATGTAACTGGCGGCGTCCGATGCAAGAAATACGATTACATTTGCGCATTCGAGCGCTGTACCTACGCGGCCCAGGGGAGTCATCCTGGCGAAGTTGCTCATTGCCTCCGGTGTAGAAAACACTTCGTGAAAAGGGGTATCGATCACGCCGGGATTGACACAGTTAACCCTGATTCCGTGCGGCGCCAATTCCTTGGCCAACGACTTCGTCAGCGCAATAACTCCAGCCTTCGCCGCCGAGTAGGCTCCCGCACCCGGCCCGCCGCCGTTGCGCCCTGCAATGGAGGCAACGTTGACTATGCTTCCCGTTCCTCGCTCGATCATGGATGCCCCCACGATCTGCGAGCAAAGGAAGACGCTCCTTAGATTGATATCCATTACCGCATCCCAACCCTCCACGGTTTGCGACATAAGGGAAACTCTTTCGAACAGCGTGCCCGCGTTGTTGACCAGGATATCGATCGCTCCCAATTCAGCGGCAACCTGTTCCGCCAGGGCGCGAATCTCGCCGGGAACCTGAACATCCGCTTGCACCGCGATCGCGGTTCCTCCTGCCTGACGAATCGCATCGCGTGTAACTTCAGCATTTTTCCGATTGCGATGGTATCCAATGGCTACACGAGCGCCGAACTTGCCAAAAAGCCTCGCCGTCTCCGCGCCGATTCCCGACGACGCACCCGTGACCAGCACTACCTTGTCTTGAACATTCAAGAAATCGAGCATTTCTCTCCTTCGGGATTCATAGCCAACCGTAGCCCGGCCAGTTCTTTTCGATTGTCGAATTATGCCTGCATGAATAGTCAATGAGCGACCCGCGCAAATCGCCGGTTTTTATTCTAGTCCATGCGTTTCAATCGCATCTTGCGCTTATCCTTCAGCCCTGCGGCGGAGGTCATTCCTGGTGTAAACTGTGTATAAAATCTGAACGTTAGAGGTGATTTCATTGGCAAAGTATCTTGTAACAGGCGCAGCGGGTTTCATTGGCCGCTCGATAGCGGCTGCGCTGCTCGCGCGCGGTGAAACCGTACGTGGCATCGACAACTTTATCGCCGGCAAGCGCTCCAATCTGGTGGGTCTTGAAGCCATGGAATTCATCGAAGGCGATCTGGCCGATCCGGCTGCCTGCGCTCAGGCCTGTGCGGGCGCAGAAATCGTCTTCCACGAGGCGGCGCTAGCCTCGGTTCCACTTTCTGTTGAAAATCCGGTGGCCACAAACGTAAATTGCATTGACGCCACGCTCAACGTGCTGGTGGCAGCCCGCGCCGCTGGGGTGCGCCGCGTGGTCTATGCCGGCTCTTCTGCCGCATACGGCGATGCGCCCACCCTGCCCAAACACGAGGCCATGCTCCCCTACCCCATCTCTCCCTACGCCGTGGCCAAGCTGGCCGGCGAGCATTACCTGCGTTCATTTACCCGCGTTTACGGCCTAGAGACCGTGGTCCTGCGTTACTTCAATGTCTTTGGCCCCTATCAGGACCCCATCTCGCACTACTCCGGAGTGCTGGCCATTTTCTGCCGCCGCATGCTCTCCGGCGACCCGATCACCATTTATGGCGACGGCGAGCAGAGCCGCGACTTTACCTACATTGATAATGTAGTCAATGCCAATCTGCTGGCCGCAGCGGCCCCGGCAACGAAGGTCTCAGGGCGCATGATGAACCTGGCCACCGGCTCAAGCATCACGCTGAATGAAATCTTCAAGATTCTGCGCGAACTGACCGGCTACAGCGGCCAGCCAATCTATGCCCCCACGCGCGCCGGAGATATTCGCGACTCGCTGGCCGATATTCGGCTGGCAATGGAACTGCTCGGCTACAAACCGACCGTCGATTTCCGCGAGGGATTACGGCGAACCGTCGAGTGGTACCGTGCCGGCGGCGGTGAACAGTAACCCAGTTTTCGGTCAGAAAGAATGCCGGACCTTTCCGCAATTGATTTTCTTCAGTGACGGAGTCTATTGACGAATCGCTTCCGATGAAGCACAATTGCGTGGATTTCCTCCGCAATCTGTGGTTTTTCGTTTTGAACAGCAGGGATAACCCTGCGAGAGGGATTCTGTATCTTCATGGGATTGAGGTTCAGCGCCCTGTGCAGGATGGCAACTCTCTCCAGAGCGATTCGCCGTACCAACCCGTTGAACGGTCTCGGGCTGATCTCAGCCGGTACCATTCCACTATCTCTCTGTGCTCACTCTGGGAGGTACTGGTCCGCCGCCGCCGTATGATTGCCTCCGTAGTGGGGGGATTGCTGCTGCTTTGCCTTCTCTATTGCCTCATCGCCCCTAACCAGTACGAAGCCACTGCCAGGGTAGCCTTGCGCACCTCGCCGGCATCTTCGCTCAGCCTTGACGCTGGTGAGTCCTCCGTAGCGTCCTCCTCTCTGGCCACGCCGCTGCAACTCGAGACGCAGGCCAATGTTTTTCGCAGCGACCAACTGGCCTGGAGGGTGATCACCGAGCTCAAGCTCTACCAGGCGCCCGGCTTCATGGGCAATTTTGCGCACCGTTTTCCCGGTTTCAAACCCGATCAAGCTGAAAACACCGATGCCCAGGCCTGGCTGCTGGAGCGTTTTCAGCGGCGGCTGCACGTCGAAACCCTGCCCCGCACGCTGATGATTCAGATTCGCTTTCGCTGCCACGATGCGGCGCTCTCAGCCGCCGTGGTGAACGGCATGATTCGGCGCCTATGGGGAGCAGGACAGCGAGGCCCGCATGGAAGCGACAGCTCAGGCCTCCGGCTGGTTGCAGAGCCAGCTCAAAGATCTCAAGGCCCGCGTCGAGCAGGATCAGCATCGCCTGGCGGACTTCCAGAGCCGGCACGGCATCCTCACCGCCCCGGAGACGCTGGCCAATGGGCAGCTGGGCGAAAGCCAGCACACCTCGGCATTGCTGGAGATCGACGAGCTGAGCCGGCAGTTGGTCGTCGCAACCAGCGACCGCATCCTCCGCGAGGCCGAGTACCGCGCCGCTTCTCAGGGAAATCCCGAGCTGGTGATCGCCTCCGATCCCCATCTGCAGAACGAAAACGGCAACTTCGCCACTGCATTGCTGCAGCAGCTCCATGCCCGCCACAGCGCGCTTGACCAGGAGCAGGCGCAGTTGGGCATCGAGCATGGGCCCAACTATCCCCGAGTGGTGGAGATTCGCGGCCAGCTTGCAAGACCTCGATCGGCAGGTTGCGGCTGAAGACTTGAGGCTGGTGAATCAGTTTAAGAGCGCCTGGCAGACGGCCGCCGATCGTGAGCAATTGGCGCGCAAGAGCCTGGCCGAGCACACCGCCGACGATATGAAGGAGAACGAGGCCACCACCGAATACGCCGATATGCGGCAGGAGGCCAATCGCAACCACGAGCTCTATCTGCGCGTGCTCGAAAAGGTGGAAGAGGCCGGATTTTCGGCAGGCATGAACAGCTCGAATATCACCGTGGTCGACCCGGCCCGTCAGCCGGTGAAGCCGGTAGCTCCGGATCTGCCGCTTTATATGGCCATCACGCTCTTTGCCGGACTCTGGCTGGCAGTAGGAGGCGCGCTCATGCTTGAATCGCTTGGCACATCCACTCGTATGGTTGCCGTGCTGCTGGCGGTGATCATTGCTGGCGTCGTGGGGTACACGCAAGAACCCACGCCCAGGCGCCCACGCCCTCGCTCGACGGCCTGCCCACCGGCGTGGCCCGCATTCCGTTTTCGCAGGATACAAGGGTCCTGCCCAATCCCAAGGATGCTCCCGCGGTATGGAACAGCCCCGCAGCGCCAATACCAGTCTGGAATGCCGCCCATGGCCGGAACGCTCTCCGCATCTCCCATGGCGGCTCCCATCGCTGCCGGAGACTTCCTCGATATCTCCGAGTACCACACCCCGGAGTTTCATTCTGCCGTACGCGTCTCTCCGGCAGGCACGGTGACCCTGCCCATGATCGGCGAAGTGCAGCTAGGCGGGCTGGACGAGCTGGCCGCCGCACACGCCATTGAAGCCGCTCTGGTCGCTAAGGGCATGCTTCTCCATCCCCAGGTCACAGTGCTGGTGACCGCCTACGCCGGCCAGGATGTGAGCGTGCTGGGCGAGGTGACTCACCCCGGAGTCTATCCCTATACCCTCCACCATCGATTGCTTGACCTGATCTCAGCCGCCTCTGGTCTCGCGCCCACTGCCGGCCGCCTGGTGAACATCTACCACCGCAGCGATCCCAAAACGCCGCATCCGGTGGTTCTCGATCCCGGCGCAACCGATACCAGCTCCGACCACAACCCGGAACTGGCTCCCGGCGATACGGTTCAGGTGAGCCGCGCCGGGCTGGTTTACGTGGTGGGCGATGTGATTCGCCCAGGCGGATTTCCAGTTGATCCCGCGCAGGGACTCACCGTGGTGCAGGCGCTTTCCATGGCCTGGGGTCCGAGCCTGAATGCCGCCACAGGCAAGGCTCTGCTCATCCGCGAGCAGAAGGGCGGCCGCACCATGACCACCCTCAATCTGAAGCGCATGCTGCACGGCCAGGAGCCGGACCAGCCGGTCTACGACCGCGATATTCTCTACGTTCCCGACTCGATAGCCAAGAATCTGATGAACAGGAGCATCGAATCGGCCATCCAATCGGCGATCGGCGTCAGCATCTACTCCGGCCTGGTTTATTCGCAGAGGTATTAGTCGATGCGCCGCATTGCCTGGGGAATGCTTGCTGCTCTTCGCCTTCGCGATTCCCTGGGAGTATTCCCTCGACCTGGGCGAGCCGCTGGGCAATATCGCCCGCATCCTGGGCCTGCTGCTGATTCTCGCAGCCGTTCCGGCTGTTCTGCAGGCTGGACGACTGCGCACCCCGGGACCCATGCAGTGGCTGGTGCTGGCCTTCTATCTCTGGTTCTGCTGCACCTATTTCTGGACCATCGATCCGCTGGCGACTCTCGAAAAAATGCGCTCCTACTTCCAGGAGATGATGATCGTCTGGCTGGTTTGGGAGTTTGCCGAGAGCCCCCGCGATCTGCGCTCTCTGCTGCGCGCCTTTATAGCCGGCTCCTACGTGCTGGCCGCTCTCACCGTCGCCAATCTTGGCTCGCCTGAGGCGGTTGCCGCCGGCCAGATCCGGTTTGCCGCCACAGGGCAGGACCCGAACGACGTAGCCCGCTTTCTCGACCTGGGGTTTCCCCTGGCGGCGTTGCTCTTTGTCAGCGAACGCCGCTGGCCTGCCCGCCTGCTGGCGCTGGGTTATCTGCCGCTCGGGCTCTGTCGCCGTGCTGCTCACAGCCTCTCGCGGAGGATTTCTGGCCGCCGTTGTGGCGCTGGTGGGTTGCGGCATCCTGCTGGCTCGCACCCATCTGAAAGGCGTGCTTGCCGGAACTCTCGCTTTGCCAGGGCTAGCCGCCGCTCTCTGGTTTACCGTTCCCCATGAAACTTTTGAGCGCCTGGCCACCATTCCCGAACAGCTTCAGGGCGGCAATCTGAACCAGCGCTTGAACATCTGGACCGCGGGCTGGCATGCCTTTGTCCATGCTCCGCTCTTTGGCACCGGAGCGGGCTCCTTTGTCGCCGCAGCCGGAATGAACCCCCTCGATACGGCTCACAATACCGCTCTTTCGATTCTCGTCGGCGGAGGCCTGTGCGCCTTCTTTCTGGCCGTGGCCATCGTGGCGCTGGCTATGCGGTCGATCCTCGAAACCCACGGGACTCTGCGCCTGGCTCTGGCAGTTGCACTCACCGTTTGGATCGTCACTTCGCTGGTGGCCACAGTGGAAGAGAGCCGCACCACCTGGCTGCTGCTGGCCCTGATTGCGCTGGCTGGGCGGCTCGCCGTCGAAGACCCGGAGCGACCTCGCCGACATGCTTCCCGGACCACAGCCAAACTGCCGAATTTCTGCTGTCCCGGCGTCCTGCCCAATAGACTTGTTAGACTGTCCGTTACCTCCTGCCTCATGTTTCCCATCCCCCAAATCGCGCAGCTTTTCAAGGGCGGCAGCGTCAATCGCCGCATCTTTCGCGCCGCGGCATCGGTCACCGCCGCGGGGATTCTGGTCAAAACCGTCGCCACCTTCAAGGAATTTACCGTCGCCGGAGTCTATGGCCGCTCCGATGCGATGGATGCCTTCGTCGCGGCCATTCTGATTCCCAATCTGCTGGTCAACCTGATCTCCGAATCGATGAACCAGGCGCTGGTGCCCACGCTGGTGCGGGTGAGGGAACAGGAGGGCCACGACCGCGCCCAGCAACTGCTTTCGAGCGCGATGCTGTGGACCTGCATTCTGCTGGGTGCGGCTTCGCTCCTCATGGCTCTGGCCGCGCGCGGCTTCTTCCCGCTGATTGCCTCGCACTTTCCCGCCGCCAAGCTCGATCTCTCCATCCGGCTCTTCTACGGGCTGCTGCCCGTGGTGCTGCTCACCGGCATCGCCAGCAACTGCACGGCAGTTCTGAATACCTTTGACCGTTTCGCATGGCCCGCACTGGTGCCTGTGGCAACTCCGGCAGCCATCATCATCGGCGCGCTGCTGCTCAGCGGCCGCGTGGGCGTCTGGGCAATGGTCTATGCCAGCCTGGCCGGCGCGCTGGTCCAGGCGGTTCTGGTTGCCGGAATGATGGACCGTCACGGCTACCGCTTCCGCCTGCACTGGCATGGAACCACCGAGGCCACTCGCGAGGTGGCCCATCAGTATGGAACCGTGCTGCTGAGCGGCGTGGTCGCCTCCGGCGGCCTGCTGGTCGACCAATCCATGGCCGCCATGCTGCCCTCGGGAAGCGTCTCCGCGCTGGCCTATGCCTACCGCTTTGTCAGCGTCGTGCTCTCCCTGGTTGCCGGAGCGGTTTCCACGGCGGTGGTGCCCCACTTCTCGCGCATGATCGCCCACAAAGATTGGGCCGGATGCCGTCATACCCTGCGCACCTGGGTCCGCATCACCGCGCTGGTCTCTGTGCCCATTGCCGCGGCGCTCATCGCCGGCTCGCACCTGCTCATACGCCTCACCTTCCAGCACGGCGCCTTCGGCCCTCGCGATACGGCCGTGGTCACGCCGGTGCTGGCCATGTATGCCATTCAGATTCCGTTTTTCGTTTCCAGCCGGGTCTTTTATCGCTTTCTTGTTGCCTTGCGCCGCACCGATCTGATTCTCTATTGCGGTACCATCAATCTCATCCTTGACGTCATTTTGAATCTCATCCTCATGCGCTGGTTCGGCGTTGCAGGAATCGCGCTGGCCAGCTCTCTATGGGCCGTGAGCACGTTCTTCTTCCTTTGGTATTGGTCCTGGAAGCTGCTCCCTCGAGCAACTGTGGAAGAAGTGCAAATTCCGAAGCACGATCTGAAATAAAAGCCGATCTGGCGCAAGAAATCATCTAAAACGGAGGCAGCGCCATGATTCCCAGGCCGGCTCAATATCTTCTTCGCTTTGACGACCTCTGTCCCACTGCTTCGCACAATCGGATGCAGCGCTTATTGAAGACTGATTGATGATTATGGAATCCGGCCCATTCTCGCCGTGGTCCCCGATAATCAAGACCACGATTTGCAGCTTTCGCCGCCTGACCCGGAGTTCTGGGACCGTATGCGCGCGCTTGAAGCCGGCGGGGCGACAATCGCGTTGCACGGCTTCCAGCACCTCTGCAAAAGCAAGGGCAGGAGCCTGGTGCCGCTGCACCGCCACTCCGAATTTGCAGGCGTTGATGAGGAGACCCAGCGCCAGTGGATTCACGCAGGGCTGGAGATTCTCCGCGGCCACGGCCTCAACCCGCGCATCTGGGTTGCTCCGCGCCACGGATTTGATGCGAGCACGCTCCGGGCCCTCAGCCAGGAAGGAATCAAGCTGCTCTCCGACGGATTCGCCCGCGTGCCTTTTACCCGCGGCGGCCTCACCTGGATTCCTCAGCAGCTTTGGGAGCCGGTGGTAAAGCCTGCCGGCCTTTGGACCATCTGCGTGCACAGCAATACGGCAAGAGGATCGCAGGTACGATCGATTGCGTTCCTTCCTTGACCTGCCACGCTGCGGAATTCACCTCCGTGGACCGTGTATTGGCCGAATTGCAGTCCAGCCCCGCTGGAACCAGCCGAGCGGCTATACGAAGTTCTCGTGATGAGCCGCGTCTTATGCATCCAGAATCGAGGAAGAAACTTTCACGCAGGCTCAGAATAGTTTCGCGGCGGCTTATCCCTTGCCAGATAGACAGATACGCTAGCTTTATTAAAGCATTGCATTCAGTTTGAAGCGACTTCGTATTGTTCCTGTGCGCACCTGCTCCAACCTCATCCCGCCGAATCAGAATGATTTCAATCCAGGCGGCTCAATCCGTCCGGCCCCAGCGCATTGGCCTGGGATTCCGCTTGAGCAACTCCTCGTACTGTGCCTCCCACCGGTCCAGTACAGCATTCAGGCTGAAGCGATCGATCACATTCTGCCGTGCCCGCTGGCCCATGGTGCGGAGCATTCTCAGGCGGCAGTTTGCATCATCCGGGTCATTGCCTCTCCCAGTGCGGCGGCATCGCCGGCCGGGGCTAAGCCAGCCGGTCTCTCCATCGACGATCACCTCTCGCGTACCGGGAACATCGGTCGCCACAGCAGGCAAAGCGCAGGCCGCTGCCTCCAGAAGACCCATCGGCAGCCCTTCCCAGCGGGACGAAAGCACAAATCCATCCGCTGTTTGCATCCAGCGCAGCACATCCCGATCAAAGCCGATAAACCGGACCCGCCGTTCCAGGCCAAGCAGAGTTGACAGCCGCAGCAGTTCGCCTTCGAGCGGTCCGCTGCCGGCAATCACCAGCCGTGCCGATTCCGGGACCTTCACCATGGCCCTCAGAAGCGCGGGATAGTCTTTCACCGCGTCCAGCCGGCCGGCGGTGAACCACAGGAACTTATCCTCCAGATTCAGTTCGTTGCGCAAGGTCTTGCCGGACTGCCGCATCCGGTTTCCACGCATCCGCATCCACGCCGTTGGGCAGCACGGCAAGTTTGTCCGCTGTCGCCATGCGCGCATAAAAATAAGCCTCTGCAACGGCCTGGCTCACAGCGGTGACTTTGTCTGTAAGCCAGCCGCTCCAGCGATAGCCCAACTGCCGGCCCCGAGTGCCCGTGGAGGAGGTGTGCAGCGTATCCACCAGCACCCGCGAAGGCGCGGCCAGCCTGGACCAGCGAGCCAGCCAGGTCGCGTGGGGCAGGTGCGCGTGGATCACGTCCGGCTTTTCCCGCCTGAGCCAGCGATTGAAGCGAATCCATCCCCGCGGATCGGCCAGTCCTTTGCGCATCCCCAGGCTCATGAACCCTGCGCCTGCTTCGATCAGTTCGGCTGCTGAGTCGCCTCCGCTGCCTGAAAGCGCAACCACGCTCACTCGCCAGCCACGCTGGCGCAGCCCCCTGGCCAGCAGGATCACCTGCCGCTCCGCGCCGCCAATCCGCCCAAAGCCGGGAATCACCAGGGCAACGTGGCTCATGGCTGCCTCCGCCTGAGCGTCTCGTCGATCAGGTCTTCATAAGCCTGGATAGCGCGGTCGATTCTGAACTCCTCAATAAATCCATGCTCAAACCGCTCACCGGGCCTGAGAACGTTGAGTGCCGTGAGCAAGCACTCCGCAAGTGCGGCGGAGGAGATTTCCTTCGCCAGCCACGTGCCGGGTTGATCGCGCAGCAGCTCCACCACGCCCTCCGATGCGGGCAAAGCAACAATGGGCAACCCGCCGGCGGCTGCCTCCAGCAGGGCATTCGGCAAACCCTCGTGCCGGGACGAAAGCACAAATGCAGTTGCCCCCTGAAAGTACGCTGACGGGCGTTCAACGTAGCCCACAAAGCGAACGGCGTGCTTCCAGCCCCAACTTGCGGCACAGGGCCTTCAAAGCCCTTTCTTCTGGTCCGGCTCCTGGCAATCGTCAGATCGGCATGGGGAAACCGTTCGCGCACGGCAACCAGCGCCCGCAGCAACAGGTCGAATCCCTTTTCTCGTGAAAGCCTGCCCACCGCCAGCAGATGCGGGCCAGGACCATTCCAAAGATCTTCGCCGGTCGCATCTGCGAATCTCATCCACATCCACGGGATTTGGCAGTCACCGCCAGCCGCGCCTCGGCAATTCAAGCTCCCGGGCAAGGTCTTTGGCCATCGCCGTGCTCTGGCAGATCACGCGGTCCGCACGGGGGTAGAGCCAGCGGTAAAGCAGGCGGGTAAAGCCGGATTTTTTTTGAAAGGCCAACAGGGAGGAAACAGTCCCATTTTGCCGCACCAGCACACGCGTTCCTGGCGGGAAACAGGGGCGCAGCAGCAGCACCAGAAAATTCAAATGCGCCATTCCGCTCAGGATCAGGTCCGGTTTGAGCCGCCGGACCAGCTTGAGCAACCGGAAGGCTCCGGTGCGCACCCTTCCGGCGCCCAGAGCGTGAATGCCGACCCGCGGCGGCAGCTGTTCCTCTCCGGCGTCCCTTCTGCGTAACCAGCCCCAGGTGCAGCTCATACTTCTCTCGGGAAAGACCTCGCGCCAGCAGAGCGGTAACCTGCTCGGCGCCGCCGCCTCCGAGGTGAGGAATCAGTAACAGAACCCTGGGACGTTGCGTCATGCTCTATCAAAGCGCCTTTTCACGAGTAAGGCGAGTATATGTCTTGGTACGCGATACTTTCGTAATTGCGTCAGGCGCATTCCACAAACTGTGCAAAACTGGTACAGTATCTTAGATTCCTTTAACGTACATTGAAGCAGGACTTCAAACAGTATTGTATGAAGCACCTGCTTCTGGGACGAAAGCACCTCGTTGATTTGATTTGCGCTTTCTCATGGTCCAAAACCATGAAAGGCCTATACCTCTGCGTTGAAAGCGGATTTCTGGACTTTTTCTAATACCACGTCTGGAAATTGCAGAAGTGTGGGCCGGCCTATGTTCGTTACTGAAGCGCTACCACTCGTTCCAAAGCGGCATTACCTCTCAACGCAGCCCTGCATCGTCGTGGGCATTACCCATCCGCAAACCTGCCTGAATCTCACCGGCCGTCTGCGCACGCTGCGCAAAGCGGGCTTTCGCGTGATCCTCGTCTCAAGCCCCGGCGAATTGCTTCACCGAACTGCAGCAGCCGAAGGGGTTGAGGCAATCGCCATCCCCATGGAAAGGCAGATCGCACCCCTTGCCGATCTTGTCTCGCTGGCGCGGCTCTGCTGGCTGTTGCTCCGGCTCCGAGCCCCAGATGGCGGAATTCAGCACCCCCAAGGCCGGGCTGCTGGGAAACCTGGCAGCCATTGCTTTGCGGCGTGCCCCGGCGGATCTATATGTTGCGCGGCCTCAAGCTCGAAACCACCACCGGATTCAAGCGCCGGATTCTGCTGGCAACGGAGCGGCTGGCCGCAGCCTGCGCGCACGTTGTGCTGTGCAACAGCGAGAGCATGCGCGCTGAAGCGCTGGCGCTGGGCCTGGCGCCGGCGGCGAAGCTGCATCTGCTTGGGGAGGGCAGCTCGCAACGGCGTCGATGTGGTGCGTTTCTCGCCGGGCCCGAGTGAGCGTGCGAGACCGTCTGGGCCTTCCTCGTGCAGCCCCGGTAGTGGGTTTTGTGGGCCGATTGACCCGCGACAAAGGCCTGCCTGAGCTGATCGAAGCCTTCGAAACGATTCTGCAGGCGCAGCCGGAAGCGCATCTGTTGCTGGTGGGTTGGTTCGATGCCTCTGAAGATGCTCTCAGCGCCGCTCTGCGCGCCCGCATCCTGAACCATCCCCGCATTCATTGCACCGGTTTTGTGGCCGATACCGCGCCTTACTATCGCGCCATGGACCTGATGGTCCTGCCCACCTGGCGGGAGGGCTTTCCCAACGTCGTGCTGGAGGCTGCTGCAACGGGCATTCCGGTTATTACCACGCTGTCGACCGGCTCCCGCGATTCGGTGGTGCCCGAGGTGACCGGTCTACTCATCCCGCCCGGCTACCCTGAGGCAATCAGTGAAGCAGTGCTCAAGCTGCTCCGCGATCCAGATCGCCGCCGCCGCATGGGCGAGGCCGCGCGCGCCTGGGTTCTGGAGCACTTTGTCGATGAACGCGTCCTGGGGCTGGCCGCAACGTTTTACAAGAGCATGCTGCCAGCAGCAGGAGAACCAGGCCCGAAAGCGTCAGGGCTTTGGTTCCTGCACAGCACTGATTCCCGTAGTGCCGGCCGGTAGGGAAGGCGCTTCCAGCGTGTGCGCGCCTGTTTCGGCCGCGCGCAGCACCTCGTTGGGCACAATGCCCAGCACCAGCGTTGCCGCAACCGCCAGCAGCAGGCCGCACCCACAGCAATTCCAACCTGCGGCACGGGAGCCGAAGCATCGGCATTCTTGCCGGCTCCGCGCTGCGCCGCCGCCAATGCCAGCCGCAGATAGTAGGCCGCCGCCAATCCTGAATTCAGCAGGCCAATGATGGCCAGCCAGATCGCTCCGCCGCCCACCGCCGCCGAGAAGGAATAGAACTTGCCGAAGAATCCGCCGGTGAAGGGAATTCCGATCAGCGAGACCAGGAAGAAGATCAGCAGGCCGCCCAGCAGCGGCGAGCGGTAAATCAGCCCGCGAAAATCCTCCACCAGGGGCAGCTTGTCGTCGTAACCGCTCACCAGCGTAATCACGGCAAAGATGCCCACATTCATGGCCGCGTAAGCCGCGATATAAAAGCTGGCCGCGGCAATGCCGCTGTTTCCGGCTCCGGCAAAGGCCGCCAGCAGGTAGCCGGCATGGGCAATCGAGGAGTAGGCGAGCATCCGCTTCACGTTTTCCTGGCGCAGCGCGGCCAGGTTGCCCACGGTCATTGAGAGCACGGCCACAATCCACAGCAGCGGCGACCACACCCCGCGCAGCGAGGGCAGCATCTCGTAAACCACGCGCAGCAGCAGCGCGAAGGCCGCGGCTTTGGGCGCGGTGGAGAGCAGCGCCACCACCGGCGAGGGCGCGCCTTCATAAACGTCAGGCGTCCAAACGTGGAAGGGCGCGGCCGATACCTTGAACAGAATGCCCACCAGCATCAGCGCCAGGCCGGCCAGAATGAATGAGTGATTCGCCGCGGTGGGAGCCAGCCGCGCAATCTCATAGATCTGCGTGGTGCCGGTAGCGCCAAAAATCAGCGCGATGCCGTAAAGCAGGAACGCCGTGGCAAAGGAGCCGAGAAGAAAATACTTGATGGCCGCTTCCGGTCCGCGGGCAGTGTTCTTGTGGTAACCGGCCAGAATGTAGGTGGAGATGGAAGAGATTTCCAGAGCAATAAAAACCACCAGCAGTTCAACCGCGCCGGTGAGCAGGCACATGCCCACCGCGCCGAAGACGATCAGCGCGTAGTACTCGCCCTGGTGATGGCTGTCCTCGGGCAGCGTATCCAGCGAGAGCAGCAGCGCCACCAGCACAATGCCGCAGATCAGCACGTGGAAGAAGATGGTGAAGGCGCTGGTCTCAACCGTTGAGTAGAAGCCAGTCCCCTCAGGCAATGAGAGCTGCCAAAGGCTGGCCCACAGAGCCAGCGTGGTTCCCAGCGCCGCAACCCAGCCCAGCGGCCGCCGCGCCCATCCGGCAGGCAGCGAAGCATCGATCAGCATCACCCCCACGCCGGTCAGCGTGAGGACGAGCTCGGGAAGGATGCGGAAGATATCGGGAACAGGATTCACCGCTGGCCCTCCCCTTGAGACGGAATCATCGAATACGGTTGGAGGCGCCGGTGATGACGGCCGATTTCTTAGCCTGCGGAGGATGCACGCCCTTCTCGATCGTGGGAAGCCAGAACGAAGGCGCCAGTCCCATCACCAGCATCAGAACAGCCAGCGGCCACACGGCTGCCAGTTCGCGGAAGTGCAGATCGACAGCCGGCTTCGACGCAGCCAGTTCGCTCTCCGGCCCGTAAAAGATCCGCTGCACCAGCCAAAGCATATAGGCCGCGCCCAGAATCACTCCCAGCGAAGCCGCAATCGCCCAGCCTTTGCTCAATTGGATAAAAGTGCTGGAGAGAATCAGGAACTCGCCCACAAAATTGCTCAGCATCGGCAGGCCAATCATCGCCAGGGAAGTAATGACGAATAGCGTAGCCGTGCGCGGCAGCTTGCTCGCCAGGCCTCCATAAGCGCCGATCTGGCTGCTCGAGTAGCGCTCGTAAATTGCGCCCAGCAGCACAAAGAGCGCGCCGTCCACCACGCCATGGCTCAGAATCTGGTAGACCGCTCCGGCTGAACCGGTAAACGTAAAGCCGTAGATGCCCAGAACGATCAGGCTCAAATGGCTCAGCGCCGCAAAAGCAATCAACCGCCAGAAGTCGCGCTGCACCAGCGCCAGGCACGCGCCGTAAAGGATCCCGATGACGGCCAGCGCAATCAGCCAGGGAGCAGCAGCCTGCGCCTGCACGGGGAAGAGCCCTATGTGGAAGCGCAGCATGGAGTACAGTCCCAGCTTGCCGGCCACCACCATCGCCAGCGCCACCGGCGCTTCGCCGTAGGTATCCGCCAGCCAGCCGTGCAGCGGAAAGACCGGCACCTTGACGGCAAAGGCAAGCAGAAACGCAAGCGCGACCCAGAAGATCGCTCCGGCGGGGAAGTTTCCGTGGGCGATGAGAATTTGCAGCGTAACAAAGTCGAAGCTGCCGGTATTGGCATAGAGCCAAAGAATCGCCACCAGCAGCGGCGCAGAAGGAATAAAAGTGAAGAGGAAGAATTTGAGCGCGGCTTTCGGTCCGTTCTTGCGCCCATACATCGAGATCAAAATGGCCATGGGAACCAGCGAAAGCTCCCAGAAGCCGTAGTAGAGCATCAGGTCCAGCGAGATGAAGACCCCGAACATCGCCGTCTGCTGCACCAGAAAAAGCGAATAGAAGACCTTGCGCCGCTCAGTGATTGCATTCCAACTGGCCAGCACGCCCACAGGCGCCAGCAAGCCCGGCAAGAACGACCAGCCAGAGACTCAGCCCATCCACGCCCACGTGATAAAAGATCGCGGGCTTTTCGATCCACGCGCGATTGATCACAAACTGAAATCCGCCCTGGCTGAGGTCAAAGTGAGCCGGCAGATGCAGCGTAAGGCCGAAGGTAGCCAGAGACGTCAGCAGCGCAATCCAGTTGGGCAGCTTGCCGCGGTCGGGCACGAGCATCACCAGCACCGCTCCGGCCAGCGGAACCAGAAGGATCAAAGTGAGAATCGAGTTGTTGATTCGCTCATCATTCTCAGAGCCCCGCCAAGCACTTGAAATGAATTGCCGAAGACTGGCCAGCACCGCGGACCAGGGAACAACGACAAAGATCAGCACCGCCGCCGCGCCAGCCGCCAGCCATGCGGCATAGGAGCGAATGTTGCCCGACTGCCAGCGCTGCAGCAGTGCTCCCGCAAATGTGGCAATGCCTCCCAGCAGCCACGCCGTTCCGCCCAGCAAAGCCTTATCCACCACCCAGTCCAACAAATATTTGGAGAGAACCAGCAGCGGTTTCACCATCGTCGCGCCGTAGAATCTCGTCGACGTAATACTTGTTCTCGAGCAGCTTGTAACCGCCAGGAAAGTCCGCCGCCAAACGCGCAGGCATCGTGGACTTTTGCCGGTAGAAGATATGGGCAAGCAGCCAGCCCAGCAGCGCCACCCCAACAGCCGCAATGCTCAGCATCAACTCAAGATGCGCAGTCGCCCGCTTCCGAAGCACCGTGCGCCAACAGCCGGCGCATAGAAAAGCGCCGAAGCGCCCGACTCCCAGCCACGCGCCACTGATCCAGCCGCCGCCAATCGAGAGCAGCGGCGAGAATCACCATCGGGCCGAGCATCGACCACGGAGTCGAGTGATGCTCGCCGGTCTCGCCGCGCGGTTCGCCCAGAAAAGCCAGGTACCAGAGCCGGAACATATAGAACGAAGTCAGCAGCGCCGTAACCAGTCCCACAAACCAAAGTGC
Organism: uncultured Acidobacteriaceae bacterium; assembly: GCA_963724755.1. GTDB lineage: Bacteria > Acidobacteriota > Terriglobia > Terriglobales > Acidobacteriaceae > Telmatobacter. Next base: position 802,838 of record CAVRVZ010000004.1, read on the forward strand.
CCGCCCATGCGGGCCCTGCATGAAAGCTGCGGCTAGAATCGCGTCCTTGGAGAAGAATCCGGAGAAGGGGAAAAATCCAGCGATAGCCAGCACCGCTGCCGTCATGGTCCAGAAAGTGACCGGCAACTTCTTCCTGCAGGCCGCCCATTTTGCGCAGGTCCTGCTCGCCGCCAATGGAATGAATCACCGCTCCAGCGGCCAAAAAGAGCAGCGCCTTGAAGAAGGCGTGCGTGACCAGGTGGAAAATCGCCGCCGAATAAGCCGCCACGCCGCAGCCCAGAAACATATAGCCCAGTTGCGAGATGGTCGAATAAGCCAGCACGCGCTTGATATCGTTCTGCACCAGCGCGATGGTCGCCGCAAAGAGCGCCGTAGCCGCGCCCACCACCGCAACCACCCCCAGCGCAAAGGGCGAGTGGTCAAACAAAACGTGCGTCCGCGCGATCATGTAAACGCCGGCGGTAACCATGGTGGCCGCGTGAATCAGCGCGGAGACCGGCGTGGGGCCTTCCATCGCGTCGGGCAGCCAGATATAAAGCGGGAGCTGCGCGCTCTTGCCGGTTGCGCCCAGTAGAAGACAAAGCGCAATGATGGTGAGCACGCCGCCCGTCCAGCCGGGATTCGCAGCAAGCTTTGCGCCGATTTCCGCGAAGCTTAGCGTGCCAAAGTTGGCCAGCAGCAGAAACATTCCGATCAGGAACCCAACGTCGCCGATGCGGTTGACGATGAAAGCTTTCTTGCCCGCATCCGCCGCCGATTTCTTCTGGAACCAGAAGCCGATCAGCAGATAGGACGCAAGGCCGACGCCCTCCCAGCCCACAAACATCAGCAGCGCATTGCCGGCCAGCACCAGCAGCGTCATGAAGAAGAGGAAGAGATTCAGGTACGAGAAGTACCGCGCGTAGCCTTCTTCATCGTGCATGTAGCCGACGGAGTAAACGTGAATCAGAAAGCCCACGCCGGTGACCACCAGCAGCATGACCAGCGAAAGCTGGTCGAGAACAAAGCTGAAATCGATGTGCAGCGCGCCGATGTTGATCCAGCCCATTGGGCAGGTTTCGGAGTAGGGCAAGTGAATGCTAGCGCCAGATTCGGAGGACCGCAAGGTGAACGACGGAAACTAGCATGAACATAGAACAGACGCGCTGCATTCAGCACCACGCCGAACGCAGCCAGCGGCGCAAGCAAGCCCGACCGTAGTCACCAGCCACTTCGGCAATCCGCCGACCGAGGAGTCCGTTGATCAGAAACCCCGCGAAGGGCAGCAGGGGAATCAGCCAGAGATGGAGGGGCACATTCATAGTTTCATCAGGTCGATACGGTCGACGGCCAGGGTAGCGCGGGCGCGGAAAACTGCAATGATGATCGCCAGATCCAACGGCAGCCTCCGCCGCGGCCACCATCATCACAAAGAAAACAAAAATCTGTCCCTTCACCGCATGCCACTGGTGGGCGAAGGTCACAAACGAAAGATTCACGGCGTTGAGCATCAGCTCAATGGACATGAAAACGGTGATCAGGTTGCGCTTGATGAGGAATCCGACCACGCCCAGCGAAAACAGCGCCGCGCTCAGCAGCAGATACCAGGAGACGGGAACCTCTTGCGCAAGAAAGGAATTCATTGGCCGGGCGTCCTTTCTCCATCGTGACGGGCCAGCGCAACCGCGCCCAGAATCGCGATGAGGATCAGCACCGAGGTCACCTCAAACGGCAGCAGCAGTTCAGTAAAAAGAATCGCGGCTCAGGTCCTCGGTAGAAGTAATCCCGTCCTGCAATCCAGCCACGCCCAATCCCTGCGCACGCAGAATCACGGTTGCGATCACGCCCAGAATCACCACCACTGCGGGAAATCCCACCGAGCGCGCAGTCCGGCTGCCCATGGTGCGATCTTCGCGGCCGGCATTGAGCAGCATCACCACAAAGGTGAACAGCACCATGATGGCGCCGGCATACACAATGATCTGCGCGATGGCCAGAAACTCCGCGCCCAGCAGCAGGTAGAGCACCGCCAGCGAAGTCATCACCACAATCAGCGAAAGCGCGCTTGAAATGGGATGGCTCTGGAGCAGGAGGTTGATGGCTCCGGCCAGGCAGAATCCGGCAAACAGAATAAATAAAATCAGGTGCATCGAGTCCCTGGCGTACGGACAAGAGCCGTCAAAAAACCGGCCGGTTAAAGGGAAGGATGCGGAGCAAACTCGCTCAGGCTCCTTAAGAAATCTTCCCCGATTGTAAATCAGTGGTACGCAAGCCAAAGGCTTGTTCCCACAATGTTCAAAATGGCCAGCGGCATCAGAATTCGCCAGCCGAAGTTCATCAACTGGTCATAGCGGAAGCGCGGCAGCGTTCCCCGCACCCAGACGTAGAGAAACAAAAACGCAAAGACCTTGAGCGCAAACCAGAAGATGGGAAACAGCGCATGAACCAAAATATTTCCCGGCGGAGGAATCAGGTTGCCGAAGGGACTGGTCCATCCGCCCAGAAACAGCAGCGTGGCCACGCAGCCCACGTTGATCATGTTGGCGTACTCGGCCATGAAAAACATGGCGAACTTCATTGAGCTGTATTCGGTGTGATAGCCGCCGGTCAGTTCGCTCTCCGCCTCAGGCAAATCGAATGGCGAGCGGTTGGTCTCAGCGAAAGCCGCAATCATGTAGATGAAAAAGGCCACAAACTGCAATCCGCCGAAGATGTTCCAGGTAGCCGACGCCCTGGTGGCCTGCTGCTCCACAATCGCGCGCAGATTGAACGTCCCGGCCCTCATCACCACGCCCACCAGCGAAAGTCCCAGCGCCAGTTCGTAACTGATCATTTGCGCCGAGGAGCGCAGCGAGCCGAGCAGCGAATACTTGTTGTTTGACGACCACCCGGCCAGCGCAATGCCGTAGACGCTGATCGAAGTGATGCCCAGAATCACCAGCAATCCGATGTTCACATCGGAAATCTCAAACAGATCCACGCCGCCCGGCCCAATCTCCCGGTTCCCCGAAGGGAACAACGGAGATGGAGACCAGCGCGGAGCCCAAGGCAATGATGGGCGCAAGCAGATAGAGCGGCTTATAAACTCCGGATGGGATCAGGTCCTCTTTCAGAAAGGATTTTGCCCCATCCACCAGCGGCTGCAGCAGTCCGAACGGCCCCACGCGGCTGGGTCCCCAGCGATTCTGAATGCGGCCCACCAGCTTGCGCTCCAGCAGCACGGTATAGGCGACGCCCAGCAGCATCACCACCGTCACCACCGCCACCTTGAGCAGGCTCCACAAAAAGAATTGCAATATCGTCACTGGTTCTTAGCCTCTTCGTTCTTACTCGCTGTCATCCTGAGCGAAGCGCAGCGAAGTCGAAGGACCTGCGTTCTACTTTTCGCTCACTCCGTTCAAATCTTCTAACTCAAGCTCCTAGTCCGCCGCGGACTCTTTCAACTCGTGCGCCTGATGCCGCTCAAGTTCCTTGAGGGAGGAGCTGTACTTGCCCAGCGTGCCCGAAGTAAACAGCCCATCGTGCGCCGGCGCTATCAATCCTGGCGTTGCTTCCGTCAGCGCCGCAACCGGCACAAAACCGGGCTCCGTGCGCACATCGTTACCGCCAAAGAGATTGATCCGGTCCACAGTATAGCCGGGAACCAGCCGCACAATTTCGTCCAGCAAGGCCAGCGGATCGAAGGGGCTCAGCTTCGGCTCCAGGTGATTGGCTTCGAGCCACACAGCATGCCGATCCGCCTCGCCGGCCTGTGCGCCGCGCGACTGCCCAAGATCTGCCGTCACTCCGCCCTTGCCGAAGGGAACCAGCGTTTTCACATCCGCGCCCATCGCCCCAGCCAGCCGCACCAGAATCTCAAAGTCCGGCTTCACGCCCGCGCGGTCTGCCGCCTTCTTCGCCAGTTGCACATCGCCGAAAGTATTGGTTACCGTGCCGGTCTTCTCGTAGAGACTGGCGGCCGGAAACACCACGTCGGCCAAAGCCGCAGTCTCGGTAAGAAACAAATCCTGAACAATGACGAAGCTTTTCTTCAGCGTCTTCGAATCCACTCCCAGTTTCGCCACCGGATTGGCTCCGACGATGAGCATCGCGCCCATCTCGCCTTTACCCGCCGCCTCAAAGATCTCCGTCAGATTTTTGCCGGGCTTCGCGGGCAGACCCGCATACTCCGCAAAAGCGCCGGGCTCTGTCACCGGCACATAGCCCGGCAGCAGATCGGGGAACAGCCCCATATCCGCCGCGCCGCGAGAGTTCGAATGATCGCCGAGGTACGCAAAGCGCACATTTCCGCGCTTCAATCCCCACTCGACCAGCGATTGCACAGCCTCGCCCTGGTACTCCTGGCCAAAGATCACCACCAGTGACTGCTCGTCCAGCACGAGCCTTGCTGAATGCGGCGTTCCCATTCTTGGCGTCGTTGCGGCTCAGATAGGCGGCCAGATTCTGGTAACCATTCTCCGGCAGTTGCAGCGTTGCCTTGGCCTGCCGCTCCAGTTTGATGGGCCTGGAATTGGCAATATAGAGCCGCGCACGGTTCAGCCGCACGTTGGTGCGAAGGGTCCATGCCAGCAGCGGATGCTCCTCCGTAGGATTGCCGCCGACCAGCAGAATCGCCGGAGCCGTTGCAATATCGCGCAGGCTGGCCGCCACACCTTTCTGCCCGGCCAGCGCGCGGGCAAAGGCCGCATAATCCGTGCTGCGCTCATGATCGATATTGTTGGTCTTCAGCACCGTCCGGGCAAACTTCTGCAGCAGGTAATTTTCTTCGTTCGTGGTCCGGTTGGAGCCGATGACGCCGATCGCCCCGCCCTTGCTGTCGCGAACTTCCTTCAGCTTTCCCGCGGCCACGCGCAGCGCATGCTCCCAGGTGGCCTCCACCAGCTTGCCCTCTTCGTTGCGCACCAGCGGCTTGGTCAGCCGTTCAGGGCTCTCGACAAAATCAAATCCAAAGCGGCCCTTGGCGCAGAGAAAGTCGCCGTTGATGCCGCTCTTGTCGCGATTGTCGGCGCGCACAATCTGCCGATCCGTCGTTCACCTGCCGCACGCCCAGCGTCACCTTGCAGCCGTCGGCGCAATGCGTGCAGACCGTCGAAACGTGGTTCATCTCCCACGGCCGGGTCTTGTAGCGATAAGTGCCGCTGGTCAGTGCGCCCACCGGGCAAACGTCGATGCACATGCCGCACTGCTCGCAGTCCAGTTGATTGCCGCCGTTGGGCGCAATGGTGGAGCTGTACGCCGCGGTTCTGCACTCCCAGCGCCCACACATCCATGCCCTCGCCGCACATGCGGATGCAGCGGTAACAGAGAATGCAGCGCGGGCGATCAAAATAAACGGCGGGCGACCACTGCTGCTCGTCGCGATGCTCTTTTGCCTCCGCGTACAGGCTCTCGCCCGCGCCGTACTTGAAGGTCATATCCTGCAGTTCGCATTCGCCGCCGGCATCGCAGACCGGGCAGTCGAGCGGGTGGTTGCCCAGCAGCAGTTCGATGGTCCCTTTGCGCGCCTGCGCAATCTCCTCTGACTCTGTAGTGAAATCCAGGCCCTCGGCCACCGTGGTGGTGCAGGCCGTCAGCAGCTTGCGCACCTTTGCCTCGCGCACCACGCACATGCGGCAGGCCGCCTGCAGGCTGAGCCCTGGGTAGTAGCAGAAAGCCGGAATCTCGATGCCCGCCTTGCGGCAAGCGTCGATCAGCAGCGTCCCCGCGGGAGCCGTCAGCGTCTTTCCATCCACTTTGAAGGTTACGTCTGCCATTCGTCTCCAGCGCCCTTAAATCACTGCCACTTCCACGTGCTTTGCGAACGGGCAGGGCTTGCCGTTCAGGTGGTCCTCAAACTCCTTGCGAAACTTCTTCACGAACGCAATCATGGGCATGGCCGCCGCATCGCCCAGCGGGCAAAAGGTGCGGCCCAGCATGTTTTCGGCGATATGCTGCATGTTGTCGATGTCCCTGGCTTCGCCAAAGCCCGCATGAAAGCGTGTAAGCGACTTCTTCAGCCAGTCGGTGCCTTCGCGGCAGGGAATGCACCAGCCGCAACTCTCGTGCTCATAGAAGCTCATGGTGCGCAGCGCAAACTCCACCATGCAGGTCTGGTCGTCAATCACCACCACGCCTGCCGAGCCCAGCATGGAGCCAGCCTTGCCCACCTGGTCGAAGTCCATGCCGATATCGATCTCCTCGGGCAGCAGCACCGGGGTCGACGAGCCTCCGGGAACCACGGCCTTCAGCGCCCGCCCGCCGCGCACGCCGCCGGCCACCTTGTTGATCATCTTCTTCAGGTTGTAGCCCATGGGCAGCTCGTATACCCCGGGCTTCTTCACGTGGCCGCTGATCGAAAACAGGCGCGTTCCGCCGTTATTCGGAGTGCCCACAGCCGCATAAGCCGCACCGCCCATCTCGATAATGTGCGGCACCGTGGCGATGGTCTCTGCATTATTGATGACCGTAGGACCGCCATAGAGGCCCACGATGGCAGGGAAGGGCGGCTTGATGCGCGGAATTCCGCGCTTGCCTTCGAGCGACTCCATCAGCGCCGACTCTTCTCCCACCTCGTATGCGCCCGCGCCGGTCTGCACAATCACCTCAAACTCGGTCATCCGAGCCGAAGATCTTCTTGCCCAGAAATCCCTTCGCGTAGGCATCGGCGACCGCCTTCTCCATAATCTCGATGAGATAGCGATACTCGCCGCGCAGGTAGATAAATCCCAGCCTGGCTCCCACGGCCAGGCCCGGCAATGATCGTTCCCTCGATCACCGCATGCGGATCGTGCAGAAAGATCAGATGATCCTTGCAGGTTCCCGGCTCGCTTTCGTCGCCGTTCACCAATATGTATTTCGGCTTCGTCGAATTTTTAGGCACAGCCGACCACTTGATCGCCGCCGGAAAGCCCGCGCCGCCGCGCCCGCGCAGGTTGCTGGCCTTGATCTCGTCGAGAATCCAGTCCGGTCCTTGCTTCAGGCATTTTTTTACGGCCGCATAGCCGCCCAGCTTGAGATAGTTCTCGATTTTTTCCGCGCCCATAGCCAAAGCGCCGCGAAACGATCTTCACTTCATCGGGATGGGAGACCAGCCTAGGCATCGGATTTTTTCTCCGCTGCTTGGCCTTACCGCGATAACCAGCCAGTATGCCGGGCACAAGCTCCAGCTTGAGCTCGTCGTGATAGTCGTAATTCACCTGGATAGCGGGCGCCCAACTGCATGCCCCGATGCACTCGACTTCTTCCAGCGAAAAAACGCCGTCCGGCGTAGTTTCCTTGGGTCCAATGCCCAGCTCTTCCTGGAACCGCTCGTAGATATCGTAGGCGCCGCGCAGCATGCAGCTGATATTGGTGCAGACCTGCACGTTGAATTTGCCCACCGGCTTGAAGCGCAGCATGGAGTAGTAGCTGGCCACATTGCGCACCTCAAGCTCCTTAATCCCGATGCGCTCAGCCACTTCCGCAATCACCGCGTCGGAGAGGTAGCCGATCTCGTCCTGCGCATAGAGCAGCATGGGAACCAGCGCCGAGCGCTTCGCAGGGTACTTCTTCACCAGCGCATCAAAGCGCGCCGCCAGCTTGCGGCGAAAACAGGCTCATGGTCTCAGGGCTCATCGGTCAATCTCCCCCAGCACAATGTCGATCGAGCCGATCACCGCAACCAGGTCGGCGATCATGCGCCCCTTGCACATGGTTTCAATCGCCTGCAAGGTTGCGAACGAGGGATTGCGCATATGCACCCGGTAAGGCTTGGCCGTGCCGTCCGATACCACGTAGTAGCCCATCTGCCCGCGCGGGCTTTCGATGCCCTGGTAAACCTCGCCGGCCGGAACCGCAAACCCCTCGGTCACAATCTTGAAGTGATGGATCAGCGCCTCCATCTGCGTCTTCATCTTTTCCCGGTCGGGCAGCACGATCTTCGGCGCGTCGGCCTTGATCGCTCCCTCGGGCATTCCGTCCAGCGCCTGCTGGATAATCTTCACGCTCTCCCGCATCTCCACTAATCGGACTTCGTACCGCGCCCAGCAATCGCCGTCCGTCGAAACAGGCACCTTGAACTGAAACTTCTCATAGCTGGAGTAGGGCATATCGCGGCGCAGGTCGAAGTCCACGCCCGAAGCCCGCATCGGCGGCCCGGTCACGCCCAGCGCAATGGCATCGGCGGCGGAAAGAATGCCCACGCCCTTCAGCCGGTTGCGAAAGATCGGGTTGCCCGTCAGCAGGTTTGAATACTCGTCAATCTTCTCCGGAAAGATGCGGATAAAGCTCTGCACGCGGTCGAAGAAATCCAGCGGCGGCTCCATCGAAAGCCCGCCGATGCGGAAGTAGCTGGTCATCATCCGCTGGCCGGACAAGCCTTCGAAGATTCTTAGAATTTCCTCACGCTCGCGGAAGGTATAAAGAAAAACCGTCAGCGCGCCAATATCCATGGCGTGCGTGCCCAGCCAAACCAGGTGCGAGTTCAGGCGCGTCAGCTCGGCCAGCAGAACCCTGATCCACTGCGCCTTGGCGGGAATCTCCAGAGCCAGCAGCTTTTCGACCGCCAGGCAATAGCAGAGGTTATTGGCCATCGGGCTCAGGTAATCGATGCGGTCAGTGAGCGGAACCACCTGCTGATAGAACTTGGCCTCGCAGGTCTTCTCGATGCCGGTGTGCAGGTAGCCGATCTCCGGATAGACGCGGAGAACGATCTCGCCGTCGATCTCCACCACCAGGCGCAGAACTCCGTGCATGGACGGATGCTGCGGCCCCATATTCAGCACCATGTGCTGGTCTTTGGCGCCTTCGGCCACAGCGGCTTCGAGGATGGGAGTGCCTGAATCCATTTAGCGGTACCCCTCCACCGGATAGTCCTTGCGCAGGGGATAGCCTTGCCAATCGTCAGGCATCATGATGCGGCGCAGGTTGGGATGCTCCTCGAAACGTATGCCGAAGAGATCGAAGACTTCTCGTTCATAAAAGTTGGCCGAGGGCCAGACTGGCGTGATCGTCTCCACCGCCGGGCTTTCCTCCTCCAGCATCACCCGCAGCCGGATGCGCTCCTTATAGCGTGTGCGACAGAATGTGGTAGCTCAACTGGAAGCGCGGCGAGGAAGGGAACCAGTCCACCGCGGTCAGGTCCTCGAAGAAGTTGTAGCCGGCATTCTTCACGGCCTCAGCCGCAGCGCGAATCTTCTCAGCCGCGATGGTCAGCGTCAGCTCATTCCGGTCGAATTTTGCGTCCGTCAAGGCCTCAGGATTCCAGGCGAGAATCGCCTTGACCGCCGGGTGCTCGGCAAGCCCTTCAAGCACAGCCGTCTTGCCGATGAATGTGTTGCCTACGCCCATCCTAAAGATCCGCCTTATCCTGGCTCCAGTTCAGGATGCCCTTGCGCACGATATAGTAGAGTCCCACGCCCACAAAGCCCAGATAGACCAGCATCTCCCAGAAACCAAATAGTTTATTGCCGGTAATCAAGGGCAGCTTGCGGTAGACCACCGCCCAGGGCATGATGAAAACCGCTTCCACGTCGAACAGGATGAAGAGCACGGCCACCATGTAAAAGCGCACGCTGAAGCGCCCGCGTGCATCGCCCACGGCCTCGATCCCGCACTCGTAGGCGGCCAGCTTGGTAGTCGTATTGCGATGCCGCCCGACGAACCAGGACGCCGTAACCATCCCCAGCCCAAGCAGGAACGCGGCAAGAATCTGCATCAATAGCGGGAGATATTGCCAGTAGTAGGGAACCATTGCCGCCCAGTCCTAAAAGTCCGGTAAGATCGCATCCGGCCCGCCGGGACCGCCGACGGCTCCATATCAACAGGATGCTCTGGTTTGAGATTAGGTTTTCAGCCGCATCCCGTCAAGGTAAACCGCGTGCGGCGCTGCACAGAAGGCCGTCTGGATGAGTGGCTTGGACTGGAAATCGGCTCCGCAGCCCTCATCAGGGCCATTTGCAGATCATTTCCTAGCTTTGTGAGTGGGTTATCTTAGCCTCCCAGACTCAAAATTTGATAGTCGCCGCAATCAGCCAGAGAGATGTTTCAGTAATTCCCATTTCTGTAACGAATCTATTTCTTCTCATTTCAGGGAGACAGTACGTTCGTAATCTGAAAATTGGAAAGACCTGGCCGAAGAACAAGGCGAGGATAAATGCATGGCAGCCTTCACGACCACCAGTTTTCCCATCCCGCTCTCCGCAGAGCCCGCTGTCTCTGGCGACGTGCGCCCCAAACACCGCCGCATCACTCCCCGGGCCGGGCATGCCCTGGAGATATTGGGCCACGCGATCGAATACCTGACTGACGAGTTCCTTTACGAAAACTACAAATTTTTCGGTCAACAGCTCACAACTAGAGGCCGTGCAGTTGCTCATGGCGCTCAACCGCGAAGTCTATTACGAGTGCCCTGAAGTGCCCAGTTTTGGCGAACGTTGGCGTTCCATGTTGCATCCGTCATTCGGCTGCGTGCATAAAGCTATTGCCCGGCGGCCAGCACCGCCAGCAATAGCAGCCATGCCAGGCTCATGGCGTGCCAATACCATGCGGTTGAGTCGACGGCGATCTGCCGGTACTCGACGCGCTTGAGCCTGCCCAGAAAGCACAGGCAGAGGACCAGTGCGGCTATGCCTGCAACCAGGTGAGCCGCATGCAGGCCGGTAATGACGTAGAAAAAATAGCTCGCCGGCGTCGACCAGCGATCGAAAGCAAAGCCCTGTGCCGTCAGTTGCCTCCAGGCCAAATACTGTCCGCCCAAGAAACACAACTCCCAGCGCCAGCGTCGCAGCCACCCAGGGCAGGGTGCGGCGTAGCGCCGGCCGGCCCAGCCCCAGCCATTCTTCCAGCACGTCCACCTCGCGAAAGATGTTCAGCCGCGCCCGTTCCATGGTCAGGCTGCTCAGCAGCAGCACCGCGGTATTCAGGTAGAGAATTGGCGGCAGAAGCAAGGGATGCCAGTCCCTGGCCAGCAGGTGGGTGCGAGGGTCCATGCGCAAGCCCGCCTGGCGCGCAAAGAAGAACAGCACCAGCACGGCAAAGAACAGCATGTCGGCCGCAAGTGCGGAATAGACGAAAAACCGAACGCGGTGAAGCAGTTCGCGCGGACCCCGGTCCCTGATTCTTTCCGTCGTCGTCGCCCCCGCCTCCGCCCCCGCCGGTCGGCCGGCGGTCAAGGGGCGGCTTGCCGCCGATTCCCGGCTCTTTCCGTTCCGTTTCCGCTGGGGTAGTGCGTAAAGGTGGAAGGCATGAGGGCCTCTGTGTTGATGAGATTATCCCAGCTTTGACTGGAAATCACCCACAATCGCATGGATGTGGAATCATTTCGTATAGGAATCAAAGCGTTGCAGAGACTGCCACTGAACGCCAGTCATTCATTCGCCGCGGTCGCCGCACGGATCCTTCGGCGTTTTTGGCGACAAGGAGACGGGAAACCAAAACCTGATTCGGGCCCGGCTATTTTGAACGCGCGCCGGCAACCATTTCGACAAAGAGCCGATGAACCCGCCGGTCGGCTCGAAAGCTCGGGATGAAAGGTGGCCGCCAGAACCCGGCCCTGCCGCACCAGTACCGCATAGCCTTCGCGAAGGGCCAGAACCTCCACGCCCGCTCCGGTCTCAACGATGCGCGGAGCGCGAATGAAGACCATCTCCAGCGGTCCGCCCGGCAGCGAGGTTTCCGCGGTCAAAATAGCCGAGTCAATCTGCCGCCCATAAGCGTTGCGCTCCACTACCGCATCCAGAACGCCCAGGCTGCGCTGCGCCGGGTTGCGAACCTCCCGCGCCAGCAGAATGGCCCCGGCGCAGGTGCCAAAGACCGGTTTGCTTCCGCAGAACTGCTCTCAAAGCCTCAAAGAAGTGGCGCTTTCGAAGAAATCGAAGCATCGTGGTCGATTCGCCGCCGGGCAGAATCAGCCCATCCAGGCCGGCCAGCTCGTCCGGCTTGCGCACCTCCACGGGCTCGGCGCCGGATTCGGCCAGTGCCTCGGCATGCGCGGCATAATCCCCTTGAATGGCCAGTACACCAATGCGTGGCAGCGTTCTTTCTTCCGTCAATCCAAAGTTCTCCTGCGAAACTGACAGCGTGCCTCATCCCTGCGCTTTCTTATTGGCGCAAGGATGGGAAGCAATGAAGTGTGCGAGCGAATAGCGAGCGTCCGCCGGACGGCAGGTGCCTACCAGCCGCGCGTCTGCAGCAGCTGCGATTCGTCGAGGCAGCGGCGGCCAGCCCCTTCATGGTGCCCGTAACCTGCTCGGAGACCTCGGCCAGAATCTTGGGGTCGTTGTAGTGCGTGGTGGCGATCACGATGGCCTTGGCGCGGCTGACGGCTTCCTCGCGCTCCTTGGGATCGTTCTCCACGTCCAGCGGCGTGGCGCGCTCCTTCATGAAGATCCCCGACCCGACAAAGATAGCCTCGGCGCCCAGTTGCATCATCAGCGCCGCATCGGCCGGGGTGGCAATGCCGCCGGCGGAGAAGTTCGGAACCGGCAATTTGCCGGTCTGCGCAACCATCCGGACCAGCTCGTAGGGAGCCTGGTGATTCTTGGCCGCGGCGTAAAGCTCCTGCTCGGTAAGCACGGTCAGCTCCCGCATCTCCCGTGGTAATCTGCCGCATATGCTGCACGGCGTGGACTACGTCGCCGGTGCCGGCCTCGCCCTTGGTGCGAATCATGGCCGCTCCCTCGGCAATCCGCCGGAGAGCCTCGCCCAGGTTGCGCGCGCCGCAGACGAAAGGCGTGGTAAAAGCGTGCTTGTCGATGTGGTGCGCCTCGTCGGCGGGGGTCAGAACCTCGCTCTCGTCGATAAAGTCCACGCCCAGTTCCTGCAAAATCTGCGCCTCGGCGAAGTGGCCGATGCGAGCCTTGGCCATCACCGGGATCGAAACTGCCTGGATGATCTGCTTGATGAGGCTTGGCTTGGCCATGCGGGCCACGCCGCCCTCGGCGCGGATCATGGCCGGCACGCGCTCCAGAGCCATCACCGAAGTGGCTCCGGCCTCCTCGGCAATGCGGGCCTGCTCCACGTTCATCACGTCCATGATGACGCCGCCCTTGAGCATCTCCGCCAGACCCACCTTCAGGCGCAGACTGGTTCCCGTCAAGCTCTTGTTCCCATTCTTTTCCGGCATGCTTTCCACCCTCAATTCACTGCGGCTTGCGGACACACAAACTCCGCGCAAAAACCGTCATTTTTGATCTCTCTTCCAGTGTAACAGCGATGTTGTTGCCAGGTTTCAGCTGAGTGCAGAGGGGAAATCGGTGCGGGCGCATTTCTTAAACCATTCCAATCCTTCTGTCCCGCTTCTGGTCATGTTTCTGCATGATTTCTCAGCACATGGCTACCGCACATCCACTGCCGGCGCCGGCAACTGAGCTGCCGCGCAAGCCCGATGCCTCCGGCGCGAACCCGGCGGCCGGCGAACAGTCGCTGGTGCCTGTGCCTCACCCGCTGGAGGAGGAAGATTTCCTTCAGCTCAGCGCGCCCATGGCGCGGCTGCCGATCGAGCTCGGTGTGAGCGTCCCGGTGAATGATTTTCGCGTCCGCGGGCTGCTGGCCCTCGAACCCGGCCAGGTGATCGAGTCGCAATGGACCCACGGCGAGGATGTGCCGCTGGCCTCCGGCAAAGTGCAACTGGCCTGGAGCGAGTTCGAAGTGGTCGATGCGCAGTTGGCGGTTCGGATCACCCGGCTGACTATGAAAGCAGGGCAGGGAATAGGGACGGGAATAGAACCAACCAGGTCTTCACCAGTGGTTAGTCCCGGGTCAGGCGGAATGAAATAGGAGCGGGATGAAAGTGGACGTGAAGACGATGCCGAAAGGCGGACTGGCCGGCTGGCTGCTGGGGAGGATGCGTTTCACGCCGCGCCCGCGTCCTCGACTGGAGCTGCTGGAGCGCATTACGCTGGCTCCGCGGCAGTCGCTGGCCCTGGTGGAAGCCGAGGGCCGCCGGTTTCTGGTCGCCACCTCGCCGGAGGGCGCGCCGGCCTTCTATCCGCTCGATGAGCTCGGCATTCGAACGGTATGGCGCGCTCGACCTCAATTCGCGCTCCACGGCAGGCCAGGTTGCGAGGGTCTCATGGTAACGCTTCTCGCCGCGGCACATCTGGCGGCCGCCGCACCTGCCCCTCTGATTCCCGATCTCAGCCAGCGCCTTCATCCCTCGGATTCGACTCCGTGGACGATTCTTCTTGTCCTAACGCTGATCACCCTGCTGCCCGCGATTCTGATGTGCATGACCCCGCTGGTGCGCCTGCTGGTGGTCTTTCACTTTCTGCGCCAGGCCTTGGGCACGCAGACCGCGCCCTCGAACCCCACCCTGATGGGGCTGGCCCTGATGATGACCTGGTTCCTGATGACCCCGGTGCTCAACCAGGTCGATCAGCAGGCCGTCGAGCCCTATCGCGCCGGCCAGGTGACGGGCTGGGAGGCCATCGACCGCGGCGCCCAGCCGGTGAAGCTCTTCATGCTCCACTACGCGCGCGAGAAAGACCTGGCCCTGTTTACCGCCGCCGGCCAGATTCCGCGCCCCAATCAGCCCTCCGACCTGCCCATGCGGGTGGTGATTCCGGCCTACATTCTCTCCGAACTCAAGGCGGGATTCGCAATTGGCGCCGTGCTCTTTCTCCCCTTTCTGCTTATCGATATGGTCACCGCCGCCATCACCACCTCGATCGGCATGTTCCAGCTGCCGCCGGTGGTGATCTCGACGCCGTTGAAGATTCTGCTGTTTGTGATGGTGGATGGCTGGAACCTGCTGGCCAGCTCGCTCTTGAAGAGCTTTTGAAAGGAGACATATGACCCCCGACCTGGTTGCCGAACTGCTCCGCCAGCTGATGAAAGAGGCCATGATTCTGGCCGCGCCCGTGCTGCTGGCCGCCGCGCTGCTGAGCTTCATCCTGAGCCTCTTCCAGACCCTGACCAGCCTGCAGGAGCAGTCGCTGACCACGGTTCCCACGACTGGCCGCCGTGGCCCTGATTCTGCTGGTTGGAATGCCCTGGTTCCTGGGCCGCATGGCGGACTATACGCGGCTGTTGCTGACTGATTTTCACCGTTACCTGGGGTGAGCGGAGCTAGCGGCGTTAGCCGCGCTTCGCGCGTGTTAGCGGCGTTAAAACCTGCTAAGCGCCGCTAACACCGCTAACTTCGCCAAAAAGGAGAATGACGATCACCGACTGGACGCAACTTTCTGAGCGCAATGACGCTGGCCCTGGTGCGGGTGAGCGGAATGGTGGCCTTTGCCCCCTTCTTCTCCTCCGACCTCGCTGACCCTGCGCACGAAAGCGGTCTTTGCCGGCGCGGTGGCCTACCTGCTCGCCCCTCTGGTGGCCACGCTGCCCCATGCCCATCTGTCGATCAGCTTCTCCGCCTTGCTGGGCGAGCTGGCCGTGGGACTGGTCTATGGCCTCGTACTCGCGCTTCTGAATGAGATGCTCCTCTTTGCCGGCCAGATCGCCGGCATGCAGTTCAGTTTTTCGCTGGTCAATCTCCTCGATCCCAACTCCGCGATTCAGACTCCGCTGCTGGGCGACCTCTTTCAACTGCTGGGCACCCTGGTGATTCTCGGCGCCGGGCTGGACCGCATTCTGCTGGCCTCCATGGTGCGCAGCTTCCGCGCGGTTCCGCTGGGCAGCTACGCCCTGGCTCCGGTAACCGCGCTCGCCATCGTGCGCGCCGCCGGCGGCATCTTTCTGGCCGCCGTCGAGCTGGCCGCGCCGGTGCTGGCCGCAACCATGCTGGTCGAGGTGGCCGTGGCCCTCCTAGGCAAGCTCAGCCCGCAGTTGCCGGTGATGAACCTGACCGTGCCCTTCAAAACCCTCACCGGCTTTGCTCTCCTAACCGGCTCGCTGGCCCTGTGGCCGCGCTTCATCGAGGCGCGCTTCGCAGGCCTGCTCGACCTGGCCGAGCGGCTGATCGCCCCCGCCGGGCAGTTGGCGGGAGGATAGCCCATGCCCGGAGAGCGCACCGAACAGGCAACCCAGCATCGCCGCGAAAAAGCGCAAAAAGAAGGCGACGTACTGCACAGCCGCGAGCTGATCGGCCGCTGCCGGAACCCTGGCCGGGGTTCTCGTGCTGGGGGCTCTGGGCGCGCACACTCTGGACGTCTGGCGGGATAGCTTTGCCGCCTTCCTCGATCTGGGCAGTCCGGCCCGCTGGGAGCCCGCCGAGATTGCAGCCCACGCTCGCCGCCCTGCGCCGGCTGACGCTCTCTGTTCTTGGCGGCCCCGCGGTGGTGATGGCGGCGGTGGTCGCGGCCTCGCTCGGCACGGCGATTCTGCAGACCGGAGGGGTCAACTTTTATGCCGGGGCGGTGGGCTTCAAGCCGGAGCGCATCAATCCGGTCAGCAATGTGAAGAATCTCTTCTCGCTGCGCGCCGCGGCCCGGCTGGGCAAGTCTCTGCTTCCCGCCAGCCTGCTGGCCGTCTTTGCCGTGCAGCGCATCGGCCGGCAGTTGACCATGCCTCCTTTTTCAACCGTAAGGCTGGAGCAGCTCGGCTCCGACGTCTATGGCCTGCTGCTGGCCGCCGCCTGGCTGCTCTTCGGCTGGTCGGCCATCGACTACCTGGTTGAGTGGCAGAGCCGCGAGTCGCGGCTGAAGATGAGCCGCGAGGATATGCGCGAGGAGTTCAAGGAGACCGAGGGCAATCCGCAGATTCGCGGCCGCATTCGCAATCTGCAGCGCCAGATGCGCCAGCGCAAGGTAAAGGCCGACGTCTCGAAGGCCGCCGTCGTGCTCACCAATCCCACCCACTATGCCGTGGCCCTGGGCTTCGACTTCGGCACCATGGAGGCTCCCAAGGTGCTGGCCAAGGGCCGCAACCTGCTGGCCGAGGAGATCAAGGCCGAGGCCCGCTGGGCCGGGGTGCCGATCATCGAGAACCCGCCGCTGGCCCGCTCGCTCTACCGCTCGGTCGAGGTGGGCCAGGCGATTCCGGTCGATCTCTACGCCGCCGTGGCCGCCATTCTGGCCTATCTCTATCGCCAGCGTGTGGAGGCCGAGATGCGCGAACGCCGCGCCCGCGAGTCGCGCCGCGCGAGCGCAGGCGCAGGCCGGCGCGCAGTCCGGGCGGCCAGGCCATCGCACCGCCTTAGAGGAGGACCGCGATGAGCACCACCGCCCTGGCTGCAGGCACGCTGCCGGCCCAGTCCATTCTGGCACCGGCTGCGCGAATATCGTGCTGCCGCTGGCCGCCATCAGCGTGATCTTCGTCATGCTGGTGCCGCTGCCGGCCGCCGGCCTGGACTTTCTGCTGGCGCTCTCGATGGCCGCCTCGATCATCGTCTTCCTCTCCGCGGTGCAGATTCGCCGCGCCGTCGAGCTGAGCGTCTTTCCCACCCTGCTGCTGCTGCTGACGCTCTTCCGCCTGGCCCTGAATATCGCCTCCAGCCGCCGCATCCTGCTGCACGGCTCGGAGGGCACGGCGGCCGCCGGCAAGGTGATCGAGGCCTTCGGGCAGTTTGTGGTGGGCGGCAACTACGTGGTCGGCTTCGTGCTCTTTCTGGCCTTGATCGCCATTCAGTTCCTAGTGGTCTCGCATGGGGCCGTGCGCACCGCCGAGGTCACCGCCCGCTTCACGCTCGATGCGCTGCCCGGCAAGCAGATGGCCATCGACGCCGACATGAACGCCGGCCTGATCGACGAGGCCGAGGCGCGCCGCCGCCGCCAGGCCATCGCCCGCGAAGCGGAGTTCTACGGCGCCATGGACGGCGCGGCGCGCTTCAACCAGCGCGACTCGCTGGCCACCATTCTGATCACCGCCATCAACATCATCGCCGGCCTGCTGATCGGCACCCTGCAGCAGGGCATCGAACTGGGCGAGGCGGCGCGCACCTATACCGTTCTGACCGTGGGCGACGGGCTGGTCACCCTGATTCCCTCGCTGCTGGTCTCGATCGCCGGCGGCATCACCCTGACCCGCGCCAACTCGGCCGGGCTGCTGGGCGGCGAGATTCAGCCAGCAGCTTCTGGCCAAGCCGGCCACGCTTTACCTGGCCAGCCTGGTCTCCGCCGCCATGTGCCTGATTCCGGGACTGCCCAAGCTGGCTTTCCTGTCGGTTGCCGCCGCGCTCTACTGGGGCGGCCGCCGCGTCGTCGGCCCGCCTCAGGTGGCCGCTCCGGCCGAGATCGGGAGCCGGTCGAGAAGAAGAAGGCCGAGCAGGCGCAGGGCTCCGATCTGGCTTCGCTTCTGCGTCTGGAAGAGCTGACCCTCGAGATCGGCTTTCAGCTGATTCCGCTGGTGGACGAAAAGCAGGGCGGGCAACTGCTGAGCCGCGTGCGCTCGCTGCGCCGCCATCTCTCCTCCGAGATGGGCTTTCTGGTTCCCCCCGTGCACATCTCCGACAATCTGCGCCTCAAGCCGCGCGAGTATCTGTTCTCGCTGCGCGGCATCGAGATCGGCCGCTGGCAGACCGAGGGGCCGCAGCTGCTGGCCGTCTCCGGCGACCCGGGCCGCCGGCCCTTGGCGGGCAAGGAAACGCGCGAGCCGGCCTTCGGGGTTCCGGCCATCTGGATCGCTCCGGCGCTCGAGGACCAGGCCATCGCCGCCGGCTACTCGGTGGTCGATGCGGTCACGGTGATCACCACCCATCTGGGCGAGCTGATCCGCCAGCACGCCTGGGAGCTGCTGGGCCGGGCGGAGACCAAGCGGCTGATGGATTCGCTCAACGAGAGCCATCCCAAGCTGATCGAGGAGCTGGTGCCCAAGCTGCTCACCCTGGGCGAGGTGGGCCGGGTTCTCGAACAGCTGCTGCGCGAGCGGGTTTCGATCCGCGATCTGGGCGCGATTCTCGAGGCGCTGCTCGAGACCGCGCCGGTGAACAAGAGCCTGGTGGCGCTGGTCGAGGCCGCGCGCCAGGCCCTGGGCCGGCGGCTGGTCCGCCCGCTGCTCGACGGCGAGGGCCAGTTGCCGGTTCTGCTGCTCGATCCGGCGCTCGAAGAGGAGATTCTCGCCACCCTGGCGCCGGAGACCGGCCAGCGCCTGCTGGCCGCCGCCGGCCAATCCGGGAACCCCGCTGGTGCGCCGCCTCACCGATTCTGTGAGGCAACTTATCGGCGCCGCCTCCGCCGCGGCCCTTCCCGTGCTTCTTTGCCCTAGTCCGGCGCGCTATCACGTCAAGCGCTGGCTGGAGCCGGTGTTGCCGCGGCTGGCGGTGGTTGCCGCCGGGGAGATTCCGCCCGAGATTCGCCTGCGCCCGGTGGGAACGGTGCGTTGAGGGCCGAGCGGTTGGCGGGATGGCAGCGAGAACTGCGCGTGAATGCAGGTTGGCGATGAAGGGGACGGCGATGGGAATCGAAGCGGCGGCCACAGCGAGGAATCAGGGAGTCCAGCGCCGGGGCGCGGCCGGGGGCGGGTATCCGCCCGCCGCGGCGGCAGGCCCGGCGCTGACCGGCGAGCAGGAGCGGGTGCTGCTGGAACATCTGCCCATCGTGCGCTTTCTCGCCCGCCGCATTCACGAGCGCCTGCCCCAGCATGTGGACATCGAGGATCTGGTCTCGGCCGGCGTGGTGGGGCTGATGGATGCCTTCGCCAAGTTCGATCCGGCCAAGAAGGTGCAGTTTCGCAGCTACGCGCAGTTCCGCATCCGGGGCGCGATTCTGGACAGCCTGCGAACGCTCGACTGGAGCCCGCGCGAGCTGCGCCGCAAGGGCCGCGCGGTCGAAGAGGCCATCCGGGTGCTGACGGCCCGGCTGGGCCATGCGCCGGGCGAGGCCGAGGTGGCCGCCGAGATGGGGCTGGAGCCTGGACGAGTACCAGCAGTTGCTGGGCGACCTGAAGGGCCTGGAGATCGGCACCCTGCACATGGAGCGCAACGAGGACTCGGGCGAGGAGGAGCTGGCCTATGTGCCCGGCCGGCCCGAGGAGGATCCGCTCTTTCGCTGCCTGCGGGGCGAACTCGAAGAGCGGCTGACCGACGCCATCGCCAACCTGCCCGACCGCGAGCGGCTGGTGATGACCCTCTACTACTACGAAGAGATGACCATGCGCGAGATCGGCCTGGCGCTGGGGGTGGTCGAGTCGCGGGTCTCGCAGGTGCATGCCTCGGCGGTGGTGCATCTGCGCGCCGCGCTCAAGGATCTGGCCGCGCGCGGCGCCTTCGAACGGCAGCGCAGCGCGGCGTGCGCGAAGCGCGTCGCGGCATCCGGCGGCATGAGCGACGCCGAGCGAGTGCGCGGAAGCAAGGCAGATCCGAAAGCGCGCGAACGCAGAGGAGAGTGACGAGTTGATGGAAAAGACGCTCAAGCAGGACGAGATCGATGCGCTCTTTGAGGCCGCGCGCAGCTCGGCGCCGGACGCCGCCAGGGCCGAGGTGCGGGCCCGGGTCGTGCCCTACAACTTCTCCTCGGCCGGGCAGATCTCGAACGAGCAGTTGCGCGCCATCAGCATGCTGAACGACCTGTTCGCCCGCAACCTGACCCACAATCTGGCCGCCTGGCTGCGCACCCGCTTTCAGGTCAACCTGGTCTCGGCCGAGCAGATCCAGTTCAACGAGTTTCTGCTGCGCATTCCCGAGATCAGCTACGTGGCCTCGGTGCGCCTGGAGCCGCTGGGCGCGCTCTCGGTGCTGCAGCTGGACCTGGCCCTGGCTCCTCCCATCATCGATCTGCTGCTGGGCGGCGAAGGCAAGGACGGGCCGCTGCGCGAGCTGACCGATATCGAAGAGTCGATCCTGGGCAGCGTGGTCGAGATCATCTGCCGCGAGCTGACCGCGGCCTGGCAGCCGGTGGGCCTGAGCTTCAACTTCGAGCGCCGCCAGATGCAGACCCAGGTGGCGCGCATCATGTCGGTCACCGAGAAGACCCTCTGCCTGAGCTTCGAGATTCGCATGCCGCACAGCTCGGGCCTGCTCAATCTGGCCTTTCCGGCCGTGGTGGCCAACACCATCCTGCGCCGCCTGACCTCGGACTGGGGCCGCAGCCGCCGCCACGCCGGCGAGACCCGGGCGCGGATGGAGGCGGCGGCGCGCCGGATTCGCTTCGGCGGCTCCCTGCAGTTGCCCACGGTGCGCCTGGCGGCCAGCAGCATCGAAAATCTGGAGCCGGGAACGGTTCTGCGCCTGGATCTGCCCGCCAACACGCTGCCCGTCTGGCGGGTGGGCGGCCAGTCGCTCGCCGCAGGCGCAGGCCATCCGCCAGGGAGCGCACCGCGCCGCGCGCATCGAACGCCGCATCGGGGAGGCTGAAGCATGAAGACCTATCTTGATTGCTGGACCAGCGTGGCCACGGCCCTGTTTTCGCAGGCCCTGGCCGGAGAGCCGGAGCTGGCCGAGTCGCTGCCCAAGCCGCTTGCCGCAGGGCTCCTTTGGCTTTGCCGCCACCCTTACCGGAGACGCGAGGGCCGCTTCGCCGTGGTGCTCGACGGCGCGATTCTGGAGTCGCCGCTGCTGGGCGAGGGAGTGGACCAGAAAGCCGGCTGGGGCGAGCTGCTGCGCGAGGTGGCCGATGCCGCCGCCGGAGAGTTGCTGGCCAAGACCGGCAAGAAGTGCCGGGTCGAGAAGTTTGAGCAGATCGCAGGGAGAAAGCAAGGTCATCCTGCGCCTTTCAGCTGAAGCTCCGGCGATCGCGCCTGGACCGATTCTGGTGCGCGACGAGGTGCGCGCCTCCAAGCCGGCGCGCAATCGAAGCTCAGGCGGCGACGGACCAATCCGCTGCCGCGCCGGCGTCCATGCAGCACGACGCCCGCGCAGCCGCAGCCACGCCGGCCTTGAGCCCCGGCATTGAACTGCTGCTCGATGTCGAACTCGAAGCTTCGCTGCGCTTTGGCTGCCGGGAGATGCCGCTGGGCGAGATTCTCGACCTGGGTCCGGGAGATGTGGTGCAGCTGGACCGCCATGTCACCGACCCCGTGGACCTGATCGTCGGCGACAAGATCGTGGCCCGCGGCGAGGTGGTGCTGGTCAACGGCAACTTCGGCCTGCGGGTCACCGAGGTGGCCGCGCCCCGAAAGCGGCTGGAGAGCATACGATGCCTCTTCTGAACTTCAGGCCCGGGACAGCAGGAACTCCCGCGAAGCTTCGGTCGATCTCGCTCGCGGCCGGCGGCGGCCGAGCTTGCCGGCTCGCGGCCCGACCCGGCCAGGCGTTCCCGAGAGCTCGCGCCTGCGCATCTTTGAAACCTGCGCCAATCCCGGCTGCGGCTCGGGCTGGCTGCACCTCTGGCGAAGCCGCTCGGCGCCGGTCTTTGAAGGCGGATGGAACTGTTCGTCCGCCTGCACGGCGGCGCGGGTTGAAGCGGCGGTCGAGCGCGAGCTGGACGCCCGCGGCAGCGCCCAGGAGAACCATCGCCACCGGATTCCGCTGGGGCTGGTGATGCTCGAGCAGGGCTGGATCACCTCCGTCCAGTTGCGCCAGGCGCTGGAGGCGCAGAAGGTGGCCGGAGGCGGCCGGCTGGGCCACTGGCTGGTGCGCCAGCAGGGGGTCAGCGAGCAGTTGGTCACCCGGGCACTGGGCCTGCAATGGAGCTGCCCGGTGCTGCCCATGGAGTTTCACGACGCCGAGGCGCTGACCGTGCTGCTGCCGCGCCTCTTTGTGGATGCCTTTGGCGCGCTGCCGCTGCGGGTGGCCGCGGGCAAGCTTCTCTACCTCGGATTTGAAGACCGGCTCGACCCGGTGCTGGCCTTGGCCATCGAGCGCATGACCGGGTTGCGCGTCGAGAGCGGGCTGGTGCAGGGATCGCTCTTCCGCCCCGCGCACGCGCGCATGCTGAGCGCCAAGTTTCCCCCCGTGGAGCTGGTCGAGGCCGGCTCGGAGCAGGCGCGTGGTCCACGCGCTGGCCAAAGCGATTGAAAAGGCGCGCCCGGTCGAGTCCCGCCTGGTCCGGGTGCACGACTGCCTGTGGCTGCGCATGTGGCTGCGTCCCCAGAGCGGAGCCGCTGCCCGGAGATCGCATCGATCCAGGACCTGATCTGTTCGATCGGCGCGCATTAGCGCTTGCCGGCGCGAGGCAGTCGAAACCGCGCCTCATGGATTCCGAACGCATGAGCCGATAGAGACAGCAGCAGAGGAGCCTGGGCATGAGTGAAATTCGAACCTTGATCGTTGACGATTCCTCGGTGATGCGCAAGATTGTGGAGCGTGCGCTTCGCCAGGCGGGTCTTGACCTGCTGGTGGTGCACGAGGCCGGCAGCGGCACCGAAGGGCTGGACGTGCTGAAGGCCAAGCAGGTGGACCTGATTCTCTCCGATATCAACATGCCTTCGATGGATGGCCTGGAGTTTCTGCGCCAGATCCGGGCGCAGAACCTGGCCCCCGGCGTTCCGGTGGTGATGATCACCACCGAGTCCAGCGAGGAGCATGTGAAGCAGGCCATTCAGGCCGGGGCGCAGGGATACATCCGCAAGCCGTTTACGGCCGAGCAGGTGAAGGAACGGGTATTGCCGCTTGTGAATGCGGCCTAGCCGGGAGGCGGATGTGTGCTGTTGAATGGAGTGCGGACGGCCGCAATCGCGTGCAAGCGAGGGGGCGGCAAAAACGAAATGGAGCGTACGATGGCGGTCTCGTTGCGTGAATCCGTGCAACTGGTCTCCGATCCGGGGAACCTGGATGCGAGCGTGGAAGAGGTCTTTCAAACGATGCTGGGGGTCAATTGCCGGCGCGACTCCTCGCCCAGCAATCGACGAGCCGGAGTCGGTGACCGCGGTGGTGGGCTTCGGCGGGCTGCTGAGCGGTGCCTGCGTCTTCCGCTCCGGCAGCACCGCGGCCATGAAGATCGCCGCGCACATGACGGGCATGGAGTTTGAAGAGGTCGACGATACCGTCAAGGACGCCATCGGCGAGATCTGCAACATGCTGGCCGGCAGCTGGAAGGGCAAGGTCCCGGACCTGGCCGCCAACTGCGGCCTCTCGGTTCCGGCCGTCATCACCGGCCGGGATTACAAGCTCCACGTCCAGGCTCCCGAGTTCCAGTTGAACCATGTCTACCGCTTCGAGGACATGAGCTTCGCCGTAACCATCGTCTGCGACGGCCTGCAGTAACCTCCGGCAGGGATCTTGTCGGAGGAGGGTATGAGAGCTGGCAGTAGCGTCCAGCAGATGTTCGTGGAGATTCGTGCTGAATGGATGCGTTGCAATGCCGGGATTTGCCCGCATGCAACGAATTGGGCTCATGCATTCCCTGACTTCCCCATGTGTCCCGTTCCAGCACACTTCCCATCCTCTTTCTTAATCTTGCTCTAATCCCTTCCTCCGCATTTCCGGTCCTCCACCTGCATCATCTCTCTTCCTCGAGGGGAGATGCATGCGATGGACAGCGGATACTATGCGGCGATGACCGGACTGGTGGCGCGCACCCAGGCGCTGGATATCGCGGCCACCAATCTGGCCAATGCCGCAGACCCCCGGCTACCGCGCCGAGCAGGAGTACTTCCGCTCGGTGCTTCTGGGTCCCGATGCCGGCGACTCGCAGTTGGGACGCACGGTGAACAACTTCGGCCTGCTGGGCGGCGACCGGCTGAACATGGGCCAGGGCGCGCTCGAGCAGACCGGCAATCCGCTCGATCTGGCCATTGAAGGCGAGGGTTTTTTTGAGGTGCAGACCCCCAACGGTCCGCGCTATACCCGCGATGGCGGCTTTCACCGCACTCCGGCCGGGATGCTGGTTACGGCCTCCGGCGACGCGGTGCTCTCGACAACCGGCCAGCAGATTCCCGTTCCGCCCGGCGAGGTGACGGTGGGCTCGGACGGCGCGCTCTCGGTGGCCGGCGGCGTGGTGGCAACGGTGGGAGTCTTCACCTTTCCCGCCGGCACGCAACTGACTCCCGAAGGCGCCAACCGCTATCTCGCGCCGACAGGAGTGAAGCCGGTGCTCGAAAAGAACTCCGCCATCCACCAGGGCGCCATCGAAAACGCCAACCAGGGCGTGATTCAGGGAACGCTGAACCTGATCCTGATCCAGCGCGAGGCGGAGATGATGCAGAAGGCGCTCACCGTCTTCCACACCGAGTTCAACAAGATCGCCACCGAGGATCTGCCGAGAGTGTGAAAAAGCAGGGAATAGGGAACAGGGAATAGGGAATAGGGTAGTTTTTTGGATCAGAAGTTAAATCTGAAATCGGCGGATAGGGGCCATGGATTTGAAGTCAGCGGTAAGGGAATCAGCAAGTTGCGATCGCGCACGAGGTTTTCTATTCCCTATTCCCTAATCCCTATTCCCTGAAAGGAGCACATATGATTCGAGCCTTGTACACAGCCGCCAGCGGCATGAGCGCGCAGCAGTTGAATCTGGATACCATCGCCAACAACCTGGCCAACTCCTCGACCACCGGATTTCGCCAGTTGCGCCTGGAGTTTCAGGATATGGTCTACCAGAACCTGGTGACGCCGGGGGCGGCGCAGAGCCAGTCCACGGTCTCGGCGGGACTGCAGATCGGCCTGGGCACCAAGTCGGCGGCCACCGAGGTCATCATGACCCAGGGTTCGCTGAACCAGACCTCGAACCCGCTGGATGTGGCCATCGAGGGCGCCGGGTTCTTCCAGGTGCAGCGCCCGGACGGCACCATCGCCTATACCCGCGCCGGCCAGTTTCAGTTGAACAACCAGGGAACCATGGTGACCACCGACGGCGATCCCATCATTCCCACCATCACCATTCCCCCCAACGCCACGGCCGTCACCATCACCCAATACGGAGTGGTGAACGCGACCCTGCCGGGGCAGCAGAACCCTTCGCAACTGGGCCAGTTGCAGCTGGCCACCTTCCCCAATCCCGGGGGACTGGAGAGCATGGGCTCGAACCTCTTGCAGGCCACCCTCAACTCCGGCAACCCGGTCACCGGCAACCCCGGAGGGACCGAGGGATTGGGCACCCTGCAGCAGGGATATCTGGAGAACTCGAATGTGGACGTGGTCACCATGTTTGTGCAGATGGTGCTGGCCCAGCGGGCCTACGAATCAAACTCCAAGGTGATCAAGGCAGCCGACGATATGTACTCGCAAGTCAATAACATGACCCACTAAAGTGAAAGGTTTTTCATTGAGAAATAGGGCACGGAAAACGGAATGAATACGGGAGCTGAAAATTCGGTTGGGCGTCGCGCTGCTGGCCTTTGCGGTTGCGCAGCCGGTCCTCGGCCAGGCGGGGGATGTCGTCCTATCCCAACCCTCAGGTTCTCGTCTCTTCGGGGATGCTGCCTGCTCAGGGCAGAGATCGTCCGTGAGATCGACGATCCGCACACCGGCGAGCGCTGGCTGCTGACGCGCAACCCCGTCCATCCGGCCGGGCCGGGACGCCTGGTGCTGGTGAGTGGAATGCGCATCGCCGCTTCCCGGCCCAGGCGCGCCGGGAGTTGAGCAGCCTCATCCCGTCATTCACGCCGGAGACCGGCTGATCGTCGAGGAAAACTACGGCGGTGGTCGAGGCGCGTCTGGAGGCCGTCGCGCTGGGACCGGCGCTGATCGGATCGCCTCTCGATGTGCGCCTGAAGATTGGCGGCAAAGTGGTGCGCGCCGTGGCTCTCGGGCCGGGCCGGGCGGCATTTCTGGAGGAGGCGCGGCCATGAGAACGGGATTGCGGAAGGAGTTGTTTTCTGCCTGATGCTGGCGCTGCTTGCGTCGCCGTTGTTCGCTGCCTCGTCGAAACAGAAGAAGTCGGCATTGTCAGGCAAGCCAACCCCTCCTGAGACGGCGCTGCGCTCCTACATCGAGCGGGTGCGCGCCCAGCAGGCGGCTGAGGTTCTGACGCCGGGCTCCATCTGGTCGCCGGAGGGCCGGCTGGTGCGCCTGGGCACCGATGCGAAGGCCGTCCGGCTGCACGATGTGGTCTCGATCGTGGTCACCGAAAGCCTGGCCGCATCGACCGACGGCCAGGTGCAGAACTCCCGGACTTCGAGCGCCAACTCCGGTCTGACCGCGCTCTTCGGCAAGCTCAAGACTTCGAACAATGCCCAGAACCTGCTCGGCATGAGCGCGTCTTCGGGGCTGACCGCGCAGGGGCAGAGCACCAGCAATTCCAGCCTCTCGACGACATTTGGCGCCGAGGTGGTGGACGTGCTGCCCAACGGAATGCTGGTGGTGCAGGCTACCCGGCAGTTGATCTTTTCGCAGCAGACGCAGTTGATCAAGCTGCGCGGCCTGGTGCGCCCCGAGGACGTGAGCGCGCAGAATCAGGTGCTTTCGACGGCCATGACAGATCTTGAACTCGAAGTCACCGGCAAGGGAATCGTCAACGACTCCACCTACCGGCAGAACCCGGTGGTGCGCTTCCTGGAGAGGATGCTGGTGTTCTAAGAGACAGGGAATAGGGAGTATAGGGATTAGGGAGTTTGGGGAAAGAATGATGCGAGCCGGTCAATGAGAGCGAATCGGAATTCGGTAGCGGGAACGGCAAAACAGGCACTTCGAACGGGCTTGCTGCTGCGGGCTGCCCTGATTGCGCTTTTAACGCTGTCTTTCGCTCTCCTGCACGCCGAGCCTGCGCAAAAGCTGGCGCGTATCAAGGATGTGGCCAGCATCGAGGGAATTCGCGACAACCAGTTGGTGGGTTACGGGCTGGTGGTGGGGCTGCGCGGCACCGGGGA
Source organism: uncultured Acidobacteriaceae bacterium (assembly GCA_963724755.1). Taxonomy (GTDB): domain Bacteria; phylum Acidobacteriota; class Terriglobia; order Terriglobales; family Acidobacteriaceae; genus Telmatobacter. Next base: position 830,279 of record CAVRVZ010000004.1, read on the forward strand.
CAGCTCGCAGACGGTTTTTCCGGCGCAGACGTTGGTATCGGCTCTGGAGCGCATGGGCATCACCGTTCCGCAGACCGGCGCCAACAGCGCCAGCAACATGCAGGTGAAGAATATGGCCGCGGTTTTTGTGGTGGCCACAATGCCGCCCTTCAGCCGGCCCGGCTACAAGCTGGACATCACGGTCTCCTCGGCCGGCGACGCGCGCTCGCTCGAAGGCGGCATCCTGCTGATGACCCCGCTCTACGGCCCGGATGGGCAGATCTACGCTCAGGCGCAGGGAGCTCTGGTACTGGGCGGCTATATGGCTACCTCGGCGGGCAATACCAAGCAGATGAATCACCCCACCACGGCGCGCGTTCCCGAGGGAGCGCTGGTGGAGCGGCCGGTGCCCTTCGAACTGAAGCAGTTGCACATCGTCAGCGTGGTACTCAACGACGCCGACTTCCATACCGCCGAGCGCATGGCCGCGGCCATTGATCGCGCTCTGGGCTCGCCCCGCGCCCATGCCGTCGACAGCCGCCGCGTGGAGATTGTTCCAACTCCGAATGAGGATATGGCGGCGCTGCTCGATAAGGTCGAGTCCGTCGAAGTGGAGGTTTATCCCCGCGCCCGCGTGGTGGTGAACGAGCGCACCGGCACCGTCGTCATCGGGGGAACGGTCCGCCTGCAGCCGGTCTCCATCCTGCACGGGGGGCTGAGCGTGAATGTGATCTCGGAGACCAAGGTCTCGCAACCCAATGCCTATGCCTCGGGAACGACTGAAGTGGTCCAACAGACCACCGTGCAGGCCCAGGATAAGCCGGTCAACCGCATTGATCTCAAAGAAGGCGCGACGGTGGAGGATCTGGTCCAGGAATTGCAACGCACAGGAGCGGGCGCGCGGGACGTGATCTCCATCCTGCAGGCCATGAAAGAGGCCGGTGCTCTCGAGGCCGACCTGGACGTTCTGTAATGGAGGCGCGTGGATGATCTCCCCATTGAATTCGGCGGCGGCAGCCGGACGCCGCAGATGCGCGGACCCGCCGCAGCCCAGGCTGGTGCGGGCGGCGCACGAGTTTGAGGCGCAGATGATGAAGGAGATGATGAAGCCAATGACCGAATGCCAGCGCGCTTACCGGCGATGAGGACGATTCCGACTCCGGCTCCGGCGGAGCGCTGGGGCAGTTTGCCTCCGAGGCTCTGGCGCGGGCGCTGAGCGATCACGGAGGATTGGGGATTGCTAATCAAATTGTGAAGGAACTCTCCCATTCCGGTAACCAGGCAAGTAACCGGAAATCCGCACGGCGATACCGTGATGAAAATCCTGAAATGACTAAAGTGATTAGCAGAAACGCCGATAGAGCCTGCAAGGAGCAATGTGTATGGACATTCGCAGCAGTCTTGATGGATTGAAATCGCTTTTGGGAGTGAATCCTCCCGCCCCGGCTGCTACTCAACCAAGGAGCACCACCGCGGCTGGAGGGAGTGCACTGGCCAGCGACAGCGCAACGTTGAGCAGTGCCGGGAGCGAGGTTTCGCAGACGGCCTCCGAATCCGATGTGCGCACGGACAAAGTGGCCTCCGTTCAGGCTGCGCTTGCGGCAGGAACCTACAATGTGCCGGCCTCGGCGGTGGCTTCCAAAGTAGTGGACGCGATGCTGAGCGGAGATCAGTAATCCTGGGTTCGATCTGGCTGGACCCAGGGGATGCCGGAAGTTTTGTGACTTTGCCTCAGGAGTGCGGCTGAAGAATGCCGGAATCCCAGGTGGAGACAGATTGCCATGGGGATCAGCATGGCGGAAACGAGAGGAAAGCGGGGAATGCAGGAAATTGGGGCGCGCTGGGTGCATCCGGAGCTGAAAGAACTGGTTGTGGAGGCCTCGCGATCACTGGCCCGCCTGGATGCGGACCGGCTGGAGGAGTTGGCGCTATCCTGCCAGGCGCTGAACCGGGACATCGCGCCGGCAGGCACGAAACAGCGCGCTGAGCTGGCTCGCCAGGCCAGGGAGGCGGCCGGAGATATGGCGACCTTTCGCCAGGGTGCTGGAGGTGACGCGGGCCAACCTGAACGTGATGAACCGCCTGCGGGACGTTACGCGCGGGGCGGCTGGAGTACGGCCAGGAGCGATGGCCGCGGACGGAGACAGAGCATGGGGACAATTAGCTCCGCATTCAGCCTGATATCGCAGGGTCTTGATGCCGATCAGGCGGCTCTGAGCGTTGTGGCCAACAACGTGGCCAATGCCAACACTCCCGGCTATACAGAGGAGAACCCCGAACTGGCAGGAAAACCAGCCCATCAATATCAACGGCGTCTCCTATGGGGACGGAGTTACGGAGACGGGCGCCACATCCGTGCGCGACAGCGTGCTCGATGAGCGGCTGGACCAGCAGCAGCAGTTGGCCTCGGCTTCCAGCGCGCGGCTCACCGCGCTGAATACATTGCAAACCCTGTTCACTCCCGACTCCGGTTCGTCCAGCTCCACGGCTGGAGATATTGGCAGCGACCTGACCAGCTTCTTCAGTTCCTTTTCGTCGCTGGAAGCCGATCCCACTGACAATTCGCTGCGCCAGGACGTGCTTTCCACAGCGTCCACTCTGGCCGGTGATATTTCGAATGCCTCGAGCAGCCTGAACTCGCAGCGCTCGGCACTTGAACCAGGACGCGGCCGGCGTAACCAGCCAGGTGAATTCGCTCACCAGCGCCATTGCCCAGTTGAACCAGCAGATCATGACCACCTCGCCCGACGCCGATGCGGGCACGCTCGAAGACCAGCGCCAGCAGGACCTGAGCCAACTTTCGCAGTTGATCGGGATCAACCAGGTCACGACCGAGAACAACGGGCTGGAGATAACCACCACCTCCGGCCAGTTGCTGGTTTCCGAAGGAACCAGCGTGCGGATGACCAACGGGACCGTGAACGGGGTCACCAACTTTTATCTGGGCGGCATCAACATTACCTCGCAGTTGGCCTCGGGCGGCGGCGAACTGGGCGGCTACCTGACGGCGCGCGACCAGGACATTCCCAGCGCAATCAGCTCGCTCGACCAGCTTGCCTACAGCATCTCGACCGCAGGTGAATGCGCAGAACAATGCGGGAACCGATCTGGACGGAGTCAGCGGCACCGCGGCAGCGCCCCTCAATATCTTCAATGAGCCAACCACCGTCGCCGGCAGCGCGGCCAACATGAGCGTGGTGATGACCGATCCGAACCAGATCGCCGCCGCCGGAGCGGGCGATGGAACAGGCGACAACTCGAATGCCACCATCATGGCCAACCTGGGCAACCAGTCGATCGTAAACGGCCAGACGCCGACGAACTACTATTCGAACTTTGTCTCCACGCTGGGCGCCACGGTCTCCAGCGTGCAAACCGAGAATACGGCGCAAAACGCCTCGGTAACCCAGTTGCAGACCCAGAACGATGCGCTCTCCAGCGTCAATCTGGACGACGAAGCGTCGTCGATGACCACCCTGGAGCGAAGCTACCAGGCAGCCTCGCAGGTCTTCACCATGCTGAACACCATCATGGCTTCGGCATTGAACCTGGGAGAAGAGACGACGGTTTCGTAATGAATCTTTGAAGGGTGTCGTGAGTCGAGAGAAATCAACATGGGCTTTCTTAAGGACAGCATAAGGAATGTCGGCACAAACGCGCCTGAGGCGCAGAGTTGGTTAGCCCCGCGCTTCACCGAGGTCCTCAAGAAACGGTCTTTATTTCTTGGGGTGGAAGCGTGGGGAACAGGGATTCCATAAGTTTCGTTACGGAGTCCCGTAGGGGCGGCGCGAGGACATGATTTAGGCAGTAACCATTAGTCCTGATGGAACATTGCGGAGGAATCATATGCGAGTGGATCCGAATTATGTCACCAATCTGGTGATTTCGCTCGATCAGAGCCAGGCCAGCGAGCAACAGTTGACGGCTGAGCTCTCGAGCGGCGTAAGCATTACCTCCCTGAGCCAGAATCCCGTGGCTTCGGGAGAAAATGTGCTGCTGCTCAACCAGATTCAGCAGGATGATTCTTTCACGCAAAGCTCCAGCCTGGTTACAGGACAGTTGCAGGTGGCCGATTCGACCCTGGGCTCCGTGGTTTCCCAGCTTACCCAGGCCATTTCTCTGGCCACGAGCGCCAATAACGGCACCATGAATGCAAGCGACGTAAAGTCCATCGGCAACCAGCTTTCCGGCATTCTCGACGAGGTGCTGTCGCTAGCCAACACCGATTATCAGGGCCAGTACATCTTTTCAGGCGGCCAGACTTCCACAACTCCCTTCACCACATCGACCGCCTTCTCGCCGGCGACCACCAACTACAATGGCGACGAAGACATCAACTACCTGGAGACGCCTAACGGCCAGAAAATCCAGCTGAACGTGCCCGGTAACCAGATTTTTCTGGGTGGCGGCGCCAATAGCGCATTTGGCGCGCTCAACAATCTCATTGCCGACTACTCCAGCGGCACCGTAGACACCACCCAGGCGGTGAAAGATACAGACGCATTGAGCACGGCCTTGAATTACGTTTCCCAGCAGCGCGTGACTATCGACAACTCCATCACCCAACTCAGCACCGCCTCCGATGCCGTGACCAGCGAGCAGACCCAACTGACCGCCGCGCAGACCAACCTGATGCAGGCCGATGTGGCCCAGGTTTCCACGCAGCTTTCGCTTTCCGAGACCCAGCAGACGGCCCTCGAAGACGTGATCGCGCAGTTGAATTCCACTTCGAACGATCTCTTCAGCAAGCTGCCTCAGTAACGCCTCGCCGCGGGACTCAGCAATCTATAATCAGGAGAAAGGGAACTCATGTTCGCTCCTCTCCGCTTCCTCTGGAATGCAACGCGCGGTAACCGGCTTCATCCCTGGCGCAGCGAATATCTGCGCTGGCGCGTCGAGACCTATTCCGGCATGCATGCGGAGACTATGACCACCAAAGACATTCTGGGCTTTGTCTGGGCCTCCCGCTGGGAGCTGCTCTGCATTTCTCTTTTGGATCGGCCGCATGGACCGCGAAGTGCGCAGGCGGGCGTGAATGCGCGACGGTCCGCATCCTTGCGGTGCGAATCCCGAGGGCAAATTGGATGAGGAACAAATGGCTGAGAACCACAACCTGGGACTGACCCGAAGGCAATTTGGCAGAGCTGCACTGGCCATGGGCGTATCCGCGATGCTGCCTGGCTGGATGCGAGCTCAGGAGAGCGACTCAACGGCAGCTTCGGTGAGCTATACCGGGCCGAACTCACTGCGCGCCCATGCGGCTGCTCGGGGATTGCTTTATGGCACAGCGGCCGACCCCGCGCTTCTTGATGTGGATGGCGTTGCCGCCGGCAGCACAAAAGACGGCTATACGCTGCTGGTTCAGGCGCAGGCCGGTATAGTGGTTCCCGAGAACGCGATGAAGTGGGCGGCATTGCGTCCCGGACCCAGCATCTTCGACTTTACTCAGGCGGATAAGCTAATGCGCTTCGCCGGCCTTGCCGGCCAGAAGGTGCGCGGCCACAACCTCTGCTGGCATGAAGCGCTGCCTCCCTGGTTCATATCCACAGTGAATCCAGCAAACGCCCGCACCTATCTCATGCAGCATATCCAGACCGTAGCCGGTCATTATCGCGGACAAATCCACAGTTGGGATGTGGTCAACGAAGCTATCCTGCCGAAGGATGGCCGCCCCGACGGTCTTCGCAAAACGCCTTGGCTGGAAATGATCGGCCCGGATTACCTAGACCTGGCCTTCCGCACCGCTGCCGAAGCCGATCCTCATGCCAGGCTCACCTATAACGACTATGGCATCGAGCTCGATACGCCGGAGCAAACCCGGAAGAGGGAAGCGGCGCTCGAGTTATTGCAAGGATTCAAGTCACGCGGCGTGCCGATTCATGCCGTAGGCGTACAGAGCCACATTCAGGCTGACGGTCCTCAGCCAGGAGCGGGCCTCAAGAGCTTTATCCATGAAGCCGGCAAGATGCATCTGGAGGTCTACGTTACCGAGATGGACGTAAACACCCACAGCCTGGCCGGCGGACACGATGCGCAAGATGCTGCCGTAGCTCAGGTCTACCGGGATTACCTGACCCTGGTGCTGGCCGAGGCGAACGTTCCTATTGTGCTCACCTGGGGTATCAGCGACGCGCATTGCTGGCTGAATGAGATGAATGAGCCCTGGGCCAAGCGAAAGGATGGAACCAGTCAGCGGCCTTTGCCCTTCGATTTCGATCTCAAGCCCGCGCCGGCCTTTTTCGCCCTGTGCGCAGCCCTCGATTCCGCACCGCCGAGACGCAAGCGCCATGGTTGGCGCCACAAGTCGATTCAGGATTGATGTATTCGAGCATTCTCCACAGCCCTATTTCGATGAAAGAAGGTCCAACAGTAGAGTTTCGTCGCGTTCGGCCAAAAAACAGGCTGCTGAACGCCGATCCCCTATCATCGTTTCTGGAGCTCTTTCTTTCATGAGATTTGGAATTTTCCGTATGCGCCATTATTTCTGTTGCTTTTCCCTCACCGCAATACTTGCGGCAGCAACGGCGGCGCAGCAGTTGCCCCCTATTGAGCCTCCTCAGCCGCTGCCCACCTCGGTGCAGCCTGACTCTACAACCCTGCGCGTAACGGCTAATGAGGTGCTGGTGCCCACATTGGTGGAGAAGCGCGGAGGCGGAATTGTCTATGGCCTCAAGCCGCAGGATTTTGTGCTCGAAGATAATGGCGTGCCGCAGAAGATTCGCGTGCAGGAGGAGATGGATACCGCGCCGGTAGCTCTCGTGGTGGCCGTGGAGATGGGCGGCGTTAGCGTGCTCGAATTTGACAAGCTGGCCAAGCTAGGCCCGCTGCTCGATCTCTTCCTGGCCGACTCCAGGAGCCAGGCGGCGCTGGTGGAATTCGACTCCAAACCTCATCTCATCTGCGATTACACCCACTCTGGCGATGAAATCAACCAGTCGCTCAAACATCTGCAGCCCGGCGACGGCGGCGATGCGATTCTGGATACCGTCAGCTACGCCGTCGACCTGCTTGATGACCAGCCCACGGAATATCGCCGCGTACTGCTCCTCATCAGCGAGGAGCGCGACCATGGCAGCAAGCACACCCGGCCGGACCAGTTGATCCGCAAGATCGGCCGTTCCGACGTACTGGTGATGAGCGTCGCATTTAATCCCGCGCGCGCCGAGTTGGGGCACGACATAAAAGATAATGGCGACGACCGCACCATGAATATGGTCTCAACGCTCGTCATGGCCGTGAAAGCCTTCAAAAAGAACGTCACAAAAGAAGTTGCGCAGATGAGCGGCGGTGAATACGAAACCTTCAGCGGCGGCAAGCGCTTCGAGCAGCGTATTGTGGATGCAGCCAAGCACACCCGCAATCGTTACCTGATTACCTTCAGCCCCACCGATCCCACCCCCGGCCTGCACACCATCCGGGTGCGCCTAGCGCAGGATTACGGCGCCCGCATCGTAGCCCGAGCCAACTATTGGCGTTAGAAGTAACAGTGAGCGGCATGAGAATGGATATGCGGTGCCAAATGTATGAATTATATCTGCTTATAATTAGAGGACAATATGCCGTACATTTTGTGGCATAATGTCCCTATGAGCCAAGCTGTCACAGCCGCCTTGGAACCGTCCCCAGCCTTCGCGCTAAGTTGGCGCGACATCGAGCGCGGTGTCCCTATCACTTTGCTGGAGGAGTTTTCAGCCTATTCCGGCATTGCGCTTAAGGATTTATTGGGGGTGGTCATTCCAGCTCGAACCTTGAAGCACCGCCGCCAGCGGCAGGAACCGCTCAACCTTGACGAGTCGGATCGTTTGGCGCGAGTGGCTCGAATGTACGAATTGGCAGTGAAAGTCTACGGGGATCGAGAGGACGGTCTGAAGTGGCTGACCGGCAGGATGCGCCGCTTCGATGGCAAAACCGCGCTGGCTATGTTGAGGACGGAGGCTGGCGAACAGGCAGTTAAGGACTTTCTGATCCAGATTGACGAGGGTTACTTCGCATAGATGAGCCCATGCGAGTATGACCCTTCATGACGAATCTTTGGCGCATCAGCGAATATGCCGATTTAAGCGGTCTGGGCGGCCGGATAGGTTCCGCACGCTGGCACACGATGGGGAGATCAGTCGTTTATCTGACGGAGAGTCCTGCCGGCGCAATGCTCGAGCGGGTCGTCCACATGATGGACATCGACCTGGAAGAGTATGGGAAACTTCCGCGTACGTATCAACTGCTTCAGGTCTTGGTTCCAGATGAGCTTGTAACGAAGGAATTGAATACAATTGCCCCGTCGGATTGGCGGGAGCATCCCGAGTTTACTCGTTCCATCGGCGATGCCTGGCTTGCATCTTTTGAAACGGCTCTGGCGCGTGTTCCATCCGCCATAGTCCCCCGTACATGGAACTACCTGCTCAATCCTGAGCATCCCGAGGCCAAACAGGTACAGGTTGCCGAAGTCATTCGTGAGCGTTTTGACAATCGTCTCTTCCGTTTTGGCATGCGCTGAGCAGGGCACTGTGTACTTATTGGTTCCGCTCCTCCCGCGAATAGCGCCGAACCGCGCATTCATGGTAATCTCACATTAGACACTTAAGAGTGGACCTGAGAAAACAAGAGGAGTAACACACGCCGTGCTGGCGACCGCTAAGAAAACAACCCTGATTGAACGCTTCCGCACCCACGATACGGACACCGGTTCGCCGGAAGTCCAGATCGCGATTCTGAGTGCGCGGATTGGCGAACTGACCGAGCATTTCCAGACGCACAAGAAAGACCATGCCTCGCGGCGTGGCCTGTTGCAACTGGTCAGCAAGCGCCGCCGCCTGCTGGATTACCTGAAAACGCATGATTCCGATCGCTACCGCGACGTAATCGGCAAACTCGGTATCCGCAAGTAAGCGGAAAGCCCACTTTGAACTGGAAGCGCCCAGACCGAGTATTGGTCACGGCCCCCGTTCCACCCAGAACCTGGGGCCTTGGTGTACCTGGCGAAATGTACCCGCTGCCAGGGCCTGCGCACAGCTATCGGCTGAGTGCGGTCCAGGCATCGAACTGACAAACAGGCCGGGAGAATCCGCTCCCCCGCGCACACCGCCCACTCTTTTGCGCGCATGCCTGTATCCGATCGCCGGCTTTCCTGCACCCTCTGGCGCATTCCCCCACAAAATTTCCAAGCGAACAATATGAAACGAGGACAATATGTCTACCAAGCATGAAGTAGCCGTCGAGCTTGCCGGCGGCAAGCGGTTGGTCTTTGAGACCGGCCGCATGGCCAAGCAAGCCTCTGGCGCCGCACTGGTCACCACCGGCGAAACCGTCGTTCTGGCCACCGCCGTCGCCTCTCCCGATCCCAGGGAAGGCATCGACTTTTTCCCCCTCACCGTCGATTACCGTGAGTACACCTACGCCGGCGGCCGCATCCCCGGAGGCTTCATCAAGCGTGAAGGCCGGCCCAGCGAAAAAGAAGTTCTGACCTGCCGCCAGATCGACCGCCCCATCCGCCCGCTCTTTCCTGACGGCTTCCGCAATGAGACCCAGGTGATTGCCCTGGTCTTCTCCGCGGACAAAGAGAACGATCCCGACGTGGTCGGCATCAATGCCGCTGCGTGCGCGCTGGCTCTCTCCGACATTCCCTTCAGCGCCACCGTCGGCGCCGTGCGCGTGGGCCGCGTGAATGGCGAGTTCGTCATCAACCCCACTTATGATGAGCGCGCCAACACCACCGTCAACATCATGGTCGTCGGCCACAAAGACGGCATCGTGATGATCGAATCAGGCGCCAAGGAAGAGACCGAAGAAGTCATCCTGGCCGCCATCGAGTTTGCCCACGCTGAGATCAAGAAGATTGTCGCCGCAATCGACGAACTGGTTGCCCTGGCCGGCAAGCCCAAGCGGGCCTTCACCGCGCCGGAGTTCGACGAGGCTTACTACGCTGAGCTGAAAGCCAAAATCGGCGACCGCCTCAAGGATGCTCTGGACACCAAGACTCACGGCAAGACGGAAAGCTACGCCCTGATCAAGCAGATCAAGGACGAGCTGGCCGCCGAGCTGCCCGCCGACGATCCCAGCGGCCAAGAAGAAGCTGGCACACTACTACGAGCATCTGACGCGAGCGGATCTTCCGCGAGCAGGTGACCAAGGATCGCATCCGGCCCGATCGCCGCGCCTTCGACGAGATTCGCCCCATCACCATCGAGACCAGCGTTCTGCCCCGCACCCACGGCTCGGCGCTCTTTACCCGCGGCGAGACGCAGGCTCTGGTTACGGCCACGCTGGGCACCGCCGACGACGGGCAGCGTCTGGAGAGCTATGAGGGCGAGAAGAAAAAGAATTTCATGCTGCACTACAACTTTCCGCCGTTCAGCGTTGGTGAAACCGGCCGCATGACCGGCACAGGGCGGCGTGAGATCGGTCACGGAGCACTGGCAGAGCGCGCCATCGCGGCGGTTTTGCCCACGGCCGAAGAGTCGCCCTACAGCATCCGCATCGTCTCTGACATTCTCGAGTCCAACGGCTCTTCGTCGATGGCCTCGGTCTGCGGAGCCAGCCTGGCGCTTTATGACGCCGGCATCGCGCTCAAGGGTTCGGTAGCCGGTGTGGCCATGGGACTGGTCAAGGAGGGCGACGACTACGCCATCCTTACCGACATTGCCGGCGCGGAAGATCACTACGGCGATATGGACTTCAAGGTTGCCGGAACCCGCAAGGGCATTACCGCGCTGCAGATGGACATCAAGATCGGCGGTCTGACCCGCGAGATTCTTCAGCAGGCCATGGAGCAGGCGCGCCGCGGCCGCCTCTTCCTGCTCGACAAGATGGACGCCGCACTCGACGGACCGCGCACCGAACGCTCCGCCTACGCGCCCCGCATTGAAACCGTGATGATTCCGACCGACAAGATTCGCGATCTGATCGGAAAGGGGGGCGCAACCATCCGCGGCATCATCGAGCAGACCGGCGCCAAGATCGACGTGGACGATACCGGCAGGGTCAGCGTTGCCTCCTGCGACGCCGAGGGCCTGAAGAAGGCTCTCGAAATCATCGGCAACATTACCGCCGTGCCGGAGATCGGCAAGGTTTACCTGGGCAAAGTGGTGCGGCTGGCGGAGTTCGGCGCGTTTGTCGAGCTTTTCCCCGGCACCGACGGCCTGTTGCACATCTCCGAGATCGCCGAGCATCGCGTGAAGGAAGTGAAGGACGAGCTGCGCGAAGGCGACCAGGTGATGGTCAAGGTTCTGGCCATCGAAGGAAATCGCATCAAGCTCAGCCGCAAAGCGCTCATCAAGGAACAGAAGGCAAAGCTGGCTCCCGCCGCTCCGGTGGAGACGGAAGATGGTGAGACCGCATCCTACGCGCCTCCGGCAGCTCCCATGCGCATACCGCTCCAGGCCCAAGGGACTCCCGCGCCTCCACGCAACGAGTTCGACGAGCGTCAGCCGAAATCCAACCAGAGCACCATCCTCATCGAGGGCGGGGACGATTTCGACGACGAACCCAGCGAGGAATTCGACGAGGAGAGCGAGCCGAACTTCAACCGCGTTGACGGTGCGCCGGCTCCGGTCGGCCAGGCAGTGGGTGCGGGCCGTCCTCCGGCCAACAACAATCGCCGTCGTCGGCGCCGCAGGCCCGGTGGACCCGGTGGTGGCCGCGGACCAGGAGGCGGTCAGGGCTGATAGCCGGTACGAAACGATGCAGGCAGAAGTGCCCGGACTAGAAGTCCGGGCACTTCTGCCTGCGGACTACTGACAAAGTATCAAGACAGGCTCTCATTTTCCACGGGAGCCTTATTTATTTTGAATACATGTTGAAGAATCCAGAAGCACAACAGCAAGAGCTTGAGATAGTTTCCATTGAGTTTCTGGTTCCATTGGGGCACTCGCCGAGGAATGAGGCTAAATACGCTCTTTAGGACGATCCAGGCGCTGCTTACCGCTTACCAAGCGCAACTCCACCGATACCAGCACCCCACCTCAGCTTCACCGAAAATCCCTTGAACTGCATTTAAAAAACAAACCCCATCCCAAAATGATGGGGTTCGTTAGCAGTCTGCGGGGCTAAAGTCCCTTTTACTGTATCTGTAATGTACGGGGTAAAACCCGTATCCTTCACTCAAATCTTTAGCCATTAGCTGCAACGAGTTCGGCGCTGGCGGCTGTCACCATCTCACGGATGGAATCGATGACCAGGTTGGGTTCGTCGAGATGAATCCAATGGGCGCTGGCCTCGGCGATAACCTGTTGCACATTGTTGCCGATGCTTTCGAGATGCTCAACGGAGAGCGGTGTGGATTTGCCTGGGGTGAGCACAAGCACGGGAATATCGTGGATGGGGCCGGCGTCGTGCATCTCTCTGACTGTATCCGGAACGGCTTCAACGTGGCTGCACATGCCGCGGTAATAGCCGGGGCGCGACCAGTGGGCGGCGATGATGGGCCAAACTTCCCTGGGCATCTTGCGGACTTCTTCCGTTACCCGTTCCAGAACATGGCGACCGCCAGCCCCGGCTGCACCGGCCAACTGGCCCGAGATGCGTCCGGAGCGGCAGAGCAGCGAGGTAACCGCAAGACGGGCGATGCCGAATCGAGCGATTGGAATTGCATAACGGGTGAGCTTTGTGCCGCGATCGATTTGGGATTGCTTGCTGGGGTCGAGTGGGGGCCATTCTTCGCAACGCATAGGATCAACCAGCAGAATGCTCGCCACGTCTTCAGGGTAGAGGAGCGCAAAGCGCCGCATGACCAGGCCGCCGAAAGAGTGGCCGACGAGAATGTAAGGCGGTTCTATGCCGGCGACGTGCAACATATCGTGCAACTCGACGGCGATGTTCCCGGGGGTGCGCGTGGTGCGGGATGGGCTGCTCCAGCCGAGGCCGCCGCGATCGTATGACGCGGTGCCGGTGAAGCGGGAGACGGAATCCTGAACGTGACACCAGTTGAGATTGGTGGCGGCGATGCCGGCTTCAAAGATCACGGTGGGTCCGCCTGTGCCTTTTTCGAGCAAATAGAGTTTGCACTTGCGCCCGATGGTTACCCAGCGTCCGGAGCCGGCAAAGCGAAGGCGATCGCAATGACCGCCGATCTTTTGATAGAGAAATCCCGTGCCGATTAGAGCTGCTGTCGAGCCAATAATCCACAGAAATATATTCACAAATGATCCTAGAAACGGGTGATACGCTCGGAGCTGAAATCCGCGAGGGCGAGATTTGCCTTTGCGCTGCCGCGATCGATGATAAGTAAGGTTGAGCCGGGGATGCCGCGCACTTTTGCTTCTACCTGGCTTGCCGACCAGACGCCGCCTTCATGGCGCAGGCCGTAATAAGTAAATTCCTTGACTGCTCCAGTTCCTTTCACCATTTTCTCCACATAGACAGGGAAGCCGATGCTCTTGTCGAGCCAGCTTAGGACTTCTGAGTAGTGTGTGCGATCAGAGGAGCCGGGGGTACTCTTCAGAACGTCGCAATCGCGCGCGCCAAATTTGGTTTCTTCCACTACTGTCTGGTTGGGCCAGAAGAACGCGGATTCAAGAAAATCCTCGTAGCTGAATCCAGATCCTAGCGGGCCGTCGTTCCACTTGCTAAAGGGCAGAATAGTTGGAGCTGAATCGCCGGGATGTGCAATTTTGACCACATTTTGGCCATCGGGACGCATTTCGAGAAGAATGTGGGCGCGCGCGTCAGGTTTTGTATCTTTGGGCGGGGTGATTTCAAGCAGCACACGCAGCACGCCGGGAAACCAGTGCGCCTTGATGGTGACGCCGTAGCTGGTGCGACTGCTGTTTGCATTTACGTGGACCAGGTGGCCGATAGCGCGGTAGTCGGCCGTTTGCACACGCTGGCGCGGGGCGGCGAGGACTGTTTGAGTATTATCTGTCGCGTTTGCGGGGACGGCCAGGAGCAACACCAGTGCCAGTGCAACGAAGAAGAAGCGTCTCATGATTCGAGCCTGCTTTCGTCGCTGTCAACGCGAAGACCGTCGCGCATGCGAATGTGCCGGGGCGCGGAGTCGGCGATTTCGTTTTCGTGGGTGATCACGATGAGCGTCATACCGTGCTTTTTCTGAATGCCGATGAGCATCTCCATGATACGGGCGGAGTTTACGCTGTCCAGGTTGCCGGTGGGTTCATCGGCCAGAAGGATGGAGGGTTGGTTGGCCAGTGCACGGGCAATGGCAACTCGCTGGCGCTCTCCGGCGGAGAGCTCGTTGGGATACCGGTGGAGGCGGTCTGCAAGGCCCATCTCGAGCAATAGAGCTTCGGCACGCTGGGCGCGGTTGTTCGAGTTCCGGCTAACGCCGAGCATGGGCGCCTGCACGTTTTCAATAGCGCTGAGCGTGGGCAGCAGATAAAAGGCCTGGAAGATGAATCCCACCTGGTGAGCGCGGTAGTCGTCGAGATCGGCGGCGGAGCCGAGCGGCTGGCTCTGAAAGAGGACCTGGCCGGATGTGGGAGTATCGAGTCCGCCCAGCAGATGCAGCAAGGTGGATTTACCGCTGCCGCTGGGGCCGCTGATGGCTACGTACTCGCCGGTTGTGATGGAGAGATCGACGCCACGCAGGGCTTCAATGCGGCCTTCGTCGTAGCTCTTGCACAGCGAGCGCGCTTCGAGCAGCGGGCTAGTCATGGCGCAGCGCCTCCACCGGCGAGAGATGCGCGCCGTGCCAGGCAGGGATGGCTCCGGCGGCTAGTCCAGAGAGTACGGCGATACCCAGGGCTTCGAGCAGATGCAGGGGGGAAACGGCCGCGGAGACGATGCTGGCGGTTTGCGGAAGGGTAGAAAGCAGGCACAGGAGGCCCCATCCGAAGCCAATGCCAAGCAGGCCTCCGGCAAAGCCAAGCACGGTGGCTTCAGTCTGTATGAGGAGCACGACGCGCCAGCGCTTCCAGCCCAGGGCGCGCAGGATGCCGATTTCGCGGGTACGCTCGAAGACTGACATGGCCATGGTGTTGGCGATGCCAAGAATACCCATGAGCAGGGCGATGGAGGACGTGCCCCATGCGACGGCATGCGCGAGTCCTACGAGCTGATTGTTGGCCGCACGCTCAGCCGCGGGAACGGCGTGCAGGCCGGGGAGAGCTTCTTCAATCTCCGCCTGGGCGCGCTTCAGGTAGTGCTCCTGAGATTCGCCGGAGGGTGCAGGGCGCAGCCGTACATGAAAGGCCGCGACTTTGCCTTGCAGGCTGGAGAGCTGCTGCAACTCGTCGAGGGGCATGATGACCGCGCCTGCTTCAAGAGCCGTGCCGCCATGAAAGATTCCGGTTACTGTGAACCGGGAGCCTTGAATCTCGATTGTGTCGCCGACCTTCTTGTTTAGGTTTCCGGCTAAAACATCGCCGATCAGGATTTCGGGCTTGCCGTTCTGAAAGCGACGGCCGGAGGTGAAGGTGAGCGCATCGAGCTCGTAGGAGTCGGCCTGCCAGCCAAAGACCAGTGCATTAACCTCGGGCGTGAGGTCCATCAGGTTGAAGATCATGGGCTGGGCCTGTTCGACGACGGGGAGCGAACGGAGCTTATCGCCGAGCGACTCATCCAGCGAGGTATTGAGGAAACTTTTCTGCACGACGGCAATATCGGTGCCGGCGCTCTCATACATGCGCAGCCATTCATGCTCGAATGCGCGCGAGAAGCCGACCAGGGCGACGAATGCGCCAATGGCCATACCGATGCCGCCGAGGGTGAGCAGCGTCCTGAGGCGGCGGCGCCAGAGATTCTTCCACGCGAATCCAGTGAAGGACAATTGGGAGGCCATGACTTCGAGGAGGATCCTCACTGGGTCAGAAAAAGTGAAAGCTGTAAGACTGGAAGTTTATCGGGCCAGGAGTGTAAAGTCCATCCAATCCTTGCAATTCATGGGGAATTAACGATAAAAAAGACGCGATGCGAATCGTTTCAAACGAATCCAGCGCCGGTAAAACCATTGGTTGAAGGAATATCCGTAGCTCTCCCAGAAACCGACGGCATCAGTGGTGTAGATATCATTGGGCCGGACGCATCTCCATAGATTGTATCCTCGGGCGCTCATATAAGTCCTGTATTTTCTGCTGCGGAAGAGGTTTTCAATCACCATGACGCGGGGGCGGTACTTGCTGAAATCCAGGCCGTCGAGAACCTCCAGCTCCCAACCTTCCACATCCACTGAGAGCAAATCGATCTCTTTCACCTGAGGCGCATGGGTTTCAAGAATCGTATTCAGGCGCCGCAGATTCACCTTGATCTTGCGAATATCCAGGTTCAGTTCCAGGCGTGCGTAGGATTCTTTGACTGAAAGGGAGGAATGCGATTCGTAGGAGACCTCGCCGCCCTGATATTGGACGCCGTTGGTTTTCACGACGGAGAAATCGACCCCGTCCTCGTCATGATCTCCGCAGGCATATTCGAGAACCTCAAAGCCGCGCTCCCGGTGCAGAGCACAGAATTCGGGGTTGGGCTCGATGGCGAGGATGGTCCAGCCCAGCGAGCGATAGATAGCGCTGTTCGATAGATAATCCGGCCGGGCGGCGCCGACCTCGACAAAGATTCCTGAGTTCTGTCCGGGGAAAAAGCGTTGCTGCACAATTTTATCTACGTCCGCTTCAGCGTGACATGCGGCCATTTCAACCTTCATGCGGCGTTTCCCTAATTCTTCCCAGTTTCTGGCGCAACGACCCTGGAGTTTTCATTGTGCTTCCCAAGTTTCCGCTGCACCAATGGAAATCCTACAAGATTCCCGTCGATTCATTGTAGTAGCGAGGGAGAAAAGGCAAGAGATCAGCAGGCGAAGACCTCCGGGGGCGGATACAGACGATCCAGCCGCCGCGGGGTAGCTTTGCTTGAGCTTGCCTGAGGAACTGCAGGTCCGACGCTTGAAGCGGGCATCGGACCGCAATTTAATACTATTAACGGTCGCGTCCGCGAGAACCGCCGCCACCGCTGCCTTTGCGGGCCTGATAGCAATCCCGGCAATAAACCGGGCGATCGCCACGCGGCTCAAAAGGCACTGTTGTAGGCTGGCCGCAACCCGAACAAATCACAGGTGTTCCCTGTGCTGGAGCCGAACGGTAGCCGGAACCCCCCTGATCGCTTTTCTTTGCCATACGGCAAGTCTTGCAACGCTTCGGGGTCGAGTAACCGCGTTCCTGAAAGAACGCCTGATCAGCAGAGGTGAAGGCAAAATCCTGCCCGCAATCACTGCACGTAAGTGAAATATCTCCGGCCATGGGTCTCCTTGCGGAGATTGTACAGCCCCAAATGCGTTTTTGTGTACAAGTATTCTGTTCAAACTGAAAAACTTGTGTCCGATATGAGACATATGGCGCCACATCCAGGCTGGAAGTAGAGGATTGCCGCTCTCTAGCTCTTTAAAGCGATGCATACGAGGGGTTGCATGGCGCTGTTCAAAATCTTCAGGTCTAATCTTCAGGCCTGGGCCGCCGGCTGTTCCGGTCGGCCAGATCGGCTGGACAGAAATTCATATCCGCGGGCGCCAATTTCTCTGTATCCTTTCCAGCAGGCCAGAGTCCTATGTGCTAGCACTGTGCGGGATCGGCCAGAGCGGCCCATCCTGCGTGGCTCAACCGGCGGATCCCCTCCGCCCCAACCCCCCAAACGAGGTCAAAGCATCATGATCAACCAACTCAATGCACTGCTTTTGACGGCGGCGCTCTCCGGCCTGGTGGGCGGAACCTCCGTAACGGCCCATGCGGCCACCTCGGGCTCTGCGAAAGTTCCGTCGGTAATGGCGGTCAAGGCAGGCCAGCGTTACACGCCGAGCACGCCACCAAGCACTCCTGTAAAGGCAAGAACGACTGCAAGGGCCAGGGCGGTTGCAAGTCCGGCGACAACGGCTGCAATGGCAAGAATAATTGCAAGGGCAAAGGCGGCTGCGCGACGGATGGATCACCGATGCCCAAGGCCGTCTAACGCTTATCCTCTGGCGCGGTTGGGAGGTGTTTATGCAATTTCTCCTGCCGCGCCATCGATGCATTCTTTCAGGAACTTATCTCATAGTAGTTCCGCAAGGACGATTATGCCCGGCAATCGCTTCAATGCGTTTCAGGATCACGGCGTAGGGATCGGACTGCGCATTCCGCACTACGACCACATCTTCAGGCGCAAGCCGGTCGTGGACTGGTTCGAAATCATCTCAGAGAACTTCATGATCGACGGCGGGCGGCCGCTGGAGAATCTCGATCGAATCCTGGATCAATATCGCGTGGTGCAGCACGGGGTCTCAATGTACTTCGGCTCGGTGACGGCGCCCGACCCGGAGCACCTGCGGCGGCTGAAGCAACTGGTGCGGCGGACGGGAACTCCGTGGCTCACCGATCACCTTTGCTGGGGCAGTGTGGACGGAACCTATACCCACGACCTGCTGCCGCTGCCATATACATGGGAAGCTGTGCAGCGGACGGCGGAGCGGGTGCGCATGGTGCAGAATTTTCTGGAGATTCCGGTTGCGGTGGAGAATGTGAGCAGCTATGCAGCCTTTACCGGCTCGGAGATGACGGAGTGGGAGTTCCTGACCGAGGTGGTGGAGCGGGCCGACTGCGGGATTCTGCTGGACGTGAACAACATTTATGTTTCGGCGATGAATCACGAGTTCGCACCCATGGATTATGTGAATGCAGTGCCGGCGGAACGGGTGGCGCAGATTCATATTGCCGGTCACTCAAAGTATGAGAAGTACATTCTGGATACACACGACCATCCGGTGATCGATCCGGTGTGGGAGCTGTATGCGCGGGCCATCGATCGCTGCGGGCCTACGCCTACGCTGCTGGAGTGGGACGATCATATTCCAAGCTTCGATGAGGTCCATGCCGAGGCGAAGAAGGCGGAACGCTATCTGCGGGCGCAGGCTGGGGCTTTGGCGGAGGCTGCGATATGAGTACCGAAGCTATGAGTCTGGCGCAGTTGCAGCGCGAAATGGCCGCTGCCGTGATGCTGCCGCTGACGGAGAATGACCACCCCAGCGACGAAGACCTGTCGCTGGGGACCCCGGAAAAACGGATGCGCGCCGTGGCGGCGGACGGGCGCCGCATGAGCGCGGTAGCCGAGTCGTTTATCGCGCCCAACAGCCGGCTTAGCGCCTTCGAGCGGCTAGAAATTTATAACCGCCAGTACTGGTTTCGCTTGCTGGGCGCTCTGGCCGAGGACTTTACCGCACTGCGTGCCGTGGTGGGAGACAGTGCGTTCGAAGCCTTATCGATCGCTTACCTGACGGCGCATCCCAGCCGGTCGTTCTCCCTGCGCAACCTGGGATTGATGCTGGTGGAGTGGCTGATTGTAAATCCTCAATTTGCAGGGCGGCGGCATCATCTGGCCATCGATGTGGCGCGCATCGAGTGGGCTTTTATCGAGGCCTTCGACGGCGTCGAGCGGGAGCCGCTTACGCTGGACCAGATTGCGACTCTTGACGGAAGCTCAAGACTGGCTTTGCAGCCGCATATGCAACTGGTCGCGATGGATTACGCGGCTGATGAACTGGTGCTGGAACTGCACGACCGGCAGAAGCGCGAGACCAGCGAGGCCGGCCTGGAACGCGACAGCGGACCGGGGACGCCTGCCAGATTGCCTAAAATGCGGCGAAAGCCAACCTGGGTTGCAGCCCATCGCATGGACCTGACGGTCTATTTCCGCAGGCTCAGGCAGGAGGAGTTTTTTACGCTTGCGGCAATCCGGCGAGGATTGCCGCTGGCCGAAGCGCTGGATGCGGGATTCAAGGAATCGCAAACTCAGGAAGCGCGCCGTCCGCAGCTGGTGCGAGAGTGGTTTGCCAACTGGGCCGAACTGGGCTGGATTTGCGCGCCCGATCTCGATTCGATTCTTTAAGGAGAGGAATGCGCGAATGGGGAAGATTGTGGATCTGGGGAAGAATGCTTGCCGGCGTTTTCAGTCGCTGGCCGTATGCGCGCAGAGCCCCCTGCTGCTGCTGATCCGGCTCTACTGGGGCTGGCAGTTTATGCAGGACGGGTGGGGCAAGCTTACTCACCAGGAGCGCGTTACCCAGTTCTTCACTAGCTTGAGCCTTCCCGCACCCGGAGCGACCGCACTGTTTGTCGCATTGGTCGAGCTGATCGGCGGCGCCTTGTTCGCGTTTGGCGTTGCATCGCGGCTGGTCTCGCTGGTACTGTTTCTCAACATGACGATGGCTTACCTGAGCGTTCCCGATGACCGGGTTAATTTTTTGCACATCCTTTCAAATCCGAGCGATTTCTACGGAGCCACTCCGTATACCTACTGGTTCGCGGCGCTGTTGATTCTGGTATTCGGTCCGGGAACCTATGCTGTAGACCGGTTACTCGGGCGGATGGATCTGTTCACACGCAGTTGCAAACTTTAGGCCTTTACTGATCTGTGTTTCCCGTCCAGACTGCCAGCCGGGTGGAGTTTTCCTAGAAGGGAAACTGCACTCATCTCAGGAATTTCTGTCTCTGCGAAGCAGGACGGGCAGGCGCCTTCATGGGTTACCATTGTTTCGCAATCAATTTTCGACAGGACGTGGATACAGATGCGGATAGTCTACGTGCTCACTTCGCTGGGCATGGGCGGAGCGGAGCGTCAGGCGCTGGCGCAGGCTGAGCGAATGGCAGAGCGCGGGCACACGGTAGCTATCCTGGTGTTGCGGTCTCGTCTTGCCGAGGAGTGGCCCACCGAGCTGGAAGCTTTGTATCTGAATATGCGCAAGACTTCCTTCAGTGTGCTGAAGGGGTTGGCGCAAGCGCGGCGCTTTCTGCGGGAGTTCAAGCCGGAACTGCTGCACAGCCACAGCTTTCATGCCAACGTCGTAGCTCGCTTGCTCAAGGTCCTGTTTCCGGGGACGGTTGTTCTCAGCACAGTGCACAACGTGTATGAAGGCGGCTGGCCGCGGATGCTGGCTTACCGCCTGACGGACGGCCTGAGCCGCCGGACTACAACTGTTTGCCAGGCGGTCGCACGCCGCTTTGTGCGCCTGAAGGCCGTTCCGCAAGACAAGTGCATGGTGATGGCAAATGGAATCGAAACCAGAGAGTTTGCCCCCGACCAGGCGCGCCGCGCGCTCATCCGGGAGCAAATGGGCGTGAACGGCAGTTTTATCTGGATGACGGCCGGTCGCGTCGTTGAGGCCAAGGACTATCCGAATCTGCTACGGGCCTTTGCGCGGGTGCTGGCAGCTCACCCCAATGTACAACTGTGGGTTGCCGGAGCGTCGACTACGGTGGAAACTGAGCGCGTGCATAACATGTCGGTCATTCGCGGATTGGGCGACGCTGTACGCTGGCTGGGATTGCGCCGCGATCTGCCCGCGCTGCTGGATGCAGCCGATGGATTTGTTCTGGCGTCGGCCTGGGAGGGAATGCCGCTGGCCGTGGGCGAGGCGATGGCCATGGAGAAGCCAGTAGTGGCCACCGATGTTGGCGGCACGCGCGAACTGCTAGGGGACGCAGGAGCGGTTGTGCCGTCCAAGGCTCCCGATGCGCTGGCCGTGGCCATGCTGGAACTGATGCAAAGAACTCCGGAAGACCGGCACACGCAAGGCATGATGGAGCGCCAGCGCATATGCCTGAACTTCAATATGGATACCAAGGCGGATGAGTGGGAGGCGCTCTACCGGGCGGTATTGGAGTGAGAACGATGCGATGTTCAGGGCCATCTTTCCTGTTCATGGGCCTATTCGGAGCCGATCAGCCTGCTGCGGCTAAGCCAGCGCATCGTGATAGTCTTGACGGCGGATTGAAAAAGCTGGATTTCGATAAAACACAAACACGTTTCAAGAGTGTGCATGGGGGGAAATGCAATGCGAAATGCAATTGCACGGGAAGTTGTGTGCTGCATCATGGCAGCGGCGACAATGGGTATGGGGGATGGAATGGCGCGCGCGCAGGCCAAACCCGCGCAAAATGCGGTCCAGGCGCTGGATCACGGCTGGCAGTTCCGTCAGGTTACGGCGGGCGCTCAGGATGTCGAGAGCGGCTGGATGCCGGCCACTGTTCCCGGCGATGTTCACCTGGACCTGCTGGCCAACAAGAAAATTCCCGACCCATTTTTCGGCGCCAACGAAGCCAAGCTGCAATGGATCGAGAATGAAAGCTGGGAGTATCGGCTGAACTTTGACGTGACGCCGGAGTTGCTGGCACGCTCCAATGTGGACCTGGTCTTTGACGGGCTGGATGCGGCGGCGCAGGTTTATTTGAACGGCGTGGAGGTTCTGGATGCGAACAATATGTTCCGCATTTGGCGCGTGCCGGCGAAGGGCCATTTGCATGCGGGCAAGAACCTGCTGCTGGTGGTCTTTCCGTCGCCTATCAAAGCTGCTGCCGCGGCGGCGTCCGTCGATGCGTTCCGGCTGCGGTCGAAGACCGCGGACAAAACCTATATTCGCAAGGCGGCTTATGAGTATGGATGGGACTGGGGGCCGCGGTTTGTAACCAGCGGCATCTGGCGTCCGGCGCGGCTGGAGGCGTGGGATAAGGCGCGCATCGCGGACTTTGCCATTCGCCAGCGCGATGTGAGCAAGGACGTGGCTCACCTGGACGCGGAGGTCGAAGTGGAGGCCGCGAGCGCAGGCTCGGTCAAGGTGAACGTGCAATACAGCGATAACGGCAAGCCGGTTACGCTGAGCAGGCCGGTCAACGTTCATGCGGGCAGCAACGTAATCGATTTCCCCGTGGAGATTCTTAAGCCCAGGCTCTGGTATCCAGCCGGCTATGGCGATCAGCCTTTGTATGCGTTCACCGCGCAGGTGAGCACGGGCGGCACAGTGATGGACGAACGCATGGCCAAAGCAGGGCTGCGTTCCGTGGAGTTGCACCGGGTGCTGGATAAATGGGGCCGGTCATTCGAGTTTGTGGTGAACGGCATTCCGATTTTTGCCAAGGGCGCGGACGTGATTCCCTTCGACAGCTTTCCCAATCGCGTGACTACGGCCGATTATCGACGAATATTGGAGTCGGCGCGCGACGCCAATATGAATATGATCCGCCACTGGGGCGGCGGCTACTACGAGACGGATGAGTTCTACGAGATCTGCGATGAGTTAGGGCTGATGGTTTGGCAGGACTTCCAGTTTGGCAACGACTGGCAGCCGGGGCTTTATTCATTCAAGCTCAATATCGAAGCCGAGGCAGAGGACCAGGTGCGGCGGTTGCGAAATCATCCCAGCATCGTGTTGTGGTGCGGCAACAATGAGACCGAGGAGGCGATGGATTGGCCTCCGCTCCCCTCGCTGCCGGCCGACGTTCGATATTACATGTGGCAGGACTACCTGACCGAGTTCAGCGGTATTTTGCCCAGGGTGGTTGCCCGGTTGGATGCGGAGACGCCCTACTGGCCCAGTTCGCCGAGCGCCGATTATGAGCCGTTGACCGACAAATACCAGAGCGGGGACGCGCACATCTGGGACGTGTGGCACGGGCGCGTGCCGTTTTCGACTTACGAGACTCACCATGCGCGCTTTGTGACGGAGTTTGGATTTCAATCGTTTCCTGAGATGAGAACGATTGAAGCCTTTACGCAGCCTGAGGATCGCACCAGCATTTTTACGCCGGTAATGCTGGCTCACCAGAAAAACACGGAAGGCAATGAGCTGATCCACGAGTATCTGCTTAGGGATTATCCGGAGCCGAAGGATTTTGCCAGCTTTCTTTACGTGAGCCAGGTGCTGCAGGCGGAAGGGATCAAGATCGGCGCGGAGTATTTTCGCCGCAGCCGTCCGGAGACCATGGGCTCCATCTTCTGGCAGTTGAACGACTGTTGGCCGGTGGCTTCGTGGTCGTCGATCGACTACTACGGACGCTGGAAGGCGCTGCAATACTATGCGCGGCGCTTCTATGCGCCCATCCTGGTTTCGCCGCACGTTGAGGACGGCTCGGTGAAGGTTTATATCGTTTCCGACAAGACCGAGGCGCGGTCGGCCACGCTGCATGCGCGCCTGATGAATTTCGACGGCAAGGTGTTGCTGGAGGATTCGAAGACTGTTGATGTGACCCCGCTCGCGAGCAAGGTTTATCTTGACTGGCCGCTGAAGAATCTTGCCGCAGCGGGCGCGGCGGATACCTCGCGCGTGTTTATCGTTGCCGATCTCTCCGCGGACGGAGTGGAGATCTCGCGCAATTTGATCTACCTGGCGCCTACAAAGGAGATTCACCTGAAGCCGGCCGCGCTCAAGGTGGAAACCACGGGCGGAAATGGAAGCTACAAGGTCCGCATCACTTCGCCGGTGCTGGCGCGCAGCGTTTATCTCGACTTCGGCAATCTGGACGTAACGGTCTCAGACAATTACTTTGACCTGCTGCCGGGAGAGACGGTAGAGATCGCGGCCACGAGCCGGGCAACGCTGGACGCCCTGAAGGCACAGTTGAAGGTGGTCTCGCTGACCGATGCCTTCAAAAGCAACCAACAGCCTGCCACTATAATGGCCTTGCCGTAGATGCAACAAGGTCCGGTGCGTTGCGCCCCGGCCTGTTGAAGCCTCCTGCATTCATTGCATCAGAACGAGAACGTGGTCTGGAAGAAGATGCGGCGCGCCGCCGAGCCGGAGGAGAAGATTCCGCCCGCCAAGCTGGTGGATCTGTCGAACTGGCTGCCCGGGCCGTAGAGTCCCGTGGTGGTATTCAGCGTGGGGATCAGGCTTCCCACCGGCTGACCTCTGTCAATGTCGTTGAAGAGGTTCAATGCCTGCGCATTGAAGGTGAGCGCGTATTTGCGTCCCGTATTGGTGGGACCGAACATTCCACGTCCTCCTCCGCCGCTGCCAAAGGGGTTACCGCCAAATCTGCCGCCAGAGCCGTGCGGAGTGGGTCCACTGGTTTCACCCGTCGCGAGCTTGGGGCCGATTCCGATGGAGCGGCTGACGCGCAGGTTCATTGCGAAAGCGGCCGGGCCGTTGCCGAGATTGACGGGGATGATCGTTTCCCCGGCTTGAGGAACGGTATCGAAGGCTCCAAAGCTGGTTTGGACGACATTATCTGGATTGGATGCGTTTGTTGCATACGTAGGGCGGTCGTTGAAGAAGTTATCGCCGGTCAGGTCGTTGGTGGTGGTGATGTTGAAGGGCTTGCCCGACTGCGCGATGATGAAGGGATTGAAGCGAAGGCCCCATGGTCCCTGGTAATTGGCCATCAGAAAGACCATGTTTCTCGAAACCCAGCCGGCGCGGCCGTAGTCCTGGCTCAGGTTATAGGAGTTGGATGGGCTTGATCCGTTTCCCCCGTCGGAATCGGCTACGGTGAAGTTGTAGAACCCCATCACACTGAAGTTGGGAGTGAAATGCGCGTTCAGATTGACGATGATCTGATTCTGCTTGAAGACGCCCTCGGGATAGAACTGATTGATGATGCCCAGGTTGTTTGTGACCGTGGTTAGCGGCCGGGGCGCGAGAATCGTGGGCGGTGTGTTTGGTTCGGTGAAGATGTAGTCGCCGGGCAGGTAGGCATTCGCATCGCGCACCACATATTCATGTACACCGAAGGAGTGCAGGTAAGTGAGCGTGACCGTGGTTGCCTTGGTTGCTTGGCGCTCCAGGCTGATTCCACCCTGCTGGGTATAAGGCGAGTGGTAACCGGGCGCGACATTGTAGACAGTGCTGGTGCTGGAAGTGACCGGACCGCAGATAGAGGGGTCGGCAACGATGGCGCTCAGACTATTGGGATCGAAGCAGGTGGGATTCGTAAAAGTGGATTGCATCTGACTATTCGCGCTGCCATTGAAGCGCTCGGCCGACAGCATGTTGCCTATTCCAAAGCGGTCGTAGAAGATGCCGTAGCCGCCGCGCAGCACGGTCTTGGCCTGTTTGGAATCCTTGTGGCCGTCGAGGGCATAGGCAAAGGCGACGCGCGGAGCCCAGTCGTCGTGATCGGCGATATGATTCTGCGATTCCCAGCGCATGCCGCCGGAGAGGGTCAAGTTTTTGTTCACTTTCCAATCGTCCTGAAAGAACAGCGCGGCGTCAAAGACGTTGGCCAGAGTGCCTTCAGGGCCCGTGGTGTAGGTCAACTTGGTGGGAATGGCGCCGGCAACGCCATTGAATGCGTTTACGAGGTCGGTTATGGATGCGAATTGGTAGCTGCCGTTGAAGTTTGCGTCGGTGGAGTTTGCTTCGCGATTGTCGCGCAGGCGGGTACCGAATTTGATGGCCTGCGTGCCCGCGGTCATGGTGGTGATGTTCTGCAACTCATAGTGAACGGTGTGATCGGTCGACGTCTGGCCGCCCGAGCCGCCGCCCGTAAAGGTTCCCGGCACTGAGACCAGCGGAATATTCGGGCTTGCCGGCGTAGTGGATTCGTAGTCGCGCAGTAACTGGAAGCGGGTCTCATTGACGACGTTCTCGCTGACGACCCACGAATCGCTCGCCTGGACAGTGTTTTCGGTTTCCATTGAATCGGAAGATTGGGATGGCAAGGAAGTGGAGCCGATGCTCCCACTCTGATTGTTGCGGTAGAACTGGTAGCGCGCCGTTAGCGTGTTCTTTTGTCCCAATTGCAGATCGACGCGCGGGGCGATATTGGTGCGCGTCTGCGGGGCAAAGAGTCCGCCTGAAAGGGAACCAACCTCGCAAGGACTTGTCATTGGGGATTCGCAAGGCAGGTTGGGGGTCGACGCCAGAACCGGAGCACTCGCCAGATAGTAGATGCTGTCGTTCTGGTTGTTGCGCTGCTGGGCGCTGATGAAGAATGATGCCCACTTGGAAAGCGGCCCGCTCAGGGTTCCGTTGAACTGGATGCTGTGATAGGGGGGGATGGAAGTTGCAAACGGATTGCCGGTGTTGAAGAGATTGTCGTTGCCTTGCCCAAAAAACTGGCCGTGCAGTTTGTCGGTGCCGGGCTTGGTGAGAATTTCGATGCGCCCGTAGCCCAGCCTGTCGAATTCAGAGGAGAAGGGATTCTGATTGATGCGAATTTCGCGGATGGCAGACTTGGGCGGAAGCTGCCCGCCGGTGAAGCCGTCAATGTAAATCTGGCCGCCTTCCGGTCCCGCAGAGGGTCCGGCAAGAGCTTCCAGCTCGTTGGAGAGCTCGTCCGGATCGTCTGATAGAGCTTCAAGATCCTTGCCCTTGATGACGATGGAGCTGGCGTTGGCGCCTGCCTCTACGCTTACAGTGGGGGATTCTTCGGTGACGGTCACGCTTTGCTGCGCCACTTGCAAGGCCATGGAAATATCCGCGCGCTTTATCTGGCCGGCGGAGAGCTGAATGGGGGGCGAAGAAAATGGCGCGAAGCCGGTGAAAGTTGCCTGAACGATATATCTGCCGGGCTTGAGGCCGTAGACCACATAAACGCCGGTGGAGTCAGACGTGACTGTATTCAAGGCGATTCCCGCCGGAGTGGAGATGGTAACCTCTGCGCCGGGAATCAGAGCTCCTGTGGGGTCGACGATGTGACCGCGCAGGGTGGCAGTTGTGGCCGTCGGTGTGGGCGACGGGATTATCGCATGTGCGGCAGTTGTTTGGGCATCTGCCGACAATCCAACAGCGCAACCTAGCGCCAAAGCAATGAAAAAACGAATGAAGACCCGCAACTTTGAATGCACCAGTTCCTCGCTTGTTTTAGATGAATGGAAGATTGCGTTTACTCGGGCGCTACATCCGGTGCGCCGGAGCCCATGCTCCAGTTGTTGAGCAGAGTTTGGGTGGCCGCGGGAGACTCAAGCAGCGGCTCAACGCCCGCCAGCAACGTGACGGCTGTGACTTCAGATGTGCCGTCGGTTGAAACCACCATGACTGCATTGCCTTTCTTCAGATCGGATAATTGAATCACCTGCGCGCGGTTGAGAATCTGCTGCGTGTCTCCTCCACCCGGAGGGCCTGCGCCACCGTGGGTTGAAGTTAATGACTCCGAATTTTGCAAAGAACCCTTTCCACCTTTCCTGCCTGATCTGTTCTCGGCTTCTTCAAGCCGTGCAGCCAGGATCTGCGCTACGCGTTCCGGAATTTTTCGCATCTGCGCGTCCGCGGTGATGTGGATGGTCACCAGCTTTTTGGTAGCCAGATCCTTCACCTGCAGCGTTTGAGCAGACATATCCAGCGACTGGATGGTTCCGGAGATATTGCGGAAGGTGCCCGAGACCACCTCTTCAGCGGTGATTTCGGTTCCGGCGTCATTTTTTGTTCCTCGCGCGCGCAGTTGATCGCCGGGACGAATGGCATCGATGGGCGCCGGTTTTGCCTCATCGAAGCGCACCGAATTGGGAGCGTAGCGCTTGAGGATGGTTGCATTGGTAGTGCGAACGGTGATGGTTCTGGCGCTGGCCCCTGTTCCTCTGAACAAAACAATGACGCCGGCTGAGGGATCAACGCTCTTCACCAGCCCTCCGACGCCGCGATTTCGCCAGTCTTCGCGCTCCTGTTGCTGCTTCTTCACAAGGTCCGCCAGCTTGACGGCGACGATTTGCAAAGCCTGCGCAGGAGGGCCGGGTGAGGCCGGATCGAGTTTAACCAGTACGCGGTCGCCGGTACCCAGATCGCTGAACTGAAGCGTATCGGCATTGCTCAGATCCTTTTGCCCTGGGGAGATGCGCTTGATGGCCGCGGTGGAAGGAACGGCTACCTGCCGTTCGCCATCGGCATCGGTCTTCACTGTGAGAGTGTTGCCGCTTATGGCGGTGATGGTGCCTAGAAAGCGGGAAGGAGGCGCCTGTGCGCGCAGCAGAGGCGCTCCATGCAGGCAAGCGGCCAGGGCGACCAAAACGATCAAAGCGGTCATTGCGGTTAAACCGGTAAGAGCTGTCGAGGCGATCGATAGCGACTCGCGCGCGATCGTGACTGGGACTCGCATCTTCAAGTTGCTGAACATAAGCCTTTTCTCCACGGGCAGTGTCGTTCCAGTTGGCCGGGTAACGGTGTGATTTCCATTTTGGTAGACGGACCAATGGGCCAAAAGGTTCAAGGGGCGTCCCATGATGTACCGGAATGTGCATTATAGCTCTTGGAGTGAATGTAATATGTTGATTATATGGTATTTAAGAGGCCAGTTCATTCATGGCGTTGTGCATTTCAGATGGTTGCCCATGCTGAAATGCTATGGGCATTCGAAACAGGAAAAGGCTCATGCGAGAGGGCTCATTTCTCCAGTTCGGCCGTCTCCAGAAAGGTATAACTGCCCGACGGGGTAGGAACAACGTGGGTCAGGCGGCGGTTATGCACGATGATCGTATCCCGGTACCAGAGATTGATGGCGGGAAGGTCGCGGGCGAGAATCTGCTGGGCTTCGACGTAGTCCGCGCGGCGGCGGGTCTGGTCAGTGATTTGGGCGGCGTCATTGAGCAGGGTATCGAGGCGCGCATTTGAGTAGTGGGAGCGATTATAGCCTTGGGGCGAAAAGTTCGCGGTAGAGAAAACGGCGTTGAAGATATCCGGCTGCTCACTGCCGCCGATCCAGCGTAAGGAATAAATCTGAAAGGCCACGCGAGTTACGTCGGAGTAAAACGAAGCAAACTCGTAGCTGCGCAGGTCGAGCGCTATACCGACTTTGGCTAGTTGCTGCTGAAGAACCGCGGCTAGCAGGCGGGTATCACCATCCGTACTGGTCTTCATGGTGAGATGGAGACGGATTCCGTCCTTGCCGGGAGGATGGCCGGATTCGTCGAGCAGTTGCGCGGCGCGTGCGGGATCGTAATTGTAGCGCGGCACATCGGCGGTGAAGGCCCAGTGACTGGCGGGCAAAAGGCTCACGGCTGGCTGTGCATGACCGCGCAGCAAGGTCTGAATGAGCAGGATGCGGTCAATGGAGCAGGCAATGGCCTGGCGCACGCGCACGTCTTTCAGCAACGGGTCGCGAAGATTGAAGGCCAGGTACTGAATCTGCGTTCCGCTTGTGTCCTCCACTTGCAGATTAGGTCGCGCGGGGCCGATCGGCATCCCGCTATAGCGAACCGTGCGGCGAGGACGAGGAGCTTACGCATAGGTTACCTGGCCCAGGATTGCGGTCCGCGTTGCGCCAGTGGCAGCAGGCAGATTTCCGGGCAGATGATGCCAGGTATGCCAGGCCAGCAGAGCGAAGGCAGCGGCTTCTTTGGCTTCAATGGGAAGGCCGAACTTGCCACTGGTGGATAGTTGGCAGCCGCTCGGCTCCAGCCGCTCGGCTAGCATGGCCATCAAGGTACGGTTGCGCGCTCCGCCGCCGGAGACGATGTAGTCCACGCTGCTGTTTTCTTTGCCGGCGCTTTTCATTTTAGGCAGTACGAATTTTTTGTAGCTCTGCGCGATCGATTCGGCGGTGAGAGCAGTGGCCGTGGCCAGTGCGTCCTCCGCATTGTTGC
This sequence comes from uncultured Acidobacteriaceae bacterium, assembly GCA_963724755.1. Taxonomy (GTDB): domain Bacteria; phylum Acidobacteriota; class Terriglobia; order Terriglobales; family Acidobacteriaceae; genus Telmatobacter. The sequence goes on from CAVRVZ010000004.1 coordinate 860,450, forward strand.
TGTGGCGCTTACAGGAAATAAGAAACTTTGCGGCATACTCGCGGCCGAACTGCTCGCGCCCGGCAGTGCGCGGAGGTTTGAGCTGGAAATAGGGATTGCGCAACGCTGAGACAAGCACCTGGGCAATCACTTTACCTTGCGCGGCAAAGGCTCCGTTGCGGTCGAAGGGCTTGCCGAAGAGTTGGTGGGCCAGCGCGTCGATGACCATATTGCCGGGGCCGGTATCGAAGGCGATCACATCGCCGGGCGCGGCGGCGGCGGGAATCGCGGTCAGGTTGGCGATGCCTCCGATATTCTGCAGCACGCGGCCGCGTTTTGAGTCGGCAAAGAGCACGTAATCGAGCAGAGGGACCAGCGGCGCTCCCTGGCCGCCGGCCAGCATATCGGAGGGACGAAAGTTGGAGACCACGGGGATGCCGAGCATGGCGGCGATCACCTGGGCTTCGCCGGCCTGCCAGGTGCATGCAAATTTGCGGCCCAAATACATAACTTCGCGGGGCTGATGAAAGAGCGTCTGGCCGTGGCAGCCGATCAGGTCCAGCTTTACCGGGTGCAGCTTGAGCGTGGCCTGGACGGCTTCGGCATAGGCCAGCCCGAGGCGCCAGCTGAGACGGGTCAGTTCCGCGGTTGAAGTGGAGGAGGCATTCATGGCGGCATGAATGGTTTGGCGTAGTTCAGCGGGAAATTTGAAGTTCTCATGCGCAAGGAGCTTGAGGTTGGGATGCGTTCTGCCGGGAGCGATCTTCACCACAGCCACATCGATTCCATCGGCTGAGGTGCCGCTCATGATGCCAGCTACGGTCATCGCCTTTGCGCTCATGCTGGATAGGCCTCCTGGGGATGGGGTTGAGCGTTGCTGATGGTTTGGGTGAAGCGCTGGATCTTAATTCGGAGAGCATCGAATTGCGGGGCGGAAAGCGATCGGGAAACTCCAACGGCGAAGAGGCTTGCGCGCTGTTTTGCAGTCTGCGCCGCACGCGTGAGAAGTAGCCTGCGGAATACGGCTGAGCGTTCTGTTTGGGCAAGTAACGCTTCGTATGCTCTCAGAATCAGATCGGGGCTGTGGCAGATTTCCAGGAGATTCATTCCCGCGCGGATCGCAGCGACGGCTGCTTCTTCGATGGGCATGAATTTTAAAATACCGCCCATCTCCAGATCGTCGGAGAAGATGAGGCCGCGGTAGCCGATCTTTTTACGCAGCACAGTCGTGATCCAGTAAGGCGATGTGCTAGCGGGGCGATTTCCGCCTGGTGTTTCAGGATAGGCTGCGTGATTGACCATGATCATGGGAAGCTTACGGCTCAATTCGCGATAGGGAACCAGGTCCTCCTGCAAGAGTTGGCGCAGGGTGCGATGGATCGACGGAGTTTCAAGATGCGAGTCGAGCGCGCCGCCGCCGAGGCCGGGGAAATGCTTGCCGCAGCCTGCTACTCCGTGCTTTGCAAGACCGGCGAGAAAGTTGCGCGCATATTCCGTTACTCCTTCCGCTGTTGATGCGGCGGCGCGGGTGCCCATTACTTTGTCCGAGGCCGGCAGAGCGAGGTCAAGCACCGGCGCAAGTGTCGTATTGAAGCCGAAGGCTTTTACGCTTTGCGCGATTAGCTCTCCTTGCTGGCGAATCAGCATGGTCTTGCCAGTGCTCGCGGCCGCCAGCATCACGGCTTGCGCTGAGGGCATGGGCGCCAATGAGTCGCGCAGACGGTTTACTGTGCCGCCTTCTACGTCCGCGCAGCGAATACTGCGCGACGCGCACAGGCGTGTCGCATCGTCGAGCAGGAATCGCGTTTGTTTGGCGTTCTCAATATTGCGACGGAAGAGAATGATGCCCGCCGGGCGCACCAGCTTGAGCCACGCGCGTTCCAGATTGGTCAGCTCCGTGCCTTCGAGACCCACCACCAGCAGGCTTCCCGCGGCCTGGCGCAAATTCGTCGTCATCCTTTCTCCTTTAATTCATGCTGCAGCTCTTCCAGCAGATTCAGGGCTTGCAATGGCGTAAGCGCGTTTACGTCGGTAGCTTCAATGCGGTCCACAATGCGCTGCGAGAGCGGAGTGAAGATGGTCAACTGCATCGGATCGGCCACCGATTCGGCTTGTACGTTTTGCCGTTCCTGCTTTTCATGCTGGCGGAGGACGTGACGGGCGCGCTCGATGACCGCGGCGGGCAGTCCGGCAAGGCGCGCTACTTCGATGCCGTAACTCTTGCTGGCCGCACCGGGCTCAATGTTATGCAGAAACACAATTCCATTCGCTGCTTCTTTTACTCCCACGCGGAGATTGCGCACGCGCTTGAGCTTTTCTGCGAGCATGGTCAGTTCATGATAATGCGTGGCGAAGAGCGTGCGTGCGCCGGTTTCTGCGTGGAGATATTCAACTGTTGCCCAGGCCAGCGAGAGGCCGTCGAAGGTTGCGGTGCCGCGGCCCATTTCGTCGAGCAGGATCAGCGATTGATTGGTGGCGGTATTTAGAATCGTCGCCGTCTCCGTCATCTCCACCATGAAAGTGGAGCGGCCGCGGGCCACATTATCGCTGGCGCCGATGCGGGTATAGATGCGGTCGACGAGGCCGTAACGCAAACTGTCGGCAGGGACGAAGCTGCCCATCTGAGCAAGCAGAATGAGCATTGCCGCCTGGCGGAGATAGGTGCTTTTGCCGCCCATGTTGGGGCCGGTGATGAGAAGCAAACTTGGACCACCATCATTTCCATTCTCGCCGGCGGCGTTGAGATAGAGGTCGTTGGGAATGAAGCGGCCCTCGCGGGTCTCCTCCATCCACTGCTCGATGACCGGATGGCGCGCGGCTGCGGCTTCGATTACCGGCTCATTGACGATGACGGGGCGGACGTAGCGGCGCAGAGCGGCGAGGTGCGCGAAGCCGGCCAGCAGATCAGCTTCCGCGACGGCGGCTGAGCTGCGGCGGATTTGGCCGGCGGATTCGAGAACGGTCTTGCGCAAATTGATAAAGATGCGTTTTTCGATCTCGATGGAGCGGTCATGCGCGGTGAGAATCTTGCGCTCGTACTCCTTGAGCTCGGGAGTGGTGAAGCGTTCAGCGTTGACCAGCGTTTGCTTGCGCTCGTAATCGGCGGGCGCGTTGGCCAGGTTGGCCTTGGTGATCTCAATGTAATAGCCGAAGACGGAGTTATAACGGACTTTGAGCGAGCCTATGCCGGTGCGCTGCCGCTCGCGTTCTTCGATGGCGGCAATTGCCTGACGGCCGGTGGTGGAGATGGCGCGCAATTCGTCGAGTTCGGCGTCTATGCCAGCGGCAATCGCGCCGCCGTCGACGAGCGTGAGTGGCGGCTCGGAGATCAAGGTCGTTTCAATGCGCGCGGTGGTTGCTTCTAACGTATCTAGGCGATTGGCTAGCGCGCGCCAGAGCTGAGCCTGCATTGCGGCAAGCGCGGTTTTCAATCCCGGTAGCCTGGAGAGGCTGGCGGCGAGGGCGCGGACATCGCGAGGGCCGGCGGAATCGAGCGATAGGCGGGCGAGGAGTCGCTCCAGATCGAGAATGCCCGAGAAGGCGCGGCGAATCTCTTCGCGCTTGACCAGGTTGGCGAGAGCTTCGGCTACGGCTTCGTAGCGAGCTTCGAGGGCCTCGGCATCGAAGAGCGGTCGGAGGATGATGGAGCGCAGGAGGCGCTTGCCCATGGGGGTTTGGCAGGCGTCGAGGGTGTGGAAGAGCGTGGCGCGATCGTCCTGACCCAGAAACAGCGGCTCGATCAGTTCGAGATTGCGGACGGTGACCTGGTCGAGCTCGAGGGCGGTGGAGTGCTCCTGAAATTTGAGGCTGTCGATGTGCTGGGCATCGATCTTCTGCGTGGTGCGGACGTAGTGGAGGACGGCGCCGGCTGCGATGGCGGCGGCAGGATGCCGGTCGAGACCGAAGCCTTCGAGGGTGCGAACGTTAAGCTGACGCTCGACCAGGGGAACGGCGAAATCGCGGGTCCAGACCCAGTCTTCAACGCGGGTGCGGGCGGGAATGCGCTCGAGTTGCGCGGGCAGTTCGGCGCTTGAAGGGAGCAGAACTTCGCTGGGGCCGGCTTTGACGAGTTCATCGACGGCCTGCTGGCGGGCGGACAGGCCGCGAAACTCGGCGGTGCGAAATTCGCCGGTGGAAACGTCGAGCAGGGCAATGGCGCAGACGGGTTCTTTTGCCGGGCCGGTCTCGTAGAGCGCGGCGAGAAAGTTATTCTGCTCCTGGCCGAGGGCGGAGTCGAGGGCGGTGCCTGGGGTGAGAACGCGAGTGACCTCGCGTCGGACGATCTTTTTGGTGAGCTTGGGGTCCTCCATCTGGTCGCAGATGGCGATGCGGTAGCCTTTGCGCAGCAGGCGCGTGAGGTAGGCTTCGACGGCGTGATAGGGGACGCCGCACATGGGCTGCGAGCGCTCACGGTCGCGTGCCGTCAGGGTCAACTGCAACTCGCGGCTGACGGTGACGGCATCATCGTAGAAGAGCTCGTAAAAGTCGCCCATGCGGAAGAAGAGCAGGGCATCGGGGTTTTCGCGCTTGGCCGCTGTCCACTGGCGCATAAAGGGCGTGAGCTCGGCTGCACTTTTCTCCAACGGGGGAGGATTCAGATCGACCGATGGGCTCTCGTCCAAAGGAGATGCAATCGGGGCGCCGGTTTGGAGCTGGTCACGAATCACGCTGCTTTCCAGCTTAACGCCTCTGGGAGACCTGCTGGAGACTGCAACAGCATCGTGATTGATCCACCGGCCATCGGCGTTACACCACACGTCTAGCTTGGAGTCTCACTGACGCAAACCGGCTCTACGTTCAAAGCGGGATGGCGCGGTTACGGAATCAGGCCTTGGGCACCCATTCTTTTTCCCGCTCGACCAATCTTTCAGACGGGCCGATCAGTTGAATTTGTCCGATGATCGCGTAGATTAACGACAAAATCAGCGATAGCAGTCCCATCGCCGTCAGTGCGAGCCCGCCGATGGCGGCCAGTCCGTAAGTTGCGATTGAAAATTGCAGGGACGCTCGCGCAACCGGGTAAGCGGCATCGAAGCCCGCTGTCCCCGTGCCATATTCAAAGACCAAACCTAATCCTGTTGCCAGAAGCAGGACGGCAACGATTAATGGGCGGTCAGATCGTAAAACAATCTTGGGTCGGTCAGATCTCATGTGGGTCACCTCATAGTTTGGTTACCGGTGAGACTTCCACGCCGGATCTTACGAACCCTCGCCGGGGCTCTAGGCTAGAGATGTAACCCACTGGGCATGGTTTCATAAGATAGAAGATGAATCGTAAATTAAGTTCAATTATGAACGTGGAATCAATACGTTAGTAGTCTTTATAAGAATCCGAATTGTGCGTTCGCTGTAGTCCGAAAGATTATGCCGTGAGTGATTTGCGTCACAGTATACTGAGTAGTTACGCCTTAAGGTGAAAATCGAAATGTATCTCCTCTGGCTCAGAGTTGCGGCTGTTCTTTATGCGGCGGCGAGTGTAGCTGTTTTCCCGGCCGTGCTTTACGGAGTGGAACGGTGGCGCCGGTGGTGCGTCCACCTGGGCGGAATGGCGCTTTTTTTCCATTTTGTTTCGGTGGTGGAGATGCTGGTGCAGGCGCATCAGCTGGATGCCGGTGGGGGTGCGGGAGGTGCAGTCGCTGCTGGGGCTGGCGGTGGCGGGACTGTTCTTCCTGGTGTGGTGGCTCTACGACGCTATCTCGCTTGGTTTGTTTGCCTTGCCGGCGACTTTCTTTCTGGTCTTTGTGCCTTCGCTGGGGCCGGACCGCTATATGTTCCCCTCCCAGGGCGTGCGGGTGAGCTGGCTGATTGCGCACATTGCGGCGCTGCTGCTGGCTTATGTGGCGCTGGGCTTCAGCTTGCTGGCTTCCATGCTTTACCTGGTGCAGGAGCGGCGGATCAAGAGCAAGCCCAAGGCCGGCGCAGGACTCCTGGTGGGCGCCGCTGGATTGGCTGCCGCCTCTGGATACGCTGGAGCGGATGTGCTGAGGCGATGCTGGAGTTCGGCTTTCCGTGCATGACGGTGGGACTGGTGATCGGCGCGGTGCTGGTGCAGGAGACGATCCTGGGCGCGGCGTATTTTCTCGATCCCAAGATCATTGCGGCCTTTGTGAGCTGGGTGATCTATGTGCTGCTGCTGCTGGTGCGGCGGACGGCGGGGCTGCGCGGGCGCAAGGCGGCATATCTTTCTGGAGCTGTGTTTGTGGTGATGGTGGTGGTTTGGGCGGCCAATCTGTTCAGCCACGTGCACAGGTTCGGTGCCCCATGACGCATGGCTAAACGCTGGTCTTGATCGGCGTGAATCACAGGACCGCGCCCATCGAGCTGCGCGAGCGGATCGCCATCGGCCGCGAGGAGCTGCCGGAGACGACGCGGGCGCTGGCTGCGATGCCGGGCGTGATGGAGTGCATGATCGTCTCCACCTGCAACCGCGTGGAGCTGCTGGCGGCGGTGGAGGGGCCGGACACGGACCTGGCGGGATTTCTGCATGGGCACTTCGGGCTGGACCCGGCGCTGCTGGCGCCGCACATCTATGAGCAGAGAGGACCGGGATGCGGTGCGGCATCTGTTCCGCGTGGCCGCCAGCCTGGACTCGATGGTGGTGGGCGAGCCGCAGATTCTGGGCCAGGTGAAGGAAGCATTCGCCGTGGCGCGGGCTGCGGGGACAGTGGCCGGGCAACTGGAGCATCTGCTGCAGAGCGCCTTTGCCGCGGCAAAGAAGGTGCGGTCGGAGACGGAGATCGGGTCGAATTCGGTTTCGATTGCTTCGGTGGCCGTGGAGATGGCGCGGAAGATTTTCGGATCGCTGCGAAGGGCGGACGGTTTTCCTGGTGGGCGCGGGCAAGATGAGCGAGCTGGCGGCGCGGCACCTGGTGCAGCAGGGAGCCGGGGCGATTCTGGTGAGCAACCGGACGCAGGAGCGGGCGCGGCTGATGGCGGAGGAGTTTGCACGGGCGCGTGATTCCGTTTGAGCAGCTTTATGAGGCGGCCAGCGAGGCGGATATCGTGATCAGCTCGACGGGCGCGCCGCATCCGATTTTCCGGCGCGAGCATGGGCAGGCGTTTCATGCATCGGCGGCGCAACCGGCCGATGTTCTTTATCGATATTGCGGTGCCGCGCGACGTGGACCCGGCGATGAGCAAGCTGGAAGGGATTTTTGTTTACGACATTGACGACTTGCAGCAGGTGGCCGCGGCGCACATGGCCGAGCGCAGCCGCGTGGCCGTCGGATGCGGAGACGCTGATTGCGGGCGAGGTGGAGCGGTTCCACGAGCGGCAGCGGACGGTGAATGCGGCGCCGGCGATTGTGGCGCTGCAACGGCAGGCGGAGGAGATTCGGCAGGCGGAGATCAGGCGCATCCAGGCGCGGCTGGGCGCGCTGAGCGCGGAGCAGATTGGCGGCGGTGGAGGCGCTGACGCGGGGGCTGGTGAACAAGTTTCTGCATCCGCCGATGCAGGCGCTGAAGCAGGCGGCGCGGGAGAATGATTCGGCGCGGATGGATGCGTTGTGCGAGGCGTGGCAGGTTTCGGCTCGGAGTTGACCTGGAGGCTGCGAGCAGGATGCGGCTGCCGCTGCGACGAGCATTCGACTGAGAATGCAGAGCAAAGCTGAGAGAGCGCGGACGTGAGCGAAACCAGCGTGGAGAGCCGCCGATGAAGCTGCGCATTGGGAGCCGCGGATCGCAACTTGCTCTTTGGCAGGCCAACCATATTGCCGGGTTGCTGCGCGGGCAGGGGCACGAGGTCGAGATCGAGATCATCAAGACCACCGGGGACCGGTTGCAGGAGGTGACCTTTGCCCAGGTTGGGTCGAAGGGAATGTTCACCAAGGAGATTGAAGAGGCGCTGGCGGAGGGGCGCGTGGACCTGGCGGTGCATTCGCTGAAGGATTTGCCGACGGAGTTGCCCGAGCCGTTTGCGCTGGCGGCTACGCCGCAAGCGCGTGGATCCGCGCGATGCATTTGTGTCAGTGAAGTATGCGAGTCTGGCGGCGCTGCCGCAGGGCGCGCGCGTGGGCACCAGCAGCCAGCGGCGGCGGGCGCAGTTGATGGCGCTGAGGCCGGATATTGAGGCGGTGGAGTTTCGCGGGAATGTGGATACGCGGCTGCGCAAGCTGGCCGAGGGACAGGTGGATGCGATTCTGCTGGCGGCGGCGGGGCTGGAGCGGCTGGACAAGACCGAGTGGGTGCGGGAGCGGCTGGAGCCGAAGGATTTTTGTCCGGCTGCGGGGCAGGGGGCGCTGGGGATTGAGACGCGCAAGGACGATGGGGCGACGATCGACGGCGGTTGCGTTTCTTGACGATGCGGAGACGCGGTTTGCGGTGACTGCGGAACGGGCGGCGCTGGCGGCGCTGGGCGGCGGATGCCAGGTGCCGATCGGGATTCATTGCCGGCCGAGTCGCTTGAACGAGTCTGGCGAAGGAGAATCCTGGGACGAGATTTTTGCCGTGGTTGCTGATCCGAAGACGGGACAGCTGTGCGTATCTATCATCGTATGCGCCGCGGAGCGAATCGGAGCCGGTGGCTCTGGGACGGCTGGCGGCTGAGAAGCTGATGGAAGCAGGTGCGGGGCCGTTGCTTGCGGCTGCAGTGCGGACGAGGGTTCGCGGTGAATTCGCTGGCGCTGCGCGGGCGGCGGGTGCTGGTGACGCGCGCGCTGCACCAGGCGGGAAGCTGAGCGAAGGGTTGCGGGCGCTGGGCGCGGAGCCGGTTGAGGTTCCGGTGCTGGAGATTCGGCCTCCGGCGAGTTTTGATGCCGCTGGATGCGGCGCTGCGGCAGATCGATAGCTACGATTGGCTGATTTTGACCAGCGCCAATGCGGTGCGAGCGGTTGATGAGCGGGCTGCGGAGCTTGGGATTGCGCTGGATGCGGCTGCGCGGCTGAAGGTGGCCGTGGTGGGCGAGGCGACGGCGGCGGCGGCGCGGAAGGCTGGATTGCACGTTGCGTTTGTGCCGGAAGCTACGTGGCGGAGAGTCTGGTGGCGGGGCTCTGGAAGGGATGCAGCTTCAGACCATGGGAATGAGAATTCTGCTGGCGCGGGCTGAGGTGGCGCGGGATGTGATTCCCGATGCGCTGCGGGAGGCTGGGGATGCGGTCGATGTGGTCGACGCTTACCGGAATGTTCTGCCGGAGAGCTGCGCCGGAGCTGCTGCGCGAGGCGGTTGCGAGAAGGAATCGATGCGGTTACGTTCACCAGTTCGTCCAGCGTGACGCATCTGGCCGAGGCGGCGCGGCTGGCTGGGAGTTGAATGGCCGTTTGCGGGGGTTCCGGCGGTTTCGATTGGGCCGATTACCAGCGAAACGCTGATTGGGTTGGGATGGCCGCCTGCGGCTGAAGCGAATCCCTCCGATATTCCTGGGCTGATTGCGGCGGTTGAGAATCTGCTGCGGAGTTAAGTCAACCCTATTCCCGCAAATTGGGCTCTGAGTCAATCAGGCGTTCAATGCATAATACGTGCTTCCGGGGGGCATTTTTCGATCAAAATGGTACTGAATATTCCCGTTTTTACTCCAAAATACCCCTGATTATTTATTAAAGGACACGTTTCAGGCAGACATAGTGCTGTACCACTCTAGCTGTACAAACAAAGATGCGGTGCCCCGACCCAGAGGGTACCTCGGCGCCCAGATGGGGCATCCAAGACTCGTTGTTTAGAGGGCGGTTTCGCCGCGTTCGTCGTTGCGGATGCGGATGGCTTCGTCGATGCGGCTGACGAAGATTTTGCCGTCGCCGATGCGGCCGGTGCGGGCGGCGCCGAGGATGGCCTGCGATGGCCTTTTCCTTCAGGTCGTCGGTGACGACCAGCTCGATTTTGACCTTGGGCAGAAGGTCGACGGTGTATTCACGGCCGCGATAGAACTCGGTGTGGCCCTTCTGGCGGCCATGGCCGCGGGCTTCGAGAATGGTCATGCCTTCAATGCCTGCTTCGAGCAGGGCATCCTTGACTGCATCCAGCTTGGAGGGCTGGAGAATCGCTTCGATCTTGAGCATACGCAAATGCCTCGTTTGACAGCGTAACAGGCGGGCGGCAGTTGCACGGTTCGGGATCAGTGGCCCACGCGCGAAAGCCTGTTCTTGATCCAGGACAACACTCCGGCTCAGGAGTTCAGGTCGTAGCCTTCCTCGCCGTGCTGGGAGAGGTCGAGGCCTGCGGCTTCCTGCTCGGGCGAGACGCGCAGGCCGATGATCTTATCGACGACGAAGAGCAGGACCAGCGTGCCGACGATGGAGATGCCCCAGGCAATGCCGACGCCGGCAGACTGGTTGAGCAACTGGCCCCAGTGGCCGTCGATGGCGCCGGTGGGATGGGTTGCCGGCGGCATCCTTGCCGAAGAGCGGCGTTGATGGCGCTGGTGGCGAAGAGGCCGGTGAGCAGCGCGCCGAGGGTTCCGCCGGCTCCGTGCACGCCAAAGGCGTCGAGGGAGTCGTCGTAGCCGAAGCGGCTCTTGACCACGAAGACCATGAAGGAGCAGAAGATGCCGGCGACGAGGCCGATGAGCAGCGCGGCAAAGGGCTGGACGAAGCCGGAGGCCGGGGTGATGGCGACCAGTCCGGCGACCGCGCCGGAGATGGCGCCGAGGGCGGTGGGCTTGCCGTTGTGAATCCACTCGGCGATGGCCCAGCCGATGGCGGCGGCGGCGGCGGCGAAGTGGGTGTTGACGAAGGCGCTGGTGGCCAGAGGGCTGGCGGCCAGGGCGCTGCCGGCGTTGAAGCCGAACCAGCCCACCCACAGCAGGCAGGCGCCGATGAAGCTGAGCACCATGGAGTGGGGCGGCATGGCGGTTTGGGGATAGCCGATGCGCTTGCCGAGATAGATGCAGGTGACCAGCGCGGAGACGCCGCTGGTGATGTGGACGACGGTGCCGCCGGCGAAATCGAGGCTGGGAATGCGGCTGGCCGGTGGCGTTGAGCAGGCCGCCGACGCCCCAGACCATGTGGGCCATGGGGCAGTAGACGAGCAGGGACCAGAGCGAGAGAAAGACCGCCATGGCGCTGAACTTCATGCGCTCGGCAAAGGCGCCGGTGATGAGCGCCGGGGTGATGATGGCGAACATGAGCTGGTAGACCATGAAGGTCTGCTCGGGAATGGTGGCGGCGTAGTCGGTGTTGGGCGTGAGGCCGACGCCGCGCAGGAAGAGGTGCTCGAAGCCGCCGATGAAGGCGTTGCCGTGGCCGAAGGCCAGCGAGTAGCCGACGATGGCCCAGAGGACGGTGACCAGGCCCATCATGGCGAAGCTCTGCATCATGGTGCCGAGGATGTTTTTCTTGCGGACCAGGCCGCCGTAGAAGAGCGCCAGGCCGGGGCCGGTCATCAGCAGGACCAGGGCGGCGGAGACCAGCATCCAGGCGTTGTCGCCGGCGGACTGGGCGTTCTGGACGGCCTGCTGGAGGGCGGCGATCTGGGCCTGGGTGGCGGGGGCCTGGGCGGCCGGGGCCGAGCGGTCTGGGCAAGGCCAGGGCCGGGAATCCCAGGAAGGCGGGCAGGAACAACAGCTTCAATTCGAGAACGCATCTTGTTTCCGCTCCGAAGAGGTATCACGCATGGTGTAGCGAACAGGCACGTTTATCAGTATCGGCAGCGACTCGCAATGATGCGGCTGCTCACAGGCACTCGACTCAAATGCCGATCGGGTCAAAGGAAAGAGATTATTGTGTGTAACTGATTCTCTTGAACAGGCTGAAGAACGCAAGTATCTTTACGCTTCATTGGTCTATATTGGATAGCGTGCTATTAGGCATTAAGTCATGCGCCGTGTTGGACCCGCAACGAATTGTGGAATCTCATCACTTCCATCGCGAAGGTACCGTTCATGGGACGTGAAGCGCGGCGGAACAAGCTCTGCGCCATCGGCACGTTTGTGCGGACATGCTTGAGCAGTCTCAATAATTGACCGCAGCCGAATGTACTGCTAATTAGACGAACAGTGAAGGGGCTGACTGCGTAGCGTCGATCACGCAGGCCATCGGAGGTATAGTAGAAGCATGGCGGCTACGGCAGAGCGGGATCACTATCTTTTCGGAGCGCTGGAGAGCAGCGCGCAAAATCGCGCCAAGCTGAAGGAGGTGAACTACGGCTACGAAGAGCCGGAGGGCGTCTTCCTGACCTCGCTGGATTTTGCCGTGAACTGGATCCGGAAGAGCTCGGTCTGGCCGATGACCTTCGGTCTGGCCTGCTGCGCCATCGAGATGATGTCGATGGGCGCGTCGCGGTTCGATATTGCGCGCTTCGGCGCCGAGGTCTTCCGGCCGTCGCCGCGGCAGTCGGACCTGATGATCGTTGCCGGACGGGTTTCGCAGAAAATGGCCCCGGTGATTCGCCGGCTCTACGACCAGATGCCGGAGCCGAAGTGGGTGATCTCGATGGGCGCCTGCGCTACCTCGGGCGGGGTTTTCAACAACTATGCGCTGGTGCAGGGGGTTAACCAGGTGATTCCCGTGGACGTGTATGTTCCGGGATGCCCGCCGCGGCCCGAGCAACTGATTTATGCCATTACGCTTCTGCAAGAGAAGATCCAGCGCGAGCCGCGCAGCCTGGTGAAGACCCTGAATATTGCATGATGGTTGGACTGAAGAGCCGTTCTTATTGATTTCGATTACCATGGTAATCGCTTCTTAATCAAGACGATCATCTCTTTCCGGCGGAGTTAGAACCTGCGGATAAAGACAGCGTTTTCAAAAAAAAATATTTTGCCAGAATCGTCCTATGGTACGTTTAATCAGTTGCATGAGTGTAGTACGGCCCGTGACTTTCACGGGAGCCGAGTCAGTCCGAGCCGGGAATAGTGCTCGCAAACTTCCCTATCCAATGGTCATCAGCTTATTGTGGAGGAGAAACGCATGAACGTACGTGTTTTAAAGTCAATGAGTTGGGTTTTTGCCCTGGTAATAGCGGCGTTGGCACCCGTAGCCTTGGCAGCCCAGGATATGAGCAAGCCGGCCGCCACACGCACGGCGAGTGATTCCACGTCCCCGTCCAAATGGGACATCTTCCTTGGCTACAGCTATCTTGCCCCTCACGGGACGGTGAATACGCCATATATCGAAACCACAACCACGCCGATTAACTTCCAGTCCATCAATGCCGGCGCAATCGGAAGCATTACCTACTTCATCAACAAAAATTGGGGAATCCAGGCCGAGGGCGACGGGCATCATCAGGACGAGACCTGCGTTGCGGAGTTACCGCCAACCAGTCAGCCGGTGCGGGGGAACAGCGCGGCGCGCCCCTTGGCAATAAGTTTTCTAGGCTGCAATCCATATACAACGCCGGCAGCGAACTCTTTCTACGGCGGATCGGGGGGCATCATCTACCGCTGGCCTTATGGCACCTGGACTCCCTTCCTGCACGCTCTGGTGGGCGCTGAAGATGTCAGCGGCCCTCTCGATCAGCCGGACACATGGGGCCCGGTGATCACAGCCGGCGGCGGCCTAGACTACGAAACGCCCTGGTTCAACCATCATCTTGCCATTCGCCTCTTGCAGGCGGATTACCAGTATGTCCATGAAAATTTCGGGGACGACGGCGGCACGGTTAGCATCAATGCAGCGCGCCTGAGCGCCGGCATTGTCTTCCATATCGGCAACCTTGCGCCGCCGGCGCCGGTGACGCTGTCTTGCTCGGCCGGCCCTTCCTGGGTCTATCCGGGCGATCCGGTTACGGTGACCGGGACGGCCGGCAACCTGAGCCCCAAGGAGACCGCAGTTTATTCCTGGTCGGGCAACGGCGCCACGGGCAATGGAACCACGGCGAATGTGGCCACCGGTTCGCTGGCCCCAGGCTCCTATGAAGTAAAGGGCAATGTGAAGGAAGGCAAGGCCAACAAGCCCTACGAGATGGCCGATTGCACGGCTAGTTTCACGGTGAAGCCTTTTGAGCCGCCAACCATCAGTTGCACGGCCAACCCAAGCACCATCAAGCCGGGCGACACAAGCACCATCACCTCCGTTGGCCAGAGCCCGCAGAACCGTCCGCTGACTTACAGTTACTCGGCTGAGTCAGGCACGGTCACCGGCACCGACGCCACGGCGACGTTCAATTCAGCAGGCGCGGCGGCAGGTCCGGTAACAGTCAACTGCAACGTGGGAGACGACAAGGGTGGCTCTGCAACCGCGAGCACCATCGTCGCGATTGCGCCTCCTCCTCCTCCACCGGGACCCACTCCAGAGCAACAGCGACTCGAGTCTCGTCTGGCGCTGCACAGTGTCTTCTTCCCGACCGATATGCCCAGGGCCAGTCATCCCGAGGGCGGCCTTTTGGCCAGCCAGCAGGGAACTTTGAGCACCCTCGCGACAGACTTCAAAGAGTACCTTGGATACAAACCAGATGCCCGTCTAACCCTGACCGGACACACGGATGTGCGCGGATCAGCTCAGTACAACATCGCACTTTCCGATCGCCGTGTTGCCCGCACAAAGCAATTCCTGGTTGAGCAGGGCGTTCCCGAAGCCAGCATTGAAACGCGCGGCCTTGGCAAGGAGCAAGAACTGACCGATGCACAGGTAAAAGATCTAGTCGAGCAGAATCCTGACCTGACCGACGCACAGCAGAAGAAAGTTCTCCACAATCTGAATGTCATTGTCCTGGCTCAGAACCGCCGTGTAGACATATCCCTGAGCACTACGGGGCAGCAATCGGTGCGTCTGTATCCGTTCAACGCGGCGGATTCCATGACTCTTCTCAGTGAAAAGCCTCCGGCGCCAAGAAAAAAGGCCACGCCCACAAAGGGAAAATAAGGGTTGGAGAGATGGGGCGTCAAGCCCCCTCGTAAGTTAAGGTGTTAACGGTATTACAACGTGTTTCACGCAGTTAATAGAGGCTGACTGGCATGCCGGTCAGCCTCTATTCATTTTGCCTAATTTTTGTAAGCCAAGTAGAATCTGCTCATATGTATAGTTTGCGGCTTCCACAGATCTTCTCCAGCCGGCGCGGAAGCCTAGCGCCAGTCCTCTTCATATTACTTTTTACGTTCGCCGGATTAAGAGTACATGCGCAGTCCATCTGGAGCGCCCTTGGTCCCGCAGGCGGCGATGCGCGCGCGTTTGCCGCCGTGCCGGGGCATTCAAACCACATTTATCTCGGCACCACCAACAGTTGGATCTACGAATCCACAAATAGGGGATTATCCTGGCAACGGCTCTCGAAGCTCGATCCAGCAGACGACTTGGTTCTGGACCACATCATCGTGGACCCCCGCAATCATTCGGTTTTGTATGTGGCGGCATGGAAAGTGGGCGAAACCGGCGGCGGACTATGGATCAGCCGGGATGCAGGCAAGAGATGGAGCGAGGTCATGGGCATGCACGGCCAGTCGATTCGCGCCCTGGCGCAGGCGCCTGACGATGCAAAGATGCTCGTAGCCGGAACCCGCGAAGGCGTTTTCCGTAGCACCGACGCGGGCCTCACATGGAAGTCGATCAGCCCGCGGGGGAGCAAAGAGATCCGTGATGTTGAATCGCTGGCGATTGACCCTCTGGACCCCAATATTATCTATGCCGGCACCTGGCACCTGCCGTGGAAGACGGTGAACGGAGGCAAGACCTGGCGCAACATCAAGCATGGCCTGATAGTGGACTCAGACATATTTTCGATCATCCTCGATCCGGTCAGGCCGCGCATTGTTTTCCTGAGCGCATGCAGCGGGATTTACAAGAGTGAAAGCGCGGGCGAGCGGTTCCACAAGATTCAGGGGATCCCCATGACAGCGCGCAGAACGCGAAAACTGCTGCAGGATCCAGTGAATCGCAAGGTGGTATATGCCGGGACAACCGAGGGGCTCTACAAGACCATGGACGGCGGCAAGACCTTTGCACGCATGACCATGCCGGATGTGATTGTGAACGATGTGTATGTCGATCCCAACGATACGCGGCATGTTCTGTTGGCGACCGATCGCAGCGGAGTCCTTTACAGCTGGAACGGGGGAAAAAGATTTTTTTCGGCCAATGACGGTTTTTCAGGACGGAAAGTTGAAGCTCTTCTGGTGGACCGCGGCAGTCCCCGGCGGTTGTTCGCCGGTATAGCAAACGACAAAAGTTATGGCGGCGTTTTTGCTTCCAGCGATGGAGGAGCAAGCTGGGATCACATCGGGACGGGGCTGAAGGAGCGGGATGTCTTTGTTCTGGCGCAGGCTCCCGATGGAACCGTGCTGGCTGGGACCAATAGCGGTATCTTCGCTTGGCACGCCGGTTCGGCCAGGCACCCACGCAGCGAGCGCTCATCGCCGGATATCCCGTTCATGACGGGCGCAAGGTGGCAGCCGAGGAACATTATTCAGAATTCGATGTTCACGATGACCACGCAGATCATAAAAGGCGAGAAGGTCACGACAGAAAAACTGGCGGAGGATAAGGCCCGTGAATTGGATGGGCGCGTATATGCGCTGGACCTGACGGGAGATGCCTGGCTAGCCTCCACAAGCAGCGGTCTGCTCACCAGCCGGAACCACGGCGCCAGTTGGCAGGGAAGCCTGGTGATGGGCGCCTACGATTATGGGACAGTTGCGGCCCATGGGTCGACCATGGCGGCGGCGCGGGGGGACGGGCTGGTTGTTTCCACCGATGCCGGCCAGTCCTGGAGGCCCGTTCAACTTCCCATCGGCCTGACGAGCATCTATAGCGTCACCTTCTCGGCGGATGGAACCCTATGGCTGGGCACGCGCGAGGGGGTTTATTTTACTCGCGACCTGGGCAAGACCTGGGAGTGGTTTAAACGGCTTCCGTTCCGAAATGTGACCGATCTTTACTACGATGCACTGCACAATAAGCTGCTGGCAAGTTCCCGCGACAGCGACTTTGTGTATATCATCGATCCGGTTGCGCTTACCTGGAAGTGGCGCGAGATTAGAGGATTCCAGATTTCACTCATTCGCCCGGCAGGAGACAGGTTAATGGCGGCTTCTATCTATGATGGAGTCGTGGTCGAAACGCCGGCTGCGGGGGCGCGAGCCAGCAAGAGGTGAGGGACCAGGGACTCGGGACCAGGAAGATTTGCGAACAGGAAAGACTCTTTTCTGTATCATCATAATATGCAGGGTGATTTGGCAGATTCCAGCCGATCTCGCGTTTTACCTGGTCATGCCTTTCAGAGTCATGACCCTCGTCTCGAGCCGATTGCGGCCAAGGTGCTCGCACGGGAGCGGCTGGACTTCAACGACGGTATGTCGCTTTACAACTCACCGGACGTGCTGGCAGTGGGCTGGCTGGCCAACCATGTGCGGGAGCGTCTGCATGGCGACGTAACCTACTTCAACGTCAATCGCCACATCAATCCGACCAACGTGTGCGTGGCAGCTTGCAAGCTGTGCGCTTTCGGAAGCAAGAAAGGCGATCCTGCGGGCTACACCATGGCGCTGGAAGATGCATGGGAGACGGCTGCACAGGGTTACTCGGAAGCAGTGACCGAGTTCCACATCGTGGGCGGGCTGCATCCCGATCTGCCGCTCAAGTATTTTCTTGACCTGGTGCGCGGGCTCAAGGAGCGGTTTCCCAAGGTTCACATCAAGGCCTTCACCATGGTGGAAGTGGCGTACCTGGCGCGGCGTGCCAAGCTGAGCATCGAGCAGACGCTCATCAAATTGCGCGAGGCGGGCGTGGACTCGATGCCAGGAGGGGGCGCCGAGATTTTTGCGGCGCGGGTGCGATCGATAATTTGCGACCACAAGATCGACGGTGAAGAGTGGCTGGAGACCGCCAGGCTGGCGCACAAGCTGGGTTTCAGGTCGAATGCGACGATGCTGTACGGGCACATTGAGAACGACGAGGACCGCGTGGACCACCTGCTGAAGCTGCGCGCTTTGCAGGACGAGACCGGCGGCTTCCAGACATTTATCCCACTGGCGTTTCATCCGGGAAACACGGCGCTCGATCACTTGCCGGTGACGACGGGGCTGACCGATATACGACAGATCGCGGTGAGCCGGCTGCTGCTGGATAATTTTGCGCACATCAAGGCATATTGGCAGATGATGACGGCGAAGATTGCGCAGATTTCGCTTCGATTTGGCGCCGACGATCTGGACGGCACGGTCGTCGAGGAGAAGATTTATCACGACGCCGGCGCCACCACGCCGCAGGGAATGACGCGCAAGGAACTCTGCCGCCTGATTGCCGAGGCCGGGCGGGTTCCGGTGGAGCGGGATACGCTGTACCACGCGGTGACGCGGACAGAGGACAGTTTTACGGTGGCAGTGTAGGCGGCCAGGGCAAAAGGGATCAGAGACAAAAAGTGAGAAAAATATCCATTGCGTTTATTTCTGCCTTTGCGCTTTCAACCGCTATGCAAGCCGCCATCTTCCATGTTGCTCCCAATGGCAATGACGCCAACCCCGGCACGCAAACGGCCCCGTTCCGCACCATTCAACATGCCGCCGATCTTGCGCAGCCGGGCGACGTGATCACCGTGCATGAGGGCGTCTATCGCGAACGCATCAGCCCGCCGCGCGGCGGCGAATCGGACGAAGCGCGTATCGTCTATCAGGCCGCTCCGGGCGAGAAGGTCGTGATCACGGGGTCGGAAGTCGTCAAGAACTGGGTGAAGGTTCAGGGAGATGTCTGGAAAGTGACGCTCCCCAATTCATTCTTCGGCAGCTTCAATCCCTACAGCGACCTCATTCACGGCGACTGGTTCAATCCCAAGGGCCGCCAGCATCACACCGGCGCGGTCTATCTCAACGGCGACTGGCTGACCGAGGCGGCCAGCGCTGGACGATGTGATGAAACCCATGGGGAGCGACGCGCTCTGGTTCGGCCAGGTGGACAAGGAAAACACCACGATCTGGGCGCAGTTCAAGGGCGTCAACCCCAATCGAACAACTGGTGGAGATCAACGTCCGCCAGACGGTGTTCTATCCGGAAAAGACGGGCATCAACTACATCACCGTGCGCGGCTTCACACTGCAGGATGCGGCCACGCCGTGGGCGCCGCCCACGGCCGAGCAGATCGGCTTGATCGGCACGCATTGGAGCAAAGGCTGGATCATCGAGAACAATGTGATCAGCTACTCCATTTGCTCGGGAATCTCGCTGGGCAAATACGGCGACCAGTGGGACAACACCTCGGCCAACACCGCCGAGGGCTACGTCAAGACCATCGAGCGCGCCCTCGCCAACGGCTGGTCAAAGGAAAACATCGGCCACCACATCGTCCGCAACAACACCATCTCCCATTGCGACCAGGCGGGCATCGTCGGCAGCCTGGGCGCCGCGTTCAGCACCGTCACCGGCAACACCATCCACGACATCCACGTGCGGCAGATTGTTTGGCGGCGCGGAGATGGCGGGCATCAAGTTTCACGGCGCCATTGACGTGCAGATCAGCCGCAACCACATCTACCGCACCTGCCTGGGCCTCTGGCTGGACTGGATGGCGCAGGGCACGCGCATCTCCGGAAACCTCTTCCACGACAACGATGCAGGACGTGTTTGTCGAGGTGGACCACGGGCCGTTCCTGTTCGACAACAACCTTTTCCTCTCGCCCTTATCGCTGAGAGACAATTCGCAGGGCGGCGCTTACGTACACAACCTGTTCGCCGGGGCCATCAAAATGCTTCCTTTCGACAGCCGCCAGACGCCATTTCTCAAGGCGCATTCCACGGAGGTTGCGGGATTTCACGACAACCCCCGCGGCGATGACCGCTTCTACAACAATCTGTTCGTGCAAGCGCGCCGATTTGAGCGTGTATGACAACGCCCAGTTGCCCGTCGTGGATGGATGGCAACGTATTTCTCAAGGGAGCCAAGCCCTCCAGGTATGAAAAAGCACCCCGTCGTCGAGCCGGACTTCGATCCGGCGATCAGATTGACAGGGAAGACCGACGGCTTCTACCTCGAAATCAGATTTGACCAGGCCTGGGGCGACGGAGGGAACGCGCAAACTGGTGACCACCGCATTGCTGGGAAGGGCAACCATTCCCGATCTTCCATATGAACAGCCTGATGGCTCGCCGATTCGCATTAACACCGATTACTTCGGCAGGAGCAGGAACGAATCGAATCCAACTCCTGGACCGTTCGAAGATCCCGGCCAGGGCGAACGCACACTCAAGGTGTGGTGACGATGAGTAACAGGACAACGCCCTGATTTTTTTAGCAATGATGAATTCGCAAATGCGGCGCGAATGGAAGTTGCCGCGAATTGCCCTGGTTGCTACTGCCGGATGACCGCGCCGCCTTTCATCACAAAGCTCACGCGCTCCACTGCGGTGATGTCTTCCAGCGGATTGCCGGGGACGGCAATGATGTCAGCGAAGTAGCCGGGCTTGAGCTGGCCGATCTGGTCTTCCCAGCCGAGCAGCCTTGCGCCCTCGATCATGTCGGCCTGCAGGACGGCCAGCGGCTTCATGCCGTAGCGGACCATCAGTTCCAGTTCGACGGCCTGCGTGCCGTGCGGGAAGGGACCTACGTCGGAGCCCACGGCGAAGGGGATGCCGGCGGCGATCTGGCTGCTTGAATTCGCTGATCTTGTAGTCGAGCAGGAGAGACTCGCTCGCGGCTTCGGCGGACGAGCGCGCGGTTGTGGGCGAAGTAGTCGAAGATGGCGAAGGTGGGCACGGCGGGGATGTGTTTTTCGCGCATCAGGCGCATGGTTTCGTCGCTGAGCTGGGTGGCGTGGTCGATGGAGGCGACGCCGGCCTGGGCGGCGTAGAGCGTGCCCGGCTCGCCCATGGCGTGGACGGCGACGCGCGTGCCCAGGCGGCGGGCTTCTTCAACGGCGGCGGCCAGTTGCGCCTCAGTGTATTGGTAGGGCGTGTGCAGCACGCCGTCGATCATGCGGTCGGGGCCGGTCTCGTAGATTTTGACGAAGCTCGAGCCTTGCTTGTGCTGCGCGCGGATGACCTCGAATGAGCTGGTCGGTGGAGTTGGCGTAGTCGGCGTTGGAGAGCACATGCTGGGCGGGGTTGAAGCGGATGGCGTCTTCGTGGCCGCCGAGAATGTCGATGGCGTTGCCGCTGATGCGCAGGCGCGGGCCGGGGATGATTCCCTGATCGATGGCGTCGCGGATGGCGGTGTCGGCGGAGCCGGCGCCTTCGGTGCCCATGTCGCGCTCGGCGGTGAAGCCGGCCAGCAGGTCGGCTTTGGCGGCCTGGGCGGCGAGGATGGTGCGCCAGGGAACCGATTCCTCGACCGTCTGCAGGTCTTCAGCGCCGGGATGCAGGAAGAGATGAACGTGCGCGTCGATGAGGCCGGGGAGCAGCGTGGTGTCGCCGAGGTCGATGATTTTGGCGCCCTGGGGATGATCGACCGAGGTGCCGACGGCGCGGATGCGATCGCCCTCGACCAGAATTTCGCCGGGCTGGAGCAGGGTTCCGGTATCCACCTGGAGCAGGCGCGCGGCGTGGAGGACGATGGGCGTGGAGGCTGGTTGCTGTGCGGGTGCGACGGCGGCCACGAAGGCGAATGTTGCGCAAAAGAGAAAGAAGCGAAGGCACTCAAAAAATCTCGGCATGGGTAAAACTATGCCCCATCCTGTTCGGCTTGTCGAGACTTGCTATGCGGTTCTCAATTCGCCGCGGAACAAGGAGCTTGCAGGTCATTTATCATTGCCAGCATGTCAAGAAAGCTTCGCTGGGGGGTACTCAGCACCGCCAATATCGGTCTCAGGAAAGTCATTCCGGCGCATGCAGTTGGGTGAAATATACCAGCGTCGATGCCATCGCATCCCGCGATCTGGCCAGGGCTAAAGACGCGGCAACCGCGCTCGGCATTCCCACTGCCTACGGGTCGTATGAAGAACTTCTCGCGGACCCGAATATCGACGCCATCTACAATCCGCTTCCTAATCATCTTCACGTTCCCTGGACCATCAAGGCGGCTGAAGCCGGCAAGCATGTTCTCTGCGAGAAGCCGCTCAGCCTGACCGTGGCGGAAGCCGAATCTCTGCTTGCCGTTCGCGCCCGCACCGGAGTCAAGATCGGCGAAGCCTTCATGGTCAACTGCCATCCTCAATGGATACGGCTGCGCGAATTGCTCAAAGAAAATCGAATCGGCGAACTGCGCTCCATCGTGGGCTTCTTCAGCTACTTCAGCCTGGACCCGACCAACTATCGCGCCCATGTGGAGTTCGGCGGAGGAGGCCTGATGGATATTGGCTGCTACCTCATCCATGCATCGCGCTATGCGTTTGCGCAGGAGCCCACGCGCGTGGTTGGCCTTATCGATCGCGATCCGCAGATGCAGATCGACCGCCTCACCTCGGCGATCCTCGACTTTCCCAATGGCCAATGCATCTTCACTTGCAGCACGCAACTGGTTCCTTACCAGCGCATTCATTTTCTCGGCACGCGCGGGCGCATCGAGATTGAGATTCCCTTCAATGCTCCTCCCGACCGCCCCACTCGCCTCTTCATCGATATGAGCGGCGATGTTTTTGGCGGCGGAATCACAACGGAAATCTTCCCCGTCTGCGATCAGTACACGCAGCAGGGCGACGCTTTTTCCAAAGCAGTTCTGGACGATACCGAGGTTCCCGTTCCCGTCGAGGACTCGATTGGGAATATGGCCGTCATCGAAGCCATTTTCAACTCCGCCAGCTCCGGGCAATGGGTGGGCTCTTTGATAGATGGAATTGAGTCGAAGCTGTGGAGTTTGAAAGATAGGTTTTCTTGTATCAGGCGCGATAGGATGAAGCCAGGCGGCGACAGATGGCACAAATGGCAATCCTCGTCTTATTCGTCCACCTGGCATGGATTGCGCTGATCATTTTTGGCGCAATTTGGACGAGAGGCCGGCCGGTGTTGAGCGCGCTGCACATTCTGGCGCTGCTGTGGGGGATAGTGGTGGAAATCAGCCCATGGCCATGCCCGCTTACGCTGGCTGAGCAGTACTTTGAATCCAGGGCGGGCCCGACTGCTTATCATGGCAGCTTTCTGCTCCATTATCTGGACGCGATTGTGTACCCCAACGTTCCCGATTGGGTGGTAACGAGCGCAGGCGTCGCCGTGTGCGGATTGAATCTCGGTATCTATGGATGGCGATTCCGAAAGGCCCTGGCTCCATCGGCGCAGTATGGGATGATCACCGGCGAATAGGATATGTGCCTTGTCTGATTCCTGCTTTACTCCAGAAACGTGCGCACGAATTTATTGTTGGAGTGGACCAGGTTGTGGATGGAGCCGTCGAAGATGAGGCGGCCTTCATCGAGCATCAGGTAGGTGGTATTCGGATCGGTTACGCCCTCGGGGAGCGGGACCATGCGGCCTCGCTCGGGGTCGAATCGGTGAGTGCTGAGGGTGAACGCGTCCTGCAGGCGGTGCGTGACCAGGATGGAAGGCGTGTGGTAGACGTCGCGCTGCTTCATGACCAATTCGATGATGGTGGTGGAGGTGACGGGGTCGAGGCCGCCGGTGGGCGAGTCGTAGAGCACCAACTCGGGCCGGCGGATGAGGGCGCGGGCGATGGCCACGCGGCGCTTCATGCCGCCCGACAGGCTGGAGGGGAAATAGCTCGAAGGTATCTTCAAGCTCGACAAAGCGCAGGGCGTTGCGAACACGCTCATCGATTTCATCGTCGGGGACTTGCTCCTGGATCAGCTGGTAGGCCACATTGTCGCGGACGGTGAGCGAATCGAAGAGCGCGCCTTCCTGGAAGACCATGCCGGTGCGGGTGCGCAGGGGGAATTGCATCTCCTCGGGCATGGCGGAGATTTCTTCGCCGAAGAGCAGGATGCTGCCCCGGTCGGGGCGGAGCAGGCCGTTGATGAGCTTGAGCAAGACGCTCTTGCCCACGCCGGCCGGGCCGAGCAGGATGCGCGTCTCTCCCGGCGCGACGGTGAAGCTTATGTCTTCAAGCACCGGCGGGCCGTCGAAGGCGATGGAGACATTGCGAAAGACCACAACGGGGTCCGTCGCCGGAGCCGGGTCTTGACCGGAGCGGATGGCTGCCAGGGTCTCGCTCATAGCGGAGGCATGAGGGCAAGCAGCACCCTGGTCAGGATGAAGTCCACGAGGATGATCATCACGGAAGAATTCACGACGGCTGAAATGGTGGCGCGGCCTACGCCCTCGGTTCCGCCCGTGGTTCTCATTCCATAGAAGCAGCCGATGGAGGCGATGATGTAGCCGGAGAAGAGCGGCTTGACCAGTCCCTGAACGATATCGGGATAGCGGAGAGCCTCCCAGGCCTTGGAGAAGTACTGCGTGCCGTCCTGATGGTTGAGGAAGACGGTAACGAAGCCGCCGCCGAGAATGCCGAAGGCGTCAGCGACGATGGTGAGAAAAAAGAGCATGGAGATGCAGGCGAAGATGCGCGGGGTAACCAGCTTGCGCATGGGATCGACGCCCAGGGCGCGCATGGCATCGATCTGCTCGGTCACCACCATGGAGCCGAGTTCGCTGGCAATCGAGGAGGCGTTGCGGCCGGAGACCATGACGCCGGTGAGCACCGGGCCCAGTTCGCGGACCATGGTGAGCGATACGAATTGGCCGGTGACGGCGGTGGCGCCGAAGGCTGCCAGAGTGGCCGCCGATTGCAGGGCCAGCACGCCGCCGGTGAAGAAGCCGGAGAGCAGCACGATGGAAACCGAACCGACGCCGATGATGTCGGACTGAATGAGGAATTCCGGCCAGTAGCGGGGCTTGCTCCAGAGGTTCATGAAAGCGCGCCAGGCGAACAGGGAGTAATCCTGCACGGTGAGCACGATATTCTTGGCGGTTCTGTCGAGTGTGCCGGCCACCATAAGGCTTACCTGTTTGCGGGATGAGGGGATTTTGGCTCTCATCGACAGGATAGCGCATGGAATGGGGCAAAGTGGTAGGAAATAATCGGCTGGTTGAGGATCGTCGAAAGTTGCGCGAATCGAATGGGACGCCGATACCATGTTCGAGGACTGTCCGCCGCGAACGCCAGGGTCTGTCTTGTACTTAGCCGTGCGAGGTAGATTTCTGGAGGGATGAAGATGCCGGACGGAACGGGAACCAGTAGACGCAGTTTTCTTAAGATTGGGGGCGCCGCAGCGGTTATTTCTTCACTGGAGCAGGCCGCTGTGGCATCTGAAAGCCCTCTTCCTGTCTCTGGAAATGAGAGAAGACGGCTCGGCGGGGCCGGCAGGCGGCGGGCGGCGATCTTCTGGCGGACCTGGTCAATCCTCTACAGGGAACCGATTCCACTGCTCTGTTTTCACGCGGAAATACTTTGCCGATTGTTGCGGTTCCTTTTGGTATGGCGCATTGGGCGCTGCAGTCAAGCAATCGCAATGCGTGGTACTTTCAGCCTCGCGATCAGCGCCTTGAAGGCGTCCGCTGCACGCACCAATTGAGCGTGTGGCTGGGCGATTACGGCCACGCGACCTTCATGCCCTTCAGCGGATATCCGTCGCCGGAGGCGTCTGCGCGCGCATCGAGCTACCGGCCGGAAGAGCTGACGATCTCACCGTATTCTCTGAAGCTGCGACTTACCCGCTATCGTTGCTTTCTCGAGCTGGCGCCCACCGAGCGGTGCTCGGCGATGCGATTTACCTTTCAGGACTCGGGCGATGCGGGCGTGATGATCGACCTTCCCGGTGAAGATGCCGAGGCGCGCTGCGATTCGTCGAGTGGCACAATTACCGCACTGACTAAGGCAAACAGCGGTGGAGTTCCGGCGGGATTCGCAGCATATTATGTGGTCCGGACAGATGCGCGGATCACCCGGTTCGAGGTGAAGGAGTTGAAAGACCATCGAGTTGCTGTGGTGCGTTTTGCCGCAGATGCGGAAAAGCCAATTACGCTACGCGTGGGCACTTCGTTTATCTCCTTCGAGCAGGCTGCGCGGAACCTCGACGGCGAAGTGGGAGAAAAACCGTTTGAGCAGGTGAAGCGCGAGGCATGCGCTGTATGGGAGGAAATGCTTGGGCGGATTCGCATTCAGGGGGGGAGCGAAGCGCAGTGCAGAATATTTTATTCCAGTCTCTATCGCGCCTTGCTGTTTCCGCGCGTCTGGCATGAGCGGGATGCGCAGGGGAACTTTATTCACTGGAGCGCCTTCAGCGGCAAGGTCGAGCCGGGCGTTATGTATGCGGATCACGGATACTGGGACGTATATCGCGCCTGGTACCCGATGATGGCGCTTGTATATCCGGAGCGGCTTGGGCAGATTCTCGATGCCTGGGTAAACGCATATAAGGAGGGCGGATGGTTTCCGCAGTTTCCTTGCCCTGGGTATCGCAACTGCATGACGGGCAGCCCACTGGATTTTGTGTTCGGCGACGCGGTAGCCAAAGGCGTCCGTGGCTTCGATGTTAAGGCGGCGTTTGCAGGGTTGAAGAAGCATGCTACCGAGCCGGTTAAGCCGGGGCTGGGTTACGGACGGCCCGCTGTTGTTGAGTACGAGAAGCTGGGATTTATTCCCTGCGACGTGGCGGGAGATGGAGTAGCGGAGACGCTGGACTCGGCTTATGGCGATTTCTGTATTGCGCAGGTGGCGCGGGCGGCGGGGATGCAGGAGGACGCGGCAATGTTTGAAGCGCGGTCGCGGAACTGGCGGAATATCTTCGATACTAGAACGCGGTTTTTGCGCGGCAAGCTGGCTGACGGATCGTGGCTGGAGCCTTTCGGACCGCATATCTGGGGCGGCGCTTACGTGGAAGGCTCGGCTTGGCAATATCGATTTTCAGTGCCTTACGATCCGGATGGATTGATGGAGGCGATGGGCGGAAGAACGGCGTTTCTTGGATATTTGGAAGAGATGCTGAACCAGTCGCCGGTTTTTCATGTGGGCAGCTACGGGCGTGAGATTCATGAAATGTCGGAGATGGCCGCGGTCGATTTCGGGCAGTACGCACATTCGAATCAGCCGGTGCATCATGTGCTTTATCTGTTCACCGTTGCGGGACGACGGGACAGAACGCAGTATTGGGCGCATCGCGTGTTGAATGAGCTGTACAGCGTAGACAACTTTCCCGGCGATGAAGATACCGGATCGATGGGTGCGTGGTATGTGCTGAGCTCGCTGGGAATTTTTTCCATGTGCCCCGGCAAGCCGGAGTGGGTGCTGGGCGCGCCGCTCTTCGATGAGGCGGAGATTCGGTTGCCGGATGGACGGGTGATTCGCATTGAAGCGCACGGCAAGAAGACGAGGGCGTTTATGAATCGGGTTACGTTGAACGGCGTGGAACATCATGGGCCTTCGGTACTGCATTCGGAGTTGGTAAAAGGTGGACAGTTGGTGTTTACGGTTACATAGTGAGCAGGGTAAATCTCTGCGCTGTCTGACCGTAGAATCTGTTTGTATTTATTGGACAAGAAATTCGAAGCTAAGCGGAGCTGAATTCAGCGTCTTTTGCTTTTTCCTTAGGTGGAAGTACATGCGTTTGTTTTTAGGCTGCCGGGCAAAATTAATCAGTTTGCAGGGATATCGCCTGGTATTGCCTCAGGCATACCATGGCCGGTAGACTGGACATGACAGTGGCAGAATTGCGGGATTCGGCCTTTATCCAGTCTGGAGACCACCCATCGGACGCAGGAACGCGAACCAGTAAAAGATGCGCGCCTGGACAGAAAACCGTTTAAGGGTTCGGAGGGCTAAACGGGCGTGGAACAGAATCAAAGCGCACGCTTCATAACTGCAATCTGTTATATATGATTGAAGATAAATAATTTAACGAGCGGAGAGGTGGCAGAGCCCGGTTGAATGCACCTGACTCGAAATCAGACATAGTCGTAAGGCTATCGGGGGTTCGAATCCCTCCCTCTCCGCCATAAGATCATTAGAATCAACACGCAGTGGCCTCCCAAGGCTCCTGCTCTTTTTGGTAGGAAGCTTGCCTTTTGTGGAAAACATGCACACAGGGGCACAGAAAGGCACCGAAATACAAATCCAACTGACCAGGAAAGTGACCCCGAAAAGGCCAAACAGATTAAAGCCGGTTAGGGGAACTGGTAGCACCGCGACGTTGCCGTCTCGCGTGGCGCTGGGCCACGATGTTTCGCACACGAGCGCCCATGTGCCGGAGATGAAGCCAGAACAGAAGCAGGAGCAGGCCGTCACGCCGCTGCGGGAGATTGCGCCGAAACAGGAGCAAGGAGAAGATTTTGGCTTGGGCCTCTAAGGGAGCAAGCCGCCGCCCCCTGCGGCCCCGGCACCCCGCCCGCGCCAGAACTGTTCCGGTCCCAGTTTGGTCATAGACCCTCTGGTTTGAAAGCCACCCTCAAGAAAATCTGCGCTGGGCCGATGAAAAACACAGGTGTAGATGTATCTATGCAGTGGGTAAGGAGGAGTGCGTGGTCTCCTTGTCTTCAGGACTTCTACAATTCGTCTCTAGCGCCAATCTGGTTACACCGGGCAGCAATGCCGCGTCTTCCTCTGTGAACAATGGCTTGCAGCAGCTTTCTGCGCTGGCCAATCAGCTTCAGAGCAGTTCCTCTTCAACTTCTACGGCGTCCGCGCAGCTTGCCGACGACACCTACACACCGTCCAGCCAGAGCACACAGTCATCGACGGGTCAGAGCGTACAGACGCCGCTGCAGGTACCTTGGACTACCCCCGGTATTTCAAACGCTGAGGCTAATGCAATGTTTGGCACTGGAGGCAATGGGGGAACTAATTACAACGTCCCTCTTGCTTGGAGCAATTTGAAAGAGGATATCGCTGCGGGTGACCTTTCTTCCGCGCAGACCGATCTCACCACGTACCAGCAGGCGCTCGTGAACACCAACGCCGACATGAGTTCCCTTACCGCGCCCTCCGCCCAGTTCATGAGCGACCTGACAGCACTGGGAAGCGCACTGCAGCAGGGAGATGTATCCAGTGCCCAATCCGCTTTTGCGACCGCAAAACAGGATGCCCCGCAAAATTTAGGTGACGCATATAGCTCGGCGCTTGGTGCCCTCGAGTTGAATGGAGAAGGTACAGTAAACGCATTAGTGAACTCTTACGCGACAGGTTCCTCTTACACGGCCAACTCCGGCGGCCAGCTTTCCACGGATATAGCGAACTTTGATAGCGTCTCCCGGGAAGCGGCGACAAATCGCGCAGAGGAGCTTATTTCCAAGGGCTTTTCGGCCTCCGATTCCTGGGCGTTCGCGGATGCGGAGTTCAGTCTTGGCAACAATTACAATGCGAGCACGACTACTGCTCAGGATGCGTCGTTTGATTCGACACGAACGACGCAATGGGTACAGGCACTGACAAGTTTTTCGCAAAACTTGTTTTCAACCGGTGCCTATAAGACACATTCAGTGGACGACGGGGACATGATGAACGTGATTGCCTCTGTGCTGGCCATGAGTTCCATCAACGCGGCAAGCCAGACGCAAAGTCTGGTGCAGAGTACTCTGGGAGCCAACACCACAACTGCCGCGGGAGGTGGAAGTACGACCAGCGGCAGTGCGGTGAGTATCAACGCATAAACGGGACGTGAATCAAATCGCGCCTGCTGCTTCCAGAACCGAAAGCAGCAGGCGCGATCTCGGTTTTAGTGGCCGATGACACGGATACGATTGTTGCTGGAGTCAGCGATAAAGATGTTTCCACTCGCATCAAGATCGGGTACCCCTTTTACTCGTGTTCAATCGCTTTTAGGCGGGTGGCCCCGGTCTCGGTGACTTTTTCAAGCCCCGATGAGGGTGCCACCGGTCCCTCGCTCTTGGGGACCGGTGATCAAATCAACGGCTGACCGATGAAGCTTTCATTTTGCACCCAAAGCTTGTTTGTATTCATCCGTCTCGCGGATGGATACGTACCCGTCTGGCAACTCATCGCCTGGATCGGGTGCATTCTGAGTTGGCTGGTCCAAGATCGCGAGCGCTCGTGCAATGCGTGCCGCAGTTGGTTTCGGCCGAGCTGCCAGCCATTCATCGTGCTGGAGATGCACAAGCTTCTCTGCCACGGCAACATTGATGAATTGATTAAGAGAGACACCCTCTTTTAGAGAATAATCCTCGGCTACCCTCCGCACGGATGGCATGAGCCGGAGCGGGAATTTACTGATGACGCTCTTCCTCTGATTCGCTGGCATGATGAGATTCCCCCTTTCTAAAAGCGATCAAAAAGTCTCTCGGGGTCAACACTTGAATCCCAAACCGTTCTGCCGCCGCACTGAAATCCTTGATGTTGTTTGTCACAATTGCATCGGCTTGGCCATTGATCGCAACATCCAGAACCATGTCGTCGTTTCCGTCCGGGGAGAGCGGTCTATGCTTGATCCGCACCAAAACTGGAACCGCTATGGCTTCCAGCATTTCTATGGTGGCTTCCGCATCTTCCCGTGTTCTGCCGGATGCCGCAATGTGCGCCGGACGCAGAGCCACATCCCGATACTCGCAGACCAATTTGTAATCCATCAGTAGCGTCAGCTTTCCTACCGCTGCAAGCCGGACAATTTCAGCGGCAGCCCCCGTGCTTGAACGAATTGCGCTGATGAGGGCTGCGGTATCGAGCACGACACTCACAACTAAATGATACCACGAGTGGCCCCATGCGCCACTGCGAAAAGAAGACGATTCCAACTATCTCAAAAAGTAGCCACCCATCCTCTAAATGATTGATAACAATAGATAGTACGCCCGTCTCGAAATCAGACATAGTCGCAAGGCTATCGGGGGTTCGAATCCCTCCCTCTCCGCCAGCATTTCTTGGTACATCTAAGGTATTAGCAACTAATCCATATAAATGCCTCATAATAAACTGGATAGATAGATTCGCATTACGTCATTTCTGTTCGTTTCGTTCCCTCCTGTATCGCTCAATTACCCTATTTTGTCGTACCATAGCCATCCTTTCGCACACGGGTGACGGCAAAGGCGTCGGTTAGAAATAGCAAGGATGTTACCAGGCCCGCACGGGAGCGGATGTACTGGCCCAGGTGAAGCTGTTCTTTGCTGCGCGGCTTGTGGATGACGCGGGTTCAGAGCATCAATCCGAAGCCGAGACGCAAGCATTTTTTGTATGACCACCAGAGCTCCTTCGCGCAAAACAGAAAAGCCTACCTATTGAAGATCGAAGACAATATCCTGAGATTCAAACGTTTGAATAGTGTAAATTTCTAACGCCCGCCGTTTTATCAAGTGCTCTTCTGCGCAAACCCGCCATTTCTTCGTTTCTTCACTACGCGGGCTGTAGACATCCGTCGAAGCAACTTCGGCTGCGCTTTGTACAATTTTGGCATTTGCTCGCTTCCGCGTTCCCTTTCCTCCACCGCCTCCAGCATCCATTCGGCCGCCAGCAGTCCCATCTTCTTCAGCGGCTGGTGGATCGTAGTAATACCAGGTGTCGCCACGGCGGCAGGCAGCACGTCGTCAAAGCCCAGCACGGAGCAATCCTCCGGTACGTGCAGACCGGCCTCAGTCAGGCCGCGCACCACGCCCAGGGCGGTCAGATCGTCGAAGGCGAGAACCGCTGTGAAGGGTTGACCCGAGGCCAGCATTCGCCGCGCGCAATCCAGTCCTTCCTCAAAGCTTGAGGTTGGGCCTGCCATGCCGGGCAGTTGAAGCACCAGCCGCGTATCCAACCTGATGCCGGCCTCGGCCGCAGCCTGCTGCGCTCCCGCCCAGCGCGGCGCGCTGTCGAAGAGCTTTTCGGGGCCGCGGACGACCGCAATTTGGCGATGGCCCAGTTCGACTAGGTGGCGCATTGCCAATATGCCTCCTGCTTCATTGTCCACCAGCAGGGAACTCACCCCGTGCTCGGTCAAAGCGTGGCCCACGATCACGAGCGGGACATTATTCTTTTTGATGTCGCTTAACAGGTTGATCTCATCGAAGACTCCACAGGCGATCACGATCACACCCTCGGCGCGCCGCTCCAGGATCTTCTGCAAGTTGCTGTCGAAGAGCCTGCGCTGGGTCTGTGCATCCATCACCAGAGGTAGATAGCCGGCCGGCTGCAGACCCTCCTGAATTCCGTGCACGACGGGGATGCAGTATGGGTCAGAGAGATCGTAGGCCACCACGCCGATGGTCTGGCTGCGGCGGCGGCGCAGGGAGCGGGCAAAGGCGTCGGGATGGTACCCAAGCTGCTGTGCCATAGTACGGATCTGCTGTCGCGTTGCAGCTGCCACGTTCTGCGAAAGCGGCGCCTCGTTGAGCACAATCGATACAGTGGACACTGAGAACCCACAGGCGCGGGCAACATCGAGCAACGTGACATGTCCGGATTTCCGCTGGACCACTTCTCCCCCTTTCGTATCTGCCGCTCTAGATCACTGCTCAGGAGCCGGTGACTCAGCGCTATTCTGCCACAGCGGCCGGAGTCCGCGTTTAGACTCCTGCATTTTAGCGCCCTGCGGCAAGAACCCCTCCATGCGTTCCGAGACCTGGTTCAAGATGCCGCCTGACGAATGGATTAACAGGGTGCATCTTATTGATTCCATGACGTATCCTACCATCGCTATTGTTTGGCATGTGCTGCATCCTGGGCGTGGCCGTGAGCACGAATGTTGGGCCCGCAAGGTCGCAAAGCCAAGAAAATATTTGCGAAGCTCAAATTTTCGCTTGACAACAGGAATAATATATCTTAATTTTCTCTAATATTCAAACGTTTGAATATTAACGATTCTTTGCGATTGATGTGATTAATCTGCAAAACGCGATTCTCCCGCCACTGTTAGCGGCTACGCGCCGCACGTGCAGCTCAGGATTGCCAGCGTGATGCAAATTAATTCCGGATGATAGCCGGGGCTGTTCGATGAATCGATTCGCAGATTAGTTCAACTTTGCAAGTTAACCGATGCAGTTTTTCAGGAGGAGTTATATGAACAGGAAATGGACAGTGATGTGGCTATGTACAGTCATTCTACTCTTGAGCGGAGCGGTAGCCGTGGCGCAGACCATTACCGGTTCAGTGCGCGGGACGGTAACCGATCCTAGCGGCGCAGTCGTGGCTGGGGCGAAGGTCACTGCCACCAACGTAGACACCGGCGTGGCCACCCACACGGTCAGCGATCCGAGCGGTCTTTATAATTTCCAATTTTTGAACCTTGGAAATTACACCGTTACGGTAACCGCGTCTGGTTTTACCACTTCGTCGATTGGGCCGTTCCGGCTGCAGATCGATCAGATCGCTCAAATTGATGCCAAGCTGAAAGTCGGAGCGACTGCAATTACAGTTAATGTTGAATCAAGTGCAGGCGCGATTCTGAACACGGAAAATTCTACGCTGGGAATCAGCCTCGGCGCGCATGCCATTGAGACCATGCCATTGCCTTCCGAGAATGTCCTGTACGCCACCCTGTTTACGCCTGGCGCGCTCAATCCTACTATCTCGTCCATGAACACAGCGTTTCGCAATATAACCCAGGATGACCAACCGTCTTTCAACGGGAATCGTCAGACGGGAGATAACTTTGTTCTGGATGGCATCGAAATCAACGAGACGATAAACAATCTCCCCGGTTATAACCCTGCCCCACAGTCATTGCAGGAAGTGCGCACCATCACTGGAAACTCCGACGCTGAGTTCGGAAACGTGGATGGCGGCGAAGTACTTATGGTCACCAAGGCGGGAACCAACCAGTTCCATGGCAGCGCCTACGAATATTACGAAAACGCGAACTTCCAAGCTGACTCCTTTGCCAACCACTGGTCCGACACCGCAAAAGCGCCCTTCACTCAAAATCTTTTTGGCGGGACCGTGGGCGGGCCGATCCTGAGGAACAAGCTGTTTTTCTTCGGCGACTATGAAGGATTGCGATTGAATATTCCGGGTACAGGTGAGGCCAGCGTTCCCACCGTTCTGGAGAGTCAGGGCAACTTCAGCGAAGTGCATAGCGTCGATGGGAACGGAATTTTCAACACAACGGGCGGAACGAACACCGAATTTGAGTATCCCGACGACCAGCTCCCCGCTGTGGTAGGTTCAAGTGCGGGAATCGTGAACCCGGCGGCCAGGTTTCTCTTTGCTCACCCGACATTGATGCCGGTATGCGCCGGTATTGGTGGGGGGACAAGTACAAGTCCAAATTGCCATGCACCGAATCCTGGCACCTTGAACACAGCCAACTATAGAGTTCCGCAAACGAACCAGAGCGTCAACAATCAATGGGATGGTCGCGCGGACTATAACCTCGGCAGCCGCGACAAGTTCATGATCAAGGGCACCTACGGAAGTGCCTGGAGTGGCCCATCAACTGAAGTCCTCCCAATCCTCTTCCTTTCACTTTTCAGGGCCCCTTTCGCTATGGGTGTGGTCGACTGGGTCCACACGTTTTCACCATCGTTAGTGAATGAATTCCGCCCTGGATATTCCCGCGTCGTGGAGCTCAATCCGACAACGGATCCAAGCGGTGCATTCGGGACGACTGGCGATACCCAAATGGGTATTGGGTATCCAGGCATACAGCCGCTCCCCGGATTTACATATATGCTTCTCTATGGTTCAGACACTGGCAGCTTTGGCACTCCCGGCATCGCCGGCTCCAACGAAATCGACAACAACTTCGACTATGGGGATGACATTACCTGGGTGCATGGAACACATATCACCAGAATGGGCGTGCAATTCGTCCGCTACCAGGAGAATTACGTCCAACCCAGCAACCTCGGCGGAGAGAACGGCACGTTGTCCTATTACGCCGATTACACCGCAAACTATAACGGCAATGGAAGTACAAACACCTGTTGCGGCGCCACTGCGCAATATTCCAACGGCGACGGCCTTGGCGACTTCGAACTGGACAATGCCGAAACCGCTCAACTCGCTGGCGCCACCGGCGCGTTTGGAGCGCGGCAGTGGCGTGATGCTATCTATGTCCAGGATGACTGGAAGGTGCGTCCGAACCTGACCGTGAATCTTGGGTTGCGGTATGCCTATGACCAGCCGATGTATGAGGCCCACAACAAGATGGCCAGCATCGATCTGGTGGCAGCTCGCTTCGCGCCCGTGCCATCAACCGGTCCGTATACCCCCGCGAACGACCCGTTTGTTGAGTTAGCCGGAGCATACAACACCACTACCGGCAAGACCAGTAGCCGCGGTCTCATTAACCCGTATTATTACCAGTTCATGCCGCGTATAGGCTTTGCCTGGCAAGTCAAACCCCGCCTTGTGATTCGCGGTGGATACGGCATCACCGACGACGACGAAGGCACAGGAAACGGGCTGCGCATGACGCAAAATGCGCCCTTCCTGACATCGGTTACCAACCTCCAGCACGGACCCCAGGCAACTTCATCAATCTGGATTCCTGTGGCAACTGGTCTTACCTCGGGAACAAGCAATGGCCCTTTATCGCCGCAGTACGATGTCTGGGATCCTAATTTCCGCCCGGCCTCAGTCCAGCAGTTCAATGTGACAGGGCAATATCTGCTCGCCAGCCAAACTTCTCTTCAAGTTGGCTATGTCGGCCAGATTGGCCAGCATATAGCGCAACCCAGACTCCTGAACCAGTACACCGGCCCGGTTCCGGCGACATGTGCGCCAACCGATACCACTGGATGCGTGGATGTAGTTGCCCCGTATTATGCAGTGGTGGGGGGAAACAGTCAGATCGTCGATACGGTTTCGGAGGCTACTGAAAATTATAACGCCCTGCAGGCAACTCTTCATCAGCACGAAAAGAACGGTCTGGAGTACACAGTGAACTACACCTTGTCTCGTGCGATGTCGGATGTCGCCGGGCAGTTTAATAACACCGATGGGGTTGGCTCCGCGGGCGGCTTTCCCTTCCCGCAGGATTCATATCACCCGCACGCGGACTATGGCTATAACAACTTCGACGCCCGGCATAATTTCAGCGCAACGGCTGTCTACCAGCTTCCGTTCGGCCGTGAAAAACGGTTTGGTTCGAATTGGAACCGGCTGACAGATGAGGCGATCGGAGGATGGGAATTGTCAGCGAATGCGATTATCCACAGCGGTTTTCCCGCCACTATCATTTACACCGGTTATAACACTGGCCTCAACGCCGCGTCGGATAACAGCAACTATAACTATGCGGGCCGGATGAACGAATACTTTCCGATAAAAATTGTGGGCCGGGATCAGTTGCACTGGTGGGGTACGGACCCGTCGAACAAATATTGTGCTGCGGGCCAAACCATCAACAGTTTGGGTGCGGCTTGCGCATACGGCTTACCGGCGGCGGGCCAATTTGGAACCGAGAAGAACGGCGCAGAACGCAATCCAGGATACAGAAGCTACGATGTGTCGCTCTTCAAAGGGTTCCGGACCGTAGGAAAGCAGTATTTTAAGTTCCGCGCCGATGCCTTCAATGTTTTCAATATAGCTAGCTGGGGAGCTCCCAATTCGCGGGCAGCCAGCGGAAACTATCAAAAAATTGAAAGCACAGCGTCCGGTCCACGACAGATCCAGCTATCGGGGGTCTACACTTTCTAACCAAACGCTGTTTAAACGCTTAGTTGTTCAGTGGTAAACGTTCCGGCGGATTGTCCAGCCAGTCAATCTGCCGGAACTTTTCATCTGGCAAGTTAGAATTTGGCGCTTTTTCAATTACTTAAATCGATAGCCTTGGCACAGGAATTTGGCTATAACAAAGGCGCAGCCTCTGACCAGAACTCGCATTGGATAACCTACGCTATACGCGGAGGGAAAAATGGAGGACTTGGTTGCTATGCATTTAGTGGACAGACGGCCTGCTTCCGGTATGTCAACGTTACCACTCAACGCGATATTTCAACCCTCTATTGAATATTTCTCTCCTAATATATGTGATTTGCTGTAATCTGAGAAATGAAATAGCGATGAACTCTGAACATTTCGTGTGGCAAATCCAGAAGATCCCGGTGGAGTTTGCAAGTATTGCAGAAATTGAGTTTAGTCCAGATGAAAAATGAGGTCCAGTTAAAATAGCACATGAAAAGAATTCGCTCCAAGAAGAGTAAGTTTGGACTTCGTGAAATTGCCGCTGCCGCTAACGTAAGTGTGGCAACGGCATCAAGAGTCTTGAATGGAAACAGCCGCGTCGATCCTGATCTGCAAAAGCTTGTTTTGGACGCTGCGGCGAAGCTTGGTGTGGATCTTACGCAGCGGAACCGAACCAAGGCCCTGGCTTTCCTTCTCAGCAACCGTACGATGATGCATACATTCCACTACAGAGTTCTGCTCGGCGCTGAGGCATATTGCTCCGCGCGCGGATGGGACATGGTGTTTCTGTCGTTCAATTATCTGCCCCAGATACCCTGGAAGGAGTTGCATCTGCCAAGTGTAGTGCACCATCGGGATATGGTCAGAGCAGTGATTTTGGCGGGGACAAACTCTCACAACCTTTTAGAGTTGCTGAATCATAAGGGCATTACGCACGTGGTGCTGGGCAATAATATTGTCGGCGATTCGAGTGACTTAAATAGCGACTCTGTATTTTACGATGACCTTCAAGGCGGTCAGGACATGACTCAATATTTAATCAGCCTTGGCCACCGCCGCATCTGCTTTGTCGGTAACACACGACTGCCGTGGTTTTCGCGGTGTTTCGAGGGCTACCGTCGCAAAATGATCGAGTTCGGGCTTGAACCGCTTCAGAGCAGCATTGACACAGAGGATGACACGGAAAGCGGATATCTTGGTTTTAAATCTTTGCTGGCTCGCAATGAGAAGGTCAGCGCCATCATAGCTAAGGGGGCGCACGGCGTTTATAAAGCGGCACGAGACAGTGGGTTAAGTATTCCCGATGACATAAGCGTTACAGGTTGCGGCGACAGTGTAGGCGAATCACTTTACCCGAGACTGACCGCGCTCAGGGCATTTCCCGAGCAGATTGGGAGGCAAATGGCGGAGATGCTTCTCAACCGCATCGCCGACCCCGCCCTCAAACCGCAGCGCGTAACGATTCCGACTGAATTGATCAAAAGAGACTCATGCCGTGCGATCGCTGCTTTAGATGAAGTGGCATTCAATAGAGTCCCAGCGCGCATACCGAATGCTTGAAAACCCGATCCAGCGGGTATTGTTCGCGCATTCATTGTGATTCGATCAAAATCAAGCAAATCAAAAGCACTTCCACTAGCTAACCGGTAGTTCAAGGAGTGCGAGGTTGCCAGCCCTGGAAGGAGGGACATCCGATGGAGCACGATCAGATTAGAGTGCTCGATAAGGAAGTTAGCATTCAGGTCTCCACGCAGTCAGTAGACTCTCCTCTTTCTCCGCAGACTGTCATTATTTTAGGCAATAACATACTTGGCTTACCATGAGGCCAAGTGCGTGGTACCAAGTCGATAGCATTTTAATATTTGCGTATATTCAAAGGCTTCGCGGAGAATACCTCCCTCTCCGTCATAAACCAATTATTATCGTGGAATAATGAGCCGTTAGCGGCCAAGTCTGGAGTGTTGCCTATATTGTACCTATCTTGCACACTTGCTCTTTCCTTATTGTGTCCATCCTATCGACCCTGCACCCGCCTTTCTCGCGAGCTACCAGGCCGCAGATATTGCAAGTTACTGCAAAGTATCCCAAGGTCATTTGTCCACCCGCGTTTATCGGCCCCAATGCGGTTCAGACGGCCACCCATGGTACGAGTTGTATAGGCTAAAGACAAATCTGGCCAGTTTTAGCTTCTGCGCATCTCTTATCAATTCAGAGTGATCCCAAGGGCCGTTATGGATGGATACAGGGTAGCAGGGGAGGAGAGGCTTGCGCTGCTTTTGACTTGCGCGGAAAGCATAAAAATGGCGTTGGCTTCCGGGTTCCGGAAGCCAACGCCGGTGAGTTGAGTTAGAAGGTAATTCTGCCGATCAAACGGATTATCCCGGTTGCCGGCGATTCCTTCCTGCGCATAGCTGACGTTCTTCAGGCCGAAGGCGGGATTATATACAATTGTGCTTAAGCCTCCGGTACCGTTGCCAACGGAAGTGACGGGTTGGAGCGCCGGTTGCGCAGGCCCTCCCGGTGTACCCAACCCCCGTAGCGAGTTGCTGTTCCATCGGATACGCCGTCGACGCTCGCCTGCGTCAGCATATTGATGGTTCCTATGTTCCCAAATGTATCAAGCGTATGTGGGCGATAGCAATGCATGGTTGAAGACGTTGTCGGCGTCCGCGCCAATTTTGAAAGCGATGCGATCATTGATGTGGAAGGTCTTGTGAAGTCCCAGGTTCACGCCCCAGGTTGACGGGCCGGTAAGAGCGCCGCGCTTGGCTACAGTTGGGTTAGTCCAGTAAGTGGAACCTATATCCGGCGGTTGGAAGGCAGCGGAAGCTGTGGGGTTTCCAAGACCGTCGTATTGATTGGTATTTCTGCGCGAACTGGTGGTATTTGTTCTGCCCGGCATACGGGTTGTTAACGATATTGGCACGGTATGATGTTCCTTCACTCCCCAGTTGCGTCCTCAGCTCCGGAAGCAATGTTACCCGCCATGACAGGATCGCAGTCTCCGCAACTCCAGGTAGGCGTAAACCCGACACCCGACTTCGCGAACATATTGGTCGTGAGCCTGCCATCCGCCGATAACGGAATCGGTCAACCTGTTCATGTTGGCGCCATAAGCGCTGTCCGCGGCCAAAGGGAAGATCGATAGACGGCGTAGGCGACGACCCGGTGCGTGGATACGAAGTAGTCGCGCGTATAGTCGTACGTTCAGATTGAACGGGTTATAGTGATCTGTGCCAAGGCTGCCTTGAGCGTCCGCGGCCGTCGTTTTCTGGTCGAGGTAGGTATATGCGACGCTGTAAGTCAGGTTTTTCGCCTTGCGCTCGGCCTGAAACTGCAATGAATTGGTCATGCTCTTGCCGTCATTTCTGGTCCCGTTGACATAATCTCCAAGCTCGGGAAATGTTATGCGAGAGTCGTCTGCGTAGGAATAGTGCGCAGTCTCCATCGGAGTAGGGATCGCAACTGTAGTAAGGACCTGTATAGGGTTGCGGTTGATCTGCCGATGATAGTTCGGATCACCCTGGGTGGTGCCGAAGGGGTTATCGCTGGCTTGATCATGTCCAAATCGTGAGTCCACGATCATGCCTTGTTGAGCCGAGCCGATATACGAAACCCGAACCGTTGTCTGCCACGCCAACTGCTGCTCAAAGGTGGCATTCCACTGCATCAGGCGAGGATTCTTGATGCCGACCTGCAACCCAGTCGGCGGTGGGATAGTTGTTGAAAGCAATTAGAGCGCCGCCGGAGATGGGAACGGTGCCCGATGTATCGGTGGTGGTGCCTGGCCAGGGCGATGGGTCGTAGGGACGGTGCGCAGCTGCGTAGAGACGCCTTGGAAGGTGTATTGCGGCGTTGAATGTGTTGGTAGCGAGAGGATCGCGAATTTGATGCGCCGCCGAGGTCGGATAGAAAACGCCGAATCCGCCGCGAAAGACCTGTTTGTCACCGATGCGATATGCCCATCCGAAACGCGGGCCAAAATCAAACCGGTCGGGCCTGACCAGGCCGCGGCCGATTCCAAGACCGGACTCCGACGCAAAGACATAGCCAATTCCATTCGGAGGAAGGCTCTGTTCGCTGGATATGAGGTAAGGCAGCGTCTTGGCCGACGGAATGAGATAGACGGCCTATCTGACCTGTCATAGCATTCCTGTAAGTCGGGATCGAAGTTGGCCATGATGTCGTTCTTATCGACATACGGGGTGTACCTGTCATAGCGGAAGCCCAGATTCAAGGTGAGCCGCGAGTTTACGCGGAAATCATCCTGCGCGTAATAGCCGGTCTCCCAGTTGGAAACATCCATCGGGGGACGGGGATCATAGACGTAGCGTGTACTTGTGGGGCGCATTCCCGAGCAGGAAGTTGGTGTACCCGGCAAGATTGGAGCCGGTGCCACTGTAAGACATCGTGCTCTGCGGAGTGTCGCGCAACGCCGCAAAGCTATCCAGCGCCTCGTTGCGAACAAAGTCCGCGCCGAACTTCAACGCGTGACGGCCCTTCTGCCAGCTAAGTGTATCTCCAAAGGTCGCCAGGTGTTGAGTGAGATTGCGATCGGAACTCCGGGCGTCATCGCCCAGTGCCGCAACGGAGCCGCCGAAGGTGATGTTGGGATTCCCGAACAACCCCAGCGATCCCGTCCCAATCATAGTGCCATAGGCCGCGATATCGGTGGACGACATACCAATGCTCGAGAGGAAACTACTCACGGTCGTGTTGTCTTTGTAGTTGCGTTCTGGATGTTGTAGCCTCCGCGCGCCTCATTGACCAGATTCGGAGTAAAGATGTGGGTATAGGAGAGTTGAAAGCACGGAATTGTTGCGGACGAATTGATTGAGCCCGAGGCCCGTGTAAGGATAGGAGACCGCGGCCGTGGCATTGTCTTCAGCAGAACCGTGGTAGACCCCGTAGAGACGGTTTGAATCGTTGAAGTCGTGATCGATGCGCAGGTCGCCCAACTGTGTCTTGTCAGATCCCGGCAATGTCTGTCGAATAGTTGTTAAGGAGTGCCGGTCTCACTGTTGATCTGTTTATTCCAGTCCCTACGCCGTTGTCGGGAATATTCTGTGGAAAGTAAAGGTTGACTAACTTCGACGTGAGGGGATTCTGCAAGCTTGAGGGAACGCCCGTGACCACCGTGGCGCCGGGAGTAATGCATGTGCCCCAACGTCAAACCCGCTGGGGCTACTCCGCCCGGCGAGTCTGCGGCAATCGAAGCCAGCGTCGGATCGTTGCAGAGATGTCACTTCGGAAAAGTCGCCGGCCTGCGCCTTGGGGGACAAAACACCTTGTAACGTTCGATTCTGCGGATGGGAAAGGCATTATCCCACCACTCATAGGCCATGAAGAAGAAGGTATTCTTCAGCTTGGGAATCGGGCCGCCCCATGATCCGCCGAGTTGAGTGAAGTTGGAATGCGGTTTCGGTGTACCCACGTACCAAGCATCGGCATAGCTGCCAGGCCTGAGTTCACGTCGTTGTAGAAGAGCAGAGCCGTGATTTTGAGCTCCGCCGCTCTTGGTATTGACGCGGATATTGAGGACGCCGGCGTACTCCGCGCTGAAATTATTCGAGAGGACGTTCAGCTCGCCCACCGCCTCCAGCGATGGCTCGCTTCTCGTCTGCTCACCAAAGACGCCGCCGCTGTTGCGCTGGCCATCGAGCGAGAAGCTGAAGCCGTAGCTCTGGGTGCCAATGGCCTTGAATGTGGGAAGGAACTCGGGCGCTCCGCCGCTACCGTCGCCCTGCGTGACGCTGGGGTCGATGTAGAGAAACTATTGATGTCGCGGCTGTCGCGCGGCAGGTTAATCACCGCCGTGGGGTTGAGCGTCTGGCTGATGGTGGAATCTTCCGTATCGATTCCCACCGCTTCAGACGTTACCTGGACGTTGACAGTCTGCGTTGCCGGATGAAGCACGGCATTCTGCTGCGAAACGTCGGAACCGTTCAGAACGATTCCATTGATGACGCTGGTCTCGAATCCCGGGGCCGTAATCGCGGCCTTGTACTGTCCAGGAACCAGATCGGTTGCATCGTAGTCGCCGCGTGCAGTCTGTTTTGTACGAGAAAACCCTGAGATTATCCAGGTTGGTGATCTTAACCTGGGCGTTGGGAATGAGCGCGCCGCTGGAATCGGTAACGAGTCCGCGGATTGTGCCGAGATCTGAACCTTGCGCAAACAGATTCGGAGTGTAGGCTGCGAAACACATGGCTAAAACTGCGAAAAGCGACAGAAGCCTTCGTGATTTCATTCGATTTCCTCTCCTCCTTAAAATCCCCAGTATGTGCTTTACATGTCCGCTATGCGGATGATAACATCGAATTGTAGACACTGAAAGAATTATCACGCCTGCGAAGAATGGCAAGACAAATTTACGGAAAAAACGATGTCGGCGTAACTTGCAGGATAATAGAGGCTTAGGGGTAATTTATCATTGTGGAGTAACGCTTTTTGCCGATTGCGGCTAAAATTGCGCAGATCACCGCGACCGCGTGGGCCAGCCTCCGAGGTTCATATGGAACAAGGATTCGCGGAGCGACAGAATGCCATGCGCGCTTACCGGCTCAAATTGGAGACGTAGTTTTTCGTTTCTTGCCGATAGGGGGCATATTCATTTCGCCGTATGCGAGAGTTCCCAACATGAATTGTTCTTTGTCATCAATTCACAGAACACTGCGTTCTTGCTTAGCAGGGCCGACCTGCAGACAGAAAGGCTTAACTCGTGGAGAAAATCGGGATCATCATGAACGGCGTCACCGGACGCATGGGCACAAATCAGCATCTGGAGCGCTCTATTGTTGCCATTCGCAGGCAGGGAGGGGTGAAATTGCGCGATGGCCGCCGGGTATTGCCGGACCCGGTACTGCTTGGCCGCAATGCGGATAAGCTGAAGGAGCTGGCGCGCAGGTATGAGATCGAACGTTGGAGCACCAGTCTCGATGAATGCCTTTCAGACCGCAAAACATGATTTACTTTGATGCGCAGGCAACCACGCTGCGTCCGGCGCGGTTCGCATAGCGCTGGCTGCTGGAAAGCATGTCTATTGTGAAAAGCCGCTTGGCGACGACCTGAAGGAAGCCATGGAGTTGGCCCGCATAGCGACTGCGGCCGGACTTAAACATGGCATCGTGCAGGATAAGCTGTTTCTTCCCGGCTTTCTTAAACTCAAGCATGTAATTCAAAGCGGTGTTTTGGGACGCATACTTTCAGTGCGGGGCGAGTTCGGCTATTGGGTATTTGAGGGCGGGCCGCAGCCTGCGCAGAGGCCTTCGTGGAACTACCGGAAGGAGGATGGCGGAGGAATCATTCTGGATATGTTTCCACACTGGCAGTATCTTCTGGAGGGTCTTATTCAGCCCAATAACGGCGGTGTCGTGCCTGGCTGCAACGCATATTCCGGAGCGCGTGGATGAAGCAGGAGCGGCCTATGCCGCGACGGCGGACGATGCGGCCTATGCGACCTTCCAACTCGAGGGTGGAGTTATCGTGCAATTGAATTCGTCCTGGTGCACCCGCGTGCACCGCGATGAATTGTTGATGCTGCAGGTGGATGGCGACCAGGGCAGCGCCGTGGCCGGACTGCGTGAATGTGAAGTGCAGATGCGGGCTGCGACGCCGTTCGCGCAATGGAATCCGGACGCGCCGGACCCGAATAAATATCTCAAAGGCTGGCAAAAGGTTTTGGCCACGGATAAGTATGAGAACGCGTTCAAGATTCAATGGGAGATGTTTCTCAAGGCATGTGCTGGAAGATGCGCCGTTTCCGCACGACTTTTTGCAGGCGGCGCGCGGGATTCAAGTGGTTGAAGCAGGACTGCGGTCATGGAGAGAGCGCAAGTGGCAGGACATTACCCCATTAACAATAAAGTCCTGAGGAGCCCAGATGAGCATACGAATTTCATATCTTGCCAATCGCAGTAACGGAGGCAGCACGCGATGAACATGCCGGAAATCTCTCGTCTCAGCCTGAACCAGATGACCACGGAGAAATACTCGCTGCAAGGAAACTGTGGATGCCTGCGCAAGCGAGGGTATTGAATGGCTCGGCGCGTGGCGGCACAAGATTGAACCTGTTGCCACGGCCGCCAAAAATATCCAGAACGCGGGTCTGCGTGTCTCCAGTCTTTGCCGCGGAGGATTTTTCCCTGCGGCAACCGAAAAAGAACGAAAGAGAGAGTTGAGGACAATCTGCGCGCTATCGATGAAGCCGCCACGATCGGCGCTGAGTTGCTGGTGCTGGTTTGCGGCCCTGCGCCGGACCGCGATCTTGTGGGCGCCCGCGCCATGGTCGTGGAGGGAATGAGCCAGATTGTCGATCA
The DNA here is from genome assembly GCA_963724755.1 of uncultured Acidobacteriaceae bacterium. Lineage (GTDB taxonomy): Bacteria > Acidobacteriota > Terriglobia > Terriglobales > Acidobacteriaceae > Telmatobacter. The sequence goes on from CAVRVZ010000004.1 coordinate 904,977, forward strand.
TGCAAGACGAGCGGAGTGCGACTGGGCATTGAGCCGCTGCATCCGATGTATGCCGCCGAACGCTCAGTTAGTAGTCACTTTGCAGCAGGCCAACCAGATTGCCGCGCAATTTGACGCTGCTACAGTCGGTGTTGTCGTCGATGTATATCATGTCTGGTGGGATCCGCAAGTGTATGTCGAGATTGCGCGTGCGGGCCGGCGCATCTTCGCCTTTCACGTATCCGACTGGCTGGTTCCAACCAATAGCCTGCTGATGAGCCGCGGAATGATGGGCCAGGGCGTGATCGAAATTCGCCGCCTGCGTCAAGCGGCGGAAGAAGCAGGATACGACGGGCCAATTGAAGTGGAGATATTCAACGAAGAAATCTGGCGAATGCCGGTCGAAGGAAGTCATTGAGAAGGTGCGTGCAGAGTTATCTGGAAGCGGTTTAGACGGGAGAGCATAATGAATAAACGCGGCAGATGGCAGCTCAAGAGCGCATCACGTGAATAAAACCGATAGGCTGACCGCCCTTGTCTCATCCAATGCAATGCTTTTTACGATCCTTTTTCGATGCCGAGACGTGCCGGCCGCCTGACGCAATTGACCGCATTGGAAGCGCAATCCAGCGCGACCGATGACGCCTGCGTTGCGCCAGGATCTGAGCAAAGCTGAAGCGCTGATTACCACCTGGGACAGCCCGGCCGATTTTCCTGAAGAACTATTGCGATTGGGCGCCGAAGCTGCGTATCGATTGCGCATTGCGGCGGGGCGTAAAGGCGCATTTTGCGCGCCCACTCTTCGACCGTCTGGTCATTATCAACTCGGCCCGAGCCCATGGCGCGCCACGTGGCCGAACTGGCAGTAACATTTCTGCTCTATATGGCGCGCGATGTGGATCGCTATCGCGAACTGTTGCGGCGTCCGTCGAACGATATTTATGAGCAGATGCATCTCACAGGGCGGCGGCGAGCAGACCATCCTCGGCCGCGAAGTGGGAATGATCGGCTTTGGCCGGATCGGGCGCGCCATTGCTGAGCTTCTGGCTCCGTTCGGCGCTCGGCTGCTGGTGCATGATCCGTACGTCGATCCGGCGAAGCTCCCTCGTTGGTGCGCTTCGCGCCGTTGGAGGAAGTTCTTGCAGCCTCGCATTTTCTCATCCTTGCCGCCGGCCTGACCAGCGAGACGGCTGGGTATGCTCAATCGCAAGCGGCTGGGAATGCTGCCCAAGGGAGCGGCCGTGATCAATGTGGCTCGCGGAGGCATGATCGATCTCGATGCCCTCACCGCGATGGTTCTTCGTGGCCGCCTGCGCTGCGCTCTGGATGTGACGGATCCGCTGGAGCCGCTGCCCGTGCGCCATCCGCTGCGGCGGGCGGAAGGCGCAATTCTTACTCCGCATGTGGGGCACTCGCGCTCGGTGCGGCATGAGATGGCTTCAGAAATTCTTTCCGACATGGAGCGATTCTTCGCCGGACGACCGGTAGAGAATCGCGTAACAGCAGATATGCTCGACAGGATGACATAACGATGAAAATCAGTTTCTCAACTCTTGCCTGTCCTTCATGGAGGATTCAAACCGTGATCGAGCAGGCCCACACCCTTGGCTACGACGGCATCGAGCTTCGCTTTATTGAGAATAGCGATCGTCTGTGGGAGCTTCCTTCGTTGCAGGGAGCCGGACTCAAGGAAACTCGCGACCGGCTGGCTTCAACGGGTCTGGAGATTCCCTGCGTGGATACGAGTTGCTTGTTCCACGATAAGGAGGAGAGCAAGCGCCGGCAGTCGCTGGAGATGGGCAAGCGGATGGTCGAACTGGCCGCCGCGCTCCAAGCGCCGGGCATTCGCGTCTTCGGAGACCGCGTGCAGCCCGGGGCCGATCTGCCCTCGACAGCTGCCTGGGTCGCTGAGGGAATCCATCAGCTGGCGGAATTTGCACGGCCCGCGGGCGTTGAGATCTGGCTTGAGAGTCATGGCGAATTTGCTCCCGCTGCCGCAACCATGCGCGTGTTGCGCGCGGCCGATTGTAAAAATTGCGGCGTGATTTGGGATCCACTGAACGCTTACTCGGAGTTTGCCGAAGAACTGGACGAAGGCTGGCGGCTGCTTGCCGGGGCAGCGCGTCACGTGCATATCAAGGATGCCCGCCGGATCGATGGCGCTGCGCCCGACCATCCCTGGGAGCCGGTGCTGCTGGGCGAAGGCGATTTTCCCGCGCGCGAATTGGTTGCACTGCTGCGCGAAAACAACTACCAGCGATTTGTTTCCTTGGAATGGGAGAAGCGCTGGCACCCTCAGATTCCTGATCCTGAAATCGCCTTACCGCACTTCATAAAATGGATGCGCTCTGCGTTGGAGGCTTGAATATGTCTTTACCTTTACGCGCCGTTCAAATCGGCGCAGGAGAATTCAGCGATCGGTTCCACGCGCCGGCATTGAATAGGTTGGCAGCGGGAGAGGCCCCACGCGTCTCACTCGAGGCCATCTGCGACCTGAATCAAGAGCGCGCCGGCGAGTTCGCTCGCAAATTCGGTTATGCGCATGTTTACAGTGACTTCCTCCGCATGGTGGATGAGCAGAAACCCGAGCTCATCTATTGCATGGTGCAGCCTACGGCGACTGCCGCGGTGGTAGCGAAGCTGCTGCCCATGGGCATCCCCCTCTTTACCGAGAAACCTCCTGGCGTGACGGTAGAACAAGCCGAGTTGCTCGCTGAACTGGCCCAGCAGTATAAGACCATAAATTATGTTGCCTTCAACCGCCGCTCCATGCCAGAGCTGCTGCACTTGAAGCATTGGGCGGAAGATAATGGCCCCATCCGTTATATGCGCGTCGAGATGCTTCGCAACCGTCGCCTGGAACCAGAGTTTGGAGTGGGCACGGCCATTCATGCGCTGGATTGCCTGCGTTTTCTGGGGGGCAACGTGCGCGAAGTAGAAACGCGTTGCCGGCCCTACCCAGGCACAAAAGCCCACGACTACATCGTGCGGCTCCATTTCGATTCCGGCGTTGTCGCCGATTTGGCCATCCTGGTGGACTGCGGCCTGAGACGCGAAACCTATCTTGTCCATGCCGGCAACCGGGTGATGGAGGTCGCCCTAGGCGATCCATATTCTTCAGATTTCTGTACAAGCGGAAAATGGCGCTACCAGGACAACATAGTCGCCTTCACTGAGCCCAGCGGTGACGATCTCGTGGCTGGTGGCTTTCTTGGCGAGCACAATCTCTTTCTGGATGCAGTTCAGAGCGGTCAACTGCCGAATTGCTGCTTACAGGATGCGCGCCACTCCCTGCGCCTTGCCACAGCCATGCATCAGCAGTACTCAGGCCCTCTCAACCAGTTCCGTCCGGAGATGAAGCCTTGAAGACTGCCAATCTGCTGGATCTTTACATCATCGTTCTTTACATGCTGGCGATGGTGATCATCGGATTTATTTTCATGCGCTTTAACAAGGGCGCGTCGGATTACTTCAAAGGCGGCAACCGCATTCCCTGGCTGGTGGCCGGACTGAGTTGCTTCATGAGCGGTTTCAGCGCCTGGACCTTCACCGGCGCGGCCGGCGTTGCATATCACGACGGCATCGTCATTGTTTTTCTCTACATCGGCAATGCGGTCACCTTCCTGCTCGGCTATTATGTCTTTGCGCAGCGTTGGCGCCGTACCCGCATTACTACCACCATGGCTTACCTGGTGGAGCGCTTCGATGAGCCTACCCGCCAGACCTTTTCCGTCGTCAGCGTATTCTTTCAGATCTTCATCGCGGCCAGCGTGCTTTACGGGCTGGGCCTGGTGGTCGCCTCAACCTGTGGCTTTCCTATCGTCTGCGACCATCCTGGCCTCAGGAGGCCTGGTTCTGCTGTACTGCATGTTGGGCGGGCTCTGGGCCGTGGTGGCTGCAGATTTTCTGCAGGCCATGATCCTCATGCCCTTCTGCCTGGTGCTGCTGGGCGCGGCTCTCATGCGGGTCGGCGGACTCTCGGGCCTCTACCATTCTCTTCCTCCGCAAATGGTCTCTCTCCACCTCCATGGAGAGTACGGTTGGACGTACGTAGTCTGTTGGACGCTGATGACCTGCGTTGGCTACAACACAGGCGCGATGGCACAGCGCTACTTCAGCGTGGATAACGAGCGCTCGGCGAAAAAAGTGGCCTTGCTCTGTTTCTTTTTCTTTATTGTGGGCGCATTCATCTGGTTCATTCCTCCCATGGCCATGCGCGTCATTTACCCCGATCTGGCAACCGTACTGCCGCGATTTGCCAATCCGCATGAAGCTGCCTTTGCCGCGGCCAGCCTTACCTTGCTGCCCAATGGACTGATCGGGATCATGCTGGCGGCCATGTTCAGCTCGGCCATGGCGAATCTTTCCGGCATGTTCAATATGCATGCGGGCATTCTCTCCAAGGATGTGTACCAGCCGCTTTTTGCTCCGCGCGCTAGCGAACGCGCCATGCTGCGCGTAGGCAGGTTGGCTACTGCAGGGGTTGCCGTGTCCGTAACCATCCTCGCCGTTCTGATGGCGGTGACGGGCAAAAGCATCTTTTCCGTGATGGTCACATTCAACACCATCCTCTCACTTGCCTATGGGCCGCCCGCCTTGCTGGGCCTGGTGATCAAAAAGACGCCCCACTGGTCGGGAATGGTTTCGTTCCTCGTCGGACTGCTGATTGGCGCCATCGGCACATTCGTGCTTGGTTGGGGCATGGTGATGAACGTGGTAGTTGTAGCCCCCATCTCGATCTTCATTTTTCTTGCCAGCCGCTGGTTTGACCGGCCAGGAAACGCCCAGGTGGAACGCCGCGATAAACTTTTTGTGCGGTTGGCAACACCTATCGACGTGAATCGCGAACTGGCTGGATCGACAGACCAAACAACACGCGTGTTTCGCTTTCTCAGCCGCGCCACTGGCGCTGTTGGCTTGCTCTCTTTGCTGCTTCTGTTCACAGTGCATCCGTCCGATCGATGGGTGTGGTGCTTGCCTACTCCGGAATCACGATTGATTGTTGCGATTGCATTGTTCTTTGTCAGAGGTAAGGAGCCGAACAGGACTTTCTGAGCGGAAGCGGGAGCCAGGACGGAACCTGAAACCGATTTCAGTTCGGTCGGGCGTAAGTTCATGAAGAATAATCCAGTTATGAAATATATCTTGACAATTTATGTATTTAAGCATAAATATGACTAATAGTCGATAATGTCTATAGGTCGCAGATGAGTAGAAGTCAAGATAATCGAATGACTGGTCTTGCCAAAGTCCTTGGCGCTGCGTCCAAGTACAGCCATAAAGACATGGGGCGCCGCGAACGGCGCGCCGAGGAGACGCGCGTGCGGCTGTTCCGATGTGCTCTCAGGCTGATTGCCGAGCGCGGCTACGCCAACGTCACGGTGGAAGATATAACCGAATTGGCAGACGTGGGCAAAGGCACATTCTTCAATTATTTCGAGACCAAGGATCATGTGCTGGGCGTAATGGCCGAGATTCAGCTGGGCAAGGTGAGAGAAGCGGCTTCACTTGCCGGGGAAGGCAAGCAATCGATTCAATCCGTGCTGCACCGGCTGGTGATGCTGCTTGCCGAAGAACCGGGACGCAGTCCCAGCCTGGCCCGCGCTTTGATCTCGTCGTTTCTGGCCAGTGAGGCGGTTCGCAGCATCATCGAGTCGCAAAATGCGGGAGGGCCGCATGGCGATCGCTGACATTGTGGCTGCTGGGCAGGAACGCGGAGAGATCGATCGCAAGCTGAAGAAGAAGAAGATCGCGATTCAATTGCAGCAGATGCTGATGGGGACTGTTCTCCTTTGGTCGTTGCATGGGGAGCCTGAACTCAAAGCATGGCTTGAGGACAGCTTTCAGCATTTATGGAGGGCGATCGCCTCCGGTCGTGAGCAGAAACCATGAGACACAGATTTCGCATTGCCGTATCTACTCCTGTCGACGAGCCTGATAGCAGGCCCAGTAACGGGGACAATCTGCGTAGCGCAGCAACCACCGTACCGGCTGACGTTGCAGGATGCAATTCAAAAGGCGCTCCAGGCTAATCTCAATGTGCTTGTTGCCGGGACGCGGGTGGATGAGGCGCAGGCACACGAGAGCGGCGTTTGTCGGCTGCATTGCTTCCGCGCATAACCGCGCAGACTTATGCCAACTTTCAGAACCATGATCTTAGTGCAGAGGGGCTCTCTTTTACGGCACCTTCCTATTCCCAGTGTCGTCGGGCCGCTTTCCAATTACGATTTCCGCGTTTACGCGCAGCAGAACATTTTCGATCTGGAGAGCTATCGCGGATTGAAGGCCAGTGAGCGGACTCTCGATGCAGGCAAGATGGACTTGCAGGACGCGCGCGATTTTATTGTTCGTTCCATCGCGGCACTTTACTTGAATGCGCAATCCGCCGCTGCGCGCGTAGATGCGGCACAGTCGCGGGTGACGGATTCAAGCACTTTGCTCAAGCTGGCCAGGGACAAGCACGAGGCGGGGACGGCAACGGGCGTGGACGTGCTGCGCGCCCAGGTGCAGCTTGCCAACGACAGGCAGGCGCTGCTTGTGGCCCAGAATCAGTTGAAGCAGTCGCTACTGGTTCTGGCTCGCAACCTGGGCATGAGTCCGGGCACGCCGTTGGAGCTTGCCGAGCCGCTGCGTTATCAGGTTCTGCCCCAGCCTGAATCCGAGACTCTTGTCTCCGCGGCGCTGCTCACCCGCGCCGATTACCTCTCGCTTGCCAGCCAGCGAGCAAGCCTGGTGGAGCAGCAAAGCGCCAGCCGTGCCCGCTTCTATCCGAAGGTGAGCGTGAATGGAAACTTCGGCGGGATCGGACGCAGCATTGGCGGCGTGGCCGCCACAGGTTTGATTCAGGGCCAGATCGATTTCACGGTCTTCGATCGCGACCGCAACGGCGAAGCGCAGGAACTGGCCAGCCGCATAAAGCGCATCGACGATCAGATCGCCGATCTGCGGCGTGGAATCGATGAGGATATTCGCGAAGCGTTACTGAATCTGGATTCCGCGGCCCAGCAGGTGACCGTTGCCAGGGAAGGCCAGGATCTGGCGCAGCGGGAACTCGAAATGGCGCAGGACCGTTTTCAGTCGGGCACGGCCAACAATGTGGAAGTGGTGACTGCCCAGGACGAGCTGGCCCGCGCAGAGGAGAATTACATACTTGCCGTTTCCAGCCACGTGGACGCGAAGTTCGCGCTGGCACGCGCCATGGGCGATACGGAGAAAAACATTTTGCAGTTGATGGGGAATCCATAGACGGTTTTTTCGATCGGGCAACAATTGATGAACCGCTCGCGAGGTTTGGCGTTATGAAACGAGTAATACCTGTTCTGATTCTGCTCGCCGCGGCGATTGCCGCTGGAGTGTATTTTTATCCGCGATTGGTAAAAAAGCCGGCGCCCGCAAATCAACTCACCCTCTCCGGCAACATTGAAGCGCATGAAAGCCTGGTGGGCTTCAAGGTGCAGGGCCGCATTGTCGATCTTACCCGTTGAGGAGGGCCAGCAGGTTGAAGCAAGGCGACTCTGCTGGCGCGCCTGGACGATGCCGACTACAAGCAGAAGGTGCGGATCGACGAGGCCGGCGTTCGCGTGCGCGAATCGGACCTTGCGCTCACGCTGGCTGGAACTCGCGAGCAGGAAGTGAAGGCATCGCGGCAATCCATGCTGGACGCGCAGGCCGATCTGGATGAGAAGAAGATCGACAATGACCGCGCTCGGCAACTTTTAGCCAAAGACGAGGTATCCGCGCAGGATCGCGACCTGGCGGCAACCGCACTGAAGCGCGCCGAGGCTACGTTCAAAGCGGCTCAACAGCGTTACAACGAGGCCGTCGAGGGCAGCCGCAAGGAAGATATCGCTATCGCGCGCGCCAATTTGAGCGAAGCCAATGCGAATCTTGGTCTCTCGCAGGTCAACCTGGATTACACAACGTTGCGCGCGCCCTCCGCCGGCGTGATCACTGTGCGCCAGGCTGAAATTGGAGAGGTGGTTGCGCCAGGATCTCCCGTGGTGACGCTCGCCGATCTGGATCACATCTGGCTGCGGGCGTATATCGCCGAGACCGATCTGGGTAGAATTCACTGGGGTCAGGAAGCTACCATCACCACCGATACTTATCCGGGCAAGCAGTACCACGGGCGCATCTCGTTTATCTCATCGAGCGCCGAGTTCACGCCCAAGAGCGTGCAGACTTACACGGAGCGCGTTACGCTGGTCTACCGCATCAAGATCGATATCGACAATCCCAATCACGAACTCAAACCCGGCATGCCCGCCGACGCTCACATTGTTTTGGCCTGCCTACAAGCCTGAGGCACAGACCACAGTATCGGCGCCGGCAAAGTAATGACGGATCAACTCACTCGCGCGATCGTGGCCGAAGGGCTGAGCAAGAGCTTTCCGGGCGTGCGCGCTGTGGATGCGCTCAGCTTCGATGTGGACGCAGGAGAGATCTTCGGCCTGGTCGGTCCCGATGGGGCAGGGAAGACAACTGCGTTGCGCATGCTGGCGGGCATCATGCCGCCGGACTGCAGGTAAGGCCACGGTTGCCGGATTCGACGTAGTTCACGATCCTGAGGGCGCCAAGCATGCGCTCAGTTATATGCCGCAGCGATTTGGTCTCTATGAAGACCTGACCGTGGATGAAAATATCCGCTTCTACGCCGATTTATTCGGAGTGCGAAAAACTGAACGCGAAGACCGCTCCACTGAACTGCTCCAGGCAGCGGGAATGAGCGAGTTTCGCAAGCGTCTGGCCGGCAAGCTTTCCGGCGGCATGAAGCAAAAGCTCGGCCTGGTGTGCGCTCTCATTCATCGCCCCAAGGTGATTCTGCTGGATGAGCCGACCACCGGCGTCGATCCCGTTTCGCGCCGCGACTTCTGGCGCATTCTTTACGATCTGGCCGAGCAAGGCGTGGCCATTCTCACTTCGACGGCTTATTTGGACGAAGCCGAGCGCTGCCATCGCGTCGCGCTGCTCAACCAGGGCAAACTGCTTTTTTGCGATACGCCGGCAAACCTCAAAGCTGCATTAGGCAAAGGCGTTCTATCGATTACCTCTGCCGATCCGCGCAGTTTGCGCAGCCATATCGAGCACGCGGACGGAATCTCAAGCCTGGTGCTCACCGGCGAAGGTCTGCACGTGGTGGTGGACGATGCGGTACGCCGCATTCCCGAGTTTGCCGCCCGGTTGAAGAGCGCGAACGTGCCCTTCGACGCCATTCAACAAGTTGCGCCAACCATCGAAGACCTTTTTGTCGATGCGGTCGGCAGCGGAGCGTCGCCCCATGCCTGAACAAAACGATTCAGTCGTGGTCGAGAACCTGGTGAAGCGCTTCGGCGATTTTGTGGCCGTCGACCGGATCAATCTTGAAATCCGAAAAGGCGAGGTCTTCGGATTTCCTCGGACCGAACGGAGCCGGCAAATCCACCACGATTCGCATGCTCTGCGGCTTGCTGAAGCCGACATCGGGCCGTGCGCAGGTTGCGGGATACGATGTGGCCCGCGAACCGGAAGCCGTGCGCCAGAACATCGGCTATATGTCGCAGAAGTTTTCGCTCTATAACGATCTCAAGGTCATTGAAAACCTGCGCCTCTTCGCCGGTCTCTATAGCGTGCCCTCGAAAAATCTTCAAGACCGGATCGAATGGGCGCTCCAGATGGCTAACCTCAAGGGCCAGGAGAATCTCATCACCGGCACGCTACCGGGCGGATGGAAGCAGCGGCTGGCGCTGGGCTGCGCGGTGCTGCACAGGCCGCCAATCCTCTTTCTCGACGAGCCTACCTCCGGCGTCGATCCTATCTCGCGCCGCCAGTTCTGGGATCTGATTCATGAGATGGCGGAGGAGGGCGTGACCGTTTTTGTAACCACGCATTATATGGAGGAGGCGGAGTACTGCAACCGGCTGGCGCTTTGATATTTCGCGGAAAGATTGTGGCGCTGGGCACGCCGTCGGAGCTGAAGCGCGACTCGATGAAGGGCGAGCTGCTGCTGATCGAGTGCGAGCCGCTGGGCAAGGCTGTGGAAGCGCTGCAATCGGCCCCGGAGGTGATGGATGCCGCGGTCTTTGGAAACGCGTTGCATCTGGTTGTGCCGGATGCCGCCGCCGCCATTCCGCGCATGGAGAAATTTCTTGCCGATCGAGGAATTTCCGTCGGTCTCATCGAAAAGATTCGGCCAAGTCTCGAAGATGTCTTCGTCTCTCTCACCACAGCAAGCAATGCAGCAGAGGAGCGATCAGCATGAACTTCACTCGATTGCTGGCCGTGGCCAGAAAAGAAGTCGTGCAAATCCTCCGCGATTCGCGCAGCCTGCTCATCGTCGTCATCATGCCTGTCACCCTGATGCTGCTCTTCGGTTACGGCGTCAATCTCGATCTCAAGGGGCTGCCGATTTATGTGTACGACCAGGACGGCAGCCAGCAGAGCCAGGACCTGCTGAAGCATTTCCAATCAAGCGAATATTTTCATGTGGCGCGCGTGGTGAACAATTATCTCGACGATTACGAAAGCACTGGACGATGGCCACGCCAAGATGGGGATCGTGATTCCGTGGGATTTTTCTTTGCAACTGAGCCGCGGCGGTCCTGTTCAGATTCAGGCTCTGGTGGACGCAACCGACGACAACACGGCCAATGTGCTTATGGGTTACGCGCAGGCGGTTGTTCAGGGCTACTCGTCGGAGATTCAGCTCAATTGGCTTCGCCAGCCGCGGCCAGCCGATGCAGCCAGCCGCGGTGAGCGTGGAAACGCGCACCTGGTACAACGAAGACCTTGAAAGCAGCGCCTTCATCGTTCCCGGCGTGCTGGCGCTGGTGATGTCGGTAATCGGCGCGTTCCTCACCTCGCTCACCATCGCGCGCGAGTGGGAGCGCGGATCGATGGAGCAGTTGATCTCCACTCCGGTGAGCGCGATGGAGATCATGCTGGGCAAATTGGCGCCCTATTTCGTGATCGGCATCTTCGATGTTTTGGTTTGTTCAGTGATCGCGATCGACTGGTTCCACGTGCCATTTCGCGGATCTTATGTAACGCTGCTGGTTAGTTCCGCTTTGTTTCTGGTGGTTGTGCTTTCGCTGGGATTCTTTATCTCCGTACTCGCAAAGAGCCAGTTTGCCGCCAGTCAGATTGCGCTGCTGGTTACGTTTCTTCCGGCGTTTCTTCTGTCGGGGTTTCTGTTTCCCATCGAGCAGATGCCCGTTGTACTGCAATGGATCACGCGCATTCTTCCGGCGCGCTATTACGTTTCGTTGCTGAAGAAGATCTTTCTCAAGGGAACGCCGACGGCTTTGCTCTATGCCGATCTGATTCCACTGGCCGTGTTTGCGCTGTTGCTGGCGCTGCTGGCCACGCGCAGCTTCCACAAGAGGCTGGAATAAAGGAGAAATTTAGATGCTTGGCCGCCTGAAGCAGATGCTGATCAAGGAGTTCATTCAGGTCTTCCGCGACAAACGCACGCGGTTTATCCTCATTGGCCCGCCGATTATCCAGATGCTGGTTTTCGGCTACGCAGCTACGTTTGAAATCCATCACGTTCCGACGGTGGTGCTCGATCTCGATCACAGCCAGGAGAGCCGCGAACTGATTTCGCGCTTTACTTCGAGCCCTTATTTCGATGTGCAGCGGCAACTGACCGACTCGGGCCAGATTCGCGATCTCATCGATCGGGGCCAGGCTACCGTTGGCCTGGAGATCGATGCCGGCTTTGCGCAGAAGCTGCGCGGCGGCCAGACTGCTCCGCTGCAGGTGATCGTGGATGCGACCAACTCGAACACCGCGCTGATCGCCTCCAGCTATATTTCACAGATCGCGCTCGGCTTTGCCCAGGAATATCAGAAGGACCGCATCTACCGGATCGCGCCGCAAATTGGCGGAGCAAATCCCCACGGTCGAACTGGAGCCCCGGCCGTGGTATAACCCAGGATTGAGCAGCCGATGGTTCTTTGTGCCGGGAGTGATCGGCAGCCTGACGCTGGTGCTGGTGATTACTCTTACGGCTTTTGCAGTGGTTCGCGAGCGCGAGATTGGCACACTCGAACAGATCATGGTCACGCCCATCCGTCCCGCCGAGTTTATTCTCGGCAAGACGCTGCCGTTTTTCCTGATCGGCCTCTTCGACGTTTCACTGATCGCGAGTGGTAGGGACGCTGTGGTTCCAGATTCCATTCCGGGGTAACATCCTCGTATTGATGACGGGCTCGGTCTTATTCATTCTGTGCATGCTGGGCGTGGGCCTGCTTATCTCCACCGTTTCGTCCACGCAGCAACAGGCGATGGTGACTGCTTTCTTCTTTATCATGCCCGCTATCAGCTTTTCAGGGTTTGGATTTCCCATCAGCACCATGCCGCAGTGGCTGCAATATTTCACTTATCTCATTCCGCTGCGCTATTTTCTGGTCGTGCTGCGCGGCACTTATCTGAAAGGGGTGGGGATGGAGATTCTGTGGCCTCAGATGGCCGCCATGGCGGGGCTCGGAGCCAGCCTGCTTACCATCGCCATTCTCCGCTTCCACAAGGCGCTGGATTAGCTCTTCACGCGCTCGGCAAAGTGCCGGGCGAGTTCTTTCACATTGCGACGCAGATCGTAGTGCTGAAGGATGCGCTTCCGTCCGTTGCGGGAAAAACGCTCGCGCAAAGCGGCGTCGTCCATCAATTTTGCCAGGGCCTCGACCAGCGCATCCAGGTCGGAGGGCGCAACCAGCAGGCCGTCGGTCCCGTTGCGGATTAACTCCGGAATGCCGGTGATCTGCGTTGTAACGCAGGGAATCCCCATGGCCATGGCTTCCATCAGCACCACCGGAAGCCCCTCGGCAAAGCTGGGAAGGCAGAACAGGTCCGCCACCGCGTAAAAAGAGCGGATGCGATCCTGATTCATCGCGCCTTCAAAGATGACGTAGTCGACGATCCTGTTCTGTGCGGTCTGCTTGTGCAGCGAAGCTCAACTCGGGTCCGCTGCCCAACAGGCGAAGCCGCACGCGGCGTCCTTGCTGCGTCAGCCGCTCCACTGCATCAATCAGCATATGCTGCCCTTTCGCCGGGGTGAGACGGCCGACGCAGAGGATATCAAAGAATTCCTTTGCAGGATTTCATGGACTGTGGCGAGAAGAGCTGCGGATCAACGCCAAGCCGCGACGACGATGAATTTATTCCAGTAGATATGGGGAGAGAGCATCATCAACTGGCTGCGGGCAAAGTTACTGATGCAGATGATAAAGTCAGCCGCCGCAATTTTTTGCGCAAGGTACTGGCCTTTCGCGTCGTAGAACTCATCGGGTCCGTGGAGGGTCATCGAGAATCCGAATCTGAAGACAGTGCGCACATAAAGGCCCACGGTCGCCGCCTGCTGCGCAAGATGGCAATGGAGGTGCGTCAGCCGCTGCCGCCGCATCCATCGGCCCACCATTAAAGCTTCAGTGAAATACATCAAGTTGAAGAACAGTCTCTTCAGGTCGAGTCCGCCCAGGCGGAGTAGCCAATCGAAGGCCGCGCCAGTAGCCGACGAAGTTTCGTAAAAGAGCGAGCAAATGAGCATTTACGGCGCCGGTGATGCCGTGGCTCTTGACGCAGTAGGTGCGCGCGGCTTCCGCAGCTTCATCGTCCGTCATTTGGTCCGCAGTGCGATCAGGCGGATTGATGGAGGCAGTCTCAATGCGAATGCCCAGGGCTCGAAGCGCAAGGACCTCCCGCAGGACAAAGATCATCGACAGGGTCGGATAGGTGCTGACCAGGTAGGCGAGGGAGCTGGCCGGAGACTGCTGAGGACGGTTGCGTGCCGGGTACATCGATCTTGTTCGTGTCTGACATACCGTTTGTCCTGACAGTTGAGAGGCAAATGCACAATACGATTCTCAAAAAGTATAAGGCTATTCCGGCATTACGCAACAAAAACAGGCCGAGGGAAAATTAATCGGTTTATCAGAGACCATTACCTTCGGGATTCGATTTCGGCCAGCAGCGGCGCACACAGGTTAAAATCAAAGCTTCCAGCGCCTTTGCGTTCGCGGATGCACTCTTTGCTGTTTGACTCGCTGGACAGCCTGGATTCTTATGATGGAATTCCACATTTCGCGAGCTGCGCGTAATCGCTACCAGTTTGAGGATTCCCTCTTCTCTTTTACCGGGAACGTCGTTTTCGCCAATCTGGCCGGAGCCCGTGAATTTGCCCAGCGCATGAACCTGGTGCGCGACGTTGAAAGGCATCCCGAGCAGGCGGTGCATGCAGGCGCGCTTTACGCCATGGGGCTGATCGACGAGGCCAGCCACGTCCTGATGGCGCGCTACCGCGAGCAGTTCGACCCCGAGGTAATGACGAGCGCGCTGGCCTGGTTTTCCTCGCAGGTGGGCGCCGAGGAGCTGGACAAACTGCTGCTCACATTTGTCGAGCAGTTTCCGGGTTCCAGCGTGATTCGAGGACTGGAGACGCCGCGGCAATGGCTGGCCGGCTCGACCGACGGCACACCCCATCGGGCCGCCGCATTCGAGGAGTTGCTGCTGCTGTGGACAGCCAACCGCAACGAAGCCTTCCAGCCTTTCGAGGAACTATTCGCCGATAAGACTCTGGCCGAGAAGACCGTTTACCGCCAGGTGACGCAGCAGTTGCCGGAGTACTTCGCTACCCGGCCTCTGGTGCCGATTGCCGACTCAAAACCCGTCAGCCTGCTGGAACTGCTGCGAGCGCCGGCAGTGGGTTCACCGCGCTCCCTCAGCGACCAGCTTGCCCTCATCCGCCGGCTCTGGAAGCCGCTGTTGGGCGATAGCCTTGGAGCGCCTGCTGCTGATGGCCGTCGAGGTTCTGCATGAAGAAGAGCTGGCTATCTGGATGCAGTTCAATCCTCCCGGTTCGCAGGCTGCTGAGGCAGCGCGCCGTGGCCGGCAACAGCACGGTCCATCGGTGGTCAGCCATTCCGAGGTGCCGGTTTTCGGCGATCCGGCGCACGAATATGAGAAGTTCAGCCAGGATACGGCGTGGATGCCCACCGCTGTACTGATCGCCAAGAGCACTTACGTTTGGCTGGCGCAGTTGAGCAAGCAGTATGGCCGCGCAATCACGCGGCTGGATGAGATTCCCGACGAGGCGCTTGAAGAACTGGCGCGGCGTGGGCTCAATTCGTTGTGGCTGATCGGCATTTGGGAGCGCAGCCGCGCATCGAAGACTATCAAGCAGCTCTGCGGCAACCAGGATGCCGTGGCTTCAGCCTACTCGCTCTTCGACTATCGGATTGCCGAGGATCTGGGCGGCGAGGCGGCCTACACGAACCTGCGCGACCGCGCCTATCGGCACGGAATCAGGCTGGCCAGCGATATGGTGCCGAACCACATGGGCATCGACTCGCCCTGGGTCGTCGAGCATCCCGATTGGTTCATCTCCCGGCCGGATTCGCCTTACCCCGCCTACAGCTTCAACGGTCCCGATCTCTCCCAGGACGGCCGCGTGGAGATCAAGATTGAGGATCACTACTTTGAGCAGTCCGACGCCGCGGTGGTTTTTCGCCGCCGCGACCGCGCCAGTGGCGAGACCCGCTACATTTACCACGGCAACGACGGCACCAGCTTTCCCTGGAACGATACGGCACAGCTCGACTACCTGAATCCGGCGGTGCGCGAGCAGGTGATCCAGACCATCCTGCACGTGGCGCGGCTGTTTCCGGTGATCCGCTTCGATGCGGCAATGACCCTGGCCAAGCGGCATTTTCATCGGCTCTGGTTTCCCGGTCCAGGCGCGAGCGGCGCCATTCCATCGCGCGCGGAATTCGGCATGAGCCAGGCAGAGTTTGATCGCGCCATGCCGCACGAGTTCTGGCGCGAGGTGGTCGATCGCGTGGCCGCCGAAGTCCCAGGCACGCTGCTGCTGGCTGAGGCCTTCTGGCTCATGGAGGGCTACTTCGTCCGCACCCTGGGCATGCACCGCGTCTACAACAGCGCCTTCATGAACATGATGCGCGACGAGGAGAACGCCAAGTACCGCTCGGTCATCAAGAACACTCTCGAATTCGATCCCGACATCATGAAGCGCTACGTCAACTTCATGAGCAATCCCGACGAACGCACGGCAATCGACCAGTTTGGCAAAGGCGACAAATGCTTCGGCGTGGCCGCGATGATGGCTACGCTGCCCGGCCTGCCGATGTTTGGCCACGGGCAGATTGAGGGATTCACCGAGAAATACGGGATGGAGTACCAGCGGCCTCGCTACGACGAAACTCCCGACCAGGGGCTCGTCGAGCGCCATCAGCGCGAGATCGCCCCGCTGTTGCAGCGCCGCTGGCTTTTCGCCGAGAGCAGCAACTTTCTGCTTTATGACTTCTACCAGGATTCGGGTGCGGTGGACGAGAACGTCTTTGCCTACTCCAACCGCAACGGCGGCGAGCGCGCGCTGGTGGTCTATAACAACCGCTACGGCACAGCGCATGGGACCATCCACTTTTCCGCCGCTTACGCCGATAAGGGCGCGGGGCAGCTTCACCGGCAAGCCTCTGAGCGAAGGTCTCGGCCTGAACGCCGCTTCAGGCGCCGTGATCGCCTGGCGCGACTCGCTGACGGGACTCGAATACCTGCGCAGAGCGAACGATTTATCGGAGCGCGGACTCAATCTCAATCTGCACGCCTACCAGTGCCACGTTTTTCTTGACTGGCGCGAGCTGCATGCAACCGCGGAAAAGCCCTGGGACCGGCTGTGCAATCAGCTCAACGGACGCGGCGTTCCCAACCTCGACGATGCGCTGGTGAACCTGGAACTGCGGCCCGTGCACGATGCGCTTCGCCAGCAGCTCGATCCGGCGGTTGTGCGGCTGCTCGCCGACCTGGCGGAGCATCCTAAGGTACCTCTCGGCCAGAATCAACAAGAACAATTGAACAGCAACGGCGCGAATTCTCTGAAATGGCATGGGCGCGCTGCGAGATCTTCCTGCATGAGGCGCAGATGGCCTATGCCTCGCGCATTGCAGGAGCAAACAAGCCGGTCGGAGCCGCTCAGCCGGTCGACCCGGTACTGCTGGCCACTGCTTTTCACCAGCGTTTGAGCGCCGTGCTGCGCATTCCGGCTATCGAGGCGCAGTTTCCGGCGCCGTGGACCGTTGCCGCTCGCCGCGTGCTTCCCAGTTCCAGTCCGCAGTTTGCCGCCGCGGCAATGTGGGGGCCGGTCTTCGGGTGGTGCGTGCTGGAGTTGCTGGCCGAATCGATCGACGCGGAAAACCCGGAACGCGTGGCGCTGGACCTCTTTGACCGGCTGCGGCTGCGGGAGCCGTTCGCCCAGGCCTTCGCCGCGCTCGGATTCGAGGACGGAGGAAGGCTGGCGCGCCGCGGCACGGATCAAGGTATTGCTGCTCAGCAGAGCTGGTGTTGGCAAACGGCTAGCGGCGCACCGGCAAAGCCGAGGACTCGGCCGCTGAGCGAGCACCCTCCGTCGTGATTGGGGCCGATGAGGCTGGAGAGGGAATTGAGGCACAGGAAACCTACAGCAGCAGAAACCGGCTGTCAGCCAAGCTGGAGATGATCGAGGAGCGGAAGGGGCCGCTCCCGCCTGATTTGTGGCTTGATCCTGACGTTCGCTGGCTGACCGGCGTGCACCAGGCGCAGGGTCAGGACTACCTGGTTCGTGAGCCGTATGAGGAGTTGCTCTGGTGGTTGCAGTTGCCCGCGATTCTCCGCCTGGCAGGCGAGCAGGCGGTGAACCGCAAAGCCGCGAAGGAGATGAGCGACGACCGTCGAAGAGGCCCTCAATAAGGCCGAGGCTGCCGGCTATCGAGTCGATGCGCTGCGAGGACCATCCGCCGGTCGGCGGGCGCTGCTGCAGCAATGAGCCGGCAAGCGAATCGAAGGCGGCGAAGAGGAAAAGCCGCAAACCATTCAATGAGTTCTGCGAGCAATTTCACTTTGATTTGTCCCAACCGCCTGCGACCCGTAGAATCACAGGAGGGCCGACGGCGAAGCTGCCCGGATCGGCACCTCAGGTTGAGATGAGCCAACAGGAATCAGGGATTTCAATTCAGGCGCAGGCGGTTTCGCCTGCGTGGATCAAAATCGAACAAGCGCGGCATCCCCAGCGGCCTTACCCCATGGACTTTATCGAGCGGATCTTTACGGATTTCAGCGAGATTCACGGGGATCGCGCCTTTGGCGACGACGAGGCCGTGGCTTGCGGCATGGCTCGCCTGGGCTCGGACGAGGTGATGGTGATCGGCAACCGCAAGGGCGGCAGCACCAAGGAACGGGTGCGGCGCAACTTCGGCATGCCCCATCCCGAGGGCTACCGCAAGGCGCTGCGGTCGCATGAAGCTCGCCGAAAAGTTTGCGTCGGCCGGTGATCAGCCTGATCGACCTGCCGGGTGCTTATCCCGGCCTGGGCGCCGAGGAGCGCGGCCAGGCGGAGGCCATTGCGCGGAATCTGCGCGAGATGGCGCGGCTGCGCGTGCCCACTATTTCTGTCATCAGCGGCGAGGGTGGATCGGGCGGGGCGCTTGCGCTGGCCGTCAGCGACCGGGTGCTGATTCTCGAGAATGCGCTTTACTTCGTGATTACCCCGGAGTCCTGCGCGGCTATCATGTGGCGCGATGCGGCGCACAAGCAGTTGGCGGCCGAGGCCATGCGCATCTCCGCGCCCGAGGTTGCGGCGCTGGGATGCGTGGACGAGATTATTCCCGAGCCGCCGGGAGGCGCGCACACTGACCGCGAGGCGGGCTGCGGACTGCTGGGCAGCGCGCTGAAGAAGCATCTGGCCGAGCTTAAGGCGATGCCCGTGGACGAAATGATTGCCGCGCGGCAGAAGAAATTCCGCAATATCGCGCAGTTCTATACGGAAGGCTAGAGTGCGATGAGCACTCCCCAGGAGAAATCCAGCTCCGGCGGCCGGTTCAGGGCCTACGTGCAATTTGTTGCCGCGGTCCTCTACTTCTTTCTGGCGCAGGGGCTGGCCCGGCACGGTGCGCGAGGGCTGGCAAGCGAGCAGTGGTTTCCACTGGTTGAGCAGGCAATACTGGTATTCCTGCTGCTGCTGGGCTACTCGGCATGGGCTTCTGGCTCAACCGGCAGATGCATCCGTTGAGCGAACAGGGATTGCCGCGCCGTGCTGGCTGGCCGCGTGAGGCAGGATTAGGACTCGCCGTTGGCTGGTCGCTGGCGGTGGTCTGCGTGCTGCCCATGGTTCTGGTTGGGCGGCATCGCTATTTTTCTCGAGCTTCAACCTTCCGCATGGGGCTGGCTGCTGGCCGATGCGGCATTCTTTGCGCTGGCCGCACTGGCGGAAGAGGTTGCCTTCCGCGGTTATGGATTTCAGCGCTTTGCTCATGCGGTTGGGCCGCTGGGCGCGGCGCTGGGCTTTGCGGCGTTCTATGCCATTGTGCAGGCGCTTCTGCCGGGATCGAGCCATGCCAGCATTGCCGTCGCCGTGGTCTTCAGCCTGCTGCTCTCAGCTGCTTACCTGCGGACGCGGGCTCTGTGGCTGAGTTGGGGACTCAACTTTGGCTGGAAGGCTAGCCGCGCGCTGGTCTTCGGACTCGCGGTTTGCGGGGTCAATAGCCATTCTCCGGTGGTGCAGGGCGATCCTATGGGACCGTTCTGGATTACCGGCGGAGCATTCGGGCTGGACGGCAGTTGGATCACGTTCGTGGTGCTTTTGGCGGCGCTGCCGGTGGTTTTCAGGGTTACCAGCGAACTGAATTTCCGCTATAACGCGCCGGTGATTGTGGCTGGAGGGATTCCGGTTGATCTGGACGCTGCGGCTCGCCGGCAGCATGAGGCTGCTATGGGACCGGCGGCTGAGCCTGCTGCGCCGGGATTGGTCCAGATCAATCCGGTTGCTGCGCCTCCGTCGGAGCCGCCTGCTCGGGCGAGCGGTGATACGCAAAGTTGACGGCTCTACGGCGCAGGCGGCGTTGAGGTAAACTGATAGGAGCGAGTCCCGCTCACCTCCGGCAATCTATTGCGACAAGAGGCAGGCAAACGACCGCGCCGTTGAAGCCGTTCGCCGTGGCGAATGTGTGCAGAGACAATCCCAGAAGGAGAACCACAGACAGATGGCCAAGATTGCAAAAACAGGTGACCGCAAGAAGGAAATGGACACGACGAAGTCGACCGACTGTCCCAAGTGCAAAAAGCCGACGCGCATCGTCA
This sequence comes from uncultured Acidobacteriaceae bacterium, assembly GCA_963724755.1. Taxonomy (GTDB): domain Bacteria; phylum Acidobacteriota; class Terriglobia; order Terriglobales; family Acidobacteriaceae; genus Telmatobacter. Next base: position 925,053 of record CAVRVZ010000004.1, read on the forward strand.
AGCGCGTAAAAGACCGCGAGCGCGGCATTCCCGGCGGAGTTTATATTTCATGCTCCGCGTGCGACTTCTACGAGAAACTTTAAGCGCCGCTTGAGGTTCGAATAGCATGAAGAGCCCGGCAAAATGCCGGGCTTTTTCGCGTTACAGATACAAATTTGGGCAAAAATCGGCCATTTCTGTGCATGTATTTTGGAGAGGACTATAATTTAAGTTGCAGATAATAAGACTGTTATGGAGTAATCGGCCTTTAAAAAAGGCGTAGAGGAGGGGAAGATAGACCCCCCGGGGGGGTGGGGCGTCACTCAGTGGATTTTGGCGGCGTGGGCTGTTTACGTATGCCGGAGGCTACCTGGGCGGCGTAGAGGAGACGGGCTCCGTCAGGGCCAGAGATCGATTCGAGGAGCATGCCATAGGTGACGCAGGCAACGAAATTGTGGGTGTTTTCGTTGCTGGAGAGTAGTGGAATGGCGGTGCTGAAGGCCTTATTGGCAATCTCTATCGCAGTGGAGTGGTCTTTGCCCTGTCTTTTCGCCCGTTTGAAAGCGCGCATATAGGATTCAATACAGTGGTAGAGACTGGGGTTATCTGGTTCAGGAGTAGCGTTTGCTTCCGTGGCTGGGGCGGATGCTGCTTGGGTGGTTTCGGTCATGCGGGTTTCTCCCTTTCGGCTGGATTTTGGCCGTTTTCTTTATTGTGCGGGAAGGGAGGGTAATTATCTGCAAAATGGCTGCGGTGGGGTGGTGGTTTTCACAATTAAATTTGTACTATCCCATCCTTGGCACTAAAACAAATACGTGCCAAGGATGGGGCACCCGGCATTTGGGGAGTTTCACCCCGTCCCTACGGGACGGGGACTTTTGTGAGGGGATGCTAACCCAGGGTTTCACCCTGGGCTATTCTCAGGTTCTCCCTACGGGAGACACTACATCATGGCTATTCTCAGGTTCTCCCTACGGGAGACACTACATCATGGCTATTCTCAGGTTCTCCCTACGGGAGACACTCCGTGCTAGAGGTCATCTCATAAACACCATTCAGTCCGTGCAAAGCGTCCCTCAGGGGCTAAAGCCCCCAATTTTATTGGGCATTTTGCGGCACGGCTAAAGCCGTGCCCTTTCAAAGCCGGTTTATGAGATAGCTCCTAGGCAATTCTCAGGTTATCCCTAACGGATGACTCCACGCGATAGGACGCTTTCTTGTGCTAACCTCAAACCAAACCAGTGGCTACGGAAAAAAACAAGCTCTATTACGGCGACAACCTTGAAGTCCTGAAGATGTATGTGAAGGACGAGACGGTTGATCTTGTGTATCTGGACCCGCCGTTCAATTCGCGGCAGGATTATAACGTTCTTTTTGCGGAGAAGGATGGATCGCAGTCGAGTTCGCAGATTCACGCGTTTGAAGATACCTGGGAGTGGAATCTTGAGGCTCAGCGGGCCTACGAGCAGATTGTGGAGCAGGGCGGACGGGTGGCCGATGCGCTGCGGGCGTTCAAGACATTTCTTTTCAACTCCGACATGATGGCGTACCTGGCCATGATGGCTCCGCGATTGGTTGAACTTCGGCGAGTGCTGAAGGAAACTGGGTCGATTTATCTGCATTGCGATCCTACGGCCAGCCATTATTTGAAGATTTTGATGGATGCGGTGTTTGGGCCGCAGTTTTTTCGGAATGAAATCGCCTGGAGGAGATCCCATCCCAAGGGACTCGCATTCAAACGATTTGCGAACAACCACGACGTGATCCTCTCTTTCTCGAAAAATGGGGGAACGACTTGGAACCGGCTTTATACTCCGCACGACCCTGACCGCGCCGATCAACAGTACAGTCTGCGAGACAATGACGAGCGTGCATATCAGCTAACAAGTCTCCTCAATCCGAATCCCAATCGTCCAAACCTGACATACGAATTCCTCGGTGTGACTAAGGTTTGGAGATGGACAAAAGAGAGAATGCTCGATGAGTACAAGAAAGGGCGAATCATAGTACCGAAGGGCGGTAAAGGAATACCAAGATATAAACGGTACCTTGACGAGCAACCCGGCATACCAATTAGCGACTTTTGGAATGACATTGAGATTTCATCAGGACAAGAAAAGCTAGGCTATCCAACCCAAAAACCCGAAGCTCTTCTCGAACGCATCCTCAAGGCCAGTTCCAACGAGGGCGATCTTGTTCTCGATCCATTTTGCGGGTGCGGGACTACTGTTCAGGTTGCGCAGCGGCTTAACCGGCGCTGGATCGGGATCGATATTACGCACCTGGCTATTGGGTTGATCAAGAAACGGCTCTCGGATGCATTTGGGCCGGAGATCAGATCGACTTATGACGTGATCGGCGAGCCTACGGATTATGCCGGGGCTGCGGATTTGGCCGCCAACGACAAATACCAGTTCCAGTGGTGGGCGCTGGGACAGGTGGGTGCGCGGCCTGCCGATCAAAAGAAGGGCGCGGATCGGGGGATCGATGGGCGGCTTTATTTTCATGACGACGACTCGGGTCAATCGAAGCAGATTATTTTTTCAGTGAAGGCGGGCGGGGTTACGGTTTCGCAGATTCGCGACCTGCAGGGAGTGCTGGGGCGGGAAAAGGCGGAGATCGGGGTTTTTCTGTGCTTTGAGGAGCCTACGAAACCTATGCTCAGGGATGCGGCGGAGACGGGATTTTATAAGTCGGCGGACGGGACTACTTATCCGAAGCTGCAAATTTTGACCATTCAGCAGATATTGGATGGGAAGCAGCCGGCGTATCCGCTGCACCGGCGGGATGCGACGTTCAAGAAGGCGCCGAGGAGCCGTCCGGTTGCGGCTGAGAATTTGACATTGCCTTTGCTGCCGCTTGAGTAGGTGATGCTGCCAGTTCGAATTGCATCCCTCAGGGGCTAAAGCCCGTATTCATTCTGCTGATCTTATCGGCCCGGCTAAAGCCGTGCCCTTGTTACAAAGCCCCTTGGATGAATATTTCCGCAGCCTGTGAAGCCGTGCCCTTTCAAAAATAGGCCCTGACGAAGGAACAACGTATTGAAATATCACAAGACCCATCTGTCCGTGGGGACCTCGGCCAGTGCTATTCTCGTGTTCTCCCTACGGGGCTATTTTCGTGTTCTCCCTCATGGGAGACTCCCCGGATCAAAAAGTCAGGTATATGCCCGGTCCGCACCCATCTTTTTACCAACCCACGCCCTGCTGTCGATAAAGTTCCCTAACCGATATAATCCATGAAACATTCAATGGCCCTCCCCCAATGATATAAAGAACTCATGCTGCCGATGAAGTAGGCAATGAGGTCCGCCCAGTGGGCTTGAGGGCGGCTTATGCACGGCATGCGAATGCGCAGTGGGCGTTAGGACGGTGTGTAGCCAGAGGGCGCATTCAGGAAGAATGGTGAAATCATGAACTCGACTCGCTCCTTTTGCAGCAACAAGCTCGACTTTTCCGGACTGATTTCTTCACTGCCGGGGCTCTGTGCGCCGATCCTCATTCTCTTTATCTTTGCCGGACCGGTTGCTTGCAGGGCAATGACTTCGATGCAACAAGCCAGCCAAAAATCCAGCCTGGAGCCGGCAATCGTTTCGTTTACGGCGAATCCGGCCAGCGTCAACCCCGATACAAAGAGCACATTGAGCTGGACGACGACCGGGGCGGCAAGCATCGCCATTACTCCGGGGACATTTACGTCCGCGTCGGCGAGCGGTTCGACGAGCGTGAGCCCTACGGCGACGACGACTTACCTGCTGACAGCAAGCAATGCCGCGGACCCGGTTACATTGACGGCGACGGTAACAGTCACTGCGTCTGGCGGTCCGCTGGCGATCACAACCACCTCATGCCCGGGGGGCACACAGGGCGCGGCCTATGCAGGCTGCACAATAGCCGCCAGCGGTGGAACGCCGCCTTACACGTTTTCAATCGATCACAGCCCCAGCTATCCCCCATTGCCTGAAGGGATCTCACTCGATGCAAAGACGGGGATCCTGAGCAGCGCACTGATCGGGGGTCAAGGTGCGTACACGCCTGAATTCATAGTGAGGGACGCGGCGGGTGCGAAGGCGACACTGCCGATCGGCATCTCCATCAACGGCAACAACGGGTTTCTGGCCAACATCTTTCCCTCGACTTCGATTTTTCACCATCGAGTGGACGCGGCAACGACGGGGTTGCCCGTGGATACTTCGCCCGCGGCGGCCATGTACAGCGGCTATCTGCGGGAGACAGTGAAGCCATTCTTCGGGAGCAATTCGTATGGTCCGTTTCCCAATGGAATTCCCGCCATTGAAGTTCCTTATGACCAAGCGGATGTTGCGGTGGCAACCACCGTATATCAGTCCTACTACACCTAGCGGTCCGATTCCGCCCTACGCTCCGGTGGAAGGAACGAGCAATACGAGGGGAGACCGGCATGTTCTGGTGTACCTGGAGGCGGGCGGCGGGAACAAGCCCGCTCTTTACGAGATGTGGCAGGGAATCTACAAGGACGGTCCGTGGACCGACTCCTCGAATGCCTACTGGCCCGACGTCAGCAGCAATGAGCTGACACCGCAAAGGGAGGGGACATCCGATGCCGCGGGACTGCCGGTAGCGCCGCTTGTGGTGAATGCCGACGAGGTGATCGGCACCGGCACACCCAGTTCTCCGAAGGGCACCATCCGGCATCCCATCCGCTTCACGCTCACGCATATGCTGAACCATTGGGTGTGGCCGGCGACGCAAACGGCGGGCAAGGGGAGCTGCACGGCGCAAGGGGGGAGCACGATTCCCAAGGAATCGCTGATTTCGCAATCTTCTCCGCCCGTGAGTTGCACGATGTCTGGACCGGCCGGCGAGATTTATCGACTCAGGGCATCCGTGGCCACACCCTCCTGCGCCTCCACGAGTCCGCAGGCGGCGATCATCATCACCGCATTCCGCAACTATGGAATCATCCTGTCCGATAACGGGGAAAGCGGCGGGCTGATCGGCACTCCCGACGCCCGGTGGAACGATGAGGATCTGGCGTGCATTAAAAGCCTCATTCTGTCGGATTTCGAGCCTGTGAATGTATCGAGCCTGATGGTCAATAACGACAGCGGCGCTACCAGCCACTAGAGTTGTTCTCCCTCACTGAGGTGCTCCGATGCATGGTGTGCGGTGCGGCCTCAGTGGCAACCGTCATTTCTTCATCGTGCGGGACGGAGGGTTAGTTATCTGTAATGCTCTTGAGACGAAAACGCCCCTCAAAGAATTTGCATCATCATTCTTTGAGGGGCAAGCAGAACAAGCTATGGCGAGTGACGCACGACGAAAGCAATTGATGACGGTGCGGTTAGAAATTGGGTTTGACGTCAGCATCGGCAGCGATGGTGCGCAACTTGGAAACGATCGTGTTGGGGTCATCGCTGAGCTTGACGAAGGTGGATGGGTTGTTGCAGAGTTTCGTAATCACAGGAGAACTTCCGCGAAGCAGTGCCTCGGGCGGAACACGATAGAGGTGACCGGTTTCCCGCTCGATATAGGCTCCGGGTTGCTTGATGTTCTCCCAGTTAAACTCGCTGAGGGCTACTTGAGTCGATCCGCTTTCTAATGTTTTCATGATGCTCCTCCTTCCTTTCATGGTTATAGGTTCTGGTTTTCAAGCATTTCGGTGCGTCTAAATGCTGTTTACGCTCTCGCCCTTAAACGGCATTTCCAGAACATCCCAGAATTGCAGTTTCCGGGACGAAGCAGCGCGGAGCCGGTGTCGTTGACGGCATCAGCCCCGCAGAACCTCAAACTTTAGATTTGCTGCGCTCCACTCAGCATGCGCTTGCAGATTCAGCACACCGCACAATCGTATCTCGCGTTTGGAGCGCTCGCAATGGAGCCGGAATATTTCATCATGTTCCGGGCGGCATGCGGATTAGACGCATGGCGAAATGAAAAACGCGCAACCGGCGATGCTGCTCCGCGATGTTTTTTTGAGTTGGGATTGCGGCTTTGCGGAAGCTCGAGCAGCTAACAAGCGCGCTAACAGTAGCGAGCATGAATGGAGACGCACGTATCTGCCCGCGTATTCTCCAAGCTAATGGGGAGCGACACAAGTGCATTATTTACGAATTTTCTGCCCGCTGGACCGCGCTCAAAATTTCTCCTGCGCAGGAAACGAGAGGTGCAACGCGCGATGCTTCGTTAGCAATGCATCAGTGCGTTTGCTAACAATATCTGTCCAGGTTTTGCGAAAATGAAGTTCGCGACCTTCGAGAGAACATCTTACTATCACCATAGCTCTTGTGCGTAATCAAGCCATGAAATGAAAATCGCTAACGCCGTAGCTAGAGCCATCTTGATAACGAAGACATTTGCAGGGGCTAAAGCCCGCGGCATTCTGCATATTTGGTCCGACCTACGGCACGAGTGGATTCGTGCTTCCTTTACAAATATTTTTGCTACCAGGCGAGGAGCTCGTCGCCGGTGGAGGGGGAGAAAAAGGCTACGGGGGCGGGGGTGGGCTGGAGGGAGCCGTCGAAGCAGTGGATGGATTCGGGGCCGGCGGTTTTGGCGTCCTGCAGGGCTTGTTCGGCTTCGCGGAGGACTACTACCGGGGAACGGCCGTGGCTGGAGGCGATGCCGAAACAGGCGGAGAGACGGATGGACTGGTCGGAGACGCGGAAGGGCAAGCTGAAGACATCGTGGCGGAGGCGCTCGGCGAGCATGATGGCGCTGATGGCGCTGCAGCCGGGGAGGGCTACGAGGAACTCGTCCTTGCCGGGACGGCCGAAGAGGTCGTAGCTGCGCAGAAGGCGCGCGGTGCGGCTGACTACCTTGCAGAGGAGTTCGTCGCAGGCGTCGGAGCCGAGGCGCGAGTTCCAATGGCCGAAGTCGTCAATATCAAAGAGGACCATGCAGAGAGAGGCTTTGGTGCGCTGGACGCGGTCGGTTTCGCGGAAGAGCATGGCGAGGATGGTTTCGCGGTTGTAGATGCCGGTGAGGCGGTCGACCTGGGCGTTGAGGACGAGTGGATTCGCGGAGAGAGTCGAGTTCGAGGGAGCGGCGGCGGGATTGTTGGACCTGATCGATGCGGAGACGCCAGTAAGCAGGTTCGGCGGCGCGGGGGATGAGGTCGTCGATGACGCCTTCGGCGAGGAGGTCGGTGAATTCCTGGGTGATTGTGTCTGAAAACAGGACGATGGGGAGGGTGGCGGCACGTGCGGAGGCGCGGGCGCCGGCGAGCAACTGGCTGATGGGGATGCCGGGGAGGGTGACGTCAAGCAGCGCCAGGGCGGGGGGATGGGGTGCGGTGATGGCGGCCAGAGCTGCTTCGGCGGTGAGGACGATTTCTGCGCGGGCTCCGGAGGCGAGGAGGAGCGGTTCGATGGCGGCCAGGAGAGCGGGGTCAGGGGAAGCGAGCAGGTAGGTTGGCGGGTTGGTGGAGCATGCTGGGAAAACCTCTGTAGTGGATGCATCGGCGGAGGTTAGAAATTATTTAGGAAGTGGGGAAGATTTTTTGAGGGGTCGAATGACGTTGGGGTGGGAATTGGGTGACGTAGGTAATGGGTGAGGCGTTTAAGAGAAGTGCAACGAAGTAAAAATGGTGTTTTGAATCATTCGGCGAGTTAGCCCCGCCTATGCGCGGGATTAGCAAGTTAGCGAGTTAGCGGGGATACGCTGGAAGCGGTTTCATGGCTTTCATCGCCGGCGAGATCGATTAGAGATTTCTAATGTTTGGAATCGGGTGCTACAGGATGGAGTCGAGCCATTGGTTGAAGAAGGTTACGGAGGCTTTTTCTAGTGCGGCGGAGTGTTGGAGGGCGGCGGAGCGGAGGTTGGTGGGGGGGATGCCTGCGTGGTGGAGTTCGCAGGCGTGGCCTACATACCAGCTTTCGAGGCCTTCGGCGGTGACTTCGGGATGGAATTGCAGGGCCAGGGCGTGGTTTCCGAGGGCGAAGGCTTGTTGGTCGTAGAGTTCTGTTCTTGCGAGATGGAGGGCGCCGGGGGGGAGATCGAAGGTATCGCCATGCCAGTGAAAGACGGATAGGCCGGGGGCGAGCAGAGGAGCGAACCAGGCGGGCGGATTGGAGTTGGGGGCGGGTTGGAGCGGGGACCAGCCGATCTCCGCGCCGCGCTTGCCGGGGTAGACGCGAGAGCCGAGGGCCGCGGCCATGAGTTGTGCGCCGAGACAGATGCCAAGGATGGGTTTTTGGGCTTCGATGCGGCGGGTGATGAGGGCGATTTCGTCTTTGAGGAAGGGGTAATCGTGATGGTCGTAGACGCCGATGGGGCCGCCGAGGACTATTAGTAGGTCGCAGGAGTCGGCTTGCGGCAGGGGGAAATGCGACTGGGAGGCATTGAGGTTTTCGATCTCGAAGCCTCGGGCGCGGAGGGGGGATTCGAAGGTTCCGAGGTCTTCAAAGGTTACGTGGCTGAGGGTGAGGGCGCGGCGTGCGGGCATGGGAATAGTTTATGCGGAATGAGGGGGTGGCTGGACGCCAACTTAATTAGTGTTGTGGTTTCCCACCCATTCCGCCGAAAGGAGCGGAATGGATTTGGTGGCTACTGGTATCTGTTCTTGCTGACCCTTTCGCAAATGAACGCGAAAGGATGGGGCACGGAGCTATTTGGGGTGGGACGCCCGCTTGGAAAGCGTATGAGGAGGGCGGGAGGAGTTAGTCGACGAAGTCGACTTTTGGGGCGATGGGGATGATGCCGCGCTCGTGGCCGAGGTCGAGGAGCTTGCGGATGGCCTGGCGGCCGTCGGGGCCGTAGTCGAGGGTGCGCTCGTTTACGTACATGCTGACGAAGCGGTTGGCCAGGCTGGAGTCGAGGTCGCGGGCAAACTGCATGGCGTATTCGAGGGCCTCTTCGCGGTGATCGAGGGCGTGCTGGATGCTGTCGTGGACGGCTTTGGTTACGATGCGTAGGGAATCCGGGCCGAGGGAGCGGCGGATGGCGTTGCCGCCGAGGGGCAGGACAAGGCCGGTGGTTTCGCGCCACCAGACGCCGAGGTCGATGACCTTGTAGAGTCCGGCTGGATTCGTAAGCTGAGCTGGCCTTCGTGGATGATGAGGCCGGCATCGAAGTTGCCGGCGAGAATTTCAGGGATGATCTGGTCGAAGGGAACGGTGACGGTGGCAATGTGCGGGGTTGAAGATTTTGAGGGCGAGATAGGCGGTGGTGAGGGTGCCGGGGACGGCGATTTTGATGCGGCCGAGATCCTCGGTGGTGAGTGGCTTGGTGGAGACGATCATGGGGCCGTAGCCCTCGCCGACGCTGCCGCCGCAACCCATGAGCGTGTAGTTGTTCTGGAGGTAGGGGTAGGCGTGGAAGCTGATGGCGGTGACGTCGTAGAAGGCTTCTTCGCGGGCGCGCTGGTTGAGGGTTTCGATGTCGCAGAGGGTGTGGGTGAAGCGATAGCCGGGGACGCGGACCTTGTTGGTGGCCAGGCCGTAGAACATGAAGGCGTCATCGGAGTCGGGACTGTGGGCGATGGAGATATCGATGAGGCCGGCTGGCGCTTCAGCTTGGTTGGTGCTCACGGTGGGTAAACAGTGATCCTTTCGAGCGGAACAAGACGATTAGCTGTTGGCATCGCTTAGATGCGGCTGAGGGTTGCGGCGGCGCAGGCGCTGGAACCCGGTAACAAGTGCGGCGGCGGCGACGATTTTGAGCGCGTCGCCGGGCAGGAAGGGAATCACGGCGAGAGTCAGGATGCGGAGTCGGGCCGGGGCGTGTGTGAGGACGGCGAGCCAGAGGGCGCCGCAGAGCGAGAATGGCGAGGTCGCCGGCGGCGGCGCTGACGAGGGCGGCGGCAAAGCCGCGGCGCGGTGCGGCGCCAGAGGAAGGAGATGAGGGCGGCGGCCAAGCGGATAGCAGAGCAGGTATCCGCCGGTGGGGCCGAGGAGATGGGCGAGGCCGCCGATGGGAATTGGACTGGGCGCAAAGACGGGCAGGCCCAGGGCGCCTTCGAGCGAGATAAGCGCCGAGAGTGGCCGCGGCGAGGCGGGGCGAAAGCACAAGGCCCGAGGAAGCAGGACGGCAAAGGGCGCGAGGGTGAGCGGCACGGGGGTGAAGTAGAGGGGAATGGAGACGTGGGCGCAGAGGGCGGCCAGAGCGCTGCCGGCGAGCACGATGCCGGATGCACGCAGCCAAGTGCGGCCGGGGCGGCTGATGGGGCCAACGGCACGGAGATATCTTTGCTCACGGATTTCCTCCGGGGATCAGATCTTCGTACAGGGGTCGTTCAGGGTTCCAAATCCGGGTCGGCTTCATCGGCCGGATCGAGGACTTTTCCAGCTCCTTTTGCGAGTTGCAGCGGAGCCTGGCGCGCTGGATCAGGATGTGACACGCTACGCCCGCGGCTGCAATCAGCAGCGCAACGAGCGAACGAGAAGAACGATGATTAACCAGCGCATGGAAGCAGACTAGGGCAAGAATACCAGATCGGCGGCTTCGATTTGTGGATTAGCTGAGCGTCAGGGCTGGAGCAGGCTGGATTGCAGCCAGTCGAGATAGGGCTGGCTGGCGGCGTCGACGGCGAGGACCAGGAACTCGGGGGTCTGGTAGCTGTGGAGCTGGTGGAGGCGGGCTTCGAGGGCGGCGAGTTGATCGGGGCCGGTTTTTAGCAGCAGGAGGGTTTCAGTGGAGGACTCGACCTGGCCCTGCCAGCGGTAGATGGACTGGACGGCGGGGATGAGGGTGGCGCAGGCGGCGAGGCGCTCCTCGACCAGGATGCGGCCCAGGCGGGCGGCTTCTTCGGGGTTGGCCGTGGTGGTGAGGACGATGCGGGCTGGTGGGGTGGCGGGCATGGGGGTGGTTCCAGAGGTCAGTGTACGAGAGCACGGCAGATGAGTGAGTGAAAATTTTTATGGGGTAAGAGATCTCTGATGGCTTTAGTTGTGCCCCACCCTTTTCACAAAGGACGTGAAAAGGATGGGGCACCCCAGTTTTATGACTGAGTATGGGATGGGGCACTCATCACGAGAAGGAAGGATGGGCACGCGGCAAACAAGGACAGTTTGTTCGGACAAATACAGCAAGGTAGCTCCCGCTTACGCGTGGATGGCGAGTTAACAAGTTGGCGGAGGTAATGGGATAGGCAGATTCGTCGCTTAGATGTTGCTCAGGCGGTACTTGTACTCACTTCTATATAATTCACGAGAATTCCAATGAAAGTTTTGGAAATGGATTTTGAAGGGTGGGGAATTGCCGAGAGTGGGAGTTGGGCGGGACAGGAATGAGAGCTTCGGGTTATCGGCGGGGGATTTGCGCGTGCTGCGGGGGCTGAAGACGCCGGCTCGCATTCAGAAGTTCATTGACGGGCTGGAGTATAAGTATGAGGATTCGGCGTGGTCGCCGCAGCGCGTGCTGCGTGAGCGCAAGGGACATTGCCTGGAGGGTGCGCTGCTGGCTGCCGCCGCTTTGCGCGTGAATGGGCGGCCGCCGCTGGTGATGGACCTGGAGGCGGTGCACGACGACGATCACGTGGTGGCTGTTTACCGCGAAGGCGGACTGTGGGGAGGGATTGCCAAGTCGAACTATGCGGGGCTGCGCTTTCGCGCGCCCGTTTATCGTACGCTGCGGGAGCTGGCTCTGAGCTACTTTGAACACTACTACAATCTGCGCGGAGAACGGACTTTGCGGTCGTATTCGCGGGCGGTGAACCTGAAGCGGCTGGACGGCAAGCACTGGATGACCTCAGAGGAGGACGTTTGGTGCGTGCCGGAGTTGCTGATTGAGGCCAGGCACTATCCGCTTTTTCCCGACAAGGTGGCGCGGGCGCTGCCGCGGCTTGACCGGCGCAGCTTTGAAGCGGGGATGCATGGGTGGACGAAGCACTGATGAGAGGGCAATGGGGCAGCTTCAGAGTCATTCCCTCCGGGGCTAAAGCCCACCCTGACTCTGCGATTCTATGCGAGGGTTAAAACCCCCGCCTCCCTCCGATTTGAATTATTCCACAATCTCTGACAACCCCAGCTCCCTACGAGCGAGCGATGCGGAGATTTAGTGATGGGATTAGAGTTGGGCGATAAGATGGTCATTGTGGTTTGGCTCGCACAACAATAATGGAGAAAGAGATGACGACAGCGATCCGGTTCGGGACTTCGGGGTGGCGGGCGATTGTGGCTGACGAGTTTACGGTCGCCAATATAGGGCTGGCGGTGGCGGGGATTGCCGACTATGTGAAGACTCAACCGGGACCGCACAGAATTTTGGTGGGGCGCGATCCGCGATTTCTTGGCGAGAGCTTTGTGGCCGAGGCGGCGCGGGTGCTGGCTGCGGCGGGGGTGACGCCGATCGTGATTCCGGAGGCTGCGCCGACGCCGGCGATCGCTTATGCGGTGCGCACGCTGAAGACTTCAGGGGCGATCAACTTTACCGCTTCGCACAATCCGCCGAAGTATAACGGGATCAAGTTTTCAACGCCTGACGGGGCGCCGGCGCTGCCGGAAGTGACGGAGAAGATTGAGGCGGCGATTGCGGCCAGATGCGGCGGCGGGGGAGTGCCTAGTCCGTTTGTGGAGAAGTTTGAGACGGTAGACGTGAAGCCGGCGTTTCTAAAACGGCTGGCTGAGCTGGTGGATTTGAAGGCGATTGCGAAGTCGGGGATCAAGGTGGTCTACGATCCGTTCTGGGGCGCGGGGCGCGGGTACCTCTCCGATTTGCTGCGCGATGCGGGCGTGCGCGTAGAGACGGTGCACGATTACCGCGACGTATTGTTTGGAGGTCATGCGCCGGAGCCCTCCGACGAGCTGCTAGGCGACGCCAGGGCGAAGATGCGGGAGATGGGCGCGGAGCTGGGAGTGGCGACGGATGGGGATGCGGACCGGTTCGGGGTGGTGGATAGGGACGGAACATTTATTCAACCTAATTATGTGATCGCGCTGCTGTTCGACTACCTGGTGGAGACGCGGGGATGGAAGAACGGCGTGGCGAAGAGTGTGTCGACTACCAATTTGATCAATGCGTTGGCCGATTATCACAAGGTTCCGCTCTACGAGACGCCGGTGGGGTTCAAATACATTGGCGCGCTGATTGACGAGGACAAGATTGCGATTGGGGGCGAGGAGTCGGCGGGGCTGACCATCCGCGGGCACGTTCCGGAGAAAGATGGGGTGCTTGCCGGACTGCTGGCGGCGGAGATGGTGGCTGTGCGGGGCAAGAGCCTGGGCGCGCAGTTGAAGGAGCTATTTGGCAAGGTTGGTTCCTTCTATCCGGTACGGGAGAACTTCCGCTTGACCACGGAGGTGAAGGCGGCATTCACTGAAAAGATGAAGGCCGATCCCACGGAGCTGGGCGGTCGCAGAGTTGCGCAGATCGTGCGGACCGACGGGCTGAAGCTGATATTGGAAGATGGGTCGTGGGTTTGCTACCGGCTTTCAGGAACGGAACCTGTGGTGCGGGCTTATACGGAAGCGCGCAGCGAAAAGGATATGAAAGCGCTGCAGGTGGCGGCGGAGAAGTTTGTGCTGGGTTAGAAGCAGGTTTGACGGGGATACTGAATGAGCCTCAGAAGGAAGCAGATTCTCAAAGAAATATTCCCTCGGGGGCTAAAGCCCAAGTTCTTTTTTGCCATTATTTGCGGCACGACTAAAGTCGTGCCCTTTCAAAACTAAACCTTTCAAGCTGGACGAGGGTGAATGCCGGACGGGAAGTTGAAAACGGTGAAGAGCGCGCCTGAGGCCTGGGTTGGCGCCGGGCCTGGCACGATGCGCAGGCATGAGCCCAACTTTGCGCAGCGGGCCTGGCGGCCGGCAGGGACCGTTGTGGCCGTGGCGCTGGCGGGATTGCTGATGTGGCACGTGATCAACGGCAAGGATGGAATTTCAGTGTGGCAACAGAAGCGGGCTGAAGATCATCAGTTGCAGAGAGAGATCACGGATCTGGAGAAGGAGAATGCGCAACTGAGCGTTCGGATTGAGAAACTGAAGTCCGACCCGGATGCGATTGAACATGAGGCGCGGGAGAAACTGCACTACGCTAAGCCGGGCGAGGTGATTTATACACTGCCCGAGGCGCAGGGAAGCGGCAGTGGCAAGTGAGCTAGTCAGCTGGTTAGTTCCACGTCTGAGTGATTTCGTAGATTCCCAGGTCTCAAAATCGGGACCTGGGGCACCCAATTTTATTGGAGTGATTACAAACCAGTCCTAGTGCCATTTGGTTCAGGAATTTTCTATTCAGAATTCGGTGTGAAAGCGGACGGCGGAGACGGCGACGGGGCCGCGCGCCTGATTGTAGCCCGGATTATTGATGTGCTGAAAGTCGTAGGAGGCGGAGAAGCCGCGCCAGAGATGGGCGGTATAGAAGGTCTCGAAGATCTTTTCGTGGCCGTAAGTGAGGCCGCCGTCGCCGAGTATGAAGCCGAGGCCTCCGAGAGCCAGATATTCCTGGTGCGCGGCTACGATGCCGTTAGCGACGAAGGCTGCTCCGGCGCGATCGTAGCGGCGATGCCATGAGTTGCCCATGACAAAGATGCCGGCTTCGCCGGTGCGATCGTCTTCAGTGTAGGCGAAGGATTCATTGCGGCCGTCGCTCCAGCCGAGTCGGCCGAAGACACTCACATTGGGCGTGATCTCCTGCTCGGCGTTGAGACCGAAGCCGTATTTGTGGCGTCCCTGCCGGCGGGTGGCGACGATCTCCGGGGTGGGGGTTTCATGCTCGAGATACTCCCGGATGGCGTCTTCGTAATTTCCCATATCGGCTTGGTTGAGATAGCTCAAAAGACGCACTGTGCCCTGACGATGCGCGACAAGCTTTCCGCGAGCTTCGAGCTCGAGGTTCTCCGCGCGCGCGCGGGCTAAATCGGCGTCGAGGAATTGCCCGTTCGCCGTTTTGGGCATCATCGCCTCAGCGAAACGCAGCGACCAGCAACGATCGTCGTATTCGAGGACAGCGGCGTTGGTATAGCCGCGGGTATCAGCGGCATAGTCATAAGCGCCATTGTTGTCCACGGTCCAGTTGAGGAACTGGAGGTGAGAGTCGGAGCCGAATGAATTCAGATCGAAGAAGTCGACCAGGTCCATCTTGCCGAGGCGATATTCGAATCTGCGTTCGGGGAGAGAGTTTGCGAGATGAAGCTGGTCGCGATCCGCTTCAACATGCTTCTGTGAGAGGGGAACGATCTGGCGCAACATGAAGCGGGCAAGATATGGAGCCTTGGAAAGCGCCACGCCATCGGCCAGGCGCACAGAATCCAGGTTAGTGTAGCCGGCCAGGCCGTTGGCGTTGCCGATGCCATCGCCGGTGGCATCCTCGAGGTCAGCGAAGACTTCAGTGGTGTGTGAGAGCTGGTAGCCGGTATAAAGCGTCATGACGTGCGTGGTGGCGCTCTGCTCCCATGGGGTCAGGCTGTTGGGACCGGAGTATTTGGCATAGAAGGCCGGGTGCCATTGAGTAACGACATTAGCCTGTCCCGAGATCCAGTAACGGCTGGTATCGGAATGGGGAAAGAGCGTCAAAGGAGTGGAAGTGCTGGAAGCATCGTTTGAGGTTTGGGGTGCGTTGGAATCTGGACCCTGCGCAGCTACGAGGCCGGCAGCCAGGGCCAGAACGAGCGCCAGGCGGCTGAGCGCGCGAGCAGCGCGGTTGGAGCGGAGGCACAGGCTGAAGGACCAAAGCATGAAAAACCTTCCTGTCAGAAGCGGAGCAGCTGACAGCGGGCATAGAATGGAAAGGACTATACCCCCACTTGGTTAATACCATACCGGGGGTGGGTAATGTCAAGGAGGGAAGTTTTATGTCCATTCACGAGCGGGAAAAGGTGAAGCTGCTGCAGCGAGTGCGCCGATTGCGGGGGCAGTTGGACGCCGTGGAGCGGCTGCTGACGACCGATGAGGATTGCGGCGGGCAATTGATGCTGCTGGCCGCGGTGCGGGGCGGAGTGAACAGCCTGATGGGCGAGGTGCTGGAGACGCATATCCGGTTTCACCTGGTGGATGGGGTCAAGGAACAGATTGCCCCGGAACTGGCCGAGGACCTGATCGACCTGGTGCGCGCGTATCTGAAGTGAAGTGATTTGGAATGATGGGTTCAGTGGGATTCTCCCATGCACAGAGGAAACCGTTCCAGCGGATAGAGCGTGAGCGCTTCCCGATTCCGGCGGATGGTTTCAGCCTATCGTAGCGGGTGGACAGAGGGCGGATTGTTAAGGTTTGGTTGATTTGGCGTTGGAACTCAACCGGCGGGCGTGTAAACCTGCGCGGTGAAGAGGCGTCTATCAAAGTAATGGCAGCTGGCACAGCGTTGGAAGCGATGATCAGGGCAACGACAAGGGAGATTGCCGGGCGAGAGATGGAAACTGCCAGGGAAGAATTTTCGTGCGTCGTGGTGCTGTTGAGGCCGCGGATATTCCGATTTCTGCTGGCGTCGACGCGCGACGTGGACCTGGCGGAGACGCTGACTCAGGAATGTTTTCTGAAGGCGCACCGGCACTGGGGGAGCTTCCGCGGGGATTCGAGCGCACTGACCTGGCTGATGCGGATCGCCATCAACCTGCAAAAGGATCACTGGCGAAACCGGCGGATACAGTTCTGGCAGCATACGCTGACCAATGCGGTGGACATGGACGAGGCCAGCGAGTGGCTGGCGAGCAGTGAGAGCTCGGCGGAGAAGCAACTGCTGGCCAAGGAGCAGGTGAGGCACGTGTGGCGGGCGGTGCAAGAGCTGAGCGAGAGGCAGCGCACGGTTTTTCTGTTGCGGTTTGTGGAGGAGCAGGAGTTAAGCGAGATAGCGCATGCTACCGGCTTGAGTGAGGGCACTGTGAAGGTGCACCTTTCGCGGGCGCTGGGGAAAGTGCGAGCGGAATTGGGGGGAAAACGATGAATTTCAGGGAAGAATTCGGGAACAAACAGGACGAGCGGGCAGAAGTGGCCGCGATGCACTCCGAGTTCCACACAGGCGACGAGGATCTGCTGCTGGAGCAGGCGCTGGTTAACTTCCGGTCGAGCGTTCATGCCTGGAGCACGGCGGAGTTGAGCAGGGTGCGGCCGGCGGTGAAGGCGAAGCGGCAGCGGAGTTGGCGGCAGGCGGCAGGTTGGGCGCTGGCGAGCGTGCTGGTGGCCGGAGCCGTTTCAGGAGGGTTCTACGAGCACCATCGGCAGGAGTTGAGGATTGCCGCTGCTGCGCGACAGGCCGAACAGCAGCGTGCGGCGCGTGCGTTGCAGGCTCGCGAAGAAGAAGAGGATCTGCTGGCCAAGGTGGACAGCGATATTTCACAGACGGTTCCGAGCGCCATGGAGCCTCTGGCTCAACTGATGGACGAAGACGAAACCCGGTAAAGGCAAGGCACGAAAACTTCAAATGCGCCAAGGAGCGCTGGCAAAAGGAGAAAAGGATGAAAGTTGGGATTGCGTTACGGTTTGGTTTGGCGATTGCGGGACTCTTGATAGCGGGTTCGGCACTGGCACAAGGGCCCGGAGGCGGATCGGGAGTTGGGCCGGGATTCGGGGAACATCGGCCGCCATTCGAGAGGGCGTTTGACGGGCATGGCATTCAGGGGCGGTGGTGGAACAATCCGAAGATCGTGGAGCGCCTGAAGCTGAGCGACGAGCAGCGGAAGTCGTTTGACGAGATTCTGTTTCAGCATCGGGAGACGCTGATCGACCTGCGGGGCAGCCTGGAGAAGGCGGAGCTGGAGCTGGAGCCGCTGATACGCAGCGATCAGCCGAATGAGATCAAGATACTGGCGCAGATCGACAAGGTGGCGCAGGCGAGGGCGGAGCTGGAAAAGGCGAATGCGCGCTATCTGCTGGCGATTCGCAGCAAATTGACGCCGGAGCAGTGGAAGCAGGTGCAGGATTTCCGCGCCATCGCGGGCAGGAACATCGCGGTGATGGGCGTGGCGGCTGGGGACGGGGCGGGCAGAATCACCGGCAGATGCCTCCCCCGCCGCCGGGTCCGCCCGAGGCAGCTCCGCAGGGAGGGCCTGCGCAGGGCGCGGGACCGCAGAGCAGGATGGACGAATATCCAGGCGCCGATTTTCCAGCGGCTCCTGGGATGGAATTCGAGCAGTTAAGTAGCATCGACTGAGGGTTTTCAGGCCGGGCAGTCTACGGCTTATATTGACCGAGGGCGGCAAGGGAGTGAATCTCTTGCCGCCTATTTTTGTTTTGCGAAGCCGGTAAGTAAGAGCGCCTGGCTCGAATCGGGACAAACGGGTGGAGCGCATTGGGACAGGGAATGGAGCTAATTAGGACAGGGAATGGAGTGCATTGGGACAGCGATTGAGCGAAATCGGGTCATCTTGAATCGGAGCGCGACAGGGGGGTGCGGGAACGATCCGAAAATATATGACTAAAGTTATTTTCACGAGGACCGATGAATGGTGTGGATGCAGGAACGCCCATCCGGAAGCAGCGGAGGGCCTGACGGACGGAAAGCGATGCACCGCGGGCAGGGCGTGATGGAAGGCATCCTGAAAAGGAGTAAATATTATGGCCCTCGGTGTTTTGAACAATCTTTCGGCGATCTACGCAGAGAATAACCTGAACAACACGAACAACAGCTTGCAGACGGTTCTGGAGCAGTTGTCGTCGGGGTCAAGAATCAACTCCGGAGCGGACGATGCCGCGGGCCTCTCGCTGGTGAATGGATTGGAGGCCAACCAGACGGCACTGACGCAGTCGGAGACCAACGCCACGGAGGGCGTGGGACTGCTGCAGGTGGCCGACGGCGCGCTTTCGCAAGTGACGAGCTTGCTTGACCGAGCGATTACGCTGGCGACCGAAGCCTCGAACGGCACGCTGAACTCGACGCAGGACAGCGCGGCGAACCAGGAGTACCAATCGATTCTGGCCGAGATCAACAACATTGGATCGACGACCACCTACAACCAGGAGCAGGTGTTTGACGGCAATACCGTGGCAATCTACACCGGCGACTCATCGACGGCGGGATCATCGATCGACGATTTGAATATTCGCACGCTTAGTTCGAGCAGCATGGGCGACACCTCGGGCGCGATGAGTTACAGCAGCGGCGCAGGCAACATGTTCATCGATCTGTCGAATGGCGGCACGCTTGCGACAGCCAACGATGCCCTGGTAAATGCGACTACCACGATCAACGTGACGTATATGACGACGGGTGCGGGAGGCACAGTTTCGTATCAGAATGCACCAATCACTGTGGGAGGTGCGACAGGCAAACCGGACACGGTCCAGGGACTGATCGATGCCATCAATAGTGCAGGGCTGGGCTTGAACGCCAGTTTCACAACGGCGTCGCAGGCGGGAACGCAGGCTGCGGCTGCGGGAGTGGGTACGGATACCGGCATTGAAATTACGGGACCAGGCGCAGGGGTGGGTGGCGGCATTACGCCTGGTCAGATTGGCACCCTTGCATCAACGGGGCTCGCCACAGACGATTTGTCGGGCACACTCACGCTGAAGGGGTCTGACGGTGTGGTTCACACCATTACGCTGGGCACCCCAGGCAGCACCGACACGCTGCAGGATCTGGCAAATACGATTGACGCCGATGGCTACGGGATCACGGCTACGTATAATGCCGGCGCCAGCGACGATGTATTTACGTCGGCAAGCACGGTGGCGAGCGTCACGGCTGCGAGCCTGGGTGACACCACTACGCCGGCCGACGTGCCGACCTACACCGCGGCGGCCACATACTATACGACCGGGATTACAAACTCAGGGGCGGGCACGGCGGCTCCCGACGTTGCGGATGCGGCTACCGGGCAGACGGCTGCTGCGAGCGCAGAGTTTACAGAGGACCCGACCGGCACGGGTGGGGTTGCGACGATCAGCTACACGGACGGCGCCGGCGAGGCGTTGAATGCGACCGACCTGACCGACCAGACCGATGCGCAAACGGCGCTGAACGATCTGAACGTGGCGATTACGGACGTGGCTGCGCAGGACGGGTACATCGGAGCGCAGATCAATACGCTGAACTCCATCAGCCAGGTGATGAGCACGCAGCAGGAGAACGTGGTTTCAGCGCAGAACGCGGTGCAGGCCACTGATTATGCTTCGGCGACTTCAAATATGTCGAAGTACGAGATTCTGAGCCAGACCGGGATCGCCGCGCTGGCGCAGGCCAACAGCGTGGAGCAGGAAGTGACCAAGCTATTGCAGTAAACGCAGTGGTCAATGGCTATTGATCAGTGAGGACTGCAAGAAGGGTTAGCAGGATTGAAATAACTTCAAGACAACCCAGGGACGGCGGCGGCAAGGGGTAACCTTTGCCGCCCATTTTTTTAAGACAGGGACTAGTCCCTAGCTCCACTCGCCGGTGGTCAGGTAGTCGTGGATGGAGGCGGCGGCTTTGCGGCCGGCGCCCATGGCGAGGATTACGGTTGCTCCGCCGGTGACGATGTCGCCGCCGGCAAAGACGCCGCGCTTGCTGGTGCGGGTGGTTTTGGGGTCGGCGACGATGTAGTTGCGCGGGGTGGTCTTGAGGTCGGGCGTGGTGCTCTGGATGAGGGGATTGGCGTTGGTGCCTACGCCGATGATGGCTACGCTGACGGGCAAGACGAACTCCGAGCCTTTGATTTCGACGGGCGAGCGGCGGCCGTCGGGGCCGGGCGCCCCGAGTTCCATGCGCACGCAGCGGGCGCCGGTGAGCCAGCCTTTTTCGTCGCCGATGAATTCGACGGGGGCGGTCAACATGCGGAACTCGATGCCTTCCTCGCGGGCGTGCTTGACCTCTTCCGCACGGGCGGGCATTTCAGTTTCAGACCGGCGATAGACCAGGGTTGCCGAGCGCGCGCCGAGGCGGCGGGAGGTGCGCACCGCGTCCATGGCGGTGTTGCCGCCGCCCACCACGATTACGTCGCGGTCGCGGCAATCGTAGACCGGCTGATCGTATTCGGTGGCATTGTAGGCGCGCATCAGGTTGATGCGGGTGAGGAATTCGTTGGCCGAGTAGACGCCGTTGAAGTGTTCGCCGGGGACGCCGAGAAAGCGCGGCAGGCCCGCGCCAGTGGCGACGAAGACTGCGTCGTAGTGCTCGTTGCGCATCAGTTCGTCGATGGTTACGCTTTTGCCGACCACCACGTTGGTTTCAAATTCGACGCCCATGCGGCGCAGATTGTCGACTTCGGATTTGACGATCGATTTGGGCAGGCGGAACTCGGGGATGCCGTAGACGAGCACGCCGCCGAGTTCATGCAGGGCTTCAAAGACGCGGACGCGATGGCCCTTCTGCACCAGGTCGCCGGCGGCGCTCAAGACCGGCTGGACCGCTGCCGACGATGGCCACGCTCTTGCCTGTCGCGGGAGCATTGGCGGGCAGGCCGAGCTGGCCGCTGGTGCGCTCGAAGTCGGCGATAAAGCGCTCCAGGTTGCCGATGGCGAGGGGCGCGCCCTTCTTGCCCAGCACGCATCCGCCTTCGCACTGATTTTCCTGCGGGCAGACACGGCCGGTGATGGCGGGCAGGGCATTGTCTTCGCGCATTTTTGCCGCGGCGGCAAGATAGTCGCCCGCATAGATGAGGGCTACGACCTCTTTGATCTTTACGCCTACCGGGCAATCGGCGATGCAGGCGGGCTTGGCGCAGGCGATGCAGCGCGTGGCTTCAGTGAGGGCATCGGCGGCTTGGAGGCCGAGGTTCACTTCTTCAAAGTTGCGGCAACGGATCTCAGGGGCGAGCTCCGGCATGTGCCTGCGCAGGATCTTCATGCGCTCTTTGAGCGGAAGAATATTCATGGCCGAGCGGGGAAGGACGATTTTCTCAGGCATGGAGAGCGTCCTTTCCGGCCAGCTCTTCGGCAGCCAGTTCCTCGCGCAGTTCGGCGACTTCTTTTTCCTTCGCTGCCAGTTCCGAGCGAAGCTGGGCGAGTTCTTCATCCTTGTGCTCTTCGAAATACTTGAGCGACTGGCATTCCTTGTCGCGATACATGGCGTTGCGCTGCATGAGGACTTCAAAGTTGACCAGCGAGGCATCGAACTCCGGCCCATCGACGCAGGCGAACTTGCTTTTGTTGCCGAGCAGCACGCGGCAGCCGCCACACATGCCGGTGCCGTCGACCATGATGGAGTTGAGGCTGACCATGGTTTTGATCCCAAGTGGCGCGGTGATGCGGGCGACGGCGCGCATCATGGGCACCGGGCCGACGGCGAGGACAAAGTCGAGCTTGCGGCCGGCGGCGAGCAGGTCATTGAGCTTGCTGGTGACCAGGCCCTTTTCGCCGTAGCTGCCGTCGTCGGTCATGACGTAAGTCTCGCTGCTGGCACTGCGGACTTCGTCTTCAAAGACGACCATATCTCTCGAGCGGGCGCCTTCAATGAAGATGACGTGGTTGCCGGCCTGCTTGAGCGCGTTGGCGGTGGGCAGCGCCATGGCCGTTCCCACGCTGCCGGCGAGAATGACCGCCGTGCCGTAGTTTTCGATCTCAGAGGGCTGACCGAGCGGGCCGACGATATCCAGAATGGAGTCGCCCGCTTCAAGACAGTTGAGCAGGGAGGTGGTTTTGCCGATGGCCTGCACCACGATGGTGACCGTGCCCGCCTGGGGGTCGGAGGATTTGATGGTGAGGGGAATGCGCTCGCCTTTGTCGTGCAGGCGGAGAATGAGGAACTGGCCCGGCTTCTGCTTGCGGGCAATGCGCGGCGCCTCAATGACAAATTGCTTGATATTGAGGCCGACGCTGCGGGCTTCGACGATCTTGTACATGAGAGTTGACTCCGATTCGGCCGGGCTATCGGCGGTTTGCCCCTGCGCAGGGGTGGGGAACCTGATGCAAGGACCGGTGCGGCCTCGGATCAAGGCGCCCCCATTACCATTCTTCTTGATTATTAAGGATTTGGGGTGGTAAGCGTGTGACGCAAATCACGGGGGGATATGGAGGCTGCGTGGAAGAGATTCTTTGGTTTTGCATCTTGGGAAGGTTGAGTAATACTTTGCATCGGTCTGGGCGGGTTTGCATGGGGGATGTGAATGTGTACACCTCGGCTGCGGGGAAGGATGAGATTGTCCGGATGAACGCGGTGGAACTGCTAATTCTCGGGTCAGAACTCCAATTCCGGGTTTCCGGCGGCTTTTTCCATGCGGGTGAGGATGGAACTCAATTCATTGAATTCAGGAAGGCCGTGGAGTGGTTTCAGGCGCGGGTCGGCGAGCATCTGAAAAAACCATGGGCAGCGGGCGTCAGCGGCGGCGCGCAGTTCAGATAGCGCAGCATTGTGGTTTCCCAGGGCAACGTGGACGGCAGGCGTGAAGGAGCTGAGAACGAAGCGTTCGCGGCTCATCCATTGCAATCTTTCGAGGATGTCGCGGGCCTCGTCGTCGTGGCCCGCGCAAGCCAGGGCATAGGCATGGACGGCGGAGGCAATATCAAAGTGCGGCGAGCGCTGGGCAAGACTTTGCGCCAGTTCAGTTGCGCGTGGCGCATCTCCATTGAAAGCGAAAATCACACTCCCGTACAAGTGGGAGATTTCATCTTCGGGGAAGAGAGTGAGGGTGTGGCGGATGCACTTGACGCTTTCGCCGGCATGCGAGGCCATGTGAAGCGCCCAGGCCAGGCGGGCATGCAAGGAGGGGGAATAAGGGTCCACTTGAAGCGCGTCGCGCAATAAACCGATTGCTTCGTCAAAGCGATGGCGGCTGAGCGCGAACATCACGCGCAAACGGGAAATCCAGGGATCGTGGGGCAGATGAGCGGTGACGGCAAAGGCATGCAATGCCGCGGGCAAATCGTGGTCCACATGGAAGCTGATCCAGCCCAGGGCGGGAAGAATGGCTTCAGCGCCAGGAGGGAGATCTGGAATCGAGATCTCACTCGGGCGGCCAAGGCCGGTTGCTGCCACTCCAGGAAGCACAGCCCTTTCCCCCGGAACCCCGGATGCAGGTCCTGATTCGGCCGTGCGGCGCACAAGATCGGCGGCAACGGCCGGGGACATGAAGCCGTAGAAGGACAGGGCTATGCATAGATTCACGAGATCCACCCTGGCTGCGATCAGGGAAGGGTCGAGTTCAATGGCGCGGGAGAGGAGTTGCAGGCCGTCCTGCATGCGATGGCGCTGGAACGTCTGCCATTCACGGTGCCCGCGCTGGTAGATTTCGTAAGCTTCCCTGCGCGCGGGACGTTTTCTCCTCTCGACGAAAGGCTCAGCGGCAGCGTTGATGGACATGCCTCCAGCGAGCCACTCCCGTGACAACGGGAACCGAGTGCTCTCTGTGCGCGGCAGAGCATTGCGGCGCGTGGCGGGTTGCGGCGGCGGATCGTCGCTTCCGACTGAGGGCGAAGAGCCCGCTTCCTGGGAATGGGAACCCCGAAAGCCTGAGCCCGGCACTCCTGTAGTAAAGAGGCGGAAGGTCAGGCGGTTGACCAACTCCGATTCCAGTCCGGCGAACCGGCTTCGATCCACGAGCAGGTCTTCAACCCATATCTGCGTGCCTTGCTGAACGAGAATCATCTCAGCCCGCAGGCGGAAATGCGCGGGCAAAGCGCGCAGGGATCCTGTGAGGACCAGGTCGGCTTTGAGCGTTTCGCCGATCTGCTGTGCATTGAGCCCGTGGTGTGCCAGAGTGAAAACCGAGTCCCTGGCCAGGATGGAAACGGCCGGATGGCGCGCGCGGGTAAGCCGGGTAATGGTCTCCTCAGCTACGGCCATGCCAAGATGCTCGGGAACACCGTAAAGGACGGTGAAAGGCGTGATCGCCAATCGCGGAGAGGCCCCGGACTGCGCCTCACCGAGATGCAGCACCTCGGGTGAGAAGCGATATCCGCGCTTGTAGACGGTATGGATGCACTCTTCCGGCTGTAGCCGCGCGCGCAGCGAGGAGAGGCACTTTGGGATGCTGTCCGCGGTAACATGCACATCGCCCCATAGCGCCTGTTTCAATTGCAGAGGCGTAACGATTTGACCGGCGTGCGCCAGCAGGAACTGAAGCGCCGCCGACTCCCTGGGTGGCAGGTGAACCGGCATATCTCCGCGGAAGAGCGTGCCATCGGCTTCCAGACGGAAGGCTCCAAAGGAGAATCCTGACTCTCGATCGGGGCGAGCAGGATCTACTTTTTCCAACCCAGGAGACAAAGACTCCTTAGTGGGGATCCCGGCCACAGGAGAAACCAGATCAGGAGAGCTTGACATGACAGGTGAACGCGATTTCTTCCTTTCCAACACAGCTCCTTGGAGTCGTGGTCAAACTCCCGGCTTTAGTGCCGTGCGCACGATGCGCATGGCAGCCACGTACATGGGCCCGGGGGACCTGCAAGCTGGACGTTCGGAAAGAAAAGAGCAGTAGTCCCTACACCCCCCACCGGGCTTTTCAAAAGCCCGGTTCAATTTGTGCACTACTGATTATCCATATCCGCAAGGCAGTGGGGAGACGTTATCCTCGACTGTCCAGAGCTATAAGTAATCCAAAGTGGTTACTTGGTTACTATTTAGCAAACTTGAGGTATTGGATATATCTTATTTATTCTAGGATAAATAAGGGCATTTTACGGGCAAATTATATGTACAGAGTTAAAAATCGCAACTGCTCTGCTCAAAGATCACAGAGCAGGCCGCAGGGTGCAGGGAATAGGGAAAGTCAGGAGGATGGGTAGATAAACTTCAGAAAACCATCAGGAAATGGAAGAACATAAACTGGCAAACTGAATGGAAGGACTGCGAACTGATCCAGGGGGGCGATTTTCAATGGTCAAGGCTGTTTCGTATGCACATTGGTTTCTGGAACCTTATTGCATCGGGTTAAAGCTGCGCGCGCTGCGCACGCAGAAACGGCTGACGCTGGCGCGGCTGGCGGCCGAGACCGGTCTTTCAACGGCGCTGCTATCAAAGCTGGAGACGGACCGCATGATACCAACCCTGCCGACGCTGGCCACCATCAGCCGGGTCTACGGCGTGGGGATGAGTTATTTCTTCGGGGAGCCCGCGCGGCATTCGCTCTCAATCACGCGCAAGACGCAATCGCATGGCAACGGGCGGGGGCCGGAGCTGGTGAAGTTTACGCCCCTGAATGCGGTTTCTGAAGGGTCGCGGCTGGTGGCGCAGATGATTGAGTTACCGCCTAGCGGAGCCGGCACTGTGACGGATAATTTTCATGAGACGAGCGGGCTGGTGTATGTAGTGGAAGGACGGCTGCAGTTGGATTCCGGCGGGATGCAGGAAGTGCTGGAAGCCGGCGATTGCGCTTATATCGAGAGCGAGATGGCGCTGGCCTGGAGCGCGGCCGGCAAACACCGCTGCCGGGTGCTGGCGGTGTTTCCGGGCGTGCAAGTGCGCGCGGAAGGCTAGGGTCAAAACTTCTTTGGCGGCGCTATTTGGCGGTGCGCGGGATCAGTTGGAACGAGTCGAGGAAGCGCGCCGTATCGGGGTATGGTTGCCCCAGCGGTGAGGCAATCAGTGTCTGGTAAAGCGTGGTGCCCACTAGGTAAACGCGAGCGTAAAAGTGCATGGAGTCATTGTCAGCCTCAAACTCCCTGCCGGGATAGATGCCGCCGTATGTGATTTTCTTTCCGGTGAGCAGGTGGGCACTGACATTGTCAATTGCTCCCTGTTGGGCGCTGTCCAGAACCTGGTCCGGAGTTCTGTCCGCGATCGCGGAGCCGTAATCACAAACGCCGACGAAGACCGCCGCATCGCCCTCCTGCGAGAGATACGCGCGCAATTCGAAAAAGCCCTTCACGGTGGAAACATTTTTCTTCTGCAACGTGGGCTCTGACGGATAAGAGGCGCTGAATCCATCCGCCGGATAGCTGTAGGTCTTCCATGTCTGCGCCTGCGCTCCGAGGGCCGCGGTAATGGACAGCAGGGTTGCATATACGGCCAAATAACGTCCTACGTTGCAGCGCATCCGGTGTATCATGATCGACCTCTTTGCCTCAAGACCTGGAGTTGAGTGATTATAACCCGTTGCGGACTTTGGCACAGCCATTTTTTCTGCCGCATGCCCAATCATTCCAGGCGGTTCTATTTGGCGGTGCGCGGGATCAGTTGGAACGAGTCGAGGAAGCGCGTCGTATCGGCATAGGGCTTGCCCAGGGGATAAACGACCAGGGTCTGGTAGAGCGTGGAGCCCACTAGGTAGATACGCGCCGAGAAGTGAGCCTGAGTGCTCTCCGCCTCGAAGTTGAGGCCGTGGTAGATGCCGAAGGTGGTCTTTGTCTCGCTGAGTAGATGGGAGCTGGAGTTTTGCAGGGCTCCATTTTTGGCTCCCTGGAGCAGGTCATCGGGATCCTTGCCCGCGGTTTTCGCGCCGTAGTCGCATATTCCAACAAACATCGCCACTTCGCCATCCGTTCCGATATAGGCGCGCAATTCGAAGGTGCCCGCAGCGGTGGGAACATCTTTCTTCTGCAAGTCGGGAACAGAGGGGTAAGAGGCGGTGAATCCGTCTGCGGGGTAGCTGTACGATTTCCACACCGGTGCTTGCGCGCCCAGGACCGCAGCGAATGATAGCAGGGCCACAGATACTGTCAAACGGCCGGCAAAATTCCTGTGCAAACAGTTCATTCTGTTCGATCTCCTTTTTTGCTTCCTTTTCAGTTAAGACAAATTGTCGCACGTAACTTCAAATTCCGCTTACAAACCTCTCACCTTTGGCGAATAGAACCAATTGCTGGAATGGTGCAGCCATTCTATCCCAGACGGTTGCTGATCGACATTTTGAGCGCAAAAGAGCGGGGAGGCCGGCAAGGGAGAATGCCAAGCGGCGGCGCGCTGGTTTGCCGGTTGCGGAGCCAGCTTGTAGGATGAATTGGAACTCAAGAAACAAGAGAATATGCGACCCAACGTTCATTTGATGAAGGCGACTCTGACCGGTGCATTGGGGGGGCTGCTTTTTGGATTCGATACGGTGGTAATCTCCGGCGCCATTGAAGCGCTGGTGAAGCTCTATAACCTGAGCCCGCATCAAGAAGGCTTCACTGTGGGCATCGGGCTGATCGGCACGGTGGCTGGGGCGTTGGGCGCCGGCGTGGTAGGCCAAAAGCTGGGCGGGCGCGAAGCCCTGCGCTTTACCGCGGTTCTGTATCTTATCTCCGCCGCAGGTTGCGGTCTGGCCTGGAACTGGACTGCATTTTTAATCTTCAGGTTTGTGGGGGGTGTGGGCATCGGGGCGTCGTCGGTGCTGGGACCGGTCTACATAGCGGAACTTGCTCCGGCCAAGTGGCGCGGGCGGCTGGTGGGCATCTTTCAGTTCAACGTGGTGTTGGGCATTCTAGTGGCCTACGTCTCCAATTATGGGATTCGCCTGCTGCACCTGGGAGCAGCGGAGTGGCGTTGGCAGGTGGGCGTGGCCGCGGCGCCAGCCTTTGCATTTCTGGTACTGCTCTACGGGATTCCGCGCAGTCCTCGCTGGAGCGCTTCGCGGAAGCGGATCGACGAGGCTCTGGCTGTCCTTAAGATGATGGGCGAGCCGAACCCTCAGGCGGAGCTCGAGGATATTCGCAGCGCACTGGCCGAGGAACACGCTACGGCCCACATGCCGGTCTTCCAGTGGAAGTACCGCTATCCGCTGTTTCTGGCCATTTCAATCGGCGCGTTCAACCAGTTGGCGGGGATCAACGTCATCCTCTACTACCTGAACAGCATTTTTACCTCGGCCGGATTCAGCCAGGTTTCGGGCGACCAGCAGGCCATTGCTGTGGGCGCCACCAATTTTGTGTTTGCGATGGTGGGCATGTCGCTGATCGACAAGATCGGCCGCAAGACTCTGCTGCTGGTGGGCGCGGCGGGAACGGCCATGTTGCCTGGCGGGGGTGGCGTGGCTTTTTAAACCCATTCTCACCCCGGCGCGCTGGTGTGGCTGCTGGTGACTTATATCGCCTTCTTTTCCATGTCGCAGGGAGCGGTGATCTGGGTTTACATCGGCGAGATCTTTCCCAACTCGGTGCGCTCCAAGGGGCAGGGCGTGGGCAGCGCCAGCCACTGGATCATGAATGCGTTGATTGCGCTGGAGTTTCCGGTAGTGGCGCATTCATGAATACGGAAACGCCGTTTGTGTTCTTTGCTGCGATGACGGTGGTGCAGTTTGTGGTGGTGCTGTTTGTCTTTCCCGAGACCAAGGGCCAGACACTGGAGGAGTCTGCAGCGCAGGCTGGTGCCTGGGGAAGCAAAGCCTGTGCAGTAAGCAAAATTCACACTGGAATGCCCTGAGCGGTACAAAATATATAGTTGTGGTGACGGATCAGCATTTCCGGCGCCGGGTAAAACGCCGGCCCAGGTAAGGCAAGGACAATGGCCACGGAACAGACCTGGGTACCGCTCAACGGAGCAAGGGAGGAAAGCGTTGCATACCGGCGCGGAAGGCCGGCGCGAGGCTGGGGTCGAGTGGGTTGGGGACAACACGCCCTCGGCGGCGGCCAACTCCCATGAGGCCGAGATGCTGCGCGCAGAGATCGTCGAGGTGGGCCGCAAGCTGTGGGAGCGGGAGTACGTGGACGGCAACGGCGGCAATATCAGCGCCCGTCTGGGAGAGAAGTACCTGCTGTGCACGCCGACCATGATGTGCAAGCGGGATATGGAGCCGGGGGACCTGTGCCTCTCAGACCTGGAGGGCAACACGGTGGCCGGCGGCCGGCTGCGCACCAGCGAACTGCTGCTGCACCTGGAGATCTACAAGGCCAACCCGCGGGCGCGCGCCATCGTGCACTGCCATCCGCCTTACGCAACGGCCTTCGCCATGACGGGCTCCGCGCCGCCGAATGGGCTGATCGCAGAGTTCGAGGCATCAATAGGGCCCGTGGCTGTGGCGCCGTATGAGACTCCGGGGACGAAGGCCTTTGCCGAGACGGTGCTGCCCTTTGTGGAGGAGCACAACACGATTCTGCTGGCCAACCACGGCATCGTTTGCTGGGCCGATACGGTGAGCCACGCCGAGTGGCTGGTGGAGACGTTTGAGACCTACTGCAAGAGCTATCTGATTGCGCTCAGAGATCGGCAAGCCGCTTCGATACATTCCGGAGGGCAAGATCGAGGAGATTCTGGCGATGAAGCGGCGGCTGGGGCTGCCCGACGCACGGAATTCTGAGCTGGCCGGCAAGGGACGCTGAAGTCGACGTCCCGGCCAGGCAGGAATTATCGGAGCGGTACCGGAACTTGTTAAAAAGTGCGGACATTATGAGAGAATGACCGATAATTGGTCTTCGACCGCAGGCCAAGCTTTCAGACAAGAGGATGCCGAATGCCAGAAAAAACAGCCATGAATTTCATTACGCTTGAGAGCAAACGCTCCGGAGACTGCGCCCTTGTGCGATGCCACGGCAGGCTGGTTTCAGGGGGGACCGATCATTTCTATTCAGAGGTCAAGCAACTGATTCCGGGCAGCAAACGGCTGGTGCTGGACCTGACGGATCTTGCCTACGTGGACAGCACGGGCATGGGCACCCTGGTACGCCTGTACGTTTCCGCTAATTCGGCGGGCTGCAGTCTGGAACTGATCAACATTGGAAAGCGGGTAAAGGAGTTGCTTGGGCTTACCAATCTTTGGTCGGTTTTTGCGGTGATTGGCGAAAATCAAATCAGGATGTGAAGCTGCGCTGCAACCGAAAATTTGATTTCGATGGTGCTGCATTCTGAGCGACGAAATCTGAAAAAGATTGTTGGGATTAATACGGCGAGTTGGCCCGCGCTGAGGGGGGACGAGCAAGTTGGCAGGTTAGCGGCATTGCTGGAAGCAGTTTCTTCCTCCACGGTTAGGTTGCTCGCATGGACGATGGGTAGAACGCCAGTGATTCCTGCAACCAGTTAAGTCCGTGCCCTTTTTTCATTGACTGCCAGGGCAATTGCATGAATTTAATCTTGATGAATATTTCGCCGTTTGAGCCGCCCCTACGGGATTGACTGGCTATGGCTGGCCTCTTTCCCCACGCTGAAGCGCGGGGCTAACAAACAATGCGCCTCCGGCGCGATAAACCGGAACAAGTGTGCTCAACAAAAGGGATTCATGCGATTGCCCGGCATTGACTTCTGTCTCGGGCGAGGGAAAAGCGAAAGTGTGCTACACTGTATTTGCGCTCAGTGATTTGGCCGTGAGCGGCGGCGAGCCCCAAAGAAGGCTTGCTTTGCCTGGCACAGATTTTCCCCAAGCCCCTACAATCGGGGCCTCCAGGAAATGGTCTTTAGTTTCCTGGGGTGATAGAGCGTATACCTTAAGTCTCCCTTCCTGGGAATGCGCGTTGGACTGCTCATGATTGAAGCAGAGCGCATGTGATCAGGGAAGTACGGGAGCGGGTAGCCGACCGGCAGTGTGCCGACCTGGCGTACAAGTAGCGTGTGGCAGCTCCGGGGCCGGCGTTTATCGAATGCCGGTTGCCAGTCTTTAAACCGACTTTCGGTTCTCCCTTACGCATATTCAAGAGCAGGTTCGCACGCGAACAGGATTCGTGTGCGCGCCTCAAGACCGGTTCCGATTGCAGGCCGCACAGGAAAATGGCGGCTCGCGGAGACTCCAAGGAAATTAAGACAATTTTGACGACACAGTTTAGACAGTTTTCACTTTCGCCCGCCCTCATGGCGCGGCTTGACGCTAACAAGTTTGAAACCCCCACGCCGGTGCAGGCCGGCTGCATTCCCCCGGCTCTGGAAGGCCGCGACGTGCTGGCCACGGCGCAGACCGGGACGGGCAAGACGCTCGGATTTTTGATTCCCATCGTTGAACTTCTGCAAAAGGCGCAGACGCAGGGACCAGCCGCGCACGCGCTCATTCTGCTGCCTACGCGCGAGCTGGCGATGCAGGTGGAAAAACATTTTCTGGCTATTCGCACCAGTTCAGATCAGACCGTGGCCCTGGTGGTGGGCGGGCTGGCTGAACGGGCGCAGCTCGACGCCATTCGCCGCGGGGCGAAGCTGATTGTGGCCACGCCGGGACGGCTGGAGGATTTTCTCAAGCGCAAGCTGGTGCGGCTGGACCAGGTGAAGATCCTGGTGCTGGACGAAGTGGACCGGATGCTGGATATGGGCTTTCAGCCGGCCATTGCGCGCATTGCGGCCATGCTGCCGGAGGCGCGGCAGACGCTTTGCTACTCGGCTACGCTGGAAGGCGCGGTGAAGGAAGTGGTGCGCAAATACGTGAATAATCCGGCGCGCATCGAGATTGGATCGGTGCTGAAGCCGGCGGAGAATGTGGAACTGCGCACCTTTGAAGTGGCGCCGGACAAGAAGCAGGAGCTGCTGGAGCATTTGCTGGAGGCCGAGACGGGCAGCTTTCTGGTTTTTGTGCGCACCAAGCATGGAGCGGACCGCGTGACGCGGCGGCTGTCGCGGTCGGGGTGGTCGGCGACGCAGATTCACGGCGACCGCTCGCAGTCGCAGCGGAATGCGGCGCTGCGGAGCTTCTCCGAGGGGCGTCACCGGGTGCTGGTGGCTACCGATGTGGCTGCCCGCGGCATCGACGTGGCCAACGTGGCGCACGTGATCAACTTCGATTTGCCCAAGGTGGCCGAGGACTTTGTTCATCGCGTGGGACGGACGGGGCGGGCCTCGGCGCATGGCGTGGCTTCGACTTTTGCCGGACCGGCGGAGCGGGGCGACCTGCGCAAGATCGAGCGCACGCTTTCGATTCAGATGAAGCGGTTCCGGGTGCGGTCGATCGAGGACGTGAAGGCGGGAACCTCCTGATGGCGATGCCTCGCGAAAAGCGGCTGGGTTCTGATTCCCAGGTTCTGGGGCACTCGTTCATTCATCTCGCCCGTCTTTTCGTTGACTTTGGGAGTTGGATTCGGGTATTCTAGAGACCTTGCGCGGTGTTGCGCCTGGGGTCTGTGTGTAGGGGTTCCCAGCGACAGAATGTTCGCCGATGGGTGCGCTCACCCGGACCCGGCTGGTGGATTCCCTGACGGGGTCGGCTGGAACAGGTCACCGGGTGCTGGATTCGGAATTGCAAGCGAGTTATTTGCATGAGTCCGGCATGGCGAGAGCCCTTTGAGGGCCAGCTCCCGCAGTTCTCACCCGAACAGATTTGTTTGGACAGTGGGTAGAAATTCAGGCCCGTGCGCGTTTGGCGTGGGCAAATGCTTTTTGCGTCGGTTTATTGAGGGCAGGAGAAAGATGAGTACTTTTGTTCCGAGCGGCAAGGATATTGACCGCAAGTGGTATGTGGTGGACGCCAGCGGCCAGACGCTGGGGCGCCTGGCGACCAAGGCTGCCAGTGTGCTGAGCGGCAAGCTGAATCCCCAGTATGTGCCGTACATCGACATGGGCGATCACGTGATCGTCATCAACGCGGAGAAGGTGCGGCTGACCGGGCTGAAGGCCGAGAGCAAGCTCTATCGCCGCTATACCGGATTTCCCGGGCGGGCTGCGCGAGGAGTCGTTCGTGCGGCTGTTGAACCGCAAGCCGGAGGCGATTCTGGAACAGGCCATCAAGGGCATGCTGCCCAAGAGCAAGATGGGCCGGCAGATGGCTACCAAGCTGAAGGTTTATCGCGGCGACAAGCATCCCCACCAGGCGCAGGGGCCGGTGGCTTTGGAAGTGAAGTAAAACAGCGGCTCAGCTGTAGCTTCAGCGACTCAGAGGATTCAGGGTTTGGCCGGCAGCATGGAGCCGGCGGAGAGAGCTAGGGAGAATGGCAGATCTGGTTCAGTATTACGGGACGGGGCGGCGCAAGTCGGCGATCGCCCGCGTTTTTCTGCGTCCCGGCACGGGCGAGTGGAAGGTCAACGGCAAGGCATTCGAAGATGTACTTTGTGACCGAGCAGCAGCGCGTGGCGGCCAAGCGGACGCTGGCGCTGGTCGAGCTGGCCTCGAGCTTCGACGTGGTGACCACCGTGAAGAGCGGCGGCGTGGCCGCGCAGGCTGACGCCGTGAAGATGGGCGTTGCCCGCGCACTGGTCGAGTTCAATCCGGAACTGCGCAAGACGCTGAAGGCCGAAGGCCTGCTGACTCGCGACTCGCGCATGAAGGAGCGCAAGAAGTACGGGCAGAAGGGCGCCCGCGCACGGTTCCAGTTCAGCAAGCGCTAACGCGCTTGCAGGGATCAGGTTTCAGGGATCAGGTGATCAGCTGAGTTGCAGTCAGCTTTCTGATTCCCTGACTCCCTGAACCCTATACCACCTAAGTTTTACCAATCTCCCGCGATAAGCGGGTTCAATCCGGGCGCCGGCATCGACCACCCGGATGCAATCCACGAAGGAGGCCAATGGCCACGATCACAATGAAGGAGCTGCTCGAAGCTGGAGTTCACTTCGGGCATCAGACCAAGCGCTGGAATCCGAAGATGAAGGAATACATCTTTGGCGAGCGCAACGGGATTTACATCATCGACCTGCAGAAGACGCTGAAGCTGTTCAAGGATGCGTCGAAGTTCGTCACCGATCTGTGCGCGGGAGGCAAGACGATTCTATTCGTCGGCACCAAGCGCCAGGCGCAGGATGCCGTGGCCGAAGAAGCCACGCGCGCGGGGATGCCCTACATCAACCAGCGCTGGCTGGGCGGGCCTGCTGACCAACTGGGTGACGGTGCAGAAGAGTGTGAAGCGCCTTCAGGAACTGGATGAGATGGCCACGGATGGCCGCTACGAGCTGCTGACCAAGAAGGAAGTCATCAAGCTGGAGCGGGAGCGCAAGCACCTGCAGGCGAACCTGGCCGGCATCAAGACGATGAAGCGGCTGCCGGATGCGCTGTTCATCGTCGACTCGAACAACGAGGCGATTGCCGTGAAGGAAGCCCGCAAGCTGGGGATTCCGGTGGTGGCGGTGGTGGATACCAACTGCGACCCGACGGTGGTGGATTACGTGATTCCGGGCAACGACGACGCGCTGCGCGCGATTCGCCTGTTCACTTCGAAGATTGCCGATTCGGCTGCCGAGGGCGTGAACCTGGTGGGCGACAAGGCCTTCCAGGAAGAACAGCCTGTGCCGGCGGCGGAAGAGGCTGTGGCCGAAGAGGCTGCGCCGGCCGAGGAAGTGGATCTGGAAGCGGCGCTGGGCGGCGGCATTCGCAAGGCTCCGGCCGCGGTTGCGGCGCTGGACGAGGCCGAAGTGGCCGAGGGCGCTCTTTAATCATAGCAGCGGACTTAGGGACGTAGGGACTTAGAGACAAGCGTGGCCGCCGAGAGTTGAGTGCCACGCTTTTCTTATGCCGGTAACACTGCGGATGCGTGCGGAAGGCTTAGGATCGACAGGCATCTGGAAACAGGAAAAGAGAGATGACGACAGTGAGCGAAAAGATTGATGCCAAGCTGGTGAAAGAGCTGCGCGAGAAGTCGGGCGCGCCGATGGGCGACTGCCTGAAGGCGTTGCAGGAGACCAAGGGAGACATCGAGGCCGGATTTGTGGTGCTGCGCAAGCGGGGCATGGCCTCGGCGCAGAAGAAGGCTGCCCGCACCACCAACGAGGGCGCGGTGGGCACCTATATTCATGCCGGCGGCAAGATCGGCGTGCTGCTCGAGCTGAACTGCGAGAGCGATTTTGTGGCCCGCACCGAGGACTTCCAGGAGCTGCTGAAGGACATCGCGATGCACATCGCGGCCAGCGATCCGCGCTACGTGAAGCCCGAGGACGTGACCGCCGGGGATATGGAGCGCGAGAAGGAGATTTACCGCGCGCAGGCTGCGGCCACGGGCAAGCCGGCCGCCGGTGATCGAGAAGATCGTGGACGGCAAGATGGCCAAGTTCTACGAGGAGGTCTGCCTGCTGGAGCAGCCGTTCATCAAGGATCAGGCGGTGAGCATCAAGGAGCTGATCGCGCAGAAGGTGGGCAAGCTGGGCGAGAACATCACGGTGCGGCGGTTTGCGCGTTTCAAGGTGGGCGCGCCGGACTGGACCGTGGCCCAGACCAAGGCCGTGGAAGCGGCGACGGAGTAAGCTTCAATCTGCATTCGAAAATCGACAAAGGCCCAGGGTGCAAACCCTGGGCCTTTTTGATGGCGGCCCGATCGAATGAGCTTGAACACCATACGGCGTGGAATTCGCCCCGGATAGGTTAACGGAACCCGGACGCTGCCTTATAAAACCTGAACTTGTTCAGAGGTTGTTTTGGCTTCTTTCACGTTGCTGCCGCAGTCATCGTGGCCACACATGCAAACGACTTCCAGTCTGCCCGCAATTTTTTCGCAGTGGGGGCTGCAATATTTATCATTTCCAGACGGGATGCAGGTACAGACCGCATTTCCGCATTTTCTTGGGTTCGCCATAATGTTCTCTCCTCAATTCTTAAGTCGAACTGCCGCACATCATACATCCTGCTTAGATGCAAAAACCAGTAAAATAGTGGCACCGGAACCGGGTTTATTGTGACGTACGGACTGGTTTCATCGTACTGAATGGTTTATGCACATGATGGGTTGTGTCCACTGCAAATGGCGGGAGCGTTGCGGCTGCGCCTGTGCGATACTCGAAAAGGCATGTATAAGCGGATTGTTCTCAAAATATCGGGTGAGGCGCTGGCCGGCACGCGCGGCTTCGGACTGGATGCCGACAAGGTTGCCGGAATCGTGGACGAAATTGTGGAAGTTCACGCTTTGGGCGTGGAAATAGGCGTGGTGGTGGGCGGAGGCAACTTTTTCCGCGGCGTGGAGGAACAGGCCAAGGAGATGGACCGGGTGAGCGCCGACAGCATGGGAATGCTCTCGACGGTCATCAACGCCATTGCCATTCAGGATTCCCTGGAACAGCGCGGCGTGCAGTGCCGGGTGATGAGCGCGGTGTTCATGAACCAATTGGCCGAGCCGTATATTCGCCGCCGGGCTGTGCGGCATCTGGAAAAAGGGCGCGTGGTGATCTTTGCAGCGGGCATCGGCAATCCATTTTTCTCATCCGATACGGCGGCCAGCCTGCGGGCCATGGAGATCAAGGCCGATGTGCTTTTGAAGGGCACCAAGGTGGAGGGCGTCTACAACGCCGACCCGGTGCTGGTGAAGGATGCGGTGAAGTACGACGAGATTACCTACATGGAGATCCTGCGCCAGGGGCTGAAGGTGATGGACCTGACGGCGGTGAGCCTGTGCAAGGACAACAACCTGCCCATGATTATTTTCAACATGAACCAGCCGGGGAACATCAAGCGGGTGGTGCTGGGCGAAAAGGTCGGATCGCTGGTGACGGCGTAAGAGCAGCTTCCAGCTATTAGCTGATTCTTGTTTCTTCGCACTGTCTGGATCCATCTCGAAGGTTGCCCGGTCACAGCAGGGCTAGAAGCTAAAAGCTAAAAGCTAGGGGCTAGAAGCTACGGAGTGGAGATTCAGAAGCCGGCACCGCTGAACGCATTGACGGGTTTGCGCTGTTTTGCGGCTGTCAATATCGTCTTATTTCATTTTTCCAATCCTTTATGGTTTGGCTGGCTGGCGCCGGTGGTCAATGCCGGCTACATCTCAGTGAGCTACTTCATCCTGCTCTCGGGATTTGTGCTGGCGTACAACTATGCCGGGTGGGCGCGGGCCGGGAAGCTGGACCGGGTGCGCTTCTGGAAGGCGAGGTTTACGCGCATTTATCCCATTTACCTGCTCAGCCTGCTACTGGGTCTGGGAACGCTGGGCAAGGAATATGGGAGCCACACGCACGGGATGTTCTGGTCGGGCATGGTGCTGACGCCGTTGATGCTGCAGGGATGGATTCCGGCTATCGCCACCTTCCTGAATACTCCGGCGTGGACCATGTCGGCCGAGGCCTTCTTCTACATCATCTTTCCGTGGCTGGCGCGCTGGAAGCGGCCGTCGCAGATTGTGCCTCACCTTGGCCGCATGGCCCTGGTATGGGGGCTGGGCCTGGTTCCCGGCCTGCTGTATATGGCGTTCAATCCGGACGGAATCGCGCATCCCGACCGCTGGAGTTACGGCATCTGGTTGTGGGCGCTCAAATATACGCCTTTGCCGCACCTGGTAGTTTTATTTTCGGAGTGATGCTGGCGGATTTACACCAGATGATTGCGCGCACCGGCCGCCTGCGCCTTTGGCTGGGGCTGGGCGGATTTGCCGGCATCTACGGACTGCTGGCGCTGGGTTCGCTGATGCCCTACGCCATTATGCACGACGGTCTGCTGATGCCACTGTTTGGATGCATCGTGCTGGGTCTGGCCGGAGAAAATCCTCTGGCGACATTGTTGGGGAAGCGTCCGCTGGTCTTTGTGGGCGAGGCCAGCTACTGTCTGTATCTGCTGCACTTCAACTTGTGGAATCTGATGCACGAGACGCATGTGCTGAATCGCCTGGGCCTGAGCCAGTTGGACCCGTGGATCAGCTACGCGGTGTTGATTGGGCTGGCGTTGCTGGCGCTGCATGTGATTGAGAAGCCTGCACAGAGACAACTGCGCAAGTGGATGGGGGCGTAGCGGAGTTTACGCGCAACAAAAAAGCCCAGCCGCGAGGGCCGGGCTTTTTTGCCATGGAGAGTGATTGCCGTTATGGAGCTAGAGCCTCCACAGCGTGGCTGCCAGCGGGAATTGTAATCACTGCGCTGGGCTGCGATCCGGTGGGATAAGGCGAGGCCTGGTTGGCAGCGATCGCGCCCGTATTCACGTCCAAATCGAAGCCTGAGATGGAGTCGCCCTGGAAATTGGCGGTATAAACGAAGGTTCCAACCCCTGCATCCACTGTAATGGCGACCGGCAAGGTTTCAGTGCCGCGGGAGCCAGACAGGGACGAGGGCGTGCCGGTACCGCGATCGATGACATAAGGGGTTACCGAATTATTCAGCGTATTGGCGACGTATATGTACAGGCCGCGCGGATCGATGGCGATTGCCTGGGGTCCGCTGCCAGTCTTGAATGGGCCGTTGATGAGGGGATGCAGGCCGATGCCGTCGGGAATCGAGTATGCGATTAATTCGTCTGAGGCGTAGTCCGTGATGTAGACATATTCGTTTACCGGAGTGGAGACGATGGCAGTGGGCTTGACGCCGGCTTCCCACGGGCTGTCGACAACCGGGGGGGTGCCGGTAGTGGATGGGGACAACGCGCCACCCGAGCCAATGGTGAAACCAAAGACCCAGCCGGGGTTGGCGTTGCTGGTGATGCAGGTATTGATGGGGGTGCAACCGGGGTTGTAGGCGCTTTGATCGTAGGCGGTGACGAAGACGGCATTGCCGCTCACATAGCTGTTGTTAGCCAGCACGGTGATACCGGTGGGAATGAGAACATCGTTTGCGTAAGCGCTGGAAACGCCGGAGAGACTAAGGGTCTGTTGCGAAACCTTGGAGCCGATGGCGCCACTGGCAAGAGAATAAGCGGTGAGCACGGTGGGATTGGGTCCGGAGAGCACATAAAGGTAGGTTCCAGCCGTGTTCACTGCCAGGGCGGTGGGGAGGCTGCTGGCGGTGATGGAGTCTTTCTGCGTCAGGACGCCGTTGCCGGCGACGGCGAAGTGGACCACGGAGCTGTTCCCCTGGTTGATGACGTAGAGATTCTGATAAACCGAATCGACGGCCATGGCTACCGGCTGGTTACCGCCGCTGGATACGGTCGGCTGCCCGACGCGCAGAGCGCCGGTTCTCGAGTCGATGTCGTAGGTCTGGATCTGTCCGGCGCCGTCCCACACTCGAGGAACTGGCTACGAACAAATAGTCGATGGTGACGATCTCACAGGACGTCAAGAGGGTGGCCACGATGAGGCCGATAGCAGAAACCAGCAACAGCTGGCTCAATTTGCTGAACTTCATGCGCTTCCTTCGTCGTGGGCTGTCAAGTTGAATTGCAGCCCCAAGAAAACTCGTTTAGGTTGCCCCATCCGTATTGTAAAAGCCCGGTACGGGGTGTTGCTAGCGTTCTGGATTGCCGGCTCTCACTTCTGAATGCCGCCCCCGGAGCCGTTGTGCGGAATGGCCGCGATGGCTGTCGGCTGGGCGTTAGCGTTGTAGGGAGAGCTTTCAGAATTGATGAGCGTGCCGGCGGTGGGACTCAGTTCAAAGCCGGAGATGGTGCCGTATGTCGTGTTGCCAAGAAAGTTGGCGGTGTAAAGGAAGTGGTTAGTCGATGGATCGATGCCTATGGCCACCGGTTCCAGACCAGTGCCGTAGGTGCCGAGGCTGGTGAGCTCTCCGCTGTTCATCGAGTAGGCTGAAATCGTCGCGTCCAATGCGTTGGTGACGTAGAGGTAAGGATAAGTGGGATCGACAACAATGGCGGAGGGTTGGTCTCCGGCCGGGAAAGGATTGCCGCTGAGTGGAGTCAGGGAGCCGGTGCTGGAGTCAACCGAGTAGCCAAGGACTTTGCCGTTGTACACATCCGTGACGTAAACGTAGCTGCTGGAGGAATCGCTGGTGATGGCGGAGGGGCAGGTGTTCACTGTATAAGGAGCGTTGAGAAAAGCTCCGGTGCAGTTCTCTACTGCAAAGGGTCCGCCATCAGGGGCGTGCCGCTCAGGGGATAGCCACTGTTGAGCGGCGTGAGCACACCGCCTGAGCCAACCGCGAAGCCAAAGATATAGTTGGCGCCGGGGTTCGTGGTCGCATCGTAAGCGGCGACGTACATGTAGGCGCCTGAAGGCAGGACAGTGATGGATGTGGGTTCTATCACATCACCTGAACTGCCCAGGCTCAGCGGCCAGTAGGCAGCGCTGATGGTGGTGTTAACGGCCGGCGATCCTATCGTAGGGGTGAAGAGCTGGAGGCGGGAGTAAGGGGATATACGGCGATGGAACCCGAGCAGGGCTGCGCGGGGGAGCAAGTGGGCAGCGGCTGGTAGGTGTCCACGACGAACATGTTCAAACCATTCACGGCCAATGCAAAGGGGAAGATCCCGGGCGTATTGACGGTGTTATAGGGATAGAGTTTGCCGTCGTTTCCGATGACGAACTGGACAATGGTGTTGTCATCCTGATTGGCCACAAACAGATTGGAGTTGTCGGAGGAAACGGCTTCGGCCACGGGGTTTCGTCCGCCTGAAGGAAAGGGCGAGGATGGAATCTGGCGCATAAAACCCGACTCCGAGTTGATCTCGAAGACGTCGATCTCGCCGTAGTTGTTAGGTCCGGCGGCCTTGGAACTGGCCACGTAAACAAAATCCACGGTGAGTGTGCCGCAGGCGGTGATAAAGCCGGCAACCAGGAGGCTGGCCGCGGAGACCAGCAGCAGCTGGCTCGATTTGTTGAACTTCATGCGCATCTTTCGTCAGCGGGATGAGAACCTCATGCCCCTGAAACCAGGTTTGGAATCGAATCCCTGGGCACGGAATTAAAAACCGCGCCCGGCATTCGGCTACGTTCTTGAAAAATCCGGTATTTCAAACATCTGGTGCGGAGCCAGCTGTCAGGCTGACACCCACACCTCTAAAACAACTGCGTTCGGCTCCGCTCTATTCCGCCCGCCCGTCTATGAGGCACCAGGTGGCCGGACCAGCGAGCGTGTAGTTGTCGGGTACTTTATTGTGGATCTGGCTGAGTGGTACGAGGAAGCCGGAGTTCTGGTCAATGGAATTGCCGCTTATGGTGGAATCGTAGTAGTTGGCCGTGTAAACGAACTGGTTGGACGGATCCTCAACCAGGCACTGGGGGCCGGAACCGGTAGTGAACGGCTGGCCGGACATCTCAGTCAGCTGGCGGGTGGTGGGGTCAATGATGTAGCCGGTAATGCCGTTGTACGAGCTTCCCGAACTGGGTACAAACCCCTGGTTGGCCACGTAGAGCCATTTTCCCTTGCTTTCCTGGAGTGCATAGATGGGGTTGGATTGTTCCGGATCGTCAGCCACGGGCCCGCCGGTCTGCGACTGGAGATTGCCGCTGCCACCCACGGAGTAGGGCATAATCTGGCTCTGCGAAGTAGCGGTTGTGCTTCCGTTCAGATAAATCGGGTTGTTGTCGAGTACATAGACGAAATTGCTACTCGCGGAGAAGGCCGTAGCTGAGGGGATGCCGGTCAGGCTACTGTCGGTAAGCGTCTGGGCGCTGTTCTGGTTGACGGTCAACTGCCCGCTGGTAAAGGTGTATGGGAAGACCGTGGAGCCGCCGGTGTAAGGGTAACTGGTTTGTGCAGTTGTAGAACTCATCGTGAGGACGAATCCGGTAAAGTCAATGAAGTCGACGGGATTGGCCGGGACCGGGAAGTAAGTCAGATCCGAGCCTCCGGCAGCTGTAACCGCTTGATTCAAGACCAGAGACAAACGGCCCGTGAGCGAGTTGATGGAGAAAACAGTAATGTCGCCACAGGTAGTGGAGCCGGTAAGGGCCTGAGCGCAGTACTGGTTGGGGTATAGCGAACTGGATGGGACGACCGGACTGTCGGGGTTGGATGGGTCGGTCGGTACGGGCGAGTCATGATCCAGCACCAACAGATATCCTTGCGTGACGTCGGAGAATCATGCGGAACGGGTTGATGCCCTGGGAGTAGAACTGCTCCTGCTCGGTGAGAATGCCGTGGCCGCCGACCGCGAAGAGGGTAATGTTGGAGTCTGTGCAGGGATCTGCCGTGGTGCAGTCGCCGCCCGAATTGTTTGATGCCGCGGTTGAGGACATACATGAAACGGCTGCTGCCGGCCAGGACAGCGCGAACCGGGTTGGCTCCGCCGGAGGAGACGGGCAAGCGTGCGGACGGGAGTCAGAAAACCTGTATTGTGATCGATGCTAAAGCCGCTGATGATTCCGTTGCCGGAGGACTGGGCCGTATCCGTTCCCGTTACATACAAATAGCCGAGTGTATAACTCTCGACGCAAGACGTAACGCAGAGGAGGAGCGCGGCAGAAATGGCGCTCATCAGAAGTGCCTTGCCGAATTTCATAAACTTCATGCGATTCCTTCATCCTGGTCAGGCGTGCGCCGCCAAGTTTGCTAGATCCACAGCTTAGCTGGGTTGGGACATGTCCCTGTTGCATTGTAAAAGGCCAGGGTAGGTTATGCATAGTATAGAACGAAGACTGGGCAAAACCGCGTATTTTTCCCCTGAGCCGGGCTGATACGTCGCATCCAATTACAGAGAATAACTGATTTGCGATGCAATTTTGGCTACGTTTGAGGCTTGGACTGCGGAATGGAAGGAAAAGTCAACGCTCGGGCGCCGAAAATGCTGTTCGGACTGTGGAAATTGGTAACCACCCCGGTGAGCCAGATAGGCCTCGGCCCAGAGGGCACCCCGCGTCCGTCGCTTGCCGGAGTGGAACCATGGGTGGTTTACCAGACGCGGCAGGAGTTCGCGGGGAACATGGGTTGGCCTTTTATGCATCCAAAAGCTTTGCCGAATGCGTCGAAGTTCCTCACCGAGCCGTTTGTGCGCCAACGGCCGGGCGAGTGGGGATCGGTGAGCGCGGACTGGCGGGCCGACTGCTCGGTCCGGTTCTCGCACCACACCTGGCCGAAGCTGATGAAGTAGCGTTGCGCCTCGGTATATCCGTCGATTTTATCGTCGATGGATTTGCCCTGGGCGGCGAGCGTGTCGAGCAGGGCCATGTAGGCGATGCGCAGGCCGCCGTTGTCGGCTGTGTTCTCGCCCAGGGTGAGCTTGCCATTGAGCATCTGCGCCGGAGTATCGCCCCTGGCGGGAGCCGCCTGAAAGCCGCTGTATTCGTTGGCCAGGCAATCGGTGCGCTGGGTGAAGGCTTTGCGATCCGCTGCTGTTTGCCACTCGCGCAGGTTGCCATTGCCGTCGTACTTGGAGCCCTGGTCGTCGAAGCCGTGGGTCATCTCGTGGCCGATGACCACGCCGATGCCGCCGAAGTTGACGGCCGGGTCGATGGTGAAGTCGAAGAAGGGCGGCTGCAGAATGCCGGCGGGAAAGTTGATGTCGTTGAACGATTGGTCGTAATAGGCGTTGACCGTGGGCGGCGTCATACCCCACTCTTTCTCGTCTACCGGCTTGCCCAGGTGGTTCAGGTTCCAGTCTCGCTCGAAGACAGCGTTGCGATGCAGATTACCGATGAGGTCGTCGCGCTTGACTTTGAGTTTTTTATAGTCACGCCACTTTTCCGGGTAGCCGATTTTGTTGCGGATCATGGCCAGTTTTTCTTCAGCTGCCTTTTTTGTGGCGTTGCTCATCCATGGGAGGGTTTTGATGTCGTCGCTCAGGGACTTTTCCAGGGCGGCTACCAGTTGGTCCATGCTGGCCTTTGCCTCGGGGGGGAAATTCTTTTTGACCCAGTCCTGGCCGACAGCTTCACCAAGTGCGCCGTCGGTCATGGCGACGCACTGCTTCCAGCGCGGCGTGTGTTCCTTTTGCCCGGAGAGAGTTTTGCCGAAGAAGACGAAGTTCTCGTCGTAGAAGGCCCTGGGCAGGTTGTTGGCCGATGCATGGATCAG
Organism: uncultured Acidobacteriaceae bacterium; assembly: GCA_963724755.1. Lineage (GTDB taxonomy): Bacteria > Acidobacteriota > Terriglobia > Terriglobales > Acidobacteriaceae > Telmatobacter. Next base: position 969,065 of record CAVRVZ010000004.1, read on the forward strand.
ATGCCAGCGAAAGTAGGATTTCCAGGCATTCACGGGCTCTTTGTCGATGAGCTGGTTCAAGGCTTTGAAGAAACTGGGCGTGGCTACGTTGAGAGTGCCGAATTGGCCTACCTTGATGTCCTTGAAGTAGACGGTGAAGTCGAAGTCGGGGGCCAGCTTCTGGAAATCGGCTACGGTATAAATGTGATAGGTCTTCTCCGGGATGCGTAGATCCACACGGGGGGTTGAGGCCTGGGCCAGCGCGGTTTCAATTTTCATTACCGACGCGGCTTCCTTTGCCGCCAGGTCGGGGGAGTCGCCGGCAAGAATGAACATTCTGGTTATATGATCGACATATTGCCTGCGAATTTCCTGGAAGCGCTTGTTATCAACAATGTAGTAGTCGCGATCAGGGAGCGAGAGGCCGCCTTGCGCAATGCCAGCGATTTGTTTGGAGGAATCCTTGGCGTCCTGCTCGACACCGAAGCGGAAAAGCGGAGCGGGGCTGCCCATTTCCGCCAGGTCGCCGATGAGGGTGGAGAGCATGTGGGCGTCCTTAAGGGCGGCGATGCGCTTGAGAGACGGCTGGAGCGGCTTGAGGCCTTTCTGCTCGATCAGATCGGTGTTCATGCAGGCGGCGAAGTAGTCACCGTACTGTTTTTCGAGCGGAGTGGTGGGGTTGGAGGCAGCAGAGCTGAGTTCCTGCCAGAGGAGATAGGTATTGCGCTCGCGCAGCAGCGAGAATGACCTCGCCCAACGCACCTGGTCGGCGGGAACGGGGTTGTTCTTAATCCAGTTGCCGCAGGCGTACTGGAAGAAATCATTGCAGGGATCGGCAGTCTTGTCGATGGCCGAGAGATCGAAGCTTTTGATGGCTGTGGGCAGCTTAGGCGTGGAGTCATCGGAGGCGGCGGGCGTCTGCGCGCAGGCTGTTCCGGCGGTGAGCAACAGGATGGAAGCTAGACGAAACCAGTTCATCGAAATGTCCTCTGGGAAACTCGGTCAACCGGCCAGGTTAACCGGCGCCTGAAGCGCCCTGGGATGGAGGCCGGGACGGAATGTAATGCAGCCTAATTAGTGTGGGCTGCGCTGCATAGGAGGCTATCACAACGGGAAGGTAGCCTGGCTGGCAAAATCCTGCGAATAACTATTCCGCAGGCTCAGGCATAATTGTTCAAGTTTGCCGTATACGGACTGTGATATATTCCCTCCGTGCCGCTCGCGGCTGGAACGCGATTCCCCGGCACTGGAGGTATGTTATGCGTGTGCTTATGCTGCTTCAATTTCCCATTGAACCGTTCAATACAGCTGTAAAGAACGGCACAGTGGGAGCGAAGATGCGCCAGATTCTGGACGCGACGAAACCGGAGGCTGCCTATTTTACCGAGCGCGATGGGCACCGCGGCGGCATTCTGGTGGTAAATATGGACAAGGCTTCCGATATTCCCCGACTGGCTGAACCCTGGTTTCTCAGCTTCAATGCGGAAGTGGAGTTTCGCATAGCCATGACGCCGGAAGATCTGGCTCACGCGGACCTGGATGCGCTGGGGAAAAAGTGGGGCTAGAACATTACTTCTACGGCGTGCGCGTACTCCAAACGTGAAGTTTGTGATGAGGGCTGGCGTGGTTTACAAGAACGAGAACAAGCAGACCCCGCGATACAGCGAACCGGGCCTGCCTGAATTACCGGAACAGGATATGTGTAAATCATGGAGCCGCGAGGCCGGGCATCGCCTGCAAGGCGAGGTTCAGCTCCTGGATTTCCTTCTGCTTGTCGTCGAGTCCTAGATAAGACATAGCCGCGACGTAGTGGGCGATGGCAAAGCGCGAACGCTGCGCCAACAGATCGGAGACTGGAGCGTTGAGATCGAATTGCGCCGGCTGCTTTTGAGTGATGCGGTTGGCGCGGTCAAGCAGCGCGTGGAAAGCGGCGTTGGCCTGATCATTCTGTTCCAGCGCTCGCAGCGAGAAGGCCTGGTAGGCGGCTTGAATGGCGCGCGGGCCGATGCCGTCATGGTCAGAGTGCGCGGGCGATGCTTTCTCTGGAGTGGAGGATTTTTGCCAATATTGTTTGGCCTGATCCTGATCGCCCAGGGCCTGGTACGCCTTGCCGAGGTAGTAGTCGGCTTCCGGCTCGCGATCGATTCTCTGCTCGGAGGGAAGGTTGGATGGAACCTCCAGGGCTGCTTTGAAGTCGTCGATCGCATCTTTTGCCTGCCCATCCTGCAGACGCAAACGGCCGCGCAACAGGTGAGCTTCGGCCCAGTCGTCGGCCACGCTCAGGGTTCCACCCTCCCAGACGGCAAATTCCTTGCTGTTGAGCAGAGTGATGGCCTGGTCGAATTTCCCCGTGGCCACCAGCAAATTGATCTCGCGGGCCAGTGAGTCGTCGCGCTGGGCTACTACGCCGCTGTTGTCTTCAAGCAGCGCCAGGCGCTTTTCCGGAGCGACGCCTTCGGCTTCATACATTTCGTCCAGCTCAGTGAAGTGCAAAGCGTACTTATGCGGGAGCGATACGGCCAGCTCCATTTGCGCAATGGCCTTGCCCATGGAGTTGCCGGATTTGTGATGGGACCAAGCCACGCCCAGGTTGCGGTGCACGATGGCGTTCGAGGGATCGAGCGCGGCCGATGCCTGCCAGAGCGCGATGGCTTCGTCGGGCTGCGAGTCAAAGAGCAGATTGCCGAGGTAGTAGGGCGCTTGCGCATCCTTCGGGTTCGCCTTCATCGCGGTATGGAGAACATCGATGGCTTCGTTCTGGAAGGGGAAGACGTAATCGGAAGGCATTTTGGCTGCCAGAGCGTAGTCTTCCGCGGCCTTCTTCGGTTGGTTCAATTTTTCATCGAAATAGCCCCGATAGTAATAGAGCATGGGCTGAATTTTGGTTGCATCGGGCGCGGCGGCGATGGCCTCGGAAAGAATCTCCGCGCCGTCGCTCCATAGGCCGGCGTTGAGGTATTCGGCGGCGGTTTCTTCGGCGGTTGCGGGAAATTGGGTCATGACTGCCGTGAGTTCGGTGCGGGAATCAGGAGCGCCTGAGGCCAGCCAGCGTTCCGCCATGGTGCGCACATCGAGCGGGTCGATGCGATGGGTTGCGGCCAAAACCTGGATCGCTTCCTGTTTCTTTCCCATGTGGCGCAGGATGGAGGCTTTCAGGTTGACGGCGCGAATGTTCAGCTCGTTATTGTTGAGGGAACGGTTGACAAAATCGAGAGCGGCAGTCAGGTTGCCGCGCCGGGTGGCGATTTCAGCCAGGCCGTAGTAACCGGCAGCGCGCCAGGGCAGATTCCATGTGGCCAGGTAGAAGTTCTTATAGGCCTCGTCGAATTTGCCTTCGGCTTTCAAGGTGAGCGCCAGGTAGTAAAGTGGCTCGGCATCCCTGGGGGTGGTGAACCTGTCGGTGGGGCGCTCCAGGGCTTTGCGGAGGAAGGCTTCGGCTTCAGGGTAGCGCGCTTGTTTCAAGCGGGTGATGCCCATGGCGGCATTCACCCTGGAGTCGCTGGGATCGCGGCGCAGAGCTTCGTTCCAGTAGTCCTCTGGATCGGGGGATGAAGCGTGGAACTGCTGCAGGCGCATGCCGGCAAAATAAAGTTCCTCGTTGGTCTTGATCTCTTTGGGCGGCGGAAAAGGCGTAACCGGCTTAGGCATGGCTTCGGGGGTAAGACGAACCGGCGAATAAGAAATTAGCTCTTTCCCATCCACGGAGAGCGAAGCGCGCAGATCGTGCTGGTCAATGCCGGCCGGAATGGCTACCTGTTTTACCCGCGGCTTGCCGGGATTGATGGAGATTTTCTGGCGCAGCAGAACCTGGGGGCCGGCTTCAAGCAGGGCCGTGGCCGAGGGGTGCGCGGAGGTGGTATAGAAGCCGAGCTTTGCGATTCCGTCTTTCACATCGAGGTTTACCGCCGCGTCGAGGTTTGCGTTCTTTACGCCGTCGATGTCGCGGAAGGGATACCAGAACATGGAAAACGTTTTTGCGTCGAAGGGCTGCAGCCAGGTGTAGTCCGGCTGGTTATCGGAGTAGGCGCCGCGCATCAGTTCTTCGTAGGGGCCGTCGTTATCGGTGAGGATTTTGTCCCACATGCGGCCGCGCGGGCCGTTGCCCCACGTCCAGACTTTCTTGCCGGGGGCGATGTTGCCGTCGGCGATGCTCATAATGCCGGCCTGTTTTCCGTGGTCGTACCCGGCGAAAAAGTCGTCAGTGTAATTCCAGGCGAAGACGGAAGTGGGATCGTAGTGGTTCTTATACCAACTGATGTCCACGCCCTTGGTGAAGTCTTCGCCGTTGTAGACGGAGTCGGCGATGGGCCACTTTACAAACTCTTTCTTGAAGTGGAAGGTGCCTAATTGCGTGCTGGGCGGGAAGATGGTTTGGTATTGGTCGTTTACCGATACGGCCACATTGGCGAAGCAGAGCATGGTTTCGACAACGGGAGTGCGGTTGACGATGCGCACCTTGGCTTCAAGATAGGATTTGCCGGGCCGGAGGGTATAGCCGACTGCCCAGCGCATGCGGTGACGGATTTCCATCTCGCCCACCCATACGGTCTGGCTGCCGTCGGGGTTGTGCTCGATGCGATATTGCACGGGGAGAACGGTGGTGGCGCGATGATGGTGGGGAATGTTCCACTCGATGCCGCCGGAGATCCATGCTCCGATGAGGCCGATGAGCGCCGGCTTGATGACGTGCTGGCGGTAAATGAAGTCGTAGTTGTTGGTTTTGTCGACGCCTTCGAAGAGACGGCCGCCGAGCTCAGGTAGAACGCCGATCTTTATATATTGATTTTCGAGATAGACGATCTTGTAGGCTTTATCGGCTTTCTTGTGGGTCAGAGAGTCATAAAGGGGATAAGGATAGACGATGCCCTGGGCTCCCTGGGAGTTGCGGCCAAGATTAAAGATGGGGTTGGGTTCCGGCGCGCCGATGGCGTAAGTAGGAATGACGATTTTCTCTTCCCAGACTTTGACGGGGGATTGCTGGGCGCGGAGCGAAGGCAGCACTGCAAAAGCGAGAATTGCCGCGAAAAGCAGCGCAGCTGGATTGCCATAAATACGTTTCATGAGGATATTCCTTTGATTGGGCAGGGTACCAGCAGGGTGCGGCCCGCGTTGGCTTAACGTCAATCGTCAAGTTCTATCTTTACATTCCGGGCTTTGTGCTGCCAAACTGAAACGTGGCTACCCAGACAATCGTCATACTCGATTTCGGCTCGCAGTATACGCAGCTGATTGCGCGGCGGATTCGCGAACTGAACGTCTTTTCTGTCGTGCTGCCCTGCACGGCCCTCTTGAGCGAGATTCAGGCGCTCAAGCCGCTGGGGCTCATCCTCTCGGGCGGGCCGTCGTCGGTTTACGATGCGGACGCGCCGGCGGCCGACCCCAAGTTTCTTGAGCTGGGCGTGCCTGTTCTGGGCATTTGCTATGGGCTGCACTACATCGTTCATCATTTGGGCGGCAAGGTGAAGTCTGCACCCAGGCGCGAGTATGGGCACGCCGAAGTAACCATTGAGGACGGAGCTACGGCGCTGTTCAAAGGGCTGCCGGGGACACTGCAGGTTTGGATGAGTCACGGGGATGAGGCGCAGGAGCTGCCGGCGGGCTTCCGGCGCATTGCGGTTACCGCCAACGCGCTGGCCGGGATCGTGAACGAGGAGCGCCGCATCTGGGCGGTGCAGTTCCATCCCGAGGTGCACCACACGCCGCTGGGGCCGCAGATGATCGGGAATTTTGTATTTTCGATCTGCGGGGCGCGCGGCGACTGGACTCCATCGCACTTTATCGAGAGCACGGTGGAGGAGATTCGCAAAAAAGTGGGTAAGGACCACGTGATCTGCGGGCTCTCTGGCGGTGTGGACTCGTCGGTGGCGGCGGTGCTGGTGCACAAGGCCATCGGCAGCCAGTTGACCTGCATTTTTGTCAACAATGGAGTGCTGCGCAAGAACGAGTTTGTGAATGTGCAGAAGAACCTGCGCGACAAGCTGGGACTGAACATTGTGGCCGTGGACGCGAGCGAGCGGTTTCTTAAGCAGTTGGCCGGGGTGGTCGATCCGGAGACGAAACGGAAACGCATCGGCGCGGAGTTTATTGCGGTCTTCGACGATGAGGCGAAGCGGATTGCGAAAGAGACCGGCGGTGTGGATTGGCTGGTGCAGGGAACGCTTTATCCGGACGTGATTGAGTCAAGCAGCGTGAAAGGACCGAGCCAGACCATCAAGAGCCACCATAACGTGGGCGGGCTGCCGCTGGGGATGAGACTGAAGCTGATTGAGCCGCTGAGGGATCTGTTTAAAGATGAGGTGCGGCGGATTGGGCGAGACATGGCAATGCCGGAAGAGATTCTGGGGCGGCAGCCGTTTCCGGGGCCGGGATTGGCGGTGCGCATTCTGGGCGAAGTGACGCGGGAGCGCGTGGCGTTGTTGCAGGAGGCCGATGAGATCGTGGTGGGCGAGATCAAGGCTGCGGGGCTTTATTCGACGATTTGGCAGAGCTTTGCCGTGCTGCTGCCGGTGATGAGCGTGGGCGTGATGGGCGACCAGCGGACCTATGCTTATACGGCTGCGGTGCGGGCTGTGCATTCTGAAGACGGCATGACGGCAGATTGGACGCCGCTGCCCTATGAGGTGCTGAAGCGCATCAGCAGCCGCATAGTGAATGAGGTGCGCGGAATCAACCGCGTGGTCTACGACATTACCTCGAAGCCGCCGGGAACGATCGAGTGGGAGTAGCGTTCGCGACCCGGACCGACGCAATATGAATTTGTGAGGACGAACCCGATGTGGGGTCTGTTTGACACGCTGTTGCACGACGATCCTCAGCACCGCGCCTTGGCTTTTTGCGTGATCTGGTGGATCCCGCTTATGCTGATTCCTTTCGCAGCGTGGGCGATTTCACGAGCATGGAGCAGGCTGACTCTTAGCCTCCGATTGACGGTTGTGGCCGGGTTGTTTTGCCCGATCCTTCTTTCAGCTATGCAGCTTGGGACACATTGGTATCTGGCGGGGTATTGGGCACCATTGTTCGTCTATCCCGTGGCCGTTGCAGGATATGCGTGCCTCGTCCTTGTGCTTTGGCTCTCTTTTCAACAATGGCTCGTCCGCGCGACATGCATACTTCTTGTACTCCCGGTCGGACTGATCGCCTTCGCCAGCTTCTCAACCTGGACCTTACTAATTGGCATGTTTGCCTTCCCCCACGCTTCCGGCCGCTTGACTCCCACTGTGACCTGGCGAACGGATTGGACCAGCATGTCCTTCACAAGCGATTGGGTTGCGTACAACCCTTACACAAATCCTCGCTGGTTTCCACTCGTCAAGCGGGAGGTTGTTAAGGACCGCTGCTTCACGAGTGCAATTGTTGAGGGAAACCCGAGCTTTCGTTCCACTCAAGACGGCAATGGTGTGATCGTCTCTTGTCGGCAATTGGATGGGACGGTTGAGGATAAAGTGATTCAAATTGATTTATTTACCTGGAACAATCTGGCCCTTGTTGGGCAATCTATCGATATTGGCGTAAACGATATAATCTGTCATAATATATAAAAGGTGGCAAACTATGACGGAAACGGTAGTTTTGGGAGAAAATGGCAGGGTTGTTCTTCCTGTGGCAATCCGCAAGGAGCTTGGACTCAAGGCAGGAGACCGTCTGACTGTGACCAGCGAAGCGGGCGAGCTCAGGATTCTGAGCAGAAAGATGGCCCTGGAGAGTATTCGGGCGGACATCATCAAGCAACGCGGAAGCCTAACTGGACTCCTGGACGAGTTTCTAGCGGAACGGCGTGAGGAAGCAGCGCGTGAATAGAATCGTGTTGGATGCTTCGGCTGTGCTGGCGATGATTCTCAACGAGCCCGGCGGCGAGCGATTGGATACTCTTTTAGATGCCGTGGAGTTGGGCTCTGATATAGAAATTTTCATCAGTTCAGTGAACTGGTGCGAGATTCTGACGCGGATGCTGCGAGAGAATCTGTCAATCTCAGGCGAGCGTCTTTTGGCGGTTCTTGCGGGCGTCGAACTGGTACCTTTTGGGAGAAGTGAGGCAGAAGTTGCGTCAGCGTATGTGAATATCAGTCGAGCGCTTTCGCTCGGGGATCGAGCTTGTTTAGCGCTGGCCAAAAGCAAACAGGCAACGGCCTGGACAGCCGAGCGGCTGTGGAGCCAGTATCAGCTTGATGTACCGGTTGAGTTGATTCGATGCTGAAAGCAGCGCCTCACCAGCCAGCCGCGAGATGGCTTGTAAAGAATTCGAGCGACCTTTCGAGTCCTTCCCTGAGCGTGATGCGCGGCTCCCAGTTGAGCAGCGCGCGGGCCCTGGTTATGTCGGGACAGCGACGTGTGGGGTCGTCCTCGGGCAGGGATTCGAAACGCAACTCGCTCTTTGAGCCGGTGACTTCAAGCACGGCCTGGGCGCACTCGAGGATGGTGAACTCCTGGGGATTGCCCAGGTTCACCGGCAAATGTTCGTCGCAGCGCGAGAGGCGCAGAATGCCTTCAATCAGATCGTCCACGTAGCAGAAACTGCGGGTCTGGCTTCCGTCGCCGTAGATGGTGAGCGGCTGGCCGCGCAGGGCCTGCATCATGAAGTTGGAGATGACGCGGCCGTCGCTGGGATGCAGGCGCGGGCCGTAGGTGTTGAAGATGCGGACCAGGTGAGTATTGATGCCGCGGGAACGGTGGTAAGCCATTACCAGCGCCTCGGCGTAGCGTTTGGACTCGTCGTAGACCGAGCGTGGGCCTACCGGGTTCACATGGCCCCAGTAGTCCTCGGTTTGCGGATGCTCGAGCGGGTCGCCGTAGCACTCCGAGGTGGAGGCGTGAAGATGACCGGCGTTATTTTTTACTGCGATCTCCAGGGTGTTTTCAGTGCCGATGGAGCCTACGCGCAGGGTCTCGATGGCCAGGCGAAGATACTCGGGCGGGCTGGCCGGGGATGCGAAGTTGAAAACGTAGTCCACCGGACCCGGATCGAAGGGCTGGCAGATATCGCGCTGCTCGAAGCGGAAGCGGGGTTCCTTGGCCAGGTGGGCCAGATTCGCGGGGTCGCCGGTGGAGAGGTTGTCGACGCCGATTACGGTGTGGCCCTCGCCCAGCAATCTGTCGGTGAGCTGAGAGCCTAAGAATCCGGCGGCGCCGGTAACAAGAACGCGCATGGTCAAAAGTTCGTGCTCCAAGGTGGGGCATAGCCCCGGGTGATGATGATTGCCAGCCGGGGCAGTGTGATTGTGGCACCCGGCACTTACAATATCACGTTGCGCGGCTTTCCCTGTTGCTCGTGATAGCTTGCCGGGCGGCCCACGCTTACGTATGTAAATCCGTGATCCTGCATAACTTGCTGCTTGTAGAGGTTGCGGCCGTCAATGACGATGGGGAAGCGGACCGCCTGGTGAAGCCGCGCCAGGTCAATGGAGGCAAACTCCTTCCAGTCAGTCAGAATCAGCACCGCGTCGGCATCTTTGGCCGCCTCATAGATGCCGGCCACGTAGCTGAGCTTCTCAGAGGGCGGCAGCTCGGCTTTGGCGCGCTCCATGGCGGCCGGGTCATAGGCCGATACGGTGGCGCCGGCTTCGAGTAGTTTTTTAATCACGCTGATGGCGGGAGACTCGCGAATATCGTCGGTATCTCCCTTGTAGGCCAAGCCCAGGACCGCCAGGCGCTTGCCGCGCAGGGTCCACAACGCCGAAAGCACCTTGTTGAAGAAAATATCCTTCTGGGTTTCGTTGATGTTGCGGATCTCCTGGAGGAGCTGGAAGTCGACGCCCTGTTGCTGCGCCACCCAGTGAAAGGCGGCCACATCTTTTGGAAAACACGATCCGCCATAGCCGAGTCCTGCGCGGAGAAAGCCGGGACCGATGCGGCTGTCCATGCCCATTCCAGCGGCGATGTCTTCAATATCGGCATCCACGGTTTCAGCCAGGTTTGCCACCGCGTTAATAAAGGAGATTTTCAGGGCCAGGAAGGCGTTGGAGGCGTGCTTGATAATTTCAGCGCTCTGCGCCGAGGTGACGAGCAAACGGGCAGGGCACTGCGCGCCGCACGCTCCAGGAAGAGAATCCGGTTGAGCGTAGTAGTTGCCCGAGGTGAGCGGCTCGTAGATGCGCTTGAGCACGTTAGCGGAGCGCTCCGTGTCTGCGCCTACTACGATGCGATCAGGGTGAAGGAAGTCGCCGATGGCCGTGCCTTCGCGCAGGAACTCGGGGTTCGAAACCACGTCGAAGTGCTGCGCGCTTACGCCGTGGCGATGGAGCACGCGGCGAATCCAGTCGTTGGTGTAGACCGGCACGGTGCTTTTTTCCACGATGACTTTGTAATCGCTGATAGCGCGGGCAATCTCAGCCACAACGGCCTCGACGTAAGACAGGTCGGCGGCTCCGGCATCGCCCTGGGGAGTGCCGACGGCGATGAAGATGGCCTCGCTCTGCTCGACGGCTCCGGCGAGATCGCAGGTGAACTCGACGCCGCGATTGAGGTGCCTGGCAAGAAGCTCAGGCAGGTGCCGCTCGAAGATAGGCACGCCGCCTTCGCGGAGAGTTTTTACCCTGGCTTCGTCATTGTCAACGCAAACCACGCGATGGCCGATCTCGGCAAAGCAGACTGCCGCGACAAGGCCAACGTAACCCGATCCGATCACACAGATGGAAACTGGCTTTGACATTCTTGCGCTTTCTCTTTGGCTGCTTCCTATGGGAGTTTGCGGCACAATGGAATTCGGTCCGATGAGTCTTTGTCTAGGCTATCCGGTTTAGGCGGGGGCGGGCAAACGCTCCGCGCCGGCCGGGCCGAATTGCTTGTCTGGTAGAGTGGGGTTAAGGTTGGAGATTGCATCCTGGCCGGTTGGCTGCAGCCAGCCGAAGGGCGGGCTAGCGGCTCATTGTGGAGGATAGAGGCAACGCGCATGGTTGCAACTGGTCAAACCCCGCCTCAGGAACTCGCGCCTTTTCGCATCGATCCCATTTACGATCCCCGTCCCTGGGGATACCGGAATCTGCGCCCGTGGTATGACCACGTTGTTGCAAGTGGAGATCCTATTGGGGAAGTCTGGCTGACGGGGGATGAATGTTTGATTGCCACCGGCCCGCACGCCGGACAAAAACTGGGCAGCTTCTTTGGCCAGATGCCGGAGGCGCTGCTGGGCAAGGGAGCTCCATCGACGGCATCGCCGCTACTGATTAAGGTGCTGTTTGCCAAAGAAAAGTTGAGCGTGCAGGTGCACCCGGACGACGCGATGGCGCGCAAATACGGCGATCCGCGCGGCAAAACAGAATGCTGGTACGCACTGGCGGCCGAGCCGGGGGCACAGGTGGCCCTGGGACTCAAGCCGGGCGTAACGCTGGATGAGGTGAGGGAAGAGATTCACGCGGGCACGCTGGAGGCCGGACTGAAGATGGTGCCGGTGGCGGCGGGAGACGTGATTTTTGTGGATGCCGGAACGGTTCATTCCATCTGGCCGGGGTCGATTCTGCTGGAGACGCAGCAGAACTGCGACCTGACTTACCGGATGTACGACTACGGACGGGGACGGGAACTGCATATCGAGAAATCGCTGGAAGCCACGAAGCTCAAGACACGCGCGGGGAAGATTCCGGCCAGAGTGCTCAAAGACCGCACGATTCTGATCGATGTGGAGTATTTTCGCGTGGAGAGGATTCCGGTGGCAGGGAGCCGTTCGAGCGCCAGTCTGCGGGGAGAAGGCGAGCCGTCGCGGGGGCTGGCCCGTCACGACGGGCTGGCCTACTTGTTTGCGGCGTCGGGAAAAGGCAGAATCGCGGGGCAAGGCTTTGAGCCGGTCGATCTGCCGGTGCGGGGGATCGTGGCTGTGGCGGCGGCTTCGCCCGCATTTATGGTTGAGGATGCGGGCGGCCTGGACCTGATTCGCATTACGCCCAGTTGGCCGGAACAGGCCCCTTGACGGCCGATTGTGCCTGGAAATTTTTGTTTTCGATTCGCTGCGCCGTACTAAGTGGGGCCGGAATCGAGAAATGAAATCGGGGATTCAGATATGGGCTCAACATCGATTCTTTGCAAAATCTTTGCCACTACATAGTTGCCGGTGTAAACTCTGCAAATCCGGTTTTATGTACTCTTGCACCAAACGGGTTATTGCGCACTTTACCCGAGCCGATTATTGTCATTGGGGTCAGCGGTTTTTTCCCAGTTGATGTTGAGCGAAAAGAATAACGCTAATGGACTTTTTTTATCAAAAAATTTTAATTTGGGCGTTTTCAAACACATCAGACGCCATGGGGGAACCATTCTAAGTTCTACTACTTCAAAGGAGATGAGGCATGGTTTTCAGACAATTGGTCAAGCTGTCGCTGGCAGCGCTCTTTGTCTCCGCATCAGCAATCCCCGGGTTTTCCCAATCGGTTCCTGCGGCCATGCAGAAATACTGGCCGCTTGAAATCGGCGGTGGTCTTTCCGAATTCGGCACTCATTTAATCAACCACGAATTTCCTGCGACTGTCTACCCGGAATTTAAAGGCGACCTGCTTGGCCCCGCAGCGTGGGCCGACTGGACTATCCGCCATATCCCGCACAGGTTATACGGACTGGGCATTGAAGTGGAGGGTCGCCACCTCGCCTGGGGCAATACGGGCATTGACCCGCATCTGCGCGAGGACACCGGAGAGGGCGGGGTCATCTACATGTGGCGCCACTACCGTAATTTCCATCCCTACGGAAAATTTCTGATAGGGCACGGCAACATTGATTTCCAAGTCCCAGGTATCTCTCCCAGCTGTACGCTCGACTGCCAGCATGATACATCTACCTTCTATGACCCAGGCGGCGGTGTCGAGGTTCATCTTATGGGTAATCTTTGGGTGCGCGGCGACTACGAAGAAGAGTTATGGACCAACTTCGGTGTTCCTGCAAACAAAACTGTTTACCCGAGGGGATTTACCGTCGGCGTCTCCTATAATATGGATTTTGCCAGGAAGTAGCAGACCTGCCAACAGATATTTATCTGAGCATGCGGCAGCAGTGAGAGAGGGTTGCGCGGAGGCGTTGTTTTCCGCCGCAAGCATCGCAAGCGCATATTTTCATCGCGCCGCCCTCTGTCTCGCATGGGCGCATCTTTTCACATCCTTTTCTTTCAGGCACAATCAATATCGATATGAATATTCGATTCTCACTTTCCAAAGAACTCCGCGGTGCGGTGGATTTGGCCGCTGCCGACTGGCACGCAAATAGCAAGGTTACCCGCTTCTGGCAGAAAGACCCCAGCCTGTGGACCAGCGACGGCGAGGAAAAGTGGCTTGGCTGGATCGACATCGTCGAGCGGCAGCAAAAAGACCTGGCGGATTTTGCCGCGCTGGCCGCGGACGTGAAGACCGCGGGCTTCAAGTCTGTCCTGCTGCTGGGGATGGGCGGATCGAGCCTGTGCCCAGAGGTGCTGGCTACCACCTTTGGACAGCAGCCGGGCTTTCCCGCGCTGCACATTGTCGATTCCACCGATCCGGCGCAAGTGAAAGCGGCTCGCGACAAGGTGAACCTGAAGGAGACGCTGGTGATTGTGGCCAGCAAGTCAGGGTCCACGCTGGAACCGAACATTCTGAAGCAATATTTCTTTGAAGAGATGAAGAAGGCTGTGGGTGCCGAAATGGCCGGCAGCCATTTCCTGGCCATTACCGACCCCGGCTCGAAGATGGAACAGGTGGCCAAGGCCGACGGATTCCGGCATATCTTCTACGGCGATCCGCAGATCGGCGGGCGTTACTCAGCGCTGTCTAATTTTGGCGTGGTAGCAGCCACGGTGGCTGGACTGGATATAGCGAAGCTGCTGGCCGAGGCCGGCAAAGCCGCGGCTTCGGCTAAGCTTTCGCCGGGAGAGAATCCCGCAGTCGAGTTGGGTTTGATTCTGGGCACGGCGGCCAACGCCGGGCGGGACAAGATCACCATCTTCACCTCGCCGGAGATCTATGACCTGGGCGCGTGGCTGGAGCAGTTGATTGCAGAGTCCACCGGCAAGCTGGGCAAGGGGATCACGCCGGTGGACCGCGAGGGCATTGCGGCGCCGGAAGCTTACGGCAAGGACCGCATCTTTGTTTCCGTTCGGCTGGCGGGGACGGCTGACAAAAGTCAGGACGCCAAGGTTGCGGCTATTGCGGCTGCGGGGCATCCGGTGGTGGAGATTGAAATTCGCGATCTTTACGAGATCTTCGGGCAGTTCTTCGCGTGGGAAATTGCGACGGCGGTGGCGGGATCGGTGATGGGGATCAATCCTTTCAACCAGCCGGATGTGGAGTCGGCCAAGATCGAGACGCGGACCCTGACCGAGGCCTACGAGCAGACGGGCAAACTGCCCGAGCGTAAGCCGGTTCTGGTGGACAAAAACGGCATCGAAGTTTATGCGACAGAGGCTTATGCCGCCCTGCTGAAGGCGGCAGCGCCGGCAGCGACGCTGGCTGGGTATTTGCGCGCTCACCTTGACCAGATTCACGCCGGCGACTATTTTGCGGCACTGGCTTTTCTGCCCATGTTTCCCCAGCATGAGGAGGCGATTCAGGGCTTCCGGCGCAAGGTGCGCGACGCCAAGCGGGCAGCTACCTGCCTGGGCTTCGGACCGCGCTTTCTGCACTCCACCGGGCAGGATTACAAGGGCGGTCCCAATACCGGGGTTTTTCTGCAAATCACCGCGGATCATGCGATCGACGTGAAGATTCCAGGGCAGAAATACAGCTTTGGCGTGGTGATTACGGCCCAGGCTGCCGGGGATCTGGTGGTGCTGGAGTCGCGCGGGCGGCGGGCGGTGCGGGTCCACCTGAAGGCCGATGTGGCGGCAGGACTGAAGCTGCTGGCAGCGGCTATGGATGAGGCGCTGAAGTAGGGACAGGGAACAGGGCTCTGCCATCTCTGGGTAAATGCTTGCTTTCAGTGCGCGGAACTTTTTCCCGGCGGCCGGGTTCAAGCTTGTGACGGCTTCAGCGAATTACCGTCTAACAGTATGGGCTGGAAGCGATACTTTTGAGCGTCTTTCCGATCGGTACTACATCTAAGAAGCGATTGGAAAAACGCATCAGGCAGGGGAGAAGCATGATGATAAATCGGCCATTGTTCAAGGAAGTTTTCTCGCAGATTATGTTCTGTGCCGGGTTGGTGATTCTATGCGGAGCTACCGGGCTGGCCCAGAATCAGGCTCCAGCCAATGCCGAGGCGGCAGCGCCCGCCCAGGCGTCCGCGCAGCGCACGGACGGAGAGATCGAGATGGACGTGGTGCATGCACTGGACGCTAGCCAGGAGCTGAAAAACGATCTCATTACGGCAGCCACCATTGAGGGCGAAGTTACGCTCTCGGGATCAGTTTCGAGCAAAGCCTCCAGCGACAAGGCGGAGTCGATTGCCCGCCAGGTGGCGGGCGTGACCAAGGTGAACAATAATCTGAAGATCGGCAATCCGCAGGAGGCGCAGGGCGACAACGGCGTGCCCCCGATGGCTGGCGGAGAGCAGGAAAATGGGCCGCAGGGATACGCTCAGCAGGGCCCTCCTCCGGATCAGGGCCAGGAGCCCTATCCGTCCCAGCAGCCTCAGTATGGGAATCAGCAGCCACAAGAGCCGGCATATGCAGTTGCCACCGGCCCGGTAACCATCCCTCAGGGAACCTTGATTCAGTTGCGCACCAGTGAGCCGGTGAACAGCAAGAGGGCGAAGGACGGCCAGCCGGTTCAGTTCATAGTGATTCGTGACGTAGCGGTAGGGAATGTGCTGGCTATTCCGCGCGGCGCGACCGTGCATGGAGTGGTGACCGAGGCCAAGAAGGCCGGAGACCTGGGCGGCAGACCGGTGCTTGCGCTCACCCTCACTTCGCTGGATCTGGGCGGGCAAAGTTATCCTCTTCAATCCGATCTGTTCAAGGTGAAGGGGCCGAATAAATCCGGTCATACGGTGGGCAACGCTGTTGGCGGCGGAATTCTGGGCACCATCATCGGCTGCGCCGTGGGCCGCGGCTTTGGATGCGCGGTGGGGGCCGGAGCAGGCGTAGCGGCAGGTACGGCTGCTTCAGCGGCTACACCGGGACCGGGGATCTGGATCCCCGCCGAAGCCAGGGTGGACTTCCACCTGGTATCCCCGCTAACCGTCGCACCTGTGAACCCCCAGGAAGCGGCGCGGCTGGCGCAGGGGCTTTATCAGGGCGGACCGAACCTCTACCGGCGCGGCTACTACCCCTATGGCCGCCCGTATTATGGCTATCCATACGGGTATCCGGGGATTTACTACCGTCCGTATGTCTTTTCTGGCGGGTACTACTACTGGCGGTGAAGAAGCAGGGACTAGGGTCTAGGGACTAGGGAACGGCGCGGGCATTCCGGAGTATGGGGTGCCCGCTTTTATTTGTGTCCGTATTCCTGACGGAGAACCGTCCTGCAGGCAGTCCTTTCGGCTCGACCGGTTCTCTCCTCGTCTATAATTGCTATGAATCGCGTCAAGCGAGACTTGCGCAGCGGCGGGAGACGCCTGCCGTTGCAGCCGCTCCCGTGCCGGTTCAAAGCCGGCCAGAACAGGCATGCCACGCACGCGCGTAGAGAGTAGAAGGTTCAAGTCCATCCATGATTCGTTTTCTACAGACAGACAATCGCATGACCAAGGCGATCTTCGTAGTCATCATTGGCATAGTTTCAGTGGGCATGGTGATTTACCTGATTCCCGGCCTCACCGGCCAGGGCGCCAGCTCCGCCGATACCTATGCCGTGATCTACCCCCACTGGTATAGCCGCTTTTTTTCTTCGGGCGCGACGGTGACCCAGGATCAGGTGGACAAGATGGCCCGCCAGGAGTTGCAGCAGCAAAACCCGCAATATGCCGACAACCCCATGATGCTCAACTACGTTGAACAGCGCGTGGGCCAGCAACTGGTGCAGAAGCAGATTCTGCTGGCGGAGGCGGATAAGCTGGGCATACGCGCGACCAACGATGATGTGATCAAGGTGCTGCACACGGGCGAGGCCGGCCAGGTTCTCTTCCCCAACGGGCAGTTCATCGGAGAGGATGCCTATGCCTCCCTGATCGCCAGCCGATTTAACCAGTCGGTGCCGGAGTTTGAGGAAGGCATTCGGGAGAGTATCGTCATACGCCGGCTGCAGGCGCTGGTCACGGGCGGAGCGACGGTGAGCGACCAGGAAGTGCGCGAAGCCTATCGCAAGGCAAACATCAAGATCAAGTTCGACTACGCGGTCATCTCCGCGGAGGATCTGCGCAAGACGAT
Organism: uncultured Acidobacteriaceae bacterium; assembly: GCA_963724755.1. GTDB lineage: Bacteria > Acidobacteriota > Terriglobia > Terriglobales > Acidobacteriaceae > Telmatobacter. The sequence continues at coordinate 986,235 of CAVRVZ010000004.1, forward strand.
CAATCCTTCCGACGCCGAGCTGGAGGCCTTCTTCAAGCAGAACGCCGCGCGCTATGCCACGGCGGTTCCGGAAGCGCGCAAGATCGCCTATTTTGCCTTTACTCCAAGCGAACTGCCGGGCGGGGTGCCGCATGCGACGGATCAGGAGATTCAGCAATACTTCAGAGAGCACCAGTCGGAGTATGCGACGCCGGAGCAGGCGCGGTCGCGCCATATCCTCATCAAGGTGGCGCCGGGTGCGGACGCGAAGACCGATGCCGCGGCCAAAGCCAAGGCCGAGGGGATTCTGAAACAGTTGCAGGCCGGCGGCAACTGGACCGATCTGGCCAAGAAATACTCCGACGATCCGGGCAGCAAGGACTCGGGCGGCGAGCTGGGATTTTCGCAGCGGGGACGCATGGTGCCGGAGTTCGATAACGCCATCTTCACCCAGAAGGTCGGCGACATCAAGATCGTGAAGACCCAGTTTGGCTATCACATTGTGCAGGTGGAAGAGCGGCAGGCGGCGCATACACAGACACTCAACGAGGTGCTGCCCACCATCCAGTTGACGCTGGTTCGGCAGAAGCTGGCGCAGGCCGAGGAAAACTATGCCAGCGCGCTAACCTCTGAGGCCGTCAAGAACGGACTGGAGAAGACCGCGGCTGCCCACCACCTGGAAATGGTGAACTCGCCGCTGTTCGACAGCACGGGAGTGATTCCTGCGCTGCCAGACGGATCTCAAATCATCGCCAAGGCGTTTGAATCGAAACAGGGCGATCCGCCGCAGTCCGCAACCACCGGCGAGGGATATGCGATCTTCCAGGTTACGGGAATCGCAGCGGCTCACGCACCGACTTTTGCGGATTGGAAGAGCCACGTTCTGGATGATTTTCGCAACCAGCAGATTCGCGTGTTGTTGGGCCAGAAAACCAATGAACTGGCTGACAAGGCCAAGAGCATGAACGATTTGGCCAAGGCAGCCAAGGCGGTGGGCGCGACTCTCAAGTCCAGCGAACTGGTTAGCGAGACTGATCAGGTGCCCGATTTCGGCGCGGTGGGCCAACTGGCGCCGCAACTCTTCGATATGAAGGTGGGCGAGATCAGCGGGCCCATCAACGCGCAGAGGACCGGCGTGGTGGCCAAACTGGTGGACAAGCAAGAACCTACCGCGGACGAGATCGCCAAGAACTTCGACCATATGCGCGACCAGATCAAGGATCAGCGCCAAGGGGAGATCTTCGATGTTTTTTTGAGCGAGATCATGAACAAATACACGAAGAATAAGCGCATCCAGCTTAACTCCAAGGCGAAGACTCCGGGGATATAAGCCGGGGGAAAAACAATAGTCAAGCCCGCTTTCTCTTGAGGAGGCGGGCTTTTTTCACGCGCTCAGGGATTTGAGAATATCTCGCGGATTTGAAAGGGCACGACTTTAGTCGTGCCAAAGAAAGGCCAAAAATGATTGCGGCTTTAGCCGCTGAGGGAATGCAGATTGTTTATAACACACTCCCTCAGGGGCTAAAGCCCATAATTCCATTTGCATATGGAGCGGCACGGCTAAAGCCGTGCCCTTTCAAAGCGGGTGAATTCAATCAGCAGCTTTACCCCATCCGGTCGATAATGGAGTCATGCAATTCGAGCGTTCGCAGGGAGTTCTGCTGCACATAAGTTCTTTGCCGTCCTATGGAGGCATCGGGGACCTGGGGCCGGCGGCCTACGATTTTGTGGCATTTCTGGCCGCGGCGAAGCAGCACATCTGGCAGGTGCTGCCGCTGGGGCCTACGGGCTATGACAACTCGCCTTATGCGGGATCGTCGGCCTTTGCGGGCAATCCGTATCTCATCAGCCTGGAGTTTCTGTCGGACTGGGGCTGGATCGAGGGGGAGCGGATCGGCGGGCTGGCGGGACGCAGCGGGCGCGTGGATTTTGACGAGGTGGTAGAGCGAAAGCTTCCCTTGCTCTATGAGGCGGCGGGGAACTTTCTCGATCGCGGGCCGCGGGAGAAGAAGCTGGCCGCGCAGTGGAAGCATTTCGAGGAGTTCTGCCGGGCGGAGGCGGGCTGGCTGAACGATTACGCTCTGTATGCCGAGTTGCGCCGCCAGTTCAAGACCGGCGCGTGGACGGTTTGGCCGGAGCCTCTGCGCAGGCGCGCGCCAGATGCAATCCAGGAGGTTGCCGCGCGCAGCGCACGCGCGCTGGCCCAGGAGCGGGTTCTGCAATTCGCTTTCGCGCGGCAGTGGAATGATCTGCGAGAGGCCGCGGCGCGCAAGGCGATCCGGATCATGGGCGACGTGGCGATCTTCGTCAATATGGATTCGGCCGACGTGTGGGTGCATCCCGATTTATTCGATCTGGACGAGGAACTGAAGCCGGTGCGCATTGCCGGCGTTCCGCCCGACTACTTTTCTGCGACCGGGCAGCGCTGGGGCAATCCCCTCTATTGTTGGGAGGTGCCGGAGGCGTGGGGCTTCGATTGGTGGATTGAGCGGATTCGCCGCTCAGCTCAACTTTACGATGTAATTCGGCTGGACCACTTCCGGGGCTTCGAGGCTTACTGGTCGATTCCAGCTGAAGAAGAGACGGCTGTGAACGGCGAGTGGGTGAAGGCGCCGGGGCGGGAGCTCTTCCATGCGCTGGAGGCGGCGCTTGGCCCGCTGCCGCTGGTGGCTGAAGACCTGGGAGTGATTACCGCTGAAGTGGATGCGCTGCGGCTGGAGATGGGCATGCCGGGCATGAAGGTGATTCAATTTGGATTCAGCGACAAGGGCGCGCACGCTCATCTGCCCTACCGGTACACGACCGGCACGGTGGCCTACACAGGTACGCACGACAACGACACTACGCAGGGCTGGTGGAAGATGGCCGGCAAGGCGGAGCACAGCGCGGTTGAGGCGTTGGTGGGGCCGGTTGGCGGGCATCCGGTATGGCCGCTGATTCGGGCCATCGCGGGCAGCGTGGCGGAGATGGCGGTGGTTCCAGCGCAGGATTTGCTTGAGCTTGGCTCGGAGGCGCGCATGAATACGCCGTCCGTCGCCGCCGGAAATTGGAGCTGGCGCGTTCCGGAAAAAAGCTGGAAGCCGGAGCTGGCCAAGCGGCTGGCTGCGCTGGTAGAAGTGACGGACCGGGACAACGATCCGTTGGGCTAGGCAGCCGGGAAAAACTGAAGCAGCCAGTGGTTAATCGTCAGAACGGAATATCGTCGTCGGAGATTTCGGCGGATTGGGCGGCGTCGTCCTGGCCGGCGGGCGGGCGCTGGTCAAAGCTGGCTGCCGAACTGCCGGAGGCTGTACGGCTGCCGCCCGAGCCGTCTTCGCGGCCGGAGAGCAGCGAAATGTCGAAGACAACGACTTCGGTTTTGTAGCGCTTCTGGCCGGACTCCTTGTCGTCCCAACTGCGGGTTTGGAGCTTTCCCTCGACGTAGAGCTTGGAGCCTTTCTTGACGTAATCGCGAATGATTTCGGCATTGCGCTTGAAGGCGACCAGGTTGTGCCACTCGGTGCGGTCCTGCCAGTTGCCCTGTTGATCCTGAAAGCGGTCGCTGGTGGCGAGCCCAAAGCTGGCGACCATGGCGCCGCCGGGGGTGGAACGGATCTCTGGGTCTTTGCCTACATTCCCTAAAAGGATGACTTTGTTAACGCTCTTTGCCATGTTCGTGCACTCCAGTAAGTGAAAAGAATAGCAGACGATTATCCGTGCGGGAGATGGAGCGGTTGCGGAGCCATTTGGCCACGCCCAGGGAGAGCAGCAGGCCGCCGAAGGGGATGCACATGAGGGCGACGATGAGGGCGAACCAGCCGGTGTTGGTGCTGGCGCCGGTGGGCGAGAAGCCGCCCAGCACGGTTTCAAGCAGCAGTGCGGCCAGCAGGCCCGCGCCCAGCATCGACGCGCCCCATTGGAGCAGTTGGCGGGTGCCGTCGTCGTGTACTCGGATTCGGACTTGGCTTGCGGGCATGTTCGCTCCTATCCTTGCGCCAGGCGCAGCATCACGTAGGTGACGACGCCGGTGACTGAGACGTAGAGCCAGAGAGGGAAGGTCCAGCGGGCGACCTTGCGGTGCTGCGGAATGCGGCCGGTGAGCGAGAAGAAGAAGGTGACCAGCACCAGCGGCAGCGCCACGACGGCCAGAATGATGTGGCTGGCCAGCAGCGGCAGGTAGACGGAGCGCAGGGCGGCGTGGGCCGGGTAGCGGACGTCGCCGTGCAGCGCGTGGTGGAGGATGTAGCTGACCAGAAACAGCGTGGAGAAGCCGAAGGCCGTGATCATGGCCGCGCGATGGGCCTGGATGCGCTGTGCCCGGATGAAGGTGTAGCCGATGAGCAGGGCGGTGGCGCTGAGGCCGTTGAGCACGGCATTGAGCGCGGGCAGAAAGGCGTATTGCGCGCTGGAGGCCGCGGCGGGATGAACGTAGATGAGCCAGAAGAGAAAGAGCGTGGCCGCGGCGCTGATGGCCAGAATGGCGGCGATGGCGGGGCGGGTGCTGGATGGATGGGCGACTGCGGTGGTCATGATTCGCTTCCTTAATGCTTTGCGTGGCGCAGAGCATGAGCGTGGTGAAGAGCAGGGGCAGATAGAGGACGCTGACCTTGAGCAGATCGCGCGCCAGCATGCGGCTTTCGGTTTCGATCGCTGGTGCGCAGGATGCCGGCGAAGCGGATGGTATAGGCCAGGTAACAGGCCCAGCGCAGCGGCCAGGACGGCGTAGGTGATGCCGGCCATGCCCAGCCGCCAGGGGGTGAGGCTGACGGGAATCATGACGCACGGCGAAGAACAGCGCTTCGGCCACGGTGGACCAGCCGTCGGGCTGGACGACGGGCAGCATGCGAATGCCGGCGCGGGCGTAGTCGTCGCGGTAGAGCCAGGCGATGGCCATGAAGTGAGGGAACTGCCAGACAAAGAGAATGGCGAAGAGGGCCACGGCCGGCCACTCGATGCGGCCGCGAGCGGCGGTCCAGCCCAGCATGGGACCCATGGCGCCGGGAAATGCGCCGATGAAGGTGGCCATGGTGGTGACGCGCTTGAGCGGCGTATAGATGGCGACGTAAGTGAAGGCGGTGAGCAGCGCCAGGGCCACGGTGAGCAGGTTGGTGGTGAGCGCCAGCCACACCGCGCCGAGGGCCAGCGCGCCGAGGCCGGCCAGGATGCCCTGGGCCAGCGAGAAGCGTCCGGCGGCCATGGGACGGTCGGCGGTGCGCTTCATGCGCGCGTCGATTTTGCGCTCCAGGGCCTCGTTCAGCGCGCCCGCTCCGGCCGAGACCAGGCCGATGCCGAGGAGCGTGTCGAGCAGGCCGCGCTGCACGCTGGAGATGCCGGACTGCATGGAGCCCAGATAAAAGCCGCCCCAGCCGGTGACCAGCACCAGGCCGACGACTTTGACCTTGAAGAGCTCGCGCAGGTCGTGGATGAGCGTGGCGGTTGCGCCGGGGCTGGGCGCGTGGATGGGCGCCGTGCGGCCCGCTTTCAAATGGTGCGGCAAATTCTGCGGGAGGCGCGGCTTGGGAGACGGGATTCATCTGGGTGGGTGAGAACCTCTGTGAGAAAGCGCGGAATGAGTGGCTACATGGGAGCCTGTTTCGATGATAGCAAGCGGGGAAGTGTTGGAGCGGAACGATATGGTTATTGGTTCCTGCATAAATAATGTCCTTGCGCCGTCCCTACGGGACTCCACAACGAACTTGTGGAATCCCTTTTCCCCACGCTGAAGCGCGGGGCTAACCAACTCTGCGCCTCCGGCGCGTTTGTGCGGACTTTACTTATGCAGTCATCAATAGCCTAGACGGGGGACCTTGAGGATCGCATCCACCACTTGCTCCGGAGTGAGGGCATCGACGGAGATGGAGACGTGGGCGGTGCGGTAGAGCGGAAGACGGCGTTGGTAGCGGCTGGCCAGGTTGGCCTGGTCGGCGAGGATGGGGCGCAGATGCTCGGTGCCGCGGCAGCGGGCGAGGGTAGTGGAGAGTTCGACTTCAAGATGAACGAGGAGCGTGCCGGGGGTGGTGAGGAGCAAGGCGCGAGTTGCGGAGTGCTCGATGGCGCCGCCGCCTAAAGCCAGAACCATCGCGTCGCCGGCGGCGCACAGGCGGGTTATTGTCGCGTGCTCGCGGTCGCGGAACTGTGCTTCGCCGTCGCGGGCGAAGAGTTCGGCGATGGGCATGCCGGCTTCTGCTTCGATCACGTCGTCCACATCGACAAAGCTCCATCCCAGGCGGTGGGCGAGCAGTGGGCCGACGGTGGATTTGCCCGAGCCCATAAAGCCGGTGAGGACGATGCGGCGGGGTGGGTCTGCGGATTGGGGTTGAGCGGTCATGGGAATCTTGCGCCGATTGTTTAGCCGCGCGCTGTTTCCAGTATAGGCAAGGGAAATTGCCGGGCGGCGGCAGGTCAGCTCAAGGCGATTACGATGGCACCCGTCGTGATGAGCAAACCGCCGATGAGTGCTGGAGCGTTGAGTTTTTCGCCCAGGAGCAGCCAGGCGAAGACCATGACCAGGGGGACACTGAGTTTGTCGAGCGGCGCTACGCGCGAGGCTGGACCCAATTGCAAGGCGCGGAAGTAGCACAGCCATGAGAGGCCGGTAGCCAGGCCGCTGAGCGTGAGAAAGAGCACGGTGCGGCGGTCGAGCATGCGGATTTCGCCGTGCTTGCCCAGCGCCAGCGCAATGCCCCAGGTAAAGACTACGACCACGCTGGTGCGCAGGGCCGTGGCCAGGTTTGAGTCCACGTGCGCCACGCCTACCTTGGCCAATAGGGCTGTGGCGGCGGCAAAGATTGCGGAGAGAATTGCCCATCCAATCCAGGTCATGGGAATTATGGTACGCGGAACGAGGCTTTCCAGCGCAGATTGTGGGTAATTTAAACTTCAAAACATGCAGACAGGCCGGGCCAGCAGGACCGCTCTTGGAGTGGCTATTCGCCGCGCGGCGCACCAATTGATGGACCATCCGCCGGTTTTGGACGATCCTCTGGCGGTGCGTCTGGTGGGGCCGGGATTTCGCCGACAGATGAAGCGCGCCACGCACCCGGTGGCGCGGGACTTTCGCGCTTTTATGGCGGCGCGCAGCCGATATGTGGAAGACCGGCTGGCGGAGGCCGTGCGGAACGGGGTTGGGCAGTACGTGCTTCTGGGAGCGGGATTCGATACGTTTGCCTATCGCAATCCATTTCCTGCACTGCGGGTCTTCGAGGTGGACTTGCCTGCTACGCAAGCGTGGAAGCGAACCATGCTGGACGAGGCGGGCATTGTCTCACCTGAAAGCCTGACGTTTATTGCTTTGGATTTTGAGAGCCATTCGCTGGCCGGCGAATTGGCTGAAGCGGGGTTTGATCTTAGTTTGCCGGCGTTCTTTGGCTGGATGGGAGTGGTTCCCTACCTGACGCTGACAGCTTTTCGCGCCACGCTGGAGACCATCGCTCGGCTGCCTCAAGGGAGCGGCGTGAGCTTTGATTATGCTTTGGCTCCGCAGACGCTCAGCCCGGTGGGCCGTACGGCCTTCGATATACTCGCCAGCCGCGTTGCCGCTGCCGGCGAGCCCTTCCGGCTTTTCTTCAGCGCGGATGAGATGGAAGCGGAACTGCACCGCGCCGGATTTCAGCGCATTGAACAGCGGGATACGGAACAACTGAACGAGATTTACTTCAAAGACCGCGCCGATGGGCTGCGATTATCCGGGTTGGGGCTGGGGATGCTTGCGACCGCATGGGTTTGATTGCGGTCCATGGGATTGCGGTTCAAGCGCTAAGATGAGTCATGCGCCAGATTGCATTTTCTCCCATCGCATTTGCCCTGCTCGCGCTCTCTGGGTGCGGATATCACACGCTGGGCGCCGCTGCTCACATGCCGCTCGATGTGAAGACGCTCTCCGTGCCGGTCTTCGCTACGAATACCGAGGCCTATCAAACAGAGACAGTGATGACCAATGCGGTGATCCGCGAGTTTGCCACGCGCACACGGTTGCGGGTGACTCCCAATGAGGGAGGGGATGCGGACGCCGTGCTGCACGGGACGATTCTTAAGGAATACGTGGCGCCGCTGACCTACAACGCTTCAACCCAGGAGTCGTCCAGCTTTCTCATCACCATCGTGGTTTCGGTGACGCTCACAGGGCGGGACGGCAAGGTGCTTTACGAGAACAAGAATTACATCTTTCGCGAGCAGTACCAGTCGACCACCGATCTGCCAACCTTCATTGTGGAGAATCCGGCGGGGATGGATCGGCTCTCGCGAGCGTTTGCGAGGGCACTGGTAGCCGATGTGCTGGAAGGGTTCTAAAGTATGGACGACCCAGGGAATTGATGCTGGCCTTGACGCGCCGGGGAAGGTATTCTTTAGCTGCATGAAGTCTGCATCCATTGCCCTGAGGGAATACCGGTGACCGCCGGGCGCTGGGGCGCGGGATTCGCCGCCGTGGGCCGCTTTGTGGCGGAGATTGAAGCCGCCGCCGCGGGCCAGGGGCCGCTCAAGCCCGGCTACGTGCTGGCCGGCGACGAGGTCTTCTTGCAGGATCGCTGCCGCTCGGCGGTGCTCAAAGGCTTTATGCCTGCGGAATTCAAGGATTTTTGCCTTTCGGAGTTCGATTTGTCAGGAACTTCGATCTTTGAAATTCTCGACCGGGCGCAGACTCCATCTTTGATGGCTCCGTTCCAGGTGATTTTTGTGCGCAATGTGCGGCAGCTCTATACGCGCGGCGCCAAGAAGGAAGAGTTTGCAGCGCTGGAGCGGTATTTCAGCTCGCCCAATCCGCAGGCGCTGCTGATTTTTGTGGCCGACTTTCTGCGCATCCCCTGCGATGCGCGGCGCATGGAGCTGGACGACAAGAACCGCTTCGAGCGAATTACCGAGACTTTGGGCGAGCACTGCGGCGTGGTGGAGCTGGCACGCGTGAACGAGGAAGATGCGGTGCGCTGGACGGTGGCTACCTCGCAGGAGGCTGGCGTGCGCGTGGAGCCGGATGCGGCCCGCGAACTGGTGGATGCGCTGGGAGCGGATATGATGCTGATCTCCTCGGAACTGGAGAAGCTGCTGCTCTATACGCTGGGACGGGGACGCATCACTCTGGGCGACGTGGAGACCATGGTGCTGGCGGCTAAGCAGCGGTCGCTCTACGAGCTGACCGATGCCATCAGCGCCCGCGACCGCGCGCGCGCGCTGGCGCTGTTGCACGGGCTGCTGAACAGCTCTGACGCCGGCGAGGACGCGGCCATCGGGCATCTTTATATGCTGGCGCGAACCTTCCGCCAGATGCTGGTGATTCTGGAAAAGAACGTGCGCGATTCACGCGCTATCTGGCAGGCGCTGTGGCAGGGATTCAGGATGCCGCCGTTTGCCGCCGACGATCTGATCCGCCAGGCACGGCGCTACAAGAGCCGCCGCGAGCTCACGCGGGCGCTGCGGCTGGTTGCGCGGGCGGATATGGAGTTGCGCTCCTCGCCGCCAGACAAACGGCTGGTGCTGGAGCGGCTGGTTTACGAGTTGGCCTCGGAGCCGAAGCCGGCTTCGCCGCTCTTTGGACCGGTGCAGCTTTCGTTTGAGGTATAGAGCCGCGCGGAGCTAGCGCATCCGTTCTCATTCCACCATGGACCATACCGCCGGTCCAGATCCTCGATGTGATGCAGATATTCGTCGCGCAGGGAGCAGAGCAGGGGACGCATGCGCACTCTTTTGCCGTATTGCACGCGATGGGCGAATTGCAGCATACGGGCCAGCATTCTGTGGTGCTCGACGCGGTGCTCAGCCAGGCCGGGAAAGCCGCTCTGCTCCATGAATTGCTCCTCGCTCCAGAAGTGCATGCGAGTGAACTCGATCAGCCGGTCGAGCAGTTCGCTGAGCTGTTCCCGGCCCGAGCCACGCATCAGTGCCTGGCGAAGCTCGTTCACTGTATCCATGAGAATGCCGTGCTGGTCGTCCATGGCCCTGACGCCGACGGCGCAGGTATGGTCCCAGATTAGAAGGGTCACATAAGCCTCCATCTGAGCCTGCGAAAGTTAGCAGGCCTTAATCACCAAAGGAGGTATCGGCTGGAATCGGCCATTCGTTACCGGTAATCGCATTGTTCTAATGACCAAGGTATTGAACCTATCTAATATTTCGCTTTGGCCGTATACCGAGATCGTCATCACAAAGCTTTAATGGTTACTGCATAAAAGATGCACAAGCACCGTCCCTACGGGACTCCGTAACCAACATGTGGAATCCCTTTCCCCACGCTGAAGCGCGGGGCTAACCTACGTTGCGCCTCCGGCGCATTTGTAGACCTCAATAAAGCCCACGTTTATGGCGCGTTTGTGCACTATTCGAGGATGATGGCGGGGTTTGGTTCGTTAGCGCGTGCGGTGAGGGCTACGGCCGCGGTCAGAATCAGAGCGCCGCCAGCCCAGGCGTACGGGCCTAGGTGCTCACCCAGAAACTGGACGCCCAGCCAGGAGCCGAGAGCCGGCTCGATGTTGAGGAAGACGCCGGCGCGCGAGGCCGGCACATGGTGAATGCCCCAGTTCCAGAGCAGCGTGGTGGTGGCTGTGCAGAGCAGGCCACTGATGGCCAGCGCGGTCCAGGCGGTGGGGCTGATGTGGGCAATCGGCGGCGGCTGAGTCTTGAACGGGAGAATGGGGTTTAGCAGCCATGGGCCCAGAACCAGAACGGCCAGCATGAGGGTTCCGGAGAGAATCGTGTAGGCCGTTACCACCGGCGGGCTGTGGGTGAGCATCAGTTTCTTGCTGAGCAGAATCCAGGCCAGGGCGGTGAAAAGCGAGGCAACCACCATCAGGTCGCCGGTCAAAGAGGGCACGGTGTGCGCGGCTGAGCCGGGGACGCCACCCAGCACGATGAGCGCGGCGCCCAGCGTGGAGCCGAACAGGGCCAGCCATCCCAGCCGGTCAAGCTGCTCGCCGGCAAAGAGAGTGGCTCCAGCGGCCAGCAGCACCGGCATGGCGCCCACCATCAGCGAGGCGTGGCTTACCGTGGTCAGGGCCAGGCCATGGAACTGGAGCAGAAACTGAATGGGAACGCCGAGGGCCGCGCAGGAAAGCAGCAGGCGCGTTTCACTGGCGGTGAGGTGAAAGCGGCGGCGATTGGCCACGACCACCGGCAACATGCCCAGGGAGGCAAAGAGGAAGCGGTAGAGCACCATGTGCTCCACGCTCATCTCGTCCAGGGCCAGCCTGCCGAAGTAAAAGCCCGTGCCCCACAGGCAGCCGGCCAGCGCACAGGCACCGTAACCCAGCAGCGCGATGCGCCGTCCGGCTTTCAGAGGCTTTGCCATTTCTTATTTACTTTCGCATGCCGGGAAGGATCGCGGCGCCTGACTTGAACCTGGGCTGCGAGGTGAGTGAACGGCTTTACGGATTGCGGGAAAAATTCTTTATATCCCGTGCAGAACAAAGATGCAGCGCGCGGGTCAAGTAGCACGGTTTCACCATTGCATGATTGGCTATAAATGGGAAGCGATGAGATGATTCATATCATCTAACACTGCATCCTTTATTTTTCCCGTGAGTAGATTACCGGGGTCATGGGTGAATCGATGATTTCGCCGATCGGCACTCCAGGGCAGAAAGCCTGCATATCGATGATCTGGTTCTTGTTCTTCGGCTCCGCCAGGCGCATCTCCTCATCCATATAAATTATGGTCATGACCTCGCGCGCCTTGCTGGACGTATTGGCTTCAGCGCGATGGAAGGTCCAGCCGGAATGGAAGCTTACATCGCCAAACGAGAAGGGGCTGTTGTTTTTGGAGAATTTTTCGAGCGCTTGTTTGAGAGTGATTTCGCTTTCGTCGCCGATCTCCAGGTCGCGTCCATGCTGAAAGCGATGACTTTTTTCGCAGAAGGCCAGCGGACCCATTTCAAGCGGCGTGTTCTGCAGAGGAACCCATGCGGTGACGACGTTATTGCTGGAGACTGGCCAGTAGTACTGGTCGGCGTGCCAGGGTGTGATGCCGCCGCCGGGTTCCTTATAGAGAGCCTGGTCGTGGTAGAGGCGCACGCCGCGGCAGCCCATCAACTCCGCGGCTATCCGCCCCAGGCGCTTTCCCATGACAAACTCGCGTACCTCTTCGCTCTGCAGCCACAGGTTGCCCACTTGCAGAAAGGCTTTATCGTAGGTGGAGCGCTGATCGAGAGGCAGCTTGTTGGCGCTCAATTCAGCCACTTTGGCACTGATAAAAACGCGGTAGTGCTCAAGCAACTGCGCGGGAAGAACCTGGCGAAGCTTGATATATCCATTCTCCGCGTAGAAGCTGCGCTGCTCTTCAGCTAACGGATAAGGCGCATTCAGTTCTTCAGTCCATACTTGGGTTGCGGACACGACCGACCTCCCGGTTCGTTTTTTTAAAAGGCTCAATTTCAATCTGACGCCGCAATTATAGAGGACCAAGGGGAGCGTAGTCTAAAAATTATATGCGTCCCGGCCCAGTCTGAATTTTGGCTCGATTGGGCGCCGTATCCGGTGAACCAGCCGGCTTACTAAGAGGTGGTTTTTCAGGGTGTGATATAGCATTAGGCCGTGTAAACTGAGCGACGGGAGATTTTTTTGGCTGTAGATCACTATACGGCTGCGGCGTTAACAGACCTCGGACGCAAACGGGCTTCCAACGAGGACTCGTTCGGATGTTCCGTTGAGCACGGAGTTTATGTTGTCTGTGACGGCATGGGCGGGGCCGCGGCTGGGGAGATTGCAAGTTCCCTGGCGGTGGGCGAGGTGCTGCGCCTGCTGGAGAGCCGGATCGAGAATGCGGATGGGTCCGAGGCTGAGACCCTGCCGGCGAAGGCCGAGCGGGCTGTGCTTGCCGCCAACGAGGTGGTCTTTTCCCGTGCAGAGAGCGACGACAAGCTTAGCGGAATGGGCACCACGTTGGTAGTCCTGGTAACGGAGGAGAGCAGGGTGTGGGTGCTCAACGTGGGCGACAGCCGCTGTTACCGGCTGCGCAACCAGATTCTGGAGCAGCTTACCCTGGACCACTCGCTGGTGGAGGAATTGGTCCGATTAGGCCGCATGACTCCCGACGAAGCGCTGAGTTCGCCGCTGCGCAACGTTATTACCCGCGCGCTGGGCACGCAGAGCAGCATTACGCCGGACGTTTTTGAGATGCAGGCCGAGCCCGGCGACCTTTATCTGCTCTGTTCCGACGGATTGCCCCGCGAGATCTCCGATGAAACGATCAAATCCATCCTCATTATGGACCTTTCTCTCGAAGAGCTGTGCGCCAACCTGGTGAACGCCGCCAAGAAAGCCGGCGGCAACGACAACATCACCTGCCTTCTGGTGCGGGCGGAAGACTAGGTGGGTCGACGCCGCGCTCTTAACCGGTTCCTTCTTCCATTCTCAAATGAAACGCCGGAATTGACGTCTTGGCTGTTCAGCGATGGGTTTACTCGACGACAGCCTCGGCAGGCCGCTGCGAACGCCACCGCAGATGATGAAAAAACAGGGCCAGCGGTATGCATAGCAGCGCGAGATAGCAGAGCAGGCGGAAGATGTCGGCATAAGCGAGTACCGCTGCCTGCTGCTGGACGCTGCGGTAAAGAGCGCCCAGAGCCTCTTGACGCGCGGTAAAGCCGTCGGCTCCGCCGGTGGTGAACTTTGCCGTGAGACCGGCGAGGATTCCCATCGCGGCAGGGCTGCCCGCGGTGAGGTTGGCGCCGAGATAATTCTGGTGGATTTGGGAGTTGCGCACCAGCATGGTGGTGATGCTCGCGATGCCGATGCTGCCGCCGATATTGCGCATTAGATTGTAGATGCCGGAGGCGTTGCCGATCTCCTGCTTGCGCAGCAGGCCCATGCTCATGGTGGTGAGGGGAACGAATACGAAGCCGCCGGCAAAGCCGTTGATGAAGTTGGGCATGGCCACGGACCACATGGAGATGCCGAGATTGATGTGGCTCAACAGCATTGTCGAGTAGCCGAAGATGGCGAAGCCGCAGGCCAGCAGGACGCGGCCGTCGATACGATTGACCAGAAAGCCCACCACGATCATGGAGAGCAGGGAGCCGATGCCGCGCGGACTGACTGCCCAGCCGCTATCCAGCGCCGAATAGCCCAGCGAGGTCTGCAGAAACAACGGCATCATGGCCGTGACGCCATAGAGGATTACGCCGTATAGGCAGGTCATTACCGTTCCCACGAAAAAATTGCGGTCGCCGAGTATCCGCAATTGCACAATCGGATCTCGAATTGTGAATTCGCGCAGGATAAAGCCCAGGAGCGCGAATGCGGATAGCGCGGCGGTCCAGCGCAACCAGCCAGCCGCGAACCAGTCCGCCTCCTGGCCTTTGTCGAGCACCAACTGCATGGCGCCCAGCCAAACGGCCATCAGTCCGAAGCCGAGATAGTCGATGGCGCCGCGAAAGGCATGGCGCAGGTAGGGAGGATCCTCGATGTAGAGGTTGGCCATGAACAGGGCGAGCATGCCGATGGGAAGGTTGATGTAAAAAATCCAGCGCCAGGAGTAACTGTCGGTGATCCATCCGCCCAGCGTGGGGCCGATCACCGGGGCAACCACGATTCCGACGCCGTAGACGGCCATGGCCGTGCCCTGCTGCCGGGGCGGAAAGCTTTCCAGCAGGATGGACTGGGCCAGGGGCTGCATGCCGCCGCCGCCGATGCCTTGCAATACACGGGCAACGATCAGCATGGGCATGGAGACGGCCAGGCCGCAGAGCAAGGACGCGGCGGTAAAGGCCAGAATCGAAATCATCATCAGGCGCTTGCGCCCGATGCGCCGTGCGATCCATCCGGAGGCGGGCAGCAGGATGGCGTTGGAGACCAGATAACTGGTGAGCACCCAGGTCGATTCGTCGGTGGAGGCGGAGAGATTGCCGGCAATGTGCGGCAAGGCGACATTAGCCACCGAGGAGTCAAGCACCACCATGAAGGTGGACAGCATCACAGAGACCGCAATCATCCACGGATTTACCGACGGCCGCCACTCGCTGTGCGCGGTTTGGGTGCTTTGCGGCTTGTTGCTGGGCATAGATTCAGTCTAGTGGCTAGGGCGCGTTGGCGATGTATTCTGTTATTTTGACCCTTATCAATGCATTGGACACAGGGAAAGCAATCATGGCGATATTAGGCAAATACTCCATCGGCGTGGGCGATCGATTCGCCCATCAGGCCAAGGCGCAGCTGGAAGCGTGCGTCCTCGCCTCAAAAGCGGGCGTGGAAGTGATCCCGGTGTGGAACAAGTCCAACCGCGAACACACCATCATCGGCAGCGAGCCGAATTCAGTGCGCGCCGCGGCCGAACTGGCCGTGAAGGGTCTGGACTGGAAGCGGCCCTGGTTTTGCGACGCCGACCACATCAACCTCTCCACAGTGGAGCGCTACCTCGCTTCCTGCGACTTCTACACCATCGACGTGGCCGATTCCATCGGCAAGCCCGCCAGCCAGGCTTCGATCGACACATTTGTGAAGCGCCATCCGGAACTCGTGGGGACTATCCACATGGAAGGCGCCGGTCAAGCCATCGAAATCACGCCCGATCTGCTGCGCCAGACCGCTGCCAAATTTCTCTACGCTGTGGAGAAGGCAGGCAATATCTATCGCCTGATCGAGGCAGCCAAAGGCAAAGGCGCATTTATCACTGAAGTTTCAATGGACGAGACCGATGCCGCGCAATCACCGGCGGAGTTGCTGATCATCCTTGCCGCCATCGCCGATGAAGATATTCCCATCCAAACCATCGCGCCCAAATTCAGCGGCCGTTTCAACAAGGGCGTGGACTACGTTGGCGACGTGGCCCAGTTTTCCCGCGAGATCACGCTGGACATGGCCGCCATCCGGCATGCCGTCGCAACCTACGGTTTGCAGGGCAATCTCAAACTCAGCATCCACTCCGGCAGCGACAAATTCTCAATCTACCCGGCTATCCATGCGGCGATGGGGAAGTTTTCAACCGGGGTGCATCTGAAGACCGCCGGTACTACCTGGCTGGAAGAGATCATTGGCCTCGCAGAAGCTGGAGGGAAAGGCCTCAAGCTGGCAAAAGAGATCTACGCCGAGGCATTTTCTTACTCCATCGATCTTTGCGCGCCCTACGCAACGGTGATTGACATCCATCCGGCTATGCTGCCCGCTCCCGCGGAAGTGGCGCGCTGGTCCTCAGTGCAATTCACCTCTGCCCTGCGCCACGATATTGATTCGCCGGCATACAACCCCAGCCTGCGCCAGTTGCTTCACGTGGGATATAAAGTTGCGGCCAGGATGGGCCGCCGCTATCTGGACCTGGTGGAAGCCAATGAGACCATCATCGCGAAAAACGTAACCGAAAACCTGTTCGTGCGCCACATTGCGCCGGTGTTTCTTGACCGGCGAGAGAAGCCGGCCTCGTTGAAATCCTGATGTCCTACCCCAATCGCCCTGGATGAGAGCGATGCTACAAGGAAAATCGGGCTATATTTTCGCAGCCGTCGCCGAATGCGGAGCTGCCTGCGACTGGCGCCGGACCTTGAGATTGTTGATTGCATATTCAATATAGCGTGGCTCGAAATGAGGCGGCTGATTCATAAATCGGCAGGTTGCGGCCACTTGATCGACGATAAACCTGGGTTGATAGGCGGCCAATTTGAGCCCCTTATCTATAGTGATCCTATGTACGATCAAGTCGATTAAATTTTCGGCAGGCGGCATTCCCTTCAGTGCGCATTCCTTATCGAAGATGCGCTTGAAAAGTTCGAGGCTGGGAGCTGCTACCTCTATTTTGTAGGGAATGCGGCGTAGGAAGGCAGGGTCCATCAGGTCTTCGGGCTCGAGGTTGGTGGAGAAGATAACCAACTCCTCGAAGGGTATGGTGAAGGTTTTCCCCGAATGCAACTTGAGATAGTCGAAGCGGTTTTCAAGCGGCACAATCCAGCGGTTGAGGAGGTTGGTTGGGGATACCATCTGGCGGCCGAAGTCATCGAGGACAAAACAGCCGCCCAGCGCTTTCACGTGGAGAGGCGCCTCATAGAAATTCACCGCGGGGTCGTATCGTATATCCAGCATCTCCAACGTCAATTCGCCGCCGGTGAGGACAAAGGGCCGCCGGCAGGGAACCCAGCGCGCGTCAAATTCCTCAGTGCGGACGAAGGAGAGCCTGTCTGTCTGGCTGGGGGCTGCGGGGCTCAGCGAGACATGAAAGCTGGGGTCGTAGACGCGCATGATCTGGCCCTCGATGTTGACCGCGTAAGGGATATAAATCACGTCGGAGAATACGTTTGCCAGGCACATCGCTACGGAGGTTTTGCCGTTGCCGGGCGTGCCATAGAGAAGGATGGCCCGGCCAGAGTTTAACGCCGGCCCGCATTGTTCGATGATGCTGTCCTCGAAGGTCAGGGGGCCAAGAGACTTCCGTATGCGATCGAAGGTGATCCGTTCATTGGTAACCTTCTGCAGGTTGATCTGGGCGGTGAATTCATCCAGGGTAACGGGCGCAGGTCCGGCATATCGCGATTGTTCGAGGGCGTCGAGCACCCAGCGCCGGCCCGTGTCGGTGATGGCGTAGCTCACATCCCGCGGGTTGGCGGGGTCGCGCGATCCCAGAGCATGCATCAGTTGGCGGTCGATGGCCATCTGGACCAATGCGAGCACGATGTTATAGGGGAGCTTGATGGTATTGACGAACTGGCGGATGGTTTCCAGGTGTTCTACGTAAATGACCTTAATCAACAGGTTCAGCAGTTCCGTCGCGTCGATTTTCACGGCCGCAAGATCCGCGGGCTCGGCCGGCATGCGATGGATAAAAGAGTCCAGGGCCACCTGGGAGATGGATCCGGCGGCAACCAGGCGGTCGCCCAGGCGTCCACCGAGTTGAGCCTGGATGTCGAGCGCGACCGTCACTTGTTCCAGGGTGACCAGCTTGGCCTGGACCAGCAGATCGCCTAATCGCAATCGTTCTTTGATGGCGCCCTCCTGTTGGGACTGAGTTGCGGATGGATGCTCTTGATCTCTCCGCTGGCAGCACCCAATCTCCTCAAGGGAGACGAATTTATCGTATCAGGGTCCTTTTTAGATCCGAAATACAACTTTATGCTAACAAGTTTGTTGGGGGCCGCGGCCATAGTTGACCGGAGGGTCTCGATCTTGTTGATTTAGATAATTCTCACAGAAGATGTTTCCTAAGCCCACGTGCAGTGGGCATTTTTTGGGTTTACTTCAGCTTCATCTCGAAGGCCAGCGGCAGCAGTTCGGAGCAGGGCATGGAGCGCATTCCGCCCGTGGCGGGGAAGAGCACCGGCGCCTCGGGCAGGGTGAACTCGGCCAGAACCTGGCGGCAGGCGCCGCAGGGAGGGCTGGGAGCGTGGTTCAGATTGGCAATGGCGACGGCTTCGACGCGAATCTCTGGTCCGAATTGGGAAACAGCTCGGACCAAGGCGGAACGCTCGGCGCAGATGGTCAGCCCATAGCTCGCATTTTCGACGTTGGTCCCGGTGACAACCTCTCCGTTGGTCAGCCGGAGAGCCGCGCCTACGCGGAAGCCGGAGTAGGGCGAGTAGGAATGAAGGGCTGCCTGGCGTGCCTGTTCCAGGAGGTCATCGAGCGCCGGCGCGGTCGAGTTCCGATCGTTCATCGGGTCTCCAATCTGCTTCGAAGTTGCGAGATAAGGCTAAAACATTCTCGTATTGGCCGTATATGAGGCGTTGTTTGTGGTTTTCCACTTTTGCGCATAAATAGAACCGCAGGCCCTACGACTACGGTCGTCGCGGCGACCTACGCTCAGGATGACAGGGTACGGGCCGATCAGGCTAATCCCCGATCTCTATCCTCAGGTTTCTCAAGTTGAAGCTCATCTTACCGATAAAAGCCTACAGTGCTTCCTTTGCCGGAACCTTTGATCCTGGCTGGGCGGATGAGTGGGCGCGATGGCGATAGATGAATTGACGAGGGAGTTCCTGATTGAGAGTCAGGAAGGGCTGGACCGGATGGAGCGGTGCCTGACCGATTTGGAAGAGCAGCCCAGCGATACAGGGTTGCTGGCGGAGATCTTCCGTTCGGTGCATACGATCAAGGGGACCACCGGCTTTCTTGGATTCAAGCGGCTGGAGCGGCTGGCGCATGCCGGCGAGAACCTGTTGGGTCTGCTGCGCGAAGGCAAGCTGGTTGCGGACCGTCAAACCATCACAGGACTGTTGCAGCTGCTGGACGGGCTGCGCTCCATTCTGAAGACCATCGAGACGGAGGACAGCGAGGGCGAGGGTGAAGATGCGGCGCTGATCGCGCGGCTGGAAGAGTTGCTGGCACTGAGGCCGGCGCCAACCCATGCCAGGCAACACGCTCGCCTGCGTGCGGGCATGCATCCACCCTCCGCGGAGCCTCAACCCGGCGCGGTACCTGTATCGCCTCAGGCTGCTCCTAAGACGCATCCAATACCGGTCACGGGGCAGGCGAAAGAAAAGCAGGAGCCGGCTGCTGCGCACGCTTATCAGGCGCCTGTTGAAGCGGAGGGCGACACTGCCAAACCCCGCGGGACAGGACCGGGACCGGGAACAGGGACGGCGGCGGAAAGCACGCTGCGCGTGGATGTGACGCTGCTGAACCGGATGATGAACCTGGTGGGCGAACTGGTGCTGACCCGCAACCAGGTGCTGCAGGCTACCTCG
The DNA here is from genome assembly GCA_963724755.1 of uncultured Acidobacteriaceae bacterium. Lineage (GTDB taxonomy): Bacteria > Acidobacteriota > Terriglobia > Terriglobales > Acidobacteriaceae > Telmatobacter. The sequence goes on from CAVRVZ010000004.1 coordinate 1,005,779, forward strand.
GCCGATCCGAATATGACCTTGCTTTCGCGCCGCCTGGATATGGTGACGGCGGATCTGCGCGAGTCGGTGATGAAAGCAAGGATGCAGCCAGTCTCGAATATTTTTTCAAAGATTCCGCGCATCGTGCGCGACCTTTCGCAGTCGCTTGGCCGCCGCGTCCGGCTGCAGATGGAGGGCCAGGAGACGGAACTGGACAAGAGCCTGCTGGAGGCCATCAAGGATCCGCTGACGCATGCCGTGAGAAACTCTCTGGACCACGGTATCGAGCTGCCCGAAGCGCGCCAGGCCGCGGGCAAGGATCCGGAGGGTACGCTCAAGCTGCGAGCCAGCCAGGAAGGCAGCCATGTGGTCATCGAGGTCTCAGACGACGGCGCCGGCATTGCCGTGGAGAAGGTGCGCCGGAAAGCCATTGAGCGAGGCATCCTGACGACGGAGCACGCCGCGCAACTGGGCGAACGCGAGTTGCTGCAACTGGTTTTCCTGCCCGGGTTTTCAACCGCAGCCGCCGTGACCAATGTGAGCGGGCGTGGCGTGGGGATGGATGTGGTCCGCACCAACGTGGAAAAAATCGGCGGCAAGGTGGAGATCGACTCGCGGGTGGGCAAGGGAACCACGCTCAGGATGCGCATTCCGCTTACGCTGGCCATTATTCCGGCGCTGATTGTGCGCAGCATGAAGCAGAGCTTTGCGCTGCCCCAGGGCGCGCTTCTGGAACTGGTGCATGTCCCTCCCGAACAGGCCGCCGCGACTATCGAGTGGATGGAAGGCGCGCCGCTTTACCGGCTGCGCGGCAAGCTGCTGCCGCTGGTGTTTCTTGACCGGCTGCTGATGCCCGGCGTGGAGCACAAAATCGCCAACGAGCGGGATATCTTTATCGCCGTGCTTGACGCTGATGGACGCCGCTTCGGGCTGGTGGTGGATGGGCTGGCCGATCCGGAGGAGATAGTGGTCAAGCCGCTTAGCGCGGTGCTCAAGGATATCGGCCTTTTTTCGGGAGCGACGGTGCTGGGCAACGCGGAACTGGCGCTGATCCTGGACCCGGGGTCGATCGCCATGAAGGCCGGGGTGACCATGAACGGAGAAGAGGAGGCTGCGGGTACGGCCAGAGATGGCAAGGACAGCGAAGCCGCGATGCTGCAATATCTGCTGGTGGAAGCCGCCGGGCACAAAGCCGCGGTGCCGCTGGCCGACGTGCTGCGCATTGAACAGCTCCTGGTATCGCGCATCGAGTACATCGGCCAGCGGCCGGTGCTGAACTTCGAGGGGCAATTGCTGCCTGTGGAAGATTCGGGTGGCGTGCTGGCGGCGACCGAGGGCAATCCCGAGGCGCAAATCATTGTGGTGGTGTGCCGCGAGGGCAAGCGCCATGTGGGCATCGCGGTTTCGCACGTGCTGGATGTGGCCGCGGGCGGCGACCTGTTTGAGGCCGGCACCAGCCAGCGCGCCGAGGGGGTGACGCTGCTCAATCATCACGTGACCGGGTTGGTTGACCTGAGCGGCGTGGCGTCGCTGCCGGTGGAGAGCAACGCGCAAAACGAATGTAACCAGATTGCGGAGGCAGTGAGATGAGTGCTGCGAAGACGGCATTGAACCGCAAGGAAAAGGCGGCTGAAATACTGATGGAGATGTGCACGGTGCGCCTGGGAACGACGATGTTCGGCGTGCCCATCACCCACATTCTTGAGATTGTGGGCGCGGCGCGGCCGCAGCCGGTTCCGCTGGCGCCGGTCTTTGTGGGTGGGCTGGTGCACTATCGCGGCGACGTGCTGACCACGGTGAGTCTGCGCCAGTTGCTCGCGCTTTCCCCCAGGGAAGGCCGCCAGGATCTGTTGGTTCTGGAGAGTTCAGGCGGATGTTATGGATTACTGGTGGACGCGGTGGGCGAGGTGCTGACTGTTTCGTCAGCCGACTACGAGCCCAACCCATCAATTTTGGATGAGCGCCGGAGAGCGCTGTTTGCCGGCGCATACAAACTGAAAGACAGCCTGCTGGTAATGCTGGACCCCGAGCGGCTGGACCCCATGCGGCTGGGTGCGGCCCAGGCGGCAAAGGATGAGCCGGCGAGAACGCTGTACGGCGAGTCCATCATGAGCGCTCCTATGGCTGCCACTGTGAAGTGTTGATTTTTTAGAAATCGACGCTGAGTAAGGATTTATCTGGGCCGGTTATCGTGATTTTGCTCGAAAGTCTGGAGGTGATCATGCGAGCACTTATTGTCGACGATTCCCGTTTTGTGAGAGGGCTGCTGCGCGGGCTGCTTGAGGAGCGGGGCATCGAGTGCGAGGAGGCCGCCGACGGACATGCTGGAATGGACTGGCTGCATGGCGATGCGCGCTTCGATCTTGCGCTTGTGGACTGGAATATGCCGGTCATGAACGGACTGGAGATGCTCAAGCAACTGCGCGCGGAGGGATTCGACGGCATGAAAGTGTTGATGGTGACCACCGAGGCCGAAAACAATTTCATCCTGCGCGCCCTGGAGGCCGGTGCGAACGAGTACCTGATGAAACCCTTCGACGAACAAGGCTTGACTGACAAGCTGGCCATGATGGGCCTGGTGGAGGCCTGAACGATGGCTGCCGGACGCCGGACCCGGATTCTGATCGTGGACGACTCGGCAGTGATGCGCGGACTTCTGCGTTCGGTGATATGCGCCGATGCCGGCATGGAAGTGGTCGGGACCGCGACCGACGGTGCATCTGCACTGGACGGCATTGCAACCCTGCACCCGGATTTAATTTTGTTGGACGTGGAGATGCCGGTGATGGACGGATTGGTCACATTGAAACAGTTGCGGGCGCGAGGACACAGAATGCCGGTCATCATGTGCAGCTCGCTTACGCAACGCGGCGCCAGGGTAACCATAGAGGCTCTGGCCGGCGGCGCATCGGATTATGTGGCCAAGCCCGCCGGGCAAGAGAGCCGCGAGGCGGCCACGCGGGCGCTGACCCAGGAGCTGATTCCCAGGATTCATGCTCTAACCAGTCAGATACAGGCTGCACCGCAAGGTCAGCCGCAGCCGGTTTTGCCGGGCGGGTTGCGCTCGCCGCTGACGCTGCCCCTGGCGCCCCGGCAAAAAGTTCAGCCGATTTCGTCTCTCCCGTCAGTGCTGGCAATCGGAGTCTCCACGGGCGGTCCGGCTGCCCTTGACGTGATGCTCCCGGCGTTTCCTGAGAACTTTCCTCTTCCGGTGCTGATCGTGCAGCACATGCCGGAGCAGTTTACCGGGCTGTTTGCCGAACGTTTGAACGGCCGCTGCCGGTTGTGCGTGCGCGAAGCCGCCGAAGGCGATCCTGTGCGCGCAGGAATCATTTATATCGCCCGCGGCAACTGGCACATGGAGGTGCTGGCTGCCGCGCGCGCCGCCATGCCGGCCACTCTGCACCTGAATCAGGGGCCGCTGGAGAATCACTGCCGCCCCGCCGTCGACGCATTGTTTCGTTCCGCTGCTCAGGTCTATGGCTGCGGTGTGCTGGCAGTGGTGCTCACCGGCATGGGTTATGACGGATTGATGGGCTGCCGCACGATTCGCGAACACGGCGGCAGCGTGCTTGTCCAGGACCAGGCCAGCAGCACGATATGGGGAATGCCGGGCGCGGTGGCCAATGCCGGACTGGCGCACAATGTGCTTCCGCTCAACGAGCTTGCACCTGAAATCCTTCGCCTTACCAGCCGGATGCCTGCCCGTGTGGGGCAAGCCCGCGAGCTTGCGAAATCGGTGGTCTAGTCATGGGAATAGTCTCGGGCGTCGACTACGGCTATCTTCGCCAACTCGTTTTTGGCCTCTCGCAAAACGTGCTTGACCCTTCGCGCGACTATCTTTTTGAGACGCGCCTCACCAGGCTGCTGCGCAACCAGGGCATGACTCAACTGGAAGAGCTAGTGCAGTACCTGCGCCTCAGAAAAAATCCGGAACTGGAGCGGGCCATCGCCGAGGCAATGACCATCAACGAAACCAGTTTTTTTCGGGATAGCCGCCCCTTTGAGCTGTTGAGAACCGAACTGCTCCCAAATTTAGTGGAAACACGGCGGTTCAGGCGCTGTCTGCGCTTCTGGAGCGCTGCCTGCTCTACCGGACAGGAAGCTTACAGCCTGGGAATGCTGATGAGGGAGCACTTTCCCTTGCTTGCGGATTGGGATATTCGCATTGAAGGAACAGATATCTGCGGCGAAGTGGTGGAGCGGGCGCAGGCCGGCAGCTATCACCGCATCGAGATGAACCGGGGCCTTCCCGCGCGCTTTGTGGTGCGCTACTTCGATCATGTGGGCGAAAACTGGGTGATCAAGCAGGAAGTGAAAAAAATGTGCAAGTTCCGCCAGGCAAACCTGTGCGCACCGCAGTTGCCCTTTCGCCGCGGGGTAGATCGCTTCGACGTTATCTTCCTGCGCAACGTGATGCTCTACTTCTCGCAGGAGACGCGTTGCGCGCTGCTGGCAAATATTCACCGCCTGCTGGCTCCTGAGGGCGTTCTCTTCCTTGGATCGAGCGAGCAGCCTGCTGATCCGTCCATATGGACCGCAGTGCTTGCCGGCGGCACTTGCCACTTCAAGCCGAGACAGCCGAGTTAGGGAATAGGGGTATCTCGGAGCGGAACAGTCGCTGGGCAGAAAGTCATTCCGGCGAGGTTAGCAAGATGCTCGTTGCCATGATGAACATGTTAAAGAGATGAGCCGTGCTTTTCTGTTCCCTGTTCCCTATTCCATGTTTCCCAACAGCCTCTCCACTTCGGCGCGCAGCCGCGCGGTAATGGCGGACTCGGTCTCAGCGGGTGAAAAGCGGATGGGCTGTCCCACATGCACTTCGAGAACGCCGGAGTGGAACCAGCGCCGTTGCCCCGTCTTCAGCTCGCCCAGGCCGCGGATGGCGATAGGCAGTACGGAGACTCCGGATTGCTTCGCCAGCAGGCCGATTCCGGGACGGAAGAGCGCCAGCGAACCTTCCGCGGAGCGTGTGCCCTCGGGAAAGACCAATACGTTGAAGCCGCGATCCATAGCCATGCCGGCGTGGGCAAAACTGGGCTGAAAATCCCGCTGCCGGGCGAGAGGAAAGACGTTGAAGAGCGCCGTGATGAGCAGATAAGCGAGGGGGCCGAAGGGAGAAAAGCGGCCGTTGTCGGGATCGCGGAAGTGGCGGAAATCTTCCAGCATTTCGCCCGACATGGCCACCGCCAGATGCCGCCGGATGGGACCAGGAAGTGCGTATTGGATAAACGGCCCGTCGTAGGTGGTGACGTGATTGGCGACGATCAGCAGGGGCGCATCGGCGGTGAGCTTGTGGGGCGCAACCACGGCAGGGTGGGCCAGCAGCCAGACCAGAGGGCGCATCACCGCCTCAATAAAAGCTGCGCGCAACCAGCGGAAGGGAAGGAGCCACGGCCAGCAAGGATAGATATACGATGGATGCGCGGGCACGGGTTGCGGAACTGCGACGGCGCCGGTTTGCGTTGCAGCGGCTCCATCCGATCCACTGGCGTTCGCAGTCGCGAAATTCGTATGATTCTTTCCATGGGCAGATGCGGAAGACAACGTCGCGCGCGCACCGTGTCCTTCCACGGCCAGCAACTGCCTTAGTTCGCCCAGCGTTTGCACATCTTCCAGCAGCCCGCTCTCGGGAACGATGCCCAGCCGCTCCTCGATGGCGGCGGCCAACTGCACGCGGCCCAGGCTATCGAGGTGCAGGTCTTCGGTGAGGTGCAGTTCATCCCCGACACCGGCTGGGGCTTCGCCTGAAATCTGCGCAATCATGGCCAGGAGCCAGTCTGTGGAGGCTCCAAAAGCGCCCGCGCCTGCATTGTTTGCCGCGCCTGAACTGGCATTGGCGGCCGCGGCGCGGATGCCTGCCAGCCACGTGGCGACTGCCTTTCGCCGCACCTTGCCGGTGGAAGTGCGAGGCAGGTCGGGTTCCGGCCACAGCACCCAGCGGCGCAGGCGTTGAAACTCCGCCAGTCGGCTGTTGGCGTGTTCGATGGCCGCCGCAGCCTGTTCCCCTTCGCCGCGAAAGGCGAGCACGGCGCAGGGTTCGGCGCCGTCCGGCGTTTCCAGCGGCACCACGGCGCAGGCCGTTACGTCCGGCTCCTGTTCGATAGCCGCTTCCAGGTCCTCGGGGTGCAGGTTCACGCCCGCCGCGGTTACGATAACCTCACTTTTGCGGCCCAGGAAGCGCAGTTCGCCGGAGGGCTGAGCCTGGGCCAGGTCGCCGGTGGCCAGCCACTCGTCTTCGCGCTTGTGCAGAGCGCCGCCTTGCCACGTGGCGCCGGAGATGGAAGCGCCGCGCACCAGCACTTCGCCGTCCGGACCCAGCTTGACTTCGCGCCCCGGCATCGGCTTGCCGATGGTTCCCCGCGCTACGTGGAAGGGGTGGTTGAGAGTAATGAGCGCGGTGGTTTCGGTCATCCCGTAGCCTTGCACCAGAACGAATCCGAGCGCGTTCCAGAACTGCTCCAGCGCAGCCGGCAAAGCTCCTCCGCCGGAGATCAGCGCCCAGAATTTGAGACCGAAGGCCGAGTGAACGCGGCGGAAGCGCCACCAGCGCAGCCAGGGATTCACGTCAATGGATGCGGCGACCCGCACGCCAAGTCCGGGGATGGCTGTTTCCAGATGGCTTTTAAGCAGCGCCAACACTCTGGGCACGGCGGTCAGAACGGAGATGCGCTCGCGGTGGATGGTTTCAATGAGCCTTTGCGCCACCAGACGATTTTCAAAGTGCAGTTCGGCGGCGAAGATGGGTGGAACCCAAAGGCCCATGGTCTGGCCGAAGACGTGGCTCAGTGGCAGCGTGTGCAGAATGCGCAGAGGCAAAAGATGCAAGAAACGCATCAGCCGTTCGTAGCGCATATAAGGCTGCGCGCCGTCCTCGATGGGGCCAACGCTGGCCAGCACGTTGCCATGGGTGATCACGATTCCCTTGGGATCGCCGGTGGTGCCGGAGGTGAAGAGAATTTCCAACGGGGTTTCGCGCGAGAGTCCTGCAACCGGGCCGGCTTCTTCCGCGGGCAGGACGGAGAGCCAGTCTTCAAACGCGAGCCGAGGGAATGCGAGGGGATCTTCTTTAGGCAACTGGCCGAGCAGCAGCGCATCGCCCACAGCCAGTTTGGGAGCCACATCGGCCGCCACGCGCGCGGCAAACTCCGCGGTCCCGATGGCGTCGAGAGGAACGGCCAAAACCCCGCGCAGCAGGCAGCCATAGAAGGCCACTATCCATTCCGCGCTGTTTTCAGCCCACAGCAGCACCCGGTCGCCAGGCCCGATGCCTTGCTTGACCAGCAGCGCGGCAAAACGGCCGGCCATGTGGGCGATCTCCCCATAGGTGGTTACCCGGCGTCGATTCCCCTGGTAGCGCACAACAGCCACTTCGCGGTTGAGGCGGCGAAGGTCATCGAGGAGTGTAGCCAAATGGTCTCGCATGGACGCTCCGGCAAAGATTATGGTAAGCGATGAAGCCGCTTCTGCGCTTGTAACTGAGCATGATTTGGAAGCGATTTCTAAGCCGGATCAATAGAAGATTTAGCGGGGAAGAATTTTCGGCGATAGTTGAGGGGACTGGTTCCTATGTAATGCTTAAATCGCCGGGAAAAGTGGAATTGGTCTGTAAATCCAAGTTCACCGGCAATGTTAGCCAGCGGTTCATGGGTCATTTCAAGAAGCTGACGAGCGCGCGTTACACGTTGAATCTCAAGGAATTGATGCAAACTTTGTCCCGAGTGTTCACGAAAGAGATGCGCTAACCTGGAAACAGAGATGCCGCAATAGTGTGAAACCATCGTCAGAGTGACGGTCTTATCCAGATTGTCACAAAGATAATTCATGGCATCGAGCACACGCCGGTCCATGCGCGACTGCTCGGACAAGGGGTTGATCTGATCGCAGTAAAGAAGGCATTTTTCCAGAGCGTTCATGGCGAAACTCTCTCGATAACGATGCGGCCCGATATTGTATCGGTGAACCTCCCGAAGCAGCCGAATAATCTGTGAATGAATCTTTCCATCAGCAAGATGGAGACACGAAAAGCCCTTTGAAATTTCCGGCCAGTTCAAAAGTTTATGCCATTCGGGACGCGGGAAGAAATAGGCCCACAGGAGATCCCAACGTTGTTGAGAGTCCTCTAGCCCATAATCGTTTCGCGTGGACGGCTTGATTAAGGCCAAATCGCCCTTTGTCACCATCGTGACGCCGCCATCGTGGCCAAAGCGCCCAATTCCACCAAGGGTATAGATCAAAAGCCAGCCCGGCGCTCCATGCTCTCGTCTGCGAGCGTAGGTCTTCCGCATGTGAAAGAGCCCGGTAGTCAATTGACCAAAAGGCGGCGCAGGGGAGTTGTAAGGGGAACTCATATAGCAGGATTATACATATTTATGATCTTCCGAATCATTCCGATTTCCGGCTCGTTATTCGATACTCAAAAGCATGGACAATGAGCGCTCAGAGGTTCTGCTTCTCGAACAAAAAGGATCGATTGCGTGGATTACGCTGAACCGGCCCGGGAAATTCAATGCTTTGAGCACGGAGTTGAATGCCGCGTTGATTCGCGCCTGCCAATCAATCAAGCCTGACATCTCAGTAGTAGTTTTTCGGGGAGCGGGCAAGAATTTTTGCGCAGGCTCCGATTTGAAGGATTTGTATCAAGCGGATCGCGCCAGAACTGAGTCGGTCATTCAACTTGAAATGGATGCCAGTCACGCTCTGGCTGCCGTTCCGCAGCTTACGGTAGCGCTTCTTCAAGGAAAATGTTACGGAGGAGGAGCCTTCCTTCCGCTCTATTGCGACCTGCGAATTGGCTTCCCGGGTGTCGAGTTCTGGCTCCCCGAAGTAGCAATGGGCTGGGTTCCACCCTACGGCATCGAGCGGCTCTTCTCAACCTTATCTCGTCCTTATGCGCTCGATCTCCTCTTGTCAGGGAGAGTATGCGGAGATAAGGAAGCACTGGAAAAAGGCTTGCTCAACCAGCTGGTAGATTCCGAGGCGGAGGCGTTGAGCTTGGTCGAACGATTGTCTCAAATCCCTCATCGCACTCTCATCGACACCGTTGCACTGGCCAGAGATGCTCAAGGGATGGCAACTGGGAAGGAAGATGCGCGCTCATTTCCTGCTTTTCTCAATCACTTTGATACCGATTACGCGCGGCGCACGGTAACAGAATTTGTGGAAAGAAAGCGGAATTGAGGGCTATATGTCAGTTACAAGGTTAAGCAAAATCGTAACATTCGAAGAAGCCGCACGCCTCATACCGGACCGCGCCACGATTGGATGTTGCGGCGTAATTGGCTGGATCACGCCCGACAGGATGTTGAAGAGCATAGCGGATCGATTTGAGAAGGAAGCGTCGCCGGCAAACTGCACATTTTATTTTCCCGTCGGCACCGGCGATTCCATCGAAATCAAAGGCATGGACCATGTGGCGATCCCCGGCCTGATGAAGCGTATTATTTCCGGTTCTTTCATTAACCCGGTTAACCCGCGCACGGGAGAACGGCCGCGCCTGATGCGGATGATTCGGGAAAACAAAGTTGAAGCGTACAGTTGGCCCATTGGCGCAACCATGCAGTTTCTTCGCGAGGTGACGCGAAAGAGCCCCGGCCTGTTCACGGAAGTCGGGCTGGGATGCTACATTGACCCGCGCCAAACCGGCGGCAGGATAAACGCGGCGGCAAAAGAAGAATTGGTGTTTCTGCGCGAGATAGAAGGCAAGGATTATCTGTTTTATCCGGTATTCCCCATCGATGTGGCGATCGTTCGAGGCAGTACAGCGGATACGTACGGGAATATCAGCATGGAGAAGGAGCCAGTATATTCGTCCGTGCTGCCGTTGGCGATGGCCGCAAAGTCGTCCGGGGGGAAGGTGATTGCCCAGGTGGAGCGTGTTGTCAAGCGTGGCAGTCTCCACGCGCAATCAGTTCTCATTCCAGGGTGCCTGGTGGATGCTGTGGTAGTGGACCCGCAACAGACGATGGGCAGCGGATGCAGTTACATGCCGGAAGCATCGGGGGAGATCGAGGGACTCTTCGAGAATCTGCCTCGGATTCCTTTTGGAATCGATAAAGTCATCGCGCGCCGGGCAGCTTGCGAGGTGCCTGCCGGCCAAGTGAGTATTTTCGGATTTGGGGCTGCCGGCGATGTACCTCTCATCATGGCGGAACAAGGCCGCTTGCAGGGCGACTCGCTGTACGATTATCACTTCACAACCGAACATGGCCCTCACGCCGGGGTGCTTCTGCGCGAATGGCAGTTTTCCGCCAATTACAACCCTGAATCGATCGTCGACTGCGCGGCCCACTTCGATTTTATCGACGGTGGAGGGTGTCAATTCTGCGCTCTGGCTTTTGCTGAGATTGACGCCCAGGGTGTGGTCAATGTATCGAAGTTTGGGAGCTATGCGCCGGGCGCCGGAGGATTTATCGATATTGCACACAATGCGCGTTCGCTGGTCTTTACTGGCACGTTTACAGGCGGCGGCCCGCGAATGAGAATTGGCGAAGGCCAATGTTCGGTGGAGCGCGAGGGAAGCTTCAAGAAATTTGTAAAGGCCGCTCAGCATGTAACCTACCCTCTGCTTGATGGGGTCCGCACGCGCGGTCAGCGCGCGCTGATTGTTACCGAGCGGGCCGTCTTCTCCATGGAGAAAGAGGGTCTGGTGCTGATGGAGATTGCACCGGGTATCGACCTCAAGCGCGATGTACTCGGCCAAATGGAATTTTCGCCGCTTCGTATCGCCGATCCTTTGCCGTTGATGGAATTGTCTCTCTTCGAATGCTGATGAATACAAAGCTGAATTCGCCTCTTCCCTATCGCCCGGTTATTTTGCCGACCGGGAAGACAGTTGAAGAACCTACGCGAAGTCTTCCTGTTTGGGCGGAAGTGGATCTCTGCATCATAGGAGGAGGCGCTGCCGGTATTGGGGCAGCCGTAGGCGCGGCCAGGGCCGGCATACGCCGCATTCTGCTGGTTGAAAGATATGGATTCTGCGGCGGAGCGACAGTGGCGGGAATGAGCGGGACGATCTGCGGCCTTTTTGCGTCGGGAACGAGCCAGCCGGAAATTATCACTGAGGGGTTTTCTCGCGAATTTTATGAAAGGCTTCGCGCGCGGCACGGAGTAGCGGACCCATGGCCATTTGGAAAGACTTTTCTTGCCGTACACGATCCGCTGGCATGGAGGGAGCTGGCGAACGACTACCTGTTGGAGTCGAGAATTAAGGTTCTTTATCACAGCCTTTTTGTCGATGTATCTGTTCGTGATCAAAAAATCACCCACGTCATCCTCGAAAACAAGAATGGCCGCGGCGCGATCGCGGCAGGGGCATTCATCGATGCATCCGGCGATGCGGACCTGGTCGACCGCGCCAATGGCGCATCATCGATAGGCAGAATGGGCATCACCCAGGCGCCCACCATGATCTTCAGGATGATGAATGTCGATGTTCCGCGAGCCATTCAAACAGGGCCGGAGGAATTGGTGGAGAAGATAAGGGAAGCGCAAAAGACCGGCTCCTATTATTTGCCTCGATCACACTGCTACATGTATCCGTCGCCGCGCACCGGCGAATACTCTTGTAACATGACTCGGCTCGATCCGCCCTCCGGCAGCGGAAAGCTATGTTTATCCGGCCTGGATACCGACGATCTGACGTACTGCGAATTTGAAGGGCTGCGCCTGGTTCGAGAGTACGAACGATTTCTGCGCGAATGCATTCCGGGCTTCGAATCTGCTGTAGTCAACGATATAGGCACTCAGATTGGAATTCGCCAGACGCGTTCGATCGTGGGCCAAATGACTTTGAAAAATGAGGATGTCATTGGCGCCAGAAAATTTGGAGAAACCGCCGTCTGCAAGTCTGCGTGGCCGATTGAAGATCATAGCCAGGCCGAAGTACGGGTTGTTTACCTCGAAAATGATTACTACGAGATCCCCCGTGGAAGCCTTATCCCGGAGAGCTTGAAGAATGTCTGGGCTGCCGGACGCTGCTTTAGCGCCGAACATGAAGCTTTGGCCTCTGCTCGTGTAACGGCGCAATGCATGGAGATGGGCTATGCCGCCGGAGAGATGGCCGCGGAAGCGCTAAAAGCGCAAATTTGATTCTCGTCCATGGGGACCACGGATTTGGGGCATTCGCCATTCGGCTAAAATGCTCTATTTTTTCCCCAGGCCAAAGAGTTTTTGCAGCACGTTGCGGTGGTCGTCGCCACCCAGGCCTTTATGGTCGCAGGTTTCAGTGGGAGCGGTGCCGTCGAGGAAGGCTATGTCAGAAGCGTCGGGGCAGGACGCGTCGCTGAGCAGGTTGGTGACTTTGTCGATCTTGACAATCTCGACGCCATCGGGAGGCGTGAATTCGTTGGTGTCGGAGTACTGGGGCAGCAGCACGGCCTTCTTCATGAACTCGGCCCAGATGGGCGCGGCGGCGTGCGCGCCTTCGATATTTACATCGGTGTAGTCGTCGTTTCCCACCCAGACAACACACAGCAGGTTGGAAGTGAATCCGGCGAACCATGCGTCGTGACTGGTTCCGGTTTTGCCGGCGGCGGGCGCGGTAAAGCCGAGCTGGCGGACCACGGCGCCGGTGCCCGCGTTGATCACGTTTTCCATCAGGCTGGTGGTGAGATAGGCCACGCGCGGGTCAAGAACCTGGCTGGAGGCGGGCGAGTAGTCGCTGATGATGTCGCCGGTGGAGGTGCGAATGCTGGCTAGCATCCAGGGATCGAGATGCACGCCGTTGTTGGCAAAGACGGTGTAGGCGCCGGCCATATCCAGAGGCTCGGCGTCGTATGTGCCGATGGCTACCGATGGAGTTCCGCGGGCGCTCTTGATGCCCGCATCGCGGGCCAGAGCAGCCACGCGATCGAAGCCAACCATCGCTGCCAGGCTGATGGTGGCGTTGTTCAGCGACCTCTGCAGAGCTTCGCGCGCTGTCACCTGTCCGAGATACTCGTTGTGATAATTGTGAGGCGCATATTCATAAATGGTGCCCACGTCGTAAGTGGTCGGTTCGTCGCTGAGCATGGTAAGCGGCGAGAAGAGTTTGCTTTGTCCGGAGAGCATTGTGCCCTCGGCGGCGGTGACAAAGGCAGCCGCATAGACGAACGGCTTGAATATGGAGCCGGTGGGCCGCTTGGCTACCGCGTGGTTCAACTGCGAGTTGCCATAGCTGCGCCCGCCCACCATAGCCAGCACCTGGCCGGTGTGGGGATTGAGAGCCACCAGCGCCACCTGCGGGTAAACGTATGGTATGCCGCGTTTTTTATCGCGCGCGTGCAGCCTGTCAACCTGCTCGTCCACGATGTGAATGGTGGAGTCAACAGCTGCTGTCGCCGCCTGCTGCAAATCGGGATCGAGCGAGGTATAGATGCGCAGGCCTTCGCGGTTGAAGTCGCGCTCGCCCAGCTTCTGCACCAGTTCGTCGCGCACCAGATCGACAAAGTAGGGCGCCTCGCTGGCGTCAACGCTGGCTGCCGAGAGATGCAGCGGCTCATCCTTGGCGCGCTCCGCCTGCTCCTTGGTGATGGCGCCGGTTTCAACCATGGAATCCAGCACCAGGTCACGGCGCTCGATGGTGCGGTCAGCATGGCGGAAAGGATTGAAATAGTTAGGCCGTTGAATGATGCCCGCCAGCAGGGCGCACTCAGCCAGGTTGAGCTGGCGTACGTCCTTGCCGAAGTAAGCCTGCGAGGCCTCGCCGAAGCCATCGATGGAGAAGCTGCCGCGCTGGCCCAGGTTAATCTCGTTGGCGTACATCTCAAAGATTTGCTTCTTTGTGAAGCGGTGCTCGAGCTGGAAGGTGATGACGATCTCAATAATTTTGCGCTTGATGCGCTTCTCCGGGGAGAGAAAGAAGCCACGCGCCAACTGCATGGTGAGGGTGGAACCGCCCTGCTGCTTCTGGCCCGTGATCACGTCGTGGAAGACCGCCTCCACAAGCCGCCAATAGTTGACGCCATTGTGCTCAAAGAAGCGGCGGTCCTCGATAGCCAGAACTGCCTGGACCAGATTCGGCGGAAGCTCGTCGTAGGTGACCAGGCGGCGCTTGGTGCGGTTGGGGTCGTCGCTGAGGCCGGTGATAAGCAGCGGCTCCAGTTCATAGCTGGCCAGTTGCTGGCCGTGATCGTCGGTGATCGACTCCACCACTCCGGAGCCGATGTGGATAGTAGCGCTGTCTTGCGCGTGATAGGACTGCGGGCCGGGGCGTACGGTGATGTTCTGCACGCCGACGGAGTAAGTTCCCAAGAGCGAAACCTGCGCTGCGCCATCGGCAGAATAGCCGGCCTCACGTAATTCATTGGCGATGAGGCGGACAGAGAGCTTTTGTCCGGGACGGACTTCGCGGGGCGCGGCAAAGATTTTGGCCGTGTTGGCAAAGATGGGCTGCTTGAGCCGCGCGTCCACGACGCCCTGGTATTTGAAGTAGTACCACCCGAAGACGATCAGGCCAACGAGCGCAACGGCCGCGATGGCCGATAGCGCCACGCGCAACAGAAGCGATGAAAAGCTATGCTCCCCATCGACTCTCGAAATCCTGATCTTCAACGCCATTGCGGCTCCTTATTTCTGAGCTTTTAGCTTCTAGCTATTAGCTTCTAGCCAGGTACTCCATCCTCGCAGCGTTTTAGCTTTTGCGGCCAGGGGGAGAGCAGAGGTTCACTTCAGATTTCCTGCGCCCCAACCGTCAGCAGCAAAGCATCTTCCTGGACGCGTTCCTTTACCAGCGCTACTGCCTCATTCAATGCTACGTCCACGCTGCCGGCTGTCGAGCGCGTCACCAATTCCACTTGTCCTCCCGCGGCTTTCTTGCCCACATTGATGCGGTAGGGAATGCCGACCAGGTCCGCATCCTTGAATTTGACGCCGGCGCGCTCGTCCCGGTCATCAAGCAGCACGTCCAGACCGGCAGCTTCGAGTTCGGCGGCGAGTTTTTCGCCGGTCTCGCGCAACGCGGCGTCGGATACGTTGGTCACCGTAACTACTACGGTGAAAGGAGCGATGGAAGCCGGCAGCCAGAAGCCATTTTTGTCATTGGACTGCTCGATGGCCGCGGTGAGGATGCGCTCAATGCCGATGCCGTAGCTGCCCATGATGGGCGTCACTTCCTTGCCATTCTCATCGAGCACGCGCGCGCCCATTGACTCGGAGTACTTGTATCCGAGCTTGAAGATATGGCCGACTTCGACGGCTTTGCCGACGACCAGCTTGCCGGTACAATTCTCTTTCGGGCATCCTTCGCCCTTGTTCACGCTGCGAATTTCGGCAGTGAGGGTCCAGGAAAAGTCGCGGCCCGGCGTGACGTTGCGCAGGTGATAGTCAAGCTTGTTGGCGCCGGCGACGAGGTTCTTGCGGCCTTCGAGCGATGTATCCACGACGACCGTGAGACCGTCTTCGAGAGGTTTTGTGTTCGGTTTGAGGCCAGCCGGACCGAGGAAGCCGGCTGGTCCGTTAAAGAACTGCGTAAGCTCCTCCGCCTGCATGGTGCGTAGTTCGGCAGCGCCGATGGCGCTCATTAACTTTGTCTCATTTACCTGGTGGTCGCCTCGCAGGAATGCGGCAACGCCGTGCCACGTTCCTGGTTTTCCCGCTTTGCCGTGTTTCAGTGCCATGTAGGCTACGCACTTAATGTCGCTCGACTCGGCCATCTTGAAGAAAGCGGCCACTTCGGCAATGGTGGCGCAGTTGGGGGTGTGAACCAGTTCCGGTTTTCCGTCGCCCGTAGCTTCCAATTCAACCACCGGGTCAAGCCGTGAAACGGCCTTCTCCACGTTGGCAGCGTAGCCGCAGACAGGGCAGCTAGCGATCAGGTCCTCGCCGGCATCGGTGTAGACCATGAACTCCTGCGACTGCGAGCCGCCCATGGCGCCCGAGTCGGCCTCGACGGCGACGAACTTCAGGCCGCAGCGAGTGAAGATTTTGCGATAGACCGTATCGTGTAGATCGAAGCTCTTATCCAGCCCTGCCTTGTCGATGTCGAAGGAGTAGGCATCCTTCATGGTGAATTGACGTACACGCAGCAGGCCGGATTTTGGGCGCGGCTCGTCGCGGAACTTGGTCTGGATCTGATACCAGATCTGCGGCAATTGCTTGTAGCTGCGCAGCTCGCTGCGGGCAATGGTGGTCATGATCTCTTCGTGGGTCATGCCCAGGCAGAGGTCGGCGCCCTTGCGGTCTTTGAGGCGGAACATGTTTTCGCCCATGCCCGTCCAGCGGCCGCTCTGCTCCCACGGTTCGCGGGGAAGAATGCCGGGCAGGTAGAACTCCTGGCCGATCTTGTCCATCTCTTCGCGGACGATGGCGATGATCTTGTTCAGCGAGCGCTGGCCGAGAAAGAGATAGTTGTAAATGCCCGCGCCGAGCTGGCGAATGTAGCCGGAGCGGAGCAGAAACTTGTGACTGGCCACTTCGGCGTCTGCCGGGGCCTCGCGAAGAGTCGGGATGAAGAGCTTTGACCAGCGATGCATAAAAATGGCGCAAACTTTCTCGTCCGCAAAATGTGGACGAAGGAATGACCAACAACTCTATTCTAAATGCCGTTGCTGTCGATTCATTCAGGTTAGGCAATATGTTACCGCTTAAGACGGAAGTCCTCGAAGAGCTTTATCATCTGCTTGCTGACTGTTGCAAACATATACTCACCCTTGACTTCCCAAGAATTTGTCCCCTTTAGTTTTCCGAGATCAATAACACGTTGAAGAATCTCGTCGTGAGGAAAAATGTACCAATCGCCTCGATCCCAAAAGCAAATATAGATTTCTTTACCCATATATTTCTTCGCAAATGTAAGACTTGTTTTGAGCTGAACCTTCAGAAATGTCGTTCCGTCAACGTGCTGAGCAATGAAATCTGCACCCTGCCAATCGCTCGTAAGACGTATGGTCACAAATCCATAGTCCGCTAGTAACGCAGAAACTTTTTGGAAGTTGTACGCTTCCTTCTGACGGTTGTTGAGATCCCTTTCATAGGAAATCTTCTTTAGGCTATGTGCCATGTGCGCTCTCCAAATGCCCTAGAGTATTGGCTGAGTATCCTCAGATCAGCTCCACGCCCCAGAGATCGTGCAGGTGCAGCACACCTTCGACGATTTGGTTGGCGTCCACGACGACCAGCGAAGTGATCTTGCGCTCTTCGAGAATCGCCAGCGCTTTAACGGCCAGTTCCTCCGCCGCAATCGTGCGCGGATGCGCGTTCATGGCCTCGCCGGCGGAGCGGCTGAGCGCCGCGCCGCCTTCTCGTTCGAGGAGCCGGCGCAGGTCTCCGTCGCTGATCACTCCGCACAAGCGGCCCTGTTCCTGGACGGTCGTGATGCCGAGTTTTTTTGAAGACATTTCGTAGATCACGTCGGTCATGGGGGTGGTGGGCGTGACTACGGGGATCTCGTCGCCGGAGTGCATCAGTTCGCGGACCTTGGCCAGGCGCTTGCCCAGCTTGCCGCCGGGGTGGAGCTCGGCAAAGTCCTCCGCCTTAAATCCCTTGCGCAGGCTGACGGCTACGGCAAGGGCATCGCCCAGGGCCAGCATGGCGGTGGTGGAGGCGGTGGGGGCGAGATTCAGGCCGCAGGCTTCACGCTCAACTCCGCAGTCGAGAGCTACGTCGCTGGCCTGGGCGAGGGTTGAGTTCAGATTGCAGCAGAAGCTGATCAGCGCATCGCCCTTGCGCTTGAGGAGGGTAAGCAGGCGAAGAATCTCCTCGGTCTCGCCGCTGGCGGAGAGCGCGACGACTACGTCGCCGGGCATTAGCACGCCCAGGTCGCCGTGTACGGCCTCGGCGGGGTGCAGAAAGAGGGCCGGGGATCCGGTGGAGCTGAGCGTGGCGGCGATCTTCTGGGCAATGATTCCGCTCTTGCCCATGCCGGTGACAACGACGCGGCCGTTCTCCTTGCCGCAGCGCAGGATCAGTTCGACGGCTCTCTGGAATGGCTCGGACATCGCGCCTTCGAGGCGCTTGGCCAGGGCTTCGAGCGCCGCCGCCTCGGTACGGACCAGCGCCGCCGGTTCCAGACAGCCGGATTCAGGATTGCCGGGCTGATTTTCTGACTGTTTCATCGGCTTTTGATGGTAACAGCTTCCACCTACGGTGGGGGCACCTGCGGTGCGGCCAACTGCCTTCGCCGGTCTTGCTCGTACAATTATGTCAGAGGTTAAATCCCCTTGAAGCGCAACACACTGGTTATCACTGCTGTTCTGTTTATCCTGGCCGTCTTTGCGTGGGCGGGCTGGGCCAACTGGGAGTATCGCAGGCAGGCCGCGGAGCGGGCGCTGGCCTCTACGGCGCAGAGCGTATTGGTGCCCGATGTGGCGGGCGGGAATATGGAGTTTATGACGAAGCTCATGGGCAAGGCGGCGCCGCAGTTTGCTCTCGAAGACATGAGCGGAAGAAAAGTCTCTCTGGCCAGCTACAAGGGCAAGGCAGTGCTGATCAATTTTTGGGCTACCTGGTGCGCTCCGTGCAGGATTGAGACGCCGTGGCTGATCGAGCTGCGGAACCAGTATGCGGCGCAGGGGTTTGAGGTGCTGGGCATCTCGTCGGAGGGCGACGACGCCCAGCCGAGCGACATGGCCGCGTGGGACAAGGACAAGACGGCAATCGAGAAATTCGTGCAGGAAGAGAAGGTGCCCTACCCGGTGCTGATGGGCGGCGACTCGTTGAGCGATCCCTATGACGGGCTGGATTCGCTGCCCGTTTCGTACTTTATTGATCGCAAGGGGACGGTTGTGGCTGCGCAAATGGGGCTGACTTCAAAAGAAGAGATCGAGGCGAATATCAAGAAGGCGCTGGAGGCCGGGAAGTGAGCGGGCAAGTCAGTCCGCCGCGGCGGACGAGTCAGCGGGTCAGCAAGTCAGTTATCCATGCGGTCGCATTCGCGGTTATTGGGTTGGTTGGTTTGATGGCGCGGGGGCAGACGCTTTCAGGTCTTCAACTGAATCGATCGATTATCAAGCCGGCTGCGGTTGAGTATCTGTATCCCGAGCAGGTGACGGTGGTTGCGGGCAAGCCGAGCGAGGTTACGCTGCACTTTCGCATCGCGCAAGGTCTGCACATCAATTCCCATACGCCCAGGGAAAACGCGCTTATTCCAACCACGTTCTCGATTCCCGAGGGCTTCGGTGTGCGGCTCGCCGCGGCGAGCTATCCGGCAGGAGAAGACTTCACGCTGCCGCTCGATCCAAAGACAAAACTCAGCGTCTATACGGGCGATTTCTCCATTCAGGCGCGCATCATTTCCATGGCCGGCAATCACATGGTGGAGGCAAAGCTGCGCTACCAGGCTTGCGATGAGAACGCATGCATGCCGCCCAGGACGATTACCGTAGCAATTGACGTGATCGGGAAATAGCAAAGAGCAGGGACTAGGGACTAGGGACTAGGGAATAGGGAATTGGGAATAGGAAATAGATAACTTCCGGAGTGAAATTGATGCTTGAACGGACTGTCGAAGATAAACTTGCGAAGATTGTTTGGGAATATCACCATCTTCATCACCAGCTTGCTCCTGCCGATGTGATCCTCTGCTTTACTTCCTTCGATCTTTCGGTGCCGGAGTATGGGTCGCAACTCTATCGGCGCGGGCTTGCTCCGCTCGTATTAGTCTCCGGCAAGCATCCCGCCGCTGGCATGCAGCAGACGAATTGGGGAATGACCGAGGCGGAAAAGTTTGCGGAGGTCATGACGGAACTCGGCGTTCCTGGCGACAAAATCGTTCTTGAGAAAGAGTCTATGAATTCGGGCGAGAATGTGCGCTATTCCTATGAGCTTTTGAAGAGATTGGGCAAGATTCCGCGAAAGATTATTTTGACGCAGAAACCTACTATGGAACGGCGGGCTTATGCGACTTTTAAGAATTTCTGGCCGGAAGAGAATTATGAGTTGATGGTGACTTCGCCGCCTTATTCTTACGAAGATTATGTTGGGCCAATCGTCGATCGGGAAATGATGATCAACATCATGGTTGGAGATTTGCAGCGTGTCAGGCTCTACCCTGCGATGGGCTTTCAAATTCCTCAGGAGATCCCAGACGCGGTTTGGGATGCATACGAGAAATTGGTTGCGGCGGGATTCGATAAACACCTGGTGCGGTGACCGCATATTCAGGTGTTTGCCGAGCGCTATGAGTTAGACGAGCTTTTGGGACCGACACAAATCGGATATCGATCTATACTTTTGTCTATTGTTTACTATATCTTCGCCTATTGTTCATAGAAATTATACCTAACGTATTTTGTTTCATTGTTTTACGGGAAAAAGGGGGGAGGGGGTGGGGGGGCGCGGGTCCGAAGTCGGTTTGTGTGAGGTGTGGCATACAAAGATTGTGCGCTTCCGGAGATCAATTATCTGCAAAGTGGATTTGAAGTTTTCGTGGGCCAATGAGTGCGGTTTGGGCACAGTTTGCTTCTTGCAACGGGGCCTGATCGGAGGTAAGATGGTCTTACCATGCATACGAGGGTTTCCACGAAAGGACAGATCGTGCTTCCCGCGCCGCTTCGCAGACGGCTTGGCATTCGTGCGGGCGATCCACTCGATATTGCCGTCGAGAAGGATCGGATTGTGCTGACAGCCCCGAAGCGGAAGCACTTCAAGACAAGAATCATTGATGACCCGGTTACCGGCCTCCCGGTGCTTTACGCTGGCCCCGATGCGCCAGTGCTGACGAGTGAGATGGTAAGAGAACTCCTTGCGGACTTTCCATGAGATTCCTGCTCGATGTGAATGCTCTGGTCGCTCTTGGAATCTACCACCATGGATTTCACGATCGCGTAAATACCTGGATCGCATCTCAAGTGGGTGCGTTTTGGTTGACCTGTTCGATCACGGAACTTGGATTTGTAAGAGTGAGCGCACAAACACCGGACTACGGTTTCACAGTCCAGCAGGCGCGGACTCTGCTGCTTAGCCTCAAGGCGAACAGCAGACTGGAACTTACATTCCTCCCGGACAGCAATGACATTTCACTGCTTCCCTCGTGGGTGAAGACCCCAAAGCAGACCACCGACGGTCATCTGGTGCAACTGGCAAAGGCGAATGGAGCGGTTCTGGCTACGCTGGATGAAGGGATTCCGAGGGCTTTTCTGATTCCGTAGAGGATTGTTGCAGGAATTGAAACGAATGGCTGAGTTTCTTAACCTCCCACCCTTTCACGATAAGACTGTGAAAGGATGGGGCACCCGGCGAGAATCGAAATTTAGCGCGAAGATGTTCCATATTGGACATCCTTAGCCGACTAAACCTTATATTACAACAAAATAGTCGTTGACCGACGGCTGCACCCAAGGAAGGAGACCTAAGATGATCTTATCCAAATGCCTGAGAAGTATTCTTTTGATCACCGTGGCAGCACTTGTTCTTGCCGGGTGCTACGATCATGATCATGATCGCGATCACCACGATCACGATCATGCACCAGCAATCGACCACTCACACGATAACCGATAGCACAGCGTGCTGTTGGAAGAAAGCCTACTTTTCGTGGGGATTTCGGACCTGCGCCCCGGCGACAAGGACATGTCGCTGGGGACTCAAGATCTGGGCGCACGACCCAGTTCGGACTCAGTGTGCCTCTGTTTATTGATACTTATTTCAGCTAATCTTTGTTAGCACTACAAAATTATATGAAGAAGACATTGAGTTATTGATCACGAGCTATGTATGGGTGCAATCACCACTCCGCGCTAAATTTACATACCGGCTTTCTTTTCGATTTTTGCCCAGGAGTCTTTTAGGGGGAGGGTGCGGTTGAAGACTTGCTTCTCTGCTGTGGAGTCGGGGTCGAGGCAGAAATAGCCCACGCGCTCGAATTGAAAGCGGTCTTCTTGCTTTGCGGTGGCGAGCGATGGCTCAAGTTTGGCATCGGTGAGGATTTCGAGGGAGTTGGGGTTGAGATTGTCGAGTACGTCCTGGCCTTCTTCGAGGTCGTAGGGGTCGGCCTTCGAGAAGAGCTTGTCGTAGAGACGGATTTCGGCATTTATGGCGTGGGCGGCTGAGACCCAATGCATGGTGGACTTGACCTTGCGGCCGTCGGGGGAGTTGCCGCCGCGGCTGGCTGGATCGTAGGTGCAGTGGACTTCAACGAGACTGCCGTCGGCAGACTTTTGGACGGACTGTGCGGTAATGAAATAGGCGTTGCGCAGGCGGACTTCTTTTCCGGGGGACAGGCGATAGTACTTGGGCGGAGGGATTTCGCGGAAGTCGTCCTGCTCGATAAATAGCTCGCGCGAAAATGGCACCTGGCGCGTGCCGGCTGAGGGGTCTTCAGGGTTGTTGGCGACCTCGACGAATTCGACCTTGCCGGCGGGATAGTTGTCGATGACCAGCTTGAGGGGATTGAGGACGGCCATGGCGCGGCGGGCGCGGTGGTTGAGGTCGTCGCGCTGGAAGTGCTCGAGCATTTCGATGTCGGTGATGCCGTTGGTGCGCGAGACTCCGGAGGCGGCGACGAAGGTGCGGATGGCTTCAGGGGTAAATCCGCGGCGACGGAGGCCGGAGAGAGTGGGCATGCGGGGATCGTCCCAGCCGTCGACGCGGTTCTCCTGAACGAGCTGGAGAAGCTTGCGCTTGCTGAGCATGGTGTAGGTGATGTTGAGGCGATCGAATTCAGTTTGCTCGGAGGGAAAGATGCCGAGCTGCTCGATATACCAGCGGTAGAGAGGCTGGTGGTCGGCGAATTCCAGGGTACACATGGAGTGGGTGACGCGCTCGATGGAGTCGGATTGGCCGTGGGCGTAGTCGTACATGGGATAGATGCACCACTGGTCGCCGGTGCGCTGATGCGTAGCGTGCAGGATGCGGTACATGACGGGGTCGCGCATATTCAGATTTGGCGACGCCATGTCGATTTTGGCTCTCAAGACTCGAGTCCCGTCGGGGAATTCGCCGGCTTTCATGCGGGTGAAGAGGTCGAGATTCTCATCGACGCTGCGAGCGCGATAGGGCGAGTCCGTGCCGGGCTCGGTGAGGGTGCCGCGGTGCTGGCGAATTTGGTCGGCGGTCAGGTCGTCGACATAGGCTTTGCCAGCTTTGATGAGTTTTATCGCCCACTCGTACAGTTGGCCGAAGTAATCGGAGGCGTAGCAGAGGCGGTCCCAGTGGAAGCCTAGCCAGCGAACGTCCGCCTGGATGGAATCGACGTACTCCTGCTCTTCTTTTTCGGGGTTGGTGTCGTCGAAGCGCAGGTTGGTCTTGCCGCCGAACTCATCGGCGAGGCCGAAGTCGATGCAGATGGCCTTGGCGTGGCCGATGTGCAGGTAGCCATTGGGCTCCGGGGGAAAGCGGGTTTGGATGATGGCGTCGCCGAATTTTTTTGTGCGCACGTCCTCGGCGATGATGTCGCGCAGGAAGTTAGAGGGAACGGCGGTGGCTGTGCTTTCTGGATTAGCGTCGGTCATGGCTGTATTTCCTTATTTTACGGGAGGGGTCTGGATCAAACGAGCGATTGGAGGCTAGATTCGGCATGGCGGATGCGGGCGAGGCACGTTTCGCGGCCGAGGACGGTCATGGTTTCAAAGAGCGGCGGGGCGTTCTTGCGTCCGCATACGGCTACGCGGATGGGCTGAAAGGCCTGGCCGGCTTTTAAGCCAAGTTGTGCGGCGGCGGTACGAAGAGCCTGGTCGAGCGAGTTGTGATCGAAGGGAATGTTGGGGAGGATTTTGAGCGCGTGCTGGAGGACGCGGCGGGCCATAGCAGCGTCGCCTTTTTGCGGGATCAGCTCGGCTGGGGTCGTAGGGGGCTAGATGATCGAGGAAGAAAAAGTCGGCGGCAAAGACGGCGTCGCGCAGGAGCTTGATGCGCTCACGGATGAGCGGGGTGACGGCGAGGAGTTTTTTGGATTCTTCATCGTTAATCCGGCATGAGAGTTCGTTCCCACTCATTTCCGCAGAAGGCGCGGAAATGAATGGGGCACAGTCGGACGATAAGTTGGCTTCGCTCCCACCCTTTTCCGCAGAGAGCGCGGAAATGGATGGGGCACCCTCAGGCGATGAGTGGGCCGAACCGATGAGGCCAGCGGCGGTGAAGAAAGAAGCGAGGCGGGCGGCGAGTTCTTCGACGGGGAGGGCGCGGATGTGCTCGGCGTTTAGCCATACGGCCTTCGGATCAAAAGGGTCTTCTTCCGTAAAGTTGATGACGGCGTTGGCGCGGTTGACGGATTCGAGGGTGAATGCGGCGGTCAGCTCGTCGAGGGT
This sequence comes from uncultured Acidobacteriaceae bacterium, assembly GCA_963724755.1. Lineage (GTDB taxonomy): Bacteria > Acidobacteriota > Terriglobia > Terriglobales > Acidobacteriaceae > Telmatobacter. Next base: position 1,029,919 of record CAVRVZ010000004.1, read on the forward strand.
GAGGAATTCGCGGTCGTTTTTGGGAGACCAGCCCAGCAGGCAGAGAAAGTTGACGAAGGCCTGAGGGAGGAAGCCGGCATCGCGGTAGGTGGTGACGCTGACGACGGGGCCGTGCTTGCGCTTGGAGAGTTTGGCGCCGTCGGGGGCGACGAGCAGGGGGAGATGGGCGAACTGGGGCGGCGGGACGCCGAGGGCGGAAAAAATTAGAAGGTGCTTGAAGGTGTTGGTGAGGTGGTCCTGGCCGCGGACGATGTGCGTGATGCGCAGATCGGCGTCGTCGGCGCAGGAGGCGAGGTGATAGGTGGGCATGCCGTCTGAGCGCAGCAGGGCGAAGTCTTCTACCTCGTCGGCTTGCTTGGATTGTTCGCCGTAAACGCTGTCGGTGAAGCTCAGGGTGTCGGTTTTCTCCGCGGGGGACGCGGTAGCGGAGGGCGAAGGGCTCACCGGCGGCGGCGCGGCGGTCGGATTCTCGCGCGTGATAGCTCGCGCATGCCGGGGTTGAAGAGCCAGGCGCCTTGCGCGGAGGACTGACTGTCTTCGCCTGCGTGGGCGGGGGTGAAGTCGCGATAGGCGAGGCCCCTGGCGAAGATGGCTTCGGCCTGTTGGCGGTGCAGGGCGAGGCGTTCGGATTGCTTGTACTCTTCGTCCCAGTTGAGGCCGAGCCAGCGGAGGCCTTCAAAGATGGATTGGACGCTGGCTTCAGTGTTGCGCTCGACGTCGGTATCGTCGAGGCGCAGCACCAGAGTTCCGCCGGTGTGGCGGGCATAGAGCCAATTGAAGATAAAAGTGCGCGCGCCGCCTACATGGAGGTAGCCGGTGGGCGAGGGGGCAAAACGGACGCGGGGAGCGCTCAAAGAGGGAGCCGAATCAGGCATCGTGAAAAATTGCTTTCTATTCACGATGCTAGCATCGCTCCCTCTGGAGAGGTCACGGACCGGTTCAGGCCTGGGGCGGCAGCGGTGGATAGGCGGTTCTGCGGCGCGGGCACTACCTTCCACTCGGCGAAGGCCAGCACGTAAAGCAGAACCAGGGTGCCGAGCGACGGTACGATGCACAGCAGCGCGAGCCAGGGCGAAAAGCCTGCCTTCTTCAGGATGAACCAGAAAGGCACCATCAAAATGGCAATGGCGATCACAATGATGATCGGAATGATAACCAGCATTGCCATGATGATCTGTTTGATAGCTTCGGGCTAGGCGGGGTTTGTTGCAGGAAAAGCGCTAAATATAGCATGCGGAACGCTCCTTGAGAGGGATAGCAACTCTGAGACAAGATAAGACTTATGAAGGAAATCTGCAATCGGTTTCTCGTGGCGCGGCAATCCAAGGGGATGCGAGTCATTGGTCAGGCGATTTTTGGCTGGCATTGACCAACCTGACCAATGCCGATCACCGTAATGTGTGCGTCCGATGGAGATCTCTTGTTACGTAATGTCCTCGGTGTCGTAGACGGGGGCGACAGTGCGCTTTTTGGGCACGCCGTGGACAGAGCTGAGCAGGTCTTCGACTACGTCTTCGAGCTGGCGCTGGGTTTCCATCACGGCGCTCATGGTTTTCAGTTCTTCGGGCTCGAGGACGCGCTCGACCAGGACGACGGCGTGGCACTGGGCTACGTGGTCAAGGTTGAGGCCCTCGGGGGTTTTGGCCTTGATGCTCACCTGGTCAGTGCCCAGGCTGAGCAGGTCGGCGACGCGGGCGCGCATATCTTCAACGATGGGAGAGATTTTGGGCGCGGCCAGAATCAGCGTGGTATCGACGTTGACGATGCGGAAGCCGGCGTGCTGAAGCTCCTCCATGGCGAGGTTGAGAAAGATGGCGGAGTCGGCGTTTTTCCAGCGCGGGTCGCCGGGGGGAAAAAGCTGCCGATGTCGCCGGCGGCTACGGCGCCCAGAAGGGCATCGGTAACGGCGTGCAGCAGCACGTCGCCGTCGGAGTGGCCGGCGAGGCCCTCGGGGTGGTCGAGCGTGAGTCCGCCGATGCGCAGGGGCACGCCTTTTTTGAATGCGTGCGAGTCATAGCCAAATCCGATGCGTGTTTCCATGGTTACCGTGCCTGTTCTTTTGATTTTATCTATAACGATCTTATCCGACTATTGTTCTCTCGTTGCCGGGCTCGTCAGAGTCTTATGTGCCCGAAGTTGATTCCTCTGTTCATCGACCTCTCGACCTCCATCCTTAATTCACCCCGTGCGGGATCGTATGATTAGTCCCTTCTGGAGCTATAGCTCCCGGCGGTTAGCGTTACGCCAACGGTATGGATATTGGTTCCCGCCTGAATCGCCACTTACGCCGTCCCTACGGGACTCCGTAATGAATTTGCGGCATCATTTCCCCACGCTGAAGCGCGGGGCTAACTAACACTGCGCCTCCGGCGAGTTTGTGCGGACCCTACTGAAGTCATCGTCAATCGAGCCCTTTCCTTTTCACTACAACGAATCCTGGACCGTCGCAAGAAGCCGGAATCAGCGGGCGCGCTGGCGGAGGTAGAATTCCGCCAGCTCCAGGTCGCCGGGCTGGGTAATCTTCAGATTAACCTGAGAGCCGTGGACAACGGCAACCGGAAGGCCAGCGCGCTCGACGACCGAGGCCTCGTCGGTGCCCACAAAGCCGTCGGCGGCGGCCTCGGCGAAGACCTTTTGCAGCAGGCCGAAGCGGAATCCCTGCGGGGTTTGCGCCAGCACCACAACCTCGCGGGGGATGGTGGAGGTGACGAGGGCGCCGTGGGCGGTGCGCTCCACCTGCTTGATGGTATCGATGGCGGGCAGGCCTACGATGGCGGCTCCGTGCTCCAGGACGGCATCGATGGTGCGGTCGATGGTGGCGGCGTCAATCAGGGGGCGCACGGCGTCGTGGACCAGCACGATGTCGTCGGCACCAGCGGGCAGTGCGGCCAGGGCGTGGGAGACCGACTCCTGGCGGTTTTCGCCGCCTTCGACCACGCGAACGCGATCCGCAAAGCCATACTCGGCAATCTGCGCCTGAACGCGCTCCATCTCGGTATTGCGGACGGCTACATAGATTGCCGTTACCCTCTTGACCGCGGCAAATGCGCGCAGCGAATGAATGAGGATGGGGATGCCGTCGAGGATGAGAAATTGCTTGGGCTGCGGGCCGGCCATCCGTGTGCCTAGCCCCGCGGCGGGCAGTATCGCGAATACTTGCATAACGGATGGAGTATACATCGGCGAGACACTGCCTGCGGCAGAGATTTGATGAAAGGATACCGGTTGAGGTTCGTGGTTTCCCACCCTTTTCGTCCGCCGCGGCGGAAACGCGCGGCCCAACCATAGGGTACCCCGGCACACCGATGGGGCACCGGCATATCATTTTGGGATGCGCAGGAAGACTCAACCAGTTGGAGGGCAGACCAGGTTGCCAACGCTGCCGCTCGAGACGAAGCTGCTGAAACCGGGCTTGCGGCTGGCAGTGGGAGTGTCGGGCGGAGCGGACTCTGTGGCCCTGCTGCGCGCCCTGGCTGAACGGAGCAGGGAACTGGGCCTGGTGCTGCACGCTGCCCATCTGCACCACGGCTTGAGGGGTGAGGAGGCTGATGCCGACCTGAAGTTTGCGCGGGCGCTGGCTGGGGAGTTGGGATTGCCTTTCCATGAAGCGCGAGTGAATACCAAGAGCGAGGCAAAGACTGACGCTGCGGCAGGCAAGAGCGGAGAGACGATTGAGGAGGCGGCGCGGAGGCTGCGCTACGCGTGGTTCCGGCAACTGATGGCTTCGGGCGAGGTGGAGGCCGTGGCCACCGCACACACCCGTGACGACCAGGCGGAGACCGTGCTGGCTAAATTTTTGCGCGGAGCGTGGACCGAGGGTCTGTCTGGCATCCATCCAAAGCTCGAATGCCCGGAGGGCCGGATTCTGCGGCCGCTTTTGAGTGCGACGCGGGCGGAGGTGGAGGCTTATCTGCAGGAGTTGGGGCAGGGCTGGCGTGAGGATTCGACGAATCGCCACCTGACCTTTACCCGCAACCGCATCCGGCATGAGCTGCTGCCGCTGCTGGAGGGCTGGAACCCGCGCCTGCGCGAGCACCTGGCGCAGATGGCGGCACTTGCTCGGGACGAGGAGGCCTGGTGGCAGGGGGAGATGGCCCGGCTGGCGCCGCAACTCTTGTTGCCGGGGCGGGCGGTTCGGGGTGGGGGACGCGCTGCCGGCGAAGGACTGGCTGTGGACGCGACCCGGCTGGCCGCGCTGGCGCCGGCGGTGCAGCGAAGGCTTTTGCGGTATGTGGCGGAGAAGCTGGGGGCAGCGCCCGATTTCGAGTCGACCGAGGCGCTGAGGACGCTGGCGCTGACGGGAAGAGCGAGCCAGAAGCTGGAACTGGCCCAGGGACTGCGGGCTGAGCGAACTCCCCGCGAACTGCGGATGACGGTTGGGGCAACGGCTGTGACAGGAAGGAGCCAGACGGAGGCGAGTTACGGCGGGTCAATTCCATGCGAAATTGTGGCTCCGGCCTTTGCGCTTTGGGTACGTATTGATATTGTCGATGCGGAGGGCAAGATTGGCCACGGATCGAACGCCAGGCTGCGCAACTGGAGACCGGGAGACCGGGTGAGGCTGCGCCATTCCGGCGGGTTGCGCAAGGTGAAGGAGGTGCTGGAACGGCTGAGAGTTACGGGAAGCAGTCGGGCGCTTTGGCCGGTGCTCGAAGTGGACGGGCGCATCGTGTGGATGAAGGGCGTGGAATTGGAACCAGAGACTGGAATTGTCGTGGTGGCGAGCAGCCTGGAGGACTCGGGGAAAGGCAAAGAAGGCGCTTAGAAGCCCGTCCTGCCGGTATTTTCAGGGACGTGACTGGAGAGATTCTGCCTGGGATTAGACCTTTGTAGCATTACGATTTTTACCGGCCAGGGAGTACAATCGTTGTTACTGCTCACCCCGGCGGGAGGCGGAAGTGCGTGCCGTGAGGAGCAGTGTATTTTTGTGACTTCACGGGAGTTGCGAACGTCTAAGTATATGTGGGCGGGGTTGGAGAAGCTTTCAGTGGATTCTCCCCCGCCGGGAAAAGAGGAATCCTGGTGAATTCGACGGTCAAAACGGTCATGTTCTGGATCTTTATCCTCGTTTGCCTCATGCTGCTTCTCAGCGTGTGGCAAAAGAGCGCCGGTGTGGGCAAGGATACGGAGTACACCTACTCCGAACTGTTCGACAAGGTGCAGAATGGGCAGGTGCTGGATGCGGAGATCCAGGGTAACGAGCTGCACGGCCACCTGAAGGCCACGCCGAAGGAGCAGTTCCACACCACGCTGCCCGCCAACTACGAGGATATCGAAAAGGCGTTGCTGGCCGCCAAGGTGAACTTCTCCATCAAGGAGCAGTCGAGCAACCTGCCGTTGCAGTTGCTGTTCAACGTGGGCCCATTCGTTCTGCTGGGCGCCATCTGGTTCTTCATGCTGCGGCAGATGCAGTCGGGCGGCAACAAGGCGCTTTCGTTCGGCAAGAGCAAGGCGCGGCTGCTTTCGATGCAGCAGAAAAAGATCACCTTCAAGGATGTGGCCGGAGTGGACGAGGCCAAGGAAGAGCTGAAGGAGATTATCGAGTACCTGCGCGAGCCGCAGAAGTTTCAAAAACTTGGCGGGCGCATTCCCAAGGGGGTTCTGCTGGTAGGGCCTCCGGGAACGGGCAAGACGCTGCTGGCCCGGGCAGTGGCCGGCGAGGCCAACGTTCCGTTCTTTTCCATCTCCGGATCGGATTTTGTGGAGATGTTTGTGGGCGTGGGCGCCAGCCGCGTGCGCGATCTGTTTGAGCAGGGCAAGAAGAACGCTCCCTGCATTATTTTTATCGACGAGATTGACGCCGTGGGCCGCCATCGCGGCGCCGGCCTGGGCGGCGGGCACGACGAGCGCGAACAGACGCTGAACCAGTTGCTGGTGGAGATGGACGGCTTTGAATCGAACGACGGCGTGATCCTGGTGGCAGCGACGAATCGACCGGACGTGCTGGATCCGGCGTTGCTCCGTCCGGGACGCTTCGACCGCCGCGTGGTGGTGGGACTGCCGGACGTGCGCGGCCGCGAAGAGATTCTGCACGTGCATGTGAAGAAGGTTCCAGTCTCCGACGACACCAACCTGAATGTGCTGGCTCGCGGAACGCCGGGCTTCAGCGGAGCCGACCTGGCCAATATGGTCAACGAAGCGGCGCTGAATGCGGCTCGCGTGAACCGCAAGCAGGTGACGATGTTCGACTTCGAGCTGGCCAAGGACAAGGTGCTGATGGGCGCCGAGCGCAAGTCAATGCTGCTGACCGAGGAAGAGAAGCGGGTGACAGCCTATCACGAGGCGGGCCACGCGCTGGTTTCGTTCCTGCACGAGCACTCCGACCCGATTCACAAGGTGACCATCATTCCTCGCGGCATGGCCCTGGGCGTGACCATCTTCCTGCCCGGAGACCGGCACAATTACACGCGGGAATATCTGGAAGCGAATCTGGCCATTGCCTATGGCGGACGCGTGGCGGAGGAGATCTTCCTCAGCCAGATGTCCACCGGCGCGGGCAGCGATATTGAAAGCGCTACCGACCTGGCGCGGCGCATGGTTTGCGAATATGGCATGAGCCGCCTGGGTCCGCTGACCTTCGGCAAAAAGGAAGAGCAGATCTTCCTGGGCCGCGAGATCGCGCAGCATCGCGACTTCAGCGAGGAGACGGCGCGGCAGATCGACCTTGAGGTTCGCCGGCTGATCGACGAGGCCTACCAATCGGCTCATTCGATCGTTGAGACGCATGCCGACGCGATGCACCGCATTGCCTCGGCTCTGCTGGAGCGCGAGACCATCGACGCGGAAGAAGTGAGGATGCTGATCGAGGGGCAGGAACTGCCGCCGCTGCGCTCGATTTTGGCATCGCCCAGCGACACGGGCAGCGGCACACAGCAGGTGCTCAAGCCGGAAGCTCGCGGCGGGCCAAACTACCCTGAGGGTTCGCCTTCGCCGGCATAGCGTGGTTTAGGTGAAGCAACCAAATTGAAAGGGCCGCTCAATGGGAGCGGCCCTTTCAATTTGGTATGCCGTGGAGCGAACCACGAGAGAATGCGCTAGAAGAGTTTGTAGCCGACGCCTACGCTGGCGCCATACGGATAGATATTTTGGGTATGCCCAGAGGCCTCGAAGGCCTTGAGATAATCCTGGTACTCGAAGTCAAAGGCCCGGATGGTGAATCTCCTGGTTAGTTTGAGGTCCACGCCGCCGCCGAAGGCAAGGTCTGTGAAATAGTGTGAACCGGCGTTTTCGAAGAGCTCATCTTGTGCGTTGTAGTAGTTCCCGAGGCCCATGTGCGCCAATCCGATCAGCGCCTTGGCATAGGGAGTTGCATGAAGGAAGTGATAGTTGTAGTGGTGGATGGGAATCCGAGGACCGATCAGATAGTTGTCCTGGTAGATTTGATCGAACTGATTGAAGCGCAACCAGCGGGCCTCGCCTTCAATCTGAACCCAGCGGGAGAACTTCACATCCACATAGGTGCCGAAGCCGTAGAGGCGATAGGGGCTGGCTTCTGCGACGCTCCCACTATATTCAGCGTCATAGTCGGGCTGAAAGGCAGAGGCCATCCCTCCGACGGTGAGGGAAAACGGGCTTTTGGTGGCCGATGGGGCCACTTGCGCGCGGGCGGATAGGGCTCCGGCGGCTAAGGCGATGGAGAGCAGAGGAACGATTGAATTTCTGATGCGCAAAAAGTAGTTCAGCACAAAGCACGTCCTGTCCGGGGAACTACATACAGCGATCACGTGTTCAATGACTACATACTACTGTGGGTTGGGCGCCGAAACCGGCGGTTGCTGCTGGGTAGTGGTCGCATCGCCAGCCGGCGCGGCAGTTGCTGGTGCTGGTGCGGCTGCGGCGGCAGCTGTCGGCGCTTCAAGACGGGTTACGTCATACCGCTGCAGCTTGTAGAAGATCGGCGTTACCTCGAACGGCATCTTATCGCGGGGGTTCATGGGCGCATACCGTTTGGCGTTCAGCATATGCACTTTGTCGTCCCAGGGATCGGTCTTCAGCCAGCTGCCCAGCGGCAGAGCGGGAGACTGGGTGAGGTCGTCCCAGTTCAACTTGGGCGCCATCTTCTCAAGATTTGACATCCAGGCGGTTCCGTCGGGCTTGAGCAGCGAATCGCCCAGCTTGGGAGTGGTGAGTCCCTTCAGCGCCTTGCTGCGCTCGACCAACTGGGCATAGTAAAGGCCCGCGGTGGGCAATTGGTCCTTGTACATGGAGTTCTCAAGGTACTCCATGGCCTTCTTGGCGGCCTCCGCGTTGTCGTGGTCGGAGTGGTACATATCGATGCGCGTGAAGGTAGACTCGTCGGGGAATAACAGGCGGTCGTTGAAGGCGTAGCGGGTGTCGATATGGTGGCCCATGGCGATGTGGGCCAGTTCCATGGCCACCACCGAGGCGATCGATACCTCGTTGGGCAGGGTATCGATGAGCCCCTTGCTGATGAGGATGGTGTTGCCGACCGTGGTGGCCTCGATGGTGTCTGTGAGCAGGACGCGGGTATGCAACTGGTCGGTAAAGGCCAGATTGTTGGGAACGACCAGGTTAATGACGATCTGATCGAGGACCTTGTTCTCGTATCCGCCCTGATTCAGCGGCGCCACCAGGCCGGCTTCCACCAGGCGGTCGATCACGTTGTTTTCAGCCTGGGTAACCCACATGCGCGAAGCCTGCAACGGGCCTACGTCCTGCGAGTCGTCGCTCTTGTCGACGGCATCTTCCACCTTCACGCTGACGTTCTCGCTCTCTCGCGAGGGCAGCTTGAGGGAGTAGCCCCAGAAGTGAGTCTGCGCCTTCAGTCCGATCGATTTGCCTTCCACGCGCGTCGTCTCCTCCACGTAGACGGCTACCGGCAGCCAGAGTCCCGGCTGCACGTTCATCCGCCAACTGTCGAAGTGGAAGTAATACTTAGAGGAATCCTCGTTGGTGGGCCCGGTGTATGTGCCGTTGAAGCGGACGACATTGCCATCCTCATCTTCGACCCAGATGCGGCCATAGAAGCGGCCCATGCCGGGAACCTTGGGATGCACATCGTAAACCCAGGTGCGCACCGATCCGAGAAACTCCGGCCGCACAAAGCTGAAGACATAGTGTTGTGTGTCGAAGCCCGTGGGGTCGAGAAACATCATCTGCATGAAGCCGTTGGGTTGGTAGGTAAACCTCTCCAGCCCCAGCGCCTTGCTGAGCCCGGTCATGGACGCAAGCGAACCGGAAAAGAATTTATGCTTGCCGGATTTGGATTCAGCAGGCGCCTGGTCTGGTAGGGCTTGTCGACAAAGGCCTTGCCGAAGTCGACGCGGCTCAGCACGTACATGTCTGAGATCGGCACCTCATAGAGCTTGATGTCCGGCTTGGTGTTCTGGATGTAGGTCTCCACCAGGGGCGTGCGCTGCTTAATGGCCTTGATCAGAACCTTTTCGCGAGCGACGGCTTTTTGCACCAATGCGGCCTGTTCGGCGGTGAGTTGGCGCGCTTGGCCGTACTTAGGTTCCTTAGTCTTTGCGTCTGCGCAGGCCGCACCAAGGATAAGGATCAGGAAGGTGAGGGAGATCTTCCGAAACATCATGTCAAGCTCCTAGCGTGAGTTTTCCAGCTCGTTCACTAGCCGCCGGCGCCGATTCTGCATCGCGCGGCTGAGTAGCCATTGGTCCAATATGTAGTGTAGCCATCTTACGCCAACTGGAATGTGATGGTGATGGTGGTGGTGGTGTCTACCGCCTGGCCGTTGCGGGTGGCGGGACGGAAGCGCATCTGCTGCGCCACCCGGCGAGCCTCTTCATCGAGGCCATGGCCCAGTCCGTGCACCACGCCTTGCACTATGACCTGGCCGGAGGCGGTGACGGTAACGCGCAGGACGACATCGCCCTGGATTTTAACTGTCTGGCTTCAGCCGTGTATTGCACAGGCGGTTTCGAGATGACTTCCAGGCTGGTGGAGGCCGGTCTGTCAACCACCTGCTGGACGACTGCAGCCTTGGCGACGGTGGGAATGCCGGTCGTAGCGACCTGCTGCCCGAGTAATTGCCCGTTCCCGCCTTACCGGTGGCGCCGGGAATGCCGGCGGAGGCCACTTTGCCCACCACTCCGGAGTTGGAGCCGAATTTGAGTCCATTGCCGATGCCCGTCGAGCCGGGCACTCCATGCGGCGCGATGGCCGGACCACGCATATTGCCGTATTCGTTGCCGATAGCCGCGATGGTGGCCGGACGGGTGGCGTTGGGATTGGGAGTGACGCCGAAGGTCTGGCCAAAATGCACCGGCCTGGTGGAGGGCTTGCGGCTGTTATCCTGCGCCGGCATGGCCGCGGTCAGGGCGGCCTTGGGTTGCGGCGCCAGGGTCACTACCTGCTGCTTGGCCTGGATGGCAGGAAGGTTGACCTTGGCTTCCATCGCGATGGGCTTTACTTCCGGCTTGGGCTCCGGTTTGGGCATATGGATCAGGGGAGCCTGGAACTTGACGTCAGGCAGATCGAGCGGCTTGATCTTGGGCGGATCGGGCAGCTTGACTTTCTCCGGAGGCGGAGTTTGGCGGGGATAATCAGCTCCGTCTGTCTCATATTTGTGTTCGATCGATGATTTTCTTGGCCGATGCTCCGACGTAGATGAGCAATGCCAGAATCAGGCCGTTGATGACCGAACTGGTGATAAACGAACCGGGACTCTTCTCAGGCTCGGGGAGCAAACCGAAGTTGGTTCTACCTGGGGTGTAAGTCGCTTCCATTTTTACAGTCCTCGTTTACATCCGTTGCAACGTCGCTGCGTCGTTTATTCCAATGCGGGCAGGATATGCGGCAACGAATTGCGACAGCCGGCCGCCATGGCCAGATTGAAATTACCCATGCGTAAAATTCAAGGGGAAAAGGAGAAATCCGTCTTCAACTAATGCGTACTTGACCAGGATTAACCGGAGCAATCGCGTCGATGTTCTGTTTTGACCTGTTCCGCGTGCGACGGATTGTCGACCGCACAGACCCCCCATCATTCTGTCCCCTCAACATACATCCAAGCATTGGGCGAAAACTTCGCAATCCCTCTTTTTGGTCAGGAACGTCTTATGCCCTGCCAATATTCATGCGGCAGACAGCGAATTATTGCAATTATAGCGGCAATCCGCCTCTACGGCGATCTGAAGGCGGTAGTCTTCAAGCCATCCCTGCCTGCCTCACTGTAATAGACTTAAGGTAAACGAAAGCGTTCTGGAAGGACAGTTTTTTTGTGAAGATATTGGTAACCGGGGGTGCTGGGTACATAGGCGGTACAGTTGCGGGACTGCTTGCCCAAAAAGGGACACCAGGCGGTGGTATTCGACAACTTGAGCCACAGCCGCCGCGAGTTGCTGCCGGCGGGAGTGGAGTTTGTAGAGGGAGAGATCGCGGACCGCGAGGCTCTCGAAAATCTTTTCGTATCAGCTAAATACCAGGGTCAACCTTTCGATGGGGTGCTCCACTTTGCCGCCCTGATTGAGGCCGGCGAGTCGATGGAGCGGCCTGAAATCTACTTCCGCAACAATACGGCGTCGCACGCTTTCGCTGCTGGAGGCGATGCTGGCCCATGGTCCGCGCCGGCTGGTCTTCTCTTCCACAGCGGCTGTTTACGGAGAGCCGGAATCCATTCCGATTCAAGAGGATGCGCGGCTTTTGCCGACCAATGCCTATGGCGAATCGAAGCTGCTGGTGGAGCATATGCTGGGCTGGCTGAACCGCATTCACGGGCTGCGCTACGCCTCGTTGCGATATTTTAATGTGGCCGGAGCGGCGGAAGGCCGGAGAGGGCGTGACGCGCGGCGAGGCGCACGAGCCGGAGACCCACTTGATTCCTTTGGTTCTCGACGTGGCCCTGGGCCGCCGCAAGTCGATCCGCATCTACGGCGAGGACTACCCGACGCCGGACGGAACCTGCATCCGCGACTACATTCACGTCTCCGACCTGGCCGATGCGCATCTGCTGGCGCTCAATGCGCTGGAGACGCAGGACCGGCTGATCTTCAATTTAGGCAACGGCAAAGGGATTCAGCGTCCGCGAGGTCATTGAATCAGCGCGCCGCGTAACCGGCCATCCGATTCCGGCCGAAGTTTGCCCCCGGCGCGCCGGCGACCCCGCCGTGCTGGTTGCCAGCTCAGAGAAGGCAATCCGCGAACTGGGCTGGAAGCCGAAGTATACCCAACTGGACGAGATCATTCGCACGGCTTGGATCTGGCACCAGAAGCGGTACGCCTGAGCTTTCAGGAGAATCGCAAGATGAATCTTTCGAAACTATCAGACTGGGAATTGCTGAAGAGGCACGCGAAACTTGAGGTAGAACTTGAGGTAGAACTTCACAGACGAAATATCCTACGCACTGCGAACAATCTGATCGGAGATATAGCGGAACACCTCTTCTGCACAGCGTGCAAATGGGAACGAGTGCGCAACTCACAAGTCGGATTCGACGCCATAGGGAAGACGAACGGATTACACTACCAGATTAAAGCCCGTCGAATCATTCGTGATAACCCCAACGCTCGCCAGTTGTCAGCTATTAGAGGCCTTAAAGAGGCAACGCATTTCGATTTTCTCGCGGGAGTGTTGTTCAACGAGGATTACAGTGTTTATAAAGCGGCCCTCATTCCGTACAAGGTTGTGCTGAAATTGGCCAGGCCCGATAATCACGTCAACGGTCACCGCTTTCTGCTCCGTAATGACATCTGGGATGCCAAATGGAAAGCTGAAGGTGTCGTCGATAAGACGGCTCAACTCCAGTCGAAATGGCATTAGTCGACGCTTAGCGGGTATTGAAGTCGAAGAAATTATTCCTGATGAGAGATGTAGCTACACTGATAAATATATTTGTGGTATTATTTTACTGTGGAGTTCGAGTGGGACTTGGCGAAGGCCAGCTTCGAATCATCGCAAGCATGGGATTTCGTTTCCTTACGCCACCAGGGTTTTTCTAGACCCGTCATCGGCAGGAGCGGCTCGATACCCGTGAGGAGTACGGCGAAGAACGCTGGATTGTTCTTGGGCGGGTAGACGACGTTGGTTTTAGTCGTTGTTTACACGCTTCGCGGATCGAATATCCGGCTCATCTCCGCCCGAAAGGCAGACCGAAATGACTATGGAATCTACTAAGACCGTCTATTTTCGTTTTGACCCATCAAATCCGCCCACGATGACGGAAGCGGAGATGCAGGCATTGCGCGATCTGCGCGACGAGGATATCGACTACAGCGACATCCCTCCCCTGCCGCGCACAGGCTGGCGGCGGGTCTCCGAATTGATCCCCGCGGAGAACAAGCGGCAGATCACGCTGCGGCTGGATGCCGATGTGATCGAGTTTTTCCGCGGGACCGGACGGCGCTATCAAAGCCGCATCAATGCGGCGCTGCGCGATTATGTCAATGCTCAGAAGAAGGCTGTGTAGCGGACGGTTGGCAGCCTGACTTCAACGCCGGCTGGAATCTTGAAGGAGCCGATTTTGTCCGGTGCATCTCCGGGCACTTGCCGGATGTGCGTCTGTCTCGATAAAGTGACTAGCACGAGGTCTCTCGCGCGGGAAGCGCAATTCCCCTTTGCCCGACGCGAGCCTTCTTGATCGATCTTTCCCAAAGGACGCCCTGCATGTCTTCCTTGCCCGTTCCCGCCGCTGCCCAATCAGGATATTGACTCGACGCTGCGCGAGAACCGCGTTTTTCCGCCGCCGCCGGAGTTCAGCGCGAAGGCCTACATCAAGAGTCTCGACGAGTACGAGGCGCTGTATAAGCAGTCCATCGAAGATCCGGAGAGCTTCTGGGCCGGGGCGGCGAAGGAGCTGCACTGGTTCAAGCCCTGGGACAAGGTGCTGGAGTGGAATCTGCCCTGGGCCAAGTGGTTTGTGGGCGGCAAGATGAACCTCAGCTACAACTGCGTGGATCGCCATGCGCTGGGGGCTCGACGGGACAAGACCGCGATCATCTGGGAGGGCGAGCCGGGCGAGATTCGCCGGCTGACCTATGCGGAACTGCACGTGGAGGTGCAGAAGTTCGCCAATGCGCTGAAGGGGCTGGGGATCAAAAAGGGCGACCGCGTGGCGGTTTACATGGGCATGACGCCGGAGCTGGCGATTGCGCTGCTGGCCTGCGCGCGCATCGGGGCGGTTCACTCGGTGATCTTTGGCGGATTTGCCGCCAACGCCATCGCCGACCGGGTGAACGACTCGGAGTGCGTGGCGATTCTCACCCAGGACTCGAGCTACCGGCGGGGCAACGAGATTCAGCTCAAGCGGACGGTGGACGAGGCCATGAACGCCTGCCACACGGTGAAGCACGTGGTGGTTCTACCGGCGCACCGGCTCGCCGGTGACCATGGTGGAGGGCCGCGACCACTGGTGGCACGACCTGATGGCCAAGGCGGCGCCGGAATGCCCGGCCGAGGAGCTGGATTCGGAAGATCCGCTCTACATTCTTTACACCTCGGGGACGACGGGAAAGCCAAAGGGGCTGGTGCACACCACCGGCGGCTACGCGGTGCAGACCTACCTGACGACGAAGTACGTTTTCGATTTGAGGGACGAGGACGTTTACTGGTGCACGGCCGATATCGGCTGGGTGACCGGGCACTCGTATGTGGTTTATGGGCCGATGCAGAACGGGGCCACCGTGCTGATGTATGAAGGCGCGCCGAACTGGCCGGATTTTTCACGATTCTGGAAGATCGTCGACGACCACAAGGTGACGATCTTCTATACCGCGCCCACGGCGATTCGGGCGTTTATCAAGTGGGGCGACCAGCACGTGGAAAAGTACAAGCTGGACTCGCTGCGGCTGCTGGGGACGGTGGGCGAGCCGATCAATCCCGAGGCGTGGATGTGGTACCGGGAGAAGATTGGGCACAACCGCTGCCCGATTGTGGATACCTGGTGGCAGACGGAGACGGGCGCGATTTTGATTGCGCCGATTCCGGGCGCGGTGCCCACCAAGCCGGGTTCGGCTACGCGGCCGTTTTTCGGCATTCAGCCGGAGGTGGTGAACAAGCAGGGCGAGCCGGTGCCGGCGGGAAGCGGCGGACTGCTGGTGGTTCGCAAGCCCTGGCCGTCGATGGCGCGCACGATTTATGGCGATCCGGAGCGCTACAAAAAGACTTATTGGAGCGACGTGGAGGGCAGCTACTTTACCGGCGACGGCGCGCGCCAGGACGCGGATGGGTACTTCTGGCTGATGGGCCGCGTGGACGACGTGATCAACGTGAGCGGCCACCGGCTGGGAACGATGGAAGTGGAGTCGGCGCTGGTGGCGCATCCCAAGGTGGCCGAGGCCGCCGTGGTGGGCCGTCCGGACGAACTGAAGGGGCAGGCGATTTCAGCATTTGTAT
Source organism: uncultured Acidobacteriaceae bacterium (assembly GCA_963724755.1). Lineage (GTDB taxonomy): Bacteria > Acidobacteriota > Terriglobia > Terriglobales > Acidobacteriaceae > Telmatobacter. The sequence continues at coordinate 1,045,229 of CAVRVZ010000004.1, forward strand.
CGCTGGAAAGCGGCAACTATCCCAGCGAGGAGCTGAAGGACGAGCTGCGGAAGTGGGTCGCGAAGGAGATCGGCTCGCTGGCGCGGCCGGACGATATCCGCTTTACCGAGGCGCTGCCCAAGACGCGCTCCGGCAAGATCATGCGGCGGCTGCTGCAGGGAACTGGCTACGCATGGGGAGATCAAGGGCGATACTGACGACGCTCGAAGACTTTACCGTGATTGCCAAGCTGCGCGAGGCGGAAGAGGGATAATCGCGCGGTATTTATCGGTTCCTGGCATCCATAATGTCCTTGCGTAGTCCCTACGGGACTCTCTAACGAACTTGTAGAATCCATTTCCCCCCGTCCGCCGCGGCGACCGCGCGACTAACCAAGTCGCCGCGGTGACCGCTTCCGGCGCGTTTGCGCGGACATTCCATATGCAGTCCTCATCAGTCCGATAAACGCTACATGCGGACGGGTGAAGTGAGGCGGGGAGATTGAACTGTCTGCACGCGCGCGGGAAATACTCTATTCTGAGCCAAGCCGTGACCGGGAAATCAAAACAACTCGTTCAGTTGGATGCCGCAGAGCCGGCGGTCGAGAGCCGGAAGCCGCTCTTTGGACTGGATTTGAAGGCGCTGGCGGCGCGGATGGTGGAGGCGGGCGAGCCGGCCTGGCGCGGCGGGCAATTGGCCGAGGCGCTTTATCGTCAGCGCGGATTGCAGGCTGGAGGCGATTACTACGCTGCCCAAGCCGCTGCGGCAGCGGATTGGTTGCCGAGGGCTGGGAGGTGGGCACGGCCGCGGATTGCGCAGGCCTTTGAGTCGGTGGATGGGACGGAGCGGTACCTGGTTGAGTGCTGGGGCGGGGATGGGCAGACCGTGGAAACCGTCTGGATGCCGGAGGGCGATGGGGGCGAAGCGGGCGATGGGAGCGAGGCGGATGAGGGAAAGAGGAAGGCGGGGAACGGGAAGCGCTGGGAGCGGGCTACGATTTGCGTCTCCAGCCAGGTGGGGTGCGCCGTCAATTGCCAATTCTGCCTGACGGCCAAACTCGGATTGCAGCGCAACCTGACGGCGGGCGAGATTGCCGGGCAGGTGGTCTCGGTTTTTGACCGGCAGGGCGTGGAGGTGGGCCGTGATCGCGTGAACCTGGTCTTTATGGGGATGGGCGAGCCGTTTCTGAATTACGACAATTTCATGGGGGCGGTGCGGCTGCTGGTGGAAGAGGTGGGCCTGAGCCCGCGGCGCATGACGGTTTCCACTTCGGGAATTGTGCCGGGGATCGAGCGGTTTGCCGCTGAGCCGGCGGAGGTGCGGCCCAAACTGGCCATCAGCCTGAACGCGCCTAACGACCGGATTCGCAGCGAGATTATGCCGGTGAATAAAAAGTGGCCGATTGAGGCGGTGATGGATGCGGTGCGGAAGGTTCAGTTGCGGCCTCGCGAGCGGATCACGTTTGAATATGTGCTGCTGGGCGGGGTGACCGACCGGCTGGAGCACGCGCATGAGGTTGCGCGGCTGGCGCGGCGGACGGGATTGCCGGTGAAGGTGAATCTGATTGCATGGAATCCGGGGCCTGGGATTGAGTACACGATGCCGAAGCCTGAGGCGGTGGAGGCTTTCGGAGTGCGCTGGCGGGCGAGGGGATTCCGACTTATCTGCGGCGGCCGCGAGGGCGGGATATTTTTGCGGCTTGCGGGCAGTTGAAGCGGACGTGGAGGGGTGAGGGTCAACTAATATGCGTTGACGGAGATCTGTCTATTGGCAGATGTGGAACCCGCAGGATCAATCGAACTTCTCCGCTACGCCGGCTTGCTGCTTCCAGTGTTCGATGTTTACGCCTCTCACGATGAGCCAGAGCATCAGGGATGCTTCCGCGCAGATGCCAATGGCATCGATGAGGAGGGATAGAAAGTTTGGCAGGTTGGGGAGGAGAAAGACCAGCCAGCCCAGGCCGGCTAAGGCCATGAGCACGCCAAGAATATGCGGGAGGAAGGTGGAGCGGAAGATCAGGTAGCCGATGAGCAGGCAATAGGGACCGAAGAAGAACAGGGGATTGACGGTGTGGACTGCCGGATGAGTGAGGTTGAGAGTCATCAGGACGCAACCGACGAGGCTGAAGAACGCCGCGATGAACGAGAGAATGCGGTTTACCGGCTTAAACAGGCAATAAAAGAGCAGCGTCAAAAGGCAATAGAATCCGGTGGCGATGAGGTTTGATTCCGTTGCCATAAGTCGACGAACTTGCGGACGGTGAGGAACTGGGCGAGTATTGAGGTGAGAAAGTAAAGCAGGTAAACAACGCCGGCCAATCCTGGCCCTGGGCTGCGGTAATTTAAACTTTTCTGTTCCGTCATTTTGTAGCCTCCTGGCGGGGACCGGCCCATGAATGGGTGCGGCCCCGAATGCTTCCCACAAGCGACTGGGTCATTCGAGCACACAATACTACTCGCCCTGGTACCGCGCGTGCGGGGAACTGCGCTACTTATTTGGGCATGGGCGCGGGCTGCACGCTGCCGCAGTCGGGGCCTTTGTAGACTGACGAGGAATTGATTGTGTACTCGATGGGCCTGGCGTTGGGGCCGGCCTGCATGGTTCCCACAAAGTGCACTTTTCCGATGGCGTGATCGGGGTTGGTCCACGACGATTCCAGCGATCCTTTGCCGGACATTCTGCCGCTGCAAATCCAGTCGGCGGTCATGCTGGTGGGTTTCATCACTACGTTGGCGATCTGGCAGTCGCCGTTGCGAGGTCTGGGCACGGGCGCGCCGTACTTGTCGATCATGGCCTGGGTGAGGCAGACCTGCGTGGTGTGCGGGCCGCCGCCAAAGGGTGAGCCGGGAGGCGCCTGCATTCCCGGGGGCATGGGGGATTGCTGCCAGGTCATGGTGCTGGTCATCTCCCACAGGCCGGGCTTTCTGGTGGACTGCGCCCAGGTCGAGGACGGCTACAGCGAAGAGGCAACAGCCAATGGTGATGCGAAATTCGGGTCTTGCGCATGAAACCTCCTGATTGGTGGCGCAGATTTAGCTTGCGCAGCTTCACTTTACGTCAATGCGGAGGGGGCGGGGAAGGAAAATCGGTGTGTTCGGGGTGGTGTCCACAGAGGTACCGGGGTATGAGGGCATGGAAATGCAGGTCCCTCGACTCCCTCGTCGGTCGTCGGCGATGACAGATGGTTCATTCAGATGAATTCGTGATTAGAATATGAATGAGCAATCCGCGCTAGGGGACTTCGGGATAGAGGAGCTCAGTAAAGCGGGGATCGTCGACCATGCTCTGGAAGTCGTTGTCGGCGCGGGCCTGGAGGCGGTTTTTGGGGTTCAGCTCGATGGCGCGGGCGAGATTGCCGAGGCAGTCCTGGGTGCGGCCGGTGATGGAGTCGAGCAGGGCGAGGCCGTAGAAGGCATAGTCGGAGTTGGGGTAGGTGGCCAGGATGCTGTTGAACTGCTCGCGGGCTTCCTCGTAGTAGCCGGTATTCAGCATGGAGACGGCGTAGTCGTAGTGCTCCTCGGGGGTGAGGAAGGCGAGTTTGTTCTTCTCCAATTGCCGCTGGCAGGTATTCATATACATTTTGCAGCGTTCCACGAGCTCGGCCGGCGCGGTGGGGAGCATTTTTTCAAAGGCGGCCAGAGCTTTCTCGTACTTTCCCTGCTGCAGCAGTTGCACGGCGGACTGGTAATGCTGGAAAGCGGGTCCCGTGCCCGTGGTGGAGTGGCTGCTGGGTACGACAGCGCGGAGGAGCTGATTTTTTGCGGCGTGAGAGCAACGGTCGAACCTCTTGCTTCATTGGTTTTCCAGAAGCGCACTTGCCGGGACGCCGGGTTGAGCCGCATTGCCGCCGGTCTGAATCCTGCGTCTCATTAAATAACGCTGCTAGGCCCTCTTTATACGCAGAACCCCTCGTTCCGTCAATGGGCAGGCGTAAAGGCAGGGGTTACCGGCCATTTTGCCGGGGGAGTTTGCGGTAGATGGCAGGGTTGAGCGATGGGGTCGTTGTACATCTTCAACTGGCGGTAAATTTTGAAGCGACGGGCGCCCTGGAGCGTCTCCCGCCAGAGTTGGTCAAGGCAGGCGGCCAGGTCGGCGCGCTGCTGTTCAAGGATTGCGAGGCGTTCGCGGTTGCGTTCGGCGTGGCCGGGAGGCGCATCGGGGCGCTCGGCTTCTTCGCGGGTGTGGTAGATCTTGAGCGCGAGGATGGAGAGCCGGTCAATGATCATGCCCGGCGACTCGGAGTTGAGCGGGGCAGCGGGGTTGGGCAGGCGTTGGGATTCGAGCGAGGCAAGCAGCGTGCGGTCAAGTTCCTCGGCCAGGTCGTTGCGGAGCTGGTTGGTGCGGTCGACGCGGCGCTTTACTTCGGCCAGTTCCGCGTCGGTTGCGCCGGGAGCGCGGGCTTCGTCTTCAATGTGCCAGAGGTCGAAGTTGGCGCGGTGCTGGCGGGCGACCAGGTTGAGCCAGTCGGCTGTGGTTTGAGGGATTGATTGTGGGCCAGGGTTTGCGCGGATGCGGTTTCGGCCGGATCAGCCGGCTCGTGGTGCCAGGCGCGGGTTCGCTGGTCGTGCAGATTGGTGATTTCGTCTGCGGAAAGCATGGTCAACGATTCCTGGCGCCTGGCTTTGGTTATTTACTGCCGGTTGCGGGTTGCAGCGTCTATGGTAGAACTATCCTCACCTTGGGTTCCAAATCGCCGGTGGAGTGAGGGCGGGCACATTCATGCGAATACTGCCAAATTAGAATAGCTTGGGGAGCAAGCATGGAAGGCAATTGGCAGTTTGTGCATCGGCGGTGGAATCCTCTGCGGCAGGCGTGGGTACTGGTTTCGCCGCATCGCACCGATCGCCCCTGGCAGGGGGAAGTGGGACAGAAGGCGGCGCCCTCGGCGGTCACTTACGATCCCAAGTGTTATTTGTGCCCTGGGAATCAGCGCGCGGGTGGGGCGGTGAACCCGGCGTACAAGGGGATTTTTTCGTTTGTCAACGATTATGCGGCGCTGCTGCCGGACGAGCCTGCGCTGGCAGAGGCGCCGGCTTCGCCGCTGCTCAAGGCCGAACGCCTGCGCGCGGGCTGTGCAAGGTGGTTTGCTTTCATCCCGACCACAGCTTGACCCTGGCCCGCATGACCCGCAAGGAGATTCGCGCGGTGGTGGATGCCTGGACGCGGGAGTTCCTTGAGATTGGCGGAAGGGAGTGGATCGAGTACGTGCAGATCTTTGAGAATCGCGGGGCCATGATGGGCGCCAGCAATCCTCACCCGCACTGCCAGATCTGGTCCACTGGCTTTGTGCCCGACGAGCCGGCGCATAGAGACCGAGGCCCAGCTTGACCATATGGCCCGCACGGATCGTTGCCTGCTGTGCGATTACCTTGAGGCCGAGCGGGGCGTGGCGGCGGAACAGGGGCGCATCGTTTTTGAGAATGAGCACTTCACGGCTCTGGTTCCCTGGTGGGCGGTGTGGCCGTTCGAGGTGCTGCTGCTCTCGAGGCGTCACTTGGGGGCGCTGCCGGAGTTCACGAGCGAGGAGCGGGACGGGCTGGCCGATGCGCTGAAGCGGCTGACTACGCGGTACGACAATTTATTCGAGACCAGCTTTCCTTATACGATGGGCTTCCATCAATCGCCGACCGACGGGGCAGCGCATCCGGAGTGGCATTTCCACGCGCACTTTTATCCGCCGCTGCTGCGCTCGGCTACGGTGAGGAAGTTTATGGTTGGTTTTGAGATGCTGGGCATGCCGCAGCGGGATATTACTCCGGAAGGCGCTGCCGTGCGGTTGCGTGCCTGCTCGGAGGAGCATTTCTGGCCTCGCGCTGAAGGCTGTTGCTGCATTGAGCACCTTTTTAGCGGGTCAGTGCTCTGATGCGCTCGGCTTGCTCCGGCCATTTTGCGGCTAACTCGGCATAAGTTGCGCGGCGGTAATCGGCAAAGTCGAAACCGGGCGTTACGGTACAGCCTAGCAGGGCTACCCGGCCGCCTTCGATCAAGCGTGAACCTTGCCAGATGCCGGCGGGGACTGCTAGCTGGACTTGCTGACCAGCGATTAAATCTGTCCCAAGAGTTAGGACAGCGGAACTGCCGTCGGGGTGGAGCTGGAGCATCTCTACCGGGTCGCCTAGATAGAAGTGGAATATCTCGTCGGACAAGAGGACGTGCATCTCGGAGAAGGTTTCCGGTTCCAGAAGATAATAGATCGCGGTGCCTGTGGGACGTGGGCCGCGGGGCAGCTTGACCGTGGAGGCGGAGACATAAGTGCGGCGGTAGAAGCCTCCCTCAGCCGGGTGCGGTTCCAGATTGAGCAGGCCTTTGATTTCATCGGCGGTCACGTCACTGATGGTACCAGCGGGAGCGCAGTAAAATACCTGAATGAAGGTGAAGATGTATTCGGCTGCGTGGTGCGGGGATTGCCGGGCGGCAAGGAAATTTCTCGATTCTCATGGCATTGTGTTCACTGAGATCAACGTGGATACCGATCCCGACGCGCGGCTGAGGTGGTGCGCCAGGTGGGCAAGCGGGCTATTCCGCAATTGGTGATCGACGGCGAGTGGTTCCAGCCTTATAAGCCGGGGCGCGGGCTGCTTTTGGATGAGCTTCACGAGCGTCTGGGGATTTCTCGCGGCTGAGAGGGGGGGCATCCCACCCGGTATCTTTGCGGAAAATTCCCTGTTTTCGGGGGGATTGAGCGAGGGTTCTACTGCAACTCCTTTGTTCTAAGTAATTTAGATTCCAAATTCCAGACAACAAAGGACTTACGTGCGCTTCATTTTTTCCCACCGGTAAGAGAAGAAGCTATGAGATGATTGTGCGCTTCCGCGGGCATATATTATGCAAACCGTATTGGGATGGTTTGGTCTGTTCACGGGATTAGTTTTCGATCAGGGGCATGCTGGGGATGAATCACGCCGTCCTGACAGGACGGCTGTGGGTATTCTGTGCTACTCTTCTCCCCGGGCTTTCATCCTCACCCCAGCGACGAAGACCTAATCGCCGGGACCCCGAGGCACCCGGGACTATTTTCATTGGCTCCCTCCGGGAGCCATTATTTCCTCGTACAATCAATAAGTTGGAACGGGCTGCGGCATGCGGCCTTGATGAGGGAGTTTGTCCATGATCGAACGCTATACCCGCCCGGCGATGGGCCGGCTCTGGACGGAAGAGAGCAAATACCGGTGCTGGCTGCAGGTGGAGTCGGCGGCTAGCGCCGTGCTGGCCGAGGATGGGGTGATTCCCGCGGATGCGGCCGAGGCCATCGCTACGAAGGCCGGATTTACCGTGGCGCGCATTCAGGAGATTGAGGCGGAGGTGAAGCACGACGTGATCGCCTTCACGACTGCTGTGGCGGAGTCGCTCAAAAATCAAGGCCTGGACGGCGAGTCGCGCTGGCTGCACTACGGGCTGACCTCGAATGATGTGGTGGATACGGCGCAGGCGTTGCAGGTGAAGAGGCTTCGGCGCTGATTCGCGCGGGGCTGGTGGAGCTGCTGGCGGTGCTCAAGCGGCGGGCGGTGGAGTTCAAGCACACGCCGACGATTGGGCGCACGCATGGGATTCATGCCGAGCCGACGACCTTCGGGCTCAAGCTGCTGAACTGGTATGCGGAGATGCAGCGGAATTTGAGCGCGATTTGACGCGGCGGCTGAGGATATGCGCGTCGGCAAGCTTTCGGGCGCGGTGGGGACGTTTGGCCATCTGAAGCCGGAGCACGAGGAGCGGATCTGCGAGCGGCTGGGACTGAAGCCGGCGCCGGTGGCTACGCAGGTGATCCAGAGAGACCGGCACGCGGCTTATATTTCGACGCTGGCGATTATCGGCAGCACGCTGGACAAGATTGCGATCGAAGTGCGGCACCTGCAGCGGACCGAGGTGCGCGAGGCGCAGGAGTACTTCAGCGAGGGTCAGAAGGGCTCGTCGGCGATGCCGCATAAGAAGAATCCGATTACCAGCGAACAGATCAGCGGGCTGGCGAGGGTGCTGCGCGGGAATGCGCAGGCGGCGTTTGAGAATATTGCGCTGTGGCACGAGCGGGATATTTCGCATTCGTCGGTGGAGCGGGTGATCTTTCCGGATTCGACGATTCTGGTGGATTATCTGCTGGCGAAGACTGAGAACCTGATCGACCGGCTGCTGGTTTATCCCGAGCGGATGAAAAAGAATCTTGAGTCTACGGGCGGGCTGATCTTCAGCGGGCAGTTGCTGCTGGATTTGGCCGAGGCGGGAATGCTGCGCGAGGACGCTTACCGGCTGGTGCAGGACGCATGCCATGCGGGCTTGGAAAGAAGATTTGGTGTTTCGGGATGAGGTTGCGAAGGATGCGGCGATTACTGCGCTGCTTAGCCCGGAGAAGCTGGCGCGGACGTTTGACTATGCGCGGCAGTTGGGGAATGTGGATGCGATTTTTAAGAGGGTGCTGGGGGAGTAAGGTTGCACTGGTATTTTCCAATAGCGTCGTCCCTACGGGACTCGATTTCCAATTGCTGGACAGCTTCCCCACGCTGAAGCGCGGGGCTAACAAACATTGCGCCTACGGCGCGTACCGTACGGCGTAGCAGACTGCAAAGGTAATTTGCAATTATGACGGGGCCACCGATGACTACATGGGAAATTATCCGATGGTGGGAGATTCGACGGATATTCTATAACGCCATTCTATTTGGAATTGGCATTGCTTCAATCCTCGGAATGGAGTGGCTGATGGACAAGGTCATTCCGGTAGGAGAAGACGCGGTCGAGCCCTTCGCTCTTGCATTTGGTGCTGTCACATACGGGATTATGGCCAATATCTGCTATTCGTTTGGCTGGATCGTTGAAGTGAGGGGCAGCAGGACCAACGCAGTACTTGCCAGGGCGCGAGGGAGAAAACTATTTCTGGCAGGTTTGTGGTTCTCCTGTGTGTTGACGACGGCACCCATCTGGTATGGACTTATCTTCTGGCTAACGCAAAGAAGCCGGTGACTCTAAAATGCGGCCCGATCTTACGAGCTCAGTTGCAGGATTGAGGAGTCACGATACCGGCGCGCCGTTAGGCGCAATGTTTGTTAGCCCCGCGTTTCAACGTGGGGTGAAGATAGCGGGTTGTAGAATGAGAGTCCCGTAGGGACGGTGTTAGATGGCGCATACGTATGCGAGCAATTTCATCCATTGTGTATTCAGCACGAAAGATCGCCGCGCCCTTATTCCCGCAGACCGGACAACCGAACTCTATGCCTACCTGGGCGGCATTGCCAGCGGCGAGGGTTTCTCGCTCATTGCCGCAGGTGGGACGGCGAATCACATTCATTTGCTCTTTGTCTTGCCGGCGTATTATGCCCTCGCGCAGGCCGTTCAGAAACTCAAGGGAAGCTCCTCCAGGTGGATGGGGCGTGGATTTTCATGGCAGGAAGGGTACGGCGCGTTCAGCGTTAGCCCATCGCAGGTTTCGGTCGTCCAGAAATATATTCAAAACCAGGAGGAGCATCACAGGAAGCGCAATTTTGAAGAGGAATTTGTGGCATTGTTGCACAATTGCGGAATTGAGTATGACGAGCGGTATGTATTCGGGTAATGGGGTGGGCGCCGTCCCTACGGGACTCCGCAACATTCCAATGGAATTCCTTTTCCCCACGCTGAAGCGCGGGGCTAACAAACATTGCGCCTACGGCGCGCACGCTGCAACCTGGCGTAAGGAAACCATCGTCCAGGAGCTAGGATCTCAATGAATCTCACCATCGCAATCACCGGAGCATCCGGGGCGGTCTTTGGCCGGGAGATGCTGCGCGCGCTGGAGGCGGATGAGCGGGTGGCGCGGGTTCACTTTGTGGCTTCGGAGAATTCGCTGCGGGTTTTGGCGGAGGAGCTGGGAGTTGCGGGGCGGAACGATCTGGTGGAAAAGCTGCTGGGTGCGAAGCCGAAGAAGACGGTGCAGCACTCGGATGAGGATATTGGCGCGGCGATTGCCTCGGGGAGCCACCCTTCCAACGGAATGATCGTGTTGCCTTGCTCGATGGGGACGCTGGCGGCGATTGCGAACGGGTTGGCGAATTCGCTGGTGGCGCGCGCGGCGGACGTTACGCTCAAGGAACGGCGGCCGCTGATTCTTTGCGTGCGGGAAACGCCGTTCAATCGCATTCATCTGCGCAATATGACGTTGGCCGCGGATGCCGGAGCGGTGATCTTTCCCGTGATTCCGGCTTTTTATTTGAAGGCCGTCGATTCGACGGTGATGGCGCGGCAGTTTGTTTACCGGGTGCTGGCGCATTTGGGGCTCCCGCAGCCGGGGGTATTTGTCTGGAAGGCGGAGGAGTGAAAGACTAGGGGCTGAGGGACTAAGGGACTTTGGATTCCGGCTTGCTCTTGGCGCGTAACCTTCTGAGGGTATTGACATTCACTACTGTTTCCGTCGATACTGCCTTTATGTCGAACTCAGGGAATTGCGGAACCGCGGTCATGGCCATGTGTATGTGCATGGAGTGCGGACCCGTCCGTTTGATTCCTGAGAGGCTGATGCGATAAACGCAACCGATCTTGAAGTCAGGCGGCCCGGGTCCAGTGGGGATTCGGGCCGTTTTACGTTTGGAACGCCGCCGGTCCCATTTATCCTGAAGCCGCGCACAATCCATCGATACGTCAACCGAAAATAACCTGAAGGAGCCGAATATGCCAGAAGAGAAGAAACAGCAGTTTGCCACCCTTGCCGTTCATGCCGGGCAGGTGCCCGATCCCGCGACCGGGGCGAGAGCCGTGCCCATTTATCAGACAACTTCGTATGTTTTTCAGGACGCCGACCATGCGGGGCGGCTCTTTGGGCTGAAGGAGTTCGGCAACATCTACACGCGCATCATGAACCCCACCACCGACGTATTTGAAAAGCGGGTGGCGGCGCTCGAAGGCGGAGCGGCCGGGCTGGCCACGGCCTCAGGCCAGGCGGCGGAGACGCTGGCGCTGACTACGCTGGCCTCGGCGGGCGAGGAGATTATCTCCACCACTTCGCTTTATGGCGGCACCTATAACCTGTTCCACTACACGTTTCCCAAGCTGGGCATCAAGGTGAAGTTTGTCGACGCGGACGACTTCAAAGGGCTGCGCGCGCTGATCAACGACAAGACGCGGGCCATTTATACCGAGACGCTGGGCAATCCCAAGCTGGATGTGGCGGATATTGAGCAGTTGGCTGCCATTGCGCACGAGCACAAGCTGCCGCTGATTATCGACAACACCTCGGCTTCGGCGGCGCTGGTGCGGCCTATCGAGTGGGGCGCGGATATCGTGGTGAACTCGGCCACAAAATTTCTGGGCGGTCACGGCAATTCCATCGGCGGCGTGATTGTGGACGCGGGCAAGTTTGACTGGGCGGCCTCGGGGCGGTTCAGGGAGTTTGTCGAGCCGGACCCTTCATACCACGGTACTTTCCTATACGGAAGCCTTCGGGCCGCTGGCGTTTATTTTGAAGGCGCGGGTGCAGGGATTGCGCGACACCGGCGCGGCGCTTTCGCCATTCAATGCGTTTCTGATTCTGCAGGGGATTGAGACGCTGCACCTGCGGCTTGCGCGGCACTCTGAGAACGCACTGGCCGTGGCCCAGCATCTGCAGAAGCATCCCGGCGTGGATTGGGTGAACTATCCGGGCCTGGAGTCGAGCCCCTATTACAAGCGGGCACAGAAGTATCTGCCCACAGGGCGGGGAGCGCTGGTTACGTTTGGAATCAAGGGCGGATACGAGGCGGGAAAGAAGCTGATCAATACGCTGAAGCTGTTTTCACTGCTGGCCAACATTGGCGACGTGAAGTCGCTGGTGATTCATCCGGCTTCAACCACGCATCAGCAGCTTTCAGTGGAGGAGCAGGCTTCGACCGGGGTTACGCCGGAGCAGGTTCGGCTCTCGGTGGGGATCGAGGATATACGCGATATTCGTTGCCGATCTGGACCAGGCGATTGAGGCTGCAAATGGCCACGCCTTCAAGGGCGCGACAGCTTAGGAGGGTCTTGTTGCACAATGATTGTGATGACCGAACCTAAAACCGGGACTGACGCGACGCCTGTGCGAGCGCCAGTTCCGGTCCCCACCTACGAAGGCGACTTTGTGCTCGACGAGCACCTGTTGCTGGAGTGCGGGCGCACGCTGGCCGGCGTTACGCTGCACTATGCGGTGTATGGCCGGCTGAATGCGGCCCGAGACAACGCGGTGCTGGTTTGTCACGCGCTGTCGGGTTCCGCGCTGGTGGGGGAGTGGTGGCCGGAGATCTTTGCCTCCGGCGCGGTTTTATCGCTGGATCACGACTTCGTCATCTGCATCAATATGCTGGGCTCCTGTTACGGCTCGACGGGGCCCGGCGCGGTGGATCCGGAGACGGGCGAAATTTACGGCTCCGATTTTCCGCTGGTTTCAATTCGCGACAATGTGCGGGCGCAGGCGCGGCTGCTGGACTCGCTGGGCATCAGGAAGCTGCGGCTGGTGCTGGGCGGTTCCATCGGTGGAATGCAGGCGCTGGATTGGTCGATTCTCTATCCAGAGCGCGTGGAGCGGGGGTTGATTATCGGCGTGACGCCGGTTTCGGCCATGGGGCTGGCGCTGAACCACTTGCAGCGCCAGGCGATCCAGCACGACCCGGAGTGGGAGGGCGGCCATTATCTGCCGCAGCGGCCGCCGCGGCGAGGACTGGCGCTGGCGCGGCAGATCGCCATGCTCAGCTACAAATCCGCGGGGCTCTTTGACGAGCGCTTTGGGCGCAACCCGAACCGCAACGGCGAGGATCCGTGGGGATTGGACGACCAGGGCGGCGGGCTGATTGGCGGGCGGTTCGACATTGCCGGCTACCTTGACCACCAGGGCAACCGGTTCATCGAACGCTTCGACGCCAATGCATACCTGGCCATTCTGCGCACGATGGATACGTGGGATCCGCTGCGGGGCTACTCATCGGCGAAGGAGGCCTTCAGCCGTATCCGCGCCAGGCTCAGCTTTGTGGGCATCAGCTCGGATTGGCTGTTTCCGCCCGAAGCGGTGCGCGAGTTTGCCGAGACCATTCGCGCCGCCGGGGTGCAGGCCGATTACCGCGAGATGACCAGCGCCATGGCCACGACGCCTTCCTGGCCGAACAGGCCGAACTGGTGCGGCTGCTGCAGTGAGAAGTACGGGGAATAGGGAATACGTGTGGTGCATCGACAGGTTTTTCCTATGCGGGCCGGATCTGAGCTAATCTAGGCTGGAAATTGGGTTATTCCCTGATCCCTAACCCCTGTTTTTTTACTTCCCTTACAACTTACTTGTCAGGGGGCTGGACTTTCTATAATCCAACTATCACCGCATTGAATGGCCGTGGTATCGTTTACATGAGCCCGGGCTCTCAACCGCTAATTGAACGGTTGAATTTTCCGCAAGCGCGTGCTTGAATATTGAATTCCGATTACGCATTTCCAGGAGCACTGAATGAAGAAGATAGTCTTTGCGATTATTGCTGGCATCGGTGAGCATCTGCCTAGTTACCGCGCCCAGACTGCGAGCACAGGCTTCGATCACGATCAAGGATCCAGCCGAGTTCAATGCCTATCAGATGGCCACCTCCCAGACTGATCCCCATACCAAAGCCTCACAGCTCGAGGGCTTTCTGCAATCCTATCCCCAGAGCGTGGTCAAGCAGGCTGTTCTTAGCATGCTGGTGGATACCTACCAGGGCATGGGCGACCCCGACAAGACGCTCAGCGCGGCCAGCCGCTTGCTGCAGATGGATCCCAACAATCTGAAGGCCATTCTCTACTCGGTCTACATCAAGAACGGCCGTTGCGCCAAGTCAGTGGATCAGACCGGCATGAGCACCGACAAGCAGACTTGCGATGACGCGGCAACTCTGGCCGCCAAGGGCCTAACGGTTACCAAGCCCGCCGGCACCTCGCGCTGAGGAATGGAAGAAGCTGACCGGAGCCGCGTTCCCGATTTTTCACTCGGCCATCGCCCTTGGACGACATGGTTTCAAAGAAAGACATCAAGGGCGCCGAGACCGAGTACAAGGCGGAGCTGATGCTTTATACAGACGAGCAGAGCAAGACCGCGGGCTTGAACGACACGCTGCTGCTGGCGCAGGCCTATAGCCAGCCCGGAACCGCCCAGGACCTGGTGCAGGCCATCTGGTTCTATGCGCGGGTGTGGGATTTTGCTCCCCCGCAGTACCAGGCGAGGATTGAGCCCCAATTGGAGCGTTTCTACAAGAAGTATCACGGCGGTTTGGATGGACTGGACGCCGTCAAGGCCCAGGCCGCGGCCACCACATTTCCACCGGCCACTTTTGTGATTGCGCCGGCGCCGACTCCGGCTGAGATTGTTCACAAGGTGGTGGCGGAGACGCCGGACCTGACCAAGCTGAACCTCGAAGACACGGAGTTCATCCTGGCCAATGGAAACAAGGACGACGTCGATAAGCTCTGGGCGAGTGCTGAAGGACAAGGCGACGCCGGTTCCGGGAATTGTGATCGAAGCTACGGCATCGGTAATCAAGGTGGCCGTGACCCAGGACGCCAAGGATGCCCACGTCGCCGACTTCATCGTCAACATGAAGAAGCCTTTGGCAGATAAAGAGATTCCGGCTGCCGGCTTCGTCTTCGGAGATCAATCCAAGGGAGAAGCCGAGCTGGACGGTACCTACGACTCCTATACACAGGTTCCGGCAACGGCCACCATGGCGCCGACTGCGGAGATCGTGCTTCGCGACGGAATCATTGCGCCGCCGGAGAAGAAGAAGCCCGTGGCACAAGCCGGCTGCCGGGCATAGGGCCCCGGCGCAGTAATCCTGTATTCCAAAATAGAACCTCTGCTTCTGGACTTGAAGGGCAGTTCGCCACGGCGAACTGCCCTTTCTATATTCCCGGTCCCTCATCTAAAGGCCTGCCCCACGCAGTGGTAGTCTATGGGCAGCATGGGTCGATTTGTCATTTTTCGCAGCGTTCTGGCCGTGGCGTCCATCGCATGCCGTGTTTGCGCTCCTGTGGCGGCACAGACGGATGCGGATGAGGATCTTTCCGCGGCTGGTCTCAAGGTGAAGCAAGTGCCTGAGGCTGTGACTCCGCAGCCCTATTCCGCCGACAGCTTGACTTGCGACATCCGTTGCTCCCATCGAGTACCGCGCATTTGACCGGATGACGGAGAAGGATCGCATGCAGGCGGCGGACGCGGAGGCCTCGATCGGCGAGCGCGCGCACTATGCGGGCCTGGAGTTCAACCAGGGCAAATGGAGTTACCAGCAGGTGGTGTGCCCGGTTTTCAGGAATCACATTTTTCTTCGCTTCATGCGCAACAACGGCGTCGGCGACGTGAGCATGTTTACGGCTTCCGTTCCGCTCAACGGCGAAGGGCGGGTGCGCATCATTCCCATCCGGATGCGCGGTTATTCGCTGTGGTCGCCGGCGCCCATCAACGCGCTGACCATCTCGGCCTTCAATCATATCCGTGCGGAGGAGCAGCCGACGAGTCTTCCGACTGGCTGGAGACCGGCCTCTGCTACGCCGCGTTGGCCGGAGGGCATCCGGTGGCGGCGAAGTTGAACGAGGACTCCAATAGCCTGAAGTTCGCGGCGGCCGTTCCGGCTGAGCTGACGATCCCCGTCAATGACGGCGAAGAGGTTTCGTTTACCGATGTGTCGGCAAGCCCGAAGCTGATGGAGTGGACCATGATCTTCAATCGCAAGGGAAAGCTGATGAAGGCCAGACACACGCCTGTGGGGATGCTGAAGGTGGGCGCCGTTCCGCCTGCGGAAGCGCTGCCAAGCAGGCCGGTACCCAGCACCATCGGCGATGTGCCGGATGATACCGGACGGTGAAGTGCTGCAGCGGGACTAAGGGACTAGGGACTAAAGGGCTGTGGACTGCTTCAATCTTATTGACTTTATCAACGCCCCAAGAAGCCTGCCAACATCGTTGCACAATGACTCGGAAGTCTGGAGATTCGAAATTACTCCGAAACCTAACTTATTCGCGATTACAATCTGTGTTTCAAGCTCAGAGCACGACCCGCGAGCGTGGCCAAGGAACTGAACATATTCGCCTTTTGTTGAACGGCCGTATCCTTCCGCAATGTTGCTCGCGATCGAAACGGAAGCTCTACGCATCTGGTTAGTAAGACCATATCGCTCGGCTACGGGAAACTTAGATGTCAACTTGTAGATGTCTTCTGTCAATTCAATAGACCGCTGCCAAACTACGAGTTCTTTGAACGATTGTCCCATCGATCGTTCTCCTTAGTCCCTCTGTCAACCTTAGTCCCTAGTCACCTTGTACTTGTTTAGTCGCCCAGCATGACGCGCTGGATGGCCGTGGCGCGGCCGGTTTTGGGATCGCAGGTGACCAGGGCGGCGCACATTTTGGGGTTTCCCCTGGCGGCTTCGAACTTGCCCGGCATGCCGGTGAGGAATTTGTGCAGGACCAGGTCCTTTTCGACGCCGATGATGCTGTCGTAGGGTCCGCTCATGCCCACATCGGTCTGGTAAGGCGGTTCCGCCGGGCAGCACGCGCTCGTCGGCAGTGGGAATGTGGGTGTGCGTGCCCAGCACGGCGGTTACTCGACCGTCGAGATACCAGCCCATGGCGACCTTTTCGCTGGTGGCTTCGGCGTGGAAATCGACTAGGATTACTTTGGCCTCGATGCCGGTCAGCACGTCGTCGGCTGCATGGAAGGGATCGTTGGTACCGTTCATGAAGACGCGCCCCTGCAAGCTCCACAACCGCGTAGTCCACGCCGCCCTGCGTGACGCCCTCATAGACGCCGTAGCCGGGAAGGCCGGGCTGAAAGTTGGCCGGGCGCAGCACGCGGCGGGGGCGTTCGTGACTGCCGGCGGCGACGGAGTTGAGATAGTCGATCAGGTCGCGCTTGTCCCACACGTGGTTGCCGGTGGTGAGCACGTCGGCGCCCATGTCGAAGATCTCCTCGGCGAGTTGCGGGGTCAGGCCGAAGCCTCCGGCGGCATTTTCGGCGTTGATGACGGTGAGGTCGACCGCGTGCGCCTGGCGGACGTGGCCGATGTGCTCGCGGACGATTTTGCGTCCCGCGCTGCCGAAGATGTCGCCGATAAAGAGGATGTTCAAAAACAGCTCCTAGCTTCTAGCATAATGTCAGATCGCCTCGATAAAACAATGCTGTCATCCTGAGCGGAGTTTAGCGCATTCATTGCGCCAAACGGAGTCGAAGGACCTGCGGTTTCACGGCTGGTTTGGCGGCTGCTTTTCCTGCTCTCTGCTCCGCATAAGCGGGAAGAGGATTACGTCGCGGATGGATTTGGAGCCGGTGAGGAGCATGACCAGACGGTCTACGCCCAGGCCTTCGCCGCCGGTGGGCGGAAGGCCGTAGGCCAGGGCGCGGACGTAGTCCTCGTCCATCTGGTGGGCTTCGTCATCGCCTTGGGCTCGTTGGGTTAGCTGGTCTTCAAATCTTTTCTTCTGCTCGACTGGATCGTTCAACTCGCTAAAGGCGTTGCCTAGCTCAAAACCGCCAGCGTAAATTTCGAATCGTTCCACCCAATCAGGATCGTCGGGTTTCTGCTTGGAAAGTGGGGAGATTGCGGTAGGGAATTCGTAGATGATTGTTGGCTGAATGAGATGGTGCTCGGCGATCGATTCAAACAACGTAGCGATAGCTTTGCCGAGGTTGTGTTCCTTATCGAGGACTTCCAACGCTGGACTGAGTTGCACGTGAATTGCAGCCCCGGAACGCCAATTCTGATTGAACTGACGTTGATCGGCGCTGGAGATCCCCCCAAAACTTCCATGCGGCAGATTATCGGGCAAACCGCTGTGGCTTTGGTCTCCGGACTCAGACCGCCATACAGCATGTTGGTCCCTCACCGATTCCAGCATGCGCGACAGCACGGCTCGCAGCGCTTGCTCGCTTTCAAAGTCTGTCATCTGTGGTTTCTCAACCGCATCTTCCGGCCACCACTTGATAATCGCCTCGCGCATGGTTAGTCGCGTCCACTTACCTAAATCAATCTCAACATCATTGAATGTTGTCAGAGTCGATCCGTTCACTTCTTTTGCTACAAACTCGATCATCTCTTCGGTGATCTGCATCAGGTCGTAATAGTTGGCGTAGGCCTGGTAGAACTCGAGCATGGTGAACTCGGGGTTGTGCTGGGTGCTTACGCCTTCGTTGCGGAAGTTGCGGTTGATCTCGTAGACGCGGTCCAGGCCGCCGACCACCAGGCGCTTGAGATAAAGCTCGGGGGCGATGCGCAGAAAGAGATCCATGTCGAGCGCGTTGTGATGGGTTCTGAAGGGGCGCGCGGCGGCTCCGCCGGCGATCTGTTGCATCATCGGGGTTTCTACTTCGAGATAGCCGCGGTCATCGAAGAAGCGCCTCAGCGCCTTTAACGTTTTGGAGCGCTTTACGAAAATCTCCCGGCTTTCGAGGTTGGCGAATAGGTCTACGTAACGCTGGCGGTAGCGCAGTTCGACGTCGGCCAGGCCGTGGAATTTTTCGGGCATCGCCAGCATGGCTTTGGAGAGAAAGGTCAGGCGGTCGACGTGGATGGTTAGTTCGCCGGTGCGGGTGCGGAAGAGATAGCCGCTGGCGCCGATGTGGTCGCCGAGGTCGAGGAGCTTATAGAGCGCGAAGCCTTGCTCGCCGACGGCGTCGAGGCGGACGTAGATCTGCAGGCGCTCGCCATTTTGTTGCAGCGTGGCGAAGCCGGCCTTGCCCTGTGCGCGGATGGCCATGATGCGGCCGGCAACGGCTACGGTTACGCGGTCGGCTTCGAGAGCCTCGGCCGTCGCTACGCCCCACTGGGCGCGTACATGAGGGATGGTGGTCGCCTGCTCACTGTCTGAGGCAGGGAAGCGGTTGGGGTAGGCCGTCTGCCCCAGTTTCTCGATCTCCACTAATTTTGCTTTGCGCAGGTCGAAGAGATTGCGCTCAAACTCCGAATCGAACACGGTATTTCCTTCTTTGCAGGCCGGTTAAAGGTCCAATGGTAAGTATAGCGTTTGTTGGGAAGGCGGCGTGGGGAAGCGTTGCGAAAGGTCAGAGCAGTTGGTTCCTGCATAAATAATGTCGTAGCGCCGTCCCTACGGGACTTCGTAATGAAGTTATGGGGTCTTTTTCCCCACGCTGAAGCGCGGGGCTAACAAACATTGCGCCTACGGCGCGTTTGTGTCGTTATCGCATTTCGGTGTGATTTGTGCGTGTAACCATTGACCTGAGCGGCATGGCGGTGTGTAGGATGGGTACCATGAAATCCATTAAGCCAGCACTCGTTCTAATGCTCCTTAGTGCGTCGCTGTTCGCAGCGGTGCAAGCCAGCGCCAAGGATAAGATCATCCTGCCGGATGCCTGTGGCGATGCCAGCATTAAATTCAATGTCAAAACGGATGATGGTCAGCCTCTGCCCATGCCGGATGAAGGCAAGGCGCAGATTGTATTTATTACGACTGTGACGAGAATACGTGGAGCATGTATTGGCTGCGATGTTACTACTCGCTTTGGTGTAGATGGAACGTGGGCAGGCGCTAATAAAAACAACTCCTATTTCGCATTCACGGTTGATCCAGGCAAACGTCATTTATGCGTGGATTTTCAAGCTTCTAACAAGAATGCGATGATTTCTGCGGTCGAATCTTTCACTGCGGAACCGAGTCATGTGTATTATTTTGAGGCCGCGCTGAACCAACTTCTTTTAATGCACAGTAAAGGACCAGGACCGGGAAGGTCGGATACAGGAGGTGAAGGATACCCCGGCCTTACTTTTTCGCAATTAAATGAGGATGAGGGCAAATATCGCGTCAAGGCATGGAAGCATGCCACCTGGGAAACAAAGTAGTTCAGGACGGCTTTTTCGCGGGAAGGGCGCCGATCGTGTATAACCACAATAAATGCCCTTCAATCGCCCCATTCCGGATACGAACCGACGCAGCAAGTCAGGCGGAGGGTTTGGCAGTGGGTTCAGGGCTTATGCGCAGGCTGAAAAGCTGATGCAGATTGCGTTGGTGCTGCCTTCGGCAGTGGTGATCGGGTGGCTGGGTGGGGCTTGGCTGGGCGGCCGTCTGCATCAGTCGTGGATATCGATTGCCGGCATTATCTTCGGGAGCATCTCCGGGCTGGTTTATCTGATCCAGCAGGCGATGGCGATCGAGAAAAATTCCCTTAAAGAAGATGCGTCCCAAAATGGGGACGGCAAGGAAAGCACTGATAGCCGGCCATGATCCAGGAAACCCACCCGATTGTCGATCTCACCCATGAAGATCTGGATGCAATGCTCCATCGGGCCATGCGTAACACGCTGATTCTGGGGCTTGTTGCAGCTCTTGCGGTGCTGATTGGCGGCGGCTGGCGCAATGGGGCAATGCTGGCTACGGGCACCGCAATTTCGGCCGCCAGCATCTGGGAATGGCAGCGTTTGATCAGGGTAATCAACGCCAGAATGGACAAGCAGAAAACTCCCGCGAGCACCTCTCTAGTGCTCTTGTTCTTTGTGCTGCGGCTCACGATATTTGCCGGGGTCATTTATGGTAGCCTGAAATGGATCCATGGTTCGGTAGTGGCGCTGTTGTTCAGCCTTGGTTTGGCGGTATTAACCATAGGCTGGGAGTCGATCCGGATGCTCCGCGGCTGACTTGCCTGAGCTGGCTGCAACTCCGACCGGAAACAGAAAGATATAAGTCTCAATGCCAGAAACTTTCGCACTTGTACGTTTGCTGAACGACCTCTTGATGGGCGTCGAGATGAAGGCTTTTCAGTCGATTGGCCTGACGCCGGAAGTGGCTGCCGAGAAGGCTGCCGGAATCAATCAGGCGCTGAGTATGGAACTGCTGGTTGCGGCGGGCCTGATCGCCTTTTTTGTTCTGGTGCGGCTAAGCCTGTCAGTGGAGAAACCCAATCCGGCGCAGCAGATTGCCGAGATCATTCACAATGCCATTGGCGGCCAGGCCGAGCAGGTTATCGGTCACGGTTACGAGCAATTTCAGGCTTGGGTTACGTGCGTTTTTCTGTTTGTGCTGCTGACCAACTTGAGCGGGCTGATTCCCGGCATTACCACGCCGACGAGTTTGATTGTGGTGCCGTTGGGACTGGCGGCGCCCACATTCCTTTATTACAACTTTCAGGGACTGCGCGCGCAGGGGCTGGTGGGGTATCTGAAGCACTTTGCGGGGCCCATCTGGTGGATGGCGTGGCTGATCTTTCCTATTGAGATTATCTCGCACCTGGCGCGGATACTTTCGCTCACGGTTCGTCTTTACGCCAACATGTTTGCCAGCGATTTGATCACCCTGGTTGCATTCTCGGGGTTTCCATTTGGATTGCCGTCACTGGCGCTCGGTTTGCACGCATTTGTTTCTGTCATTCAGGCTTTTGTTTTCACGTTGCTGTCAATGATTTATCTTTCGTTGGCGGTTGCGCACGAGCACTAGAAACGCAGCTTCAATTTTCAGCTCTCAGTAATCAGTTTTGACGTCGAGATGTGAACTGCCTGGCTGACAGTTGAGAGCCGAGGGCCGAGAGCTGTTATTGAAAAGATTCCGCCGGAGAGAGCTTCCGCTCCGGACGAACGGTAGGCGGCAAGCGTGAGGGGGTCAGCACGGTGAACCTCAACCACCCACTGGCGGCCAATTCAAAGAGAAGCAGGAGAAAAAATGCGGAAACTTCAATATGTGTTTATGGCCCTGGCGGCACTTTGCTTCGCCGTTCCGGCTTTCGCGGATGGCGGCACGGCCGCTGTCAGTCTGGTGCCGATCGGCGCCGGTTTAGGTATGGGACTGGCTGCCGGGATGTGCGGCTTGGGTGAGGGCAAAGCCGTTGGCTCTGCCGTGGAAGCGTTGGCTCGCAACCCCGGAGCACGCGCTGGAATCTTCACCTTTCTCGTTCTTGGTCTGGCCCTTATCGAGTCGCTTACGCTGTTTACGCTGGTGATTGTATTTGCCAAGATGTAAGACTGGTTTTTTCAAGACAAATGCGGCCTCATCCTTGCGGGTGAGGCCGTTTTGTTTTTGGTTAAATGTGTTCGTCGAATCCGTCAAAAGAAATTCACGGTCTCCCACCCTGGCGACAATAACAAAAACCTCGTGCCCCGACCCAGAGGGTACCCCGGCGCCTAGGTGGGGCGCCCGCTTTTGCGTAGATCTGCTTGTCGATTCCTAATGCCCGTGTTTCACTGGCCTGAGCGCAGCATCTGAATAGCTTGCCGGTAGTCCAATCCCACGGGCACTGGAGCATACTGGGTCATTTCTTCGGTAGTATCGAAGTCCTTTTCCTTGAAGAGCACGCGCAGATTCAACTGCATTTTGAAGCGCGCGATGCGCCACTGATGGCCACCTACATCGGCCTGTTCGATGACGATCCATCCACCCTTGTCGAGCTTGCCCAGAATGCCCCATCCGTAGTCGGTATCCTGCTGCAAATGCCCCTCCAGCCGCGTTACGAGCCCCTGTGCGGCATCGACCTGGATCTCGCCGGTCAGAGCGGTGAGCGCCTTGGTTTCAAAGTCGGGAGGGGTGAAATTGGGGTTGGGACGAAAGGTGAACTTTTCGACGGGACCGGAGGGTGTGGAGGCTGGTCCAGAGTATTGGTAGAGATAGGCATCGGGCAACATGCGCAACAGCTTGAGGACGATGCCCATATCGCCCTGCTCACCCAACTGGCGATGGCGCTGGCGGCTCGGGTCGTTGTAGAGCGCATCCAGGCGCGCCTGTTCCGCTTGTTCTTGCTCCGGGCTCAGAGGCTTGTCAAAGAGCGAGACCAGGCGTGCGACGGCGCCGTCTTTGGTTTCGACGATCTCCTTGGTGGAGGTGAGGCGGGGACTGGACTTGCGCAGGCGAAAGCGCATGGGGTGGGATTTGTCCTGGACGGAGCGCAATTCGGCGGCCAGGGCGCGATCCACCATTGCCTGGGCCTGAGGGGGCGTGAGCGCCGGCGCCTGACCCTGCGCAGGGACGGCGATCAGGACGGGCCACGGAAGCAGAAGGAAGATCGATAGAAAACTGCGCACATGGATTAGTTTAGCGGGTATTTGCCGCCTGGCGCACGTGCCGCGCCCGGTCAACGACTGGGACTTCGACGGCCATGGGGGTATCTCGGATTGAAGCAATGAGGCCGGGTTGCGTATAGTGCGTGCAGGGACTTGTTTTGACCCTCGGAAGGAACAATGCCATGGCAGTGGAGAATGCGAGCGCGCGCATCGGCAAAACCGTCGTAATTTGCGGAGAAGTGAAGGGCAGTGAAGACCTGATAGTGGATGGGCGCGTGGAGGGGACCGTCAGCCTTGCCGACAGCCGGTTGACGATCGGGCCCAATGCAAACGTAGCCGCCGACCTATCTGCCAAGGACATACTGATCCTGGGCCAGGTTCAGGGCAACGTGGTGGCCAGCGGCCGGGTGGAGCTGCGCGCCGGCTGCACGGTGGAAGGCGATATTCGCGCTCTGCGGCTGGCTGTGGAAGACAACGCCGTCTTCCGCGGCAAAGTGGACCTGACGCAGGCTGTGGTCAAGGGGCCTGACAGCGCCCATGCCCCCAGCTCCAGCGGCATCTTCTGAGCGGACGCTCGAGTTCCTGCATGCAGGGCGGTTTTCTCATTTGTTGCCAGGGGATTTCAGTTGCTAAGCCGTTGGACTCATAAGAAGCAGATCGAAGTTGAGCCCGCATCCACACCAGGGCTTACCGGGCCCAAAGTACCGCGCCACTCCGGTGGCTGGGTGGCGCTGCGCAAGCGGCTGCAGGCCGAGCCGGGCCTGAATGTGCTCGATGCCGGTTATACCTCCTCCGCCAATCTCAACTACCTCACCAGCCTGGGCCATAGCGTCTTTCTGGCTGATCCGGTGCACGATGCCTGGACAGAAAACTGGCAGAGCGGCACGGACGAAGAGGGCAATCCGGTTTGGAACGCAGAGGGATTTCTGGAGAACGCGCTCAAATTCAGCGGGCGCATCCTTCGACGTGGTGCTGCTGTGGACGGTACTCGATTACCTGCCCGAGCCGCTGGTGGCGCCGGTGGTGGCGCATCTGTATTCGGCCATGAATCCGGGCGGGCAGATATTGGCATTTTTTCACACACGGATTCAGGGTGAAGAGACGGTGCGCTGCCGCTTCCACGTTACCGCCGGCGACGATGTGGAGATGCAGTTGACCCAGCCGTTTCCCATTCAGCGCGCATTTACCAATCGCAGCATCGAGCGGCTTTTCGCCGCATGGTCAGGCTTCCGCCAGTTTCTGGCCAAGGATAGCGTTTCGGAAGCTATCATCACGCGCTAAGGTTATATAAGTCTCGAAGAACAATCTCAAGGAGATTCGATGAGTTCATTGAAAGGAACGCGTATAACCTGGCTGGGGCACGCGACCGTGCTGGTTAATACCGCCAAGGGCACAAACATCCTGATCGATCCGTTCATCGCGCAGAATCCTAAGTACCCCAAGGATTATGTCCTGCCGCCAAAGATCCACTACATTCTGCTGACCCACGGACACGGGGACCATATCTCCGATGCGGCGCCGGTAGCGCAAAAACATGGTTCAACCGTGGTGGCAATTTATGAGCTGGCGACCTATGTGGCAGAGCAAGGGCGTGGCCCATACGATGGGGATGAATCTGGGCGGAACCGTGCAACTGGAGGACGTGGCTGCCACCATGGTGGAGGCCAGGCACTCAGCCGGCGCGCAGGATGAGCAGGGAACGCATTATGTGGGAGTGGCCGCGGGATATGTGTTGACGATAGCGGACGGTCCGGTGCTCTACCATGCCGGAGATACGGCCGTGTTCGGAGATATGAAACTGATTCGCGAGCTGTATCATCCCGAGGTAGCTATGCTTCCGATTGGAGGACACTTCACCATGGGGCCGAAGGAGGCCGCGCTGGCGGCGAGTTATCTTGCGCCGGTAATAGTTCTTCCGCTGCACTTTGGCACATTTCCGCCGCTCAAGGCACGCCGCAGGAACTGGCTGCACTGGTCGATGCCAATATTCAGGTTGTGCAGTGGAAGCCAGGGGAAGCTATTTAATTCGAATACCGATCTGCCTGGTGAACGGGGTGGAAGTGGGCCGGCCGGCAGGCTGGCCCATGATCTTCCCGTGGTCCCAGTTACTTGGCAGCCGCTTTCTTCTGCTCTGCCCAGCGCCGCTTGACGGCCTCGGCAATGCGCTTGCGGCCTTCAGGAGTAAGATTCCTCTTCTTCTTCCTTCTCTTGCCGGTTTTCTTGGCGGCGGGCGCTGCCGCTGCCTTTTTGGTTGCAGGGGCAGCTTTGCCGCCCAGCACGGAACGCGCATGTTGCAATTGAGCGATCTCGCGATCGATTTGTGCCAGAATCTCTGAAACTCCCACGTTTCCTCCTCTTGGGTTCATAAGTGGTTTAATCCCGCTTTGTCTAAATTTGAAAAGTGGACTGGCTAAACACATGTCCTGTGAAACACAATACGCAATTACAAGATCTTTTTCAACAAAAAATGAAGTAATGTCAGGGAAGAAGAATTATAAAGAATGTCAAGTCTATTTTATATAAATAGTAATTGCTCATCGGCGCATTGAACCATGCAATGTCATTAGTCACGAGAGAAGCGGGCAGTGCTCTAGAGCGCTGCGCGAAGGCTTGGGCGGTGGGGAAGATTGGATCGGGAGCGGGTGGGATGCCAGATAGCTCCTGGCCGCCCAGGCGCAGTGTTACCGGCGCCTCGGCGGCGCGATAGTTGCGCAGGTCGCGCAGGATCTCCTGCTTCTCGCGCGCGTACTGGCCTGCCAGCCGGGTAAGCGCATAAGTAATGATGTCGCTGTGATGCAGGTCCTGCATGGATGGATCGCGGCGCATATTCAGCCACAAGCGGTGCACCAGTTGCACATCGTCGGGGCTCAGATTGGGCGCGTGCGGTCCAATATAAAAGACCTTTGACTCGCCGCTCGGATCGATGACATAGAAGTTGAATTGGCGCTTGGGCTCGGGCAGGGCCTCCCATGCCTGTCCCATATGGAAGGCCTGATCTTCGGCGGTCATCCGCGTGGAGAGTCCGGAGACCACCGAGTCCATCTCCAGCGAGTTTGCGCCCTGCACCAGCGCGGCAAAGACATCTCCGGCGGGAACCACTAGCAGCGAGACTTTTTTGCCAAAGCTCTCGGCAACAGAGACAGCCTTGGTGAAGATCATCTGCTCATGCTCACTGAAGCTCTGGTCTTCCGCGCTCAGATACTCCGGCCCGCCGGCGCCCATCATGCGCACGCTGATGACCACCACATCCTGCTCCTCGGTGCTGGTGCGGGAGAGCGTCCACTTGAGAGCGAAGGGATTGGAGGCGTCGCGCATGGTTACCATCACGCCGCCGGGGCGGATGGCGGCCGACTCGCGGCTCACCGTGTCCTGATGCTCCAGTTGGAAGTAATCCTTCATCTGGCGGGCGGTCAGAGCATGCTTGCGCAGGTTCTGACGTTCAGAGATGGTGAAGATGATAAAGAAGGCCGCGGCAAACACAATGCCGCTCATCGTGGCCACCGACTTGGTGAACAGGTTGACGACGGCCATGGAGAGCAGGACCAGAAAAACCGAGATCAGTCCGATGGGGATCTCGTACTTGCCGATGCGCAGATTGGGCGGAACCTTCCAGCCGCGTTCGCCATGATACTTCCAGCGCAGGACCAGCATGGCCAGGCTGTTGAAGGTGAACGACCAGATAACGCCGAATGCATAGGCCTCGCCCAGGGTGATGACATTGCCCCTGCTGGCGATGATGGTGATCATCTGCAGGATGAAGACCAGATTGACGATGCGATGAGCTGGTGCCGTATCTGTGATGCGGTTTGCGGAACCAGTCGGTGAGAACGCCGTCCTCGGCCACGCGCATCAGCACGCCGGTTGAGCCGATCATGGAAGTGTTGATGGCGCCGGAGAGGATGAGGAAGCCGACCAGCACGACGAAGATGCGGAAGGCGATGCGCCAGAACAGGGGCCCTACCATGTACATGGCCAGTCCGGCGATGAGGTTGTCCTGGTAGATGTGCGTCCGCTGCCATGTGGGGATGAGCATGGAAGCCAGCAGCGTGGCGCCGCCGGTGAAGATAAGGCTATAGATGGCGATGACAATGGCCGCACGCTTGAGATTCTTGAGCTTGGGATGCTCGATCTCGCGATTGACCTGGGCCAGGCTTTCTTCGCCGCTCATGGCCAGCACGGAGTGGCCAAATGCCATGAGAATGCCGAAGAGGCCGAAGAGCGGCACCAGTCTGGTTCCCTTGAGGAAGCCGAGGGCGTCCGTGCTGAATTTGAGGTTGGCGACCGTGGGCGGCGGCGGCAGGTGAACGCCGCGCACCATGACGGAAAATACGCCCCACAACAGCAGAATCACAACCATCACCGAGGTGATCTGCATGACGCGCAGGGCCTTGCCGCTGGACTCCTCGATGCCCTTGATGTTCTGCCACCAGTAGTAGATGGTGACCGCGGCCGCGAATAACGCGGCGGTGTAGTTCATGTCGAACTGGAAGGGATGATGATGCGCGTCCATCAGAGCCGGAGGGAGCCACTGGCTGCTGGCCGCAACCTGCATCAGCTCATTCATCAGGCCGGTAATGTATTGCCCGGCAGAGACGCCGGAGATGGGCCCTGTAAGGATGTAATCGAACATCAGCGCGGAGACGCTGAGCTTGGCAAAACCTGCCGCCCAAGGCCTCCTTGACCACGCGGTAAACGCCGCCGCGGGTAAACATGGAACAGCTTTCGACGTAGACCGCGCGCACCGCAAAGCTGAACAGCATGATGGCCGAGGATGAACCACGGCGCGGCCGCGCCGATGGCCTGTTCGGCGATGCCTCCGGCATAAAATGCGGACGAGCCGAGATCGCAGAGAACGACGGCTGCCGCGCGCCAAAAGGAGATGAAAGTGAGCATCACGGAAGATGCCACGATGAGACGGACGCGGTTTGAGGGTGGGGCTACGATCGTTCGGTTGGATGCCATCGTTTAAGTGCCAGCGCGACTGCCGGCCTGCTCGTTGCGGGAGTGAAATGCTATATCCGCGCTGCGTTGAGTTTATCCCCGAATCAAGGGTGCGTCAATGGCCTTCACCGCGTTGTTCCCGCACAGTTTTGCCGCGCATGACAAACTTCATCCTGTTTATGGCGCTGTTTCGGCCGCCGCCTGGCGACTACTTGTTGCCGCAGCCCTCGGGCAACATGCAGACGATCCTGTCCATCTTGAATTTCCCGCTGGAGTTTCCATATGCAAAGTATGTGCCGTCGATGGTCTGCTGGTCAGAGGAGAGAGCGCCTTCCAGTTTGATGTCGAACTTTTGGCATTTCAGGGTAAGCGTGACCGAGTTGTTGACGATGGTTCCGGAGATCGGGCATGCCTCCTGGCTGCAGGTGGTGTAGGCGCCATCAACATGATGGGGATGTTGAGCGAGCAGAATTGTGTTTGGGCAGCCGCCCGACAGCCAGGCAATCTTCCATTTGCCGGTCAAATCAGTGGTTTGTGCCTGCGCAATTCCCACGAAAACGAAGAGCAATGCGACAACTGCAAGCGTGTTGAATTTCAAGGGGACTCCTGGTTGGGTTTCTACGCCACGGCTCACGTCGAAGGAGATGAATTGTCAAGAAAAAGACGCATACGACGAGCCAGTTGGGCCGTCAAGCGCGCGGAAGAGGCTACTCGTCCTTGCCGAAGAGCTCTTTTCCATCCTCATAGAAACTGATGAGGATGACCACGGTCGACCCCACCAAGCCAATGAAGAACATCCATTCAAGCAGCCGCATTGCAAAGAGAGCCAGTAGCATGGGTAGGATTATAACCTGTTTCGCCCTTCAGAGGCGGCTCATGCGCCTATCACGCCGAATGCGATAAACTCGGCGCAGTATGCAGTCTTCATTCTGGAAGTTTGGAGCCTGGAAGTTGTGGGGCGCGGCGGCGCTTTCCGCCGGCCTGCTGGAGTTGCCGTTTCCGATGGCTGGGCCGCTGCCCGTTTGGCGCTCAGTCTTTGCCTGGTTCGGGTTGGTTCCGCTGTTGTGGGCAATTCTTTCGCCAGCCTGCGTGGAGAGCCCCCGGCCGCTGCGGCACGGTTTCCTGATCGCTTATTTCTGCGGAGTGCTGTGGTACGCGGGCAACTGCTACTGGGTCCGCGACACCATGCTTCACTATGGCGATATGCCGCCCATGACCCCGACGCTGCTGCTGCTGGCCTTCAGTGTGTATCTGGGCGTTTACTTTGGCTTCTTTGGGCTGCTTCTCGTGATAGTGCGGCGGGCAACCGGCAGCGCACGGCTGGCGCTGGCCGCCGTGCCGATTCTATGGACTGCACTGGATCTTGCCGCGTCGCGCATTACCTCCGATCCCTGGGACCAGCTGGGTTACTCGCAGGTGGATAACGCGCTGGTGAATCAGCTTGCGCCCTGGACCGGAGTGTATGGGATCAGCTTTCTGCTGGTTGCGGTGAACGCGCTGCTTGCCGGCGGGTTGCTGCTGGAGCGCTGCGCACAAAAATCAACTCCGAAAAATCTGTTCAAGGATGGGCGGATCTGGGGCGTTGCCGGATTGATTTTGCTGCTGGCTGGAACGGCAGGCCTGCTCGTCACGCCTGCCAGGCCCGCGCCCACGGCAACAGCGGTTCTGGTGCAACCCAATCTCGACGTTTCCGGCGAAGGCTACTGGAACGGCCCCGGCGAATGGGACCGCCATATTGCCCAATTCATCAAGCTGGCCGGGGAAGATTGCAAAACGTATATCGCCGGAATACCGCAAACCGGCGCGCCGAAAGGCGAAATCGTTTGCCCGCCTTATCCCACGCATCCCGACCTGGTGGTGTGGCCGGAGTCGCCCGCGCCGTTCGTTGACCAGGACGCACGCTTTCAGCAAGCGCTTACGCTGATCGCCCGACAGACCGATGCGCCGCTGGTAGTCGGCAGCCTGGGCGCGGATTACTCCGCCGAAGATCATGCCTGGAACTACTACAACTCGGCGCTGGTAGTTGCCGCGGATGGAGCGCGCGTGGGCCGCTACGACAAGATTCACCTGGTTCCCTTCGGCGAGTACATTCCCTTCCAGAATCTGCTCTTCTTCGCTCACAAGCTCACCGGTCGTGTTTCGTCGTTCACGCCGGGAATGGAGCGCGAGGTTTTCCGCCTGAACGGCCACCGCTACGGAGTATTCATCTGCTATGAGTCGGTCTTTGCCGACGAGGTGCGGCGGTTTGCGCAGTTGGGCGCCGAGGTACTGGTAAACATCAGCGACGATGGCTGGTACGGCGATACCAGCGCTCCCTGGCAGCACCTGAATATGGCGCGCATGAGAGCAATCGAAAACCGCCGCTGGCTTCTGCGCGACACCAACAGCGGAGTGACCGCGGTCATCGATCCCTATGGCCGCGTCCGGCAGAGCATTCCCCGCCACCAGACAGACGCGTTGCCGGCTGAGTATGGCTTCCGCGACGACATGACCTTCTATACCGCGCATGGCGATTTTTTTGGATGGGCTTGCGTCCTGCTGGGTTTGGGGATGGTGGGCTGGGCTGCGAGAAAGCTGCTGCGTTAGTGGGTAGCCGTGGAGAGCAATGGTTTTGAAAGGGCACGGCTTCAGCCGTGCCGCATATCGATGTCACTCTCGCACTGGCTTTAGCCGCCGAGGGAAGTCCTTGGCGCTTCTGAGCCTTCCCTCAGGGGCGAAAGCCTAGGACTTTTCCAGCGGATTTACGGCACGCGACCCCGAGGCTATCCCGCGCCGATTTCAAAGTGCTCCAACGCGGTATAGGACGACACCGTGCGATGGGACAGTAGCATTGATGGCGCCGGCTGTTTTCTTCGTCTTGCCTGTCCACAGGTTGTTCAGGGAATAGCCGTGTTTATTTTCGCGTAGGCCCGCGGCAGATGCTTGTATAGAGATTTCCTCATCCTTCTCGCCGGTGTTGAACAAGCCGACGATCGCGTTTCCATTCGGTTCCATCTTGACGAATACCTGCCGGTTGCCGGTATTGGCAATTCTTTTCGCGGCGATCGCGTCCTGGTCAACGGCGAGGACCGCGGCGTTTTGAAGGTATTTCATATCCAGTTGGTTCAGGTGAGTAAGATCGACGCCCAGGATCAAGGGCGCTGATCCAAGAGCCCACAGGCTAATCTGAGTCTGGCGTTCGACCGGCGTAAGCCCGTCGTCGCTGCCATTGCCTACCTCAACGGAGTCATAGTCGTTGAAGCCTCCGGGAGCAGAGTAAGGCTGCCACTCGTCAACATAGTTGAAGCGATTCTCAATACTTGCCCAACTGGTCAGAGGGTAACTGCTGCCGCCCTTCTCGCACTTATAGCATTCCATGTCGGGGGCAAATTCCCATTGATTCGCGTACTTCATCAATGTCGGGGCGATGACGCTTGTATAGGTCCCCTGTGTGACATTGAGAATCATCGGCCGCCCGCTCTGCCGTATTGCCGTCGACCATGCTTTAATGTCAGCGACATTGCTGTTTTGCATGCCGTCTATCTTGATGTAATCCACGCCCCATGCCGCGAACATGTCTACCCATGAATTGGTAAACTCCTGAGCTCCGGGCTTATTGTAGTCAATGCCGACCATGCCTTTGCAGTTGTAGTTCTTTTCCGTAATAGACGGTTCCGCAATCTGGGCAGCCGTGTACGGCGTGCCTTGAATCGGCGTGTTCTTGTTTACTGCCTGCCTGGAAATACCCGGTGTAACGTATATTCCGAACTTCATCCCAAGGCTATGGACGTAGTCAGCGACTGCCTTCATGCCATTGGTATCCCCATGGGCCGGGAATTTCGTTGGGTCCGTCACCCAGCGGCCATAAGGCCCGACGTCGGGGCCCTGACTGCCTGGACACTGGTACCAAAAGTCGTCAAGGTTGATGTATTCGTAGCCCATTTTCTGCAAGCCGGAATTGTGCAGAGCCAGCGCCTGGGCTTCCATCCTGGCTGCCGTGGGGTGCTCGCGGAGAAAGCTCCAACTACTCCAGCCGAGCACGGGCGTGCGCCCCAGGCCATTTTCCTCTGCTCTGCCATCCTGCAGGCCGGCCAATAGAGCACCGCCTGCCAACAATACGGCAACCAGTGCCGCCGTGACCGCATGCATCGTTCTCTTCATCTGAAATCTCCTTCTTTTGCGCCGACTCTCTGGACCACTGAAATTGTATCGCTCCTGAGTCAGAGTGCGAGACCGGAACAACATTTGTCGAGGAAAGACGGACGATTCGCTCTGTGATTGGAAGGCGGCCGAACCCGAAGCAAGCGGCTCGATGTTATTCTGAATGAGTTACAAGAACGCAGATTCACAGTTCAAATCAAGCCAGGTCTTAAGAGCAAAGCATGTCGTTGAACGATCTCGAATTCGCTTACTCTCCCGTGCGCGACCAAGTGCGCGACCTGCGGGAGTATCTTTGACCCTGCTCGCCTGCGCAGGGAATTAGCCGACATTGAAACCAGGCTGGCCGATCCGGCCCTGTGGAACGATCCCGCGCGCAGCAAACCCTTGATGCGCGACCGCAAGCGCCTGGAAAAGCTGGTGGCCGACGACGATGAGCTGGCGCGCCGCTCGGGCGATATCGAGGCCTACTTCGAGCTGGCCCGCGAGGGCGAGGATGTCCTCGTTGAACTCGACCGGGAGATCAAAGCCCTGGAAGGGTTTGCCGAGGAGCTGGAAGCGCGCACCATGCTCTCGGGCGAGGTCGATGCGCTGAACGCCATTGTCACCATCCATCCAGGCGCCGGTGGAACGGAAAGCCAGGACTGGGCCGAGATGCTGATGCGCATGTACCTGCGCTGGGCCGAGCAGCAGGGATTCAAGACCGAGATCAACGACTTGCAGGACGGCGAAGAGGCGGGCATCAAGTCGGCCACTTTTACAATTCTTGGCGAGTACGCCTTTGGGCAACTGGCCGGCGAAAGCGGCGTGCATCGGCTGGTGCGCATCTCGCCCTTCGACCAGGCCAAGCGGCGGCACACTTCGTTTGCATCGGTCTACGTTTCGCCGGAGATCGACGAGACCATCCAGGTGGATTTGAAGCTGGAAGATCTGCGCATCGATACGTACCGCTCGGGCGGCAAGGGCGGCCAGCACGTGAATACCACCGACTCCGCCGTGCGCATGACCCACCTGCCCACGGGAATTGTGGTGCAATGTCAGAACGAGCGCTCACAGCACAAGAACCGCGATAAAGCCATGAAGATGCTGCGCTCGCGGCTCTATGAGTACGAGCTCGAAAAGAAGCGCGCGGTCAGCAAGAAGGTGGAGGACTCGAAGCTGGAGATCAACTTCGGCTCGCAGATACGGTCCTACGTTTTGCAGCCCTACCGCATCGCCAAAGACCATCGCACCAAGGTCGAAGTGGGCGACGTGGATAAGGTGCTGGATGGATACCTGGAACCGTTTCTGCGTGGCTATCTGCTGGCCAAGCGGCGAGGAACGGCTGTGGCCGCGGAAGCGGATGACGATCTGGAAGTATAAAGACAGGGACTAGGGAATAGGGACTAAGAAGGCTATGAGCAACGATCCTGCGGTGATTGACGAGATGCTGCGGACGGCGCGGACCATCGCCGTGGTGGGCATGAGCGATAAGAGCTGGCGGGCCAGTTATCGGATCGGGCGCTATCTGGCCGAGAACGGCTACCGCGTGATTCCGGTGAATCCGGCGCTGAGCGAGGTGCTGGGGATGAAGTGTTATCCCGATCTGGAGACGGCGCAGGCTGCCGCGCGCGAGCTTACCGGAGCGGGCATTGATCTGGTGGATGTTTTTCGCGCTTCAGAGCACGTTCCGGCCATTGTGGACGATGTGATCCGGTTGGGCATTCCTTATCTGTGGCTGCAGGATGATGTGATTCACGAGGAGGCCGTAGCGCGCGCCCGTGCTGCTGGGGTCAAGTGCGTGCAGAACGATTGCATCTTTCGCCAGCACGCGGCGCTGGCGGATTTGCACTCCGGGCAATGAAGATAATGAATTCAGAGTGACGGTCGTTCGGTAAACTGAGTCAAAGGAACAGGAGTCTGGTTCCATACATCATGCGCCTTTCCCGATTGATCTTCGCGTTGTTCCTGCTTGCCGCTGGTTTGCCCGCGCTGGCTGCGTCAAATTTCGCCGATGCGCCGCACTTGCACGTGCAACTGGTGACCCCCGAAGACCAGCTTTATCCGGGCGGCAACAACGTAGTTGGTCTCTATTTCAAACTGGAGCCGGGCTGGCATATTTACTGGAAGAATGCCGGGGACTCAGGCGAGCCGCCGCATATTCATTGGACGCTGCCGGAGGGAGTCACCGCGGGTGCCGATGCAGTTTCCAGCGCCGAAGCGGCTGCCGCTCGGTCCGTTGATGGACTTCGGCTATGAAAACGAAGTTTTGTTTCCGATAAAGCTGCATGTGGACCCGGCGGTCAAGGACGGCAAGGCCATCCTCAATGCCAAAGTCGACTGGCTGGTTTGCCGCGAGGTTTGCATTCCGGGCAAGGCGGAACTGGAAACGACGCTGCAGTTATTTTCCGGCGAAGCCGCCAGTGGTCTCCGGGTCGGGCATGGATGCGGAGCTGGTCAAGCGCTTCGCCAACACGCTGCCCCAGCCGCAGCCTGCAAATTTCAAAGCTATCTTCCAGCCGACGAAGGAAGGTTTCCGTCTTGGAGTCGAGACCGGCCAGCGGGAAACCAGCGCTACATTTTTTCCGGAAGATCAGGATATTCTCGACAATCCGGCTGCGCAGAAGTTCACGTCAACGGCGAAGGGGCTGGTTCTTGAACTGAAGAAAGACGCAAACCTTGCCGCCAATCCCGCGCAGTTAAAGGGAGTGCTTGAGCTTTCAGACGGGCGGGCGTTTGAGATTGCGGCACTTGCCGGGTACGGTTGCCGCTCGCGCTTCCGCTCTCGTGGATTCTTGTTGCTGCGCACTTCGGGACTGGCGTTTCTCGGCGGACTGCTGCTGAACCTGATGCCGTGCGTTTTTCCGGTGCTGTTTTTGAAGGGGCTGGCGCTGGTGAGCTCCGGCAATGAGGAGCGGCACAAGCTGCGCGCGCATGGATTGGTTTATACCGCCGGAATTCTGGTCTCGTTCTGGGTGCTGGTGGGCGTGCTGCTGGGGTTGCGCGCGGCGGGAGCAACGCTGGGATGGGGATTCCAATTCCAGTCGCCGGTGTTTCTGGCGCTGATGGCGGGGCTGCTGTTTTTCCTCGGGCTTTCGCTGGCGGGGCAGTTTGAGATTGGGCTGACGCTGACCAGTGCCGGCGGATCGCTGGCCGCGAAGCACGGCTATACGGGCAGCTTTTTTACCGGCGTGCTGGCAGTGGTGGTGGCTACGCCCTGCACCGCGCCTTTTATGGGAGCGGCGGTTGGCTATGCGCTGAGCATCATCCGCGGCGGTGACGTTTGCAGTCTTTACGGCGCTGGCTCTTGGGCTGGCTGCGCCGTATTTTGCGCTCACGCTGCATCCGGCGTGGACGCGGCTGCTGCCCAAACCCGGCGTGTGGATGGAAGTGCTGCGGCAGGCGATCTCCGTGCCGATTTTCGCCACGGTGATCTGGCTGGCGTGGGTGTTGGCATGCAGCTTACGGCGCCGGCGCTGCTGCGGTTTTGCTGACGGCTTTCTGCTGCTTGCGATTGCGGCTGGTTCCTGGGCCGCTGGCCGGGGAAGCGCTGGGCTACGGTGATTGCCGCTGTGATTCTGCTGGGCGTGGTGGTGCCTTAGCGTATTTGCGTCGCGAAATACTGATCACCAGCAGCCGGAGACGCTGTCGCCGCACCTGAGATGCACGGACTTTGGCAGCCGTGGTCGGAGGTGGCGGTGAGCCGATCACTGGCAGCGGGGCAGCCGGTCTTTGTGGACTTCACCGCAAGCTGGTGCCTGAGCTGCCAGGTGAACGAGCGAGTGGCGCTGAGCAGGCCTGAGGTAGCGCAGGCATTTCAGGCGAGGAATGTGGTTTTGATGAAGGCCGACTGGACGCGGCACGATGAAGCCATTACCCAGGCGCTGACCGCGCTGGGCCGCAGCGGCGTTCCGGCCTACGCGCTTTATACGCCGGGCGAGAGCGAACCCGAACTGCTGCCGGAGGTGCTGACGCCGGGAATTGTGATCGATGCGCTGGGCAAGCTGCCGAAGAGCGCCTGGCCTGCTGTGCGCTGACGGGGACGATGCGGGATACGCGCGGAGCGCTTGCATTGGCAATGGGCGCAAAGAGATCGCCGGCAGAAGTAGCAGAAGTAACTAGGGTATATTGGTTGAGTTGCGAGTAGATGAAAACCATCACAAGATGGCAGAGAAGCCATGAAATTTAGAAGACCGGATCTTTGCTGGCTGGTATTTTGCATCTCCGCCCTGCTATTTTTTTGGGCCGGAAGCCGCAAGGCACTCTATGATGCACGTGACTTCGTCCCTGTTTACTCAGGAGCGCGGTGCCTGTTCAGCGGCTGCAATCCTTACAACGCATCGCAACTGGAACAGCAGTATCTTCAATCAGGCGGCCGCGGCGGTGAACTGCCCGCATGGAATCGTCAAATACCCGTCTACCCGCCTTCGGCATTACTGGTAGTTTCACCCCTGGCGCTGCTCGGGTTTCCGGCGGCCTGCCTGCTATGGTTTTTGTTGAATGGCTGCCTCTACGTGATGGCAGCGGGACTCATGCTATCTTTGTGCCCGCGGCCGCAGCGCTGGTTTGCCACCATCCTTGTATCGCTTATTCTGGGCACCAGCAGAGTTTTGCTGTTAACGGGCCAGCCGGCGGTATTCACCATTTCGCTCTTGATCATCGGCTATTATCTCTTCGTTCGTGGCCGCTATCTCCCTCTGGGGGCCTTTGTGCTGATGCTCAGCCTTGCTGTCAAGCCACAGATCGGCGGGCTGATTGTGCTCTATCTGTTTGCCAGGGGAATCCATCGGCGTTACGCGGTGACGGCCATGGCAGGCGCTCTGGCGCTTCTATTGTCCGCGGGACTGCTGCTCAGCCTGCATCATGGCAGCGCCGGCTGGGCTTCAGATCTTGGCGCGAATATTTCCGCGAGCCTAAAAGCAGGCGCCATCAACGACCCGCGTCCCGCCAACGTAGACGCGACCGCCGATACAAATCTGCAAGCCATCACCAGCATTTTCATCGCGGACGAGCGGGAATTCAATGCCGCCGCCTACACTGTTTTTCTGCTGCTGGCCTTAGCGCTGATCATGGCCGTCGTACGAACAAATGCAGGTTGGGAAATGAATTATCTTTCAGTCGGAGCCTTGTCCGCACTCACGCTGATGCCGGTTTATCATCGCTATTACGACGCCCGAATGCTGCTGATTACCATTCCGGCTGTTGCCATTGTTTATCAGAAGCGCAGACTCCTGGGCGCTATGATCGCCGTTGTCACCGTTCTCATCGCGATTCCGTTCCAAAACCGGGCGCAACTGTTCCTTCTGGATCATGCTATGTGGCAAAGCGTAGCGCAGCATAAATTTCTCTTCATCCTGCTCCTGCGGCAGCAAAATCTGGGACTTCCAATTCTATTCGGTTTGTATATGGCTGCGATTTTCACCATTCGCGTTGCCGGCGCTGCGTCGAATGGAGAATGCACCATGCTGTCGCTGGATACGGCTTAAACTTTGACCAGCATGAGGGAGTGAATCGTGAAATTCGGAAGGCCGAATTTAAATTGGCTGGTTCTTTTTATCGCCGCCTTGATACTTATTCTGACGGGAGGCCATTACGCACTGCAGTATTCAGTAGACTTCATTCCTGTCTACACTGGAGCGCGGTGCCTGCTTCACGGCTGCAATCCCTACGACACATCGCAACTGGAACAGCAATATTTTCAGGCAGGCGGTAACCCCGCTATGCGGCCAAGGTGGTATCACACACCACCCGTATACCCCCCTTCGACCCTATTGACGCTTTCGCCTTTGACGCTGCTCCGGTTTCCGGTGGCTCAACGGATCTGGATCCTCATGAATGGCTGTTTGTTCATGATTTCATCTTTACTCATTCTGTCCATGTGTCCGCAGTCGCATCGCTGGCTTGCCACAATCCTTGTGTTGCTCATTCTGGTTCCTGGCGAACATTCGTTTGCTTTAGGCAACCCGGCTATTTTCGCTATTTCTCTGTTGGCGATCGGGATTTATTTTCTCTTTCGCGGCCGTTTTCCACTTCCGGGGGCCTTTGCGCTGATGCTCAGCCTGGCTGTTAAGCCCCAGATTGGCGGCCTGATCGTGCTCTATCTGCTTGCCAGGGGAATTCACCGGCGTTATGCGCTGGTGGCAGCGGCAGGCGCTTTGGCGCTACTTATCTCCGCTGGCCTGATTCTCAGCCTGCATGCAAGCAGCGCCGGATGGCCTTCAGATCTTGGCGCGAATATTTCCGCAAGCCTGAAGGCAGGCGCCATCAACGACCCGTGTCCCATCATCGATAACGCGCCCGCCGATATAAATCTGCAAGCCCTCACCAACATTTTCATCGCGGACGAGCGGGAATTCAATGCCGCCGCTTACGCTGTTTTTCTGCTGCTGGCCGCGGTGCTGATCGTGGCCGTCGTGCGAACCAATGCAGGCCGGGAAATGAATTATCTTACGATCGGAGCCTTGTCCGCACTCACGCTGATGCCGGTCTATCATCGTTATTACGACGCCCGAATGCTGCTGATTACCATTCCGGCTGTTGTCATCGTTTATCAGAAGCGCCGTCTTCTGGGCGCTATGATCGGCGTTGTGACCGTTCTCATCACGATTCCGGTGCAGTCGCGGTTGCATGAGTTCCTAGTTGATCATGCAATGTGGCAAAGGGTTGCGCAGCATAAATTTCTCTTCATCCTGCTCCTGCGGCAGCAGAATCTGGAACTGCCAATTCTCTTCTGTTTGTATATGATTGCGATTTTTACCCTATGCTTTGCCGGCACTGCGGCGAATGGAGAATCCGCTGCGCTGCCGCCGCATGCGGCTTAAACTTTGACTTGGATGCGGGAGAGAATCGTGAAATTCAGA
Source organism: uncultured Acidobacteriaceae bacterium (assembly GCA_963724755.1). GTDB lineage: Bacteria > Acidobacteriota > Terriglobia > Terriglobales > Acidobacteriaceae > Telmatobacter. Next base: position 1,084,035 of record CAVRVZ010000004.1, read on the forward strand.
AGGCCGAACTTAAATTGGCTGGTTCTCTTTATCGCCGCCTCGATCCTTTTTCTGGCGGGAGGCCATTACGCGCTGCATTCTTCAGCAGACTTCATTCCGGTCTACACAGGAGCGCGGTGCGTGCTTCTCGGCTGCAATCCCTACGACACATCGCAACTGGAACAGCAATATTTTCTGGCAGGCGGCAATCCCGCTCAGCGGCCAAGATGGTATGACACGCCGCCCGTCTACCCCCCTTCGGCTTTCCTGACGCTCTCGCCTTTGGCGCTGCTCCGGTTTCCGGTGGCGCAACGGATCTGGTTCCTCATGAATGGCTGTTTGTTCATGATTTCATCTTTACTCATTCTGTCCATGTGCCCGCGCTCGCATCGCTGGCTTGCCACAATCCTTGTGTCGCTCATTCTGGTTTCCGGAGAATTTTCGCTTGCTCTTGGCAACCCGGCGATTTTCGCTATTTCTCTGTTGGCGATCAGTATTTATTTTTTTCTCCGCGGCCGTTTTTTGCTTCCGGGGGCCTTGCTGCTGATGTTCAGCCTGGCTGTCAAGCCCCAGATTGGCGGCCTGATCGTGCTCTACCTTCTTGTCAAAGGAATTCATAGGCGTTACGCGCTGGTGGCAGCGGCAGGCGCTCTGGCGCTACTTATCTCCGCGGGCCTGATTCTCAGCATGCATCGAAGCAGCGCCGGATGGACATCAGACCTCCATACTAGTATTTCCACAAGCCTGAGTCCGGGCCATATCAACGACTTCGGGCCCGCCAACATGCAGGCGACCACACTGGTAAATCTACAAACCGTTCTTATTGTTTTCATAACGGACGCGAGTGCATACAACATTGTTGCTTACGCAATCTTTCTTGCCCTGCTCGCGGTGTGGATCACGGCTGTCTTACGGACGAAAGCCAGCCCGGAAATCACATTCCTTTTGATCGCAGCCTTGTCGGTACTTTCACTGACGCCAATTTATCATCATGTTACCGACTGCGGAATTCTCCTTCTTACCATTCCGGCCGTGATAATCGTTTATCAGAAGCGCCGTCTGTTAGGCGCATTGATCGGCATTCTGACAGTTTCCACTGTTTTTATCCTGCAGTTCTGGGTACAGAGAGCCTTTGTGCATCTTGACTTGTTGCAAAGCGTACTGCACAACAAAATTCTCTTTGTACTGCTCCTGCGGCAGCAGAATCTGGAACTGCCAATTCTCTTCTGTCTGTATATGGTTGCGATTTTCACCATACGCTTTGACGGCGCCCCGGCGAATGTAGAATCCACTGCGCTGTCGCTGGATACGGCTTAAACTTTGACCAGGATGCGGGAGAGACTCTATACGCCTCGCAGCCGGCGCGGGATTGGGAGAAAACAATGAAATTTGCAAGGGCAAACCTGAGCCGGCTGGTTCTTATCATCTCCGCTCTCATCTTCTTTTCCCTGGGCAGCCGAAATGCAATCCATCATTCAATCGACTTTGTTCCTGCTTACACAGAGGCGCGTTGCCTGCTGCATGGCTGCAATCCTTACGATACATCGCAACAGCAACAGCAATATTTTCAGGCCGGCGGCCGCGCCGATGAACAGCCTGAATGGGACCACGAAATTCCCGTCTACCCTCCCTCCACGCTGCTGGTGCTTTCTCCGCTAGCGCTGATTTCGTTTCCGGCGGCCCGCATGCTCTGGTTCCTGCTGAACGGCTGCCTGTTTGCGACCGCGGCGGGAGTCACTCTATCCCTGTGCCCGCGGCCGCAGCGATGGCGTGCAACGATTCTTGTTTCGCTCATTCTGGCTTCGAGCGGAATTTTGCTTGAGTTGGGCCAGCCGTCGATTTTCGCCATTTCGCTATTGATCATCGGCAGTTCTCTCTTTCTTTGCGATCGCATGCTGCCTTTTGCCGCTCTCCTGCTGCTGCTCAGCCTTGCTGTGAAGCCGCAGATTGGCGGCCTGATCGTGCTCTATCTACTGGTGAGGGGTATTCACCGGCGTTATGCAGCGGTGGCTTTGGCGGGCGCTTTTGCCCTTCTTCTGTCGGCGGGCCTGATTCTCAGAATGAATCCGAGCAGCGCCAACTGGACTTCAGATATTTCCGCAAATATTTCCGCATCCATGGATTCGGGCTTCAATAATCCCCGGCCTGCCAACGAACAAGCCGTCTGCAATATCAACCTGCAAGCGATTACCAGCATTTTCTTTGCGGACGCGCGAAAATTCAACGCCGCCGCCTGGGCAGTATTTCTTGTTCTGCTGGCGGCGGGTGGCGCTGTTATCCTGCGGGTGAAAGCGGACCCGGAGGTGAATCTGCTTGCGCTCGGGGCCCTGGCGGCGCTCACGCTGACTCCGGTCTATCATCGCTTTTACGATACCCGGATGCTCCTGATTTCAATTCCGGCTGTGGCGATTGTTTATCGGAAGAGCCGCCTATGGGGCGCTTTCATCGGCATCCTGACCGTTCTGGCTATTATTTCCGTTCAGTCCCGGTTGCAATTTATCCTTCAGCATCACGCCCTGTGGCAAAGCATTATGCAGAACAAATTCCTCTTTATCCTGCTGCTGAGGGAGCAGAATCTGGAACTGCCGATTCTCTTCTGTTTATATATTGTTGCGATTTGCCTCATGCGCTTTCCTGATGTTCGGGCGAAGGCAACCGTATCCGAGGCGCGCTGAGTTGCATGGCGAAGGGGATGCTCATGCTCCAGTGGATTTGCGCAGCTTGCCTTCTTTGCTCAAACGCCTGAGATGCAACTTTACGCGCCGCGCGATTGCTGGCATGGAGTGGTGGCGCAGCAATTCTAACGATTGCCAGCCGGGAAGCAAATGGCGCCAGCTGATATAGCTGCCCGTCTCTACGCCGTGCGGGGTTTCGAAAAAGCTCTCTACTTGTTCGCCCAGGTTCCGCTTGTAGCCGGCCCACCATTCGACACACTGCTTCTGCAGATTCACAAGAGCATTGCGATCAAGGAGCATGAAAGAAATAAAGCGCGCAGCTTGGCGCCAGTTGCCGAACGCGGGCAGAGGATGGGCGCCCAATAGCCTGGAAAAGTAATCGAGGCCGGGCCGTTTTTCGAGGAGGGGAATCGCTCCGCACTCAAGCGCCTCATAGACGCGAAAGGAATCGAGGTTTAAATTGCCCATGGAACAGGGTACGAAGAGGGAATCGCGCAGGATGCACTGATACTCGCGCTTGCCGATCGGCATTTGGCGGCCATTATCGGTGGCATAAACAAAGTTTGGCTTAAAAGGCAGCAAAGCCTCAATCATCTCCGGTCGCGAACTCTTATTGGCTTGCCCAAGGAAGCTCCAAATATATGTGCGCCGGTCAATACCCGGCTCGATTGCGTCATGGGTAAATCCGTTGGTATAGCCCAGCGGGAGCTGCATGACGCGCCGGGGATTGAAAATTGAAGACCGGTAATTGCGAAAAACTCCGCGAAAGTTGCGGTAAATGTCGTAATCGCCATCGTAGGTCTCATCGGAGAGATGCAGGAGCCATGCGTTCCTGCCGTGGAATTGGGCATAGTAATCGCGGGGATGGTCGCGAAGGAAGAAATCAATGAGCAGGCAATCGTCGAGAACGATGCGATGTTCGCCATCGTATACCTGCTGGCCTGCCACGGAGGCAAAAATATCCAGAATCCAGTCGCGCTCAACGAACGTATTGCTCTGCCAAAGAAATGTCAGCTTCATCCGGCCCTCGATTATTTTTCGTTTTTTATCCGGGCTTGAGCCGCAGCGAGGCCTTCTCTTGCATTGGGATTGGACGGATCGATGCGTACCGCGTAGCTGAACTGCCGGGCCGCCTCTTCATACTTGCCCATTTGAAACAGAACCACGCCGAGATTATTGAGTACACTGGCGTTTGCGGGGTCGAACTGCAGCGCTTCGCTGAACTCGCCGGCCGCTTCGGGTAAACGATGCGACACCGCGAAGATTTTGCCGATTTCAAAATACGGCATCGGCTGATCGGGCTCGATTTCAAGGGAAAGCCGGAACTGACTCAGCGCTTCCTCAGTGAGTCCCTGTTTATCCAATATGTCGCCCAGTTGGTTATGCGCCTCGTAAATCTTCGGGTTGATAGCAATCGCCTGGCGGTAAACCTGAGCCGCTTCATCCAGTCTGTTCTGCGCCTGGAGCGCACCTCCAAGATAGAGCCACGCCGGCATAAAATCGGGATGCGCGGCGATCGCCCTCCTGCTATAGGTTTCTTCATCCTTCGGCCTGTTCATCAATGAAGACCATAAAGCCATATTGGTCAGGACATAAGGATCGTCGGGGTGGAAGCGCAATGCCAATTCCAGACGCTCGCCGGCAAGCGGCAAGTTGGTCCTGTCATTCGATTGCATCGCGGGTTGCATCAGGTAAAGGGCAGTATAAGAAAGAGCCTGAGAATTTGTGGGATCGTAAATCAACGCGCGCTGCAGATATTCCTGCGCCTCGGCGGTTCTCAGTTGTTTGATGTAGACCATGCCCAGGCCTAGATTCGGGAGTTCCCCGCGATCGTCAACTTCAAGTACGTGTCTGTATAGTGTTACTGTATCTTTCCAAACTTTAACCTGCGCATCGGTCTTGATTCCGCAGGCTATAATCACCGCGACGGACAGCAGTTTAGTTGCGATTATGAATTTAGGCGAGTTAGCCACTGCATCGCCAACCAACCAGACAATAGCGATAAACAATCCGATGAAAGGGACATAAGTGTAACGCTCGGCCATAGCCTGTTCGCCAACCTGGACGATGCCGATCACGGGCACAAGAGTGACTAAAAACCACAGCCAGCCAAACAGGCAATACGGTCTTGTTCCTTCTGAAGCGCCAGCAGACGGCAGTCACGATGCAGAGCGCCAGAAGGGATAACACCGCCGCTGTAATCGCGATATTGGTTTTTTCAGAATAATAATAGGCGATAAGCGGATCGGGCCAGAACATGATCCGCATATAGCGGCAGTAACTAACGGCGGCATTGCAGAGCCTTGCCCACAAAGGTAGGAGTTGAATCGAATACACCGCGCCGACGGCACGCTGGGCAATAAAGGTAACCACGCATGAGCCAGCCGCCATGATAAACAGAGGCCATTTCTCAAGGCATAACTTCCCTAGCGAAGAGAACCACTGCGCGCGCGCATCTTGTGCGAAGGTTATCCTGCGCAACGGCCAATAATCCAGCAACAACAGGGTAAACGGAAGAGTGACGGCCATTGGCTTGGACATAAGCGCGCAGGCAAAGCCGCAGATTACCCATACGAAGCGCTTCCAGGATGGATTGCGCACATACCATGCATAAGCAATTAGCGAAGCGAACCAGAAAAATGTACACAACAGATCTTTGCGTTCAGAGAGCCAGGCAACGGATTCAACATGCGCGGGATGCAGTGCGAACAGAAATGCCACCATTGCGGAACGGCCCAAGTAATCGGTCACATATATAAGCAATAGAAAAAGCAGGATGGCGTTGGCTGAGTGCAGGCACACATTGGTCACATGATGACCGACCGGATTATTGCCGTAGATGCTCCAGTCGATGGTGTGGGAAATCCATGTCAGCGGGTGCCAGTTTCCCAAATCAAAGGTTGTGAATGCCCACGCGATGCTGTGCATGGTCAACCCATGCTGCACCTGTTGGTTCTCTGAAACATAGTAGTTATCGTCGAAGTTCAGGAATGCGTTGTTGCGCACACCGCTGATAGGCAAAGATGGTAACCACCGCAAGGACGAGGCACACGGCTGCGATTTGCCATGATGGATGGTTTGCGGGAGCGAGGGAATCGGTTATCGCAGCCGGCGATTCCGGCGGACGCTTGCCACGAAGTTTGCGCTGTCGAGATTTCTTTGCCATGAGCGGCAATCTCCGAACATCCTCAAAAAATGTCTAGGTGTTATCCAACTGAAATTGTAGCGGAAAAAGCCAAAAACAACCGCAGGTCCTTCGACTCCGGTCGCCGCGGCGACCTGCGCTCAGGATGACAATTTTGTGTTGTAATGCAGGCATTTGGACCGGATCGAGTTGCGGAAGAAGGAAAACCGGGCAGATCAGCGTCCGCCGCGCTTGCCGGCGCGAATCCGGCGAATCTCTTCCATGCGTGCTGCGAGTTGTTTTTCCCGCCCTTCCTGCGTTGGGTGGTAGTAGCTGCGGCCCTTGAGTGAGTCGGGTAGGCAGTCCATATCGGCCACGCGGCCTTCTTCGTTGTGGGCGTATTGGTAGCCCTTGCCGTAGTCGAGTTCCTTCATCAGGCGCGTGGGCGCGTTGCGCAGGTGCAGCGGAACCGGCTCCTGGCGGGTGTGCTCCACCTCCTGCTGCACGGCCCCGTAGGCTGTGTAGACGGAGTTCGATTTCGGCGACAGCGAGAGATAGACCACGGCCTCGGCCAGCGCAAGGTCGCCTTCAGGCGAGCCGAGAAAGTCAATGGCTTCCTTTGCCGAAAGAGTCAGGTTGAGAGCCTCAGGTGCGGCCAGGCCGATATCTTCGACGGCCATGCGCACCACGCGGCGGGCCAGGTAGAGCGGGTCTTCGCCGGCGGCGAACATGCGCGCCAGCCAATAGAGCGCGGCGTCGGGATCGCTGTTGCGCACGCTCTTGTGCAAGGCGGAGATGAGGTTATAGTGCTCCTCGCCGGATTTGTCGTACATCAGCACGCGCTGTTGCACGGCCACGCCGGCCAGCTCGCGGTCGATGTGCCTGCTGCCGGCGCGGCCCGGCTCCTGGGCCAGTTGCGCGGCGACTTCGAGCGTGTTGTATGCGTTGCGGCAGTCGCCGCTGGAGTAGCCGGCGATCAGCTCCAGCGCATCGTCGTCCGCGGTCAGATGCAATGCGCCAAGGCCTCGCTCGCGGTCTTCGAGGGCGCGGTGCAGCAGAGTGACGATCTGCTCCTCGCTCAGCGGCTGGAGGACGTAAACGCGGCAGCGGGAGAGCAAAGCGGAGATGATCTCAAAGGACGGATTCTCAGTGGTTGCGCCGATCAGGCGGATGGCGCCGCGCTCGACGTAGGGCAGGAAGGCATCCTGCTGGGCTTTGTTGAAGCGATGAATCTCATCGACGAAGAGGATGGTGCGGGAGTGCATCTGGGAAGCCTGCGCGGCGGCGGCCATCACCTGCTTGATCTCCTTGATGCCGCTCAGCACGGCGGAGAACTCGATGAAGTTGGCTTTCGTGGTCTCGGCGACGATCTTCGCCAGGGTGGTTTTTCCCACTCCCGGCGGACCCCAGAGGATCATGGAGCCAGAATCGTCTCGCTCGATCTGCACGCGCAGCGGCTTGCCTGCACCGACCAGGTGCTCCTGTCCGACTAACTCATCCAGGCTATGCGGGCGCATGCGCTCGGCCAGCGGCGCGGTGCGGGGCAGGCCTTTGGAACCTTCGGGTTCGCCGTCGAAGAGGCTCATCGCGCGCTCCCTGATAATGAATCTGGGTGCCCCATCCTTCGCGCTTTTTGCGAAGGGTGGGATGCAATGCCGCCCCAGTCAGCCCTTTGCCGCATCGCTTCATAGAGCAGCACGCCGGCGGCCACCGATGCGTTCAGGCTCTCCACCGGACCCGGACAGGGAATGGTCACTGCGCCGTCGGCCTGGCGGGCCAGCTCTTCCGGAACGCCGTTGCCTTCATTGCCGATGAGCAAGGCAATGGGTCCGGTCAGGTCGATATGGCCAGCCGCCTCGGCACCGTGGGCGGCAGTGGTCAGAATCTTTACGCCGGCTTTTTTCAGCCGCTCAAAGCCCAACTCGGCGCCGACGGCAAGCAGAGGGACCCTAAAGACGCTACCGGCGGAGGCGCGCACGGCCTTGGGATTCCATGCGCTCACGGTTCCGGGCAAGCTGAGAACGCCATGGGCGCCAAATGCCTCGGCGGAGCGCAGAATTGTGCCCAGATTGCCGGGGTCCTGCACTCCGGCCAGCACTACGAACAGCGGCGCGGTCTGCCTGAGGCCGCCGAGCAGGTGCTCCCAGGCCCACTCCGGCGGCTCGACCAGCGCGGCGATGGGCTGCGGGGTTTCGGTGGTCAGGGCCTGGGCCAGCAGCTTTGCGGGCAGCAGCAGAATCTCGGTCTCCGGTGGCAGCGGCAGCGCCTCAATTTGAGCTTCGGCGCCTTGGGCGGCAAAGACGCAGGCCACTCGAAACCCTGCGCGCAAAGCTTCTTTGAGCAGGTTCGGCCCCTCGATTCCGGCCAGGTCACCCGCCGTGGCGGGACCGGGGCGGGCCAGCGCGCGGCGCAGTTCTTTCAGACGGGCATTCTGTTTACTCTGTACAATGCGGACAGGCATTCCGGGCGAACCGTCTTCGTCGCTAGCGCGATTTTAGTCTGTTTGCTTGACGAACGCAGCCCGGTCGAACTCCACCTTGTTCGCCGCGGCGAACTGTGATATTTTCCGTCTTTACGGCCCGCCGCGGCGGGCAAATGCGGTTACCGAGGTAGGCATTCTTGTCCGCAGAAATTTTGCGCGTTCATCCCGATCAACCCCAACCAGACCGGATCGACTATATTGTCTCCTGCCTGCGCAAGGGCAATGTTATCGCGCTGCCGACCGATACTTTCTACGGCCTGGCCGTGGACCCGGTGAATCTGCACGCGGTGGAGCAGATTTACCAGATCAAGACCCGGCAAAAGCACAAGCCGCTCTCGCTGCTGATCGCTTCAGTCTCGCAGGCTTATGAGCTGGCGCGCGACAGCGACCCCATGCTGGACAAGCTGGCGGAGCGATTCTGGCCGGGCCCGCTGACCATCATCGTAAGGGCCGGCACCAAGCTGCCGCTGCGCTCTACCGCGAACACCGGCAACGTGGCGCTGCGCGTGCCGGACGCCGCTATTCCGCGCGCCGTCGTGGAGCGTTTCGGGCTGCCCATCACGGCCACCTCGGCCAATCTGCAGGGCGCGGCGGAGTGCACCCACGCAGCCGGCGTCCGCGATCAGATCGGCGAACGGATTCCCCTGATCATTGACGGCGGTTCCACCGGCCATACGAAGCACACCACCATCGTCGATCTCTCGCTGGGCAACGGCCGCTGGGAGATTTTGCGCGAGGGCGCAATTCCGACGCACGAAATTGTGATGGTGCTGCAAAGATGAAAGAGCGAGGGACTAGGGAATAGAGACTAGGGAATAGGGAACAGGAATGGTCCTTTTGATTCAACAGTATTAGTTTCGTTCACTACGGAAAAATTATTCCCTAGTCCCTAATCCCTAACCCCTGAACCGAAGGTTCTGTATGAAACGCAGGCTCCGAGCCAGGCCGAAACGACGCAACTGGATTCTCCGCGTGGCGGTTGTGCTGCTGCTGGCGCTTGCGGTTGCCGTTCTGGTTTGGTGCCGCTGGGTCTATGTGCAGATTGAGAACTACGCTGGCCAGGATCAGGCCGCACCGGCTGATGCGATCGGCGTTTTAGGCGCGGCGGAGTACGACGGACGGCCCTCGCCGGTCTACCGCGCCCGCCTGGACCATGCTCTCGCGCTCTATCACCGCGGCATCGCTCCCCTCATCATCACCCTGGGGGGAAGCGGCGGTGACCAGTACAACGAAGGCGCCGTGGGCCGCGAATACCTGATGGGCATGGGCGTTCCGGAATCCGCCATCATCGCCGAAACCGAGAGCCGCAATACCGAGGAATCGGCGCGCCGCATCGCCGTCATCGCTCGCGCCAACGGGTTGCGGCGGCTGGTAATCGTCAGTGACGGAACGCATCTTTTCAGAATTCATGAAATCTGCGCCCGGAACGGCCTCAACGTGTTGACTTCGCCGCGGCCACGCTTGCCCGTGGAGGGCGGAACAAAAGAAGATGTGGGAGAAGCCGAGCGCATTGCTCACGAGATTCTCAGTTATTCGCTCTGGCGAATGCATCTGCATTAAAAACAGCGAGTCGGCAAGTCAGCGGGCAGCCCATCTGTGTTTTTGCGGCCAGGTTGGTGAACCTCGAAACTACTTCACTACTGAATGAGCGAGTATCGCCAGCAAACCCAATGCAAACCCCGCCGCGCAGGCGGTAGACAAAAAATTCACCGCATCGTTGTTCAGCCAGCCGCGCTGTTCCATGGTCGCTCCCAGCAGGCTGTCGAAGAAGAGGCCGAAGACGCCGCCCGCGCAACTCACTGCGAGCATGGTCAGGTCGCCGCGCATGGCCAGGGTTCCGGCGGCCGCAACAAGGCCCGCGGCAACCACTCCCGCCAGCGTGCCGTAGAGGCTTACGGCCCCGTCCGTGCCGGGTTCAACGGAGCGCAGGGTGGTGATCATGCGCGGCCGCCCGCCGAGCACCTGGCCGGCCTCAGAGGAGACCGTATCGGCGGCTGCCTCAGCCAGCGCCGCAAGCGCCACGGCAAACAGCGGCATGGGCACGAGAGTGGGACGCGCGAAGCAGTGGGAATTGGTAAGCCAGGACTGCACCACTTCACTGGAGGCCAGAGCGGCAATGCCCAGATTGGCCGCCACCTGGGAGGCGGACCTGCCTTGCCGTCTCTCCGCCGTGCCCAGGCGTTCCTTTTGAGATCGGCCCAGCCGCGTGGAGCTATAGGCGAGCACGGCCACAGCCAGCACCGGGATCAGTGCCGTTTGCCACGGAAGGTAGGGAAAGATCGCGGTGGAAAACATAAGGCTGACGGTAATGATCGCGCCGGTTGCCGCGGCTCCCGGCGTGGCGGCCCGCAGCTTCATCACCACCAGCGCCAGCAACAGGCTCAGGCCCACTGTCAAGATGGCCACGGGAGCCAATTGTGTGGCCCACCAGTGGGTTTGGAGCACTACTCCGGCCCCAACAAAGGGAAGGACGATGAGCAGCACGAACTTCGATTGCCAGACCAGCTTTATTTGCGCCACGCTTTATCGTATCGTGCGACCGTTAGACCGAGATGTGTGGTTTCCCACCCATTTCGTCCGCTGCGGCGGACAAAATGGATGGGGCACTGGGGCCTGTGCATTGGGAATGCTGTTGGGGCTTCTCAAGTGAATCGGTTTACACTCATCTTCGCGGCGTTCTGTCAGACGCACGCAAACTTACGGAGCCTTCCATGCATCGGCTTTCAACTCTTTTCGCTCTCCTTGCCGGAATCATTTTTTCCAATGCCGTTGTGCTGGCCCAATCGCCCAGCCAGCGGCTCGAACTCGACCGCAAGGGCGAGACGATCGTTCTGGAGCCTTATGCGCCCAATATTCTGCGCGTGACGTTGAGCCTCAAGCGCGAGCCGGCACTGGCTGCTCCGGGTTACGGATTTGTGGCTGCGCCCGCAGCAGAAGGCTGGAGCGCGAGCGAGACGGAGCAGGCCGACATCTACCGGTCATCGCGAATCGTGGCTACGGTCGACAGGGACCGTCCCATTCCCAAGCCACCGGCACAGACACCGGTGAATATGGACGAAATTATTTTCATCGCATCGAATCCCGGCGCGCACATTACTCTGCGCACTCCGCAGGGCAAAACACTGCTGGAACTCACCGGCTGGACCCAGGCTGTGCCCAACGCTCCGGACGGCACGGCGGAGTTGGCTCGCGACCGCCGTCCCACCGATCCTGAGTTCTACACGCTTGGCGCAACGTTTGCCTCGCCGGACGATGAGCACTACTACGGCCTGGGCCAGAACCAGGAGGGCTTTCTCGACCACCGCGGCCATCCGGTGCATTGCTGGTCCGATTATGAGGCTCCAGCCGGCGAGAGCGTCTGTGTGCCCTTCATCGTCACCAACAAAGGTTACGGCCTGATCTGGGATAACCCCTCCAAGACCACCATCATTCCCGGTTTCAATGAGCAGACCACTTGGAGTTCCCAGGTGGGCGACAGGGTTTCGTTTTTTGTGATTGCAGGGGCGACGGCGGACGAGATTTATGCCGGCTACCGGCTGCTCACCGGCCCCACGCACATGCTGCCCAAGGCCGCCTACGGCTACATCCAGTGCAAGCAGCGTTATTCCAGCCAGAAGGAATTGCTTGCTGTTGCACACGGCTATCGCGACCGCCATCTGCCCGCCGATGTGCTAGTGGTGGACTGGTTCTATTACACGAAGATGGGTCAGATGGACTTCAATCCGAAATTTTGGCCCGACCCCACGGCCATGAACCGGCAGCTCCATGACATGGGTTATGAAACCATGATCAGCGTCTGGCCCCGCTTTGAGCCTGGAAGCCGTTACTACGACGAATTGCTCAGGAACGGCTGGTTCATCCACAAGGCTGATGGCGCGCCGGTGGATGGATTGCCGTATGATCGAGCAGGTTCCGACATCGACACCACCAATCCCGAGGCGGCGAAGTGGTACTGGAAGATCATCCACTCGGACATTTTGAGCAAGGGATTCGATTCGCTATGGGCAGACGAAACCGAGCCTGACCTGCCTCCCAATGGAGATTATTTCCACATCGGTCCCGGTACGCAGTTCTTCAACGTCTACCCGCTCTTTCATACCGCTGCGCTCTACGATGGATTTCGCAAAGACGAGCCGGATCAGCGCGCGCTGATCCTCTCTCGCGCCGCCTACCTGGGCGCGCAGCGCAACGGCACTATCTTCTGGTCCTCTGACATCTCTCCCGCCTGGGATGCGTTCAGGCGACAGATTCCCACGGGTCTCGATTTCGCCGCTTCGGGAATGACCTACTGGTCGAACGACACCGGAGGCTGGCAGCATCTGCCTGGGGAACACCATCCTGCCCATCGGCCGCTACTCGATCCCTCAGATGCGCGCGCAAACGTGCGCGGCTATGACGACTACCCGGAACTTTATACCCGTTGGTTCCAGTACGCCACCTTCCTGCCGATTATGAGAACCCACGGCAGCCGGCCGGCCAACGAAGTCTGGTCCTACGGCAAACAGGCTGAGCCGATTCTGGAAAAGTACCTGCGCCTACGTTACCAACTGATGCCCTATATCTATTCACTTGGCTTTCAAACCTGGCTTACTGGAGCGCCGTTCCTGCGCGCCTTGCCGCTGGATTTTCCGGGCGATCCAAAAGATGCCAACATCTGCGACGAATATATGTTTGGCCCTGCCTTCCTGGTGGCGCCGGTTACCGAACAAGGCGCGACCAGCCGACAAGTTTATCTCCCCGCCGGAGCTGACTGGTACAACTACTGGACCAACGAGCGCATTCACGGCGGTCAGACAATCACGGCGCTGGCGCCTATCGATACGCTGCCGCTCTTTGTGCGGGCGGGTTCAATCGTTCCGCTGGGAGCGCCGGTGGAGAGCACGCAGCAGAAGCAGGCGATCGAGAGGGTGCGGGTCTATCCCGGCGCGAACGCTGACTTTACGCTCTTTTCCGACGACGGCAGGACCTATGCCTACGAGAAAGGAGCGGGCGCCATCACCCGACTGCACTGGGACGATGCCAAGCGCAAACTGACCCACGAAGGCGCCTCTGCCTGGAGCGGCAAAGACAGTGAAATTGTGGAAGTGGCCGGACCTTGACGCCTGGCCATGGAACGCGGCCGCCTGCTTGAGCCGGTTGATTCCCCTGGCGCTTCAGTCACGTCAAAAACATAGCCAAGACTCCAGCGTGCCGGACGCAACGGCCGATCTGAGCTTCCGCGGGCGCAGCCCCGACAATTTTGAAGGGGATTCTGCCTTGTATCCTGAATGCGAAGTTTGCTTGTTCCGGGGTATGCTCAAGCCCCAGCCGTCTGATTTACAATCACTGAGTAAGCAGGAAAGAACTGAATGACGCTTTTTCTAACGAATTCAGGCCAGGCGCGTAAGCGGTTGGTTCAGGCGGGCGCGGTTTTTGTGGCTGTGGCCCTGGTTGCCGGTTGCGGCAGCGTATATCGAGCAGTGGTTACGCCCATCCCCACCAGCGGCCCGCCATCGCAGCCGCAGGGGTATGCGATCGTGGTTTCGGCTCCTTCGCCGCCTACCACGCCCGGGATTACCACAATCGTCGACTACTCCGGCGATTCGGTGCTGGCCTACGCGAGCATCGGACCCGGCCCATCCCTCTTGAGTCTGAACTATAGCGGCACTGCTGCCTATACCCTCAACAGCGACGGAACGCTGACTAATATCCCTATTTCCACACAATTGCAGACCAAGCTGCTATCGTATACCACGCTATCTGCTCCCTCACAGCCTATCCCACCGCATTCGCCTGTGAACATGCTCTCGCAGGCGAGCGGACTATGGACCACCGATCTCGACGGGAACTATGCGGATATTTTCAGCCCCAGTACCGGCATCCAGGCTTTCGATCTCGCCATTCCGGTGGGGACGACTCCGGTGTTCATCGCCGGCCCAGTCATCTCTGGCCTGCGCAACTATGTCATCAGTCAGGACTTTAATGATCCCACTGGCGTGGCCTGCAACATCGCTCCCACGGCCGCTGGGATAAACGGCGAGGCGGATGGAATCTTGATCGCCAGCAACACGCGTACATCACAACTCGTGCTGGACCCCGCCAACCCCACCAATAGCCCCACCGGCAGCATGAATGGAAGGTGCCCGGTTTACGCCGTGCAGAGTCCGGATAACAGGCGACTTTTTGTACTGAACCGGGGAAGCGACACCATAACGGTGATCAACAGCCAGGACGACACGCTGGATAACCAATGCCCAACGGGTTGCGTGAACCAGAATGGACAGACGTATTACACCCATCCCATCCTGCCGCTTTCTACTACAGCGGTAGCTGCCACGGGCGTCACCCCGCCGAATTGCGTAAATGCCGACCCAACCTGCGGTGTCGGCGGCATGACTGCAACTGCCGGACCCGTCTATGCCGAGTACAACGCCGCCGACAACGAGTTGATTGTGGCCAACTATGACGGGGGATCCATCAGCATCATCGATGTGAGTGAAGACGTGTACGGGAACGACAGCTCGACCTTCGGCACCACATATACCGTTCCGGTGGGCCATAATCCGGCCAGCGTGACCGTGCTGGCGGACGGCACGCGAGCCTACACGGCCAATCAGACCGATGAGAGCGTGACCATCGTGAGTATGGCCAGCCACACGGTGGAGAAGACATTGCCTGTCACCGGCCACCCACGCACTGTGGTCTCCGCGGAAAATTCAGAGTACGGCAAGGTCTACGTAGCTTCGCCGGACAGCCCTTACCTCACCATCATCCAAACCGGCGGCACCGATCCGGATACTGTGGACACCACGGTCCTGGTGGAGGGCAATGTCGTGGATGTTCGTGTCACCAGCCCAAACCTGATCAGTGGCAACACGAACCAATCCAGCCGAAGTCCCGGTTATGGCCAGCCCTGCAATCTGCCGCTTAGCGAATTCAATCCAACAACAAGCTCGAATCCGACAGTCGCCAACTGCCAGGTTCAAGATCCGTCATTGCTGCAATAGGCGCTTTTAGATACGAATTGATTGAAACAGCCAAAAGGCCATTCTGCTTGAGAGGAATGGCCTTTTGGCCGTTTGTGCATGAGGATTCCCGGCGCCGATTGGCGCCGAATGAATACTGGTTTCCGGGGTGATTTACAACACAGACCGGTCCAATGGGCCGTGGCAAATATGGATGTGGGTACACATTCTTGAAACGAGTGAATGCTGTAATTGTGGGCGCGGGCGCAGGCGGAGGAGTCGTCGCCAAGGAATTGGCGACCGCCGGTTTGAGCGTAGTTCTGCTGGAGCGCGGCAAGTGGTATACCGCCAACGATTGCCGCAAAGACGACCTGCGCAATCAGCGGACCACCATACTGGGCAATGCATTCGGGCCCGAGGACATAGGCAATCCCCGCGTCACGATCGATGCCCAAGGCATGACGCATCTCGTGCTGGCCAGCGAGGGCGGTTACCAGAACGACGCAGCCTGCGTGGGAGGCGGAACGCTCAGTTGGGGAGCGCAGGCCTGGCGGTATATGCCCCAGGACTTCAAGATGCGTTCCACTTATGGCGCGCCACAGGGAAGCTCTCTGGAAGACTGGCCCATCTCCTATGACGACCTGGAGCCTTTCTACGAAAAGGCCGAGTACGAAATCGGCATCTCCGGGGATTATTCGGGGACGCCCTTTCACGGCCCGCGCCGGCGCGACCTGCCCATGCCGCCGGTAACGCCGAATCTGGAGTTCGCGATTCTCGAGCCGGCAGCCAAGCGTCTCGGCTTGCATCCGTTTCACCTGCCCATGGCACGCAATAGTGTTCCCTACAACGGGCGCGGCCCGTGTATGCACTGCCGCTGGTGCGTTGGATTTGCCTGCGAAGTGGACGCCAAGAACGGATCCCAGAACACCGTAATCCCCGTCGCGCTAAACACCGGAAACTGCGAGCTGCGCACCGAGTGCATGGGGAAGGAAGTGCTCACCGACGATCGGGGGCGGGCGCGCGGCGTGGCTTACTTTGACTCCAACGGACGCCTGCGGGAACAGCTTGCCGACATTGTAGTAGTCTCCGGTGGCGCCGCCGAGTCCGCGCGCCTGCTGCTGAATTCTAAAAGCCGCTTGTTTCCCAACGGGCTGGGAAATCGATACGACCAGGTGGGCCGGAATCTGCAAGGCCATCACTATACCGGCGCAACCGGCTACTTCGACTATGAAACCTACGACGATGTGGGGCCCGGCGCCAGCATTGCCATCAGCGACTATAACCATGGCACTCCCGGCTTGAGCGGCGGGGGAATGCTGGCCAACGAGTTTATCCGCCTGCCGATTCATACCCTCGACCGGCTGCCGCCGGACGCCCCGCGCTGGGGGCTGGGACACAAACATGCCATGCGCGACTGGCATAAGCGGACCATCGTCATCATGGGGCCGACCCAGCAGATTCCCACCGCCAATGCCAGGGTCACGCTCGATCCGGCGGTGCGAGACAAATGGGGAATGCCAGTGGTGCGCATCTCCGGCAACGTGCATCCTCACACTTTTGATATAGGAGAGGTTCAGGCCAGGCGCGCTGAAGCCTGGCTCAAAGAGGCGGGCGCGATTCAAACCTCCGTGGCAGCGCACCGGCCTGAAACCGTATCGGCCGGCCAGCACCAGGCCGGCACCTGCCGCATGGGCGACGATCCCAAAGGCTCGGTCGTGAACCGATACTGCCAGATGCACGACGTAGATAATGTATTTGTCATTGACTCCAGCGTGCATGTGACCAACGGAGGATTCAACCCTGCGCTAACCATCATGGCTGTTGCCTACTATGCCTCCGGCGCATTGCTTCGCAACTGGAAGGGAACAGGTTTCCGCTCATATTGATCCGGCCCATAAATACTGACACTTGGGTGCCCCATCCATTCAGCGTTTTTTGCTGAATGGGTGGGAAACCACAACACTAATTAAGGACCGGATCAATAGGGACAATCCTCATCGGATCCTGAGCAGGCCTGCGTTCCCCTGGCAGCGCCTTATACATTTGAAGCAGAGGAGCGCGCGGAGATGACAGCGGCCGTGGCAAAGATGCGCGTTGACTTGTTGCTGGTGGCGCGGGGTCTGGTTCCCAGCCGCGAGCGGGCGCGCGCTCTTATCCTTGCCGGCCGTGTGCTGGTGCGTGAACAAAAGGTGGATAAGCCTGGCGCGACGGTCTCCGCGGATGCACCGGTTCGCCTGCTGGGCGAGGACCCTCCCTATGTGAGCCGAGGCGGGCTCAAGTTGGCAGCAGCGCTGGAGCATTGGCAGATTTCAGTCACCGGCAGAAACTGCCTGGACGTGGGCGCCTCTACCGGTGGGTTCACCGATTGCCTGCTGCAGCACGGTGCAGCGCACGTGACTGCCGTCGATACCGGTTTCGGCCAGATCGCCATGAAGCTGCGCAATGACCCTCGCGTCCGCCTGTTGGAGCGCAGCAACGCCCGTTTCCTTGAGCTTGGAGTATTGGCTGCGGAGAAGGGGACTCCCGAACTCACGTTGCTGGTGATGGACGTATCGTTTATATCGGCCACGTTGCTGCTGGGTCCGGTCTTTGCCGCGGCTCCCAGCCTCGTCGAAGCCGTGATCCTGGTCAAGCCGCAGTTTGAAGCCGGACGCGGGAATGTGGGCAAGGGCGGCATCGTCCGCGATCCCCAAGCGCATCAGTTAGCCATCGATCGCGTTGCCGATTGCATCCGTTCGCTGGGCTGGGAAGTAGTGGAGACAATTGCATCGCCCATCACCGGCGCCGAGGGCAACCGGGAGTTTCTGCTCTATGCGCGGAAAGATACTTCAGTCTCCGCAACCCCGCCAGGCAGCGGAGTTGCGGAAGTATAAATTCGATTAGTTTATCGCCGGTAGCTGCTAGGCTGACTTTGGATCCGGACCGTACTGGTTCGCTCCCGTATTGCCAGCCAGCATAAAGAGCACCAGCAGGATGATCGGTCCGACGATCGGAATCAGAACCAGCAGAAACATCCAGCCGCTCTTGCCCGTGTCGTGGAGCCGGCGCACGCTGCAAGCCAGCGCCGGAATGATGCATGCCACCATATAGAGTACGCACAGGCCGTATAAGACCGCGCCGACCCCGCTCTTCATGAGCAAGGCAGCAGGTATGCACAGCGCAAATTCGATCAAGGTGTTGAAGAGAAAGAACATCCAGTATTCTTTACGGCGCGACCGCCCGCTGAACACGGCAAATTTCTTCCAAACCATCAAATACCATTCCATAGTCAATCTTCCTTATCTGGCTTCTGGTCTAAATCAATGGCGTGAGCGAGATATCCGCAACGCCGACTTACCGGGACAGCCGGGGATTTGCGCCTGGCTTTCCGGAGTTGAGTCAATATACACCTGATTGCCTTCAATAAGCACCAAATATTTTGCCTGAATTCGAAATTGCATACATGGTCTAATCCGTTACACTGGGACCGCATGGTTCGCGTCGCTATTGTCTGCAAACCGCATAAGAATGAGCTGGCCCGGCTGCTGCCGGAGCTGATCGAGTGGCTTTGCCGGAACGGTTATGAGCCGCTGCTTGATCTGGAGGGCAGCCAATACACAACGGCTGCGCCGGCCATGGAGCGCGCCCAGCTGCCCGATTGGAAGCCGCAACTGGTGATCGTTCTGGGCGGCGACGGCACGCTGCTCTCCGTGGCCCGCATCTTTGCCGCCACGGGCACGCCCATCCTCAGCGTGAATCTAGGTTCTCTCGGCTTCCTGACCGAAGTGCGCCTCGCCGACCTCTATGCCACTCTGGAGGGCTGGCGCACGGACTGCCACATCCTCGATGCGCGCGCCATGCTGGACGCCGAGTTGTGGCGCGAGGGCAAACTGCAATCGAGCTTTCGGGCGCTGAATGAAGTTGTGGCGTCAAAGGGCGATATTGCCCGCATGGGCGATTTTGCCGTCGAGCTGAACGGCAAAATGGTGGCCCGCTTCCGCGCCGATGGGGTCATTGTCTCCACCCCCACCGGTTCCACGGCTTATACGTTGGCCGCCAACGGCCCTATTCTCACCCCGGATGTAGACGCGCTGGTGGTCACGCCCATCTGCCCGCACCTGCTCACCCTGCGGCCTATCGTGGTTCGCGGCGATGCGTTGCTCTCCGTCCGGGTGGAGGGCATCTCCAGGCTGGCGCTGCTCACCCTGGATGGCCAAACGGCGGTCGAGTTGCGCCTGGGCGACGAGGTTCGCTGCCGGCGCTCCAGCCATACCGTCAACCTGATCCGGCTCAGCGAGAGCGGCTTCTTTGAGGCGCTGCGCAGCAAACTGAGCTGGGGCGAGCGATAGCCACCCAAAAGATTCGCGAACCACGACCGCTCAGCCCGCCTTTTCCGTCAGCTCCGCCCAGCGCGCGTAGAGCGCGTCGTTCTCGCGCTGGGCCGCATCCAGCTCTTTGAGCGCCTGCTGGAGCGCTGTGGCGTTGGTGGCAATCTCAGGCTGCTCAACGCGAGAACGGGCGGCGGCCAGGCGGGCATCGGATTCTTCCACGCGCTTCTCAATGGCGGCAAACTCGCGGGCTTCTAGGTAAGAGAGCTTCTTTCTGGCGGAGCTTGCGAAGTTAACGGCGTTGGTGGTGTTAGCCGCACGTCCCAGCTTGTTCTGCGTCTTCTCTTCTTGTTCTTCCATCCAGTCTTCCCATTGCGCATAGTCGGCGAAGCGCCCAGTGTGGCCGCGGCCATCGAGGCCGAGCACGGTGCTGGAGACGCGATTCAAAAGATAGCGGTCGTGAGTGACCAGCACTACCGCGCCGGGAAAGTCGAGAAGATTTTCTTCCAGGATTTCGAGCGTTGGAATATCCAGATCGTTGGTTGGCTCATCGAGCAGCAGAACATCGGCCGGCTCCAGCATCAGCTTGGCGATGAGCACCCGCGCCCTCTCGCCGCCGGAGAGGTTGCGCACCGGTTGATTCAGTTGCTCGCCCGTGAACAGGAAGCGGGCAGCCCAACTGGCCACGTGCACGATATGGCCCTGATGCATCACGGAGTCGCCCTCCGGGGCCAGTGCGCGCCGTAGCGTGAGGCTCTCGTCCAGCTCGCGCGTCTGGCTGAAGTAGACCATGCGCAGCGCATCGGCGCGGCGAATCGTTCCCTCGGCGGGTTCAATCTCTCCGCGCAGCAGGCGCAGCAATGTGGTCTTGCCGCTGCCGTTCGGTCCCACCAGGCCCACTTTCATTCCTGCGGTAAGAATGAAGTTCAATCCCGAAAACAGCCGCTGGCTCTTTTTATTGTTTTGTCCGGCTTCAGAGGGATGATCGTCGCCGGGCGCGTCGCAGGCCACGCCTTTGAATTCGACCAGACGTTTGGTTTTGCGCTGGCTGGCGTCAAAGTCGATGCCGGCCGTGCTCACCGCCGTGCGCGCATCCATATCGGCCAGTTGGCCGATCATGGCGTTGGCGCTATCGATGCGGGCCTTCGATTTTGTAGTGCGTGCCTTGGGGCCGCGGCGCAGCCATTCGATTTCCGTCTTGACGCGATTGCGCAGGCTATCCTGCTGGCGACTTTGCGATTCGAGATAAGCCTGCTTTTCTTCAAGAAAATGGCTGAAGTTGCCCTTCACGCGCAGCAGGCCGCCCGCAAAAACGCGATTCAGCTCGACGATCTGGCTGGAAGTGGATTCAAGAAAATAGCGGTCGTGACTGACGGTGATGGCGGCGAAGGAGGACGAGCGCAGCACTTCTTCAAGCCATTCAATGCCTGCCAGGTCGAGGTGGTTGGTGGGCTCATCCAGCAGCATCACCTCCGGCTCAGAGACCATGGCCTCGGTAATAGCCAGCCGCTTGCGCCAGCCGCCGGAGAGCGCCGAGGCCTGCGCATCGAGGTCCGCAAATCCGGCGCGGCCCGCCAGCTCGCGCAGCCGGCCCTCGCGTTCGGTTTCGTTTCCATGGGCAGCGGTCAGCGCCCGCTCCAGCACCTGGCGGATGGTTAATCCAGGTTCAAAGCGCGAGTCCTGGGGCACGTAGGCAGCGCGCGCGCGCTTGCGCACCGCCAGCTCGCCTGAGTCCGGCTCAACCTGCCCGGCAAGCAGTGCCAGCAGCGTGGATTTCCCCGCGCCATTGGGACCGATCAAGCCGATGCGGTCGCCGTCCTCGACGGTGAGGGAAATCTCGCGAAATAAAGGCGCAGCGCCAAACTGCTTGGTCACGCATTGCGCGTTGAGAATCGGAGGCATCTCTTACAAGAGTACCGTGCCGGGAAGATGGCCGCTGCAATGGTAGGGGCCAAGCTAGGGAAGCTGACTAAGTCGCAGTTTTGAAATTAGGTCGCAGTTTTGAAAGGGCACGACTTCAGTCGTGCCGCATGCGCAACAAGACAATCGTGGGCTTTAGCCCCTGAGGGAATGCCTGTGAAAGTAGAAGAACTGAATCAGGGCTCTCTAGCGGCCAAACGCATAGGTGACTTGAAAGAGGCCATTGTCGATGCCGGGATTCTCCATCGCAGTGCCATGATTTGAGATGTGATGATAGCGATATTCGGCCCGAACGGATTTGGTTTTGGAGCGGTAGAGTTCGAATCCGGCGCCAAGATCAAACGTGAAGTTGAAGGAGCCGGCATCTGTGATGGGAATCGGCTTCGTGGAGTACATATAGCCGCCGTGGCCGATGAAGAACGGTTGCAGCTTATTGCGCGGGAGGAAATTCCATTGAAAGCCTACAGGAGAAATGCCTTCGCCGATGGTCCAGCGACGACGGCCGGAGCAGGAATTGGTAGTGGTGCCACTGTGTGTGGTCGTACCGCCATCTTGGTTGTAGTCGATATAGGTGTAAGGTACCGTGACCGTCGCGCAAGAAATAAGAGGTTCGGTGTCATAGGAGAGCGTACCTACCGCTGGGGAAGTCTCGTTTACCACTAAGTGACCATACGGGTCGCTTTCCAGCGCCACCGGCAGAAGTTCTCCGTTGTACTGCCAGTTCACAATTCGGCCAAGAAGAAGCTTCCGGCTATACGAAACGCCAAATTCAAGGAGCTTGCGATTCTCGGCATCGCCCAACAGCATATGGCTGGAGTCGCCGGAATATGCGCCGAAGATTCCGAATGTGTTGGTTCTGGCGTAGTAAGGACTTTCGACTTTGGATTGCGCTAAAGCGCTTGCAGCACAAATGAACAGTGTCATGAACGTGAGCAGATATAAATAGCGAGTGGTATAAAACTGGCCTGCACTTTCGTTTTTTCGCAAGAGACTTATCCTTTCGTGCAACCGGGTTGGGAGGGATCTGAAACCGAGTCTGATGGCCTATACTCTTGTTTTGAATGGTCAATCCATTCTAAAGGAGCGATTGCATGTCATCACCTGCCGTCACCTACGCCCGCCAAAACTCCCCGCGCTTTCTCGATGAATTGAAAGCCCTGCTGCGCATTCCGTCCATCTCCACGCTGCCCGAGCACAAGGGCGATTGCAGAAAAGCCGCCGAAGCGCTGGCCTCCGATCTGAAGCGCATCGGCATGGAGAACGTTCGGCTGGTTGAAACCGCGGTCAATCCCCTGGTCTATGCCGACTGGCTCCATGCCGCGGGTAAGCCGACAGTGCTTTGCTACGGCCACTACGATGTGCAGCCGGTCGATCCGCTGGATGAGTGGCTCTCTCCGCCATTCGAGCCCACGGAGCGCGACGGCAATCTCTACGGCCGCGGAACCTGCGACGACAAGGGGCAGGTATGGGCGCAGGTGAAGGCTCTGGAATCGCTGCTGGCCGCCAACAAAGGGCTGCCGCTGAACGTGCGTGTTCTGCTGGAAGGCGACGAGGAAGTAGGCGGGGAGGGAATTGAGCACTATGTCTTCACCAAGCCGCCGGAGTTGAAGTGCGACTTCGCCCTCATCTCCGACACTGAGCTTTTCGCGCCCGGACTGCCTACCCTGTGCGTGGGCCTGCGCGGCATGATCTATACCGAGCTTGAGGTGCGCGGCGCAAAGCAAGACCTGCACTCCGGCATGTACGGCGGAGCGGCTCCCAATCCCTTCTTCGCGCTGGCGGAAATTTTGACCAAGCTCAAGGATGAGAACGGCCACATCCTCATCCCCGGCTTCTACGACGGCATTATTCCCCCCAGCGCGGAGGAACTGGCTGCATGGAAGAGCCTGCCCTTTGACGAAGAGCACTATCGCAAGACCGAGGTGGGCTCAAAGCAACTGGTGGGCGAGCGTGGCTACAGCGTGCTGGAGCGCACCTGGGCGCGGCCCACTCTGGACGTGCACGGCATGCCGGGAGGCTTTACCGGCGCCGGCGCAAAGACGGTGATTCCCGCCAAAGCTCTGGCCAAGGTCTCCATGCGCCTGGTTCCCGGCATGACGCCGGCCAATGCCTTTGCCCAATACAAAAGCTACGTGGAAAAGATCGCGCCCGCGGGCGTGGATGTTGAAGTGCGGCTGATCCACTCCGGCGACCCCAGCCTGATTCGCGTCGACAATCCATACATTCGCGCGGCGACTCGCGCTCTGCATGAGGTCTGGGGTAAGGATACGGTCTTCATCCGCTCCGGCGGCTCCATCCCCATCGTGGGCGACTTTGACCGCAACCTGGGCGCTCCCAGCGTGATGATGGGCTTCGGCCTGCCCGACGACAACATCCACGCCCCCAACGAGAAATTCCATCTGAAAAACTTCGAGCTGGGCATCGAGTCGCTGATTCGCTTTCTGGAGGAGGTCGGTGGTTAGGTTGGAATCCTATGTCTCCTAAGTCTGGGCCTGAGGCGCACGGCTATCAGGGGTTGAGCTAGTTAGAATCAGAGCTGAAAAAGAAGGCTCCACTTGAAATAGACAGAGATGATGAAAACGCCAGAGGAAATGAGAGACGAATATGTTCGTTCGATGGGAGCCGATTTAGGTCGTTTACTTCACGAGCTTACATGCGAAGAGGATTGGCTGAGAGATAAGTGGGCTATATTTCAGGAGTTATACGAGCGCGGCCAGGAGCGAATTGATCTTCTGAATAGAGCAGCGTCAAACTTCTTTTGGTTCTTGCACAAGTTGTTGTTCGAGGATGCAATGCTGCACCTGTCCCGCTTGACTGATCCGCAAGTGTCAAACGGGGTGAAATCCAACCTTACTGTGCACCGGCTGCCTTCCTTAATCTCCGATCCAAAGCTGAAAATCTCGGTAGAGTCAGCAATCAAAGAATTAGAAGAAAGCTGTGGGTTCGCGCGGGTTATGCGAAATCGTCGATTGGCGCACGCCGATCTGAGAACCGCGAGGAATGAACATCCTGATTCTTTGCCGGCCGTAAAGAGCGAGGACATTGCGCGAGCGTTGCAATGCCTAAGAACGGTTCTTTTATTGATTGAGAAGCACTATCGCATTCCTCCGGCCCTGATCTTGCCCGATCCATGTGGGGCGGGAGCGTTGATTCACTGGCTGCAAATCACCGATCGTGCAGAAAATGAGAGAACACACACGTAGGGGCATTACAGGAGGAAACATGAAGCTTATCGCTCTGATAGTCGCTCTGATTGCGCTTGTCGGCTGCGGCGACCGACAGCGGGAAGCCGTCGAAACTCCCCAGCCCGCTAGTCTCAAGGCGCAGACAGCGGCCAACCAGATCCCCGACGATGGAGTTCGTCGTGCCTGCGAGCAATTAAAGGGCAACTTCTCTACACCCCGGTTTTGTCGCGTGAATGACTCCTTCTTTTTCCAGTTTGGAGGGGTGCCAGCGCTTCCAGAAGGGTGGCGTTGCGCAGCGCCACCTTATGATCAAGATCCCGGCTACGGGAGCTGCAAGAACCCGAGAACCGGGGCATTCGATTGGAACTACTGCACGATTTCGGGTATGCCAAAGAATGGTTGCAACCTAGTCCGTAAGTAGCAATCTTGTCGGGGCAAGAGCGTTAATCGCCGGGTGCCCCATCCTTTTCGCGGGTGCCCCAGGTCCGGACTTTCGGACCTGGGAATCCAAATACTCTACAATCAACTTGACTACAACTAAATAGTATATACAATAAACCTATGGGAATCACGTACGATCCCGCCAAGAATGAGCGTAATATCCGCGAACGCGGACTCTCTTTCGAACGGGCCGCGGACTTCGATTTCCAGAATGCATTGATTGCCGATTATTCCCGGCACGGCGAGAATAGGCGCGTAGCCGTGGGGTACCTCGACAAGCGATTGCACTTGCTCTGTTACATTCCCAAACCGGACGGAATCCGAGTCATCAGTTTCCGCAAAACCAACAAGAGGGAGGCGAAGCTCTATGGCAAACCGCAAACCATTGATTGACGAGAACGGCGAGGTCCGAGAGATCACAGCCAAAGACGTTACCAGTTTCAAGCCATTCTCTGTGCTGCCGGTAGCTGAGCGGAGAGTGCTGTTGAAACTCGGCAAGCGCGGGCCGCAAAAAGCGCCCAAAAAAGTTCCCATCTCGATTCGCCTCTCGCCGGATGTGGCTGAGGGACTGCGCGCTACCGGGAACGGCTGGCAAGGCCGCGCGGATAAGGCGCTTAGGTCATGGCTATCAAAGCAGACCGCGTCTCACGCTTGATTATCGGGATTACCACTGATGAAAACCCGCTCCGCCGCGGCGCCTTTCATGTAATCTGATTTCACGGCTATGTTCGATTCCTCCTCCAATATGGAGTTTGATGAGGCGCTGGGAGGATCGCGCGCCGATGAGGAGGCACGGTCCGCCTCGGAGGCCGCAGTTACCTCCGAGATTGTTATCGCCTTCAATAACGTCAGCATTTCTTTTGATGGGCGCCCGGTTCTTGAGGACATAAGCTTCTCAGTGGGCCGCACCCAGACTCTTTGCATCCTGGGACGCAGCGGCGTGGGCAAGTCGGTGGCTTTGCGTTTGCTGATGGGCTTCCTCAAGCCGGATTCGGGATCCATCCACGTCGAGGGCCAGGAGATTACCTGCCTCGACGAAGGCGGCATGCAGAAGATTCGCAAGCGCGTAACCATGGTTTTTCAGGGCGGCGCACTCTTCGATTCGCTCAGCGTGCGCGAAAACGTCGCGTTCCCGCTGCGCGAGTTGAGAAATCTGTCGGAAGAAAAAATCGACAAGCTGGTAGAGTGGCTGATTGAACTGGTGGGCGCCGAAGATGTGGTGGACGCTTTGCCGGCCAGCCTCTCCACCGGGCGCAAACGCGCCGTGGCCATGGCGCGCGCACTGGCCGCACAGCCCGAGGTGGTGCTCTACGATGAGCCCACCACCATGGTCGACCCCATCATCGCCCGGCGGCTTGGCGCCCTGATTCAGAGAGCCAAAGACCGGCTGGGGTTCACCAGCATCGTGGTTACGCACGATACACGCTTTGCCGAGCGGCTCGCCGACCTGGTGCTCTTTCTTCATCAAGGCCGCGCATTGTTCTTCGGACCGCTCAAGGAGTTTATGGCGTCCCCCGATGCGAATATTCAGCAGTTTCTTGCTCTGGATGCGTATATATTACCTGCGGGATGAGCTATTTATCTTTTAGTAACTGTGAACGCCTGCGATTTTCCTTGCTTTCAACCGGCAATTCGTAGCTATGCTTGTACAGTATTTGTTGCCAGGGGGTAACTTTAGGGAGTTATTCAGTGAGATCCCACCTACGTGGGATATGCCGTGAATTGGGAGGATTTTGTATTATTAGTACATTCGTACAGATTTCATTACTGGCGATGTTATTCCCCGGTGCAGGTTAGCGCTGGTAAGTCAACATTGCTCGTCCTCCCTGGAGTTTTTCGATTTCTGAGGTCTACGGAAGCTTATGGCGGCATCGGAATTCTGGGAAAGAGGATCGGCTTCTGCATCGTCTTCCCCTGAATTTGCGGGTGAATCGGCGGCAAATTTCCCGCGCAGCGCGCGGGGCCCATCCAGGCTGTGGATGGTGATGGATGGATTCACCGTCTTCGCGGCCGCTGCGTTTGCCACTCTGTACGCATTCCAAGCCGGCCCGGTGGCCGCCGCGCAGGGAATCTGGCGCGGCACGCTTATTCATGGCCGTTCGATGGAGATCTTGCTGGCGCTGGTGTGCGGATTCAGCTTTGTGCTTATCATGATCAGCCGGCGGCTGCATTTGTATACCCCCACGCGCCTGACCAGTCTGCTGCATGAGCAGAAGCTGAGCGTGCAGGCCTGCTTTACCGCCGGCTTGTTTCTCACCTGCACGCTCTACCTGGTTCACGTCGAAGAGATTCCCCGCAGCATCGTGTTGGTCACGGTAGGCCTGGTTACTGTCATGCTGAGCCTGCGCAGGCTGGTTTACCGCGCCATGATCTACCGGCGTTTCGACCGTGGAGTGGGCACGCGCAACGTGCTCATCGTGGGCACCGGGCCTGAGGCGCATGCGCTCCGCCATCACCTGGAGAGCATCCGGCGTCTCGGCTACACCTTCAAGGGATTCATCGACTTTCCCGGCGCCGGCTCCCGTTTTTCGGTAAACTCCGGCGACGTGGTGGGTACGCTCGATACGCTGTTTCAGAACGTGCGCAAGCATTTTGTGGATGAAGTTTTCTTTACTACTTCCTGCGAGCGCGGGATCGTGCAGGATGTGCTGGACCGGGCGCGCAGGCACGGCGTGGATCTGCGCGTGGTTCCCGATATGTACGACGGCCTCACGTGGAGCAGTCCCATCGAGTACATAGGCCAGTTTGCAACCATTCCGTTGCACTGCGGCCGGGCGCCCGAGGCTGGACTGCTGCTCAAGCGAGTGCTCGATATCGTGTTCTCCATCCTGATATTGATCGTCATTTCGCCCCTGTTGCTGGCCGTTGCCATCGCCGTCAAGCTGGATTCGCCGCGGCCCGGTTTTCTACTCTTCAGAGCGCATCGGCAAGAAGGGCCGCGTGTTCAGCTGCACCAAGTTCCGCACCATGGTCTTCGACGCGGATCAGCGCCGCGCCGAAGTGATGCACATGAACGAACGCGAGGGCGTGCTGTTCAAGATTTCCAACGATCCCCGCATCACCCGTCTGGGCCGCTTTTTGCGCAAATATTCCATTGATGAACTTCCCCAGTTCTACAATGTTCTGCGCGGCGACATGAGCATCGTCGGTCCGCGTCCGCCCCTGGCCAGCGAGGTGAAGGAGTACAAGCTCAGCAACCTGCGCCGGCTCGACGTCACTCCGGGCATCACCGGACTGTGGCAGGTGCAGGCGCGCCAGGATCCCTCGTTCGACAGCTATATCTCGCTGGATGTGGCCTACATCGAGAATTGGAGCATCTGGCTGGATATCAAGATCATCTTGCGCACCATCGGCGTTGTACTTGCGGGCACCGGCTCCTAGAAAAATTCCGATCGGACTCCGTAAGTGGGTATAGGCTGTAAAAAGTGTTCCCTGAGGTCAGTGGGAGATTGAAATGAGTGAAGCGAAGCAGCGGAGTGTTTACCTGACCGCGTGGTTGGTTCTGCTCCTGGTTTGCAACTTGATGGCCGCGGCATTTTATCTAATCGCCAGCCTGGCCATGGGCAGGGTATATTCTCCGCGCCGCCGTGGCTGTTCCCGGTTCTCGCCGTTGTCGCAATCGGCAATGCCGGGTGCGCGTATGCATTGTTTCTGTGGAAGAAGTGGGGATTCTACGGCTTCCTGGTCACGGCGGCCATATCAGTTACGGCCAACCTGATCAACGGCGCCAGCGTCTTTCACGCTTCTCTTGGGCTCGTCGGCGTGGCAGTCCTGTTTATTCTTCTCCACATCGGCACCGAGGATAACGGCTGGGAGCAACTCGAATAGGATCTCGGCAGCAGCCGGTTCGATCACAGAGTGCGCTCATCGCAGTCCGATGCAGTGCAAATGGCGGCACTTTGCCGCGCAGGATTAAACTATAGATGTGAAGATCGCACTGGCCCAGATCAATCCCACGGTAGGGGATTTCAGCGGAAATCTTGAAAAAATTGTTGCCGCCAGCCGTCGCGCGGCGGCGCTGGGCGCGCGGCTTACCGTCTTCTCCGAATTGGTCATTTGCGGCTATCCTCCCGCCGACTTCCTTGAAAAACCAAGTTTTCTGGCCCGCTGCCGTTCAGCCGTCGATGAACTGGCCGCAGCAACGCGCGATTTGCCGACCGCCGTGCTGGCGGGCGTGGCCCTTCCGGCTGGAGGATGAGACGGGCAAGCCGGCCGTGAATGCCGCCGTTCTGCTGGATGGCGGCCGCCTGCTGCTGGAGCAGCATAAGCGCCTGTTGCCGTTCTACGACGTCTTCGACGAGCAACGTTACTTTGCTCCGGCGCGATCGCAGCAGGTGGTGGAACTGGACGGCGTGCGGCTGGCGATTACCATCTGCGAGGACGCCTGGAACGACAAGAACTTCTGGCCGCGGCGGCTCTATACGGTCGATCCCATGGAAGAGCTGATGCGCCAGCATCCGGCGGTGCACATCAATCTGTCTTCGTCGCCTTACTGGCACGGCAAGCGCGCCATGCGCCGCCAGATGCTGGCGGCAATTGCGCGGCGGGACGGCATACCCGTGCTGATGACCAACCAGGTGGGCGGCAACGACAGCCTGCTCTTCGACGGCTCCTCGCTGGCCCTGAATGCGCACGGCGAGCTGATTGCCCAGGCAGCCTCGTTCGAGGAGGACCTGGTGCTGGTCGATCCCTTTGATGCTCCTCAGGTGCCCGTGCCGGATGAGGACGATACCGCGGCCGCTTACCACGCGCTGGTGCTGGGCACGCGCGATTATGTGCGCAAATGCGGCTTTCACAAGGCCCTGGTGGCCTTGAGCGGCGGCATTGACTCGGCGCTGGTGGCGGCCATCGCCAAAGACGCGCTGGGCGCGGAGAATGTGGTCGCCGTCGGAATGCCCAGCCCCTACTCGTCGGCAGGCTCGATCGACGACAGCCGCCGGCTGGCGGCCAACCTGGGCATTCGCTTTGAAATGATCAACATCAGCGAGCTCTTTGAGCAGTACATTCGCTCTCTTGAAGCCGTTGTTTGCGGGAACCAAGCCGGATACCACCGAGGAGAATATCCAATCCCGCATTCGCGGCGTGCTGATGATGGCGCTCTCAAACAAGTTCTCCGCACTGGTGCTCACCACGGGCAACAAGTCGGAGATGGCGGTGGGATATTGCACCCTCTACGGCGATATGGTGGGAGCCCTGGCGGTGATCGGCGACCTGGTAAAGACGCGCGTCTACGCGGTCTGCCGCTGGCTCAATCGCTCCGGCGAGGTGATTCCCGAGGCGATTCTTAAAAAGCCGCCCTCCGCCGAGCTGCGTCCTGACCAGAAGGATACTGACTCCCTGCCGCCCTACGAGGTTCTCGATCCGATTCTCGAAGCCTATGTGGAGCGCTATGAGACCCCCGAGCGCATCGCCCGGGAAAACGGATTTCCTCTCGAACTCGTCCAACAGGTGGTGCGCCTGGTGGAGCGATCGGAGTACAAGCGCCAGCAGGCCGCGCCGGTCTTGAAGGTCACCTCCAAGTCGTTTGGCATGGGCCGCAGATTTCCCATCGCCGTCAAAGTCCAGGTCTAAGGTATAAGCTAGAAAGTGGGAGTTTTCCCTCAGTTTAAGGAGAAACAGCTTGATTCGTCTGTCAGTCAATCGTTCCAGTTTCCGTATGTCCAGCCTTCGTCTTGCCAGTATTTTCGCTCTGGTTGGGCTGTTCCTGTTTGCGTTCGCGGCCGCTGCCCAGCAGCAGGCTCCGGCCGCCGCCGCAGCCGCTGCAAGCCGCTCCGGCTCAGGCCGCTCCGTTCGCAGGCGCCACCCGCTCCGGCTCCCGCTTCGGCGCCGATATTTCCCAAGCCCGACCCTGCAAATTTCACTGCCTCGATCGCCGAGCAAGGAGATTCGTCAACGCCTTTATCCAGGCCAATCTGGGCTTTGACGACAACAACGTCTGGGAGGTTGAGGCCATCCTCAAGACCCCGGTAGAAGGCGTCAGCAGGGTGTTTGTGTTGATTGGCGATAAAGGCGGCAAGCAGAAGCCCTATCCGCTTCGTCTTCTATACGCTGCCCGACGGCAAGCACATTATCGCCCGCGACGATTTGATGCCCTTCGGCGAGCATCCGTTCGCGGAGAACCGCGCGATATTGCAGGCGCACGCCGACGGTCCTTATCGCGGTTCAGCCTCCAAGGACCTTGAGATCGTGGAATTTGCCGATTTCCAGTGCCCCCATTGCAAGGAGGCGCAGCCCAACATGGACAAGCTGGCGGTGGATTTTCCCAAGGCCCGCATCATCTACCAGAGCCTGCCGCTGCCTCAGCATCCCAGCGGCCATGCGCGCCGCTGAATACGGCGTTTGCGTAAACAAGCTGGGCGGCAGCGACGCATTCTTCACCTTTGCCTCAGCCGTCTATGATGGCCAGGATGGGTTGGCGACCGCCGACGGCGCCACTCTGACCCTGAACAGCGCGGTGACCAAGGCAGGTCTTGATCCGGCCAAGGTTTCAGCCTGCGCCTCGACCCCTGAGACCAAGGCCGCGGTGGATGCCTCGGTCAAGCTGGCCCAGGATTTGAAGATCAGCCAGACCCCCACGCTGATGATCAACGGGCGCCCGGCTCCCGCAACCGTTCCCTACGAAACCCTCAAGCAGATCGTCCAGTACGAGGCCAAGGCGGACGGCGTGGCCCAGTAAGCGGCCGGACAACGGCAAAGGAAGTTGAGAACCCCTCTACGAAGCGATCCCGATGTGAGATTGCCTCGTAGAGGGGTTCTTGTTCTTGCCATGGACGGCGAGCGAAATCCTTTCAGCTGCGCCTGCGTGCCCTTATCGACCCGCATCATCGGCGAGTGGCCGGCTGCGTGCGTTCCGCGAACGACGTGGGGCGTCATGATGATCAGCAGCGTCGAAGAGCTGTTCTGGGTGTTGTTGTCGGTCACGTCGTTCAGTGCCGGGAATCTCGCTGAATCCCGGAACGCCGCTGATGGCGCGCATCTGCGATTTGTCCAGTTCGCCCGCCACCACCACGCTCTCGCCCTTTTTGAGCATCACCACCCCGGAATAGGCGCGATTGTCGAGGATGGGATTGCCGTTGATGGAAGTTCCGGAGAGGGCATCGATCTTCAGGTCTATGCTCAGGGAAACCTCGTCGTTGCGCATCACCCTGGGGGTTGCCTTCAGGGTCAGGCCCAGGTCCTGGTACTCCACCTGCGGAACATTGGGCACGCTGCTGGCGTGCAGCGAGCAGCGAAGTCAGGCTGCTGGAGCTTCCCGCGCCGGTTAGCCCCGGGATATTGGGCACGCTGGGCGACAGGCTGGAGAAGGAGGAGGTCTGGATGGGATACTTCTCGCCTATTTTCAGCGTTCCGTCCTCGCCGTCGCCCACGCGCAACTCAAGCTCTTCCAGCTCGCGCGAGTCGGAGGAGTTCAGGTTGAAGTTCATCGTCATGCGTGCCCGGCGACAGCGCCGATTGCGTGAGCCCGCCGCCAAAGAGAGCGATTCCGTTGGATAATACGGAACTCGAGATCTGGCCGGAGGCGAGCAGAATGCCGAGAATCGCCAGCGTATCGCCCGGAGCAGCCAGCCCCGAGGAGATAATCTGCTGCACCAGGCTCTGGTTCGCGGTCAGGATGGACTGTTCCTCGGCATAGACGTTAATGGCTGAAAAGGTCTGCGGCGGCTGCACTCCGGTATTGCGCTGGCTGGTGTGCGCAAGCTGGATCAGGCGCACGTCGATCAGCACCTGGCTGCGCCCTTCCAGCAGTTCGCGCATGGTGTCATTGAAGGCGATCAGCGTGGTTTCCGGCGCGCGGAGAGTCAGCGTCCCGGCGGTGGAATCTTTCACCGCTTGCCTGATCTGAAAGACGTTTTTGGCCAGGTTGATCACTTCGGTCATTTCCTGGTCGGATCAGCCCTGAAAGATAGATGGTCTCCAATTCCTGGCGCATGAACTGTGTGCGGTTTTCGCGGGTATCTTTGGCCACCAGCACGCGGTGCGGGTCAAGGGGAACATAGAACGAATTGGTGAGCATGCCCAGAACCCGCGTGGCCTCTTCGAAGGTGGCGTCATCCATGTCCAGGCGCACCTGCGCGGGCTTGATGCTCTCGTCCAGGGTGGCCTCCAGCCCGTAAGCGCTGAAAACCTCCTGGATCACCTTGGCCTGGTCGGCGTGCATGTGGAAGCTGTGCGGCCGGTTTGTGAGCATAAGCTGCACGGGTCCGCCCATCGTGCTTGCCGTCTGCTGGTAGATGGGAATCTGGCTGTCCGCGCAGGGCTTCGTCGCTCAGTTCATACAGCAGCTCGGTGGCCTCTATATTTTTGGGGTCGAGTTCCAGGGCATGAGCCAGGGCGGCGCGCTGGCCCGCCGCATCGTCCGATCAGCCGGTCCTTGGTCGCGGTCTGAATCAGCGCCGTTACCGCGTGACTGCGGGCAAGTTCGGCCGCCAGCGCGTAGTCGCGATTGGAGGGGTCAAGCACGGCTGCCCTCCGATAGTCGCGCATTGCCTCTTCAAAACTCTCCTTTTCGAAGAGCTTGCTGGCTTGAAGGTAGAGCTTGACTGCGCGCCGGCGGTCCTTGGCGCGCGACGGTTTGGCCGGCTGGGCTGGAACGTCAGCCGGCGTTGCGCTTTTGCCCTGCTGGCGCGACAGCGGAAGGCGAGGATGGGGCCTGCTGATGCTGCGCCGGCGGTTGCGGCGGGACTGGATTTGCCGCCTGGGCCGAAGCGGCGCTCACAAAAACGGGCAGCAGGAGCCCAGCCGTGCACTGGCGGACCCATCGCCACGGCAACCAGGCTGACGCCAATCTCGATTTCCATCTGTACGGTTTCACTGCGGGGTCCGTGTGAGAGCCAGCAGATCGGCCAGCGTGGAGGCGCAAACCTCCGGCTGAAGCGCCAGCAGCTCATCGAAGCTGTACTTGCCGGTGGCGACGGCGATGACAGACATGAAATTGGCGCGCGCCGCCTCAATATCGCGGGGGGTGTCGCCCACCACGCAAATCTGAGCCCCGGGATGCCCTTGGCCAGCTCTCCTGGCCATGAGCCCCGCGTGGCCGATCAGTTCCGAGCGGACAGAAAAGCTATCGCTGAAGCCGCCAAAGCGGAACCACTCGCGCAGGCCGGCCTGCTCAACCTTGATCCAGCCGATGGTTTCCAGGTTGCCTGAGGCCACGCCCAGCAGCGCGCCTTTTCGCGCCAGGTGGTCCAGCACCTGCTCCACGCCGGGCATGCGCACCAGGTCCAGCTCATGACGCCGTTCGGCAACCGCGTGGCGCATCGCTTCCAGGATGGCCTCGGTGCGCTGTTCCAGAACCTCAGCGGGAACGCCGGCCTGGTGGCAGGCTTCGCGCAGAATGGCCGTATCCGTGCTTCCGTGCAGCAGGATGCCGGAGAGCGTGACCTCGAATCCCGTTACCCGCTGAACGCTGGAGGCGAAGGATTCAAAGTGGACGCGGTCGCGGCTGCGCAGCAGCGTGCCGTCGATATCGAAGAGATAAGCATCCTGCGCGTCCCAGGCAAAGCCCGGCTCAATGGCGACGCGCGCTTCATTGGTGGTTGGAGTTGTCAGCATGTCCCTTTGAGATAATGCGTCAGCCTTGGCGGTAGATTGGACGTACGGTGCTGAATACAGGACGTTCGCTGCGCGGCGGACGCTTGAGCCCGGCGCGCACTTCGGCCAGATCCAGTCCCAGCTCCGCCATGGTGCGGCTCAGCGTGTTGCGGTGTATTCCCAGCTCTTCAGCCGCCTTACACTGGTTTCCCCGGTGTGCAACCAATACTTCGCGCAGATACTGCCTTTTGAATTCATGCACGGCATCCTCGTAGGAAATGCCGCTGGAATGCATTTGCGTCACCAGGCTATCCAGTTCTCGTCTCACGTTCACCTCTTGCTGCCCGATTCAATATCATGACCTATTTTTCGCGGGCTGTGCATGACGAAATTTCACGAAATTTTACTGTCCGGATGCATCCACCCCGGCGTCTCTTCTTCCAGCGTCCTCAGCCCCTCTCGAATTCGCTGCGCCAGCTCCTGCGGGCGTCACGTGGGTGCTCAGGTGGCAGGCTCCGAAAAACAGCCTGGGCAGGCGGGCCTCCGACAAAACGTGGGCCTTGGGAAAGAAAGCCACAATCGCGATCATGCCCAATGTGACCAGAATCACGCCCTGAAAGAATCCAAAGATCGCTCCGGCAAATCCATCCAGGCAGCCCAATCCGAGCGAGCGAAAGCCTTGGCCAGAAACGCCCCGAGCAAGGCGGCAGCCGCCATCACCAGCAGCGCAAGCAGCAGGAATGCGATGGTATCGGCCACGGCATGGATGCGGACCAAGGGCATCAGCATTGCCGCCACGTGGCCGTAATTCCAGGCCGCAATGGCCAGGCCCAGCACCAGCCCGCCCAGCGAGCAAAACGAGCGGAAGAACCCCTGCGACAGCCCGCCGAGCACAGCGATCACCATAATGACCACGATGGCCCAATCGACCATCGTCATGCTGTTCACCCAAGCCATACTGCACTCCTGCTACGTTCTACAAATCGAGATCCCGCCCGGTCAGGCGGCGGAAGGCTTCAAGATACTTGTCCTGGGTGCGCTCCACAACATCGTCCGGAAGTCCAGGCGCGGGCGCCTGCTTGTTCCAGTGGATGGATTCAAGATAATCGCGTACGAACTGCTTGTCGAATGAAGGCTGCGCCCCTCCGGGCTTCCAGGTCTTGCCCTCCCAGAAACGCGAGGAATCCGGCGTCAATACCTCATCGGCAAGGATAATCCCTTCCGCGGTTCTGCCAAACTCAAATTTTGTGTCGGCCAGGATCAGCCCGCGGGACTCGGCATGGTCTGCAGCCCGCTTGTAGATCGCGAGCGTCAGACGGCGCAGCTCCGCGGCATCGGCGGCGCCGGCCAGCTCTTCAGCCTGGGCAAAGGAGATGTTCTCGTCGTGCACGCCGGCCTCGCCCTTGGTGGAGGGGGTAAACAGCGGCTCCGGAAGCCGCGACCCGTCCTGCAGGCCGCCGGGAAGCGGAATGCCGCAAACGGTTCCGGCCTTCTGGTACTCCTTCCAGCCCGAACCCGCCAGGTAGCCGCGGACCACGCACTCCACGGGAAACATCTTTGCCCGCTTCACCAGCATGGAGCGGCCTTCCAGCTGATCGGCATAGGGGTGCAATGCGGCGGGAAATTTGGCCACATCGGCGGCAATCAGGTGGTTGGGCACAAGATCGGCCAGCAAATCGAACCAGAAAAGCGAAATCTGGGTCAGAATCTTGCCTTTGCCCGGAATGCCGGTGGCGAGGACGTGGTCGAATGCAGAAATGCGGTCGGTGGCCACCAGCAGCAGGTCATCGCCCACTGCATAAAGATCGCGCACCTTGCCTCGGCCAAGCAGGGGCGTTGTGCCCAAATTCGTAGTCAGAAGAGCATTCACGGGAAGACGTACCTCGGAGGGAACTTCAAATTCCGATTCTCCCGCGCGTGCCGTATTTTTGTCAATTCGGGGTATTCAACAATAAATAAGCGAATATGCATAAAACGTGTTCATCATTGAGCGGCAAGGGAAGTACTAAACGTTTAATCTCATAATAAATCTTGTTGAACATAGTCACGTTCCCATGTGACGGCCGTCACGGACAGCACTTGCTATATAGGAGAAACTCCATTTGTCAACATGGTTCAGAGAACTGTAAGAAATCTCTCTTAGAGCCGGGCGACACGAGGCAGCAGTGGAAAGGGGAAGCCGCGGCTAGCTTCGTTTATAGCAGGGATCGCCAGTAGCTGCGCGCTACCGACCTCCAGCGCCGGCTACTGGTCCCCGTCTTTATCTTGTTTCATACAAGCGCCTCCGAAGAGACGTGATCCTTCGGGGGCGATTTTTTGCCTGAAAACATCGGTCGTCTGGGACATTCGCATTTTTTACACCTAAATCCGCCTGTTTTGAAATGGCACGGCTGAAGCCGTGCCATTGCGAAGCAATGAGGTTTTTCAATCCGGATAGAAGTATTCTGCACTACGCCATAGCGCGCTGCTGCTCCCGGCTGCCCAGGCGCACGCTCACCACTTTGGAGACGCCCGGCTCCTGCATGGTTACGCCGTAGATCATATCGGCGATCTGCATCATGCGCTTGGAGTGGGTGACCAGCAGGAACTGCGTATCCCGGCTCAGAGTGTTCAGCAGATCGCCCAGGCGGCCTACGTTGGTTTCGTCCAGCGCGGCATCCACCTCGTCGAGCGCGCAGAAGGGGCTGGGCTGGAACTGGAAGATGGCTACCAGCAGCGCCAGCGCGGTAAGCGACTTTTCGCCGCCCGAGAGCAGCAGCACATTCTGCAGCTTCTTGCCCGGTGGCGAGGCCACGATATCCAGGCCGCTCTCTGCCTGATTTTCCTGGTCGGTGACGCGCAGGAAGGCCTGCCCGCCCTGGAAGAGCCCGGCAAAGACCTTGGCGAAGTTCTCGTTGATTCTGGCGAAGGCCTCGTCAAACTTGGTGCGTGTAATCTGATCGATCTCCTTGATCGTTTCCTGCGTGTTCTCGATGGACTCCATCAGGTCCTTGCGCTGCGTTTCCAGGAAGCCGTGGCGCTCGGCCGTCTCCTTGTACTCATCGAGGGCCATCATGTTCACCGGGCCCATCTGCTCCATGCGCTGGCGCAGCGCGCGGCAGGTCTCCTCCTCGGCGGCCAGGGCCTCGTCCGCAATGCGTTCGATCTGCTCATCGGCGCGCAGCACCTGGGCCTCGACACTCACCTCATTCAGGCAACTGGCTTCAAGGTGCTCAAGATCGGAGCTCAGCTTGGCTACCTCGCTGGAACGGGTGGCGCGGTCCTCGCGCAACTGGTCCAGCGAGGCGCGGCCGGTCTTCAGTTGCGCTTCGATGGCGGTCAACTCGTGGCGTAGCGCCTGCGCCTGGCCGGCGATGGTCTGCGCCAGCGCCAGCGCCTCGGCCCGCGAGGCCTCCAGTTCCTTCTGCCGCGTGGTCAGCGAGTCGGTCTCGCCGATGCGATGTTCCCGCTCCTGCTCCGCCGCCGTCCGCTGCTGCTCGATGGCCAGCACACGGCGCTCCAGGTCGGCATG
The DNA here is from genome assembly GCA_963724755.1 of uncultured Acidobacteriaceae bacterium. Classification (GTDB taxonomy): domain Bacteria; phylum Acidobacteriota; class Terriglobia; order Terriglobales; family Acidobacteriaceae; genus Telmatobacter. The sequence goes on from CAVRVZ010000004.1 coordinate 1,122,134, forward strand.
GAGCCGGTCAATGCGCTGGAAGGCTGCTTCGGCGCCCCGCCGGCGTTCTTCCAGGCCGGCCAGTTCCGCAGTTACCTGCGCCGCCTCCTGCTGCAATCCTTCGCGCTTCTGGCGCAGCGTGGCCAGTTGCGCCTGCAACTCATCCAGGCCGGCCTCGGCCTGCGCGTGCTCGGCCTCCAGGCGCGCCGCCTCCTCGCGCTTCTGCTCGATGCCCGTTTTTTTGGCTTCGCGAGCGTCCTTGTTGCGCGCGGCCTGGGCCTCCCAATCCTCAGTCCGCCGCTCGATGCGCTGTGCCTCGCCCTCCATCTGCTTCAGCGCCGCGCCCTGGTTGGCGGTATCGCTCTCCGCCTGCCGCCGTTCCTCGTCTGCCGCGGCTCGAGTTGCGCGGTCAACTCCTCGATCATCCTGGTCAGCGCAGCCGCTTCAGCCTCCGCCTGCGCTACGCCGGTCTCAAGCTTGGCCTGCCGGGTTTCGGTCTCGCGCAGCTCCCGCTTGAGCGCCAGAGGGCCTTCGCTGGCCGGCTTGCCGCCGGTTACCGTCGCATTGTGAAAGCACTCGCCCTCCGGCGTGAGGAAATAGGCGGAAGGGTGACTGGCGGCCAGTTGCTGCGCCAGGCCGGAGTTCTCTACCAGATAACCGTTCCTGAGTTTGGGCAGAATCTCTTCGAGAGATCGCCCAAAGCCATTCAGCACCTTGATCGAGTCCTTCAGCGGGGTCACGCCGGGAGCTTGAATCGAATCCTTGCTCTCAGGAAAAAGTTTGCCTCCCGCGGGGCCAGAGGGGTGAATCAGGAAGGTGGCGCGGCCATCCACGCCGGACTTGAGCAGGCGAACGCCCTCCTCGGCAGCTCCCCAGCTTTCCACCACCACATAATTCAGCTCCTCGCGCAGAAACTCGTCTACCACGGCCTCATGCTCGCCGCTCACCTCAAGGAAATCAGCCAGCGTGCCTACGGGCGTGCTCCCCGGTGCAAACGCGCCCGGCTTCAGCAGCCGCCGCACGGTATCGGAGGAGTAGCCGTGGTTGCGAATCAGCGCCTCCAGAGACTCGCGCCGTCCCGGTCACGGTAGCCTGCTCGCTGCGCAGTTCATTGGCGCGCGCGCGCTGTGCGTTCTCCTCGGTCCGCCGCGCCTGCAGGGTCTCGCGCAGCGCCGCAATCTCGCCCTCCAGCCGCTTGAGCGCCCCGGCCGCAGATCTCAAAATCGCGCCTGGCCTCTCCGCTCTGCACGGTCAATGTTTCCTGCTCCTTCCGCGCCTGGCCCAGCTCCGCTTCCAAACGCTCGGCCTCGCGTTCCAGCGCGGCCAGGCTCTCTTCTCCCTGGGTCGTGTGGTTGCGGGCGTTGCCGGCCAGGGTCAGCAGGTTCATGGCCTGGCGGCGGCTGGTTTCCAGTTGCCGCTCCGCGACAAAAACCTCTTCTGCCGCCGTGCGCGCCTCCTGCTGGCTCGCCTCCACCTTCTGGCGAAAGGCCTTGGCCTCGCCTGCTGCCGTCTCAAGAAATGCGTGATGCTGCGTCCGCTCCTCGGCGATCGAGCCCAACTGCGTCCGCGTCTGCTCCAGTTCCGCGGCAGCCACCGCGATACGCGTCTCCAGTTCGATTACGTGTTCAGCGTTGCTGCGCTCCCGCGCCGAGGCCCGTTCCAGCTCAAGGGCCGCCTCACTGGCCCGGTTTTGCGCCTCCTGGCCCTCGCGATCCAGCTCATAGCCGCGCTCGGTGAGCGAGTGCTGGCTGGCTTCCAGCGTCCCAATCTCCGCCGCCGATCCGTTGATGCGCTCCGTCAGCGCGGCAATCTCCTGCTCCAGCCGCGCAAGCTCCGCATCCATCATCGCCATGCGGCTGGCCAGCACCACGCGCAGCCGTCCGCGCAGCTCGTCGCGCACTGCGGCAAACCGCTCCGCCTTCGCCGCCTGCCGCTTCAGGCGAGTTCATCTGCCGCGTAACTTCTTCAAAAATGTCGTCCACGCGCGCCAGATTCTGCTTGGCGCTCTCCAGGCGCAGCTCGGCCAGCCGCTTTTTGGTCTTGAAGCGCGTAATGCCCGCCGCCTCTTCAATAATGGCCCGGCGTTCATGCGGCTTGGAGCTGAGCAGTTGGCCGATCCGCTCCTGCCCGATGATGGCGTAGCTGTCCGGCCCCAGCCCCGTGCCCATAAAAATGTCCTGAATGTCGCGCAGGCGGCACAGCTTGCCGTTCAGCAGGTACTCGCTCTCCCCGGTGCGGAATAGCCGCCGGGTAATCACCACTTCGCCCTTCTGCGGCGTGCGATGGAACTTGCGGCGGCGAATTTTGAGCACCACCGGCTGCGGACCCTCGACTGTCGGCCTCCGGCTTGCGGCTGGTTCGATGGTCTGATCCGGCGCGTCCTCATCGATCACCTGGCCCGGCTGTTCGTTGGCAACAATCTCCTCGGCCTCGACTGCCCGCTGGCGGCGCACCTCGTCCTCGTCCCAATCGGCCGGGCCGTCGTGCTCTACCGTCACCTCCGGCTCAACCGGCACAGGCCCCTCGTAGGCCGCGGGATCCACCATGGTCAGCGTCACTTCAGCCATTCCCAGCGCCTTGCGGTCGCGGGTACCGGAAAAGATCACGTCCTGCATATGCGTGCCGCGCAAGCTCTTGGCGCTCTGCTCGCCCAGCACCCAGCTCACCCCGTCCAGGATGTTCGACTTGCCGCATCCATTTGGCCCCACCACCACGGCAATGCCCGTTCCCGGCACGGTCAATTCCGTGCGGTCGCAAAAGCTTTTGAAGCCGAGGATATGGATCTTTTTTAGTTTCAGCATGTTCACTCCGAATGGTTGGGCTGCGCAAAAAACTGCTCTTGAAGAAAAATGCGGCAAATCGCCTCGCGCCGCGTGGGCGAGGGAAATATTGCCACCCGATTACAAACTCTACGGAGAGTGGGAGTCAGGGTCAACGGTGCGAGGCGGTGTATTTGTGGATAAGAGAGGCCTTAATTCCTGTTCTTGGAAAATCCCCATCTTGCAGTGCGAAATTGGGATTATTTAAGAGTTTCAGCCGAGCTTTGCACAGCCGGTTTGGCTGAAGGCCACAACTTTGCTTTCCTTTTCCTATGCCGCCGCGGCGCTACTTTTGACCCCCATCCGGCGGCTCACCTATATTTGTGGAAATGAGGTTGTTCTAGGGCCTGCCCCAGTAGTGTTAACAGGCCCTAAATCTTCAATGCCCATGCTCATCATGGCCGATTCCTTCTGTACCGATTATATGAGGTTGGCGGCGCGCCGCAAACCTGCCAAACGAAACAGGAATGGAGCAGACTATGACTTCGCCGACCAGCCAGTTTGGATTGAATGTATTTGAGGGCAGCACAGCGATCGGAGATTTTCTCAACCCCGATAATTCTCCTCCTGTTCCTCTCGTTGAGCTGCCAGCGGAGTTCAACCCCTGCCGCGCCGAGGGCGTTCGCATCTTTGCGAAATTGTTGTATCTTCTTCCGCTGCTGAATATAAAGTCTCTTCCCATGCTGAATATGCTGATGGAGGCCAAAGCATCCGGCAGGCTCGACGGCGTGAATACTCTGGTTGAGAACTCATCCGGCAACGCGTCGTTTTCGCTGGCTGTGTTGGCCGCTCAATTTGGCGTGCATCGGACCATAGCGATCTTGCCCTGGGATATAGCGCCGGGAAAACTTGAAATGCTTCGTATCGCGGGAGTTGAGCCGATGCTGAAGAGAGACGATCCGCAAAGCGCATCGGGCATTGCCGATGCGCGCGCCATGGGAAAGCAGCCGGGCTTTTTCAACGCCGGCCAATATGGAAACGAAGCCAATCCGGCGTCTTGCGAAAAGTGGATTGCGCCGCAAATCTGGGAACAGACTAAGGGGAAAATCACGGTCTTTGCCGCCGGGCTCGGCACCACGGGGACTCTGGTGGGCGCGAGCAGATATTTCAGGCGCAATAAGCGGAACGTCAGCCTCGTCGGCGGAATCTGCCGTCCCAACGAAGCGGTGCCGGGAGTAAGGTCGTTGGCGCGCCTGCGCGAGATCGAATTTGATTGGAAGGGAGCGGCGGATGCCATCGTCGAAGTTGGAACCGTGGAATCTTACAAACGGAGCATGCAGTTATGCCGCGCGGGAATTGTGGCCGGCCCAAGCTCCGGCTTTGCATTGGTCGCGCTGCAAAGGTTTCTGGAGGGAAGGAAGAAGGACTCTACTCTGGATAAGCTGCGCAATGCCGATGGCGAGATAGTAACTGTGTTTATCTGCAGCGATACTCCATTCGCCTATCTCGATAAGTACAGCACCCATCTTGATGCGGCGGATTTTTAGACTGGTTCAAGAGTTAGTAAACCAAAGGATCGATCTATCTCAACCGTCCAGCCTTCAGGACGGCATCGACCAGAATGTCCAGGTCGCTCCGTTGCGTGCGGTGGTTGGTAATATTCACGCGGATGGCCAACTGTCCGTTGATGCGCGTCGTCGATGGAGCGGCGACTCCGCTTTCCTGAACGTCGGCCACAATATCCCTATTGAGTTGGTCCAGTGCAGCTGCGTCCAGTCCTTCTCTTCGTAGCCGGAAGCAAACGATGTTCAGATCGACCGGCGCAAGCAGCTCCAATTCAGGCTCGTTTTCAATGCGCTGGGCAAGGTACTTAGCCTGCGCGCAGTTTTGCTCGATCAGCTCGCCGATGCGGGCGGTTCCATGTTCCTTTATTGCAAACCAGATCTTCAGGGCGCGGAAGCTACGCGATAGCTCTGGGCCGTAGTCGCACGGCCAGTTCTCGCCTGCTGCGAGTCCACGTTCCGCACGCCGAAGATAAGCCGGCTTCATGGCATACGCCGCGCGGTATGCCTCACCGTCCCGCACCAGTACGCAGCCCGCATCGTATTGCACGTGCGCCCACTTATGAAAATCGAATCCCAGCGAGTCGGCTCGTTCAATTCCTTTCAATCGCGGGCGCAAGCGCTCGCTCATCATGCACAGCGCGCCGAACGCGCCGTCCACATGAAACCACAACTTTTCAGATGCGCAAAGCGAAGCCAATTGGTCGAGATCGTCGATGGCGCCCGTATTCACCGTGCCGGCTGAGCCGATTACACAGAAGGGTTGAAAGCCCGCCGCGCGGTCGCTGGTTATGGCTTCCTTTAATGCGTCGATATTCACTGAGAAATCGGAATTCACCTGAATTTTGCGCAACGATGAACTGCCGAGACCAAGAATTTCAAATGCTTTCACCGCCGAATCATGCACCTCGGCGGAGGTATAAGCAGTCAGGCTGCGCGGCAGTTCTTTCAATCCATCCTTGCGCATGTTGGCGCTCACGGAATTTCTGGCCACGCCGAGAGCGATCAGGCTGGCCATCGATGTGCCGCTCACGATCAAGCCCGCTGACTGGCTGGGGAAACTGAACAAATCCCTGAACCAGCCGATCACTTCGCGCTCCACATAAATCGCGCCATGATCGCGCCCGCCGCAATTGGAATTCATAGCCGAGCTCAAAATCTCCGCAACCATGCTGCCGGCCTGGCCAGAGCCATGCACCCATCCAAAAAAGCGGGGATGAATGTTCCCCGTGGCATAGGGCATGATGTATTCTTTGAACTCCCGATAGACCGCCGCAAGCGGCGTTCCTTCTTTGGGCAGCGGAGCAGTCAGACGCGCGCGAACTTCCTCCGGCGCCTTTTGCCAAACCGGCCGGTCGCGAACCGTCTGCAGAAAGTGAATGGCTTCGTCGAGAGCTTCGTGCGCCAGTTTCCTGAATGCTTCCCAGTCGGCGGGATCGAGCGAGCGCTCATCCGCAAGATGCGGTGTTTGGCCTAAGTCGCTTCCAAGCGGTGCATCCTTCATATCAGCCTCTGGCCATCTTTCTAAATAAGAATACAATGCGCCCGAGGCTGGAAGGCTGACTTATAGGATTTCATGCGGTAACCTGAGCACCGATCGCTGCAGGATAAGTTGCTGCGGCGATCTCTCGCACGGACCAGCCGGCGATGAGCAGGCTGGGCGCGAGAGTGGGCGCGGCGTCGCCGAGTGCGGCGAGCGTGGTATGCAGCACTTGCTGATCGGGCTGAGCGGCGTGGGAGACTATGGCGCAAGGCAGCTCGGGCGGCAATCCCTGCTGGAGCCATTCCTGGCCCAGCAGAGTCAGGTCGCGGCCTGGCATATAGACAACGCGGGTCGCATCTTCCAGTTCCGGCAGCGGTGACTGGTTGTGCGACTGCGCGTGATGGCCGGTGGAGAAAATCACGTTTGACGCGCTGCGGCGATCGGTCAACGAGCAACCGATGGCCGCGGCAGCGGCGAATGCGGCGGAGATTCCGGGGACCACCTGGAAGGGAATGCCCGCTCCAGCCAGCGCATCCATCTCCTCGGCAGCGCGGCCAAAGATGAGTGGGTCGCCGCTCTTGAGGCGAACCACAGAACGATTTTCGCGCGCGTGCTCGATCATCAGCGCGTTGATTTCTTTCTGAGTGATGGTCTTTGTGCCGCAGCGTTTGCCTACGTTGACAATTTCGGCTGCAGGCGAAGCATAATCGAGAATCGCCTGCGGAACCAGATCGTCGTGCAGGATTACGCCGGCGCTCCGAATGAGCCGCACGGCCTTTACGGTAAGCAGATCGGGGTCGCCCGGCCCCGCTCCCACCAGATAAACCTCGCCTACTGAAGCGTTGAACTCTCTGTGCCCCATCCTTTCCGTTTTTTCCCGCGGAAAAGGTGGGAAACCAAGTCCTTCGATCATCGAATCATCTGTTAATGCATGCAACTCACTCGGATTCGCAGAGAAGACCGGACGCTGCGCCAGTTGATGCAGCAATAGTTTCCGATCCTCGCTGCGAGGAAGCGTATTGAGAATTTCACGGCGGAGTTGACCCAGATTTTCAAGCCACGGACCGAGATCTTCGGGCAGCAGCTTGTCGATCTCGCGGCGCAGGTGCTGGGCGAAAGCCGGACTATCTCCAGCAGTGGAGATGGCGATTTGCAAGTCCCCGCGTCTCACCACCGATCCGAAAAAGAAATCGCAATTGGGAATATCGTCGACGCTGTTGCAAAGAATTCCGCGCTCGACTGCGCCCCGATAAACGGCTGCATTCACTTCGGGCGAATCGGTGGCGGCAATGACCAGGTAGTTGCCGTCGAGATCGGTGAGCTCAAATCGGTGCTCGATCCATTCGATTTTGCCTTCAGCGGCCAACTGCCGTACTTCAGGCAGCGCATCGGGCGCGACGACGCGGAGTTGCAGCCCGGTCTTAAGCAGGTTGCGGATCTTATCGAGCGCAACGTTGCCCGCGCCCACCAGCAGGCAACGGCGTCCGGCGAGTTTTAGAAAGATCGGTAACAGGCTCATGAGTTGATCCTTAATCGGCCGCCTGCGGAACTCGTCCCGCAGGCACATCACGATCCACAGGCTCCAGAACTTCGCCAGCCAGATGCGCCCTCAGTTCGTCGTTGGAGTAGCGGCCAAACCATGCGCGAAGGTTTTCATCGGGCAACCGGTTGGCCAGGTAATGGCGCAGCAGGCGCTCAATGGCATCAGGAACCAGCGGTGCAGGGCAGCGGAAACCGACCGGGCGAGCAATGGATGCGTGCCGGCCCACCGCTCCACCGACGCAGAAGTAAAAAGCATCGGTGAGTTTGCCCTCGTGCTTGATCTTCTTGCCCTCCAGGCCAATGTCGGCAATCCAGTGCTGGCCGCAGCTGTTGGGGCAGCCGGTCACGTGCAGCTTAAGCTGCTGATCGAACTGCGGCAGGCGCTCTTCGAGTTCTTCCACCAGCCAGCGGGTAAAGCTCTTAGTCTCAGAGATGGCCAGCTTGCAGAACTCGGTTCCCGTGCAAGCCACGGCCCCGCGCCAGAAAGATGATCCATCGACGTGCAGATCGATTTGGTTCAGCTCGCGAGCCAGTTCAGCGGTCTTGTTGTTGGGAATATCGATGAAGAGGAGATTCTGGCTGACGGTGGCGCGCAGCGTGCCGGAGCCGAATCGCTCGGCCAGCTCGGCTGCTGCTTCGAGCTGCTCGCCGGTCATTCGGCCGCGCAGCACGGAGGCTCCAACGTAGCTGAGGCCAGGCTGGCGCTGGCGATGAATGCCGGCATGGTCGCGCAAAATCTCATCGGGAACCTGCTCGGGCACGCCGGGCAGCAGCGTGAAGTCGAGCCGCGACTGGAGTTCATCCAGAAATCTCTCCGCGGTCCAGCCTTCTTTGAGAAAGAGATATTTCATGCGGGCGCGCTCGCGATTTTCGCGCAGGCCCTGCTGGTCGCGAAAGATTTCGGCGACGGCGCGAACCACTCGGACTGCCTGATGCGGCAGGATGAATGCATCAAGGCGAACGGCCAGATGCGGCTCGGTGGAGAGCCCGCCACCGACGCGCAGCGAGTAGCCGACTTCGCCGTTGAATTTCACCGGCGTCAAACCAATATCGTTGATCTCCGGATAAGTGCACCACGATGGGCAGCCGGTGACGGAGATTTTGAATTTGCGCGGCAGGTTATAGAACTCCGGATTTGCTTTGAGCAGGTTCGAAATCTCGGCGGCCAACGGCGAGGCGTCAATGAGCTCATCGGCCGCAATCCCGGCCAGTGGGCAGCCGGTCACGTTGCGCACCACGTCGCCGCACGCGCCTTTGGGCGAGAGCCCGATCGCGTCCAGAGCATCCACTACCTCGGGCAGGGATTCGATGGTGAGCCAGTGAAGCTGGATGTTTTGGCGGACGGTAATATCGGCCAGGTTGCGGGCGTACTTGCGCGTGAGCGCGCCGATGACGCGAAGCTGGCTCGCCGAGACGATGCCGTTGGGGATGCCGATGCGCATCATGAAGTAATCGGAGACCAGGCCTTCACCGCCCTTGCCGCCGGTAGCGCCTACACCGTCGCCCTGCGTATAAATACCCCACCATTTGAAATAGGTGGACGCCCAATCGGGAACGACGCTGGAGCGGCCTGCGCGGGCAAATGCGCGCACCTCGTCAAAGGCCTCCCAGGGATTCTTCTCGCGCTTCAGGCGTTCCGCTTTCTGGGCCTTAGTTTCTTTGATTTCAATGGCTTGAGTCATGATCTCCTTTTGGGGACAGAAATAGAAAACCCGCGACAGCTAAGCTGTAACGCGGGCAACGAAGAAACTTGGATTGTCTATCGGTATTTCAGGCCAAGGTTACCCGCGCGCGCGAAGCAGCGTACAGCGGCGACAACAGGTGCAACCTTGCATAAATGGATCATAGCCGAGGTTTGGAAGAAAAGCAAACGCTATTTTGGAATCCATGTTCAGTTGTTGCTGGATTCCAGATCGGCCAGTATTAGTTTCACGGCCTCAGCTGCGGCCTTCTCTCCTTCAGGGGAAAGGCTCATCCGGATCGGCTGTTTGGGATCGATGGTGATGGCGTAGAGAATAATTTCGTGCGTGCCGCCCTGAATATAAAACATGTCGAGCAGATCTTTCATGCCGACATCGTGCGCGGTGAGCGTGGGCGGATAATCGCGCGAGAATTGAGGCGTGGTGCGGGTGACGGTGCCCTGCGGGTTGCCGTCATTCGCCGCGTCAATCAGCACAATGCGATCGGCGCTCTCCAGCGGCTCCAGCAGCGTAAAGCCGCCAGTGCCGCCGTCCAGGCACTCCACGCCTGCTGGAAGCGTGTGCTTTTCAAGAGCCCGTACCACGTAAACGCCGATGCCTTCGTCGCCCATCAGGACGTTGCCCAGCCCCAGCACCAGCGTCTTTACGCGGTTATTTGTTTCCTGGCTATTTGTCACTCTCCACCCTGTCGAACTTCCATCCGCCGATAATCGAGGATACCGTACCGCGGCCCTCGATGTAGTCGTGATAGAAGGCCAGATAGACGTGAATGATGATGAAGGTGACAAAGAACCACAGGAACGTGTGGTGCCAGAAGCGCACGCCGAATGTCGCCGCCCATCAGCGGCACAATCCAGGTAAACATCCGCGGCAGCCACGAGTTGCTCATGCTGGAGTAAAGCGCGAAGCCGGTGATGGTCTGGAAGACAAACGCCAGGAAGGTGCCGAAGTAGATCAGGCCGGCCAGCGCGTTGTGCCCCGTGGAGATGGGCCCGTGCATCTTGGTTTCAAGCACGTCGGCCTTGATGACGTCGACGATCTCCTGCTGCTGCGATTTCTTGAACGGGAAGAAGGCGCGCCAGCTTGAGTACTTGTTGCCGACGAAGCCCCAGTAGAGCCGCGCCAGGAAGTTGAAGACGTAGACGAACGCGCACAGGAAGTGGATGAAGCGCACCCATCCGAACCAGTACTGCTGGTAAGCCTCGGCCGCATAGAAAGGCGTGGATGGGCTGCACCGATCATGTAGCCGGTGACGCAGAGGCCCACCAGGGCCACCGCGTTGATCCAGTGGTAGACGCGCACCGGCAATTCCCACACGTAGACGCGCCGGTACTCGACTGGCGCATTGCCGTTCGCTCGAAATGCATCCCTTACGTCAATGCCATGGGTACTCATAGCCCTCACTCGAAGGAAACCTGGTGAAGGTGCCGTCCCTGCGGATCGTACAGATGCACGGCGCAGGCCAGGCACGGGTCAAAGGAATGGATGGTGCGGATGATCTCGACCGGCTCGTCGAGCTTCGCCACCGGCGTGCCGATCAACGCCTGCTCAAAGGACGAGCGCTGTCCCTTGGCATCGCGCGGCGATCCGTTCCAGGTGGTCGGCACAACCAGTTGATAGTTCTCGATGGCGCCGTCGTGATCTTGATCCAGTGCGCCAGCGCGCCGCGAGGAGCTTCGGTCAGGCCCACGCCCTCGGCATCCTTGGGCCAGCTCTTCGGTTCCCAGAACTCGCCGTTGAATGTGGAGACCTCGTTGATCTTCACGCGCTCCATCAACTGGCCGTAGAACTCCTTGAGCCAGATCATGGCCAGCGCCGCATCCAGGCCGCGAGCCGCGGTGCGGCCCAGCGTGGAGAACAGCGCGGCCACGGGCACGTTGAGCTTGCCCAGGGTGTCCTTCACCAGCTCCTGCACGTCGGTGCGGCCGGAGGCAAAGGCAACCAGCAGCCTCGCCAGCGGGCCCACTTCCATGGCATGGTCCTTCCAGCGCGGAGTCTTCAGGAACGAATACTTCTCGTAGCCTTCCAGCGTCTCAAAGGGCGGCTTGGGTCCGGTGTAGTTCAGCTTTGTCTCGCCGGCCCAGGGATGGATGCCTTCCTTGTCTCCGCCTTCGTAGCTGTACCAGGAGCTGGCGATGTATTCCTTGATCTCCTGGGAGTCGGTGGCGTTGACCGGATACACGTGGCTGAGGTCGCGATTGAGCACCACGCCGCGCGGATACTTGAAGGACTCCGGCTGGCCGTAGCCCTTGGTGGGGAACTCGCCATAGCTGAGGTAGTTGGTCAATCCGCCGCCCCACTTGGCCCAGTCCTTGTAGAACGAAGCCACGGCCAGCAGATCGGGAATGTAGACCTGGTTGATGAATTCATCGGCCTGGCTGATGAGCCGCGCGACCAGGTTGAGCCGCTCGGAGTTGATGGCGGCCACTTCATTCATGTTGATGGAGCAGGGAACGCCGCCCACCAGGTAATTCGGATGCGGGTTCTTGCCGCCGAAGACCGCGTGGATCTTGACGATTTCCTTCTGCCATTCCAGCGCGTCAAGGTAGTGCGCCACCGCGATCAGGTTCACCTCCGGCGGCAGCTTGTAGGCCGGATGGCCCCAATAGCCGTTGGCGAAGATGCCCAGGCCGCTGGCGGCGAAGGCCTTGATCTTGTCCTGCACCTCGGCGAAATAAGCGGGCGTATTCTTGTCCCACTTGGAGAACGACTGCGCCAGCTCCGCGGCCTTCTTGGGATCGGCCTTCAGAGCGTTGACGATGTCCACCCAGTCCAGCGCGTGCAGGTGATAGAAGTGAATCACGTGATCCTGCACGTACTGCGTGGTCATCATGATGTTGCGGATCAGCTCGGCGGTGGGCGGAACGGTGATGCCCAGCGCGTTTTCCACGGCGCGCACGCTGGTCAGCGCATGCACCGTGGTGCAGACGCCGCAGACGCGCTCGGTGATGGCCCAGGCATCGCGCGGATCGCGGCCGATGAGAATCTTCTCCAGGCCGCGCACCATGGTGCCGGCGCTGAATGCGTCGGTGATGACGCCGTTTTCCACCACTGCTTCAATGCGCAGGTGGCCTTCAATGCGAGTTACCGGATCGACGACAACGCGTGTCATAGGCCTCACGACTCCTTTTGATCTTCAGCGTGGACTTCCGCAATCACGCTGCGCTTGCGAATGTTGGTGACCACCGCATGGGCGGCAACTCCGGCCAGCGTGGCCACGCCCACCACCGTGCCTACCGTGTCGGCCGTGCTCTCGATGCCGAAGCCGGGGAACGAGGCCAGATGCTGATAGAACGGGCCGTTGTCCCAGAAGCCCGCTTCGCTGCAGCCGATGCAGCCGTGGCCGGACTGGATGGGATAGCTGGTGCCTTCGTTCCACTTGATCACCGAGCAGGCGTTGTAAGTGACCGGACCGCGGCAGCCCATCTTGTAAAGGCAATACCCCTTGCGCGCGTTCTCGTCGTCAAACGACTCGACGAACAGCCCGGCGTCGTAGTTGGGCCGGCGATAGCAGGTGTCGTGAACGCGGCGGCCGTAAAACTCCTTGGGCCGGCCCTGCGAGTCCAGCGCCGGAAGCTGTCCCAGCACCAGCAGGTGAGTCACCACGCCCATCATCACGTCGGCGATGGGCGGGCAGCCGGGCACATTGATCACCGGCTTGTCCACCAGCTTGTAAATCGGCGTGGCGCCGGTCGGATTCGGCTTGGCCGCCTGCACGCAGCCGTTGGAGGCGCAACTGCCCCAGGCCACCACCGCCGCCGCATCCTTGGCCACGGTCTGCAGAATCGATTCCGCGGTCTTGCCGCCGATCATGCAGTAGACGCCGTCATCTTTGGTGGGCACCGCGCCCTCCACCAGCACAATGTACTTGCCCTTGTTCTTCGTGATGGTGTCGTTCAGGCTCTTCTCGGCCTGAAAGCCCGAGGCGGCCATCAGCGTCTCGGTGTAGTTCAGGAACAGCACATCGAGCAGCGCATCCACGACAATGGGGTGCGAAGCGCGAATGAACGACTCGCTGCAACAGGTGCACTCCTGAAAGTGCATCCACACCACGGCCGGTTTTTCTTTCTTCTCAAAGGCCGAGACAACCTGGGCCACGCCGGTTTGACCCAACCCGGCCACCGTTGCGGCCGCGGCGCAGAACTGTAGAAAGTCTCTGCGGCTGTAGCCCTTCTGCTGCATCGAATCCCAAATTGAGTGACCCATGCCTACCTCGCTTGTGTGTGCAGAAACCGGCAAATACCCTGGAGACGAAGTAAATGTATAAATAAGCCGCCAGGGTGCTCGCCGTCTGACTTATGTGACGCTACTCACCCTATAAATTGCCCGCTGTGCGCTACGTCACATATGCGTGGTTAGCATAATTTTGTGCTCTACGGCCTATTAATCAAGGCGCGCATCACACAAAGTCTGCTTGTTCAAGGTGCAGGGGATTGGTAACTGGAAAATGGAACAAGAAAAAGGGATTATGAAACAGGAACAAAGTCGCCAACTCATCCTTATATATATATGTCGCCCGTTTTAAGACGTCCACAAACGAAGACGCCAGAGACCGAAGTCTCTGGCGCCTCAATAGTGTGTACTCGCAGGGCATCGGACCATGCATCGTCCCGTTCAGCCTTGTTGACCTGGCTGCGAGTTTCCCCGCCTTCAGTGTCTTCAGGCTGTGCCGGCGATGGGTTCTTCGAGTTTCCTCGAATCCGCATCCTTGGGCGCCGCAGGTTGCAAATCCCCGGGTTTCCCCGCGTCTTCAACTGTCCTGCATCGCCTCTCGATGCATTCTTCAGGTCTCCCTGAATCCTGCATCCTCCGGCTCTTCCGGCAATGGTTCATCGAGTTTCCTCGAATCCCGCATCCTTCAGCGCTGCCTCCGGTGAATCTCCGGGTTGCCCCGGCTATTCCTCTTTGAGCACCGCCTTGCGATGAGTCTTCGGGTTGCCCCGAAGCCTGCATCTTCCGGGTGTCGGCGATGGTTCATCGAGTTTCCTCGACTCCCGCATCCTTCAGCGCTGCCCTCGTCGAATCGCCAGGTTACCCCGGCTCTCCTCCTCAAGCCTCGCCTCTCGATGAGTCCCCGGGTCTCCCCGGCTCCTCGATCTTCCGGCTGTGCCGGCGATGGTTCATCGAGTTTCCTCGAATCCCGCATCCTTCAGCGGCGCCGGCGGCGTGAAGCTCCGGGTTTCCCCGAGTCCTCGCTCCTCCAGCATCGCCTCTCGATGAGTCTCCAGGTCTCCCCGGATTCTGCATCTTCCGGCTGCGCCGACGGTGAGTTTCCGGGTATCCCCGGCTCTCGCTCCATCGGCTGCGCCGTCTGGTGGATCTCCGGGTCTCCCCGGTTACCGCACCCTACGGCTGCTCCGTCTATGCGTCCTCAAGCGTCCCTGAATCCTGCATAACGGCTGGGTCGATGATGACTCCCCACTTGAATCGAACTTTGCATCCTCGTGCTAGACCGCGGATGAATCTTCGTCTCAATCAGGTCTTGCACATTCCCGTCTGACGCTGGAGCATATAATTTCAACCGGCTCTTCCATTGTCGTTCTAGCCGACTATGGACTTCCGAATTCAAATCTGCATCGTTCTGTCAGCCGTGAACTGCGTTCCCAATTCCCTTGCGGGTCACCAACTGGTATGGACGTTAGGACGGTTCAACCTGTGGAAGCAAGTGCAAAAAACAGAAAGATTTGTGGATTTCACAATTCTCGGTGCATAAATCGACGCGGCTGGGCGCTCATCCATCATTTTTCAGCGTAGTGATAAGCCAATATTCTAAGCGTGCCATTTTGACAGATACCCATGTCTGAAAGATCGTATTTGGACCGCCGCGCTATCTGAATGGGACTTTACAGTATGTGCGTGATGCGCTACACTTAACACATGGTCAAGAGCTTCCGGCACGCGGGAATTGAGAAGTTCTTCAGAACCGGTAGCAAAGCAGGGATTCAACCTGTTCATGCCGCCAAGCTCTCTATTCAGCTTTACGCCCTTGATGTAGCAAAATCGCCTTCCGACTTGGAGAAGCCGGGATGGCGCTTACATCGGTTGAAAGGTGATCTGGAAGGCCATTGGTCCATTCGAGTCAGCGGCAATTGGCGGCTTACTTTCAGATTCGAAGGCGAAGACGCAATTCTGATTGACTATCAGGACTACCATGGGAGGTAGAACCATGACGCAAATGTTCAATCCGCCTCATCCCGGCAAGGTTTTGCGCGAATATCTCGGAGATTTAGACGTAACTACCGCCGCCAAGCGCCTGCATGTCTCGCGCACCACGCTCTCGCGCATTCTCAACGGCGCGTCGGGCATATCGGCGGATATGTCACTGCGCTTGTCAGAAGCGCTCGGAACCCACGCCAGCTTTTGGTACGATATGCAGGCTGGCTACGATATGTGGCAAGCATCCCACAAAAAGCGCCCCAAGATTCAAAGATTCGATGTCGCCGCGTAGAGGCAGGATAAGCGTGCGACTGGTGCGCCTATGAATGGCTGTTGTATCCGGCGAAGATTCTTGGCCCTGGAACTCCTCAAATGAATTCCCACACAGTGCCACAGAAGCTTTTGAAACAATTCGCGTATGAAGATTTGCGCACAAAATGCTTGCGTCTTTATTGCTACTAGAAGGGCATTCCACCCTATCCCGTCTTTCCGAAGAGCGCAACTGCGTTTGACTGCTATTTTGCTGATCCAGATAACCCGACAAAAGAGAAAGAGATAGAGACGCGGCTCAACAATGAATTCGAGAATCCGGTTCACCGATTTCTCTCGCAGTTCAGTGATCCCACATTTGCACTGACTGACATACAGCGAAGACAAATGACTCGTTATCTGACTTTACTCTTCTGGCGCTCCGAAGCCCTCAGAAATGCCAGAAAACACTTCCATCAAGTAACCATTCGAGCAATCCAGCATTTTCTGTCTAACGAGGTTCAATTCCTGACGGTTATTGCGAATTGGAATATCAACCGTTTATTCAGCGGTCATCCCCAGAACTTCTTAGAGACGAGACAGGACGTCATACGAACATTGAACCGTCTTGCACAGAGTTCTCAAACTGAACGAAATCGACAAAAGAACTATGTCAAATCGATTGAGCGCTGGATGAATGAATTCGATGATGTGATGTACAAAGGGAAATGGGAATTTCTTAGAACCTCCGCAGACGATCCGTTCATCATTTCCGATGCTCCTATTGTAACGTGGGAGAGGAAGGAAGACGGCGCACTCTCTTATGGTATAGGTGTCCATGAGCCTAATGTCGAAGTACTTTTACCGGTGTCTCCTCTAACTTGTCTTCATATCTTGCCAAATGTTACTCGTAATCGGCAGATTAAGGAACCTACGGTCCGGGAAGTCAACATTGCGCAGGCGGCCTTCGCCCATAAACATTGCTTCGCAAATATCAAATGCTATCAAATTGACGAAATAGTGCAGCAGGAATCCGGTAAGGCTGAAATAGGCGTCAAAGCCTTCACTGTTTGGCACATAGATTACAAGAATGCGGTCTATGAACTCCTGAGGGCCGAGCGTCCTATGCCTCGCTTCCGAGACCAGGGATTATCGCTGGATGCGAAGTCCTCAGGTAGAAATTAAATTAACATCGCCGGCTCAGTCCCGCGGAATCTCCAGCGCTCCGGTGAGGCTGGATACCTTTTCCACCTGGTGGCTGCGGCACCAGGACTCGAGGCCATTCGCCAGGCGTTCCGCGGCCCGCGGGTCAGCGTAGCTGGCCGTGCCCACCTGGACGGCGGTGGCCCCGGCGAGCAGGAACTCCACCGCATCCTCGGCAGTGGTGATGCCGCCCATGCCGAGGATGGGAATGGTGACGGCGCGCGACGCCTCGTAAACCATGCGCAGGGCGATGGGCTTGATGGCCGGTCCGGAGAGCCCGCCGGTGACGTTGGAAAGCTCCGGACGGCGGGTCTCCGCGTTGATGCACATGGCCAGGAAGGTATTGGTCAGGCTGATCGCGTCGGCGCCGGCGGCAGCCGCGATCTTGGCCATTTGGGCGATGGAGGTGACGTTGGGCGAGAGCTTGACGATCAGCGGACGCCGGGAGTTGGCCTTGGCCCGGCCCACCAGGTATTCCAGCGAGCCCGGATCGGCGCCGAAGGCCATGCCGCCGGCGTGGACGTTGGGGCAGGAGACGTTCAGCTCGTAGGCCGCGATGCCCTCGGCGTGGTTGAGCCGCTCGATCACGCCCAGGTATTCGCCCACCGTGTAGCCGAAGATGTTGACGATGACCTTGCAGGCGGGATAGCGGCTTGAGCGGAGGCAGCTTGCGCTTCAGGTAGTCCTCCACGCCCACGTTTTGCAGGCCGATGGCGTTGAGCATGCCGGCCGCCGTCTGCACAATGCGCGGCGGGTGGTGGCCGGCCATGGGCTCCAGAGAGATGCCCTTGGTGACGAATCCGCCGATCCGCTCCAGGGAGATGATCTCTTCAAACTCGATGCCATAGCCAAAGGTGCCGCTGGCGGCGATGACCGGGTTGACCAGTTCCAGACCGGCCAACGAAACTCTCATATCGGGTTTCACGCGCGGCAATCTTCCTTTTACCAGTGGTCAGTGATCAGCGGTCGCTGACCAGTGATTTGCCAATTCGCTGCTCCCCATCCCATCAAATACCTGCTGACGATAAGGTTTCTACTTTTCGGCAGCCGGCTTGATGGCCTCTTTCAGCACGCGGCCCACTGCCGCCGAGGGCTGATTGATGCCGGCAAGCGAGGCCAGCGTGGCCGCCAAATCGACCGGGGCCACACGTTCATGATACTCGCCCGGAATAAACGGCGTTCCGTAGAAAGCCAGCGGAACATGACGGTCATAAGACCAGGGGCTGAAGTGCGTGGTCCCGAGCGATGCCGTCGAAATCCTCCATCTGGTAGGCGTCCAGCACCAGCATCACGTACCAGTTGCCGTGCTCGGCATAGCTGTGCGCCAGCAGGCGGCCCCATCTCCGAGGGCGGCAACTGTCCGTGGGCCAGTTGCAGCCGGGTATAGACGTCCGGCACATGCGGCGACGGGCGGCAGGCGATGCTGCGAGGGCAGCGGAGCCGGTTCGCATCGCGTGGGGCCCTGGCTGGCCACGGCTTCCGGCAGCAGCGCGGCGACTGCGTCTTCGGCGGTCTTTTCGTCCACACCGGCCTTCTCAAATGCCCGGCGGTCCAGGACAATATACGGCAGGTCGGGACCGGGCAGAATGTATTGCGCCTGTTTTCCCGGCGAGTAGCGCTCGTTCAGTTCCGCATTCAGCTTTGCATACAGCCTTATCCATATCCACGACTGCCGAGTGGATGCCCAGCTTCGCGGCTTCACCGGGAATCGGCGCAATGCCATGATCGGCGGTGAGCGCCAGCCAGACATTCTTGAGGCCCACGGTCTGGTCGAGCCAGGTATTGAAGCTGTCCAGATCGCGATCGAGGCTCAGAATCATCTGCTCCTCTGACGTCCGAGTCGGGACCGAACTTGTGACCCTGAATATCGTTGGCGGAAAGCGAAATCACCACCAGGTCGGTAACCCCATTCTGGCCCAGTTTTTCTCCGGTAATGAGCGCCTTGGCAAAGTCCAGCTCATAGCGGTTGGCCGCCGGCGTTTAGTCCCACCAGTTTGAAAAACTGCGTGGTTCCCTCCACCTTGGCCTCGCGCGCGGCCTGTTCGGCGCGGCCGCTGGCGTTGAAGGCACGTCGCCCACTCCGGCAGGTGCTCCATGTAATAGGTAGAGGTGGTGAAGTGGCCGCTCGCGGTATCGATCCAGAAGGCTCCATTGGCAGCCTGCCCGGCGGGCAGAATCGCCGCGCGGTCCTTGAGCGAGACGCCGTAGACGCGCGAGCGTCCATTGGTCGCCAGCCTGAGCTCATCGCCGATGGTGGTAGCGCGCAGATTGAGCGGCGAGGCGCCGACCACATATTTCAATGCGTTATCGGGCGCGCCGGGCTGGTTGGCCGGAATCGAGGCCGCCGGCAGATCGACCAATTGATAGCGCTCGTCCTCCACCGAAGTGACTTTGTGGTCAAAGGAGCGGGAGGCGTCCCACCATTCGTTGGTCTCAATGCCATGCCCGTCGGTATAAGCGCCGGTCCCGATGGTCGCGTGGCCGGGAGCGGTCTTGGTGTTGGCGTAGTCGAAGTAGCAATCGGTAAACCAGGCGCCCTCGTCCGTGAACAGCCGGAATCCACGTCCCTTGAACTCGGCGTGGTCGCGATTCAGGTAGTCGCCGCGAAACTGGTCGATGACCACAATCACGATCAGCTTCGGCTTGCCCACAAAGGCCTGGGCAGTCGCCGACGACGGCAAGAAGAGCGGCAAGAAGAGCGGCGAAGAAAAGCGAGCAGGGCAGGGAAGAAGCGAGAACGTGTATTCATAGCATCGATTCTAAATGGCTGATGGTTACAGTTTGTTTTACGAATGAGTCATCTCTGGATTTACCAGGTTTGAGCCAACAAAAGAAAAAGAGCGTCCGCCGCGGCGGACGCCCTGGGGGGAGAGATTGGCTACGCCGTCACCGGCTCGCTGGCCACGACCTTCACCGGCGTCAGCCAGCCAAAGCGATCCGGCTTCAGGCCGTTGGCGATGCCAAAGAACTCATCGGCGATTTTCTTCGTAATTTCGCCAGGCTTTCCGTCGCCGACCACGATCCGGTCGATGGAGCGGATGGGCGAAACTTCAGCGGCGGTGCCGGTGAAGAAAACTTCGTCGGCAATGTAAAGCAGCTCGCGAGGCAGGGCTTGCTCGACGACCGTGAGGCCGAGATGCCGGGCGATGGTGAGCACGCTGTCGCGCGTGATGCCGGAGAGAGTGGAGTTCGATAGCGGCGGCGTGAAAATCACCCCGTTGCGGACGATGAAAATGTTCTCGCCGGAGCCCTCGCTGACCAGCCCATTCACGTCCAGCCCGATGCCTTCCTGGTAGCCGTTGATCTCGGCTTCCATATGGATGAGCTGCGAATTCATATAGTTGGCGCCGGCTTTGGCCAGTGCGGGCATGGTGTTGGGGGCCAGCCGGTTCCAACTGGAGACGCAGACATCCGCGCCGCCATGGCCGGCGATGTACTTGCCCCAGGGGAAGTTGGCGATATAGACCTCAACGGGCGAACCCTTGGGGCTGACGCCGATCTCGCCATAGCCGCGGAGGATGATGGGCCGGATATAGCACGGCGCAACGTCATTGGCTTCAATCACATCCACCACGCCGGCGCAGAGCTCCTCCATGCTGAAAGGCACCTCCATGCGGTAGATCTTGGCCGAGTCGAGAAGGCGCTGCATGTGCTCCGGCAGCCGGAAAACGGCCG
This sequence comes from uncultured Acidobacteriaceae bacterium, assembly GCA_963724755.1. Lineage (GTDB taxonomy): Bacteria > Acidobacteriota > Terriglobia > Terriglobales > Acidobacteriaceae > Telmatobacter. The sequence goes on from CAVRVZ010000004.1 coordinate 1,142,442, forward strand.
AGCCCTGCGGTTGGCCATAGCAGCGGATTCCCTCGAATACGCTTGAGCCGTAATGAATTACATGGCTCATTACGTGCAGTGTGGCCTGCTCCCAGGGAATAAGGTTACCGTTGTGCCAGATTTTGGATGTGGTTTGGATTGGCATGAAAACTCAAAATCTCCTTGAATGCACCGTGCGCATAGATATCAGGATATCGCGACTCGATGCGGAATGTCACTGCATGGTGTTGCTTCCCAAGCAAAGGGTTAACCGAATTGATACTGCCATGCTCGTTTCGGGATTGAATAGTGGCAGCCGGCATCAACCGCGTGGCTGCTGACCTGAGGCGGTCGATTTTTGCCCCGGCGCATTTAGATCGGGGAGAGGCAGAAAAGCGCTCATGGCGACGCGCTTGCAATCCGGTTTCCATGCAGCCGTCCTAAATATCCCTGGCGCCTGCAAGGCGCGCCCTGGAGCATACTATAAACGTGGAACAGTGAGGGAACCTCCGATTAAGTCGATGTTTTGAAAGGGCACGACTTTAGTCGTGCTGCAAGTGCCGCAAAATCAGCTGGGCTTTAGCCCCTGAGCGAATGTTGGTTCAAGGAATGGACTTGTTCAGAGGTTCCTTAGAGGGTTTCGCAAATGCCAGCAGTTGCGGGCGGATTTCCGCAGCCAGGAGTATCCATGCCGGTAGATGGATTTCATATTTTGGCGAAGCCGACAGGGCCTATCTGCAATCTCGATTGCAAATACTGTTTTTATCTTGAAAAGGAAGCCCTCTATCCCCATGATTCGCAATGGGCCATGCGCGAGGATGTGCTCGAATCGTATGTGCGCCAATACATTGAGGCTCAGCCCACGAGCGTAGTGCAATTTGCCTGGCAGGGAGGGGAACCGACCCTGCTTGGCGTCGACTATTATCGCAAGGTCGTCCAGCTTCAGGCCAGATATGCCAATGGCAAGACCATTGAAAATGCGCTGCAAACCAACGGAACGTTGCTGAACGATGCCTGGGGAAACTTTCTATCCGAGCAGCGATGGCTGATTGGGATTTCCATCGATGGCCCGCGCGAAATGCATGATGCCTATCGCGTCGATAAGGGAGGCCAGCCGACTTTTGACCGCGTGATGCGCGGGGTAGACGTGCTGAAGCGCCATGGCGTCGCATTCAATACGCTCACCACCGTGCATCGCGCCAACTCGCAGCATCCCCTTGAGGTGTACCGCTTCCTGCGTCAAAGCGGCAGCGGTTACATGCAATTCATTCCCATCGTGGAGAGGGTCGCGCAGAGTGTCACGCGCGATGGATTATCGTTGATCGCTCCGGATTTCACAGGTAAAGCAGCCGTCGCTCCCTGGTCGGTTGAAGCGGAACAATACGGACATTTTCTTTGTGCCATTTTCGATGAGTGGGTGCGGACGGACGTGGGCCGGGTCTTTGTTCAGTTGTTCGATGTATCGCTGGAAATGTGGATGGGAATGCAGGCCAGTCTCTGCATATTTCGCAGAACCTGCGGCTCCGCGTTGGCCATGGAGCACTCCGGCGATGTTTATTCCTGCGACCATTTCGTATATCCGGAAAACAAGTTGGGCAACATTATGGAAGCCGGGCTCGACGCCCTGGTGGATTCCGAGCAGCAAAAGACCTTTGGGGCCAATAAGAACGACACGCTGCCCCAATACTGCCGCTCCTGCGATGTGCGCTTTGCCTGCAACGGAGAGTGCCCCAAACATCGCTTCATAACCACGCCCGATGGTGAACCGGGGCTGAATTACCTCTGTGCGGGGTACAAGATGTTCTTCCGGCACATTGATCCCTATATGCGCTTCATGGCCGGACGAACTGCATAACCAGCGCGCCGCGGCCAACATTATGCAGTTTCTGCGCACGCGCGATCGCGACCCTGTGCGCAAGCCGGCCCGCAATCAGCCTTGTTCGTGCGGCAGCGGGCGCAAATACAAGCATTGCTGCATGCAGGAAAAGTCCTGAACCTGTCGGGCGCCTGCAATCCCGCGTCCGTCTCGCTTCGCACTGAAATAGGAGGAAACAATTGGATCGCAGAACCTTTATCAAGATGGCGGGCGCGGCGGGCATGGCGACTGGCGAGCAGACGGCTGTCCCATTCGCCCTCGCCGCGCATGCGCAGCCTCGCCAGGCGATCGTGATTCTCGGCGAATCTGTCCGCTATGACATGCTGAATTGCAATGCGAAAACCGGCCTGCATACCCCCAATCTCGACCGCATCGCCGCCAGGGGAATCAGTTTTGAACGCGCTTACAACTGCCAGCCCGTCTGTGCACCCGCCCGTTCCGCTCTCTGGACCGGCCTCTATCCCCACACCAACGGCGTATGGGGAAACAGCATGCCGCTGGGCGAGACCACGCACACCATCGGCCAGCGCCTTACTGACAAAGGCATTCACTGCGCCTTCATGGGCAAGTGGCACCTCAGCGGCACCGATTATTTTGATACCGGCCGTCCCGCCCCCGGATGGGACAAGGACAACTGGTACGACATGCGCACATTACCTCTATGAACTTTCTCCGGCCGACCGCGTTCGCTCACGCAATTCCGCCACCGGCAAAGACCCTTCCTGGACGGCGGATTACTGCTATGGCCACCGCGTCACCAATCGCGCTCTTGAGTTTCTCGAGAAGCACGAGAACGAGGATTTTCTGCTGGTCATCTCCTACGATGAGCCGCACGGCCCCTGTCTTTGCCCCATCGAATACACACAGATGTACAAGAACTTTGCCTTTCCCGTGAACCCGAACACCCATGACGATCTGCACAACAAGCCGGAAGAACAGCGCGTGTGGGCGAAGCCCCGGTTGAATCGCATCCCGCCGCCCATCTCCAGCCCGCAGTTCTTCGGCGCGCACACCTTCATCGATAACGAGATCGGCCGCGTCCTCGATGCCGTGGAAAGTCGCGCTCCCCGGCGCAATGCTCCTCTACACCAGCGACCACGGAGTCTTTCTCGAATCGCACCGGCTGACAGACAAGGGCCCCGCCATGTACGACGAGATCACGCGCGTCCCATTCCTCGCCATGTGGCCCGGCCACACGCCCGCCAATGTCCGTTCCTCCAGCCTCGTCTCGCACATCGACCTCAGCGGCACGCTCATGGAGTTCTTCGGCTTTGAAGTTCCCAAAACGCTCGAAGGCGGCAGCATGCTTCCGCTGCTCAAGGACCCCACCGCCACCGTCCGCAACGAAGCCTTCATCGAATGGGGCCGCTATGAAGTGGACCACGACGGCTTCGGCGCATTCCAGCCCATCCGCTGCGTCTGCGACGGCCGTTACAAGCTCGCCATCAACCTGATGACCACCGACGAGCTCTACGATCTGCAGACCGATCCCGTCCGAACTGGTCAACCTGATCGATTCGCAGCCGCACGCCGCCCTTCGCAACGACCTGCATGACCGGCTGCTGAACTGGATGAACGTCTCGCGCGATCCCTTTCGCGGCTACTACTGGGGACGCCGCGCGTGGAGGCCGGATTTTCCCGTTACCTGGGCCAGCGATGGATTATACCCGCCAGCGCGAAGACGATGGCTATCTCCCGCGCGAACTGGATTACGATACCGGCCTCACCATGACGGCCGCAACCCGGCCGAAAAATTTCTGACTCATGAGCTGAGCAGCATTTGAGTATTTTAGCTTTTGCTATAGACTTCCGTGCCCTATCCATTCCGCGTTATTTTTGCGGAATGGGTGGGATACCGAAAAAATTACGGTCTGCACAATTTGCGAAATTGCCACTGGAAATGGTCTCATAAACCAGTTTTGAAAGGGCACGGATTTATCCGTGCCGCAAAATGATCGATAAAATTCGCGGCTTTAGCCCCTGAGGGACGCTTTGTACGGACTGAATTGCATTGATGAGACCGCTTCTAGTATGTAATGCGTATTCACTCGGGACTCAGCGCCCCGCACTGGAAAGGAAAATTCGATGCAAATCAGAAAGGCAGTTCTCCCGGCTTCCTTCGTTGTTGCGCTTGCGACCGTTCTCGCGCTTGTCCCCGGCATTGCCATCGGCCAGGCCAAGTCCCCGGTGGTGGCGGATTCCATCTATCTCAATGGAACCATCATCACGGTCAATGACCAGCAGCCCACCGCGGAAGCCATTGCCGTGCGCGCAGGCTACATCCTTGCCGTTGGATCGAAATCCGAAGTTCTCTCCCACAAGGGACCCGCTACGCGCATCATCGATCTTCATGGCGATACGCTGCTGCCGGGGTTCGTCGATGGACACTCGCACATTGGCCAGGTAGCTTTTGTCTGGGGAGTGCCCAAGCTCGATCCGCCGCCAGTCGGCATTGTGAAGAGCATCGCGGATATACAAAGGATCCTCCGCGAGTACATTGCTCAAAAGAAAATTCCTCCCGGCCAGGCCATCTTTGCCTCCCAATACGACGATTCCCAGCTCAAGGAGCACCGTCACCCCAACCGCGCTGATCTTGACGCCATTACCACCGACCATCCACTGTGCCTGGGCCACATCTCCGGGCACCTTGTCACCTGCAACTCCGCCGCGCTCAAGCTAGCCGGCATTACCCGCGACACGCCAAACCCGCCGGGCGGAAGAATCTTCCACGATTCCGCGACAGGCGAGCCTACTGGCGTTCTGGGCGATAACGCAGCCAGGCTGGTTGACAAAATCATTCCTCATCCAACCATCGAGGATGCAAGAAAGAACTTCAACGCGGTGCAGCAGTACTATGCCTCCTTTGGTTACACCACTGCTCAGGATGGCGCGACCAGCGAAGCGATTGCGCGCCTGCTGCGCGATGAGAATGAAGCGGGCAACCTAAAACTCGACGTCATCTCCTATCTATATGGATTCGACGCGGACAAAACCATCGCCGACCTGGGAATAAAAATCAGCAAGGCATACGACCGGCATCTTAAGTTCGAGGGCGTTAAGTATTTTGGCGATGGCTCTCCTCAGGGCAAGACGGCATTTCTTAGCAAGCCATATTTCCACCCTCCTGCCGATGCGCCCGCCAGCTACCGCGGCCTGGCGCTCCTCACGCAGGATCAGTTCAATGCCATCTACGACAAGTTCTTCCAGCGCGGCTGGCAGGTTCAAACACACTGCAATGGCGATGCCTGCATCGATCGCCTGCTTACGGCCGTTGCGCTGGCCGAGAAGAAGTATGGACAGGGAGACTGGCGGCCCGTGGTCATTCACTCCCAGGTGGTGCGGCGCGATCAGCTCGACAAATACGTTCAGCTCAAGATCATTCCTTCCTACTTCGAGGCCCACACCTACTACTGGGGCGATTGGCATCGCGACGAGACCCTGGGCCCTGTCCGAGCGCCCTTCATCTCGCCGCTGCGCACATCTCTCGATAAGGGAATCATCTTCAGCATTCACTCCGACTCCCCGGTAATACCGCCCAATGCGCTCTTTCTTTATTGGGCAGCGGTCAATCGCCTCACGCGCAGCGGCAAAGTGCTGGGGCCCGGCGAGCGGGTGGATGCGTTGACTGCGCTCAAGGCCCTCACCATTTGGCCGGCCTATCAGCAGTTCGATGAAAAGATCAAGGGCACGCTCGAGCCCGGCAAGTATGCTGACTTCGTCATTCTCGCGGAGAATCCGCTCACCGTTAACCCGCTGCACATTAAAGATATTCAGGTTGTCGAGACCATCAAGAACGGCCAGACGCTGTGGAAGCGAGGCGCATCTGCGGCTCACTGAGTGAGCCTCTATTGATCCGGCCCATAAATATTGATACTTGGGTGCCCCATCCATTCAGCGTTTTTTGCTGAATGGGTGGGATACCGGCAAAATTGCGGTCTACACAATTTGCGAAAATGCTCTAAGCAAGCTCAGATTAAGTCGCAGTTTTGAAAGGGCACGACTTCAGTCGTGCCGCAAGTGCAACAAAACAAGCGCGGGCTTTAGCCCCTGAGGGTCAGAGGTTCTCTAAGCGCCGCGGCGGAGTGAAATTGGCTCCGGCGTAGAGTTATGAAAACTGGCTCATATCGATGTTCAACTCGTACTTTTCACCGTGCAGCAGCAATTCTTCCCACGTAACCTCGCGGCCGAGATGGCCGGCCATGCGGCCAAGCATTGCGCTCAGTGCGGCTTCAACGCCGGCTGCAGCCTGATTGTGGAAACTTCCCGACGTAATGCTATCGATAAAGCCACGATCTTTATCCCGGTCGGCCTCGTTCAGATTGCCACTGAACGCCCCATTGGCCGCAAAGGAACCCTTACCTGTTTGCGTCGCTGCTTCTTGATCGACCCAGGTCCATGGATTCTCGCTCACGATGCGCAATGGGCCTGAGTATGGAGCCTCGGCAAGTCCGTCCGAGCCAAAGACCCTCACCCCGGCATCGAACCAGCGAATGGTGGCCGAACTGCGTAGACGAGAAGCTCATATGAACGTTCTCAGGGTAGGTAAATATAACCTCGTAGTTGTCCCACGTATCCCCGGCATGAGCGATGATGTTTCTGCCGCCGGTGGCCGTTGCCTTGATCGGATGCGCCTGAAGAATCCAGTTGCAGATATCGATCACATGAATATTTTGCTCCACGATAATATCGCCCGATAGCGTGCGATCCCAGTACCAATGGCGGATGCGTAGTTCGTCGGCGGAGACGCCCGGCAGCGGAGGATAAAATATCCCCGGAGCATTGTAGTTCGCCGCGATGCAAGCAATTTTGCCCACTGCGCCCTCGTGGATACGGCGGACGATCTCCACGTAAGGCGGCTCACTGCGAATCTGGAAGCCGACATCGAGGCTTAAACGCCCCTGGGCGCGCTTCCCGATCTCCAGAACCCGTTTCGCCTGGGCCACATCGACCGCAACCGGCTTTTCGCAGTACACATGCTTGCCTGCCTTGACGGCGGCCTCGAGATGCTGAATATGAAACCACGGCGGCGTTGAAATCTGCACGGCGTCAACGCCCTGAGATGCGGCGACTTCCTCGAAGGCCTTATAGCCGCGAAACATCATCCTGGGATCGATGCGCGCGTAACCCAATTTATCCAGCGATCGGGTCAAAGTGCGCCTTAGCCGTCTCCAGCTTGTCGGGGAACAGATCCGCGAGAGCAACAATGCGGGCGCTGGTGTTGTTGGTAAAAGATGTCCCGACTGAAGTGCCGCGCCCGCCGCAACCCAATAACGCTAATCGCACTGCCGAGTTGGCATCGTAGCCGAATGCCGTTCGCTGCTTCAGCAGCAGCAGTCCTGAAGCCGCAGCCGAGCTCTCCACAAATTGCCTTCTATTCACAGCAAAACCTCCATCGATTAATTTTTGTTGGCCATTACCTGGTTGAGAATTCGTTCAAGATAAATCTTTTCGTTTTTTACATCTTCGATCTGCTGGGGGCCGGAGGTCTCGCGTTCAATGGTGATCGCGCCCTTATATCCAAGCTGATAAAGCCCGGTGAAGACCTTCAGAAAATCGACGCAGCCCGTGCCGATCAATACTTCCTTTCCCAGCCGCATCGGATCGGTAGGCCACATTCCATCCTTTGCATGGACGCTCTTGACGTACTGCCCGATGATTCCAACCGCGTCCACCGGATTGGCTTTCCCATAGAGAATCAGATTCGCCGTATCCAGTCCCACGCCGAGGTTTGGCTGGTTAACGTCGATGATCGCCCGCTTGAGCGTGATGGGTGTCTCCTGCCCGGTTTCCATCAGGAAGTCCTGGCCGTTGGCCGCGCAATGCATAGCGACCTCGCGGATGGCGAGAACTGCCTCCCCATAAAGCGGGTCCGCCGGATTCTCAGGAATGAAGCCACAATGGGTTTGCACGCGCGGCACGCCCAGTAATGTTGCAAAATCCGAGACTTGCTTCAGCGCGTCCATCCTGGCCGTTCGCGTAGCGCGGGGCACCAGGCCAATGGTTGACGGGCCTTCGGCAAAATCCCAAACCATGCGTCCCGGTCCCACGACCTCGACGCTGGTTGCCGTTATCCCATCTTTGTCAAGAAGAGCATTCAGACGCCGCGCGCCCGCGGCGCTGAACTTTCCTATCCAGTCGTCGAGGCTCAGGAAGCAATTGGTCATGCCCAGCTCTTTAACGCGCGCGATGGCATTCTCTGGATTGTCAAAAGAGGGCCCAATATTCACCCCAATGGACATGGGACGTACTAGCTTTTGTCTATCCGCGGCGTCTTGCGCTTCGGCAATCGACGCGGACAAAGCCGCCGGGGCGGCTGAAAATGCGGCAGATTGAATCACCGCCGTTCCGATCGCTTTACTCAGAAATTCTCTGCGACGCATGCACATCCCTCCGTAACAACTTGTTCCGTTCAGTTTATATTCAATTCAACCGCACCTGCCATCATCCTTCGACCATGCCGCCCATCGCGCTTTCACATACCATAGGGTGCGATTTTGCAGAGGTGGCCGCGACAGAACAGCAGGCGCATGCGTCACATCGACGCCATGGCCGCCGTGTGCGTTTCAGCGAATCTCAGCATGGCGCGCAGGTTCTCGTGCGGAGTATCGCGCACAATCTCGCATCCCGCTGCCACCACCCAACGGTCTCCTGCCTCGTGCTGCAACGCTTCCAGCCGCTCCGTGATGCTGAGCGGGGAATCGTTGCGTACTTCTCGCACCGGATCCAGGTTTCCTGTCAGCGTTTGCAGCGGGCCCATTTGCGCGCGCGCCTCCGCAAGCGGCACCGGGTAGTCGATGTCCACAATGTCGCATCCAAGTTCAGCCATGCCGCTGAGAATCCTGCGCGTGTTTCCGCAGATATGAAGGCGGACTTTGCCGCCATGAGCGTGGATAGCATTGACCAGCTTCTTCTCCCACGGCAATACGAACTCTTTGTAAATTCGCGGGCCCAACAGCGAAGCAGCGGCATCTCCCACGCCGATCACGTCCGCTCCGGCATCGATTTGCGCCGCGGAGAAGCGTATCGCGCTCTCCAGGGTAAAGTCGAATAGATCGCGGGCGAATCCGGGGTCGTCGCTAAAATCGAGCATAAGTCGGTTGATTCCGCGCAGGTCCGCTGCTTCCGCGCATGGCCCTTCCAGCCAGCCTTCAACAATTAATTCCTCTCCCACACGCTGGCGCATCAATTCCAGGCAGCGAAGAATATCCTCCATGCATTCACCAAAGGGCGGATGAGGATCCTTCATGCGATCGAGAACGGATTTATCGGCAAACAACGACTCTTCTTCAACTTTTGCCGGCGGCTGGTCCTCAAACCACTGAATCTTTGTGCCCAAATCAAGGGATGTGGCGGGAGGGCCGATGATGGATACATGATCGATGCCGAATAGCTCGGCGGTTTTAATCTGCGCATCCGCCTGTAACTTGTAATCGCGGCAATATTGACCGTATTTGATGCCCAGAATATCCGCGGCAAACATCATGGTAATCGGCATAAATGGGAGGTGATCCGGCTTTTGCCCGGCAATGACCGCGAGTACCCGTTCACGTCCTGTCATCGTGTGCGCGTCCGATCCCAACCGCAATCTCTTTTCAATATCTAGAGAAGATCAAGGGTTGACTGTCTGATATTTAACAAATGTGTCGTTAGTATAGCGCAACCGAAAAGCGTAACCGATCTTAAAAACGGAGGGGAGTTGACTGCACCGCCATGCTTGAGGAGCTAGGCCAGGACTACATCCGCACCGCCCGCGCCAATGGTCTCATCGAGCGAGCCGTCGTCTGTCGCCACGCCCTGCCCAATGCCCTGGTTCCCATCGTCACCATAGTCGGCCTGCAATTCGGCGCCCTGCTCGCCGGCGCCATCGTCACTGAAACCATCTTCAGTTGGCCCGGCCTCAGCCGCCTCACCGTCAGCGCCATCTCCAACCGCGACTACGCCCTGGTGCAGGGCTGCCTGCTGTCGATTGGACTGACTTATGTCTTGGTCAACCTGCTGACGGACGTCGTCTACCGCTGGGTCAATCCGAGAATGCGAGGGTAACCAGACAACGCCAAGGGAGTTTTCAATCGATGAAGGGATTTAAACGAAAAAAACCGTTTCACACATTCGATTTGTTATGTACTAGCCTTCCGGAACTAGGAACGAATGGCAGAGTGGCTTGAGCGCATTGGTCTCGAATTTTACTGGATACGGACCAGATCAGGACGGTGATTGGATATCAAAATCTCGTTGATTTCTTTGACCGCTTCACGGTTGAGGCGATTTGGGTTCCACGTCCACCCTAAGAAAGGAACCGGCGGAATGAGCAGAGGTTCAAAAAGATGCCTCTCTAAGTGAATCTGCAATAATACGTGAGGTCGAGGGGAACGCTTAATGTTAACGGCGAAGTTTTCATCAATCCATTGGGGTGCAGAACTGTTGCTTCCGAGACGTGGGGCGCAAACGATCCTCCATTCTCTTTCTCTCCGAAGTTTGCTGCGTTTGAAACCCACGGCTAATCCCAATAAAAGTTGCGCCGTGTTCCGGGCGCAATTGTCCACCATGGCCTGCGCCCACGGTCCCTCGTTTATTCCGCTTGTGTTGTGGGAAATTGCGAGTGAAATTGACCGGAGTGCACGTTCAATTGCACCTCGTTGCAACCGTTCGTCATAAATAACTCGCTGGTACCAACATTCGAACTGAGGATCTGAGAGAGCCAGCGCCGGCATACCGGTCCACGGTGGCGGGAATGTCAGGCGATAGTCACCGTATTCACGCCAATGAAGATCCGAATCATGGTGGTCACAGAAGCATGCAATGAAAATCCATTGTTTCCGCTCCTCCATGTAGAACGGTAATCGTTTGAGAACATTGAGAGAGAATGAGGAGATCTCAGAACATTGAATTTCATCGACTAGGCGTACGACCATCTCAGATGTGTGGGAAATTTCGGTTTGGTCAAATTGGTCGGCTATACAAGTTGCCCATAGGGAACGGTTCTGCACAATCGATTCGATGGCCGAGGATTTCGTGTAGTGGTACAAGAATTGGGGAGCTGGCCCGTGAAACAACTCAAGTTGAATCGTACGCAGAGACTCAACAATCGCGAGTGTAAGGCTCAAATTGGAAACTGAAAAGTTCACAGGCATTAAGGGTTGGTGTTGGTCATATTTTGACATATGAGGACCAATGCGTACATGCGGACCAGAGGAGTTGTCTTTAGCTTGATGAATGAGTCGATGCAGAGATCCATGCGTATTACGGGCAATCTAAGCTTAGACACATTCCCTAAATTATTGTGAGCGGAACGATTTCCGCTGCAAGCTCCCCATCCGCGCCAACCGTTATCACCCCCACCGTGACCGGCAGCTCAAATCGCCGCGGCCCGCACGATCCGGGATTGAAGTACAGCACGCCCTTCTTCTTATAGAAATTCGGCACATGTGTATGCCCCGAGAGCACGGCGGCAAACTTCCCCGCAGCCGGGTCAAGGTGCAGCGTCTTCAAATCATGCAACATATATATGTAGCGCCCTTCCAGCAGCAAAACCTCCGTCTCCGGCAATTTGCCGCACGCGCCGTCCCGGTCCACATTCCCGCGCACAGCCGTAACCGGAGCAATCTTTTCCAAATCGTTCAGGACCGAAGCCTTCCCCACATCGCCCAGGTGCAAAATCCGCTCCACGCCGGCCAGCGCCGTCGCAACCTCCGTCCGCAGAAGCCCATGCGTATCGCTGACCACGCCAATCTTCATCAATCTAGAATAAGCGGCGTTAGCGAAGCGGGTGAGTTAGGCTAAAACAGGGCGCCCAAATAGAACAATGATTGAAAACTCCCGAAGCGGCGAAGTGCACGCTCAATCAAACTGGCGGCACGCGGTCGCAGCCTATACTGAACCGCGCGTGCTGCGGGTGCTTGCGCTGGGATTCTCGAGCGGCTTGCCGCTCCTGCTGACCTACTCAACTCTTTCAGCATGGCTCGCGACAGCCGGCGTACGGCGCGCCGCCATCGGCGCCTTTGCCATGGTTGGCGCCCCCTACGCATTCAAATTTCTGTGGTCCCCGCTGATGGATCGCGTGCCTCCGCCACTGCCTTTAGGACGCCGGCGCGGTTGGGGAATCACCATCCAGATCCTTCTGATCGGCGCTATTCTCGCTCTGGGGTTGTGCAATCCAAAACACAACTTGGCTCTGATGGCCGCCTTGGCGGTTCTTGTCGCATTTCTATCCGCAAGCCAGGACATCGTGATCGATGCTTGGCGGGTGGAGAGCATGAATAGCGATGCCCAGGCTCCCGGAGCAGCCATGATCCAGGCCGGCTACCGCATCGGTATGCTGGTTTCCGGGGCCGGCGGCCTTTTAATCGCAGCCTACGCCGGGTGGTTCGCGGCCTATGCCACGATGGCCGCGTTGCTCGGGATAGGACTCCTGGTCTTTTTGCTGGGGCCCGAACCGATGGCCCCGGCTGAAACCCCCGATGCTGCCAAGCCGGGATGGCAAGCGATTGGCCACGTGTTTTCTCGAGCCGTGATCGCTCCCTTTCGCGACTTTATGCGCCGGCCGCTGTGGCCCGTTATCCTGATCGCCATCTTCGGATACAAGCTGGGCGAAGCAATGGCGGGAGTGATGTCAACGCCGCTTTATATAGCGATGGGATTTACGCTTCCTGAGATCGCCGCGGTTTCGAAGCTATTCGGATTCTTCTCCATCGTGGCAGGGGTTCTACTAGGCGGTGCGGTGACGGCCAGGTTAGGAATCCGGCGCTCGCTCGTTCTTTGCGGCATTTTGCAGGCAATCGGGAACCTGTTTTTTGTCTTGCAGGCTGTAGGTGGGCATCGTATCGGCTGCCTTGCTTTATGCGTCACTGCAGAAAATATCACGGGCGGAATGGCCGGGACAGCATTGATCACCTACCTCTCGAGTCTATGTTCGCGCGCTTTTACGGCCACCCAGTACGCGCTGCTCTCCTCGCTTGCCTTGCTCGGCCGCACTGTGGTGGCCTCATCGGGAGGTGTATTGTCTGAGAAACTCGGCTGGGTGCGGTTCTTCCTGCTTACCAGCGTCGTCGCTTTGCCGGCTATCATCCTGTTCCTCTGGGTTGGACCACGGGACGATTCCAGGAATATTGATCCGGCCCATAAATACTGACACTTGGGTGCCCCATCCTCCTGAGCGAAGTCGAAGGACCTGCGTTTCGCAACTTTGCTGAATGGGTGGGAGACAAAAGCACTAATTGAGTGCTGGATCAATAGCCGGCTCAAGCCTGCCCTCAAAAGCACGCATGAAATGCCGCAAAATTAGGCCCTGCGGGAAAAAATCTAAACTAGAAGCTGTATCATAACCTGGCTTTGAAAGGGCACGGCTTCAGCCGTGCCGCTGGAAACTAGAAAAAACGAGGGCTTTAGCCCCTGAGGGAATGTCCCGCGGCGTGCCTGACCATTATGAAACAGCTTCTAACCTCATGTTGATCTCCCTTGAGTTCTCCTTCTGCGTTCGTCAATTACCGCGAGGGGATGGGGAAATTCCGGCGGCTACAAAAAGAATAGAGCGACACCGGTAAAGAACCTGAGTCTAAGAAGGCATGGGAGATTTTATGCGAGGTTTAATTCTGGTTCTGGCATTCATCTATCCGTCGTGTGGGTCGGCGCAGGCGGGGGGGGCGCCGGATGGCCGTACCGTTCAGCCCGAGGCCTGGCAAATTGTGCAGTTGGCCAACCAGGCTCGCGCCGCCGCCGGAGTCGCCCCCCTGAAGTGGGACTGGGCATTGGCCGATGCCGCCCGCCAGCATTGCCTGCGCATGGCCGCCGAGGGACCGATTGCCCACCGTTACGGAGGCGAGCCCAGCCTCGAGGAACGGGCCAGGCAGGCGGGCGCGCGTTTCAGCCTGATTGAAGAGAATGTAGCCGTTGGCCCCACCCCCGCCCAGATTCACGAAGCATGGATGAACTCCGCAGGCCACCGCGCCAACCTGCTCAATCCGAAAGTCGACCGTGTAGGAGTGGCTGTAGTGGCCACTCGCGGCGTCCTTTATGCCGTTGCCGACTACGAACGCTCAGTACCCATACTGACGCGTGATCAGGTTGAGACCGCCATCGCCCAACTGGTCCGCGTAAGCGGCGTCACCATCCTCCGCGATCCCACCGATGCCCGCGCCTTTTGCGCCCAGGGCAGGAACGCAGGCAATCCAGGCGACTCCGGTTTTCGCATGTTATGGCAGGAGTCGGACCTGACCCGTCTACCCCAGCCCCTCATCGATCGTCTTCTCACGGGGCATTATCACCAGGCCGCCATAGGCAGTTGCCCGGCTCAAGGCGTGGAAGGCTCCTTCACCGCCTACCGCGTAGCCGTGCTTCTCTATTGAGAACCCACCGAGTGCCGGTTGCCCCAGAGCCTGCACTGAGCGCGGCCGAAGTGTCTGTCCGCCGCGCCTGTTCGCCGTGGCGGGGCGGAAGACCTGGGATACTGGCCAGGTGACCCTGGTCTCATACAGCATTTTATCAAGTTAAGGGTGCCCCCGGTCCCTCTCCGCCGCGGCGGAGGGACCGGGGAGGAGGAGCCGAACTGCCGGGCGCGCATCCACTCAGGCAGTTGCCAACCTCTCTCGCGGGCTGTCCATTCGGATTCGATCTCTACAATTCCGCGCATACCAGTCTGATAGTGGTGATAGCTCGACCATTTCCAATCCTCCGGCTTGGCCGCCAGTTCTCGCCGTACCGGATTGCGATGCATATAGCGCAGCTTCTCGACGCGCTTCTCTTCACTATGTACGTTGAAATCGTAGTAACGAGCCTGCCAGAAAGGCCGTTCCAGGCTTTGAACCGACACGGATAGCTTCAAGGCTTGAATCGCCCTGGAAAGAAGCGCCTTCTTCGGCTCACTGACAAGCAGGTGAATATGTTCCGGCATCACCACGTAGCCGCAGACTACAAAATCGTAGCGCAGACGCATGGTTTCCAATGAACGCTCGAACAAGTCACGAGATGCCGCAGTGCCAAGGCGCTCGAATCGGTGGTAGCAGTCAAAGGTAATGAAGTGGAAACAGCCGGATTGCTGATAACGAACAAGCCCCTTCGGCATGACAACATCCTATATCTCGGGGTCTTGGAATGTCGATGTGTATTCATAAGATTGGGTGGCCCGGGTCTGGATTTTCAGACCTGGGAACTCCAAGGCCGGCTTCCTGCTATCCCATGTCTCAAAGGCGAGACATGGGCCACCCGCCGGCTTCCTGCTATCCCATGTCTCAAAGGCGAGACATGGGCCACCCGCCGTTATCGTAGGCAAAGGCATCCAGGCCCGTGGGATCGATGTTGCTCAGCGGGTTGTTGTAGGCATAGCTGTAGAGGTTAAGGCTTTGGGGATTCGTTGGATCGGCATAGAAGAGTCCTGATGGATCAGGGCTTAAGAACCGTCCCATTGAACTTCCGAAGTAGCTAGCATCGAAGTAGTCGTTGCCTGATTCTGTATCGCGTTCTTTGCCGGTAAAGTGATGCTCTGTGGGAGTTGTCGTCGAACCGGTGCAGGCAAGTTGATCGCCATAAGGCAAACTCTGGCAGGTCTGCTCGATCACTCCGGCGTAGTCGGTCTGCACGCGCCGCGTGCCCAGAGGATCGTTGAAGTAGAAGTGCAGGCCGTCGTTGTCATAAGTTGCCAGCAGCTTTCCAGCGGCCCAGATGTTGGTGTGCTGCCAGACCAGATTGCTCTCAGTGCTGCCGTCCGTCGCGCCGCCCATGCTCATCTCCGTGACCTGCTCGCCGCCAAGACCGAGCACATAATCGCTGGTGGTTTGGAAGCCGTTGACGGCCGGATCGCAGCCATTCGCTTGGTTTGAGGTGTAGCTAGTCATGGATATCTGGTTGTTGGCATTGTAGTATGCCTGGAACCCACCCTTGCGTCCGCCGCGGCGGATTTCTGTACAAAGGTGGGAAACCGCAGCTCACCAACTGTCATTTGCAGAAAATAACCCCCACTTAGCGCACAATAAAACAGTGTCGCAGTGAATCGATCCGGTCATTTCTGACAGGTCTGTGCACGGCCCGTACCCTGTCATGCACCCCCCTACCCCCCTATCCGGTAGTAACTACACAGAAGTAACCATATGTTATCATAATAATAACTAGGGTATAATTCGATAACATGATTTATATCATATACTTACCTTATTTCAGAAAGCCTTGATTGCTTGCTTAATGCAGCACTCAGTCGCCGTCCATTCAGCTCCTGTGTGGAATAAACGGAACCATCACCGAAGCCATTCCCGCCGCGGTCGCCGCCTGAATTCCCAGTGCGGTGTCCTCAAAGACCAGGCAATCCTTCGCCGCCATGCCCAGCTTTTCAGCAGCCATGAGAAATGCATCCGGCGCTGGCTTGGGGTTCTTGTAGTCTTCGGCCGTAACAATAATAGGGAACTTATCCAGCAACCCAAGCGTGGTCAGGGAGCAGACCACCGACTCGCGGCTGCTTCCCGAAACCACAGCAAATGGAATCCGTCTGAATTCAGCCTCAATGTGCTCCAGCACTTCAAGGACAGGTTTCAGTTGCGGCAGCAACTCGTAGTAGAGGTTCTCCTTGCGCAAAGCAACCTTTTCTACGGGCATCTTCAACCCGTGCATCTGGTTCAGCGTGGAGATGATCACCTCCACAGGCTTGCCGCCCCAGGAATAAAACAGATCTTCGTCGAACGGGCAGCCCCATTCGCCCAGCGCTTTTTTCCAGGCAATGTAGTGCAGTGGCATGGAGTCGGCGATGGTGCCGTCGCAGTCGAAGAGATAAGCGCGGAACGAACCCGCGGGAATTTGCAGTTTCATGCTGTAAGGAGCTCCCAGTTGGATGGTTTGGATATTGGTTGGATAAAGCGATCACGCCGCCTTCAATGCGCTGCCGCGGTTTCCCCCTCTGGCGCAGCGCATCCGCCTTCGCCGGGCTTGGTAGGCTCCATTTTGAGGGCGTTGTTGAAGCGGTTGAAGTAGTTGAACAGCCCGATCGCGCACAGCAGCTCCACAATCTCGCCTTCGGAGTAGAAGCTGCGCAGCTCGGCATATTGCGCGTCGCTGACGGCGTGGGCGTCGCGGGTGACGGTTTCAGCCAGCCGCAGGGCGGCCTTTTCGGCGGCGGTAAAGTCCTCGCGCTGCGGCCATTCAGCCAGGTGAGCCAGTTGTTCGTCGCTCCAACCCAGGCCCTTAGCCAGGATAGTGTGGCTGGCCAGGCAATAGGGCGTCTCATTCACCTGGCTGGTGCGGACGATGATCAGCTCCTTCAATTTTGTCGAAACCGTGCCGGTATTGAGCACTGCGCCGAAGTGCGCCTGCATGGTGGAAAATATCTCCGGCCGGTGGGCCATCACCCGAAACATATTCGGCACGTTGCCGCGCAGGGCAAAGACTTTGTCATAGAGCGCGGCCATTTCAGGGGTCACTTCGCTGCGGTCGAGCCGGGAAATGCGGGACATAGTGCCTCCTGGTACCAGCCTATCGCATCGCCGCCGCTGGCGATACAAGGCAGACGCGCTGCGTCCCGCGCGCCCTCAGGCAATCCCCACACACGGCTGATTTATTTTTGACGAGCCGCTCTCTCTCTGCTACCTTAGTAGTGGACAATTCAACGAAAAGCACACTCCTCAGTAGCTCAATGGCAGAGCATTCGGCTGTTAACCGAAGGGTTGTAGGTTCGAGTCCTACCTGAGGAGCCAATCTTTTACCCGCATAAACACTGCATTTTCTTGACTTCCCCTCCAAAATGTCTCTACGATTGTCCTAAACCCGCTTCGAGGGCTTCAAACGCGCCCAACATCCGGCAGGGAGAGGACAGAATTCATGACCTTCAGCAGTTTTTCGGCGTCACAACCGGGACAACTGCGACAGCACCAGCCGATATGAGCCTCGGTGCGGGTGCCCGCTGTGGGTTCAATTTGTTTGGCAGGGTGCGTCCAGCGTATTTGAGGGCAAGAAGATTGCCTACCAGAACAAGTGGTCTTTGGAGACCCGTAGCTGGTCTGAAGCGCAACCTGCCCGCGCGCGTACTCGTTCACATGGTTAACGGTCTCGTGCACGAATTCCATATTCTTAAGCGGCTTGTAATCGGCGAGCCCGTCGCTGTAGATGGTCGAGCCCTTTTCGATGTTGGCGAGGATGGCTTCCATCAGGACTTCGCGCTTTACTTCTGGAACGACATGGGCGCGGACCCGGCGAGTCTCGCGGTCAAGCATCCCGAAGACGGGGTTTTCTTGCTGCCCGTCCGATGCTTGGTCAGGTAGTTGGGATTGAGGCTTTCGGGTAGGCCGTACTCGTCCAAGAGGTATTTCTTGCCTTGCCTCTGATTGCAGACGCCGAGGTGCTTATTCTTCGGCTGCCCACCGATCCATGCTTCATCGACTTCGACGGGGCCGATCTACCGCCAGCTTGCTCCAGTTGCCGTCCTTAAGGGCGAGTCGAATCCGATGCAGCATGAACCATGCGGTCTTCTGAGTGACGCCGGGGTTGCGATGGATCTCGTAAGAGCTGATGCCGTTCTTGCAGTTGACGACCAGCCAAACGGCAGTGAGCCATTTATCGAGCGGGATCGGGTAAATCCTCAAAGACGCTGCCTAGTCTTGACAGAGAACTGCTGGTGGCAGCCTTTATTCATACACTTCCAGATGCGGCGGCGACTTGAGGAACGAAACCCTCTTGCCGTCGCAATGCGGGCAGGTAACACCCTGTTAGGCCATCGCATCGCCGCGACGAACTCCACACACACGTCGAGATCAGCGAAGTAGCGGGTAGCTTGCAGTAGATGTTTATGGAATTTCTTGTGGCTTTTCATGACTACCCAAACTGCGACAGGAGTCATGGTGTGTGAAGTATACTTACGCCATTTCCGAGTAGCCCGTTAACCGACCGGAACAGGACCCTGAGTGAGTTGACGCGGGCTTACCAAGTGACTTAGGAATTTCGGATTTCCCAACTCTTTTGTCGCTGCACCGACTGCGAAAGTGTCGGCAGATAACATCGCCCAATTGATTCTTCACTCCACTTCTGGCTTAATAGCAAATAATGCGAACGAGGGCATCCGCCCTCGAGCTCACAGCGGGTGACCGGAATGTATGCCCTCTCTCTAAAGGCTCCCGACGAGGGAACGAATTTGGGCCTTGGTGGGCGCGAGCCGTCAGTCGAAACACTACAGCGAGACCAATTCCGGTTTTCTTCATCCAAATGCTCATCAATGCTTGTTCGTCCAACCAGGAGATGAAATATGAAGGCAATTGTCGTCCACGAATATGGTGGGCCGGAAGTACTGAAGTTCGAGGAGTATCCTGACCCGGTTCCGGGTCCGGGCGAGGTGCTGGTGCGGGTCGCCGCCGCGAGCGTGAATCCAATCGACTACAAGCGCCGTGCGGGGTTGACAAAGGACTTTTATCCCCTCCAGTTTCCCGGCCTCATCGGAGTAGATATGGCGGGGACCGTGGTGAAGGTTGGACCGGGAGTTGAGGCCTTTACTGCCGGCAACCGGGTGTTCGCAATGGCGGACAACACGTACGCCGAACTCTGCGTAGTGAAAGCGGATGTTCTGGCGGATATTCCCGAGGGCCTTGATTTGATCGAAGCTGCGGCGCTGCCGCTGGTGGCGACGACTGGCAACCAGTTGCTCGCAGCTACGGGAATCAAAGCGGGCCAGACTGTGCTCGTCGCGGGCGCCGCAGGAAATGTCGGGCGCTCGGCGGTATTCACTGCAAAGGAATGCGGAGCGACAGTGATCGCGGGAGTTTTAAAGAGGCAGATGGATGAAGCGAAAACTGTCGGCGCGGATCAGTTCGTCGCAACCGATGATGACACCGCGATTGCGAATCTTCCGCTGGTCGATGCCGTTGCCGATACGGTGAATGGCAAGACCGCCGAAATGTTGATTGCTAAGCTCAAGCCGGGAGGAGTGTATGCTTCGGTTGTCGGGGCGCCGCAGAACGCCGCGAGCTACCCATCCGTAAAGATAGTGCCGGTATTCTCGCATTTCGACAGGCAAACGCTCGAGTTCATGGGCGAAGCGGTGCGAGATGGCAAGCTGGCAATTCCGATCAGCCGGAAAATGCCACTTAGTGAGGCGGCCGCGGCTCAAGCAGCGGCCGAAAAGGGCGGTATAGGGAAGATTCTGTTGGTGCCTTGAGCCCCCTGCCGGACGTGCAGCGCAGAAACGAAAATTGATAGGAAAGGATCACCGCGGAATCAATCTCGCATCCAAACCCAGTGGCAATGAATGCGTGGAATGCCTGGCGTCACCGAATGCCTGGTAGTTTCATCTCCCCCGGTGTGCCGAGTGTGGGCACATCGGATGATGTGACAGTTCTCCGAGTCAGCGTGCATCAAAGCATGCGGCGGCGACTGGGCATCCGATCATTGCCAGCTTCGAGCGAGGTGAGAATTGGTTCTTCGATTACGAGAAGCAGGCGATGATCAAGGGCGTCAAGTTGCTTCCGCCACATTCGCATCCAGGAAGTCAGCCCGTTCCTGGCCCAGCAGGAAGGGTGCCAGCCAACTGGGATTCGCTCCTGAACTAGCTGGCGTCGATCGATTTTCTATGAATGTGGGCGGGACTCGGGACACCGTATTAGTAATGAGCACCGTATCGAGAGGAGCCATCAATGAGCGCGGTACAAATCGAACAAAAGAGCTATGAGATGCCCCCGCGCGACGGGTTCACCGTCACACATTTCATCACCGTCGCCGACATCGACCGATCGGCTGATTTTTATGAAAAGGTCTTCGGCGGCCGCATTCTGAGCAGAGGCGACAGCAAGGGTGCGTCTGGGCACATTCAGATCGCGAATACTTGGCTGATTGTCAACGTCGGGGGCGGGCCGACCCCCGACAAGCCGACGGTAACGCTCAGCGTCCCTGCCGACCCGGATAAGGTCAGCAGCTTCTTGAATATCCGCGTTGCGGATATTCAAGCGTGCTATGAATTATGGAAAAGTCGAGGAGCCGAGTTCATCACGGAGCCGAAGGAAAAGTACGGCGAGATTCGCTGCTACATCCGCGATCCTGACGGTTACATTATCGAGGTCGGACAGAGCACCGACCTCACTTAAGGCTGACGCTCGGCCGGAATGGGACGCGGATTTAAGCGCTGACGGGTGCGGACCGAAGCTCTAAGTTATTGGGATTGCCGCCGGCCATGTGCATTTACTGCGACGAAAGAACTACAGACGGCCGACAGCCACTGTCGGCTTTAGTCAACCAGACAGCCACTAAGTCCTAATTAGCGCAGTTGCCGGACAAGTCGGCTGTGACATCGGGTATCGTTACAGCGCTTCCCTTCGATGGAGGGACAAGAGATGGATTGGAAACGGTTGGTCCAGTTTGCGCTGCTGGTTAGCAGTGATTTGGAACAATATGCCATCCTGCTGGTGCGCGTTTCGATCGGGTTGTTCTTCGCCATCTCCGGGGCAAACAAATTGTTTGTCGCTGGCGGCACGAAACCTGTTTACGAAACGCTCGTTAAGGCCAAAGTCCCGTTTCCCCACCAGATGGCTTATTTCGTGTCGGGTGTCGAGTTCGTTTGCGGATCCTTGCTGACCGTGGGGATTCTTTCGAGCGCGGCCTGCGTGGCTTTACTGGTTGATATGCTTGTCGCCATCCTGACCAGCGCGCTTTCCGCCATCCCTAAAGGGCTTTCGCCTCTTAACTGGCTCGACGATTTCCTCTACCTTCCGGAAGTCCTGTACGTGATCTTCTTTATCTGGCTGATCTGCTCCGGTCCGGGAAAGTTCAGTGTCGATTACTGGCTCGCCGGCAAGTTACTGAGGTGATCGATCGACAAAGCAGCTTGTTGCTAGACAAGAGCTTGATGCTCATTACTAGAATTTATCAGCCGTGGCATTCCACCCAGCAGGGCGGCCGAAGCTCAAACCGTCGCGGAAAAGGGTGGTATTGGCGAGATCTTGCTGGTGCCCTGATATCATTTTGCGAACAGAGGACGCGAAGGGAAAATCGGAAATGAAAAAGGGCGTGCGCGGAATCAACCCCGCTTCGAAGCCTAGTGGCAATGGATGTGTGGAGTGCCTGGCATCGCCGCAAGGTTGGTGGCTTCATCTCCGCCGGTGCGCGGAGTGTGGGCAAATCGGTTGCTGCGACAGTTCTCCGAACCAGCATGCATCCAGGCATGCGGCAGAGACAGGGCATCCGATAATAGCCAGCTTCGAGCCGGGTGAGGACTGGTTCTACGACTACGAGACGCGGGGGATGATCGAAGGTGCAGAGTTGCTTCCGCCTCATTCGCACCCAAGAAATCAGCCCGTTCCTGGCCCGGCAGGAAGGGTGCCAGCCAACTGGGAATCGCTCCTGAACTAAGGCCGCATGCTCATTCATTCGCAACAGGAGGCACCGCATGAATCTACCTGACGCGCCGGTTGCACACGAAGGCTTCTTCGCTGCCCACTTCTTCACCGTGAAGGACCAGGAAAAATCGAGGGACCTCTATGTCCGAATTCTTGGCAGAAATGTTGTCGGACGCCTACCCGGTCTCGTTAGTCTCCTCAAGTCGGAGAGTGGAGCCAGATCGAAACTCGCGATTAGGTCCACATGAGCCCTAGTTCTGGAGAGCCTGCACCCGAAAATACGGCTAATTTCAAAGAAGGCGTTCAACGCGGGCGGCTTCGTTCAGGTGCTCTCGGACTGACGTCGGTGCTGATGCAGGCCGTCGGTCATACTGCGCCAGCGACAGCAATATTGCTGACCATCCAGTTTACGGTTTCACATGCCGGTGTTGTGGCACCGCTGGCTTACACGGCTGCCTTTTGCATAGTGCTGACCATTGGTGTCGGCGTGATTCAGTTAGCCCAGCATCTACCTTCAGCGGGCGGCTACTACACTTACGTGAGCCGCACAGTTCATCCTCGGGTCGGGTTTCTCACGGCATGGCTTTTTTTCCTTTACAGTGCGGTGACTCCTTCCTTCTGCCTGAGCATGATGGGGTCGGTTCTCGAAACTTCACTTCGATCACAGTACAACGTCTCATTTCCGTGGTATTTCTTCTTACTGCTTGGTACAGCATTTACTGCTCTCGTGACGTATCGCGGTGTAGAAGTCTCCACAGCAGCATTGATCATCATGGGGATCCTCGAGGTAAGTTGCGTCGTGTTGCTTGCAACTTGGGGATTCCTCTCTCCGGGGCCGGGCGGCGTCAATATTTCTTCGTTCAATCCTGCGAATGCACCCAGTGGCAACGGTCTGTATCTCGCGATCGTGTTCTCAATTTTCGCGTTCACTGGGTGGGAAGCCGCGGTTCCGCTCTCCGAAGAAACTAGGAACCCGAAGCAGATCGTACCACGTGCCATTCTGGGCGCCATTTTTCTCGTAGGCGCTTACCTCGTTTTCACCTCCTGGGGGATTCTGGTGGGATGGGGTACGAATCGCATTGCGGATTTTGTCGCATGCCCGGAAGTTCCGCATTTATTCTCGCCCGGAGATTCTGGGGGGAAGGCTGGGTATTCGTGCTTCTTGCATTGATCAACTCGATGACTGCAGTTAGTGTAGCGGCAACCTTGGTATCGACGCGAATGTGGTATGCAATGGCGCGTTCCGGCTCCTTGCCGTGGCAATTCGCGGAACTTCATGGCAAGTACAAAACTCCGGTCAAGGCCATCTATTTTCAGACCCTAGTTACGCTGGCATTCGGCATTGGGCTGGGATCATGGATCGGGCCTGACCAGGAATTCTTTCTTATGGGAACCGTACTGACGCTTGCGCTCGCGGTTATTTATAGCCTCGGGAATCTGGGAGTATTTCTCTTCTACCTGAAGGAACGACCCCAGGATTTTCAACCGATATTGCACGCCCTACTTCCACTGATCTCAAGTGCGGCGATTCTTTGGGTAGCGTACAAATCGGTCGTACCGTTGCCAACCCCGCCAATCTCATATGCACCGGTAATTGTGGCGGTGTGGTTTGTGGCCGGTGGTATGGTTTTGATTGTGATGAAACTGACCGGCAAGGAACAATGGCTCTTACGGGCTGGATCGGTCGCGGACGACTGAAACCGTGGCCCACCAAGATTGAATGATGCTCGGAAGAATAGTTGCAACCTGGCGTCTTACCCGGATTCGGGCCGCTGAGCTGCTTTACCGTTCCATTGACCCTGCCGGTCAGAGTCCTCAGCATTGAAAGGTGTGATTGACGCCAAGCCAGATATAAGTTACTTTGACCGTACTAGGATTCATTTGTGCATCACGTTTAGCGATATCTCCAATCTTGCGAGGCTGATCTTCAAATGGAATATAGAGAATTGGGAGGCTCCGGCCTAAAGGTTTCGGCACTCGGCTTCGGTACATCCACGTTCGGCGGGGTCGGTGCGTTCTTCAAAGCTTGGGGTTCTACGCAGGTGGAAGAAGCCCGGCGAATGATTGATCTTTGCCTCGAAGCGGGCGTTAATCTCTTTGATACTGCCGACGAATATTCCAGTGGCCTTTCCGAGGAAATCCTGGGCAAGGTGATTGAGGGCAAGCGCAATCAGTTGCTGCTCTCAACCAAGGCTGCATTTCCTATGGGCCCTGGACCCAATGACCTGGGCTCGTCGCGCTATCATTTGCGCCTATCGATTGAAAGCAGCCTGCGTCGCCTAGGAACGGATTATATAGACATCTATCACATGCACGCTTTCGACGCGTTAACGCCGGTCGAAGAAGTGCTGGATACCCTGAATGCGTTTGTCCAGGAAGGCAAGGTTCGTTACATCGCGTGTTCCAATTTTTCCGGATGGCACTTGATGAAGTCCTTGGCTATTTCCGATCGCTATGGCTGGGCCCGGTACGTTGCCCATCAGGTCTACTATTCGCTGGTAGGACGTGATTATGAGTGGGAACTGATGCCACTCGCCCTCGACCAAAAAGTCGGCGCGCTCATCTGGAGCCCGCTCGGCTGGGGCCGTCTGACGGGAAAGCTGCGTCGAGGACAGCCTAAGCCTGAGGTCAGCCGACTGCCTGCAACCGCCGCCGACGGCCCGCCTGTACCCGAGGAGCACCTCTACAACGTGGTCGATGCGCTCGACGAAGTCGCCAATGAGACCGGCAAGACCGTTTCGCAGATCGCACTCAACTGGCTTTTGCAGCGGCCCACCATTTCATCCGTCATTCTGGGCGCACGAAACGAGGAGCAAC
Source organism: uncultured Acidobacteriaceae bacterium (assembly GCA_963724755.1). Taxonomy (GTDB): domain Bacteria; phylum Acidobacteriota; class Terriglobia; order Terriglobales; family Acidobacteriaceae; genus Telmatobacter. The sequence continues at coordinate 1,167,399 of CAVRVZ010000004.1, forward strand.
TGCGGCAGAATCTGTTGGCGGCGGATTGGGACTTGTCTCCCTCGCAGATTGAAAAGCTTGATCGCGCCAGTCAGCGCACGCGAGCATACCCTTACTGGCATCAGCTGGTGTTTGCTGAACGGAACCCGCCGCCCGTGCCGCAGTACTAGAGGTTTTTCTGAGGATGGGGAAGTCTGCCATTTCCGAGGAGTTGACATGAAATCCATTGCCGCTGAGGTCATAAGGAGATTATTATTGGGACCTAAGTCTCAGCTAGCAGGAGTTGGAGATGACACGATAATTGAGAAATCCGCCCATCCGTGAGTACTACTCAGTCCAGGCAAGTGCTTATGAAGCATTCCAGGATATGAAATATGGCATTCGCATTCACTGGGGAATTTATTCCATTTGGCACGCAAATACTGGGGCGTGCAAATTCTATCTCGATACTCAACCCTTACAACAGTAAGAACCCCTTCAAATTGTCAAAAATGATGGACCCCCTGTCACGGCATTGGTCCCCCCAAAGGCAAATGGGGGTATATTGGTTCGCAACTGAAAGGCAAAACGGAAATTCCGGGTCATGACCTTTATCTACGACAACCCAGAAACCTTCTCGACGACAGCTATTGCCGGCTTTAGCTCGATCTATTCGCGTACCCTACGCCCTGTCGTAGCCGGGGTCGTGCGCGCCACTGCAACGCCGGCAGGCAAGGTCGCCGTGGTTGTCGGCGGGGGCTCTGGCCACTACCCGGCGTTCGTGGGCTTTGTCGGCCCTGGCTTTGCAGATGCGGCGATCGCCGGCGATGTGTTTGCCTCGCCTTCGGCACATAACATTGCCCACGTTTCTCGTCTCGCCGACCGTGGCGGCGGCATTCTGCTCGGCTTTGGCAACTACGCTGGAGACGTAATGAACTTCGGGCTGGCCGCCGAACGCTTGATTTCGGAAGGCATCGACGTGCGCATCATAGCAGTAACCGACGACGTCGCCAGCGCCCCGTCGGAAAAAATGGCACTGCGCCGCGGCGTCGCCGGCGACCTGATGGTCTTCAAGATTGCCGGCGCGTCGGCCGAAGCGGGTAAGAGTCTGGATGAGGTCGAGCGCATCGCCATAAGGGCCAATACGCGCACGATCTCTTTTGGTGTCGCCTTCACCGGCTGTACGCTGCCCGGCTCCGTCGAGCCTTTGTTTTTCGTACCGCCACAGCGCATGGGAATCGGCCTTGGTATTCACGGCGAACCAGGCATTAGCGAAGATGCGATCCTTCCTGCTACGGAATTGACGGACCTTCTGGTGGATCGCCTGCTCAGCGAAAAGCCTGCCGACTGCAATGGCCGCGTCGCGGCTTTGCTGAACGGCTTGGGTAGCACCAAGTACGAAGAATTGTTCGTGCTGTGGGCTGGCGTCGAAGCGCGGCTGAAGAACGCCGGCCTGACCATCGTCGCGCCGGAAGTCGGCGAATACGTCACCAGTCTCGATATGGCCGGATGCTCGCTGACGCTGACTTGGCTCGACGACGAACTCGAAAGCTACTGGTGCGCGCCGTCAGACGCCCCGGTTCTGCGCCGCGGCGCGATCATCGCCACCGAGCCCGCGCCGGAGCTGATCGAGGTCGCATCGGAACTCAAATTCGGCCCAGCGTCCAATGTTTCGCGCGCCGACGGAAAATGCATCGCCGACATAATCGGCAAGATAGCCGACGCCCTGCGCGAGGTTGAAGAAGAACTGGGGCGTATTGACGCCCGTGCCGGCGACGGCGATCACGGCATGGGTATGACCCGAGGCTCGTCCGCAGCGGCTGAGGCGGCGCAGCTGGCCGTAGCGGCAGGCGCCGGTGCGGCCAGCGTGCTCGCCTGCGCTGGCGATGCCTGGGCCGACCGTGCTGGCGGAACCTCCGGTGCCTTGTGGGGCCTGGCGCTGCGCACCTGGAGCACGTTGCTGAGCGATGATGCTCCGCTGACGCCGGAATCCGTGGCCAAGGGCGCGCGTGCCGGACTCGATGCCGTCATGCTCCTGGGTCATGCCCGCGTCGGAGATAAGACATTGGTCGATTCCTTCGAGCCTTTCGTTGCTACGTTGGAAAGCAAAATCGACGGGGGCCAGACTCTGCCCGCGGCGTGGAATGCGGCGGCGCAGGTGGCGACCAAGGCAGCCGAAGCGACGGCACAACTTGCACCCAGACTGGGACGCGCACGCTCGCACCCGGCGCGCAGCCTTGGCCATCCGGACGCCGGTGCGATCTCGTTGGCGCTTTGCACACGGATCGTGGCGACATCCTTGCAGGCGCCAAAGAAACCTTAAGAATCGCAATCGAGCTACAAAAGCAATTGCAGGAGGCATTTTCATGGCCAGGAAACCAATCGTGATCGGATGCGACAATGCCGCCGTCGAATTGAAGAATGTTCTGATCGGCGTCTTAAAAGAAGAGGGGTACAGCTTTGAGAACGTCGGGGTGGACAGCGATGAAGATCAAACCGGATATCCGGTGATCGCTCAACAAGTCGCCGAAAGATTATCGCGAGCAATTACGACAAGGAGGGCATTCTTATGTGCGGTACCGGCATCGGAATGGCGATTACTGCCAACAAGTTTCCGGGCATTTATGCCGCAGTCTGCCATGACACACTCTCTGCCGAGCGCGCCCGGCTCAGCAACAACAGCAACGTTTTCTGCATGGGTGCTCGCATTATTGGTCCGGAACTGGCCAAGAAGGTATTGCGGGAATGGTTAGGCCTGGAGTTCAAGGGGGGCCGCTCTCTTGCGAAGGTGGAAGCGATTAACGCCATCGAGAAAGCGAATTACGCAGAACATGATAGCGGATCGTAAACTCCATATCGGCACCAACCTGAAGATGTACAAGACCATCAAGGAGACGGTCTCCTACCTGACGGATCTTGAGCGGTTGATTCGCGACATTTCCGATGATCTCTCGCTGTTTGTCATTCCCTCCTATACCGCGCTCGCGGCGGCTTCAGCCTCTGTGGATCGTGCCCGGATCAGCTAGGAGCCCAGAATATGCATTGGGAGGAAAGAGGCCAGTTCACCGGCGAAATTTCACCCCTGATGTTACAAGAACTCGATCTCCAGATTGTCGAGATCGGTCACTCCGAACGGCGCCACATCTTTCGCGAGACGGATATCGAGGAGAACAAGAAAGTCATCTCCGCGATCGGCCACGGCTTTGTCGCTTTGCTCTGCGTGGGAGAAACCGGCGACGATAAGGAATTGGACATTGGGGATGAGCGTCTCCGGCAACAGTTAAAGGTTGGACTTCATGGGTTGAGCGAAGCAGAGTGTGAGAATCTATGGGTGGCTTATGAGCCTGTCTGGGCCATTGGAGTAAATGGCATACCCGCCCGGTCCGATTATGCTGACGCAAAACACCGGCTGATCCGCGAAACCTTGCTTCAGCTTTTTCCTCGTGAGGGGCAGAACGTACCGATACTCTACGGCGGAAGCGTCAATCCGGAGAATGCGTGCGAACTCATCGCGCCAGCCGTCCATTGACGGACTTTTTGTGGGACGCTCGGCGTGGGAGGCCTCACAGTTCAATTCGAGCTTATACGTCAGCTTTTGCCAGTCTGGCGGCAGAAAGTTGCGAACTGGCAAGAATGACAACGCCTCTGCCCTTATCGATGGTACAAATGTATGGTCCGCCGCGCGACTGCAAGGGAAAAGCGTCGGAGAGAAGACAAGTCTGCGCAAATGTATTCGGCCTTTGTGTGGAGATCAGCTCTCCTGGCCATGATGAGTTGCGCGCGTGTCTGTCCTTATAAGTCGGTCGGTCGCTCTTTGAGACCATTCTCAGTATCAGGCTGCGGACACGCCGTTGTGACTGTTCTTTCGTCCTTGCTGCTCCTGTGCAGACCTCGGTGGGAGAACTTTGTCGTAGTGCGGTAAAGTGGGAGCGCGTCAGCGCTTCCAAGCCGCAGCCTATTGCTTTATGCGGCAATCGCGTTCGCTGTCGGCCGGTAGTCTTCTCCACTCGACAGCACAGCCCATGCGATCCGCGCGAGTTTGTTCGCCATCGCGACCACAACGACGTTCTTGGGAGCTCTGGCGTCGAGTGCGTCAAGCCAGGCTCCGATCGGTGCTCGGTCGCGCTTGATGCGCAGCACGGCAGCCCGTGCACCATGAATCAGGACCTTGCGCAGGTAGACGTTGCCACGCTTGCTGATGCCGAGCAGCTTCGCCTTGCCTCCGGTCGAGTACTGGCGTGGCACGATCCCCAGCCACGCAGCGAAGTCCCGGCCCTTGCGGAATGCGGCGCCGTTGCCGATAGCGGCAACGATGGCAGTGGCTACCACTGGTCCGATCCCTGGGATCTGTCGTATCCGCGTGCATCCCGCATCTGCGGCGGAGATCCGTTCCAGTTCCAGGTTGAGCTTTTCGATCTGCTGTTCAACGAGCTTCCACTCATCCCACAGCATGTCGATCAGGTTCCGCATCTGCGGCGTCAGGTCGGCCTCCGCGTTCTCCAGGATGTCCGCCATGGCAGCCTTGAGCTTCGCTGGCCTCTGCGCAAATACCATACCGCGCTCGAGCAGAAATGCCCGAAGCTGGTTGATCACCGCCGTGCGCCGGGAAATCAGCCGATCACGCACCCGATGGATGCCCTGCAGGTCCAACTGATCATCGGTCTTGATCGGGACGAAGCGCATGTTCTTCCGCTCGACTGCTTCCGCGATGGCCTCGGCATCGATGAAGTCGTTCTTGTTCGACTTCACGAAGGGCTTTACAAACTGGGCTGCGATCAGCCGGACATCGTGGCCCTGTGCTCGCAGTGCACGTCCAAGGAAATGCGCTCCGGCGCAGGCCTCCATCCCGATCAGAGATGCCTGCATGTTCGCGGTGTAGGCCAGAAGCTGCTTCCGGGTGAACTTCTTCCTCACAAGCACCTTGCCGTGCAGCGCCAAGCGCCACGAGGTGGAATGTCGTCTTGCCCAGGTCAATGCCAACCGAATGTATCTGCATGTCGATGATCCTCCTTCTCAAAGGCTGCCATACTCGATCACCCACGATCGCGGGTGAATCAAGCGGCGGACCATCTCATTAGTCGGCTTCTGTTCATCTATCAATCGAACAGGCCCTGCGGCGGCGTTTCGTTCTTGGGCCCGGCACGTTTTGAAGATTTCTTCGGCTTGTCCTCAGGGACCGGCTCGATCAGTTCTGCCCAGTTGTTTCGCGTATTCCCAACCTTGTCGCTCACGCGCCAGGATTTCATCTCCTCTTCGGGATAGGGCCGCAGCAGATCGAGCGGCAGGGTGTGCTCTTCGCCTTCTTCCAGCCATCGCTGGTAATCATTCGGCTTCAGGATGACGCCCATCCGGTCGTGATATTTGCCATCCATTCGTTCGGATCGACGGTCACGATGGCGAAAGATTCGAGGACCTCTCCGGTCTCCTTGTCCTTCCACCGATCCCAAATGCCGGCAAAGGCGAACGGGCTGTCGTCTTTGAGGCTGAAGGCGCGGGCCTGTTTCTCGCCATCGACAACCGGCCACTCGTAGAACCAGTCGGCAGGAACCAGACAGCGGCGGTGTTTGAACGGCTCGCGCCACACTCCGCTGGTGGTGAGCTTGTCGGCGTCGGCATTGATGGTGTTGTATTTGAGCTTGACGGTCTTCGACCAATAGGGCACCAGGCCCCACTTCATGATGGCGATCTCCCGCTCGCCGGTGTCCGGGTTGAGCCGGATCACGGGTTGGAAGCTCTGCGGCGCCGCATTGTAGGTTGGGGCGAGCTCAGGGTCGTTGAAGACATTGGTGTTGTGCGTGCGAAACCACTCCGCGATCCGTTGCTTGTCCGCCCGCCGCCCGTATCTGCCGCACATAGAACCATGCTACTTCCTGCCTGGCGGCAGTCACTGAACCAAAATTTTCTTGATGCTGAAGAATCTGCAAGCTTAAGCTCGTGATTGCATCCATTCCTTGTGCAATCGCAGTTGACTTGGCATGCATGGCATTAGGCGAATATAAAGCGAATATATGCCTATGCCCTCCGCTGCCGCAATCCGGCTCCAGATCGAAGCGGCGCTCGCCCACAGGATACCCTCGGCGCTGACGCCGGCGCAGAAGGTGATCCGGCCGGTTGCGCCGACCGGCGTTGCCGAAGTGGATGCGCTTCTTTGAAGGCGGCCTGCCGGTTGGGGCGATCACAGAGATGGTGGGCGCGGAATCGAGCGGACGAACGTCGGTGGCGCTCTCCTTTCTTGCGGGCATTACGCGCGCGGGGCAGCGTCGGCGCGTGGATCGATGTATCGAATATGCTTTGATCCCGAATCGGCAGCCGCGGCGGGAGTCGATCTCTCTTGCGCTTCTTTGGGTGCGATGCGGCGTGTCTGCGAGCAAAAGCGCAGCCTGCGCCGGAATACAGGTTCGCGCTTCCCGAAAAGTATCTTGTGCCAGCCGCGGCGAAGAAAGGTTTGCACGGCGGAGGGTGCGGCGGGCATCCGCGCAACGAGGTCAAAGGGCTTGCCGATGCCGTCGGCGGCCTGTTGCGGCCGGAAGCGATTGCGCCGCGCTGCGCGGAGCCGCAGCGGAGAGTGCGTCCGGAGCGGGAGACCTTTGCGCCAGCGCCGCCGCCGCGCGTGTCAAAAGCGAACGCTGCGCACGCGCAGCCGGCAAGCCGTGGGCGCGGATCGAGCAGGCATTGCGCGTTACCGATTTGCTGCTGCAGGCCGGCGGTTTCAGCGCCATCGTGCTGGACATGGCAGGCATTGCGCCGGAGTATGCTGCCCGCGTGCCGCTGGCGACGTGGTTCCGTTACCGGGCCGCTGCGGAGCGGACGCAGCGCAAGCCTGCTGCTTCTGACGCAGCATCCGTGCGCGAAGAGCAGCGCGGAGCTGCTGCTGCGGTTTGGACCCGGCGAAGCGCGCCGGGACGAGGCCACGGTGTTCACCGGGATCGAGCATCGCCTGGAGGTAGAGCGGCGGCGCTTCACGCAGGCTGAGACGAACGTGGTCCCGCTGCGCAAGCCGCCGCAGAAGCGCGAACGCCGCGCAATGGCGCAGCCAATCGGCCTGGGCAGGTGCGCGATGACAAAGCCTGCGGAACTTTATGCCTGCCTGTATGCGAAAGAGTTTCCCGCGCAGGCATTGCTGCGCCTGCGGCCGGAGATGCGGGACCGCGCCTGCGTCGTGATGGAGGGCGAGCCGCCGTTGCAGACGGTCTGTTCGCTCACGCGCAAAGCGCGTTCGCTGGGCATGGCGCACGGCATGACGCAAGTGGAGGTCGATACCTTCCCGGATGTCACGGTGCTGCTCCGTTCGCTGAGCGAAGAATCCGCGGCAAAGGCGGCGCTGCTCGAATGCGCGGGCGGGATTCTCGCCGCGTGTTGAGGATCGCAGCGAAGACGGCGCGTTTCTCTGCGTGATCGACATTGCCGGGACCAGAGGGCTGTTCGGCCCGCCGGAGACGCTGGCGCGGAGCCTTCTCGCGCGCGTCCGCGCATTGGGCATCACGGCCTGCGTTGCCGTCAGCGGCAATTTTCATGCGGCTGTTGCCGTTGCCAAGGGGCCGTTGCCGCTATCGGTGAGGGTCGATCCCCACAGGCGAGGAGAGCGCGGCGCTGGCGCCGTTGCCGCTCACCGTGCTTGATCTCACCGAAGAGCAGGCCGAGACGTTTTCGCTGTGGGGGATTCGCACGCTGGGAATGCTGGCCGCGCTGCCGGAGAAAGAACTCATCTCCCGCATGGGGCAAGCGGGCAAGCGGCTTCGCCAGATGGCGCGCGGCGAGATGCCGCACCTGTTTCAGCCGGTCGAGCCTGCATTCACGCTCGAAGAGCGCATGGAACTCGACTCGCCCGTAGAAATCCTCGATGCGTTGATGTTTGTCGTGAACCTCATGCTGGAGCAACTTATTCTGCGGGCAACGGCGCGCGTGCTGGCGCTGGCTTCGGTTTCGCATCACGCTGACGCTCGAAGGCGGCGCGACGCACATTCGCGCAGCGTGCGGCCCGCGCTGCCCACCAACGACCGGCAGCTCTGGCTCAAGCTGCTGCATCTCGATCTCGAAGCGCATCCGCCGCAGGCCGCGATCATGGCGGTGACGCTCGAGGCGGAGCCGGGCAGCACCAGCAAAGTGCAACTCGGCCTGTTCTCTCCGCAGATGCCCGAGCCGTCGCGCCTCGATGTCACTCTGGCGCGCATTCGCGCCATCGTCGGCGACGAAAATGTTGGCCGCGCCGTCCTCAGAGACACGCACGAGCCGGACGGTTTTCGCATGGAGCCGTTCAGCTTCCTTCCGCGCGAGTCATCGGCGATGAAGCCTGCCGCGCCCTGCGTCCGGCGATGCGAAAGCTGCGTCCGCCGGAGACGAGTCTACGTCACGATTGCAGAACGAGCGGCCCGCGGCATTCGTCTTTCGCGAGCAGCGCTATGCAGTGGAACAGGCCTACGGTCCCTGGCTGACAGGCGGCGAGTGGTGGAATGCCTCGCTTTGGGGATGCGAGCAATGGGATCTGGCGGCACGCGCCCAGGATGGCGCGATGCTCTGCTGCTGCCTGATCCGTGACCTGCTGCGCGATCAGTGGCAGATGGCGGCGCTCTATGACTGAGCGATATATCGAGCTGCACGCGGCGAGCGCCTTCAGCTTTCTTCAGGCTGCATCGCAACCGGAGAGCCTGATCGAGCGGGCAGCGGCGCTGGAGATGCCGGCAATGGCGCTGCTCGACCATAACGGCGTCTACGGCGCGGCCCGTTTTCACACCAGCGCGAAGCGCAGTGGCGTTCGCGCGCACATCGGCGCGGAGATTTCCGTCGCCAGCTTCGGGCCGCGGCTGACGCCTCCGGCCTGGCTGCCGCATCAGCATCCCAGCGAGCCGGCGCGCCTGCCGCTGCTTTGCGCATCGCGGGAGGGCTATCAGAATCTCTGCCAGCTCATTACGCAGTTCAAGATGCGCGAAGCAACAAAGGGCGAGGGCGCGGCGAACTTCGACGACCTCGGCCAGTACGCCTCCGGGACTGATCTGTCTCACGGGAGGCGACGAAGGGCCGCTGGCCGCGGCGCTCGCGCGCGGCGGCGAAGCAGCGGGCCGCGAGACTGTCGAACAACTGACGCGCATCTTCGGCCGCGAGAACGTGTACGTCGAATTGCAGCGCCATCGCGAGCGCGAAGAGGAATGGCGGAATCAGGCCGCCATCCGCATCGCGCGTTCCCTGCGTCTGCCGGTGATCGCAACCAACGGCGTTCGCTACGCGACCGAGTATGACCGCGAGATTCAGGATTTGTTCACGGCCATCCGGCATCATGTCGAGCTCGACCAGGCAGGCCGTTTGCTCGCTGTCAACAACCTGCGCTACCTGCGCACAGCGCGGGAGATGGCCGCGCTCTTCCGCGATGTTCCCGGAGCCGTCGAGAACACGGTCGATCTCTCTTCGCGGCTCGGCTTTGAGCTGGACGATCTCGGCTACGAGTTTCCGCGCTATCCGGTGCCGGAAGGAGAGACGATGGACAGCTTTCTGCGCAAGCGTGTCGCCGAGGGCGTCGAGCGCCGTTACGGCCCCAAGAACGACCGCGGCCTGATGGAACGCGCGAAAAAGCAGGTGGAACACGAACTGACGCTGATTGCGAAGCTGGGCTTTGCCGGGTACTTCCTCATCGTGTGGGACATCATTCGCTTCTGCAAGCAGAACGACATCCTGGTGCAGGGCCGCGGCAGCGCGGCCAACTCTGCGGTCTGTTACTGCGCTCGAAATCACCGCCATCGATCCGGTAGGGATGGAGCTGCTCTTCGAGCGGTTTCTGTCGGAGAGCCGCAACGAATGGCCGGACATCGACCTCGATCTTCCTTCGGAAGAAAAGCGCGAGCAGGCGATTCAGTACGTGTACCAGCGATATGGCGAGCTTGGCGCCGCGATGACCGCCAACGTCATCACCTATCGCGGCAAATCCGCCGCCCGTGAAACGGGCAAGGCGCTGGGCTTCGATGCGGATACGCTGGGCCGGCTGTCGAGCCTCGTGAGCCAGTGGGAGTGGCGCGGGCAGCACGGACACGATGGCGCACTCCTTCCAGCACGCCGGCTTCGACATCCGGCATCCGCGCATCGCCAAGTATCTCGAACTCTCGATGCGCATTCTCGATCTGCCCCGGCATCTCGGCCAGCATTCGGGCGGCATGGTGATCTGCCAGGGACAGTTGAACCATGTCGTGCCGCTGGAGCGGGCCTCGATGCCCGGCCGCACCGTGGTTCAGTGGGACAAGGAGGACTGCGCAGACCTGGGCATTATCAAGGTAGACCTGCTGGGCCTCGGCATGATGGCCGTGCTCAAGGACTGCATCGAATTGATCCCGGCCCACTATGGCGAAAGAGTCGATCTCGCGCATCTGCCGGAAGACGATGAGGTCTACCGGACTCTTCAAAAAGCCGATACCGTCGGCATGTTTCAGGTCGAGAGCCGGGCGCAGATGGCGTCTTTGCCGCGAAACTATCCTGAACGTTTCTACGACCTCGTTGTGCAGGTGGCGATCATTCGTCCCGGTCCCATCGTCGGGCAGATGATGCATCCCTACATGCGGCGGCGGCAAAAGAAAGAGGCTGTCACGTATCCGCATCCGTCGCTTGAGCCGGTGCTGAAGCGCACGCTCGGCGTGCCGCTCTTTCAGGAGCAACTGTTGCGCATCGCCATGACCGTCGCCAACTTCTCCGGCGCGGAGGCCGATGAACTTCGCCGTGCCGTGGGAATGCGCCGCTCCTGGGAGCGGATGAAGAATCTCGAAGGCAAGCTCCGCGCGGGCATGACGGCAAACGGCATTGATGTGCAGACGCAGGATACGGATCGTGCAGCACATCAGCTCGTTCGCCCTGTACGGATTTCCCGAGTCGCATGCCGCCAGCTTTGCGCTCATCGCGTATGCGTCGGCCTATTTGAAAGTGAAATATCTGGCGGCCTTTACTTGCGCGATTCTGAACAATCAGCCGATGGGATTTTATTCTCCGGCAGTGCTGGTCAAGGATGCGCAGCGGCATGGCCTGCGCGTGAAACCGATCGACGTTCAAGTTTCCGACTGGCCCTGCACCATCGAGCACGAGCGTGACGGAACGCTCTCGGTCCGGCTCGGACTCGGCTATGCAAAGGGCCTGCCCAAACAGGCGGCCGAGGCGCTGGTTGCGTCGCGCTGTAACGGTGGTCAATTTCTTCTCGGCTGACGATCTCGTGCGGCGTGTCCCTTCGCTATCACGGAAAGAACTGACGCGCCTGGCTCAGATCGGTGCGCTGAATCAGCTTGAAGCCATTCGGCATCGACGCGATGCGCTCTGGCAGATAGAGCGCGCAGGAAAACCGGAAGGTCCGCTTTTTCGGCATGCCAGCGAATCGTTGCGTGAAGATTCGACGCGCTCCCCTTGCAGCAGATGAATATCGAAGAGCGCATGGTCGCCGACTACGCCGGAACTGGACTGACCGTAGGCAAACACCCGATGCATTATCGCCGTACCGAGTTGCGCCGCGCGGGCATTCTTACGGCAGAGGAACTACGGTCGTGCCGCGATGGCGAGTTCGTTCGTGCCGCCGGTTGCGTGATTGCACGGCAGCGCCCCGGCACGGCCAAGGGCTTCATCTTTATCTCAATGGAGGACGAGACTGGCATTGCCAACGTCATCGTCACGCCCGATCGTCTATGAGCGCAACCGCGCTGATTGTGACGCGAAGCAAGTTCCTGGTGGTAGAAGGCGCGCTGCAGAATCAGGATGGCGTGATCCATGTGAAAGCCAGACATCTCGCGCCGCTCGCGCATCGCCTCCTCGACGTGCGCTCGCACGATTTCCATTGAAATTGTAAGTGGACACTACGGCGTTTATGCGGAGTAATCCTGGGAGCAGTAGGATTCGTGGTTTCCCGGGTCCCAGAATCGGGACCACGGGGCACCCCCGTTTGTTGTGAGTTTGCATCCCTGGGACACGGGCCACCCGCCTAATCCGGTGGGCGACCAAGTGATGATCTGCTTGCCTGCGAGCCGCTATTGCTTTCGAGCCAAGAGCTCAAGCCAATTGATTTGGACGATCGATGATTACAAGCCCTGTTTCCGATCATGTCATCTATCATTTCAAATGTAGGGTGGTCATAGGTGATTTATGGAGATTTGTCTCACTGGAAAAGTAGCTGTAGTTACTGGTGCGTATTCCGGAATCGGCCTTGCAATCACGCGCGCTTATCTTGGTTGTGGAGCTGCGGGCGTGATCGCTGTTGACCGCGGGGAGCACATTCCACAAGACTTACAGGTGGCTCAGGTAGTCTATCCAGGAAAGCTACACTTTGTCCGAGGTGACCTGGCTGAAGAACAAACGGCCATTAAATTCACCGAAGCGGCCCTCAACCACTTCGATCGTCTCGACATTCTGGTTAGCAACGCCGCTGTGAATGTGACGAAACCAATTCATCTCCATTCTCCAGAGGAGTGGGATTCCGTGATGTCCGTGAACGTGAAGGGCCTATATTGGGCGGCGCGACACACAATTCCGATCATGATAAAGCAGGCGTACGGACTGATCCTGATCACTTGATCTGATCTCTGGAGAAGCAGGCCTTCCTCTGCAGGGAGCCTATGCTGCCTCAAAGGGTGCCCTTCATCAGATGACGCGTCAGATGGCTATCGAATACGCGCCCTGCGGAATCCGGGTTAACGCTGTTGCCTGTGGTACTGTCAATACGCCAATGGTGCAGCGGTCGGCTGATGCCTCTGGCGACCCTGAAGCGTTTTGGAAACGGGTGCGCAACGCCCATCCCATCGGCCGGATTGCGAATCCGGAGGAGGTGGCCAACTTCTTCTCATTTATGGCCTCCGATCTTGCCACCTTCTTCACTGGAGCGGTACTCATGTTAGACGGTGGCTACACAGCGCAGTAGGAGTCACGCTATCTTTCCCGCTGCTCGATGTCAAAGGGCCGCGGATGTTCTGGTTTCGGCCGGTAAGGACTACATCACGTTCGTCTGGAATGCCGGCAAATATGAGGAACAGGGCGCTGCGGCGCTGGGCTGCAGACGCTAGCCGACTATTCAGGCCGTGGGCCGAGTGTTCGCGTGACGATCGCCCTCATTTCGTGCCAAATCGCCAAGCCACTCGTCGAAGAACTAATTGATCCCGATAAGCTGGCTTGTGAGAAGAAATCCTTGATTGCCGACAAGGCAATTTGAAGGGATCAGTGATACTGTTGTTTCTCAACCCGAGAATCAGCAGCTACATCTGAGTGACAGTGCAGCGACGAGGCCGTATGTTTACTCACAACCAACATTGGATACACGTCCACCGGGGAAGAGGCTCCTCAGGATCAAGGTGTCCTTGAGCGCTTTCCTGTTTCAACGCCCACAACTCTACAATATGATCGCCGTAGAGGATTTCCCTAAGCCGGTTCACGTCGGCGGCGGTCAAGCTACGTTTTGGGTGGAGTCGGAAATAGATGAGTGGATTCAATTGCAGATTGACACCGAACGAAAGGCGGCGTGAAGGTATTCCAAGGCACTCAGAAGTGGGCATGTTTGTGGGCATTCAAGAATGCGCAGCGGCTTAAATTGTTGAAAACAAGCACGGTCATAGTCCTAC